>NZ_FWDP01000004.1 GCF_900169305.1 Marinilactibacillus piezotolerans | reverse complement strand
ATGTTGGTCTAAGCGTATGCGGTGTTGTCAAACATGTGAGTGAGCAAGATCAGCTATCTAGTTTTCAGAGAACAAGGTTCTCTTACAATAGAAAAGAGTCATTGTGCGGTAATGATGGCGGGAAGGATCCACCTGTTCCCATTTCGAACACAGCCGTTAAGCTTCCCAGCGCCGAGGATAGTGAGGGGTTTCCCCTTGTGAAAGCAGGACGTTGCCGTGCAGCTCTTTTTTTATAGTTTTTATTTTTGATTCCGCAATAGCTCAGTTGGTAGAGCGCGCGACTGTTAATCGCGTTGTCGCAGGTTCGAGCCCTGCTTGCGGAGTTTTTTTATACCCTTTTTTTATTTATAGTAAAGAGCCATACGACTGAACAAATATTAGTCGTATGGCTCTTTTTCAATAGGATTATTTATCTTCATGAAAATGATAAATCGGTTCTTCGCGCTCAGGGTCAAAATCTACTTCTAAATTGTATCCGCTAAAAAACCAATCATCTTCTATTTCGGCATAATAAGTGATCCCATTCACTTCTTTTTGTGCCATGGGCTCTTTATCTGGTTGGTCTACTCTCATTCCTACAGAGAATCCTTCATGCACTTCAGTATTCCCATATGTCTTTCCAAAAAACTGGATAGCGTCGCCTTTGTCTAAAGCTAGTTCGTCCTCGAACCAGTTGACAGCTTTATCTGTAACTTCTATTTTCATGAATATGCTCCTTTGTTTTGGGCAAACTTAGATTGTGTATGTCATTGATACGCTTATTAAGGCTATATTGAACGAAAAACCATTTCTTTTAAAGTAGTTTCTTGTCCAATCAGCTTGGTTAGATGAGGTTCTGTTTGCGAAATATCTCCATCGGAAATCGCCTGGTACATTTCTGCTGTAAATTCAGCAGCCGGTTCCGGCATTCCAGATGCAACAAAGTGTTGAATAGCTTCAGGTTGAGATACTGCGCGATGGATGACCTTTTTCCCGCTGGCTTCAGTCAAGGTTTCAGCAAGATCATCGAAACTCCACAGATGTGATGAAGCGAGATCAACGATTTCATTACGATAACCATCTGTACATAAGAGCGTTGCAGCAGCTTTAGCAAGATCATCACGACTAGCTGTATTCAGTGTTCCTTTACCGGTGTTAGTAACCAACTCTCCAGAAGCAACAGACTCTTTTAATGAAGCGTTGATAAAGACTTCTGAATATAAAGGATTGCGAATAAAAGTATAATCTAAATTCGAGACTTTTATCGCTGCTTCCGTAGCCAGATGTAATTTTGCCAGCGAAATGGTTGAATGATCAGCATGCGAAAAGCTTGTATAATATATTTGACCTACCGAAGCATCACGAGCAGCCTTAATGACGGTTGCATGTTGTACAACCCTTTCCATATCATCATTGCTAGGGCTGGAAATAAACAAAAGTTTATCTACTTCTGAAAAAGCCTTAAGCAGCGAAGCATAATCATTATAATTGCCATAGCGAATATTTATTGCTGCAGGAAATTGCTTGTCTGCCTTTTCTTTGTTGCGGACAACTGCAATAATAGTGTCATTACCTTTTTTGTCGAGCAGTTCCTGAATGACCGTATTCCCCAAATGGCCAGTTGCACCTGTGATGGCTATTTTCATGCAATGTTCCTCCAATTCTACCGTTCAATTAAGTGGATTTGTTCTATTCTGGTTTCAATTTTAAGAGTATTCGTGAACAAAGTCAATTCCATCGACTGTGCATACTAGTAAAGAATCTGGTATGATAAATTTAAATTTTGATTGGAGGGATAAGACAATGACAAGGATTGTAATCGCTTCTGATTCATTCAAAGGAAGCGCAGATTCTAAAAGAATCGGTGAATGTATAGAAAAAGGTATTCTAAGAATCGACGATGCCGTTGAAACGGAAATATTCTCAATTGCAGATGGGGGAGAAGGGACTGTTAAGGCACTAGTTGAAAACTTGGATGGTGTTTATCATGAGGTAAATGTTCAAGGTCCTTATAATGCTCAAGTGGCTGCTCGATTCGGCATGTTGAGTGAGACAAAGGCAGTAGTAGAAATGGCAGAAGCTTCTGGCCTTCATTTAAAAGAATTAAATGATTCTCCTGTCAAAGCGACTACATATGGAACCGGGGAGTTAATCAAGGCGGCGTTAGATAAAGGGGCAACAGAATTATTTATTGGTCTTGGCGGAAGTGCAACGAATGATGGAGGTGCCGGAATGGCGCAGGCATTAGGTGCAAAACTTCTGGATAGTAATGGAAACGAAATCGCACCTGGAATAGAAGGACTGAAGACGCTCAGCTCAGTAGATATTTCTTCTTTGGATTCTAGACTGGCTGCTTGTACTTTTACGATTTTATCAGATGTAACCAATCCATTAACTGGTGTCAATGGAGCGACTGAAGTATTTGGACCGCAAAAAGGAGTAGCAGCTTCTGACATCGAAGACTATGATGGCGCCTTAGAGCACTATGCAGATTTAGTAGAAACTGAATTGCAGGGAGAATGGAAGTCAATTAGTGGAGCTGGAGCGGCCGGTGGTCTTGGATTTGGGTTAATGGCCTTCTGCAATGCGGAAATGAAAAGCGGAATCGATGAGGTGCTGAAACTGATCCAGTTAGATCGAGCACTTGCTGAAGCGGATCTTGTCATTACTGGTGAAGGTAAAATGGATGGTCAATCTATCCAAGGAAAAGCACCTGTAGGTATCGCAAAAGCAGCTAAAAGATATAACTTACCGGTGATAGCCATCGTCGGTGGAAGAGAAAATAATATGCAGAAAGTATATCAGGCTGGAATCGATTTGATTATTGATCTGGTCAATCGACCAATGACTTTGGAGGAGGCTATCTCTGAAGTGGAAGAATTGGCAGCAGAGGCGGGAGAAACAGCGTATAGAGCTTTCCGACTAAGAAAGTAAAAAATACTAATCAAGAAGTAGAGGGAATCGATAATGAAGACAGAACGCGAAAAAATGATCAACGGAGATTTTTATGACCCATCAGATGAAGAGCTGATCAAAGCTCGTATTAGAGCACACAAATTAGCGCATACTTACAGTCAGTTGGAAGTGGAACAAGAACGGTCAAACCTGATCAAAGAGATTTTTGGTGCAACAGGAGAAAAGATTCATGTCGAGCCAGGACTGAGAATCGATTATGGAGAAAATATCTCTGTCGGAGAAAGATTTTATGCAAATTTTGATGCTGTGATGCTGGATGTTTGTCCGATAACAATTGGCGATAACGCAATGCTTGGACCGCGTGTCAGTCTAGTAACACCGGAACATCCTCTAGATCCAATCGAACGAAATTCTGGTTTGGAGTTTGGACGTCCAATTAAAATAGGTGATAATTGCTGGGTTGGATCTGACGCTACTATTATCGGAGGCGTAACGCTGGGAGATAATGTTGTGGTGGGTGCAGGTTCCGTCGTTACAAAATCTTTTGGGGATAATGTTGTGATTGCAGGCAATCCAGCTCGCGTCATCAAAACGATTCCTGAAAGTAAATAAAATCTGATTTAGTCAACGTGCACAAAACACTTGAATATTTTTGTGCACGTTTACGTAGAATAATAAAACCGTTTACAATAATATAATAAGTGTAAAGCACAGGATAAACAACTTTAATTCAGAACAGAAAAGGATTGGTGGATGTAATGGTAGAAATCGCTTTGAAGAATATTTATAAAAGTTATGATAACTCTGATGACTATGCCGTCTCAGACTTCGACATGAAAATCAAAGACCGCGAATTTATCGTCTTTGTAGGACCTTCAGGTTGTGGAAAGTCTACAACACTTAGAATGATTGCCGGGCTAGAAGAAATTACTGACGGCGAATTGTGGATCGGCGATACAATGATGAATGATGTTGCACCAAAAGATCGCGATATCGCAATGGTATTCCAAAACTACGCTTTGTACCCGCATATGACTGTATTTGACAATATGGCTTTCGGTTTGAAATTACGTAAATATAAAAAAGATGAAATCAAAAAGCGTGTAGATAACGCGGCTGACATTTTAGGACTGACAGAGTTATTGAACCGTAAACCAGCAGCACTTTCTGGTGGACAGCGTCAGCGTGTTGCCTTAGGACGTGCTATCGTTCGTGATGCAAAAGTATTCTTAATGGATGAACCGTTATCCAACTTGGATGCGAAATTACGTGTAGCGATGCGTGCTGAAATTGCTAAACTGCATAGACGTTTGAATACAACTTCTATCTACGTAACCCATGACCAGACAGAAGCGATGACGATGGCTGATCGAATCGTTATCTTGAAAGATGGGTTCATTCAACAAATCGGAACACCTAAAGAAGTATACGATTTTCCTGTAAATGTTTTCGTAGGGGGGTTCATTGGCTCTCCTGCTATGAACTTCTTCAACGTAACATTGAATGGAAATAAAATTACAAATGATAATGGAATGACTATTGAAGTTCCAGAAGGAAAATTGAAAATGCTGCGTGAAAAAGGGTACACTGATGGTGCTAAATTAGTATTTGGTATCCGTCCAGAAGATATTCACAGTGAACAAGTAGCATTGGATGCTTCGCCGAATACTGTTATTACTTCCAAAGTTGCCGTATCAGAACTTCTAGGTGCAGAAACAATGCTGTATTCTGAAGTCGGCGGTGTAGAATTTATAGCTCGTGTAGATGCGCGTGATTACCACTCGCCAGGTGAAAATGTAGATTTAGCTTTCGATATGGGTAAATCACATTTCTTTGATCCTGAAACAACAAATGTCATTCGCTGATTAAATCGGTCAGAGAAGACCTAATATTGTTATCCCTTTTCCTCTCTAATATTACTCGTATTAGAGAGGTTTTTTTGCACTAAATACCTGAACAGTTTTAATGATTTCATTGTTAAAGCTATTCAGGTATATTTATTTTACTTCATATTTGAATCTGTGGTCTTATCTTCTTTATCGTTATTTCCCGTTACTTGACGGCTTAAAATAACAAGGGAGAATCAGTCCATATAAAACAAATCATTTAGTATAACTGTTCGTAATATATTTTATAAAATCACAATATATACATAGGGGGAATGTAACACAAAAGAGGTTTTAAGCGAATGTATTTTCATGTAAAATAGTGTCATATGATTTTAGAGGAGATAAAGTATAATGAACGAACGATTACGTGGATTTGAAGTAGTATCAAAATATGAAGAACAGAATATTGAACTGCCAAAAAGAGCAACAAGAGGTTCGGCAGGATATGACATTAAAGCGGCAGAAGATACAGTAGTGCCTTCTTTCTGGAAAGCGTTGTTGGCAGAGAATGGGCTAAAAAACATGATGGAAGGGAAAGCTGTTTCTGCAGAAAATCAAAACGTTTTTTCTTCAACATTAGTTCCTACCGGCATTAAAGCTTATATGCCTGAAAATGAATATCTGATGCTGGCGAATCGTTCAAGCAATCCAATGAAAAAACAATTAGCTTTACCGAATGGAATTGGTGTAATTGATGCGGATTATTATGGAAATGAAAATAATGAAGGCGAGATTTTTGTTCAGTTTATCAATTATGGAATTGAAGATGTACTAGTTAAGAAGGGCGACCGTATCGCTCAAGGGATTTTCACTCCATATGAAATTGTTGATAATGAAATAGCAGAATTTCAGACTCGAATCGGTGGTTTTGGTTCATCTGGAGAATAATGAATCGTTTCGATAAATTATGAGAAAGATTGAAGAACCTTCTATGTATATAATGTGAAGATAACTCGTTTCTTGCCTTGATATGATATAATGAATAGATGAATTATAAACTTGAAAGACTATCTAATATTAGGTAGTCTTTCTAAAATTAAACAGCAAAAGAGGTAACTTGATTGGCAAAAAAGAAACCAACAGTATTTGTTTGTCAGCACTGCGGGTATGAATCTCCTAAGTATTTAGGTAAATGCCCAAGCTGCGGAACCTGGAACCAAATGGTTGAAGAAAGGGTTCAACCGAAAAGCGACAGCAGAAGTCGAGTAACCATCAGCGGGAAAGCTTCAAAAGCAGAACCGATTACTGATATTACCATTGAAAAAGAAGAGCGAGTTAAAACCAAATTAGTAGAATTTAACAGAGTATTAGGCGGAGGGGTGGTACCCGGATCACTTGTACTGATCGGAGGAGATCCTGGGATCGGAAAATCCACCTTGCTTCTGCAAGTATCTGCACAACTGAACAATGACGGCGGGACAGTTTTATATGTCTCTGGTGAAGAAAGCGCCAGCCAAATCAAAATGCGTGCGGAACGACTGGAACTCCGCGGAACAGATTTTTATTTATATGCAGAAACGGATCTGAGCTTAATTCAAGAAACAATTGAAAGTATTAAACCAGATTATGTAATCATTGATTCAATTCAGACGATGCATCATCCGGAAATCGACAGTGCTTCGGGCAGTGTCTCACAAGTTCGTGAATCAACAGCCACATTGATGCGATTAGCAAAAATGAACAACATCGCAATCTTCATCGTCGGTCACGTGACAAAAGAAGGAAATATCGCTGGTCCTAGAATGTTGGAACATATGGTGGATACCGTTTTATATTTTGAAGGGGAAAGACACCATACGTTCAGAATTTTAAGAGCTGTCAAAAATCGATTCGGATCAACAAATGAGATTGGTATTTTCGAAATGAGAAACGGTGGACTGGAGGAAGTATTGAATCCTTCTCAATTATTCCTGGAAGAAAGACTGGCAGGCGCTACTGGATCTTCAGTTGTTGCGGCAATGGAAGGGACACGGCCTGTGCTTGTGGAAATTCAATCACTGATATCACCGACGGTTTTCGGAAATGCTAAAAGAACGGCTAGCGGATTAGACTATTCCAGAGTATCATTAATTATGGCTGTTCTAGAAAAAAGAGCGGGTCTGCTGCTGCAGAATCAGGATGCTTATCTAAAAGCCGCCGGAGGTGTTCGTTTGGATGAACCAGCGATCGACTTATCGATTGCTGTCAGTATTGCATCCAGTTATAAAGAAAAAGAAACGCGAGCAACCGACTGTTTTATCGGAGAAATTGGATTGACGGGAGAAGTCAGAAGAGTCTCTAAAATCGAACAAAGGGTTAATGAAGCCGCAAAACTCGGATTTAAGAGAATCTTCGTTCCAAAAAACAATCTGTCTGGATGGACATTTCCTAAAGAGATTGACATTATAGGATGCTCCACCATTTCAGAAGTCATTAAAAAAGCATTTAACTAGCACAAGGAAGGAGGATTTGATGATTAAAAAGTTGATTATTTTTACATTTGTTCTAGTAGGGGGAAGTTTGGGGTATAATTTCTTTCCAGAATTGATGAACTTTATCCCTTCTGTCCCGGGATGGATTTCTCACCCGGTCGTTGGTTTGCTGCTTGGCGCGGTCTTGTTCTATCTGATTTCGTTCCAGGCGGTCAGACCGATCCAAAAGGTTATCAACCGGATTGAAAAGTTTTTCAGCGAACAAAGTGTTTCCTATTTATTATTCGGGAGCGTCGGTGCGATTATTGGACTTATTATAGCTATTCTGGTTAGTATACCGTTTATCGCTCTCAACATTATGATTCTTAAAGATATTGTTCCATTGATTTTAGCGGTTGTATTAGCTTATACTTTTTTCCAGTTTGCAACGTCAAGACGCGAAGAGATTCGCCGTTTACTGACTTCTAGAACGTCAAAACCTGATGAAAGCGGCGTGCTGGAAAGAAAAGAAGGGGACACCTTCAAAAAGTATAAAATCGTAGATACAAGTGCCATAATCGACGGTCGTATTCTGGATGTCACGAAAGCAGGTTTCCTGGAAGGGGTACTTGTCGTTTCTCAACACGTCTTGCAGGAATTGCAGTATATTGCAGATTCTTCAGACAGCTTGAAACGTGTTCGAGGACGTCGCGGATTGGATATACTGAATGCTTTGCAGAAAGAAGATAATATTGAAGTGATTATGGATGACAGTGAACAGACTGAATCTGAAGAAGTAGACATGAAGCTAGTCTATCTTGCGAAGAAAATGGATGGTGTCGTCGTTACAAATGATTACAATTTAAATAAAGTAGCGGAGTTCCAGCGTGTTCCGGTTTTAAATATCAATGAGTTAGCGAACGCTGTCAAACCAGTCGTCATCCCAGGAGAAAACATGCAGGTCATGATCGTCAAGAACGGTACGGAGAGAAGCCAGGGTGTGGCGTATCTGGATGATGGAACAATGGTTGTTGTAGAAGAAGGACAACACTATATGAACCAGTCAGTAAAAGTCGTTGTAACTAGTGCACTGCAAACCAATGCCGGACGTATGATTTTTGCTAAAATGGCACATAGTCAAAAGGCGATCGATAACCAAAACGATAGGAAGGGAAAATCGTGAAAGATACGTACGAAGTGATCCTTTTAGGTGCCGGTGCCGGCATCCGTTTTGGTGCTAAAGAAAATAAAATACTGCTGGAGTTGAATCAGCGTCCGTTATATGATTATGCATTAAGTGTTTTTTTAAATGATCAGCAGTGTGAACAAGTCGTGTTTGTTGTTCAAGAAATGGAACGTCTGCAGATTCAGCATCAGGTTAGAAACTTATATGGCTCACTCCCAGAAAAGCTGACTTTCGTTGCTGGCGGCAGTGAAAGACAATACAGTGTGAAAAATGGACTGGCCGCTTTAAACGATCCGGAAAATGGTCAGGTAATGGTTCATGATGCAGCCAGACCGTTTATAGATCAAGAAATGGTAAATACCTTATTAGATGCCGTCAAAGTGGAAGAAGCGGTTATTTTTGCGATTCCTGCTAGAGATACCATTAAAGTTGTGCGTAATCAAGAAGTCCATCAAACGTTGCACAGACCAGTAATCTGGCAAGTACAGACACCTCAGGCATTCAAAAGCCGCTTGTTGATCCAGGCTTATGAACGAGCAGATCAAGAAGAGTTCGTTGGAAATGAAGAAGGAGAATTGGTAGAACGATTGAATCATCCGGTCAAAGTAGTGACTGGGAAAGAGTTGAACTTTAAAATTACGACGGCAACAGATTTCATGATTGCAGAAGCTTTAATGGGTAAAGCAAAATAATCTCCGGATTATCAGACAATCAGCTGGATAAAGTAGCATTTCACTTGTAATCATGGTAAATTTAAAGAGAATCGTTAAGTTATAAAAGGAGAATCGTTATGGAAAACAAAGTCCGTGTAAGATACGCACCAAGCCCGACGGGACACTTGCATATCGGGAATGCACGAACAGCATTATTTAATTATTTATTTGCCCGCCATCATGGTGGCGAGTTTATCATCAGAATTGAAGATACAGATATCAAAAGAAATGTTGAAAATGGTGAACAAAGCCAGCTGAACAACTTGAAATGGTTAGGGATCGATTGGGATGAAAGCTCTGATGTAGGCGGACAATACGGTCCTTACCGTCAATCTGAACGTAAAGACATCTATGATCCGCTGATCGAACAGCTGCTGGCTGAAGATAAAGCGTATAAATGCTACATGACACCGGAAGAACTTGAAGAAGAACGTGAAGCACAGCGCGCTCGCGGAGAGATGCCGCATTATAGCGGGAAACACGCTCATCTGACCGCAGAAGAGCAGCAAGAAAAAGAAGCGCAAGGACTAGTGCCGGTTGTTCGTTTCCGAGTTCCTGAAGGCAGCACTTACAAATTTGACGACATGGTCAAAGGCGATATCATATTTGAAGCAGATTCTCTTGGAGGAGACTGGGTAATCCGCAAACGCGACGGAATGCCGACTTATAACTTTGCTGTTGCGGTCGATGACCATTATATGGAAATCTCGCATGTCTTGAGAGGCGATGACCATATTGCCAATACACCTAAACAAATGATGATCTACAACGCTTTTGGATGGGACATGCCTAAATTTGGTCATATGACACTGATCATCAATAGCGAAACAGGTAAAAAATTAAGTAAACGAGACCAGACGATTTTACAGTATATTGAGCAGTATCGCGAGTTAGGGTATCTTCCAGAAGCATTATTCAACTTTATTACGCTTCTTGGTTGGTCTCCGGTCGGGGAAGATGAACTGTTTTCACGTGAAGCGTTTATCGAAATGTTTGATCATAAGCGCCTAGGAACTTCACCGGCTGCTTTTGATGCAAAAAAACTGGAATGGATCAGCAACCAGTACTTGAAACAACTAGACTTAGACGAATTGACACTGAAAGCTGTGCCGCATCTAGTAGAGGCAGGTCATCTGGAAGCTAACCCGACCCCTGAAAAGAGCGAATGGGTGAAAAAACTGGTGGGTCTTTACCAAGAACAGATGAGTTATGCGGCTGAAATTACTAAACTGGCTACATTATTCTTTGAAGAAGATATTGAGTGGGATGCAGATTCACTAGAAGTCTTAAAAGGTGAAACAGTTCCTCAAGTTTTGGAAGCTTTCACAGCTCAGTTAAAAGAGGTTGAACCGTTTGAAGCTGGTGAAATCAAAAAAGCAATCAAAGCCGTTCAAAAAGAAACGGGCATAAAAGGGAAAAACTTGTTTATGCCGATCCGAGTAGCAGCGACTGGACAACAACATGGACCGCAATTAAATGATGCGATTGAACTGCTTGGCAGAGAACGAACACTAGAACACTTAGAAAAAGCCAAAAAACAATTAGTATAATACCGACAAATATTAGGATAAGAAAAAGTAGTTTAAGTGCAGTCTTCAGAAAGCCTGAGCAGATGAGAACAGGCGGCTTGCGATTAAACGAAATGCCTCTTTGAATTAGATTGCTGAATGAATACAGTAGGTGGTCTCGGTTCATCACCGTTAGCAGATGAAAAGGGAACGCCGGCATTGTAATGTTTGTCGTTCTGAAAAAAAGTGGAACCACGTATTCAGCGTCTTTTATAGAGGCTGAGTACGTGGTTTTTTCAATAGAAATGGATGCTGAGAAAGGAGATTGATCGATGATTGAACTGTATAACACGCTGACGAATCAAAAAGAATCTTTTAAGCCTATCGAAGAAGGAAAGGTAAGAATGTACGTCTGCGGTCCAACGGTGTATAACTACATTCATATTGGAAATGCAAGAAGTGCAGTAGCGTTTGATACCGTCAGAAAATATTTTGAATATCGCGGATACGAAGTGAATTACGTTTCTAACTTTACGGATGTCGACGATAAAATTATCAGAGCAGCAAAAGAATTGGAGATTGAAGCGCCAGAAGTCGCAGATCGGTTTATTGAAGCGTATTATGAAGATACGGAGGCGCTCCATGTAAAGAGACCGACGCATTCACCAAGAGTGATGGAAAACATTCAAGAGATTATTCAATTTATTGAAGTGTTGATTGAAAAAGAATATGCTTATGCAGTTGACGGAGATGTGTATTATCGAACGCGCAAATTTCAAGGTTATGGTAAGCTCAGCGGGATTTCAGTAGACGATCTGGAAACAGGTGCCAGCAATCGTTTAGAAGAAATCGAGAATGAGAAGAAAGAGGACCCACTGGACTTTGCTTTATGGAAATCGGCCAAGAGAGACGAAATCAGTTGGACATCCCCTTGGGGAGAAGGACGTCCAGGCTGGCATATTGAATGCTCTGTCATGGCAACGAAGTATTTGGGTGACACCATTGATATCCACGCTGGTGGGCATGACTTGACGTTCCCGCATCATGAAAATGAAATTGCGCAGTCCGAAGCAAAGACGGGAGAACCATTTGCACACTATTGGATGCACAATGGATTCGTCAATATGGAAAATGAAAAAATGAGCAAGTCACTCGGGAATGTTGTGCTCGTCAATGAATTGAGAAAGGCTCATGATCCACAAGTGTTGCGCTTTCTCCTATCTACGGTCCATTACCGTCGTCCGATCAACTATACAGAAGAGACGATACAAGAAGCAAAGACGAATCTGACTAAAATTCAGACTGCTTATGCTAATGCATATCATCGTTTAAGTGACGCTTCAGCTTCACTGGAAGATGATGACCGTCAATTACACTTGTGGGATGAAATGATTGGTCGCTTCAAACAGCACATGGATGATGACTTCCAAGCGCAAAACGGGATCACTGATGTCTATGAAATGGTCAGAATGCTGAATCGATACTTGGATGCTTCAGAGGCATCTCAAATCGTACTGCAATATGCGATGAATGAATTAACAGCAATCATGGCGATTTTTGGCATTGACCTGGAATCAGCGGTGGATACTGAATTATTAGATGAAGAAATCGAGGCGCTGATTGAAGAGCGGAATCAGGCTAGAAGCGAGAAAAATTTCCCGAGAGCAGATGAAATTAGAGATATCCTTCAAGAACAGGGAATTTTGCTGGAAGATACACCGCAAGGGATTCGCTGGAAAAGAAAGGATAGCGTATGAGTCCTAAAGATGCCGAACTGCTGAATGGACTTGCGCTCGCTTATATGGGAGATGCAGTCTATGAACGATTTATTCGCGAACGATTACTGACAAAAGGGCAGACAAAACCGAATCAGCTGCACCGTCTGGCAACAAAATATGTTTCTGCAAAAGCGCAAGCCTGGCTGATGGATGAAATGATGACAGAAGAAGTCTTGACTGAAACGGAGCTGAACTACTTCAAGCGTGGTCGAAATGCAAAAAGCTATACAAAAGCAAAAAACACGGATGGGCCTACGTATAATAAGTCCTCAGGGTTCGAAGCGGTTATCGGCTATCTTTATTTAACCGAACAGTCAGAGAGAGTAGCAGCTGTCATGCAATACTGTGCTGAAAAAATAGAGCAGAGACAACAGAACGACCAGTAAATTAAATCATTGAAAGGAGGAACAGAATATGGCGAAAAGACCCAACCAGCGCAAATCAGGAAATGCGAAAAATAAACACAGCAATCATCGTCCGAAGCGTTCAAACAATCGCATTCAAACAAAACCTGAACAAGATCAGACACAGGAGCAAAATATTACTCAAGATGAAATGGTGATCGGCAGAATCCCTGCTCTGGAAACTTTGAAATCAGAAAGAGACATCAATAAAGTATTTATACAAGAAGGCTTATCTGGCGGCAAACTTAAAAACATCCAAGATGAAGCGAAAAAACGCAAGATTCAAATCAGTTTTGTTCCTAAAAGCAAACTTGATTTATTAAGCGACGGTGAAAATCATCAGGGAGTACTTGTTGCTGCCAGTCCGGTTGCGTATGCAGAGTTGGAAGACTTGTTTGCAGCTGCAGAGGCTAAGTCAGAAGCGCCGTTTTTCTTGCTGCTGGACAGTATAGAAGATCCGCACAATTTGGGCTCGATTATGAGAACAGCCGATGCATCAGGCGTGCATGGAATCATTATTCCAAAACGTCGAGCAGTTGGATTGACTTCTACTGTAGCCAAAGCCTCTACAGGAGCAATCGAATATGTTCCAGTGGTGCGCGTAACGAACTTGGCACAGACAATAGATGAATTGAAAGAACGGGGCCTATGGATTTTTGGGACAGATATGGATGGGAAAGATTACCGCCAGTGGTCTGTGGATTCACCGATCGGATTAGTGATTGGCAATGAAGGTAAAGGCTTGTCACGTTTAGTAAAAGAAAAGGTTGACGAAACCCTGACCATTCCAATGACAGGAAATGTACAAAGTCTGAACGCAAGTGTAGCATCGGGACTGTTGATGTACGAAGTTTTCCGGAAGCGAAACGCACTATAATCGTTTTAAAATACAGGAAAGGAGGAGAGCAATGAAAAAGGAACTCTTATATGTAGACGGTTATAATATGATTGGTGCTTGGCCGGAACTAGTCAAGCTGAAAAAGATGGATAAAATGGCAGATGCTAGAGATTTGCTGCTGCACGAACTCAGTAATTATGCCAAATATCAGGAAATGGAAGTCAGAATTGTGTTTGATGCCCAGCTAGTTCCTGGTATCCAGCAAAGGTATGATAAATACGATGTTGTGGTCATTTTTACCCAAGAGGGTGAGACAGCTGACAGTTATATTGAGCGCTCAGTTGGCGAAGAAAACTTTCTGCTGACGAATGTTTCTGTTGCGACTTCAGACTTGGCTGAGCAGTGGATTATCTTTCAAAAAGGTGCTTCCAGACAGTCAGCGAATGAATTGTATCGAGATATCAAGCGGGTAAAGAAAAATATCTCGCTTGATGCAACGTTATACCGAATGCAGCAATATCGGCGCAACTCTCCTCTAAAATCCCAGGATGAACAACGGTTAAAAGACTTATATCAGAAAATGATCCAGTCGGATGCCGGAAATAATCGTGCAGACAAAAACACTGAAAAGTGAACAAAATGTGAACGAAAAAGAGTGCTTTTAAAGTGCTCTTTTTTTACTTTGGAAAGCATATTGAAAACGCTTGATAATAGTTTTTTTGAACAATATTATCTATGCTGGACTATTCGATAAATCTAATGTGTTGAGCAGAAAAGTTAATAAAATCACAAAAAAAATCGTGACATTTAGTTCTGTTATGGCAGTATATATATATGGGATCTCTTTTTTTCGCAATTAAAGTGAAAGAGTGAACAAAAATACAGAAGTGAAAGGAGCAGAAAAAAATGACTTTAGCATTTAATGAAGAGTCAGCATATCACAATTGGGAGGGGGAGGAAAAGGTCAATCAGGAGTTGATTGAGATGATTCAAAATGGTGATGACAGCAAATTGAGCGATCTCTACGAAAGCTGCAATCCAATACTGAAGAGAGCGTTGAGTTGGCGGTACATAAAAGGATATGAACAAGAAGATCTGTGGCAGGAAGCGAGTGAATGTTTTGTTGAGGCAACAAAAAAATATGACTCTACTCGCGGGATGAGCTTTAACGAGTACTTAGCTTTAAGTTTAGACAATCATTTCAGCCGGTTAATTCGGTGGACGACTGCACTAAAAAGAAAATCAAATGTAGAAGCACTATCGTTAGACGGCATTGTTGAGCAGGCTGGACAGCATGTAATGGGCATTTCAAAAGAGCTGACGCCTTCAGAAAAAGTGATTATTAAAGAAGCGATGATAGAGTATAAACTGAACTTATCAAAGTTTGAGAGAACAGTCAGTATGTTGTTTATGTTTGGGCTTAGCTACGATGAAATTGCCGAAACAACGCAAAGTTCCAGAGAAAAAGTTATGAATGCCAAACACCGCAGTGCTCAGAAGTATAGAAGATTGTTTTTTCCGGAAAAAGATAATGGGTAACTGAGAGACAATAAGCCAAGTTTTGAACGAATTAGAATGAAACCGTTCTATTTGTTCAAGTGATCTTAGGCTAATAAAAGCGCAAAAAGAATAGCTGCGAACGATTCGCAGCTCAGAGATGTTCCTTGGAGTCAGACGATTCAGACTTCGCTTCGTATTGAATCCGGAACCGACGCATGACAGCTGTTTTATCCATTAAAAAATTTGCAGCTATTCCGATTGCGATTCCAGATAGGATGCCCATAAATGATAATACCGGCAGGTAAAGCAGGACGGTCCAAGTCCTGGCGATGCTGCTGGCCACAAAAAGCTGTCCTAAATTATGCAAGATTCCTCCTGTTGCACTGACCCCGATAATGCTGACTTTTTGCTTGCCGATTATCTTAACGACCAGCATACCTAGATAACTCAATACAGCACCTGCTGCACTGTACATAAACGTTGAGAGTGTTCCACCCAGCAGAGTGGTCATAATCAGTCTCATTCCCACCACTTTCATACTGTCTTTGAACGGCAGTGTATACAGTGCAACAATCGTAATTAAATTAGCGATACCCAACTTAGCTCCAGGCGCAAAGGCAAAAGGGAATGGAATACTCCGTTCTACTAATCCTAGAATGACTGCCTGAGCAGATAGCAAAGCAATATAAATCATTTTCTGCGTTTTAGTCATATTCGACTTCCTTTAAGCTTGATTCATTCTCGTAGATATTACATACTAGTCCACTAATTTTATCAGTATTTTGCCAAGAAGTGTATAGGGTTTACAAATTTCACAAACGATAACAGCAGTTTATCGAATGAATCGACGAAACCTGACACATTTTCTAAAAGGATCTTTGAATTCAGGTTGACTATCTTAACCGTAAACAGTATTATTTAGATTGGTATGCAATAAAAAGTCAATTCGACAGGCACCACCAAGAAACGAGGAAATCAATCTAATGAAAAAGAAAATCATTTTAGCCTGTACAGAGTGCGGCTCTAGAAACTATACAAAAGATGGCGGAGCTAAAGTCCGTACAGAGCGATTAGAAGTTAAAAAATACTGTAGTTACTGCGGAAAACACACACTGCATAGAGAAACAAAGTAATCCTGAATGATACCGGTCCTAAATGGTCAATGAATAAAGTTAGTAGGAGGGAACGAACATGGGTAAAATTAAAACGTTTTTTGGAGAAGTTAAGCATGAGTTGAAAGAAACGACTTGGCCTTCAGCGAAGGACATGCGCAAAAATATTTTAACCGTATTTGGAGTAGTTGCTTTCTTCAGTGTGTTCTTTTATGGAACAGACTCACTTCTGTCATTTTTATTGAGTTTACTGTAAAATTCATTTGAGAAATCAGAGGAAATGCAGTATGATAAGGGTACAAGACAACTAAGTATAAAACAAACGCAAAAAACCTTCTCAGACTTTAAAGATGCAGAAGGTTTTTTATTATGAGAAAAAAACACTTATAAAGGAGATTATTATGAACGAATTAGAATTATCAAAAGCCTGGTATGTGCTGCACACCTATTCAGGATACGAAAACAAAGTGAAACAAAACCTGGAATCACGAGCTACAAGTATGGGGATGGAAGACAATATCCTGCAAGTGCTGATTCCTGAAGAACAGACGTATGAAGAAAAAAATGGGGAAACAAAAGTATCTACAAGCAAAGTGTTTCCCGGATACGTATTAGTAGAAATGATTATGTCTGATGATGCTTGGTATATTGTACGAAATACCCCGGGTGTAACAGGGTTTGTCGGATCTCACGGTGCAGGAAGCAAGCCGTCTCCTCTATTGCCTGAGGAAGTAGATCAAATCTTGCGCAGCATGGGTATTAACCCTCGTAAGGTCAACATCGATGCAGAAATCGGCGAACGCATCAAAATTATCGCCGGAGCTTTTGCCGGTATGGAAGGTACGATTACAGAAATCGAATCAGAAAAAGGCAAGGTAAAAGCTTTAGTAGAGATGTTTGGTCGTGAAACAAACGCAGAACTTGAGTATGACCAGATCGCACAAATCAAAGACTGATTCAGTTCAAATAAATTGAATTAGTTGTTGACAAATAGATATGATTGTTATAGAATACATCAGTACGTCTAATATGCGGTATGCATATTTGGCATGCAGTTAAATAGTGGGAGAGGAAAACTATAACCTCATTTAACCACTCGCGAAACAAATCAAGGAGGTATGTCTCGTGGCAAAGAAAGTCGTAAACGTAGTCAAATTGCAGATTCCTGCAGGGAAAGCTAATCCAGCTCCTCCAGTAGGACCAGCACTAGGACAAGCACAAGTAAATATCATGGGATTCTGTAAAGAATTTAACGCTCGTACTGCTGATCAAGCAGGAATGATCATTCCGGTTGTTATCTCAGTATACGAAGACCGTTCATTTACATTTATCACTAAAACACCACCAGCTGCTGTATTGCTTAAAAAAGCTGCCGGCGTTGAGTCTGGTTCAGGCGAACCAAACACTAAAAAAGTGGCATCTGTAACACGTGATCAAGTTAGAGAAATCGCTGAAACAAAAATGGAAGATTTAAACGCTGCATCTGTAGAAGCTGCTATGCGTATGGTTGAAGGAACAGCTCGTAGCATGGGCTTCACTGTCGAAGGTTAATTAAACCCGAGACTCTAAGCTCTTGCTGTCTCCCTAGTCGCTTGATCTGCCTGAAGTCTCTATAGACTAGCGGATAAGATCTTGGCGTACTGAGGAGAACAAGTGGGAGGTTAAACCGTTAATACCACAACAAGGAGGAAATAATCATGGCGAAGAAAAGTAAAAAGTTTTTAGCTGCTTTAGAGAAAGTCAATAGAGAACAACTTTATGATGCTGCTGAAGCACTAGAATTAGTAAAAGAAATCGACTACGCTGGATTCGATGCAACAATTGAAGTTGCATACCGTCTAGGTGTAGACCCTAAACAAGCTGACCAGCAAATCCGTGGCGCAATGGTATTGCCGCACGGAACTGGTAAAACATCAACTGTTGTTGTTTTCGCAAAAGGAGACGCTGCGAAAGCTGCAGAAGAAGCTGGAGCTGACTTTGTAGGCGACAGCGACCTGGTTGCAAAAGTACAAGGTGGATGGTTAGAGTTCGACGTTGTTGTTGCAGCGCCGGACATGATGGCTGAAGTAGGTAAACTAGGACGTATCTTAGGACCAAAAGGCCTAATGCCAAACCCTAAAACTGGTACAGTTACTCCAGATGTAGCGAAAGCTGTTAACGACATCAAAGCTGGACAAGTCACTTACCGTGTTGACCGTCAATCAAACATTCACGTTCCAATCGGAAAAGTTTCTTTTGACGTAAACAAACTGCAAGAAAACCTTGCTGCGCTTCACGATGTGATCGTAAAAGCAAAACCTTCAAGCTCAAAAGGTGTTTATATCAAAAATATGGCTGTTGCCAGCACATTTGGCCCTGGTGTCAAAGTTGATTCTTCAACAGTTAAATAATTTTTTGAAATTTTACAATTAATTCTTGACCTGCAGAGTGCAGCTTGCTATACTTATGCAGGTTAAGCAATTAACTGAACATTGATGACTAAACAGTAGAAGATGTCTATCAGAAACTGTTAAATTATACCGAAGACAGTATGTGGCGTCGGCCTTAATATCATACCGAGGATAATTGTGATGTATAACCATACTAACACACAATCCCTCTTTGTCTGCGGAGACATGGGGTTTTTTTATTGCCCTTTACCAACTATCAGGAGGTGAAACATCAATGAGCAAAGCAAGTGTTTTAGCACAAAAAGAAGAATTAGTACAAGATATTACGAAAAAATTCGAAGATGCAGCTGCAGTAGTCGTAGTAGACTACCGTGGATTGACAGTTGAGCAAGTAACTGAGTTGCGTAAACAATTACGTGACGCTGGAATCGAAATGCGTGTATTGAAAAATACAATGCTTCGTCGTGCAGCAGCAGCAGCAGGTTTAGAAGGGCTAGATGACGTCTTCAAAGGACCTACAGCTGTAGCGTTCAGTAATGAAGAGGTTGTAGCACCTGCAAAAATCATTGCGGACTTCGCTGGAGACGCAGAAGCTTTAGAAATTAAAGGCGGCGTCTTAGAAGGTCGAGTAGCAAGCGTTGAAGAAATCAACAAAATTGCGAAACTGCCAAGCCGCGAAGGGTTACTTTCTATGTTGCTATCTGTACTTCAAGCACCAGTTCGAAACACTGCATTGGCAATCAAAGCTGTTGCAGAGAAAAAAGAAGAGGAAGCAGCGTAACTTCCGATTCGGAAACGCGTTCCTTGAGTATCATCATGCACTATCATTTAACTAAAAAAACAACAATCAAATTGGAGGAAAATATAAAATGGCATTAGATATCGAAAAAATCATTGCTGATTTAAAAGAATCTACAATCGTTGAATTAAACGATTTAGTAAGCGCAATTGAAGAAGAGTTCGGCGTTGAAGCTGCAGCACCAGTTGCAGCAGCAGGAGCTGCAGAAGGCGGAGCAGCTGAACAAACTGAATTCACTGTTGAATTAACAAGTGCTGGTTCAGCTAAAATCAAAGTAATCAAAGCGGTTCGTGAAGCTACTGGTCTTGGCTTGAAAGAAGCTAAAGCATTAGTTGACGGAGCTCCTTCAGCAGTTAAAGAAGGCGTTTCTAAAGAAGAAGCTGAAGAACTTAAAGCTAAAATCGAAGAAGCTGGCGGATCTGTAGAACTTAAGTAATTTTGTTCTGACACATCTGTAAGCGAACAATAATAGCTTACATTAAAGCATCCCTTTCTGGTCAATCCTTGATCAGAAAGCGGATGTTTTTTCGTTCGCAAACATTAAGAAACCTTTGCGATTATGTGGCGAATTCTTGCTAAATCTCCTATAAACCTATCAATACCGGAATGAATCTGTTAAAATGTTTTTTTGAAGAGAACCCCTGTCTTTAACGACAAACAAAAGCTTACCAGGATTAGAATCGTTTAAAGGAGAAATAACATGAGCAACAATAAAGAAAATCAAAAAATTGACTATGGAATCATACTAACCGTCATGCTATTAGCGTTGATCAGTATCAGTATGATTTATTCGACCACTGCTTTAATGGGTGGAGCGGGACTTGCGCCGACCATTATGCAAGCTGTTTGGTATGGACTAGGTGCCATTGCAGTCTGTGTAATTATGCAATTTGATTCAGAGCAGCTTTGGAAAATGACTACCTATCTCTATATAGGCGGCATTCTACTACTCATTCTTACCAGTTTATTTTATGATAGAAATTTAGAAACAGCTACAGGAGCTCGTTCTTGGATTCGTTTGGGTCCGATCGGTACGATCCAACCTTCAGAATTTGTAAAGATTCCATACATCCTAATGTTGGCAAGGCTTGTTACCCGCCATAACAGTCACTATCAGAATCGCGATTATGCTAGTGACTTTAAATTAATTGGAAAGCTAGCCTTGTTTTCTGCTATTCCGACCGCACTTGTTTTATTGCAGAACGATTTGGGAACCACCCTGGTGTATTTGGCAGTCTTTATTGGAGTGGTTCTGTTGTCAGGGATTAAGTGGCAAATTTTATTACCGGCTTTTTTAGCAGTAGCCGGATTAGGAACTACGTTGATTTTATTAGTTGTCTATAATCGTGACTTTTTACTACAGCTTGGATTCAGCAACTATCAGTTCGCCCGTATCGATACATGGCTTAATCCTTATCAAGGGACATCCGATACATCATATCAGGTAACGCAAGTGTTTAAAGCAATAGGATCTGGCGGCATATTTGGTAAAGGTCTTGGTACTACTGAAGTCCACATCCCGGTTAGAGAATCTGATATGATTTTTTCAACTATAGGAGAAAATTTTGGATTTATCGGTGGAGCTTTTTTGATCTTCATCTATTTTGTTTTAATTTATCATATGGTAAAAATCGTTTATGATACTAAAAATGAATTTTATGCTTATATTGCGACAGGTGTCATTATGATGATCGCCTTCCACGTTTTAGAAAATATCGGTATGAGTATTGGCTTGCTTCCTATGACAGGAATTCCACTGCCGTTTATTTCTCAAGGTGGATCCTCTCTTTTAGGAAACATGATGGGAATCGGCTTGATCATGTCCATGCGTTATCACCATAAATCGTACTTCTTCTCTGGAGATGGAGAAGACTTCTATCCGGGTGCGTAAAGGCTGGTCGGTAAAATAACGGATAAAGGAGAGGAAGCCGAGAATGGTTAAAGAAAGAATCAAACATGCAGATAAATACCTTGCTATTCCTTATTTGATTTTGTCTTTATTCAGTGTGGTTATGGTATATAGTGCCAGCAGTTATGTGGCGCTTCAAGATTTTGATGATCCCCAGTATTACTTGATTCGTCAATCGATATTTGTAACGATCGGCATGATTCTAGCGTTCTTGGGATTCTTGTTCCCTTTCAGGGTATTGAAAAAGAAAAGGTTAGTTATGCTGGTGACGATCGGAACGGCTTTTACATTATTGGTTCTCCTGTTTTTCGGGAGAGAGATCAATGGTGCAAAAGGTTGGATCGAAACCCCTCTATTCAATATCCAACCTGCTGAATTTGCCAAGCTGGTCGTCATTTGGTATTTATCATACATGCTGTCTAAAAGACAAAAGGTCATTACAAACGAATTTTTAAATTCTATATTAGCGCCTGGTTTATTGGTCGGCTTTATTGTTGCACTGATTTTTATCCAGCCGGATACTGGGGCAGCGATTGTGATCTCGGCGGTCAGCTGTGTGCTGCTTATGGCCAGTGGAGTTTCAGCTAAATTCGGATTAAAGATCAGTGCTATTGGAGCAGCAGTTGTTTCGGGAATATTATTACTGGTCCGAACTTACGGAGAACACTTGCCTTTCCTTCCGCATTATCAGTATCAGCGGTTCTTGGCGTTTTGGGATCCTTTTGCATTGGCTGAAGGCGCCGGGTTGCAACTAGTGCAATCTTATTATGCTTTGAGTCGGGGAGGGCTGTTTGGAGTAGGAATCGGCAATAGCGTACAGAAGACAGGATATTTGCCAGAGCCCTATACGGATTTCATCCTGTCGATTACAGGGGAAGAGTTAGGCTTGTTTGGAATCTTGCTTGTTCTGATTCTTTCGACACTAATTATTTCTCGTATGTATTTAATCGGAATCCGCTCGAAGAAAAG
The DNA here is from genome assembly GCF_900169305.1 of Marinilactibacillus piezotolerans. Taxonomy (GTDB): domain Bacteria; phylum Bacillota; class Bacilli; order Lactobacillales; family Carnobacteriaceae_A; genus Marinilactibacillus; species Marinilactibacillus piezotolerans_A. The sequence goes on along the minus strand of NZ_FWDP01000004.1, from coordinate 1,471,209 downwards.
TTTCGAATCCATGATGTGTATTGGAATTGCAACACTGTTTCTAATTCAAGCAGCGATCAATGTCGGCGGTGTTGTCGGATTGATGCCGATCTCTGGTATGACGTTTCCGTTATTAAGTTACGGAGGATCCAGTATGTTGATCTTGTCGGCTGCTGTCGGGTTAGTACTGAATATATCAGCTAGAGATAATATAGAAAGAAGCCGAAAGAAATGATCAGCGGCTTTTGAAGAAAAACGTTCTGAGGATACTCAGAGCGTTTTTTTGTAATTTACAGTTGCAACTTCCTGCAGAAATTGCTACAATTACAAAAGCAAAATTCCTTTAAATTTTATCCTGTGAGGTAAAAAAGGATGGAGAAGCGCTACATAATCATTTTCTCTTTAGATGAAGTTTCTGACGACGCCTAGTATAAAAAGGTGAAGAGTAAGAAGTTTGGTGAAGGAGAAAAAGATATCCATCTGATTTTAAGGTCCTTTTGCTTAAAAAGCAAAGGGTATTTTTTTGCGCAAAATACAGAAAATCACTTAAAACCAGAAAGGGAGATCAACTATGGCAGTACACAAACAACCATTGATATTAGATGTGGAGGATAAACCGGCATTAGCGACCGGATTGTTTTTAAGCTTGCAGCATGTGTTTGCAATGTTTGGTGCAACGATCTTGGTGCCGATCTTATTAGGGCTTCCTGTCTCTGTTGCGTTGTTAGCAAGTGGAGTAGGTACGCTGATCTATCAGATTGCGACGAAAGCAAAAGTACCCGTTTATCTAGGTTCTTCTTTTGCATATATTGCAGCCATGCAGATTGCCATTGAGCAAATGGGTGGTGATATCAGCGCAGCTCAAACCGGCGTTGTGCTGGTTGGACTGCTGTATATCATTGTTTCAGGTGTGGTAAAAGTAGTGGGAACAAGCTGGATTGATAAACTGCTGCCGCCGATTGTCATCGGTCCGATGATTATGGTAATTGGTCTTGGATTGGCAGGGAATGCAGTGCAAAACGCGGGATTAGTAGCAGATGGCGACTGGCGGAATGTCATCGTAGCCGTAGCAACGTTCTTAATTACGGCGTTTATTAATACCAAAGCAAAAGGGTTGTTCAAAGTCATTCCGTTTTTAACGGGGATTGTCGCTGGATACCTGATTGCCTTGCTTCTTGGAATCGTAGATTTCACACCGGTTTTAGAAGCAAACTGGCTGGCGCTACCTGAACTTTACCTGCCGTTTCAAACAGAACATTTTAATTCTTATGATTTTTATTTAGGGCCTGAAACTTGGGCGATCCTGCCGATTGCTTTAGTGACGATATCAGAGCATATTGGAGACCACACTGTTTTAGGAAAAATCGTAGATCGACCATTCTTAAAAAATCCGGGACTGTCTAGAACGTTGATTGGCGATGGAGCAGCGACGGCCGTTTCAGCATTTTTCGGTGGACCGGCAAATACTACCTATGGTGAAAACACTGGGGTTATCGGCATTACCCGTATCGCTTCTGTCTCAGTCATTAGAAATGCCGCATTTATTGCGATTGGGTTGAGTTTCCTAGGGAAATTCACCGCATTGATCTCTACAGTGCCTAATGCGGTCCTAGGCGGTATGTCGATCCTGCTTTACGGTGTTATTGCCAGCAATGGATTGAAAGTCATGATCGAAGACAAAGTTGACTTCAATCAGTCGCGGAATCTGATCATTGCCAGCTCCATGCTCGTCATAGGGTTGGGCGGAGCGGTATTTGACCTGGCAGGCGTAGTAACGCTTTCTGGAACAGCTCTTAGTGCCATTACCGGAGTGATTTTGAACCAGATCCTTCCAAGGGAAGAAGTATTCGACTCTGAACTTTAAATAAAATCTTTTAAAGGGGTGCTTGAGCACCTCTTTTTTTATTAGTAAGATTTTTTTAGGATATTTTTTGATATTTTTAAGCAATACGGTAAAATGAATAAGGATCATGAAAATAAAATAAATTATTTTCAGTCAAGTATTGATGAAAAAACAGATGAGACGAATAAAAAGACTACCAACTTAGAAAGTGTGCAAATAATGAAAGAAAGAATCGAATCAGATGCTATGGGAACTGTCCGGATTGACGCTTCTAAAAAATGGGGCGCGCAAACGCAGAGAAGTTTAGAAAATTTTCCGATCGGACAAGAGAAGATGCCGACTGAAGTTATCCAAGCCTTGAGCTTAATCAAAAAAGCAGCAGCGCTGACAAATGCAGAACTGGATCTTTTAGAGGAAGAGAAAGCAGAAGCTATTTCTGGAGTATGCGATGAGTTGCTATGGGGGATATTAAATACTGAGTTTCCATTATCTGTCTGGCAGACCGGCAGCGGAACACAGACTAATATGAATTTGAACGAAGTGATTGCTCACATCGCAAACGAAGAACAGGGGCAGCCGGACAACTGGATCCATCCTAATGATGATGTGAATAAAGGACAAAGTTCAAACGACACTTTCCCGACGGCGATGCAGATCGCTGCAATTTTAAAAGTGAATGAGAGATTGCTGCCCGTACTAGCAAAAGTAGAAGAGACACTGATTGAATTGAAAGATCGGTATAAGGACACCATTAAAATTGGGCGGACCCATCTTCAGGATGCTACGCCATTGACCTTTGGACAGGAAATTGATGGTTGGTTGGGAATGATTCAACAAAACCAGTATATGCTGCGCACTGCACTGGAGTCTCTTTATGCCTTGCCATTAGGCGGTACGGCAGTTGGTACAGGGTTAAATGCAGCTTCGGAGTTTTCAGAGCGGGCGATTCAGAAAATGAACCGCTGGACGAAAGAGCCTTTTACTCAGAAAGAAAATAAATTTCATGGTTTATCCAGCAAAGATTCTTTTGTATACTTTCACGGGGCATTGAAGTCGCTGGCTGCGAATGCCATGAAGATGGCCAACGATATTAGATGGCTGGCCAGCGGACCTCGAACAGGGTTTGCAGAAATTACGATTCCAGCTAACGAACCGGGTAGTTCGATCATGCCGGGAAAAGTAAATCCCACACAAGCGGAAGCATTGACTATGGTCTGTGTACAGGTCATGGGGAATGATACCGCAATCGGAATTGCTGCATCGCAAGGCAATTTTGAATTGAATGTCTATATGCCAGTCATTATTTATAATGTGATTCAGTCCATTACACTGCTGGCGGATGGTCTTGAAAGTTTCAACCAGCGCTGCTTAACCGATCTGCAGGCAAACGAAAGCCGGATGCAGCATTACGTTGATCAGTCGCTGATGCTGGTAACAGCACTGACACCTGTTATTGGATATGATAAAGCCAGTCGGTTAGCGAAACAGGCTTACGAAGAAGAAAAAACATTAAAAGAAGTGGTGATGTCTGCAGGGGTACTTTCCGAAACAGACTTTGATCACTACACTGATCCTAGAAAGATGGTATAACATTTATGAGCGATCACTATTATACAAACACTCCGCAGTCCAAAAGTCAGCAGCAATCATGGTCAGCAGAACTAAGAGGAATGGATTTTACATTCACTACAGACTCTGGCGTATTTTCGAAAGAGAAGGTGGACTACGGTTCAACAGTTTTATTGAATGCAGCAGATCTAACGGTTTTTCCGGAAGGTCCCCTGCTGGATGTCGGCTGCGGCTATGGACCGATTGGGCTGACATTGGCAAAGCTGGATCCAAAACGGACAGTCGAAATGGTCGATATCAATGAACGGGCCATCGGATTAGCGAGAAAAAATGCAGCGGACAATGCCGTCAGCAATGTTTCTATCTATCCTTCGTCTCTATATGAAGCTGTTCAGCATAAAGCCTTTGCTGGGATTTTTTCAAATCCTCCAATCAGAGCGGGCAAGCAGACAGTCCATCGTATTTTGGAAGAGGCTGTTGATTATTTGAAACCCGGCGGCTTACTAACGATTGTAATTCAGAAAAAGCAAGGAGCGCCCAGTGCACAGAAGAAAATGGAATCCGTATTCGGAAATGTAGAACGGATTGCATTGGATAGAGGATACTGGATTCTTCAATCAAAAAAAGCACAATAAATGAGATAGAAAAGTATGTCGGAGAAAAGTTTCAGAATCTCTTGACATGCTTTTTCTTCTAGTGTAAACTAAGTAGACGCTAAACAATGTATGTAATGGAAAACTGTGCGAAATATTGTCCGTACGGGATTCTGAAGGATAAACAAAAGAATGTGAGAATGAATCAGTCGATTTTTCACTAATCTTTTGTATTTTTTTTGGTCTAAAACAGCAAAATAGGTTGCGGTTTAAACGAAATGTCATAATTGTAATCTAAACGTAATGTTGATGATCGGATAAAACGAGCGGATCCATACATTGAATATTAACGAGGGGTGAAAAAGGTTGGCAGGCCATAATGTGAACTACGGTAAACACCGTGTAAGAAGAAGTTATTCACGAATCAACGAAGTGCTGGAACTCCCGAATTTGACAGAGATACAAACAAATTCATATACATGGTTTTTAGAAGATGGACTTAGAGATATGTTTAAAGACATTTCTCCGATTGAGGACTTTTCTGGAAATCTTTCTCTGGAGTTTACAGACTACCAATTGCAAGAACCTAAATATACTGTTGACGAAGCAAGACAACATGATGCAAACTACTCTGCACCATTATATGTAAAATTGCGTTTAATCAACAAAGAAACAGGAGAAGTGAAAGAGCAAGAAGTGTTCTTTGGAGACTTCCCTCTGATGACTGAACAAGGTACCTTCATTATCAATGGTGCTGAACGTGTTATCGTTTCTCAGCTAGTCCGTTCACCTGGTGTTTATTTCAGCCCTAAAGTTGAAAAAAATGGTATGGAAGGTTTCGGTTCTACAGTAATCCCGAACCGCGGAGCTTGGTTGGAATATGAAACAGACTCAAAAGGTCTTTCAAACGTACGTATTGACCGTACGCGTAAAATTCCGTTAAGTGTACTTGTTCGTGCATTGGGCTTTGGATCAGACGATGAAATTCTTGAATTGTTTGGTGCAAATGAAAGCTTAAGAGCAACCCTTGAAAAAGATATCCACAAAAATACTGCGGACTCTCGTGTAGAAGAAGCGCTGAAAGACGTTTACGAACGTCTGCGTCCGGGCGAGCCGAAAACAGCAGATTCTTCAAGAAGTCTGTTAACGACTCGTTTCTTTGATCCTAAGCGTTATGACTTAGCACGCGTCGGCCGCTATAAAATCAACAAAAAACTAGATTTGAAAATCCGTTTGATGGGATTAACATTAGCTGAAACACTGGTTGACCCGGAAACAGGAGAATTGTTGGCAAAAGAAGGAACAGAAGTTACACGAGACGTAATGGATCATTTAGGTCCTCATCTAGACAACGGTCTAGGCGGCATCACGATTCACCCTTCAGATGAAGGGGTTGTTCCTGAACCAATCGACTTGCAAGTCATTAAAGTATACGCTCCATCTGATTCAGATCGTATTGTCAACGTGATTGGTAATGCCACTCCAGACCGTGAAGTGAAATATATACTTCCGGCAGATATGATCGCTTCAATGAGCTACTTCTTTAACCTTCAAGAAGGTATCGGCGAAACAGATGATATCGATCACTTGGGTAATCGTCGTATTCGTTCAGTTGGCGAGTTGCTGCAAAATCAATTCCGTATTGGTCTTTCCCGTATGGAACGTGTCGTTCGTGAACGTATGTCTATCCAGGATACGTCAACAACTACACCTCAACAACTTGTCAATATTCGTCCAGTTGTTGCATCAATCAAAGAATTCTTTGGTTCATCGCAACTATCGCAATTCATGGATCAGACAAACCCGCTGGGTGAGTTGACGCATAAACGTCGTCTATCTGCACTTGGACCCGGTGGTTTGACTCGTGATCGTGCTGGATATGAAGTTCGAGATGTTCACTATTCTCACTATGGCCGTATGTGCCCGATCGAAACGCCTGAGGGACCGAATATCGGATTGATCAACAGTTTGTCTACCTACGCTAAGATCAATGAATATGGATTCATTGAAACACCTTACCGTAAAGTAGATCGTGAAAACTTGCGTGTAACAGATGAGATCAGCTATCTGACTGCTGACGAAGAGGATCTATATGTCGTTGCACAAGCGAATGCCCCGCTTAATCCAGACGGTACATTTACAAATGATATCGTGCTTGCGCGTACAAAAAACAATAACGAAGAGATCGATGTAGCGAAAGTTGACTACATGGACGTTTCTCCTAAACAAGTTGTTTCTGTAGCGACTGCAAGTATTCCTTTTTTAGAAAACGATGACTCGAACCGTGCCTTGATGGGTGCCAACATGCAGCGACAAGCTGTACCGTTGATGCAGCCGGAAGCACCATTAGTCGGAACAGGTATCGAACACCTTGCTGCGCGTGACTCTGGAGCTGCAATCATTGCAAAACATGATGGAGTTGTAGAATACGTTGATGCAAAACAAGTTCGTGTCCGCAGAGAAGACGGAACCTTGGATCAATACAACATTGCTAAATTCAAACGTTCAAATGCCGGTACTTCATATAACCAGCGTGCATTAGTCAGCAAAGACGAAAAAGTAGACAAAGGGGACATCCTTGCTGATGGACCGTCTATGGAAAACGGAGAAATGGCATTAGGCCGCAACCCGCTGATCGCCTTTACAACTTTTGACGGTTATAACTTTGAAGATGCCATCATCATGAGCGAACGTCTAGTTAAAGATGACGTGTATACCTCTATTCATATTGAAGAATTTGAATCTGAAGCACGCGACACGAAACTAGGACCTGAAGAAATCACCCGTGAATTGCCTAACGTAGGGGAAGACGCATTAAAACATTTGGACGACCGCGGAATTATCCGTGTCGGTGCAGAAGTTCAAGATGGCGACATCCTAGTTGGTAAAGTAACGCCAAAAGGTGTATCAGAATTGTCTGCAGAAGAAAAACTGCTGCATGCAATCTTTGGAGAAAAAGCACGTGAAGTACGTGACACTTCTCTACGCGTACCACACGGCGGCGGCGGAATCGTACACGACGTTAAGATCTTTACGCGTGAAGCAGGCGACGAGTTATCTCCAGGGGTAAACTTCCTGGTTCGTGTATTCGTTGTTCAAAAACGTAAAATCAACGTTGGGGATAAAATGGCCGGACGTCACGGAAACAAAGGGGTTGTCTCTTTGATCCTTCCGGAAGAAGACATGCCGTTTATGCCGGACGGAACGCCAGTCGATATCATGTTGAACCCGCTGGGTGTACCATCACGTATGAATATCGGACAAGTTATTGAGTTGCATATGGGAATGGCTGCCCGCAAATTAGGTATCCACATCGCTACACCAGTATTCGATGGAGCGCATGAAGAAGATATCTGGGAAACCATCAAAGAAGCAGGAATGGACGACGATGCCAAGACAGTTTTATATGATGGCCGTACAGGTGAGCCGTTTGATAACAAAGTATCCGTAGGGGTTATGTACTATATCAAACTTGCCCACATGGTCGATGACAAACTGCATGCTCGCTCAACAGGTCCTTACTCTCTAGTAACGCAACAGCCGCTGGGTGGTAAAGCTCAGTTCGGTGGACAACGTTTTGGAGAGATGGAAGTTTGGGCACTGGAAGCATACGGTGCTGCTTATACCTTGCAAGAAATCTTGACATACAAGTCAGATGACGTCGTAGGTCGTGTGAAAACATACGAAGCGATCGTTAAAGGTGAGCCGATTCCACGTCCTGGTGTACCAGAATCCTTCCGAGTATTAGTGAAAGAACTACAGTCACTAGGATTAGACCTTAAAGTTCTGGATAAAGAAAGCATGCCGATCGATCTTCAAGATACAGATGAAGATGATGACTATGGCAATGTCGATTCTTTAGAAGAAATGAAAAAGGAACAAGACTTGAAACGTGCTGAGGAAGCAAGACAGCGCACAGAAGAAGCAGCGTTGATTGAAGTACAAGATCAAGACACAGAGTAAGCATAGACCTTACTGAAACAAACAATCAGCATGCAACGCAAGCTGAACAGTCAAGAGAAATCCGGATAGACTTTTATGTAAATCCATTTCTCTAGACTGCTCAGTTCTGCCTTGTGTGGGAGCTTTAGGGCAGCTCGACAATCTAACTAAAGGGAGGTAGCCCCTTTGATCGATGTAAATAATTTTGAAAGTATTCAAATCGGCTTAGCTTCACCGGATAAAATCCGCAGCTGGTCATTTGGAGAAGTTAAGAAACCAGAAACCATTAATTACCGTACTTTAAAACCAGAAAAAGACGGACTGTTCTGCGAAAGAATCTTTGGACCAACAAAAGATTATGAATGTTCATGCGGAAAATACAAACGTGTTCACTATAAAGGGATCGTTTGTGACCGCTGTGGCGTAGAAGTGACTAAATCAAAAGTTCGTCGTGAACGTATGGGTCACTTGGAATTAGCTGCACCAGTTACACATATCTGGTACTTCAAAGGTATTCCAAGCCGTATGGGACTTGTCTTAGACATGAGCCCGCGTGCACTAGAAGAAATCATCTACTTCGCTTCTTACGTTGTAACAGATGCGGGAGATACACCTCTTGAGAAGAAACAGCTTATGACAGAACGCGAATACCGCGAACGTCGTGCACAGTATGGCAATAACTTCCGCGCTGAAATCGGAGCAGAAGCTATCAAGACATTACTCAATGATGTTGACTTAGAAGAAGAAGTAGCAGAATTAAAAGAATTGTTACAATCCGCTACTGGACAAAAACGTACAAGAGCCGTTCGTCGTTTAGATATCCTTGAAGCGTTCCGCAACTCTGGAAACAATCCTTCATGGATGGTCATGGACGTTGTGCCGGTTATTCCTCCTGAACTTAGACCAATGGTTCAATTAGAAGGCGGACGTTTTGCAACAAGTGACTTGAATGACTTATACAGACGTGTCATCAACCGTAACAACCGTCTGAAACGTTTACTAGACTTAAATGCACCGCATATCATCGTTCAAAACGAAAAACGTATGCTGCAAGAAGCGGTAGACGCATTAGTAGACAATGGTCGCCGCGGTCGTGCTGTTACAGGACCAGGTAACCGTCCGTTAAAATCACTTTCTCACATGCTGAAAGGGAAACAAGGTCGTTTCCGTCAGAACTTGCTGGGTAAACGTGTTGACTACTCAGGACGTTCCGTTATCGTAGTTGGACCGACACTGAAAATGTATCAATGCGGTCTTCCAAAAGAAATGGCCATCGAACTATTCAAGCCTTTCGTTATGAGAGAACTTGTAGCAAGAGACATTGCCAATAACATCAAAAACGCAAAACGCAAAGTAGAGCGCATGGATGAAGAGATTTGGGGAGTTCTAGAAGACGTTATCCGTGAACACCCGGTACTTCTTAACCGAGCACCTACATTACACCGTTTGGGGATCCAAGCATTTGAGCCTATCCTAGTTGAAGGGAAAGCAATTCGTCTTCACCCGCTAGTCTGTGAAGCGTACAATGCCGATTTCGATGGGGACCAAATGGCGGTCCACGTTCCACTAAGTGACGAAGCGCAAGCAGAAGCACGTATCTTGATGCTGGGTGCACAAAACATCTTGAACCCTAAAGATGGTAAACCAGTTGTTACACCATCTCAAGATATGGTTTTAGGGAACTATTACCTGACAATGGAAGAAGCTGGACGTGAAGGAGAAGGCATGATCTTCTCAAGCACTTCAGAAGCAATCCAAGCTTACCAAAGCGGCTATGTTCACTTGCATTCACGTGTAGGAATTCATGCATCAGCTTTATCAAACAAACCATTTACTGAATGGCAAAAAGATAAATATCTGATCACAACAGTTGGGAAATTGATTTTTAACGAAATTATGCCGGCTGAATTCCCATATTTAAATGAACCAACTCAAGTGAACCTTGAAAAACAAACTCCAGATAAGTATTTCGTAGCTTACGGAACAGATATTCCGGCTCATATTAAAGAAATGGAAACCATCCAGCCGTTCAAGAAGAAAAACTTAGGAAATGTTATTGCGGAAGTCTTTAAACGATTCCATGTAACTGAAACATCTAAAATGCTGGATTTAATGAAAAACTTGGGTTACAAGTACTCAACTAAATCTGGGATTACAGTAGGGATTGCAGATATTTCTAACTTGAAAGAAAAAGAAGAAATCCTGGATAAAGCGCATCAACAAGTTGACCGTATCAACGCTTCCCACAGACGTGGTCTGATTACTGAAGAAGAACGTTATACAGCAGTAATCGATGTCTGGACGAAGACAAAAGACGTCATCCAAGAACATCTGATGACTTCACTAGATGCACAAAACAATATCTTCATGATGAGTGACTCTGGAGCTCGTGGTAACATCTCAAACTTTACGCAGCTTGCAGGTATGCGTGGATTGATGGCCGCTCCAAGTGGACGTATCATGGAATTGCCGATCACTTCCAACTTCCGTGAAGGACTATCCGTACTAGAGATGTTTATCTCTACTCACGGTGCCCGTAAAGGAATGACAGATACGGCCCTTAAAACAGCCGATTCAGGTTACTTGACTCGTCGTCTGGTAGACGTTGCACAAGATGTTATCATTCGCGAAGAAGATTGTGGAACGAAACGTGGACTGCTGGTTTCAGCAATCAAAGACGGCAACGAAGAAATCGAACCGTTTGAAGACCGTATCATCGGACGTTATGCACGTAAAACAGTTAAGCATCCAGAAACAGCAGCTGTAATCGTTGCAGAAAATGCCTTGATCACTGAAGATATTGCTAAAGAAATTATTGAAGCGGGGATTGAAGAAATCACGATTCGCTCCGTATTCAACTGTAACACCAACCACGGTGTATGTAAGAAATGTTACGGCCGAAACTTGGCGACTGGTCGCGAAGTTGAAGTCGGAGAAGCTGTTGGTACCATTGCAGCTCAATCAATCGGAGAACCTGGTACTCAGTTGACCATGCGTACATTCCATACGGGTGGGGTTGCCGGAGACGATATTACACAAGGTCTTCCTCGTGTACAAGAGATCTTCGAAGCTCGTCACCCTAAAGGGCAAGCAATGATCTCTGAAGTTGCCGGAGAAATCGTATCAATCGATGAAACACCTGCTGAGCGTACAAAAGATATTGTCGTAAAAGGTGCAACAGATACACGTACCTATACACTTCCTATCAATGCTCGCTTACGTGTTAAAGTCGGAAGCTTTATCGAACGTGGAGATGCTTTCAATGAAGGGTCTATTGATCCGAAAGAATTGCTGTCTGTAAGTAACGTCATCAAACTTCAAAACTACATGCTTCAAGAAGTGCAGTATGCATACCGAAGCCAAGGGGTAGAAATCGGCGATAAGCATATCGAAGTAATGGTTCGTCAAATGCTGCGCAAAGTCCGTATTCTTGACCCAGGTGACACAAGCATTCTTCCAGGAAGTCTGATGGACATCCACGACTTTAAAGAGCAAAATGTTTCTACTCTAATGTCTGGCGGCCTGCCAGCAACAGCTCGACCAGTTCTTCTGGGAATTACAAAAGCATCATTAGAAACGAACAGTTTCTTATCTGCTGCTTCATTCCAAGAAACGACTCGAGTACTGACAGATGCTGCGATCCGCGGTAAGAACGATCAGCTGATCGGATTGAAAGAAAATGTTATTATCGGTAAATCTATTCCAGCCGGAACAGGTATGCAGGTCTATAACAAAATGAAGCCGAAAAGTGTTGGAGTAGTCAGCGAGAATGTTTACAGTATCAATGACGAAGTAACACCATCAACAGAAAATTAATAAAGAGATAAAGCATTAAAAATAGATGGCTGAGCAGAGCGGGCAACTGTTCTGCTCAGGTTCATCTTTTTATAAAAAAGTTTTGTGAGGAATGTTGACACTCCTGATTAGACGTGGTACTATGCTATAGGTGCTTTTGTGTACAGATTCCTGTTCTAGATCGTTAAGCTCACTAGAGTCAACAGTCGTTCTGACTGGAATACAAGAGCCATTAATCTACCGCAGATAGCGGGTGGACGTTTATAAGAGCAGAACCGCAAGGGGAAGTTGTTATAAAAGGTAAATAGAGTCGCTTGCAGAAGCGATCCTTTCTTTTGCCTAAAGATGAACCACCTGGATGTGTGGGTCTAGAAAAACCAATAAATACAACAAAATACGGAAGGAGGAAACAAAAAGATGCCTACTATTAATCAATTGATCCGTAAACCTCGTAAATCAAAAGTTGAGAAATCAGAATCACCAGCATTGAACAGAGGTTACAACACTCAAAAACGTAAACAAACAACTGTATACTCTCCACAAAAACGTGGTGTTTGTACTCGTGTAGGGACAATGACTCCTAAAAAACCTAACTCTGCGTTACGTAAATATGCACGTGTTCGTTTATCAAACATGATCGAAGTAACTGCATACATCCCAGGAGAAGGACACAACCTGCAAGAACACAGTGTTGTCTTGCTTCGTGGTGGACGTGTGAAAGATTTACCGGGAGTTCGTTACCACATCGTACGTGGTGCGTTAGATACTGCTGGCGTTACTGATCGTAAACAAGGCCGTTCTAAATACGGTACTAAAAAACCTAGCTAAAGCTAGCTGAATGAAAAAATAAACTTTGAAACAATTCCCTGTGAAAGGAGGAATTTACATGCCTCGTAAAGGTCCTGTTACAAAACGTGACGTTTTACCAGATCCGATTTACAATTCTAAATTGGTTTCTCGTTTGATCAACCGCTTGATGGTTGACGGAAAACGTGGAAAAGCATCTACAATCTTATATGATGCATTTGATTCAATTAAAGAACAAACTGGAAATGATCCAATTGAAGTGTTTGAACAAGCGCTTAAAAACATCATGCCAGTTCTTGAAGTTAAAGCTCGCCGTGTTGGGGGTTCTAACTACCAAGTACCAGTAGAGGTGCGTCCTGATCGTCGTACGACTCTAGCATTGCGCTGGTTAGTAAGTTATGCTCGTCTACGTGGTGAAAAAACCATGGAAGACCGTCTAGCTAAAGAAATTATGGATGCGGCTAACAACACTGGTGCATCTGTACGTAAACGTGAAGAAATGCACCGTATGGCTGAAGCCAACAAAGCATTCGCTCACTATCGCTGGTAATCAACTTAAGGAATGTGATCAGAAGCGTTTGTTTCTATTTGATTGTAGAAACATCCTCTGCTGATTCATTCTTTTATGCTGTTATCAACAACCCTGACGATTCATACATCTGTATGGACCGAAATAATCATAGAGAGGTGTAGAGACAAGTGGCTAAAAGAAAGTTCCCTCTAAAAAGAACACGTAACATTGGTATCATGGCCCACATCGATGCGGGTAAAACGACTACTACTGAACGTATTCTTTATTATACTGGACGTATCCACAAAATTGGTGAAACGCACGAAGGTGCTTCACAAATGGACTGGATGGAACAGGAACAAGAACGTGGAATCACGATTACATCTGCGGCAACAACTGCTCAGTGGAATAACCACCGAGTAAACATCATCGATACACCTGGACACGTGGATTTTACCGTTGAGGTAGAACGTTCATTACGTGTATTAGATGGAGCTGTTGCAGTACTTGATGCACAATCTGGTGTAGAACCTCAGACAGAAACAGTTTGGCGTCAAGCTACAACTTATGGTGTACCTCGTATTGTTTTTGTTAACAAACAAGACAAATTAGGTGCTGACTTCCTTAACGCTAACCACACTTTACATGACCGCTTACAAGCTAACGCTCATCCGATCCAATTACCGATCGGTTCAGAAGATGACTTCGTTGGAATCATCGACTTAGTTAAAATGAAAGCTTTCATGTATGGTAATGACTTGGGAACTGAAATCACAGAAGAAGAGATTCCAGCAGATTACCAAGAATTAGCTGATGAATGGCACACTAAATTAGTTGAAGCTGTTGCTGAAATGGATGAAGATCTAATGATGCAATACCTTGAAGGAGAAGAAATCTCTCAAGAGCAACTAAAAGAAGGTATCCGTAAAGCAACATTGAGTGTTGAATTCTACCCTGTACTTGTTGGTTCTGCCTTCAAGAACAAAGGTGTTCAATTACTTCTTGATGCAGTTGTTGATTATCTGCCGTCTCCACTTGATGTACCTGCAATCCAGGGACACACTAAAGACAATGCAGATGAAATCATCACTCGTTCTGCAGGAGATGAGAATCCATTTGCTGCATTAGCATTTAAAGTTGCGACTGACCCTTATGTTGGACGTCTGACATTCTTCCGTGTATACTCTGGAACGCTTGAGTCTGGATCATACATCTTGAATGCAACAAAAGACTCGCGTGAACGTGTAGGTCGTATTCTGCAAATGCACGCAAACTCTCGTGAAGAGATTCCAGAAGTATTCTCTGGTGATATCGCAGCTGCTGTTGGATTGAAAGATACAACAACTGGTGACACACTATGTGCCATGGACAGCCCGGTAATCCTTGAATCAATGGAATTCCCTGAACCAGTTATCCAAGTTGCAATTGAGCCTAAATCAAAAGCAGACCAAGATAAAATGAGTATTGCACTGCAAAAACTAGCTGAAGAAGATCCTACTTTCCGTGCTGAAACTGACCACGAAACTGGTGAGACTTTAATTGCCGGAATGGGTGAATTGCACTTAGATATCATCGTTGATCGTATGAAACGTGAATTCAAAGTTGAAGCTAACGTAGGAGCTCCTCAAGTATCTTACCGTGAAACATTCACTAAACAAGTACAATCAGAAGGTAAATTTGTTCGTCAGTCTGGTGGTAAAGGACAATACGGTCACGTATGGGTCGAATTTACACCAAACGAAGAAGGAGCAGGTTTCGAATTTGAAGATGCTATCGTTGGTGGGGTTGTTCCACGTGAATACATTCCTGCAGTAAAAGCTGGACTAGAAGCTTCTCTAGAAAACGGAGTATTAGCTGGTTATCCATTAGTGGATGTTAAAGCTAAACTTTACGATGGTTCTTACCACGATGTCGACTCAAATGAAACGGCATTTAAAGTAGCTGCTTCACTTGCATTGAAAAATGCTGCTAAAAAAGCAGGTGCTGTTATTCTTGAACCGATGATGGCTGTAGAAGTTACAGTACCAGAAGACTACATGGGTGATATCATGGGTCACATCTCTGCTCGTAGAGGTAACATCGAAGGTTCAGAACAACGCGGCAACACTATGGTAATCAGAGGTACAATTCCATTGTCAGAGATGTTTGGTTATGCAACAACTCTACGTTCTGCAACTCAAGGTCGCGGAACATTTACAATGCAATTTGATCATTACGATCAAGTGCCTAAGAGCATTGCTGAAGAAATTATCAAGAAAAACGGCGGATCTGACGCAGAATAATTTTTCTGCGGTTTCGCTTAAAATAATTGATTAATAGCCAGCAAGCCGGTATAATTAACTGTGATATAATGGAATGGAAACTGAGTTTTTATTCCAATTAAACGAACACAACCTAAGGAGGAAATGTTTAAAATGGCTAAACAAAAATTTGACCGTTCAAAACAACACATGAACATTGGTACTATCGGACACGTTGACCACGGTAAAACAACTTTAACTGCTGCAATCACTACTGTATTATCTAAAAAAGGTTATGCAGAAGCACAAGCTTACGATTCAATCGATGGCGCTGCAGAAGAAAAAGAACGTGGAATCACAATCTCTACTTCTCACGTTGAGTACGAAACTGACACTCGTCACTACGCTCACGTGGACTGCCCAGGACACGCGGACTACGTTAAAAACATGATCACTGGTGCTGCTCAAATGGACGGAGCTATCTTGGTAGTTTCTGCTGCTGACGGCCCAATGCCTCAAACTCGTGAGCACATCTTGCTTTCACGTCAAGTAGGTGTTCCATACATCGTTGTTTTCCTAAACAAAGTTGATATGGTCGATGATGAAGAATTACTAGAATTAGTTGAAATGGAAGTTCGTGATCTATTATCAGAATACGAATTCCCAGGTGACGACATTCCTGTAGTTGCTGGATCTGCACTTAAAGCTCTAGAAGGCGACGAAGCTTACGAGCAAAAAATTCTAGACTTAATGGATGAAGTTGATAACTACATCCCAGCTCCAGAACGCAGCTCAGACAAACCATTCATGATGCCAGTTGAGGACGTATTCTCAATCACTGGTCGTGGTACGGTTGCAACTGGTCGTGTTGAAGCTGGTCAAGTATCAGTTGGAGACGAAGTTGAAGTTATCGGTATCAAAGATACTGCTAAAACAACTGTAACTGGTGTTGAAATGTTCCGTAAATTGTTAGACTACGCTGAAGCGGGAGATAACATTGGAGCTCTTTTACGTGGTATGTCACGTGATGACATCGAGCGTGGACAAGTTCTAGCTAAACCAGGTTCAATTACTCCGCATACTAAATTTGATGCAGAAGTATATGTTCTTTCAAAAGAAGAGGGTGGACGTCACACTCCATTCTTCTCAAACTACCGTCCTCAATTCTTCTTCCGTACAACTGATGTTACTGGAGTAATCGAATTGAACGAAGGTACTGAAATGGTTATGCCTGGCGACAACACTACTATGACAGTTAGCCTTATTGCACCAATCGCTGTTGAAGACGGAACTAAATTCACTATCCGTGAAGGTGGCCGTACTGTAGGAGCTGGCGTTGTAACTAAAGTTATAGAATAATCTTATTCTTAACTAAACAACCCTTATAAAATTTCAAGCGCAACTTTGAGAGTCTCTCTCGAAGTTGCGCTTTTTTTTATGTTGAAATATAAGAAAATCCTTTATGAACTGAATCTGATTATAAAATACTATTACTTCATTGATAATCTAGATTGATGATCTGAGTGCTGAAAAGGCAAACTGATTAGAAAGACAAACGAGTAAGCAGTGAATAGGTCACTTATAGAAAAAGGTTAAAAAATGAAGTATATTAATATAGAAGAAACTCGATTATCAATTCCTAGATTTATATATAGAAGCTTGATCTATCAATAAAATACCAAGTATGTAAGGCGACAAAAGGATAAGTAAAAAAGATACAACTTTTTTGGAAAATAAATCTAAAAACACTTGAAATTTATATGGATTGTCTGTATACTTGTAAAAGTGTCTGCGAGAGGCATTCTCTTTGTGTGCGAGCATAATTGCAGTGCATAGAGAGCGGCAACTTCAGATCCAAGGCGTTGAAGCGAGAGGTTGCGACACACCCGGATGCATTGCCATGGAGGGTGAGTTGGTTAAATTTTCGTGGAGCTAGGTTTATTTCTTAAATAAGCGAAGGAGGGAAAATCATGGCAAAACAAAAGATTCGTATTCGTTTGAAAGCATATGAACACCGTGTGCTTGATCAATCTGCTGACAAAATCGTAGAAACGGCAAAAAGAACTGGGGCAACTGTTTCAGGTCCGATCCCGCTACCTACTGAACGTAAATTATACACAATTATTCGTTCACCACATAAATACAAAGATTCACGTGAGCAATTTGAAATGCGTACACACAAACGTCTAGTTGACATTGTGAATCCAACACCTAAAACAGTTGATGCTTTAACTAAGCTTGACTTACCATCAGGTGTAGACATTGAAATTAAATTATAATACTAAAAAAATCATATAACGGAGGTGTACTCATGACCAAAGGAATCTTAGGAAGAAAAGTCGGAATGACTCAAATCTTCAGCGAAACAGGAGAATTAATTCCTGTAACAGTAATCGAAGCAGCTCCTAACGTTGTTTTACAAGTTAAAACAGTTGAAACTGACGGCTATAACGCAGTTCAAGTAGGATTCGATGACAAACGCGAAGTATTGTCAAACAAACCCGCACAAGGTCATGTTAAGAAAGCTAACACGACTCCTAAGCGCTTCATTAAAGAAATACGAGATGCTGAGCTTGGAGATGTCGAAGTTGGAAACGAAATTAAAGTAGATACATTTGCAGAAGGCGACATTGTAGATGTAACAGGGACTTCAAAAGGTAAAGGATTCCAGGGTGTTATTAAACGCCATGGACAATCTCGTGGGCCAGAAACTCACGGATCTCGTTATCACCGTCGTCCTGGTTCAATGGGTGGCGCATCTGATCCTTCACGTGTATTCCCAGGTAAAAAACTTGCTGGACGTATGGGTGGAGACCAAGTGACTGTACAAAACCTTGAAATCGTACGCGTTGACGCTGAGCGTAACGTAATCTTGATTAAAGGTAATGTTCCAGGCGCTAAAAAATCATTGATCCAAATCCAATCTGCGCTTAAAGCAGGCAACAAATAATAGAGTAGGAAGGGAGGACAAGCAGAATGCCAACTGTAGCGTTATACAAACAAGATGGAACGCAAAATGGTGAAGTAACATTAAATGATGCAATCTTTGGTATTGAACCAAATGAAAGTGTCGTGTTTGATGCGATCACTATGCAACGCGCTTCTTTAAGACAAGGAACACACGCGGTTAAAAACCGTAGTGCAGTACGCGGCGGAGGACGTAAACCGTGGCGTCAAAAAGGAACTGGACGTGCTCGTCAAGGGTCTATCCGTTCACCACAATGGCGTGGAGGTGGTACAGTCTTCGGACCGACACCACGTTCATACAGCTATAAATTACCGAAAAAAGTTCGTCGTTTAGCAATCAAATCTGTACTATCAACTAAAGTGATAGATCAAGAATTGGTCGTAGTAGATGGTTTGAACTTTGAATCACCAAAAACTAAAGAGTTCAGAGCTGTTTTAACAAACTTAGACGCTGGTAACAAAGTCTTAGTCGTGTTAGAAAACGAGAATGAATTTGCAGCGTTGTCAGCACGCAACCTTCCAGGCGTAAAAGTTGTTGCACCAAACAACGTTTCTGTACTGGACGTCGTTGCTCATGACAAGCTAATCGTAACGAAGGCTGCTCTGGAAAAAGTAGAGGAGGCACTTCAATAATGAATGCACGTGACGTAATTTTACGCCCGATCATCACTGAAGCTTCTATGTATGCAATGGACGACAAAAAGTATACATTCGAAGTTGATGTTCGCGCCAAAAAAACTACAGTTAAACAAGCAATCGAAGAAATCTTCGACGTTAAAGTTAAAAAAGTAAACATCCTTAACACTGCTCGTAAACCAAAACGTATGGGTCGTTACATGGGATACACTAAAAAACGCCGTAAAGCGATCGTTACTTTAACAGCTGATTCGAACGACATTACAATCTTCGGAGAAGACGACGAATAATCTGCTCACTTTCTAGAAAAGTGAGTTTCTCTTAGTCCGCAGGAGCGGACTTATTACATGACTATCACAAGGAGGGAAATAACGTGGCGATTAAAAAGTACAAACCTACCTCAAACGGACGTCGTAATATGACTGCGTCAGATTTCGCAGAAATTACAACAAGTACACCTGAAAAGAGTTTGCTTGCTCCAAGCCCTAAACGTGCGGGACGTAACAACAAAGGTAGAATCACAGTCCGTCATCAAGGCGGAGGCCACAAGCAAAGATACCGTATCATCGATTTCAAACGTCAAAAAGACGGCGTTCGCGGTATTGTAAAAACAGTTGAGTATGATCCGAACCGCTCAGCAAACATTGCACTAATCCAATATGAAGATGGAATTAAAACTTATATTTTAGCTCCTAAAGGTATTACAGTAGGACAAGACATTATGTCAGGTGAAGATGCAGATATCAAAACTGGTAATGCACTTCCACTAGCAAACATTCCTGTCGGTACAGTAATCCACAATATTGAATTGAAACCTGGTAAAGGTGGACAATTAGCTCGTTCAGCTGGTACATCAGCTCAGATCCTTGGTAAAGAAGGCAAGTACGTATTAGTACGCCTAAGATCAGGAGAAAGCCGTTTGATCCTAGCTAGCTGCCGCGCAACAATCGGTTCTGTTGGTAATGAACAACACGAATTGATCAACGTTGGTAAAGCAGGACGCAGCCGTTGGAAAGGTAAACGCCCAACTGTACGTGGATCTGTAATGAACCCGAACGATCACCCACACGGTGGTGGTGAAGGTAGAGCTCCAATCGGACGTCCAAGTCCAATGACACCATGGGGTAAACCAACTCTTGGTAAGAAAACACGTAAAGGTAAGAATCGTTCAGATAAACTTATCGTTCGTAGCCGTAAAAATAAAAAATAAACACTAAAAATGTAAAAACACAGGATTTCCCTGGAAGGAGGGCAATACATGAGCCGTAGTTTGAAAAAGGGACCTTTTGTCGATGCTCATTTGATGAAAAAAGTTCGTGAACTTGGTGAAGACAACAAACGTGTTATCAAAACATGGTCACGTCGCTCAACGATCTTCCCGAACTTTGTAGGTCACACCATTGCCGTATATGATGGAAGAAAACACGTACCAGTCTTTGTTCAAGAAGACATGGTTGGTCACAAACTAGGTGAGTTTGCACCAACAAGAACATACCGTGGACACGGTAAAGACGACCGCACAACTAGACGTTAGTAGCGAAGGGAGGAAATTACAATGGCAGAAACAGTAACAGCTGCAAAAGCAACTGCTCGTACAGTTCGTATTGCTCCTCGTAAGGCTAGATTAGTCGTTGATACGATTCGAGGAAAAAGCGCTGCAGAAGCTATTTCTATCCTTCGCTTCACGAACAGAGGCGCATCAGAAGCGGTAGAAAAAGTTTTAATGTCAGCAATTGCGAACGCTGAACATAACTATGATATGGATATTGAAGAATTAGTTGTAAGCGAAGCCTATGTCAACGAAGGAGCAACTCTGAAAAGATTCCGTCCTCGTGCGAAAGGTGCAGCTTCAAGAATCAACAAACGTACAAGCCACATCACTGTAGTGGTATCAGAGAAGAAGGAGGGGTAATCTGTGGGACAAAAAATAAACCCTAATGGAATGCGTGTCGGCGTTATCCGCGATTGGGACGCTAAATGGTATGCAGATAAAGACTTTGCAGATACATTGCTTGAAGACATCGCAGTCCGCGAATTTATTGCAGACAGATTAAGCACAGCTTCAGTTTCACGTGTTGAAATCGAACGTGCAGCAAACAGAATCAACTTATCTATTCATACTGCTAAACCAGGAATGGTTATTGGTAAAGGTGGATCAGAAGTTGATGCACTAAGAAATAAATTGAACAGTATGACTGGCAAACGTGTTCACGTCAATATTGTTGAAGTTAAGAGACCAGATATGGATGCTACATTAGTAGCTAAAAGTATCGCTGAACAACTTGAAAACCGTATTTCATTCCGTCGTGCTCAGAAACAAGCAATCCAACGCACAATGCGTTCTGGCGCTAAAGGAATCCGTACGATGGTTTCAGGTCGTTTAAACGGAGCAGACATGGCCCGTAACGAAAGTTTTTCTGAAGGAACAGTTCCATTGCACACTATCCGTGCTGATATCGATTTTGCAAACGAAGAAGCTAACACAACTTACGGTAAAATCGGCGTTAAAGTATGGATCTACAAAGGAGAAGTTCTTCCAACAGTAACAGAGAACAAGAAAGGAGGAAAATAATCGATGTTAGTACCAAAACGTGTAAAACACCGTCGTGAGTTCCGTGGTAAAATGCGAGGCGAAGCGAAAGGTGGAAAAGAAATTGCTTACGGTCAATATGGCTTGCAAGCAGTTGATTCTGTATGGATCACAAGTCGTCAAATCGAATCTGCTCGTATCGCTATGACACGTTACATGAAACGTGGTGGGAAAGTATGGATTAAAATCTTCCCGCACAAACCTGTGTCAGCTAAAGCAATTGGTGTTCGTATGGGTTCTGGTAAAGGAGCTCCTGAGAGCTGGGTAGCACCGGTTAAACGTGGTAAAATCATGTTTGAAATCGGCGGCGTATCTGAGGAAGTAGCTCGCGAAGCATTGCGTTTGGCTTCACACAAACTGCCTGTTAAAACTAAGGTAGTAACTCGTGAAGAAAGTGGTGACTCACATGAAGGCTAATGAATTAAAAGGCTTATCCACTACTGAATTATTAGGAAAAGAAGCAGAATACAAAGAAGAACTATTTAACTTGCGCTTTCAGTTAGCTACAGGACAACTAGAAAATACAGCGCGTATTAAAGAAGTCCGTAAAAATATTGCACGTGTGAAAACAGTTTTGCGTCAAGCTGAACTCGTTAAGTAAGACCGTGCTGATCTGTATTCAAAGGAGGCTGGAAAATGGCTGAACGTAACGAACGTAAAGTGTATCAAGGGAAAGTTGTTTCTGACAAGATGGATAAGACAATCGTTGTCGAAATCGCGACTCAAAGACAACACCGTAAATACCAAAAACGTATGAAATACTCAACAAAATTCAAAGCTCATGACGAAAACAATGTTGCTAAAACAGGTGATGTCGTTAGAATCATGGAAACTCGTCCATTATCTAAAGACAAACGATTCCGTTTGCTTGAAGTGGTTGAAGAAGCAGTAATCTTATAAAAGAAAATATGTGTAAGCCAAAGGCTGCACAGCGAAGAGACATCTCTTCGTGAGGTTGAAAGGAGGATCCTAACGTGATTCAAACAGAAAGTCGAATGAAAGTCGCTGACAACTCTGGTGCGCGTGAAGTACTTGTTATCAAAGTATTAGGCGGATCAGGTGCTAAGACTGCAAACATCGGTGATGAAGTGGTTGTTACAGTTAAACAAGCAACACCAGGCGGCGTTGTTAAAAAAGGTGAAGTTGTTCGTGCGGTTATTGTACGTACAAAATCAGGAGCTCGTCGTGTAGACGGTTCATATATTAAATTTGACGAAAATGCTTGTGTTATTATTCGTGAAGACAAAGCACCACGTGGAACACGTATCTTCGGACCAGTTGCTCGTGAATTACGTGAGAATGACTTTATGAGAATTGTTTCGTTAGCTCCGGAAGTTCTTTAATTCCGACAAATGTCATAAGGAGGTGCGCTAGAGAATGTTTGTAAAAACAGGAGATAAAGTTAAAGTATTAGCTGGTAAAGACAAAGGGAAACAAGGTACGATCTTGAAAGCTTTACCTAAACAAAATAAAGTAGTCGTTGAAGGCATCAACATCATGAAAAAACATACCCGTCCTACAGGTATGGGCCAAGAAGGCGGAATCGTAGAAACTGAAGCACCTATTCACGTTTCTAACGTTCAATTGATTGATCCTAAAACAGATGAACCTACAAGAGTAGGCTATAAATTCGAAGATGGTAAAAAAGTACGTTACGCTAAGAAATCTGGCGAAACACTTTAATAAAGTAGGAAAGGAGGGCATTCATAAATGACACGCCTTAAAGAAAAATATCTAAATGATGTTCAACCATCATTAGTAGAAAAATTTGAGTACAGTTCAGTTATGCAAGCACCAAAAGTGGACAAGATCGTCTTGAACATGGGTGTTGGTGACGCTGTATCAAACACTAAAAACCTTGATAAAGCAGTAGAAGAATTAACAATGATTTCGGGACAAAAACCTGTTGTCACTCGTGCTAAAAAATCTATCGCAAGCTTCCGTTTACGTGAAGGTATGCCAATTGGTACTAAAGTAACGTTACGCGGTGATCGTATGTATGATTTCTTAGACAAATTAGTAACTGTTTCACTACCTCGTGTACGTGACTTCCGTGGAGTCAGCAAAAATGCTTTCGACGGACGCGGCAACTATACGTTAGGTGTTAAAGAGCAGCTAATCTTCCCTGAGATCGACTATGATGATGTAGATAAAGTTCGCGGAATGGACATCGTTATCGTAACAACTGCGAATACTGATGAAGAAGCACGTGAATTACTTGGACAATTGGGAATGCCGTTCCAAAAATAACCTTGACACCTTATTAGGAGGGAAAATGTAGAAATGGCTAAAAAAGCAATGATTGAAAAAAACAAAAAACCAGCCAAGTTTTCAACTCAAGAGTATACTCGCTGTGAACGTTGTGGACGCCCGCATTCAGTATATCAACAATTTAAATTATGCCGTATCTGCTTGCGTGAGCTAGCTTATAAAGGGCAAATCCCAGGCTTGAAAAAAGCAAGCTGGTAAAAAACAGAAAACTTGCCATAAAGGAGGATATATCGAATGGTCATGACAGATCCTATCGCAGATTTTCTAACTCGTGTGCGTAATGCAAACAACGCTCGTCACACTAAAGTAGAAATCCCTGCTTCAAATTTAAAAAAAGGTATGGCCGAAATCCTGAAAAGTGAAGGATTCGTTAAAGATGTCGAATTCGTAGAAGACGACAAACAAGGAATCGTTCGTATTTTCTTGAAATACGGTCAAAATGACGAACGTGTCATTACTGGCGTTAAACGTATCTCTAAACCAGGATTGCGTGTTTATGCTAAAGCAGAAGAAATGCCTAAAGTATTGAACGGATTAGGAATCGCGCTTGTTTCAACATCTGAAGGTGTTGTAACAGATAAAGTTGCTCGTTCTAAAAATATCGGAGGAGAAGTCCTCGCTTACGTTTGGTAATCAATGATAAAGATGAAGGAGGTGCCGTACTGTGAGCCGTATCGGAAATAAACCTATTACTATTCCAGAAGGTGTAGAAGTTAACCTTAACGGAACAGAAATTACAGTTAAAGGGAAAAATGGCGAATTAACTCGTACATTGAGCCCAGTAATCAAAATCAATATTGAAGATAATGAAATGACGTTTACTAGACCTGACGAATCAAAAGCTAGCCGTACTATCCATGGAACAACACGCGCTGTTGTAAACAACATGGTGGTTGGAGTTACTGAAGGATTCCAAAAAACACTTGAATTGATCGGTGTTGGTTACCGTGCACAATTGCAAGGTAACAAATTGGTCATGAACGTTGGTCTTTCTCACCCAGTAGAATTCGAACCAATCGAAGGATTGACTGTTGAAGTACCATCTAATACAGTCGTTACTGTTAAAGGGGCAAGCAAAGAAAAAGTTGGCGCTTTAGCTGCCAACATCAGAGCGATCCGCCCACCTGAGCCTTACAAAGGTAAAGGAGTTCGTTACCAAGGTGAACACGTTCGCCGTAAAGAAGGTAAAACAGGTAAATAATAATGCATTCAAGTCGAACTTAATGAAAATAGCTTTGCTGCAGAACCGAGCGCTTATCACTGATAAGATCTCAGCTGTCTGCCGTACGCTTTTCTTACCATTCCTGAACGATCAGTCGTTTCAGAAATACTGTGTTCGACTTCACTTTGCGTTAAATAAACAATTAAGTTATACTCAACAAGATTTGAGTAATAAAATGATAAAGAGGTGACAATTGTGATTTCAAAACCAGATAAAAACAAATTACGTCAAAAGAGACATAAACGTGTCCGTAGAAATCTTTCTGGTACTGCAGAGCGCCCGCGTTTGAACGTATTCCGTTCTAATAAAAACATCTACGCTCAAGTAATTGATGATGTAGAGGGTGTAACGCTCGCAAGTGCATCTACCTTAGATACTGATGTTTCAGGTGACTCTAAAGTTGATCAAGCTGCAGCTGTTGGTGCTTTAGTTGCTAAACGTGCAAGCGAAAAAGGTATTACTGAAGTAGTATTTGACCGTGGTGGATACCAATATCATGGCCGTGTTAAAGCATTAGCTGACGCAGCACGTGAAAACGGACTAACATTCTAGAGTAAAGGAGGAATAAGGTACATGACAACTCATATTGATGCATCAAAATTAGACATTGAAGATCGCGTAGTCGAAATTAACCGTGTAACGAAAGTTGTTAAAGGTGGACGTCGTCTTCGTTTCGCAGCACTAGTTGTTGTTGGAGACAGAAACGGACATGTAGGTTTCGGTACTGGTAAAGCTCAGGAAGTTCCTGAAGCAATCCGTAAAGCAATCGAAGCAGCAAAAACTAACCTGGTAGAAGTACCAATGGTTGGAACAACATTACCGCATGAAATCATCGGACGCCATGGTGGAGGAAACATCATCATGAAACCAGCTGTTGCCGGTTCTGGTATTTCTGCTGGTGGACCTGTTCGTGCCGTACTAGAATTAGCTGGCGTACAAGACGTTTCTTCTAAGTCAGTTGGATCTAGCTCACCAATCAACATGGTTCGTGCAACAATCGATGGTATCAGCAAACTAAAACGCGCTGAGGAAGTTGCAAAACTTCGTGGAAAATCTGTAGAAGAATTACTTGGATAAGGAGGGATGACACAATGGCAAATCTTGAAATTACTTTAAAGCGTAGTTTAATTGGTCGTCCTCAAAATCAACACCAAGTAGTCAAATCATTAGGTCTTAGAAAAACAAACTCTTCTGTTGTGAGACCAGATAATGACGCAGTAAGAGGCGCAATTAAAAAAATCGCTCATTTAGTCGATGTAAAAGAAGTTTAGTAAGTCTATAGTCTAACTAAAGGAGGTGCCAGGATTTATGAAACTTCATGAATTAAAACCTGCAGAAGGATCTCGTAAAACACGCAATCGTGTAGGACGCGGCTCATCTTCTGGTAATGGTAAAACATCAGGTCGTGGTCAAAAAGGACAAAAAGCTCGTTCAGGTGGCGGAACTCGTTTAGGGTTTGAGGGTGGACAAACACCATTGTTCCAAACTCTGCCAAAACGTGGTTTTACAAACTACAACCGTAAAGAATTTGCTGTCGTAAACTTAGATTCATTGAATCGTTTTGACGCAGAAACAGTAGTGACTCCAGAACTATTGATCGAAACAGGTGTCGTTAAAAACCAAAAATCCGGTGTGAAAGTATTAGCGAAAGGAAACATTGATCGCAAACTTACTGTCAAAGCACACAAGTTTTCTGCTTCAGCTAAAGAAGCGATCGAAGCTGCCGGTGGATCAGTAGAGGTGATCTAATTTATGATCGAGCTGATTAAAGGTGCTATTAAAGAAAAAGATGTAAGATCTAGAGTGTTATTCACTCTCGGAATTTTAATTGTTTTTCGTTTAGGTACACAGATCACTGTACCGGGCGTTAATGCTCAAGCACTCGACGAATTATCTACTTCAGGGTTGTTTAACCTTCTAGATACATTCGGTGGTGGAGCACTTGGAAGCTACTCAGTGTTTGCTCTCGGTGTTTCGCCATATATTACGGCTTCAATCGTCGTTCAACTTTTGCAAATGGACGTCCTTCCTAAATTCAAGGAATGGGCGGAGCAAGGTGAAGTCGGTAGAAAGAAGCTTAATCAGGCAACTCGTTATTTAACGATCGTTTTAGCATTCTTCCAAGCGATCGGAATTTCTGTCGGTTTTAATGCTTTAACGGGGTTAGGACTTGTCAGAAACCCAGGAGCGGCAACATTTATAATGATTGCGATCTTCTTGACGGCAGGTACAATGCTGGTAATGTGGCTGGGTGAAATGATTACAGTGCATGGTTTCGGAAACGGAACGTCACTGATCATCTTCTCAGGAATCGTTGCTCGTCTGCCTCAAGACATGATTCAGTTCTACAATACTCAAATCCGCAATGCCGGTGACGAGATTGTTCAAAGTGTACTATTCACGATTGGACTAATTGTTGCACTGATCGCACTGGTCATATTCGTTATTTATATGGAGAATGCAAAACGCAATATACCTGTGCGCTATTCTAAGCGTGCAAGTACTTCAAAAGATAATGCTGTTTTACCCCTTAAAGTCAACTCAGCAGGTGTTATCCCTGTAATTTTTGCGAGTTCATTCTTAATGACCCCGCAAATTATTCTCGGATATTTTGCTCAAGGCAATCAAGATGCTGGCTGGTATCAAGTTTTGAATAGTATTTTCAACTTACAAGAACCTGCGGGTGCTGTACTCTATGTACTGCTGATCGTAGTGTTCACGTATTTCTACGCATTCATTCAGGTTAACCCTGAAAAAGCGGCAGAGAATCTACAAAAACAAAACGGCTACATCCCAAGTATTCGTCCCGGGAAACCGACTGAAGAATACCTTGGCTACATGTTGATCCGCTTAAGCACTGTCGGTGCACTTTATCTAGGGATCATTTCAGTATTACCGATTATCGCTTCTGGACTCTGGAATCTTCCGAGTTCTCTTGCATTAGGCGGTACCAGTCTGCTAATCGTAGTTGGTGTTGCGCTTGATTCAATGAGACAACTTGAAGGATTGCTGAGTAAGAAGAGTTATCAAGGATTTATTCAAAGATAAAGTGAATGAGTCTTATCCTTTGTACAAAAATAGACGATTTGCCCCGCATGCAGCTGTATACTCATCAATGGGTAAATCGATCTTTTTTTCCTAAGCGTAAATGATTGGGAATCAGTCAAGGAGGAAGCAAACATGAATCTTATTCTTTTAGGACTTCCTGGAGCAGGGAAAGGAACTCAAGCTTCACGAATCACTGAAACCTACGATATCCCGCATATCTCAACAGGTGACATGTTCCGTGCAGCGATGAAAAACGAAACGCCCTTAGGCAAGGAAGCGAAAAAGTATATAGATGCTGGAGATCTCGTACCTGACGAAGTAACCAATGGAATCGTGAAAGAGCGTCTGGAAGAAGCCGATGCTCAAAAAGGATTCTTATTGGATGGATATCCTCGTACGTTGAATCAAGCCAATGCTTTGAAAGAAGCGTTAAGCAGCAACGGTCGTTCACTCGACAGCGTGTTGTACATCAAAGTCGATAAAAGTATCTTGATGGAACGTCTTACAGGTCGTTTCATTTGTGCGACATGCGGCGCAACGTATCATAAATTGTTCAACCCACCTAAAGTGGAGGGCACTTGTGATCAATGCGGCGGACACGACTTCTATCAAAGAGAAGACGATAAACCGGAAACAGTTGAAAGACGTATCGACGTAAATGAAGCTCAGACAAAAGAACTGGCTGCATATTACGAAGAAGAAGGAATCGTAAAAGAAATCAACGGAGAACAAGATCCAGACTCAGTATTTGAAGATATAAGAAATATTTTAGAATAACCATTTTATATTTGAAAAAGCCTTGTGCTTATCAACTTTGCATGGTATAATATTTCGAGCGTCGTGTTGGCATGACGGTTAAATCATTCAATAAATGTTATAAAGAAATGTGAGAGCAGTCTGCCCTCGCAATTTCATGCGTACAAAAGAGAGTCATCGAAGGAGGAAACTCAACGTGGCAAAAGACGATGTTATTGAGATTGAAGGAAAAGTACTAGAAACTCTTCCAAATGCAATGTTCAAAGTAGAACTTGAAAATGGACATGAAATTCTAGCACATGTATCGGGTAAAATTCGTATGAATTATATTCGTATCCTGCCTGGAGATAAAGTAACAGTTGAAATGTCTCCATACGATCTAACTCGTGGACGCATTACGTATCGATTCAAATAACTTAAGACTCCGTACAACCAAGGAGGGAAAGTTCATGAAAGTAAGACCATCAGTCAAAAAAATGTGTGACAAATGTAAAGTGATTCGTCGTAACGGCCGTGTAATGGTTATCTGCGAGAATCCTAAGCATAAGCAACGTCAAGGCTAATAAGAAGGAGGTGCTTTAATGGCTCGTGTAGCAGGAGTAGATATTCCACGTGATAAACATGTGGTAATTTCATTAACATACATCTATGGTATCGGAAAAACAACTTCTAAAAGTATTCTAGCAGCTGCTGGAGTTCCAGAAGAAACACGCGTACGCGAATTGACAAATGATCAATTAGACGCAATCCGTGCTGAAGTAGACAAACTAAAAATCGAAGGTGACCTTCGTCGTGAAGTAAACCAAAACATTAAACGTTTGATCGAAATCGGATCTTACCGTGGTATCCGCCACCGTCGTGGTTTGCCCGTTCGTGGACAAAACACTAAAAACAATGCTCGTACTCGTAAAGGACCAGCAGTAGCAATCGCTGGTAAGAAAAAATAATCACCTAAAAGTTAGGAGGTCAATCTACGTATGGCTAAAAATAGACCAGCACGTTCTCGTAAAAGAAGAGTGAAAAAGAATATTGAGCACGGTGTGGCACACATCCGTTCAACATTCAACAACACAATCGTAATGATCACTGATGTTCATGGTAACGCAATTTCATGGTCTTCAGCAGGATCTTTAGGATTCAGAGGTTCTAAAAAATCAACTCCATTTGCTGCTCAAATGGCTGCAGAAGCAGCTGCTAAAGGCTCAATGGAAAATGGTATGAAATCAGTTGACGTTACTGTTAAAGGACCAGGATCTGGTCGTGAAGCTGCAATTCGTTCATTGCAAGCAACAGGACTTGATGTAACAGCAATTCGTGACGTAACTCCGGTACCACACAACGGATGTCGTCCTCCAAAACGCCGTCGCGTTTAATAATTGGAATTTTTTCAAAAAATATTGCGTGAACTGAACGTTTTGAAAGGGGTAAACGGACTAGATGATCGAAATTGAAAAGCCGGTAATAGAGACAGTTGAGATCAGTGAGGATGGAAAATTCGGCAAGTTTGTCGTAGAACCGCTTGAGCGTGGATACGGTACAACTTTGGGGAACTCTCTGCGTCGAATCCTACTATCATCCTTGCCAGGTGCTGCCGTCACAAATATACAAATCGATGGTGTTTTACATGAATTCACAGCGATCGACGGGGTAGTAGAAGACGTAACTGCCGTCATCTTAAACTTGAAAAAACTCGCACTTAAGTTGTATTCTGATGAAACAAAAACGATTGAATTGGATGTTGAAGGACCAGCGACTGTAACAGCTGCTGACATTATTTATGACAGTGATGTTGAAGTAATGAACCCTGACCTTTATATTTGCACGGTTTCTGAAGGCGGACATTTACATGCTCGCATGGAAGCACAAAAAGGCAGAGGGTACGTTCGCGCTGAATACAACAAACACGAAGATATGCCAATTGGTGTACTGCCGGTTGATTCGATTTATACCCCAATCAGCCGTGTAAATTATCATGTGGAAGATACTCGTGTTGGAGAGAAAAATCAGTTCGACAAGTTAACGCTTGACGTATGGACTGACGGATCGATTTCTCCAGAGGATGGCGTGAGTTTAGCGGCAAA
The DNA here is from genome assembly GCF_900169305.1 of Marinilactibacillus piezotolerans. Taxonomy (GTDB): domain Bacteria; phylum Bacillota; class Bacilli; order Lactobacillales; family Carnobacteriaceae_A; genus Marinilactibacillus; species Marinilactibacillus piezotolerans_A. Next base: position 1,440,359 of record NZ_FWDP01000004.1, on the reverse strand, counting down.
AATCATGACAGAACACTTGAACATTTTTGTCAACTTGACAGAAGAAGCCCGTGAAGCTGAAATTATGGTTGAAAAAGAAGAAACTCAGATGGAAAAAATGCTTGAGATGACTATCGAAGAGCTTGATTTATCTGTTCGTTCTTACAACTGCTTGAAACGTGCTGGAATTAATACTGTTCAAGAACTGACGAATAAAACAGAACCAGAAATGATGAAAGTCCGCAACTTAGGGCGTAAATCACTGGAAGAAGTTAAATACAAACTTGGCGAGCTTGATCTAGGGTTACGCGAAGAAGAATAATCTTGTAGTTAAGGGAGGGTTTCGACTAATGGGCTACCGTAAATTAGGACGTAAAAGTGCTCAACGTAAAGCTATGCTGCGTGATCTTACGTCAGATTTAATTATCAACGAGCGTATCATCACTACTGAAACTCGTGCAAAAGAAGTGTCTAAAATGGCTGATAAAATGGTTACTTTAGGTAAACGCGGAGACTTGCATGCACGTCGTCAGGCTGCATCAGTAGTTCGTAATGAACTAGCAACTGTTTCAGAAACTGAAGAAGAAATCGTAGTACAAACTGTTTTACAAAAATTGTTTGACGATTTAGCTCCACGTTTCGCTGAGCGTAATGGTGGATATACTCGTGTATTGAAAACTGAACCTCGTAGAGGAGATGGCGCTCCAATGGCTGTCTTAGAATTCGTGGTTAGAGCTGAAGCTGAAGAAACTGAAGAAGTAGAAGCTTAATTTTCAACAAAACAGAATTAAACCAAATTCACTTTTGGATGTATGATGGGCGTTATGATGATGGAAAGTTTTTCCAAGTGTCTAGCTCAAGTTTCTCCTGGAGGACAATGTTCCTTCAGGAGAAACCATATATCGTTTAAAGTGATTTTTTTATACCCAAAAACTGTCGGTCATTCAGACTATACATAGCAGACAATAAAAGCTGTTGTTTTTATACCTGTTTTTTTGTTAATCTTATAAAGATGAGGACTGTCAAGACACCTGGAAATAAGGTATAATGAATCAGTATTTTCATACGCTGACAGAACTTAGATAATGGATGGGTGCTTAGGCATCAGGACTCAAAGATTGAGGTAAAGACAATGAATGAAATTGTAACAGTAAATCAAATATCTTATCATTATACAGAGGAAGATGCACGCCCTGCATTGAACGATGTCTCCTTTTCGATCAATAAAGGAGAATGGATCGCAATCATCGGCCCAAATGGTTCTGGCAAGTCTACCTTAGCGAAAGCGATCAATGGACTAATTGAGCCAAGTGGCGGAGAAGTTAAAGTAGGGCCTTATGAACTGAATGAAGAGAATATATGGTCGATCCGTGAAATGGTCGGAATGGTCTTCCAGAATCCGGATAATCAATTTGTTGGATCTACAGTACAGGATGACGTAGCATTCGGCTTAGAAAATCAGGGGCTTCCTAGAGAAGAAATGGTCGAAAGAGTACGTGAAGCATTAGAAAAGGTCAATATGCTGGAATTTGCCGAACGAGAACCAGCAAGATTGTCAGGTGGACAGAAGCAAAGAGTAGCGATTGCCGGGATTGTAGCTTTAAGACCGGATATCATGATTTTAGATGAGGCAACAAGTATGCTTGATCCGAAAGGGCGAGAAGAAGTCTTGCGTACAGTAAAAGAAGTGAAAGAACGTGAGAATCTTTCTGTCATTTCAATTACTCATGACATTGACGAAGCAGCATCAGCCAATCGTATTTTAGTTATGCGGGAAGGCAAATTGATCAAAGAGGGAACACCAGAAGAAATCTTTTCTTACGGCGATCAATTGATCGAAATGGGTCTGGACTTGCCGTTCCCGGAGAAGCTGAAGTCTTCGCTGAAAAATAGCGGGATCAATGTACCCAGTGAGTATTTAACAGAGGAAGGCATGGTGGAGTGGTTATGGACATACGATTCGAAGAAGTAGGGTTTACGTACCAAAAAGGAACGCCATTCGAAAGCCGTGCGCTGTATGATATCAATCTCTCTATAAACGACAAAAGCTATACGGCACTTGTCGGCCATACTGGAAGCGGAAAATCTACGGTTCTGCAACACTTGAATGCACTGAAAAAACCGACAGAAGGTTCAGTGTCTATTGGGGAGCAAGTGATTACCGCTGCGACCAACAACAAAGGGCTTAAAAAGCTGCGAAAAAAAGTTGGGATCGTTTTTCAATTCCCAGAAGCGCAGTTGTTCGAGGAAACGATTGGAAGAGATATTGCATTTGGTCCTAAAAATTTCGGTGTTTCTGAAGAAGAAGCCATCGAAAAAGCCAAGGCACTATTGCCTCAGGTAGGGTTGGATGAAAGTTTTCTTGATCGATCTCCTTTTGATCTTTCGGGAGGACAGATGCGCAGGGTTGCGATAGCCGGAGTACTGGCGCTGGAACCGCAAGTCTTGGTACTGGATGAGCCGACAGCAGGGCTAGACCCGCAGGGACGCAAAGAAATCATGGATATGTTCTATGATCTCTATAAAAATCAAGGTCTGACAATTGTCTTAGTGACCCATCAGATGGAAGATGTAGCGCAGTATGCTGATCATATGGTCATCTTGGAAAAAGGTACTGTAACGAAAGAAGGTGCACCAAGAGACTTGTTCAAAGAAGCAGATTGGCTGGAGAGTATGCAGCTTGGTGTACCGCAGACTGTCCGCTTTGCACAGCAGTTAGAAAAGCGATTCAACTGGACATTTGACCCGCTGCCGTTAACCACAGATGAACTGGCAGAACAAATCAAAGAAAAAATCGGAGACGGTCGGGAAGCAGGTGACCGAACATGATGGATAAATTGATTTTTGGACGTTATATACCAGGAAGTTCACTGATTCATCGGTTGGATCCCCGTACAAAATTGATGGGGGCCATTTTCTTCATCATCATCATTTTCTTAGCGAATAATGTATGGACGTACCTGACACTGGCGTTATTTGTAGCGTTAGCTGTAGGACTATCTAAAATCAAAGTGAGCTTTTTTATAAATGGAATCAAGCCGCTGATCTGGCTGATCTTGTTTACCGTAATCTTGCAAATCTTATTCACGAGCGGACAGACAATCTACTTCCGATTTGGTCCATTTATTCTGTCAGAAGAAGGATTGATCAACGGGGCATTTATCTTTATGCGCTTTGTGCTGATCATCTTTATGTCAACGCTTTTGACCTTGACAACGATGCCGTTGTCCTTATCGGATGCCATTGAGTACCTGCTGAGACCGTTAGCGGTCATCAAAGTACCTGTACATGAAATTGCGCTGATGCTGTCGATTGCATTACGTTTTGTTCCAACCTTGATGGACGAAACAGAAAAGATTATGAATGCACAGAGAGCACGAGGAATCGATTTTGGAGAAGGCAATCTTTATGAGCAGATGAAATCTATTGTTCCATTATTGATCCCGCTATTTGTAAGCTCATTTAACCGTGCTGAGGAGCTGGCGACTGCAATGGAAGCTAGAGGATACAAAGGCGGCGAAGGACGCAGCAAGTACCGTCAATTGAGCTGGGAGACAAAGGATACAGTAACGATCATTGCTTTCTTGGGATTAGCTGTTCTTTTATTACTATTAAAAACATAAACCTAAAAACATAAACCGAAAAAGGATAAGGATCTCTGTCTTTGTCCTTTTTCTGTATAAATTGATGAAAAGGAAGCATGCCGCGTGGAAAACATCAGATATAAAATGAAGCTTGCTTATGATGGAACACAGTTTTCTGGGTTTCAAGTCCAGCCGAACAAGCGAACCGTACAAGGAGAAATTGAAAAGGCATTAAGTAAAATGTCAAAAGGGTCTTTTATCCGTATCAAAGGTGCCGGCAGAACGGATGCAGGAGTGCATGCAAAAGGACAAGTGATTCATTTTGATTATCCGACGCGAATACCGGCAGATGGTATGTTAAGGGCATTAAATACATTAGGTCCAGAAGATATTGTATTTTTAGAGTCTGAGATTGTAGAAGACAGCTTTCACGCACAGTACTTAGCTAAAGGGAAAACATATCAGTATCGTGTGGATACCAATAAACTGAAGAATCCTTTTACAAGAAATTATGCTCTGCATCATCCGTTTGAAATGGATGCAGAACGGACAAGACAAGCATTATCTTATTTAGAGGGCACGCATGACTTTACTAGTTTTGCATCAGCTCACTCAGATAAAGAAGATAAAACCAGGACCATATACGAGGCGAGTCTAAAAATCGATGAACAAACGAATGAGTGGACTTTCACTTTTCGGGGGAATGGGTTTTTGTATAATATGATTCGAATTATTATGGGAACTGTTTTGCAAGTTGCAGATGGCAGACGTGAGCCGGAAGAAATCCAGCAGATGCTGGAGGCAAAAGATCGGACATCTGCAGGCCCGACCGCGGCACCGCATGGATTGTGTATGATGGAAGTTTATTATGAGAGTACTTGAAAACAAACCGCCCACCTCTGAAAACACTCATAAAAACCGTTAATATGGACAGGAGAAAATCTGGACGGTATCATAAAAGAACCCGGTGGATAAATCGCTGCAGTGCAGTGAGGAGTCGGTCGGGTTCTTATTTTTATCAGAAAAAAACTACATATAGTAAGAATATTTCAAAAAACAGTCTAACGAGAAAAGAGGAACGATATATGTTTACAAAGTGGCGACTGCGGTTGGAGGACAAAAGAATCTGGAGGGTATTTGGGCGCAGTATGGGATTATCGCTGATATTATCTGTAATGATGATCTTTTTAGACTCCAATACAATCGCATTGCTGGAAAATCTTCCGGACTGGATGTTGACGGATACCACTACTGCCAGACAGGTGTTAAGTACATTAGCAGGAACGCTCTTTACAGCAACGACCTTTGTATTTTCAGCCATATTGACGATCGTTACGTTGTATACGTCCAATTTTAGTCCGCGGGCTGTAGAGGACTTTCTGCTGAATACTACTTCAATGCGAACACTGGGCATCTTCTTGGGCGGATTTATTTATTCATTGACTTCACTGGTCTTTATGAATGGAGACTTATATGATGACAGAGTCTTTTCCGTCGTTATCGCCTGGTTTTATGCGATAGGGAGCGCAGTATATTTTACCATGTTTGTCTACCAGGTCTCTAACTTTATTCAAGCGGATAAACTGGTCAGCAGAATGTATTTTGAAACACTTTCGCAGTATGATGACACGATTGATTTTTACCGAGGACATACTCGAATAAGCCGTATACCTGAAATCACTACGACATATCAGTATGAACTGAATACCAGCGAAGAAGCTTACATCGGTTCGATCAAGTTTGAAGATTTGAAAAATTTGTGCCAGGAGTATCAGGCAATATGCAGAATTACCGTAAAGGTGGGAGATTTTGTTTCTAGAAATGAACCTGTGGCAACGGTATATACGAACAGAAAAGTCGCAGATATCGAAACGTTGAATAGAGAATTCAATAAGACCTTTGATTATGAATCAGAACGGTCTACTTCATTTGATTCAGGGTATTCCAGAAATAAATTAAATGAAATTGCCTTAAAAGCGATGTCTCCAGGTATCAATGATCCAAATACAGCCATTCATGCTGTACACTATAAAGCACTTTTAGAAGCTAAATTTGCGGCGCTTAGAGGCAGGTACGTTGTCATTGGAAAAACGAAAGAGGAATTAGAACAAGAGCCGGATTTTTCAAAACTGTCAGGTCTCCTGATTTATGATTATAATGATTTTTTCAGACATCTGCACGTCGGATACAGACAGCTGGTTCATTATATGAAAGAAGATATTTCAGCGATGGAAGCTGTCTTTGACGCACTTGTTCTGATTGCTCATGCTGCTCATGAAGACAAGCTGGGAATCGTCAAAGAATATACGAGGTACGTTCATGATTCTGTGATTGAAAACTTCCCGTTGCAACTGGATAGAGAAGTGATTAAAAAAAGGTTTAACCAGATCATGTCTATAGAGGTAGAAGATCGAATCACCGCCGAAGAAGAAGAGGAAGCAAAAGCCGAGGAGGAAGAGCAGTGAATCTAACATTTAATGTAAATGGTCTGACAGTGGATGCAGTCTACACAGAAAGCGAAGTCAATGCTCTCTTTCTCCCATTATTAAAACAACTGAAGGATTTGTATGCAGGAAAAGGCAGCAGAGTCATCGTCTATCTAGCTGCACCGCCGGGCACGGGCAAAACGACACTGACCCTTTTTTTAAAGTATCTGCATGGCCAGCATGATTTCCCCTATACATTTCAGGAAATCTCGATCGATGGCTTCCATCATAAAAGACAATACTTAATGAATACATGGATCAGTGTAGATGGAGAAGAAATGGCTTTGAACAGTGTAAAAGGCAGTCCGGAGTCCTTCGACTTGGCTGGGTTGAAACAGCGGATCGAAGAACTTGCTGAGAAAGAAACTGTAGAATGGCCAGTCTATGACCGAAAGCTGCATGATGTGAGTGAAGAAATGGTTCAAGTGGATGCAGATATTGTATTGGTAGAAGGGAACTACCTTTTATTAAATGAACCAGGATGGACAGAATTAAAAGACACGGCAGATTTGACTATTTTTATTGAAGCGGCAGAAGAAACATTAAAACCAAGACTTGTTGAACGGAAAATGATGGGCGGACTTCCAAAAGATCAGGCTGAAGCATTTTATAAACAAAGTGATCGCCGAAATGTTTTAAGAGTACTGAAGCATTCCAGTGGATCGGATATTTGCTGGGAAATGACAGCGGACCGCACACTACTGAGAAAGATATAAAAGTGCTGATCAGCTGAGTGCGTAACAATCCACTTCACATCCATAAACTGTTATCATGACAGTACGAGTTATACGTCCAAGAATGATAGAGGAGTCATAGATATGAGAGAATGGATTGATCAATACAGAGAAGCCTATCCGCTAGTCGCTAATATTATCGTGTTTATTCTGGTTATTATCTTTATTTTAATGATCAGACGAGTTGCTTTAAATCGTTTATACAAACAATTCAATCATTCAGAGAACTGGTACGTTACAAGAAAAATTGCAAAGTGGCTGACGAACTTCATACTCGTCCTTGTCTTTGTCTATATATTCGGGAGTAACTTAAGCGGATTTACGACAGCCATAGGACTAGCGGGTGCCGGGGTGACTTATGCCTTGCGCGAAGTGATTGTTAGTTTTGCCGGCTGGTTTGCCATTATGTTCGGAGATTTCTTCAAAACCGGTGATCGTGTCTTGCTGGGAGGAACCAAAGGGGACGTGGTAGATATAGGTCTGTTGCGCACGACTTTGATGGAGATCGGCGAATGGGTAGAAGGAGACCAGTACACAGGACGAATCGTTCGTGTAGCTAACAGTTACATTTTTAATTCACCGGTGTACAACTATACTGCAGACTTCAAGTTTTTATGGGATGAAGTACATATCCCGCTGCATTTTGGTTCGAATATCCCGCTGGCTAAAGAAATCGTATTGAATATTGCAGAAGAGACGATCGGTACCTATAATGCAAAAGCAGAAGAAGAATGGGACAATATGAAACGTCGCTACCGGATAGAGAATGCCTCGCTGAAACCGCAAGTATTTGTTTTGTTTGATGATAATTGGATTACAATGAGTCTAAGATATATCGTGGACACGAGAGAAAGAAGATCGGTCAAAGACCGTATGTTTACTTCTATGTTGGAACAATTTGATCAGTATAAGGGTGAAATCGAACTTGCCTCGCAAACCTTTGAAATCGTCCGTGATGAAAAGAGAAGCGACAAAGACAAAAATACCTGATTGATTCCGTAAAAGATTGCTTGATAAGGAGATGGAATCCATGAAATATGGGGACGACTACAGAAAAATTCCGATGTACAGCAAGGAATCCGGTAAGGGAACAGAGTTCTTACCAGATGTTTATGTGTTCGTTGATCAGATTGTAAATGTCCTATTTATCGGCAGACCTGAAGCGAATTCGTTTGTGATCGTAGATACAGGACTGTATAAACGCTCTGAAAAAATCATCGAGGCAGCCATAGAGAGATTCGGAGCTCATGCAAAACCGAGTGCAATCTTACTGACGCATGGACATGTGGATCATGTCGGAACGGTCATTGATCTGGTAGAAAAATGGAATGTGCCGGTATACGCAGCTGAAGCAGAGTTGCCGTATCTGACTGGGCAGAAGAGTTATCCTGAACCGGATTATACAGCGGAAGGCGGACTAGTCTTAAAGACGTCCAAATTTTTCCCGAGAGATCCTATTGATTTAGAAAATCATGTACAGCCGCTGCCAGAAGACGGGTCAGTCCCTTTTTTGCCAGAATTCAAGTGGATTCCAGTACCTGGTCACACGGAAGGTCAGACAGCTTTCTTTAGGGAAAGAGATCGATTCCTGATTGCAGCGGATGCTTTTGTCATGACGAAACAGGAAGATTTGTATTCCGTTTTAACACAGAAAAAGATCATCAGTGGGCCGCCGCGTTGTTTAACGCCAGACTGGGTATCTGCAAAAGAAGCTGTTGTTAAGTTATACAATCTGAGACCACAGTATGCTGTCTCAGGCCACGGCTATCCAATGAGTGGACACGAGTTGCTGGAAGGTTTGAAAGATCTCATTGACCACTGGGAAGAAAAAGCCTTGCCAAGTCACGGAAAGTTTGTAGACGATTCAGATCATCAGTGAAAATGACGAAAGAGAACAAAGAGGTTGGTCCAATCTGCTCTGTTCTCTTTTTTGGTAAATCTCATCCTTAAGACTGATTTGTCATTAAAGGAGATGAGGTATACTAATACTGTACAAAATGGATGTTGTGAATAAGACAGAAAATGAATTCAAGACAATCATAAAAAGGATGCTTATAAATGAAAATGAATAAAAAACTAAAAAAGACTCCAATGACACAAATTAAATCTTTGGTCACTTCACTTTTTGATACAAAAGTAGAGACTAGGAAAAAACTAATGGTATTGGCCATCGTTCTTTATATCGTCAGTCCGATCGATTTGATTCCTGACTTTATTCCGGTAGCGGGGTACGCGGATGATGTAATCGTTCCGATCTTATTGATCATTGCAGAAAAACTGCTTTCCAAAGGTAAAGCACCAGAAGCAGTCCGAGTCAGAAAAGACGCTGAAAAATTCGAATAAAGTAACTGATCGAATCACCATCATTGAAGCACTTTCCATCATAAAGGAGAGTGCTTCTTTTGTTTTTAGGATAACAGAATGAATAACGTGTAAATCTTGTACAGAAAAAACGCTGATACAGAGTTAGGGAGAGTCCCCAGCTCGCACAGCGTTCTTTTTAAACGATGATTGATTTTACAGTTTCTCAAGTTCTACTTTCAAGTATTTTGCTAGTTCAAGCATTGCGTACTTGCCGGCACGTTCTTCTGCTTCAGCGTTGTAATTGGTATTCGTGTTGACATCGTAAGTGTAAACATCACCTTTTTCATCAATGATAAACTCCAAGGCAGCGACATCAATACGCTGTGCTTTCAAGAAAGCTTTATAACGCTCGATCTGTTCTTCGGGAAGACGTTCAATAATCTCAAACTTATTTGTAGCTGGAGTTGGTTGCTGCGAAGGAACTTGGCATACGTCTGCCGGGCATAACTCGAATCCGTCACTAGAATCTACTTTCACGGCGTAGAAATATTCTCCCCCGATGAATTCCGAGCGGATGATGTGTCCATCCGCCGGCTTGATGTATTGCTGAATCAAGCTAATACCATCAATGGAATCTTCAAACTCGGCACCTTCTACATAATCGGACAGTTCCTCCATAGAATAAATCAGACGTACACCCAATCCTTTGCCGGCACGATTATGCTTAATGATGAATGGAAGCTCATTTAACTTTTCTGCTGCTTTAAGAATATTCTTTTTTCCTACAGCTCCAATGGTTTTAGGAGTTTGAATGCCCTGCTTTTGTAAAGCCGTGTACTGCTTTAACTTGCTGACTTCCAGTTCGATGGCACCTGTTCCATTAATTACTTTCGCGCCTTTTAATTCCAGCCAGTTCAGCACTTGGGCAGTCAATTCTGGAGCATAGCGATTTCCTCTTGTGTGAGAAGAAGCACTCATTCGGTTATAAAAAATCCCCTCATCCGGAAGTGCTTCGATATCGATCATTCCATCTGATAAATCCCAATTACTGTAAGGTACGTTTAATTCATCCAAACGTGCAAACAGATGACGCGTCCAATCCATATTTTCGTGGATGACATGTACTTTTTTCATCTTGATTTCTCCCTCATAAACTAGGTTTGTACGACTTTTTCTTTCGAAGATAATATTCGTACTACCATTATAATAAAAAAGAGTATCCAGAAACAGAGCGGCTGCTCATAAACCATTCACTCTGCACAATTCTTCTGAAATTTTTAAAGCAAAGTATCGATTTATTCGTTACAAAATATTTGGAAAAGTTGAATATTTAGTTGACTTATTCTTTCATTCGAGTTACTATGTTATATGGTATTGTTTGCCACCATGATAAGCCCCGGAAACTTGTTATGTCACAAACAAAACGAGCTCTGATCCAAGAAAAAGTTCTGTACTATTCGCAAGACTAATCAGCATTAGAGCATGAATGAAATCAAAAAAACTGAAATCGAATATGAAATTTATGGAGGTCAAGATCGTGCGTACAACTTTTATGGCGAATGAAAGCAACATCGAACGTAAATGGTATGTAGTCGACGCAACAGATATTCCTTTAGGACGTCTATCTGCAGTCGTTGCATCTATTCTTCGCGGAAAAAACAAACCTACGTATACACCACACGTCGACACTGGCGATAACGTAATCGTAGTAAATGCTGAAAACATCAAATTGACAGGTAAAAAAGCAAGTGACAAGATCTACTCTCGTCACTCAGGATATATCGGTGGATTGAAACAAGTATCTGCTGGAACTCTACGTGCTGAAAAACCTGAAAAATTAATTGAATTGTCTATCAAAGGAATGCTTCCTCATAACTCATTAGGACGTTCTCAATTCAAAAAATTACACGTATATGCTGGACCTGAGCACAAACAACAAGCTCAACAACCAGAAACACTAGACATCACGAACTTAATTTAAGGAGGGACATCCATTGGCTCAAGTACAATATTTCGGAACTGGCCGTCGTAAAAACTCAACAGCTCGCGTTATTATGACTCCAGGTTCAGGTAACATCACATTCAACGGAAAAGATATCACTGAATATCTAAACTTTGAAAGCTCACACCTAATTGTAAGACAACCACTAGCTGTAACTGATACAGTAGATAGCTACGATATCAGAATCAACGTTAACGGTGGAGGATATGCTGGACAAGCAGGCGCTGCTCGTCACGGTATCGCTCGTGCCCTATTACAAGTTGATCCAGACTTCCGTGGCCCACTAAAAGCTGCTGGTCTATTAACTCGTGACCCTCGTATGGTTGAACGTAAAAAACCAGGTCGCAAAAAAGCGCGTAAATCACCACAATTCAGTAAACGTTAAGAATACAATTCTTATATGTACAGAGAGCCTTATGAGAATGAGGCTCTCTTTTTTATTTAATAAATGTTTACTGAATTGGAGCAATTTGCTATAGCCGTAGGAACGTCAGTGACGTACGGATATAGTATGCGAAGTGAGCGTAGCGATCGTAGAACTCAAAACGTTAATATTTATCTTGGAGAACCTCATTCGTTGGGGTTCTTTTTTTACCTCAAATAAATTTGATATATCCATTTGTGTGACAGTAATTATAAAAAAAGCTAAGTCGTAAAGTAGTAGATGAAAAATACTTATGCTTTAAAGTAGCCTGACCGTTAAAAACAGGTCAAAGAAGGCAAAAAAATAAAATTAGATCATTCTAACTTAAATTATTTAATAATATAGAGTAATATTGATCATTGAACATGATAGAATAAATATCTATGATGATATTATATGGAAATATTACTTAAAAATATAATGAACCATAGTAAATGTATACAATGAGAGAAGGGCTTATATGGGACGAGTAACTATACATGACGTAGCAAAAAAAGCTGGAGTTTCTGTTACTACAGTATCTAGAGTGTTAAACAATCGAGGGTATATTAGTGAGGATATGAAAGAAAACGTTTTAAAAACAATTAAAGAATTAAACTATATTCCTAATGAAATGGCAAGATCTTTTTTTAGTAATGAAAGTAAATTTATTGCTCTGATTATTCCTACAACAGAGAACCCTTTTTTTGGAGAGCTAACTTTTTATATTGAAAAAGCATTAGCCAAATATGGATATCACTTATTTATATGCAATAGCTTAAATAATCCTGAAAATGAAGAAAAGTATTTACGACTTTTAAATGAAAAAAGAGTAGATGGAATTATAGTAGGCTCTCACAATGTAGATATTTCTGAATATGAAAATTATGAGAATCAAATTGTTTCAATTGAAAGAAAATTGACTAAAAATATTCCTATGGTTCAGAGTGATGATTATAACGGAGGAAAATTAGCAACAAGGGAACTGATTAATCAAGGGTGTCATAATATATTGTGCGTTATTGGAGATAAGACTATAGAGACGCCTGCCAATGATAGATCTATTGGGTACGTCGATGAGATAAAGAAAAATAAATTAGAACCTAACTTTTTAGAAATTCCTTTTCAAGAAAAGTTTGATAAAAAATATAGAATTATTAAAGAAATATTTGAAAAGGATTTCACATATGATGGAGTGTTTGCTGCAGACGATGTAAATGCAAAATTATTTATGAATGTAGCAAAAAATATGGGATTCAGTATTCCTTCTGAGTTAAAAATCATTGGATTCGATGGTACGCAGTCAATGCGAGCGTTGGTACCAGAGTTAAGCACAATCGTGCAGCCAATAGAAAAGTTAGCCAATGAATCGGTAAATGTTTTGTTGAAATTATTAAAAGGAAAGAAAGTGAAGTTAGAATCTGTTTTACCTGTAGAACTATATCTTTCTGAAACGACCAATCATAAGTAAATAAGGAATCTAAATCCTCCGGTTAACAAGAAAAAAATATTTTATATTTTTATGTCATCCGGTTGACATATGAAACCGGATGACATATACTTTAATCAAATCTAAAGCGATTACAAAAAGGAGGAAATAAAATGAATCAAAGAGGAAAAAGTATCTTGTTAATGAGTACAGCACTATTGTTAGGGGCATGTGGGAATGGAGGAGAAGATAACGCTTCAAAATCTGATGAAGTAAGCGTGTGGGTTCAATACTCAGAAGAGTCTGCTGAAGGTCAAGTAATGGCTGAATCAGTAAAAGAATTTAATGAAACTAATGACTTAGGAGTTACAGCAGTTGTTGAATATATCCCTCGCAGTGGCTCTGGCGGTGGGTATGAAGATAAAATAAATGCAGCCCTTACAACCAATTCATTACCAGATGTTATAACGTTAGATGGACCTAACACAGCTGCATATGCTAATTCTAAAACTATTCAACCGTTAGATGATTACGTAAAGGTCTCTGAAGACTTTTTACCAAGTATTATTGAACAAGGCACATATAATGACGAACTGTATTCAATTGGATACTCAGAATCGGGCGTAGGATTTTTCTATAATAAACCTATGCTGGAAGAAGCTGGAATAGAATTAGATTCTCTTCCAACTGTAGATGATCCTTGGACATGGGATGAGTTTAATACTTTATTAGAGACATTAAATACTTATTATGACAAACCAGTCTTAAATATGGGGTTTGATGATCAGTCTGAATGGTTATTATATGCTTTTTCACCATTTGTCTGGTCTGCTGGAGGAGATATAACCAATGAAGATGGAACCGAAGCTGTTGGATATTTTGATTCTGAAGAGTCAGTTGAAGCATTCGATTTTATACAAAATCTTGTAGAGAAAGGTTATTCTACTATTACTCCGGTGGATAAAGGATTTCACACAGGAGAATATCCTTTATATATGAGTGGTTCATGGACAGTTCAAGAACTTGATAATGAATATAAAGATATTGACTACGGAATTATGCCATACCCTGTTTCTCCAGACACAAATGAATTAGTTAGTCCAACAGGAAGTTGGGCATATGGGATGACTTCATCTACAGAAAAACCAGAAGAAGCTGGTGCGTTAATTGAATTCTTAACATCTGAACAAGAATTATATGATATGAGTATGGGAAATGCTGTTCTTCCAGCAAGACAATCAGTGGCTGATCGTATGCTAAAAGAAGTAGGAGAACCAATGCAGGTGTTGATAGAACAAAATAGTAAAACAGGTAAAGCTCGTCCAACACTTATAAATTATCCGCAAGTAAGTAGAAGCTTCCAAGAAGCTGTTACTGAATCAACTTATTTTGAACAAAATCAAGATATTAAAGCTTTATTAGAATCAAAAGCAGAAGAAATTCAAAATAATCTTAAGTAATATAGACTGACTTTATGTAGTAGTATTTTAAACTTATGCGGTAAAAATACTACTACATAATTTAAGTAAATATTGGAGCAGTATATCAATAAGGAGTTGAACAATGAAAAGTATAAAAGGTATTTTTAGAGGAAATACAGGTTTGAAACTAAAAAAAGGAAATAGCATGAATAATACTTCTTTTAAAGAAAATATGACAGGATATATGTTTTTATTGCCATCATTAATTGTTCTAGGACTATTTCTCTTTATACCTGCAATAATGTCTTTATATTATTCACTTACAGATTATTACATGCTAACACCTAATCTCACAAAATTTATTGGACTAGATAATTTCAAATCTCTATTATCAGATGTTCAATTTCGCAAGAGTATAGTAAATGTATTTCAGTTTGTTATATTCATTATGCCTATTCAGGTAGGAACAGCGTTAGGTTTAGCATTGCTAGTAAATAAATCTCGTAGAGGAACTTTATTTTATAAAGTGGCTTATTTTTCTCCAGTAGTTATGTCACTGGTTGTAGTATCTGTTTTATGGCTATATTTATTAAATCCATCATCAGGTTTATTAAATGAAGTATTACAAACATTTGGAATACCTGCACAGCCATTTCTCAGTAGTCCAAACCAAGCGATGTACGTGATTATATTTGTATCCGCATGGCAAGGTGCTGGGTATCAAATGCTGATCTTTTTAGCAGGATTACAGAATATACCTGAAGAAGTATATGAAGCATCCACAATAGATGGTGCAAATAAATGGCAGCAGCTTATAAATATAACATTACCAATGCTGAAACCAACATCACTTTTAATTCTTACAACAACTTTAATTGATGCATTTAAATTAGTTATTCAACCAATGGTCATGACGCAAGGGGGACCTTTGAATTCTACCCTAACACCAGTTTATTATATCTTTAGAACAGGATTTACTGATAGACAAATTGGGTTCGCTAGCGCATTAACGGTTATGTATGGTGGTATGATCATTATCTTTACGATTATCCAAAGAAAATTTGTGGGGGAAGATACAAATGACTAATAAAACAACAACTATTCTATATCACTTTTTAAGTATACTATTAGCCATTTTATTTATTTTTCCTTTAGTGTGGATGGTGGTTTCATCAACGAAACAAGAAGCAGCAATATATAGTGATATGGGATCATTTGAAGCATTTCTGCCCTCAATGAAGATTAGTGATTGGCTCATACCTTATAAAGAAATTTTTAGTAGATTTAATATTATAAGATATCTTGCAAATAGTATCTTCTACGCAGCAAGCGTTACAATAGGATCTATAATAGTCAATTCATTAGCAGGGTACGCTTTTGCAACTGTTAAATTTAAAGGAAAAAAAATACTGTTTGCAGTGATGATTGCTTCACTAGTTATTCCTGGAGAAACCATTATGATTACGAAATTTGTCGTCACTGAGAAATTAGGGATACTGAATACGCCACTTGCAGTTATATTACCGATGGTAGCTACTCCATTGTATATATATATGTTTACAATTTTCTTTAGAGCAATTTCAACAGAACTTCAAGAGGCGGCTATGTTAGAGGGAGCTTCTAAACTTAAAATATACTGGAAGATTATGCTCCCAATGTCAAAACCAGCTATTGCCACTGTAGGTACGCTATCTTTCATTATGAGTTGGAATGACTATATTTGGCCCTTGATGGTTATGACAAAATCCGAAATGTATCCTCTTCAAGTCGCAATAACAAACATCAATAATACACAACCGGTATATATGAATCAAGTAATGGCAATATTAACAATATCAACGATTCCTTTAATATTGATATATGTATTTTTCCAAAAACACTTAGTGCAAGGTTTAAGTAGTTCAGGAACAGGAGTGAAATAATGACAAAAGGGTTTACAATAGAAAAAGCAAATAATTTTATAGAATCAAATACTGAAAAATTAAATAAGAAATATTATCCGGCTTATCATTTTGCAGCACCTATTGGATGGATAAATGATCCAAATGGGTTTTCGATGTATAAAGATGAATACCATCTATTCTATCAATATTATCCGTATGAGTCGCAATGGGGACCGATGCATTGGGGACATGCCAAAAGTAAAGATGCTATCAAGTGGGAACATTTAGATGTTGCATTAGCTCCAGACGAAAAATATGACCAGGGAGGGTGTTTCTCTGGAAGTGCCATTGAAAAAGATGGGAAGTTATACGTAATGTATACTGGACACCTACCTGATGAGACTGATGAAAATTTAACAAGGCAGAACCAGAATATTGCTATTTCGAATGATGGGATTACATTTGAAAAATATAAAAATAATCCTGTCCTAACAGAAAAAGATATTCCTGAAGGGTCTTCAATAGTTGATTATAGAGACCCGAAAATATTTGAAAAAGATGACTTGTATTATTGTGTCATTGGGTCAAAAACCAATGACAACAAGGGACAAGTCCTGTTATATAAATCTGAAGATTTATTAGAGTGGGAATATGTATCTGTCTTTTTCCCTTATAATAAATTTTTAGGAACTATGGTAGAATGTCCGGATTTTATTCAAGTAGGTGAGAAAGAATATTTTGTTTTAAGTGCAATGAATTATGAAGATGAAAAAACTGGTAAATTTTATAATCATATTTCGTGGTTAATTGAAGGTGAAGTAGACTGGAATGATTTTGTCTTTAAAATGAATACGATCCAAGAAATGGATAATGGGGTAGATTTTTATGCACCACAGACTGTTGTTACTAAAGATGGACCAGTAGTTATTTCATGGATGCAAGCATGGGGAAAAAGTTTTCCAACCGATGAACAAACGCATGGTTGGGCTGGTCAAATGACTTTGCCTAGAAAACTAGAAAATGATGGCCAAAGGTTAAAGCAAAAAGTAATTGATAGTATTGAATCATATAAATGTAATCAAATGAATGAATATGATATTTCAATTAACAATCAAACTATCATTTCTCAAAAGCCAATTCAATATTTAAGTATGGAACTTGAAAAAAATCAATTGAATGATTTTAAAATCACATTTTCTAATAAAACAAATGAAGAAATCGTACTCTCATACAATCATTTAGAAAAGAGTTTTTATTTTTCAAGAGAATTTACAAGAGTTCAAATAACAAATGAACAGAGCAAAGAAACGGTCGTGTCTTCGAAGACCATCCCTTATTTTGGAGAAAAATTGAATATTGAACTATTTATTGATACCTCTTCAATGGAATTGTTTATTAATGATGAAGTGACGATGACAAATACTTTTTATCTTGATGAGGAATTTACAGAAATTGTACTTGAAAGTTTAGAAGAAATAAAAATAGAAAAACTCTCAACAGCAAATATTGATTTAAATCTAGAAAAGGATAGCTAATCCTTTTCTAGACTCTGATAATAAAAATAGTAAAAGCTAATTTTATTATCAGAGTAGATCATTTTCTGGATCTGGGTAGTCAGGATTGATGATATAAATTAGAGGAGGCATAACATTGTATGGATCAATAGAAGCAGGGGGCACAAAATTTGTTTGTGCGATTGGAAATGAAAACTTAGAAGTAATTGAACAAGTCAGCTTTCCTACAACAACTCCTATGGAAACAATGCGTCTAGTAAAAGAATTCTTTGATAAATATTTGGATAATTTAAAAAGTATCGGGGTAGGATCGTTTGGTCCAATTGATGTAAATACAACTTCTGAAACATATGGATTTATAACAACAACTCCTAAGGAAAAGTGGAAAAACTATAATTTTCTTGGTAAGTTAAAAACCTTTTTTAATGTACCAATAGCATTAACAACCGATGTTAATGCAGCAGCATATGGAGAATATGTTAAAGGGTATGAAAAGAAAACTTCTAATATCGTTTATTTTACAATTGGTACAGGAATCGGAGGCGGAGGAATACTTAATGGTGAATTGATAGAAGGTTTTAGCCATCCAGAAATGGGCCATATGAAGGTGGTGCCTCATCCAAAAGATACTTACAAAGGGAACTGTCCTTTTCATGGAAACTGTCTGGAAGGAATGGCTGCAGGACCTGCAATTGAAAAAAGAAACGGAGTAAAAGGGCAAGACTTATCAGAAGAAGATTCTTTTTGGGAAATAGAAGCCGATTATATTGCTCAGTGCATGTATAACACAACCTTAATGTTGTCTCCGGATATGATTGTTTTAGGTGGGGGCGTAATGCAACAAGACCATCTTGTAAAAAAAGTCCGAAGTCAATTTGAACATATGTTGAAAGGGTACGTGCAAATACCAGAGATAGATCGTTATATTGTAACGCCTAAACTAGGACAGCAATCTGGTATTATAGGAGGACTAGCTTTAGCCGAAAAAGCTCTTTATAAAACAAGTAAAAATGTTCAGTAAAAAAATATAAGTTTATATTTTTAAAGGTTAGAGTAGTATCCAAAGTAAATAATAGCGACCTTATAACCTAAAACATGCATGTTTATACAAAAGAACCTTTATTTAATAAATGTTTACTGAATTGGAGCAATTTGCTATAGCCGTAGGAACTTCAGTGACGTACGGATATAGTATGCGAAGTGAGCGTAGCGATCGTAGAACTCAAAACGTTAAGAATACAATTCTTATATTCTAAAAGAACCTCGTAAATCCGAGGTTCTTTTTTTTGACTTAATCAGCAGTTTACTGAATTAGTCCAATCATCTATTTTACGAGAATACTATTATTGAAACAACGCACAATATAATGGAGATTGTTCACCAAACTATACTATATTTAATGGAAGATGGAGAAGAAAATACTATCGAAACAAAAGCACTGAACGCAGAAGTAAGTGATGAAATCGTACCTGAATTATACGACCACTGAGAAAAAGAAAGTTTGCGATGTTGAAATCAATGGGCATGACACCGAAAAGTTTCATCAAAATGATTTAACTGGAAAATCTATTCTATGTTAGCTCTCTTATATGGACTACGGATTAGCTATGATTTATTCCAGTAGCAAAATCAAAAAAGAGGCGATTATAGTGGGATTGAAAGAAGAGAATATTTAAAATTTTTCTATAGTTCAAATAAGCCTATCTGGGTCCTATGGGAGATTACTTTTAGTTCTGCTTTTTTATTTTCAAGGTAAAGGGTATTGGCTCTACTACACAAAAAGCCCCTGAAAGTTGGAATGAAGATTCTAACTCTCAGGGGTTGAACTAGTTTATTTAATTTTTTTCAGTGATATCTTTGTTATTTGTTTCGTCTGTAGTAACTGAAGTATCTTGAGAGTGATTCCGTTCTTCTTCGACCAACTTCTCGGCAACGGCTTCTACAAGCGCTTCGTCTTGAACTCTAGTTTGAATAACTTCGCTTATGATATGATCATCCGTAACTCTTTGCAGTTTCTGTTTTACAGCCCGTTCAATCAGGAATTCTTGTCTTAGTCCTAAATACAGTGAATAAATCATTGTCAGAAGGATCAGTGTAAAAGGCAGCCCGGTAATAACTGAAGCTGTCTGTAAAGCTGACAGACCTCCGCCAACTAGTAAGGTTGCTGCTACAACTCCTTCCATGACTGCCCAGAAAATCCGCTGAGGAACTGGTGATTCGAGCTTTCCTCCAGAGGTTAAATGGTCGACAACAAGAGAACCAGAGTCTGAAGAAGTAACGAAAAACACTGTCACCAGTATAATTCCGACAAATGACAGAATTTGGGTGAAAGGCAGATTTTCTAAAAGAGCAAAGAGAGCGAGTGATTCATCAATATTGATAACAGTTATCAAATCGCTGACACCAGTCAACTCTTGAAAAATAGCTGTTCCTCCGAAGACACTCATCCATATGAATGAGACAGTAGTTGGGATGATAATAACTCCGATTATAAACTCTTTAATCGTACGTCCTTTTGAAACACGAGCAATAAACATCCCGACAAATGGTGACCAAGAGATCCACCAAGCCCAATAAAATACTGTCCAGGCACTTTGCCAGTTGCTGTTTTGGAATGTTTCAGTCCACATACTCATTTCAATAAAATTAGCCATATAGTAACCAATATTCTGAGTAAAACCGCTCAAGATATAAATCGTTGGACCGGCTATTAATACAAATACTAGGAAAACACCAGCCAAAATCATATTGATTTCACTTAACCGCTTGACTCCGCCATCTAGTCCCATAATCACTGAGATAGTAGCGAAACCTGTAATAACTGCAATCAAAATAACTTGTGTAGTTGGACTGACACCAATACCGAATAGATAATTTAATCCGGCATTTACCTGCGCTACTCCTAGACCAAGAGAAGTCGCCAGCCCCATAAGAGTCGCTAACACAGAAAGAATATCAATAATATTTCCCCAGAATCCGTAGATCTTGTTTCCAATCAGCGGATAGAATAACGATCGGATTGTTAACGGCAAACCTTTGTTATAAGAAAAGAAAGCCAGCCCTAGTCCTACGATGGCGTAGATTGCCCAAGGATGGATACCCCAGTGGAAAAACGTGGAAGCCATCGCTGATTGAGCAGCACCAGGCGAGTTTGGTTCGACCATATTGAACATAGGTGATGGAGTTCCTAAATGAGTAATTGGCTCAGCAACACTCCAGAATAATAAACCAATACCCATTCCTGCACTCAACAGCATAGCGTACCAGGAGAAACGAGAAAACTCTGGTTTGGCTTTCTTTCCGCCTATGACGATAGATCCATATCGACTGAAAGCAAAATAAAGTGCTGCAATAATAAAAATATTAGCCGAAAAGATCATAAACCATCCAGTAGTATTGGAAATAACATCGAGAGTATTTTCAAAGAATACTTGAGCTTGTTGAGGGAATAATAACGTTACAGCAATAAAAACAGCAAGTATGATAGAAGAGGGTATAGTTACTTCCGGATGAATATCAAATCCATACCCTTCCCAGTTTCGTTCTCCAACTTCTTCTCTTCCTTCTTTATCAAATAAAGATACTGTTGGTCTGAAAGAAAGTCCTTTGAATCGTTCTCTTTGTTTGATTGCTTCTTTTCGAGCGTCTACTTCCTCTTTGCGAAGCTTTTTAGCTAGAAGTCTTTCTGATTCGAGTCTTTTGTCGAATTCCGTTTCTTCTCTAGGCGGCCTCTTCTTTCTTTCGGGTTTCTTTTTTTTGTCCACTTGTGATCGATCCTTTCATATTTTATATGGAGGGAGAAATAACCCAGTTCAACAGTCTACAGGTCGAGACTGTTAGAATTGCTGGGTTATACTTCCTACGTAAATAATGGCATTTACTTATTTATCTAATCTTGTTTAACATGTTGACGGCTATCTTTCATTAAGGAGTCACTTACTTTTTTTAAAGAAATAGGCAACTTACCGTCACTTATGTAGTCACGTTTCCCCTGATCATATAGCTGAAACTATATTAGAGGCAGCCGAATGGATCATTAAAGATAAAAAAAGGAAACAGCAGATTTTGAAAAAATAAAAAACAACAAATTTTTAAATATATAGATAAGTTTATTAATTACTTTGTCACTCATTCTCCAAAGCTGCCACTCGTTTATTTCCTTTATATAAATCAAAAATTGTCCAGGCTAATAGTAATAGGACTAGAAAAATAATTACGTAAGCGATGGAATCTGCAAGAAGAATATCGAAGGAAGAAGCATTATCTCCAAAGAATCCTTCGATTTGTCCGGGCAGACCAATTAAATCTAAACTCGTTAAACTGATAACAGAGATCCAGCCAAATAATTTAACAAGTATGGTGTTTTTAAATTTTTCACCCATTTCTGCTTGACTATCGGTCATCATGAGTAAAGGAATCATGGAAAAGGGTAGGGCAAAAGCTAGAAATACTTGAGAATCATTCATAAGCGTATTTAAAGCTTCATGTTCTTCAATCGTTCCTTTACCGCTGGTTATCAAGACACAAATCAGTACAGGAACAACAGATATTAACCGAGTAACCAATCTTCTTAACCATATAGGCATACGCATATGGATAAAGCCTTCCATGATTACTTGACCGGTAAGTGTACCGGTGATCGTTGAATTTTGTCCAGAAGCTAAGAGAGCAATTGCAAATAATGTTGATAACAGCCCCGACTTAGCTACAGTAATCAAAAATCCATTGCTTAGAGTAGAAGGGTCAGAAAGTGCCTGATAGAGTCCGAAAAATGAAGGATCTTTTACGGCACCAGTTTTAAAAACAGCTACCCCCATAACTAGAAGCAGTGCATTGACAAAGAAAGCCATTGTTAATTGAATATTTGAGTCCCACGTTGAAAAGCGGACAGCTTCGGCTACACTCGCCTCATCACAATGGTCTATTTTGCGAGTTTGAGATACAGAAGAGTGTAAGTAAAGATTATGAGGCATTACAGTTGCGCCGATAATGCCTAAGGCTCCAGTTAAGGGAGTCTGTCCACCGATTGCTGGATCAGTAGCAAATGTTTTTGAAGTAGGAATCAATCCTTTGAATGCTGCGACCCAAGAAGGATTTGATAACGCAACTTGATAGACAAATACAAAAAGGATAACAAAAATCAGACAGACAACCAGAGCCTCAATCTTCCTGAACCCTACTTTAGTCAATAACAGTAATAGTAAAACATCGAAGACGGTTATAAAAACAGCAAATACTAATGGAATATTGAAAAGCAAGTACAACGCTATCGCTGCACCGATGACTTCTGCGATATCCGTAGCCATGATGGCTAGTTCCGTCAAGATCCATAATACAATGCCCAGTTTTTTACTTGTACGTGCTCGAATAGCCTGAGCGAGATCCATTTGAGTGACGATCCCTAGTTTAGCAGCCATATATTGTAATAGCATAGCAATCAAACTGGATAGTAAAATGACAGACATGAGTAAGTATTGAAAATTTTGTCCCCCGGTGATGGAAGTGGACCAGTTTCCCGGATCCATATACCCAACTGCTACTAAGGCGCCGGGACCAGAATAGGCAAATAAGGTTTTCCAGAATCCTTTGCCTTTAGGAACTGTGACAGATCCATTGACTTCCTCTAATGAAAGACCGTTTGAATGATGAAGAAGACTTTGTTTATGTGAGTTATTATGATTATGGCTCAAAGTAACCACCCCTTTTTTTCTTTGTCTATATCATACACCTAATTAAGGTTAATCTAAAGAAAAAATAAGGGTAACCTAAAAATAAATAAAAATTTATGCAGAATCTGAATTTTAAAATAAAAAAGACAGAAAACTTATTCTGATTTTAGACATTTGAAAAGCGGAATAGAGAATACTTAGAGTCTAATATCAGATGGTAAGCAATAAAAATGCCCTAAAAATCTATACGTATGATAGATTTTTAGGGCATTTTCTGTTTCAGACTGTTTTTTCTGTTTTAAGGTTGATAATCGGTTGAAGTCTTTTGATGAAAAACCCCATCAACGGGGCAAATATAAGCATTCCAATTACTGTTCCTTCTCTCGCTGTCATAGGAACATCGAGCGAAAAGGTTAGAACGAGTGTAAAGAAGATAGCCAGAATATCGACCATTTGACGTATAAACGCGAAATGATATTTTGTTTTTTTAGCTAAAGCCATACAGAAACCTTCTAGAGGGAACGTAATGATATTCAGAACCATGACCATACTTACTGCGAAAGAGGCTAAAACAGTACCGATTAAAAATATAACTAAAGTGACTGCATAATTATCTAAAGTCAAAGAAGCAAAAAAAGTGTAGTAAAAGTAGTTGATCAGCACTCCTAATAGAACACTAATAGGAATCTGTAAAAATTGTCTGGGAGGAAATGTTCTTTTTAAAAGAATCATTTGTCCGACTACACATGATATATTCAGCACCATTCCTATTGTACCTACTTGTATTGCGGAAAGATGAGAAAGTGACTGAGCAATAGCATCCCATGCTGCTAACCCAATAGCAGCTTTGATCGTTAATGAAGCTGAAAACGCCACGAAAACCATAGAAATAAGCATTAAACTAAATCTTTTTACTTGCTGCATATCTACTTCTCCTCACGCTGGATAACATAATAAACTAAAAATTGGGTATGTAGAGTACTTAGATAATTTAAGTGTATCATAGTTTCAAGTTCATTTATAAAAAATAAGACGATTTTAAAAATTCTAAAATAAGAGATCCAAGGACTTAGTATAATACTTCAAATAGAGCAAGTGGCTGAAGATTTATTCAGCTTTGGCCATTCAACCTATTTCTCAGTCAGTTATTTTAAAGAGCTTTTTAAAGACAAGATAGCGATATTAGAATAAGTATGCTATACTCGAATTAATTGAATAGAAACATTTGGGGTGCTATATGCTGAGATTATACCCATGGAACCTGATACAGTTAGGACTGGCGCAGGGAAATGTCGTTATAGACAGTTTTTACTCGATCATTTTTATGACGGGGATATTCTGTCTTTCTCAGATCGCGCTCCTTTTGCTATTGCAGGAAGGAGTTTTTTTGCGTGGAAAAAAATCGAATCCACAAATTAACATTGTTATCCTTAATGATTGCGTTAGACGTTGTCTTGTCGCCGTTATTTCGGATTGAGGGAATGGCACCGATGTCCAGTGTCATGAATATTATTGCAGGTGTGCTGATGGGACCACTTTACGGAACCTTAATGGCACTGATCTGCGGAATCATCCGTATGGTACTGATGGGCATTCCGCCGCTTGCGTTGACGGGCGCAGTCTTTGGTGCTTTTCTGGCCGGTCTGTTTTACAGGATAGGCGGTAAGATGATCTGGTCAATGATTGGAGAAATCATTGGTACTGGAGTAATTGGGTCACTATTATCTTATCCAGTGATGGTTTGGTTTACAGGTAGCCAGCAAGATTTTTATTGGTTCATCTATACGCCAAGATTTATTGGAGCGACATTGATCGGTTCAGTGATTGCGTTCCTCGTTTTGGTCAAATTAAAAGATACTTCAATTTTTAAAAAGTCGCAGCGCTTATTTATGGGAGGAAAATTTAGTGGATACAGCATTTGATTTTTCAGCCCAGTTTCCTTTACAAAAAGCTCCGCTGGTTCAATGTATTACCAATGAAATTACTTGTGAGTCAATGGCAAATGCTCTGCTTTATATTGGAGCGAAGCCGATTATGGCGGACGATCCGAGAGAATTTTCTCAGCTTTTTGAGCAGACAGATGCATTGCTTCTTAATTTAGGGCATTTGTCTGAACAGCGAGAAAAAAGTCTGATTGAAGCCAGCCGCTATGCTAAAGCAAAGAAGAAACCGACTGTGGCTGATTTAGTCGGGTATGGGGTTAGCGAAATCCGTAATCAAACCGGAAAGACATTAGTAGAAAATCAGCCGACTGTCGTAAAAGGGAATATTTCAGAATTGAGACATTTCTGCGGACTGCCTAGTCATGGACGCGGAGTCGATGCGAGTGCATTGGATCAAGGAGAAGATCATCTAACGGAACTGATTGCAGCTATGAAGGAAATCTCCAGTCAGTATCCAGCAACTACTTTTGCAGCGACTGGTCAGCGAGACATTATCGTGAATCAGAACCGGGTTGTCATTCTGAATAATGGTGTTGACGAACTAGACCGTTTCACCGGAACGGGAGATATTGTGGGTGCGTTGATTGCAGCTCTGTTAGGAGCCGGTCATGATCCGTTTGAAGCAACAGCAGGCGCCATCAGCTACTTTAATCTTTGTGGTGAAAAGGCCAAACAAGAGAGCATGGGACTGGCTGAATTCCGTCACCAGACGCTGAATCAGCTGTCTCTGCTGATGCTGGAAAATTGGTTTGAACGAGTGAAAGGGTGGAAGAAATGAAAGAATTGAAGCTTTATTTGGTTACTGGCAGATATGAATTCAGTGACGAAATGTTTTTAAAAATTGTAGAAGAAGCTTGTCAGAATGGCGTTACAATGGTGCAGCTGCGAGAAAAAGATACAACGACAAGACATTTTTACCAGTTAGCAGTTGAGGTAAAGCAAATTACGGATCGGTACGATATTCCACTCATTATCAATGATCGGATAGATATTTGTCTGGCAATGGATGCGGACGGCGTACATATCGGAGACGATGAAATGCCGATAAAAGTGGTTCGTTCCTTGATTGGACCTGAAAAAATACTAGGGGTTTCTACAAAAACAACTGAACGAGCGAGAGAAGCGAAAAAAGAAGGAGCAGATTATTTGGGTGTCGGTGCCATTTTCCCGACCAAAACCAAACAGAATCCGCAGCGAACGTCTGTTGAAACGCTCAAAACGATTATAGAAGAAGTCGAACTTCCTGTCGTCGCAATCGGCGGTATTAAAGAAGATAATATGGAGACATTCAAAAACACTGGGATTGACGGCGTAGCTGTAGTCAGCGACATTATGTTGGCAGAAAACGTTGCGCATAAAGTTCAATCATTAAAAAAATCTGTAGAAATAGTATTGGAGGAATCAAAATGATTAATAGTACTCCGCAAGTCGTTACAATCGCAGGCTCTGATTCTGGCGGCGGTGCTGGAATTCAGGCTGATTTAAAAACGTTTCAAGCACGTCAGGCATTCGGAATGAGTATTGTCGTAGCTCTGACTGCTCAAAACACATACGGTGTGCAGGAAAGTTTAGCCATTCCAAGCGGATTTATTGATGCACAATTTCAGTCGCTTGCAGCAGACTTTGAGATCAAAGCAGCAAAAACCGGGATGCTCGCAGACACAGAACACGTTGAGACAGTTGTTGAGAATCTGAAGAAGGTCGACTTCGGGACGCTTATTGTGGATCCAGTTATGGTCGCAAAAGGAGGGCATCATCTGCTGCAAAGAGATGCTGTCCAGACTATCAAAGAACAGCTTTTGCCATTAGCTAGTATTGTGACCCCGAACCTGCCTGAAGCTGAGATACTGTTAGAGAAAAGTATCAAGACCAACCAAGATATGATGGAGGCTGCAAAAGAGCTGCAGTCGTTAGGAGCAAAAACGGTGATTGTTAAAGGCGGCCATAGTCAAAACAAGGAAGCCGCTGATTTTGTACTGCTGGAAAACGGTGAACAGTTTTGGCTAAGTGCTCCGAGAATCAAAACAAATAATACACACGGGACAGGCGACACGTTTTCTGCCTGTATTGCTGCAGAGTTAGCAAAAGGAACAAGCTTAAAGGACGCTATTGTGATTGGGAGAGAGTTTATCCAGGCAGCCATCAGTCAAGAGATATTTGTTGGCCACGGACATGGACCAACCAATCACTGGGCACAAATCAATAATAGTGTGACAATGATTAAATGATGGAAGATTTTTTAGAAAAAATAAAGTGACAAAACAGTCTTTCATTTTATAAAACTTTCAGGAGGGATCTTATGACATTTACAGAAAAGGCAAGACAAGCAGCTGCAGCTTCATGGCAGGGGAGTTTTTCACATCCGTTCATTACAGAATTACAGGCCGGCACATTAGATCAAAATATTTTCCGGTATTACTTGATTCAGGATCATTATTATTTAAAACATTTCAATAAGCTTTACACGCTGACAGCAGAGCAGACAAGTCATCCAGAGCTGAAAGCCATGCTTTACCGTAATGCTGAGCACTTAGCGCTAGGCGAACTGGCGATTCGCAAAGCCTTTTTTGAAGAACTGGAGATTACAGAAAACGAGTTAGCCGCTGTTCCTGTTGCACCGACTGCCTACCACTATGTGTCGCATCTGTACCGGCAATTATTGGAGGGCACACCTAACGCCGCAGCCGCAAGTTTGCTGCCTTGTTCCTGGCTGTATCAGGAACTGGGAACCGCCTTATTGTCTAAACAGTCACCTGTACCCATTTACCAGCGTTGGATCGAATCCTACGCCGGTGCAGACACACTGGAAAACGTCCAGCAGGAACGAGCAGTCATCGACCAATTATATACCGAAAGCTCGCCGGAAGTTCAAGAACAGATGATGGCAGCTTTCATCATCAGCAGCGAAATGGAATATACATTCTGGGAAATGTCGTATCAGAGAGAAACGTGGAAGAAAGATGAAGCAGTGGTAGAGAGTCAAACGGCAGGTCACTCGAAAGCATAGCTGGATGTTTCGGAGGAAATGCTGCTTAAATGTTCATTCCAAATGTATTCATGCTAGCTCTAATGGGAAGAAAGAAGTATACTATTGCCATTAAAAATGTTTCGATACCAAGGAGGAAAAGGGAATGAAGGAACAGGATCGGCAGCAAATAACCATTAAGTCAACCGTCAATCAGCCAGTGGAAGTCGTCTGGGAAAGTTGGAAAAAGCCGGAACACATCATGAAATGGAATCAAGCCTCAGAAGATTGGCATACCGTTTATGCGGAAAATGATTTAAAAGTCGGTGGTCGTTTTCTATCCAGAATGGAAGCAAAAGACGGCAGTACAGGATTCGATTTTTCAGGGACGTATGAAATGGTTGAACCGTATGAAACGATCGCATATGAGTTAGAAGACAGTCGGAAAGTGCTGATCACCTTTGAACCGTTTGAAAGCCAGACAGAGATTGTACAGATTTTTGATGCAGAAAATGAGAACCCTGCAGAAATGCAAAGAGAAGGCTGGCAAGCTATTTTAAACCAGTTCAAGCAGTACACTGAAGAACAGTTATAAAATAACGAATATAAAAAACAAAAGGACTTCACTCTAACTGGTGAAGTCCTTTTCAATAAGTATGTTGAAATAATAGATTGTATGCTTACCAAGTAAATCTATTTAATGACTTATTTTGAAAGAACGATTTTTAACGATTGAATTCAGCCGTTCATTATAGACCAGCATAAGAATGGTAACCACTCCAAGATAAACTGGGAATAACTGGATACTCAATATTGAAGCGATCAATCCAAATAGCGGCGGCATGAAAGTTGTCCCAAAGTAAGCAACAGCCATTTGAATCCCAATAATAGACTGAGAATAAGCTTTGCCAAAATTGGCCGGCGTACTATGAATGATTGACGGATAAATGGGTGCACAGCCAATCCCAATGACTATGAGTCCAAAAAGTGCAAATCCTGTATAAGTGATTGGAATCAACAACAAGCAGATGCCGCATATCAAAATTCCGGTTCCGATTCGGATCAGCTTCTTATCTCCTAATTGATCGGCTACAAATCCACTAACAAAACGCCCGAAAGTAATGCCTAAAAAGAAGAAGGAAGCAAACTGAGCAGCCGTTTCTGGATCGATGGACCTGGCTTCTACGAGATAACTGCTTGCCCATAATCCGGTTGTCTGTTCGATGGCCGAATAAGAAAAGAAAGCAATCAGCAGTGGGACAATTCCATCGAGTTTGAACAGTTCTTTGAAGGTCAACGACTGAACTTCTACTTCTTCTGAGTCTTGTCTGCTGTTCGAATGACTACTCCATAAAGGTAAACTGAATAATAAAAGCAGCGAGAGCCCTACTTGAAGAATCCCGATTGTCTGGTAGCCCATCGACCAGCTCTCGCCTCCAGTCAGATAATATCCCATAATATAAGGACTGATCGAAGCGCCGACACCCCAGAAACAATGGAGCCAGCTCATATGTCTTGATCCGTAATGCAGCGCAACATAGTTGTTCAAAGCTGCATCGACAGCCCCAGCACCGAGCCCATAAGGAATTGCCCATAAGACGAGCGAGATAAATGTACTGGAAAATGAAAAGCCAAAGAGAGCGATGGCCGTGGTTAGAACACTGATGAATGTGACTAAACCTGCGCCCAACTTTTTAGTCAGCTTATCTGAAAAGAGACTAGAAACAATCGTCCCGATAGCGATCGTCATCGTGATGATTCCGGCATAAGCGACTGGAACGTTAAGGTCACTCTGCATGACTGGCCAGGCAGAACCGAGTAGAGAGTCAGGCAGCCCGAGACTGATAAAAGCAAGATAAATAATAATCAGTAGTAATGAATACATAATTTCTCCTATAAAATCATTTTGGAAAGCGGGTTAATTTAAGACCTATAAAAGATACCATAACATAATTTAATTATGAATGTAGTCTTTTCAAAAAAATAAGATCAATACTGTCAGAAATAGGCAAATAGATGAGATAATTTCTTTGGAATTTCAAAACTTTCTCCAGTGCGGTTAAACTGAGAAGAATCGGATCTTACTGATTTTTATATTTTTAATCCAACTATACTGCTTTAACATGTCAGAGACTGTTTTAAGTACAAGATAGAGTAGTTAAGAGTGCGTGTTTGCTGATAACGGATCTAATTTAAGGATAAAAAGTCCTGATTCCTCTGAACCTATAAGTAAATATGATATAGTAAAATTATAGGATGAAAACGGAGGAAAGATTATGCTTACAAGATTAAAAGATGGACTCAAAAATTTTAAGGAAGTGACGTATAAAAAGCATGAGCAATTGTACCATGAACTAGAACAGTCTCAAAAACCACATACCCTTTTTATTGCGTGCTCTGACTCACGCGTTAATCCAGAAAGGCTGATAAACAGCGAACCAGGAGAAGTTTTTATGATTCGTAATATTGCGAACACGGTTCCTGCTTACGAGGTAAGTCATAATGACTTTACGACTCTTGCTTCTATTGAATTTGCTATAGAAGTACTTAAAGTAAAAGAAATTATTATCTGCGGGCATTCAAATTGCGGAGGGTGTGCGGCTGCTCTGGATGGTCAGGAGAAACTGAATCATCTTCCTTATACACAACAATACTTGAAACCGTTGGAAAATGTAAAAGAGAAAGTTGAAAAGGTCCACGAACATAGCCATGAGCACTCAAAAGCTAGACTGATGGAACAGCTGAATGTCATTGAACAAGTCGAACATCTGAAAAGTTATCCTAAAGTTCAAGCGCTGATTGAAAAAGGCGAACTTGAAGTAGAAGGCTGGCACTATGATATTAAATCAGGGACTGTTCTGGTTTATGATGAAGAGACGGGTACATTCCGCGATTCAGATGAACTTTAAGCTATAAATAGAATAATTTTATTGAAGAATCTCACTTGTTGAGGTTCTTTTTTGTTTTTAACTCACATAAAGTCTCTTCAGCCTCTTACTCCAGTTCATAATCTTTGAACGAATAACATAACGGGTGTAAGCTAAAAACGGAATATAAACCAATCAGCTGTCTTTTTGAGATGGCTTTTATCCAATGTCGACATAATGAGTGCATGATAAACAATAACAGGAGGATCAGTAAACATGAAAAAAGAAGTTCAACCTGGAAAAATTGAAGCTGGCGTTGCGGCAATCAAGGTATTGGAGAGCTGGGGAGTCGAACAGATTTATGGTTTACCGGCAGGCTCACTGAATTCTTGGATGGATGCTTTGAAACATGAAGAGACCAATATTGATTTTGTACAAGTACGTCACGAAGAAGTTGGAGCACTTGCAGCATCTATGCAGTACAAATTCAGTGGAAAAATCGGAGTAGCTTTTGGCTCAGGCGGACCGGGTGCTACGCATCTAATGAATGGACTGTATGATGCGCGCGAAGACGGCGTACCGATGCTGGCGATTATTGGACAGCGCGCAGAGAATGAAATCAACATGGATGCCTTTCAGGAGATGAATCATAATCCCGTATTTGCGGACGTAGCGGTTTACAATCGACGCGTAGCGTATCCGGAACAACTGCCGAAAATCATGGATGAAGCCATTCGGACAGCGATTACCCGCAATGGTGTAGCCTGCGTAGAAGTCCCCGTAAGCTATGGTTGGGCTCAAATCGATGAAGATGCTTGGTATTCATCTGCCAACGGTCACCGTGAACTTCCTTATCCAGTTCTGAATGAAAAAGATATCGAAGCAGCAGCTGAGATTTTAGAAAATGCTGAACGCCCCGTTATTTATGCCGGAATTGGAACACGTGGTAATGGAGAAGCCGTTATGGCACTATCTCGTAAGTTGAAAGCGCCGGTAGCTGTTACAGGAATCAATTATGATACCTTCCCGCATGATTTTGAGGGGCTGCTGGGTTCTGCAAACCGAGTTGCCAGAAAACCGGCAGTAGAAGTGTTTGAAGAAGCGGATGTCGTACTATTCGCAGGAAGCAATTATCCATTTACTGAAGTAACAGGTGTATTTGATCATGTTAAGAAATTTATCCAGATCGACATTGATCCTTATAAATTAGGGAAAAGACATCCAGTGGATGCGGCTATCCTAGGTGATGCTGGGGCAGCGATCCGTTCCATCACTGATAAAATTTCTGAAAAACCAGAAAGTGGTTGGTATCGTGCGAACCTGAATAACATCAAAAACTGGGCTGATTATATCGAAAAACTGGAAAAGAAAACAAAAGGCGAGTTGCAAGTCTATCAAGCCTATAATGCAATCAATAAAGTTGCAGATGAAGATGCGATTTTTTCTACGGACGTCGGAAATACGACGCAAACTTCTATACGTCATTTGAAAATGACACCGAAAAACATGTGGAGAACATCAGGTGTATTTGCCACAATGGGAAATGGACTGCCGGGTGCCATTGCAGCTAAGAAAAATTTCCCAGATAGACAAGTATGGGATCTGACCGGTGAAGGCGCGTTTGCGATGGTCATGCAAGACATTATCACGACTGTTCAGCATAAACTGCCAAGCATTCATGTTGTATTCTCAAATGACGAGTATGCGTTTATTAAAGCGGAACAGGAAGACACTAACCATCATTACTTTGGTGTCGATTTTCAATCTGCTGACTATGCCAAAGTCGGTGAAGGACTCGGAGCAGTCGGATTCACAGTCAGAGAAATCAGCGAGCTTGAGGAAGTCTTCCAGAAAGCTGTTGAACTGGAAAAATCAGGACGTACTGTAGTCATTGATTTAAAAGTCAGTGACGACCGTCCGATTCCAGTAGAAAAACTGAAACTGGATCCGAAAGTATATTCAGAAGAAGAAATCAATCAATTTAAAGAGCGTTATGAAGCAGAAGAGCTCGTCCCGTTCAGTCAATTCCTGGAACAAGAAGGATTAGACGTGCATGTGCATAAACGCAGAGGGAATAATGGATTAAAAGAATCAAACGTAGATACTGAAGAACAGATTTAAATCTATTTTATTTTAAAAGGATAGAATGAGTAAAGGACGCTGGGATTTTTCACCAACGTCCTTTTTGCTTGTTTCAAAATCATGCGTTGAGCTATTTTCTGAACCGTTTGAGTCCGTAGTATAGTTTGGCTTGCAATCGTCTAAAGAACAGAAACTGCTTATGAGATTTCCACATGCCTTTATGCCGCTTTGGGTTCTTCGTATAAAACTGCTGATGATAATTTTCAGCCGGCCAGAAGGTTCCAGCGGATTTGATTTCAGTCACGATCGGTTGTTTGAATGTATGAGATTCCTCCAGCTGCTGCTTGGAACGTTCAGCGGTCAACCGTTGTTCTTCATCTTTGACAAAGATGATCGAGCGATACTGTTCCCCGCGATCCTGGAACTGACCGGAAGCATCTGTTGGATCCGTTAATTTCCAGAAAATGTCCAACAGCTCTTCATACTCAATCAACCGTTTATCAAAAAGGATTTCCACGGCTTCTACATGACCGGTGTACTGACCAACTACCTGGTCATAGCTGGGGTTCTCAAAATCTCCTCCGGTATATCCGGATAAGACAGATAGGATTCCTGTCCGTTCTTCAAAGGGTTCGACCATGCACCAGAAACAGCCTCCAGCAAAGGTAGCCGAATCCTGATATTCTGCACTCTCAAGCTGATGGCTGGAGAAATCAAATGAATCAACCGCCGAATCGTTCTCCGTGATCCGGTTATAAAAATCCATTACATCCGGCGTCAAATTGTTCCTTAAAGCCAGCGGACGCAATTGAGCCTCAATTTCTGCCAAGTGGCGGTTCAGATTTCTATCGTCATCTAACGTATCTTTAGCAGACTGCAGTACAGACCGCTCAAATTCCCGAGTCGCCGGATTCAATATTAGATTATATAAAGTATTGAGTAACGTTTCCTGATCAGGTTTCATTTCAACCTCCACCTCTGGTTCAAGTTAGCTCTTTCTGTTAGTAAAATGTGGACTAAGTATAGCATATCTGATAATCCAATAGAATGTAGTCGCTGCCAGAGGACAAATTGATGAGAAAATCTCTTTTTATACAAATAGTAAGTCATTCCATGTTAAAATAAAGCATCAAAGTTTAAGGAGATTGTTCGTACATGACATATGCACTAGAAATAAAAGACTTGAGAAAAGTCTATGGAACCGGGGTTGAAGCTCTGCGAGGCATTGACCTGACCGTAGAAGAAGGAGACTTCTATGCGCTATTAGGTCCAAACGGTGCCGGAAAATCAACAACAATCGGTATTATTACCTCACTCGTAAATAAGACGTCTGGAAAAGTAAATGTCCTTGGGTATGATTTAGATACGGATTTAGTCCGCTTAAAACAACAGATTGGATTAGTGCCGCAGGAATTCAACTTCAATCCATTTGAGACCGTACAACAGATTGTCGTCAATCAAGCGGGATATTATGGTGTATCGCGTAAAGAAGCGTTGAAGCGCAGTGAAAAATACTTGAAGCAATCTGACTTGTGGGAAAAACGGAATGAACGTGCTCGTATGCTGTCTGGCGGAATGAAGCGGCGTTTGATGATTGCACGCGCATTGATGCATGAACCTCGTTTACTGATATTAGATGAACCGACAGCGGGCGTGGATATCGAGCTGCGCCGGGAAATGTGGACTTTCCTGAAAGAATTGAATCAGAACGGAACCACCATTATCCTGACGACCCATTATCTGGAAGAAGCAGAAATGCTGTGCCGCAATATCGGAATCATTCAAAAAGGCGAACTGATTGAAAATACCACCATGAAATCACTGCTTGCAAAACTGCAGTTTGAAACGTTCATTTTTGATCTGGACGATCATACTCAGGTACCCGAGATCAAAGGGTATACTAGCACGCTGGTAGATGAAAATACACTTGAAGTTGAAGTGGAGCGGAATCAGGGAATTAATGAAGTCTTCAACCAGCTTACACAACAAGGAATAAAAGTTCTTTCGATGCGGAATAAATCCAATCGTTTAGAAGAACTGTTCCTGAAAATCACAGAAGAAAATCAAGTGGAGGCTGCACATGTTTAATCTTTATTTAACCGCACTGAAAAGTCTGGCGGTCAAGGAAACAAACCGCTATTTACGTATCTGGGTACAGACATTAGTACCACCAGTTATCACGACATCACTATACTTTGTTATTTTCGGAAATTTGATCGGAGAACGAATTGGACAGATGGAAGGATTCTCCTACATGGAATTTATCGTTCCGGGTCTGATCATGATGTCTGTCATTACCAGTTCTTATTCCAATGTTTCTTCATCGTTTTTCTCTCAAAAGTTTCAGAAGAATATTGAAGAACTGCTGATTGCGCCAGTACCGACCCATGTCATTATGTGGGGATTCGTGATTGGCGGACTCGGCAGAAGTATACTTGTTGGTACACTGGTAACGATCATTTCACTCTTGTTTGTACCGCTTCAAGTGTACTCCTGGTTTATGGTCATTCTAACACTATTAATGACCTCAACATTATTTTCATTAGCAGGATTGCTGAACGGAATTTTTGCTCAATCATTCGATGATGTATCGATCGTACCAACATTTGTCTTACAACCGCTGACTTATCTAGGTGGAGTATTCTACGCGATCTCGACACTACCGCCATTCTGGCAGACAGTTTCTCAGGTCAATCCGATCGTTTATATGGTTTCAGGATTCCGTTATGGATTCCTTGGCGTAATCGACGTACCTGTTTTACTATCAATAGCTATTCTCATCATATTCATCGTAGTATTGTATGCAATCTGCTGGTACCTGATTGAAAAAGGCCGCGGATTGAGAAGTTAATAATAGAAAAGCTGGTTCTGAACAAAATCCTGTTCAAAATCAGCTTTTTGTTTACCTGCAGCTTTAAATGATTGATTTTGTTGCAGCAGTTATATGCAAATCATGATGACAAGTTAATTCATTAAATGATGAATTTAAGTATTTAAACTGAACTGCAAAATATATGTATAAAGTTGTTCTTGTTATTTATTTCTTTTAGTTGAAGTAAAGACTTTTTTACTTTATCGTTAGGAAAGTAAAAAAAGTAAGTTACAACCATATTGTTTTAATAAAAATAAAGGAATATTGATTATAGATTTATCAAGGTTAAGGAGAAGGAAGATGGAACTCTACAAGTTATCAAAGCTCAGCTCTGTTACTGAACTTCAAAACTCGACAGAAAATAAGGATATCACAGGGATAACAGAAAGTTCTTCTAAAGTAAAAGCAGGGTATCTGTTTATTGCAGTAAAAGGACACGAAGTGGATGGTCATGATTTTATAGAGGAAGCAGTCGAACGAGGCGCTGCTGTTGTGATTGGAGAATATCCGGCTGAACAGATTTCTGTTCCTTATATTCAAGTAGATAATTCAAGAAAAGTATTAGGTCAGTTGGCTGCGGCTTTTTATGGATTTCCCAGCCGCGATAAATTAGTTATAGGGGTTACAGGTACGAATGGAAAAACAACGACATCATTATTTATTCAGCACTTATTGAAAAAGATAGGCTATCGGGTAAGTTACTTTGGGACAATTTTCAATGAAGTAAATGGTGTTCGAACTAAAAGTGCATTGACTACTCCGCCATCATGCTTCATTCAAGAACAGTTATCGCAATCTGATGATGAAGCAGTAGTCATTGAAGTTTCCTCTCAAGGCTTAGCTCAGCACCGTATGGAAGGTCTAGAATTCGACTATGCGTTATTTATGAATCTGCAACATGATCACTTAGATTATCACAATACAATGGAAGACTATTTTTATTCAAAAAAACGATTATTCTCATATTTGAAAAGCAATGGGAAAGCCATCGTCTATACAGACGATGACTGGGGAATGAAATTGAAAAACTTGTTAGAACAAGAAGGTCGGGAAGTACTGACAGTCGGGAGTAAGAACAATGCTAACATTCAAATAGATGAAATTCTAAAGACGAATGGTATGATATCAATAGAACAGGACACTTATAAGGTGAAATCTCCGCTGCCAGGAACTTATAATGTAATCAATACAATAATGGCAGGATCAGTTGTTTATGATATGGGCAAGTCATTTAATCAAATAAATGATTGGATACAAGATATTGAACAGATAGCGGGAAGATTTGAGAGCTATCTAATAAAGGACGAAGTCTATTCAGTAGTCGATTATGCTCATACTGCTGAAGCTGTAGATCTGCTGCTGAAAACGGTAAGGGAAGTTTATCCAAAGTATCGCCTAATCCATATTTTTGGTTTTAGAGGAAATAGAGATATAACTAAACGAAATAAAATGATTGAGGTTTCTTCTAAAAGAAGCGACAAAACGATTTTAACTTTAGACGATTTGAACAAAGTACCTGAAGAAGAAATGAAAGAAGAATATAAAAAATATCTAGATAAGGGTATTGTCGTAGAAATGGATCGAACGCGTGCTGTTTATAAAGCTGCAGCTGCAGCTGCTGGCCCGACGATCATCGTCGTAACAGGTAAAGGACATGAAACTTACCAACAACACTTTGAATTAGGAACTGCTACAGATACAGAAACAGTCAAATTGATAAGAAAACAATTGAAAAAATGAAGAATATTGTTGGATCTAGTATCCAGCTCTCGACACGCAGTGAAAGATACTCTCCAATTGGAAAGTATCTTTTTTCTTGTCTTCCTGATTTTTTCGCGCTGACGTACATCCATACTGGCTTTTACACTTTGACCCAATTCGTCTTGCCTGAGCACAAAAGCGGTCAGTTGATGACGGCTTTCACAACATTGAAATCTACAATGGAACTGGCGACTGTCGCTGCGGTAAGCGGATTGGGTAATTTTGGTAATATAAGACTCGTTCTGATAGAGACGGAGCTAGTAATGGTGGGCATTTTCATTATTATTTTTCGCTATTCTGATATCATAAAATTGAATCGCTTGAAAAACCCAGAAAAGACCAAAAAGGATGGTTTAGATAGACTTTCTTAACACTAAAGAATGAATGGAATAATAAAAGAAGATGAAAAAAGTGTGAATCTCTATCACTGCTTAAAATAAGGAAAGCCGAATAAGTATCTATACCATTGCGATTATCATTATCTTGCCACAAGGTCTCTTACTCAATCATTCTGCTGCTGGATGATATGATAAAAATACGAGTAAACAATATCAGATGAGTGAAAAGAGGAATGGTATAT
The DNA here is from genome assembly GCF_900169305.1 of Marinilactibacillus piezotolerans. Taxonomy (GTDB): domain Bacteria; phylum Bacillota; class Bacilli; order Lactobacillales; family Carnobacteriaceae_A; genus Marinilactibacillus; species Marinilactibacillus piezotolerans_A. The sequence continues at coordinate 1,401,881 of NZ_FWDP01000004.1, read as the reverse complement.
GGCTTTCAACTATGATTTGGACTTCGATAAAATTGATTTTCGCGAGCAACCCGAGCTGTATAGAGTCGGACGCGGCGAGCAGGGTGTACTGATGGTCGAGCCGTACAAAGGTGAGATCCTGCCGCACTGGCGCTTCAAGACACCTGAGATTGCCAAGAAATCATCTGAAAAAATTTATCAGATTTATCTGGATTACAAAGAAGCAGAGGACTTTGTCGGAATGGACATGGCCAGGAAATTTCTGCAGATGGGCTATACCCGTTCGCGCCGCTATGCGAATTATAAAGGCGGAAAGAAATACGACGAGAACGGTGAAGTAAAAGAGCGGGAAATCAATGAAGAAAAAGCTGAGTCAGCAGCAATCTTTGAGGAAAAGTGGAAGATTGTCCGCGAAGATAAAGCATATCTGAAAATGAAAAGGGCTCATCAGAAAAAGTATGGTTGATTGTTCACTTCATTATACTTCCTTATAAAAAATCAACTTTGATCAAGTTTGTGACCGAAGTTGACTTTTTATTGAGTCAATCTACTTATTTATTAAAAGTACATTTGACAAAATCGCTATAACAGCTAAAATAGATAGAGTTAGTCTAGGTAAATTGAAAGGTGAACTTACCTATTTAAATGAACAGAATAGTGGATTTGAATAAGAAAGGATTCGTTATTAAATATGGAAAATAATTTTTGGAAAGACTTGCCGAAGCCGTTTTTCGTCTTGGCACCAATGGAGGATGTCACGGACGTTGTCTTCAGACATGTCATCGCTGAAGCCGGCAGACCGGATGTCTTTTTTACGGAGTTTACGAATACAGTGAGCTACTGCCACCCAGAAGGACGCAATAGTGTACGCGGACGTCTGACCTTTACAGAAGATGAACAACCGATCGTGGCGCATATCTGGGGAGACCAGCCGGAATTCTTCCGTGAAATGAGTATCGGGATGGCGGAAGCAGGCTTCAAAGGGATCGATATCAACATGGGCTGCCCGGTACCGAACGTGGCTAAAAAAGGAAAAGGAAGCGGTCTGATCAAGCGTCCAGAAGTCGCTGCCGAACTGATTGAAGCAGCAAAAGCTGGAGGACTTCCAGTCAGCGTAAAAACAAGACTGGGTTACGCGAAGTTAGACGAGTGGCGCGAGTGGATTACACACTTGTTGAAACAAGATATCGTCAACTTGTCGATTCATTTAAGAACCAGAAATGAAATGAGCAAGTATGATGCACACTGGGAAATGATCGGAGATCTCAAGCAACTGAGAGACGAAATTGCTCCCGATACGCTGCTTACGATCAATGGAGATATTCCTGACCGCAAAACCGGCTTGGAGCTGGTTGAAAAATACGGTGTCGACGGAGTCATGATTGGACGCGGAGTCTTCACAAATCCGCACGCTTTTGAAAAAGAACCTAGAGAGCACAGCGGCAAAGAACTGCTGGACCTTTTAAGAATGCATCTGGATTTGTTTGATCAGTATTCTGTTGAAGACGGACGTTCATTCAAACCGCTGCGTCGTTTCTTCAAAATCTACGTACGCGGAATAAAAGGTGCCAGCGAGTTGAGAACAAAATTGATGGAAACCGTCACCACCAATGAGGTTCGTGCATTGTTAGACGAGTACGAAGCACATCATCCGGAAATACTAGAAGTACCAGAAAAAACGGTATCTGTAAAATAGTAATCAAAAAATAGGCTTTGCTGGCATATGATCAGCAAAGCCTATTTTTTATTTTGTGATTTCAGTTAAAAAGCTCGCTTCAATCATCCAGAAAGTGTCTGCTGACTACAGCGTCGTAATGATTGGGCCAGATTTTGAAAGAATGATTGTATGCTCATATTGAGCGACATAGCTGTCTTTGACTAAAAAAGTCCATCCGTCATCGCCTTCAAAAACTTCTTCTTCAGCGGTCGAGATAAAAGGTTCCCATGCAATGACCATACCTTCTTTTAATAAAGTGTCGTCATGACGAGTGTAGTAATTGAAAATATGGTTGGGTGATTCGTGAATAGAACGCCCGATGCCGTGACCAGTCAGGTTTTTGATGACGGTCAAGTTATGTTTTCTGGCAACATTATGTGCCGCTTTTCCGAGTCCGCTGGCGTTTGAACCAGGTTTTGCCTTTGCAAGTCCCGCTTCGAAAGCTTCTTTTACGACTTCACACACCTTATGTGCATCAGGATCCCCTTTTCCGACGACAAATGAAACACCCGTGTCCCCAAAGTAACCGTCTTTAGAACCGGAAACATCAATATTGACCAAGTCACCTTCTTGAATGATTCGATTACCAGGAATACCATGCGCTACTTCTTTATTTACGCTGATACAAGTATACCCAGGGAAGGTGTATTCTCCTTTAGGGGCAGACTGAGCTCCAGCCTTTTCAAAAAGGTCTTTTGCCATTTCATCCAGCTCGTTCGTCGTTATACCCGCTTTTGTATGCGCCACTAATGCGTCACGAATGGATCCGCAAATCTTGCCGATTTCTTTTAATCCATTAAAATCTTCTTCTGTTTTTGCTATCATGTTGTTTCCTCTATTCATTATTTTAATTTGGGGTATTTTGTCGGTTAAAGTGTATCATAAATCGAATGATTCTATCAGGTATTTATTTTTTTGCTTATTAAACCTGGCGGATAGAATCATGGGTTCTGTTCAAATATCCAAAAGGCTTATTTATAAGACTATTCATTTTCCACACTATTCACATAAAAATGAGAAATACGACAGTTTTGCTTCTAAATGATCGAGTCATATCTCAGTGACTTTGTTATTATACAGTTATGAAAGGAGGAGACCATGTTAAAAGAACTGAATCAAGTAATTGACTATATTGAGGAGCATTTGACTGAAGATGACTCCCTTGAAAAACTATCGGAATATGCGGGGGTTTCTGATTATCACTTAAGGACGTTGTTCTTTCATTTATCTGGTATGACGGTTACTGAGTATATAAAAAACCGTAAATTAACAGAAGCCAACAAAGACTTATTGAGTGGAGAAAAAGTAACAGTAGTGGCATTCAAGTATGGATACCAATCGCTTGATGGATTTACGCGAGCCTTTAAGAATTGGTGTGGGTTCTTACCATCAGATGTTCACAAAAAAGGGATGAGCAAATTTGTACCAAGACTATCTTTCTTCATTGATGTAAAAGGAGGCATTTCAATGAACTACCGAATCGAAGAAAAACCGGCATTTAGCTTCGCAGGGGTCAGCAAACGAGTTCCAATGCAGTTTGAAGGCGTCAATAATGCAATTGTCGAGCTGGCTCAGAGTATTACAGAGAAGCAAAGGAAAGAAATGCATACTCTTCAAAATATAGAACCACGTGAAATTGTAAATGTGTCTTATGATGCTGACGAAAACTTTATGAAAGAGGAGGGAGAATTGACGCACTTGATTGGGGTAATGACAACCGAAAGTCAAATCAGCAACGATTTAGATACTATATTCGTTGAAGCTTGCACTTGGGCAGTATTTCCATGTGAAGGACCTTTTCCTTCAGTATTACAAGAAACCATGGCAAGAACTTACTCAGAGTGGCTGCCGGCTTCTGATTATGAATTGATTCAGGCACCGAATTTTTCATTTACTAAAATGGATGATCAGAAAAGTGGGTATGCGTACAGTGAAATATGGTTGCCAGTCAAGAAAATTACGAAGTAAACATAAAACGCAATAATAAATCAGTAAAAAAAGTATTTCTTTAAGGAGAAATACTTTTTTGCTTTTCATTCAATTATAAATGGATACATCAGTATTAAGTCAGACAGCGCAGTTATTCTTCTACAGTAACATTTTCAACAATGGGCTGAAGGCGTTTGATGAAAAAGCCTAAAAGCGGGGCAAAGATCAGCATGCCGATTACAGTTCCTTCTCTTGCAGTCATCGGAACGCCAACTGATAAGGTCAGAAAGACAGTAAGGAGAACAGCGAGGACATCGACCATCTGCCGTATGACAGCGAAGCGGGTGTGAGTTTTTTCTGCCAGTGCCATACAAAAGCCTTCCAGCGGAAATGTGACGATATTCAGTGTCATAACCATACTTACCGCAAAAGCAGCCAAGACGGTTCCTGTTAAGAACAACAGCAAAGTAAATACATAGTGAGTTAAAGTCAGAGAAGCAAAGAGGGTATAGTAAAAATAATTAATTAAGACGCCTAGTAAAACGCTGACTGGAATTTGCAGCAGTTGTCTAGGCGGAAATGCGCTCTTTAATAAAAGCAGTTGTCCGAATACACAGGAAATATTTAAAATCATACCGATCGTGCCGACTTTTATGGCAGAAAGGTGCGCCAGAGACTGAGCGATGGCATCCCATGCGGCTAGACCAATAGCTGCTTTGATTGTCAGTGAAGCCGAAAATGCTACAAATACCATAGAGATTACCATCAAACTCAGTCTTTTCATCTGCTGCACGTTTATATCTCCTCATCATTCAATCATTCATCGTTATTACAAGCTAAGTCTATCACAGTCAGGATATGATTTTAAGCTTTTATCGAAATGACCCTGTTATTTAATGATATACAGGATAGTGAAGCAGTAAACCAGTTGATCATTTAGTATAGAGCATCGAAATTTGTTATAGTGTAAAGAAAGCGATAGAATCAAGCAAATGAGATCAATTCAAAAGATAAAAAATAAAGCAAGGAGATCGTTAAGGAAATGACCACAATAGAAGCAATCAGACAAGAAATCATGGCGGATCCGATGAATGAAAGCTATACAAAGCGCGGCGTTTCTCCGTTGTTTAGTGCACCAAAAGAAGCTCGCATTGCAATCGTCGGCCAGGCACCAGGACGAAAAGCAGAAGAAACCCAAATGTTCTGGAATGATGCCAGCGGAGATAGACTGCGTGAGTGGATGGGTGTTTCTAGAGAATTTTTCTATAGTACGAATGAAATTGCTCATCTGCCGATGGATTTTTATTATCCTGGCAAAGCGAAATCAGGGGATGTTCCGCCCCGTAAAGGATTTGCTGAAAAATGGCATTCTCGTCTATTAGCAGAGATGTCGCATATTGAAACCATTATACTGATCGGCAGTTACGCTCAAAAACATTATCTGGGAAAACGCCGGGAGAAAAACTTGACCGAGACCGTTCGGAACTTTGAACAATATGCACCTGAATATTTACCGCTTGTTCATCCATCGCCGTTGAATTACGGATGGATGAAGCGGAATCCCTGGTTCGAAGCAGATGTTTTGCCCGCACTGAAAAAAATAGTCCATCAAGACCTGCAGAAATTATAAATCTATTCCAGTTAATAGTGCTTCACTAAAAAATTTGTGTACAAAAAAGTCGCTGCCGTATAACGGCAGCGACTTTTCTTTGTCTAATGTCATAAATCCTGCAAACTAAGGACTGATCGCATAAATACAGTAATAACCTTTTTCTAAAATAGGTTTAGCGAGGAAGCAGGTCTTTATATTTTTTTCTCAATTCATGAAGTTTATCCAGCTGACTTAAATTGCTTTCCTTATTCTGAGAACCGACGGCAACTACCAGCATCTCCACAATTAAAGTGGGAGCAATCATTGAATGAAATTCCCAAGGTTCACCCCGGCTGCCGAATAAAGTGATATCTGCTTGATCAGCAATAGAAGAAACGACTTGATCTGTAACTGCAATTACTTTAAAGCCGATCGATTTCGCTTGTGAGAAGATGACGGATTCTTCTGGCAGAACCTTTCTGCCAAATGCAAAAAGTATCACAACATCATCTTTGTTTATATGAATCATATCCTCCAGCAGTTCGCTCCCGCTGTTGATCATTTTATGCAGAGAAAGTCCATAACGAGCGAGTCGAAAAGACAAAAGCTCCTGTAAGCCGACAGAAGACCCTTGAGCATAGATATAAACTTTATTCGCCTGATTGACAAGTGTCGCTGCTTTATTCAAGTTCTCTTCAGAAAACTGTTGAGCAGTAAACTCCAGATGCTGTATAGAAGTATGAAAACTTTTAGATAACCCTTTCTCTTTTTCAGATTGAGATAGAACCGTTTCGATTTTTCTGGCAGGAGTGGGTAACATTTTTTGTGTAATCTGTTTTTTGAAATCTTTCATATTTTTAAATCCGGTTGAACGCCAGAACCGAGAGACAGAAGCAATACTCAGACTCAGTGTGTCAGCAAGTTCTTGTTCTGTTGACAGCAAAACTGTCTGCAGATGACGCTCTACATACTCAGCAATTTTTTGTTGCGAGGTTGTCATATGTTGGGTATTCCAATCAAATTTCATATTTAAAGCCTCCATTTAAAGGTATTATGCACTTCGATAATGTAAGTATAACATGTTTTTTGTAAGAAAAATTACATTTAATAGTAACTGATATTTTTTTTACAAACCATTTACATGATTTATGTTTAAAGTTAATAATCAAACGGTATAGTGAAGTCAGTTAAAAAATTGGAGGGATAAAAAATGAGTCAATTGAAAAAACGGTACACGTTAACAGAACAGCAGAAGATGATGGTGTTTATACTATCTATGTCTTTATTCGGAATGGCAACAATGGTTTCAGAATTGCTTCCAGAATTGAAAGTCGGTATTGTCGAATTTAAAGTTGAATATTTCTTATTTATTCCATTGTCACTAGCTATTTTATTTCACCCGCTTCATGCAGCAGTCGGAGCAGCGCTAGGGCGAATTATATTTGGAGAAATCATGTTGGGCAAGTTCGAAGCATTAGGCGAAATCGAGAGCTTTTTAGCTTTAGTCCTATCTTTATACGTAGCAGGTATTATTGTCAGAGATCCTTCGAACAGATTTATGGTTGGATTAGCTTCTATTCTAGCCGTAATCATTGATCAGTTCATCAGTATGGGCGTAGACATTGGTAAAGTCTGGATCGGTGTAGAAGAATTAGAAACAATCCCTGGATTATACGAGAGTGTTGTTGCGGTTGAAGGGTTTGCTTTCTTAAACGATGTGATTGTCTCAGGGACGTTATTCGCGATGATTCCAACGATGTATCTCGTACCGAAACTTTATGGAAAAATTGAACCGCTGCTAGGCATGAAACCTAAAACAAAAGATCTTCAGATACCATTTAGCGATATTATTACACCAAGATTCATGGTCGGAGCTGTTATTGTTGCAGTCGTGGCATTCTTAGCTGAAGCTTTATCTGAATCTGATTTTGCACCTTCATTTGAATGGGCATATGCAGCGGAAAATGAATTCTTATTTACCATTATCAGTCTAATCGTTGCTGCACTTGTTTCAATCTTGATCATCTGGAGAGTCATGAGCAAAAGAGAAAATGCTGAAACAGCAAGATAAGTGCAGAGCATTTAGAGAGGAAAAAGTATGAGTTTAATAGAAATCGATCATGTTACATTTCAATATCCGGGAGCGGCAGCACCATCTTTGAACGACGTCTCCCTGACCATTGAACAGGGAGACTTTGTGGCCATCATGGGTGGCAATGGGTCTGGTAAAACGACCATGTGCAAGCTGCTCAATGGGTTGATCCCTCATTATTATGTGGGCGATATCGAAGGTGAAATCATCGTCGACGGAATCAAAACCCTGGAAAGAAAAGTAACAGATCTAAGCCAGTCTGTCGGATATGTTTATCAGGACTTCGAAAATCAGCTGGTTAGAGCAAAAGTCATTGAAGACGCCAGCTACAGTCCTTTGAACTTTGGGCATATGGACTACTTAGATCGTGGTAAAAAAGCGCTTGAGAAAGTTGGGCTGGTAGGAAAAGACGATGAGTACATCTGGGAACTCAGCGGAGGACAAAAGCACCTGTTAGCATTAGCAGGTGCCGTCTCCCTTGAGCCGAAAATTCTAATCGTTGATGAGCCAGTTGCACAGTTGGATCCGCAGCATGCAAAAGAATTGTACGATGTCTTGAAATTTTTAAATGAAAAAGAAGATACAACGGTTATCGTCATTGAACACCACACAGAATTTGTTGCAGAGTATTGTAAGAACGTGGTTTTAATGGCTGATAGCAGAGTGTTATGGAAAAAAGAGGTTAAAGAAGGTTTGACACGTGTCAGCGAGATGCGGGAAAGAGATATCTTTCCACCGCAAGTAACGCAAGCAGCACATGTTTTATCGCAAAAAGAAGGCCGGATGCTTCCAATCAACCTGGAAGAAGCAGCAAATTATTTCCAGACTTACCAGATTCCAGAATATAAACCGACCATATTAGAAGCGAAACCTAAGCAGGTAAAAGAAAAACTGGTTGAAATCCAGAGTGTTGATTTTTCATATAAAATGATTACTCGCGAAAAAAAGAAAATCCTTAATGGTATAGATTTGACGGTCCATAAAGGTGACCGAATTGCACTGGTAGGAAACAACGGGGCTGGAAAGTCTACGCTGATGCGTCTGATGACAGCATTAGACAAACCCGAAACGGGCGATGTGCTGCTGAAAGGTCAAAACACAAAAAGTGCTTCTCCGGAAAAATTTGCAGACTTAGTGACGTACATTTATCAGAATCCGGAAGAAATGTTTATTGACGATTCCATCAAAGCGGATATCGAATATTTCCTGAAAGCCAGAGACAAGGAAAACTATTCGGAAATAGTCGAGCGTATCTTAGAATTGTTCCATCTAAAGGAAATTCAAGATAGAGATGGCCGGCTGCTGAGCGGAGGTCAGCAAAGACGAGCTTCGCTGGCTATTGGAGTGGCAATGGAGCCCTCACTAATTTTACTGGACGAACCGACAGCAAATTTGGATATTGGAACAAGAAAACATATTGCACGCTTTATCCAGTCATTAAAGGATCAGGCAGAAGCCGTGATTATTGCAACACATGATATGCAGCTGGTTGCAGAATGGGCTAACCGTATTATTGTTATGAGAAACGGACAAATCATTCATGATGGAAACAGAGAAACCGTCTTTTCGAACAAAGCATTGTTGGATCAAGCAGGATTGACACCGCCTCAGATCATGGAATTGACCCGCGCGCTCGGTACGAAGCTGGCTTATTCAGTTGAAGATTTTGTTGCGTATGTAAATGAATCTAAAGAGGAGGAAGCTATCAGTGGAACTAACCAACGAACCAGTAGAGACGTCGAAGAAATCCAAGAACCTTACAAGGAAGCTGCAAGACTTCATTAGTGTTGAACAGTTGAAGATCGAAGTACTGAATGCAGCTTATGGGAATACGGATACGCCGATTGCCAGACTGGATGCAAGAACCATCTTTGTCTGGTACCTTTTCTACGCACTCTTTCCATGGCTGACACACAGTTGGATTGTACTGGCCGGGATGTTCTTGATGCTGACCGCAACCATTTATCTTGCGAGAGTCAGCTATTTACTGCTGTTCCTGTTCATCATGGGGATTATCGGGCAAGGGGGAATGGTACTAGCCGTATCCTTGTTTTTCGGAGGAAACTTTGAAACGATTATGCCCATTTTGATGTTTGAAACAAAACTAGCCATTATCTCTTTGGCCGGTCTGATTGCTTTTTCAACGATGGAGCCGGAAAAGCTGAGTGATGGTCTGCTGAAAATCGGTGTGCCGGGACAAGTCTCTTTTAGTATCTCATACGGTTACCGGATGCTTCCGACTTTAATCGAAGAGTATAACCATGTTTTCATGTCTTTCCGCTTGAGAGGTAAAGCCCCGGAAAAACACGGACTATTCTATTGGAGAAGTGCTGTTTATTTTATGAAGCTGATCGTCAAATCGTTTTATCCCTTGATGCTGAGCTCTGCCAAACGAGCCCGCACGACTGTAGAATCACTGGAATCCAGAGGAAGCCTGGTTTCATTCAATAACAAGGAAGTAAAAAAAGTTAAACTAGCTCACATGAAATTTACGTATAAAGATATACTATTCGCGATTTTTAATATTTTGTATGTCCTTATGCTCTTCATGCTGGCAATTGCACTTAATTAAAAGGAGTTTTCAAATGAATATAGATTTTCATACGCACGTAAAAGTAGCAAAAATTTCTCGGTTTATGCCGGATTATTTTGAAGATATGCTGAAGGAAGCAAAAGCTGCCGGATTAACAGCTATCTGTATGACAGAACATTTCAACACTTTTCAGACGATGGACACGTACGACTATTTAGAGGCGAATTATCCGTATGTAAATGAATACTATGATGTTAATGGACTCAAAGTCTTCGCTGGTATGGAAGTCGATGTAAAAGAAGTGGGACACATATTGATCGTTGCAGAGCGGGGAGAAATTGTCAATATGAGAAAACGCCTGTCTGAGTATGAAAGAAAGCCCGATTTTATCCCATTTAAAGCATTGATGGACCTGGCAGATGAATATAATACTTTAAGAGTGGGCGGACATCCATTGAGAACAAGCACGCCGCTGACGCATCATGATCCAGAGCAACTGAAACGTCTAGATGCTTTTGATTTGAATGGAAGAGACCTATATGCACAAGGTCAGCATCCTTATATTGAAGAACTGGAAGCTTTTGCGGCACAGCTGGATATGCCGATCGTCGGCGGAAGCGACACACATCAGTATCTTCAGTATGGATCTGTTTACAATGAAAGCAGTCGCGAATGCGAAACAATCAATGATCTGAAAGATATGATCAAATCAGGAGACTACAGAGTCCATGTTTCACCAGAATTAAATCTGAAAGTGAAATCTGCCAGCTTGGTCAAAAAACTGATTAAAACGTCTTTAGATGATAGAGGCGTGGCTTCGTTATATGAGAAAGTGGCTTTAAAACATACTCCTCTAAAAGCCTTTAGTTAACAGACATTTTCGTTGCAGCGAAGAATATCTGTTAGCTGTTGTTCTTCTTGAGTGGCTGTATAATAAGATAAAGAGTAGAAAGAGACCACCAAAGATTAGGCGATACGCTAATGTTTGGTGGTCTTTTTTATGGACAGATTTTTATAATGCTATAGTGCTATCAAGTTTAGTTCTTTTAGTGTTGCGTCAATAAATAATCTGCGCATCTGAAAGTCGCTGCCATGCTTTGTAACAGCTGCGACTGTTCCTTCGTCAGAATAAATACCCGCATAAATCTCTGGATGCCGGACAGCTGAAACGACCGATTGCGCACCTTCTTCAACCGTCACGAAAAAGGGGTCCAGCATTCGAAAGACCAGATTCCCCAGCCACTCACTCACATTATCCCGACCGATATTCGTCTTGACCATACCCGGGTGGACGGCTGTTACCTTCAACCCTTTTTGCGAATACATCTCATGCAGTTCTTGGGCTAGGTACAATGTTCCCAGCTTAGACTTTCCGTATCCAGTGATCGGGTTGAAAGACTTTGGACTGAAAAACGGCCGTTTCATAGGAGCGAATTTATAAGCTCCGGAGGACACCACAATGACCTGATTGCTTTCACTATTCATAACCAGCGGCAGCAATTCATGCGTAAGTAAAAACGGTCCAAGATAGTTTGTTGCCATCATCAGCTCATAACCATCGCTGCTTTCTCTTTTTGTTGTAGAGACCATGCCGGCATTATTGATCAGACAGTCGATGTGATTCACTTGTTTATGAATCGTTGCTGCAGCTGTTTTGACAGAAGATAAATCACTCAAGTCACACTCAATCAAGTCGACTCTTGCTTGCGGATTGATTTCAAATAACGCCTTCTTTAACGCTTCTCCCTTAGTGAGATTTCTGCACAACAGCAGAACACGGTCATACTGCTTTACTAGTACTTTGACTGCTGCTTGTCCAATACCAGAAGTTGGACCGGTAATAGCTAAAATAGATTCATACATAACATATTCATCCTTACTAATTGTTTTACTAGCTGTTTTATCTAGTATACCAAAAAGAATGCTACCTTTATGTTAACGTGTCTTTTAATCATCATCCAGTTCGTCATCTCTTTTTTTCTTAAACGAAAAACGTAATAAGCAGGGATAATACAGCAGATAAACAATATACCCGGCATAACGAAGGTGTTCATCATGCTATAGCCATCAATTGCGGAATTGAGCATCCCACTGGCGATCGCAATTAGAATGATAATAATCAAAGTGGCTTTAAGCCCTTTTTTAGGAGAGATATCCTCCTGTTCTTGTTCTACACTAACCGTCATTGATTGATAAGCAGCTACAACTCCCATTACCACTAACAAAAAAACAAAGGTCGATCTGTCATTTCACTGAACCCTCTAGTGATCAAGTCGTAACTAAGTATCCCTAAGATTCCCAATAGTTGGATAATAAACAACACTTTGATCTGCTTTAAGTTTTTTAGTATAAGTCGCTCATCCGTGATTTTCTTCATTTTTCCATTCCTCCTCGTTTATCCAGAAAAGTTCGTCCAATGTTTTATTGACGATGTGACAAATGTTCAGGCATAACTTTAGCGTCGGGTTATAACTTCCTTTTTCAATCAAACTGATTGTCTGACGAGTTACACCTGCTTTTTCCGCTAACTGCTGTTGCGTCAGGTTAACGGCTGCGCGTGCACTCTTTAAATGATTTTCCACAAATTCAATCACTCCTCCAATGTAATGTATAATTTACATTGTACACTATACATTACATTTTGCAAGGTATATATTACATATTTATAAATTTAAAAATTAAACTTTATGTGTTTACATATGTAAACAAGTATGATATAGTTTACTTATACAAAGATTACAAGTGTAAACGTCAATAATTAAATATTGTTATGTTTTTGAAAATAGAGGAGGAACTCTTATGTACAAAGATACCTATGAAATAGATGGTATGACCTGCGCATCTTGTGCGCAAACAGTTGAAAAGTCGGTAGCAAAGTTAAAAGGTGTCGACTCGGTCAACGTCAATCTGGCAACAGAAAAAATGAGTGTAGCTTACGATACAGACACTCTTTCAAATCAAGAAATCGAACAAGCGGTCAAAGATGCAGGTTATAAAGCCAGTAAAAATACGGTAAGCCGCAGTTATGAGATTGAAGGGATGACTTGTGCATCTTGTGCGCAGACGGTTGAAAAAAGCGTCAATAAATTAGGCGGCGTCAGCAGTGCCTCAGTCAACTTGGCAACAGAAAAAATGAATGTAGAATATGATACAGAAGCCGTATCAAATGCAGATATCATGAAAGCAGTCAAAGATGCCGGCTATGAAGCAATCGATCTGGAAGAAAACAAAGAAGCAGGAGAAGAACAAGCAGACAAGAAGCAAGCGCATATAAAAGAGATGTGGACCCGTTTCTTCTGGTCAGCCATTTTTACCGTACCGCTTCTTTATATTGCAATGGGAGAAATGATTGGACTGCCGATTCCGGGATTTTTACATCCTATGGAACAAAGTACCGCTTTTGCGACCACACAATTGATTTTGACACTGCCGGTCATGTATTTCGGGCGTTCTTTCTTTACAAATGGATTTAGAAATCTATTTAAAGGTCATCCCAATATGGACTCTCTGGTTGCATTGGGAACAAGTGCCGCATTTCTATACAGTTTATACGGCACAATCTTGATTTACATGGGAGACAATCATTTTGCGATGAGCCTGTATTATGAATCAGCCGCTGTTATCCTAACGCTGATTACTTTAGGGAAATATTTTGAAGCCGTCTCAAAGGGCAAAACTTCTGAAGCTATCAAGAAACTGATGGACTTAGCACCAAAGACAGCCAAAGTTGTCCGTGACGGTCAAGAGATAGAGATCGGCATTGATCAAGTGATGACAGACGACATCGTGATTGTTCGACCAGGAGAGAAAATTCCAGTCGATGGTGTGATCGTTGAAGGTATATCTGCAGTAGACGAATCGATGATCACTGGAGAAAGTCTACCTGTAGAAAAGAATGAAGGAGATAATGTCGTCGGTGCCAGCATCAATAAAACCGGCTCGTTCAAATTCAAAGCAACAAAAGTCGGAAAAGACACCACGTTATCTCAAATCATTCAACTAGTAGAAGAAGCACAAGGATCAAAAGCACCGATTGCACAGCTGGCAGATAAAGTATCTGGTGTATTTGTACCGATCGTTATTGGCTTAGCGATTCTCTCTGGGCTTGCCTGGTTCTTTTTAGGACAAGAGTCTTGGGTATTTGCCTTGACGATCACGATCTCTGTACTGGTGATCGCTTGTCCTTGTGCACTTGGACTGGCAACACCGACAGCAATCATGGTCGGAACGGGCAAAGGAGCAGAAAACGGTGTCTTGATCAAAAGCGGAGATGCGCTGGAATCTACCCAGAAAGTCCAAACGATTGTATTTGATAAAACCGGAACGATCACAGAAGGTAAGCCTGTTGTGACAGATATCCTCAACTACAATGGGTATAGCCAAGAAGAGGTATTGGCATTAGCGGCTTCTGCAGAAACAGGTTCTGAACACCCGCTTGGTGAAGCAATTGTAGAAGGGGCCAGAGAACGCGGCTTGCGGTTAGAGTCAGTGAAGAACTTTAATGCAATTCCAGGACAAGGCATCAAAGTAACCGTTGGAAAGCAAGACTTGCTGTTAGGAAACAAAAAACTGATCACAGAAAACAACATCGATCTATTGGATTCACAAGCAGCATCTGATCATCTGGCAGCTGAAGGAAAAACGCCTATGTTTATCGCAGCGGACGGTCAACTGATTGGGATCGTTGCAGTAGCCGACACGATCAAAGAACACAGTGTCCAAGCAATCGAAAAACTGCATAAAATGGGTATTCAAGTAGCGATGATTACCGGCGACAACAAAGGGACTGCAAACGCAATTGCCAAACAAGTCGGCATCGACCGCGTATTCAGTGAAGTCTTGCCTGAAGATAAAGCCAACGAAGTACAAAAACTTCAAAGCGAAGGGATACATGTGGCAATGGTCGGAGATGGTATCAATGATGCACCGGCATTAGCGCAAGCGGACATCGGAATTGCAATCGGTTCAGGTACAGATGTTGCAATAGAATCAGCGGATATCGTTTTGATGAGAAGCGACCTGATGGACGTACCGACAGCAATCGAGCTCAGCCGTGCGACGATCAAGAATATCAGAGAAAACCTATTCTGGGCATTTGCTTATAATGTACTTGGAATCCCGGTCGCAATGGGTATCCTCTATGCATTCGGAGGACCATTATTGAATCCGATGATTGCCGGAGCTGCAATGAGCTTCAGTTCAGTATCTGTATTGTTGAATGCACTAAGATTGAAACGATTTAAAGCATAACATATAGCGTAAAGAGCGGTTAAGGAGCTGCTTCTCAGTCTATGAGAAGTGGCTCCTTTTAATTAAGTTTCATGTACTGGCGGAAGCAAAGTGCTTAAAATTTAAAATGAGACGGTTTGTAAACAGCTCAAATGAAAATAAATATTCATATTAATAAGAGTAATATTCATTTATGCATGTAATTAATGTATAAATAAGCGGGTTTATTGTATTGTGTATCCAAATATGCTAATCTAAGAATCGCTGTAAATTGGAGGACATACAAGTGACTAAAAATACATTTAAATTTATCTTTTTATCTTTACTCGGACTTATCTTTTTCCTGGTTCCGTTTGAAATCGGCGGCGAAAGCAGCATTATGATCTCGCATATCATTGACTTTATTACGGAGAATATCTTTAATGCCTTTATTTTATTCACTCAAATCAGTGCTTGGATCGTTTTGCTGGGAACAATCATTTTTCTATTTTATACCTCGAAAAGCAAATATCTGAATTCGGTATTTAAAGCATCTCCTTTGAATGTGGTGTTGCGGATACTCGGGTCTTTCTTATATCTGATGGTGATCAATAAATGGTTCCTGCAAACGGGCGTCGGAAGTGTCATTTTAGATCCGGGAACCGGTGGAACCATGGCTGGAGAGGGCGGTCTGTTGACGACCTTATACATTACGTTTTTAGTCGGTCTGCTGGCACTGCCTTTACTGACACATTTTGGGATCGTTGAATTCTTGGGTGTGATTCTGGGACCGGTTATGGAAAAAGTCTTTAAAGTACCCGGCTTCTCAACGATTGATGCTATTGCCTCTTTCGTAGGAGATGGAACGATTGGCATCGTCGTGACGGATAATCAATATCAGAGAGGGTACTACAGCAGAAGAGAAGCTTATGTGATATCGACTAGTTTTTCGGTCGTAGGGATCGCTTTTGCGGCTGCAGTGGCACAGGAGCTGGGGTTCAGCTCTATTTTTCCAATCTTTTACGGTTCAATTTTAGTGGTGACACTGATACTGGCATTTATCACAGCGAGATTGCCGTGGAAGAAGTTCCCGGCAACCTACTATCAAGGGAAAGAACCGAAAACGGCAGAGACGCCGGAAGGTAAATCGAAGTTCAAACATGCTTACGAATCAGCGATCGAACAGGCAGATTCTTCCACAGTCGGTGGAGCTTTAAAAGAAGCCGTTAAAAATATCATTAATATTTACGTCAGTTTTTTGCCGATCATTATGGCAGTTGGAACGATTTCACTGATTATCGCAGAGTACACGCCGTTTTTCGACATCATTAGTGCTCCGCTGTTTTATGTCTATGACTGGATCGGTTTCAGTTCAGAAGTAGCCAGCCAGATGGCACCAGCATCTCTAGCAGGATTTGCAGATATGTATCTGCCGGCACTATTCATTACGGATGTGTCTTCTGAAGCAGCTCGTTTCTTTATCGGCGTCCTCGCTTTCACACAGCTGGTCTTCATGTCAGAAACGGGCATGATCTTGATCAAAACAAAAATCGGACTGAATTTCTGGGATATTGTAAAAGTCTTTATTTTTAGAACCGTTATTTCAATTCCGATTCTGATGGGCATTACTTACGGCTTATCCTTGATTGGCGTTATTTCATTTTAAATAATCATTCTATACAGTATCTGGATCAGTGAGAGCCGCTGAGACGGATGCTGTATTTTTTTGTAAAAAATCAAAAGTCTCTTTGCATAAAGCGTGTAATTTCTATAAAATTTACCTATGAGAATAGGAGTTAATACATAAGAAACAAATTGAATCGAATAATAGAAATTGGAGATAATAAATTTGAAGGTGAATAATCGACTGTTTCTGAGTACACTTGGAATCATCTCAACCATCGCAATCATAGGTTTATTATTTTTAAGTTACATAAAATTGGACGAACCGCTGTTTTTTGAACATTATTATGAGCAGCAAGTGACCGTTTTGTCAGATGGAGATTTAGACTCGCATGGCGAGGAATTTGAGTTGAAATACCTTACAAATGCGTTTGAAGATAAGACAGTCATTCATGTGGAGTTTCCAGAGGAACCGGATTTAGCAGTTCAGGCTTCAGAGTATCCATTTGGTATAAGTCCGAGTTCAACTCCAACTCCAGAGGAAACTAAGGGGCCGTATTCTGTCCGAACCGTTTATGTACAACCGCTTGAACTATTTGGGGCTGAACAATTCGACCAGACAACCTTGACCCAAGTAAAACTTTTCTTCAGTGATAACAGTTCAATGACTGTCGATATAGGGGAAGTAAATTTCTATACTGTTTCTCCTGATCAATTAGATACAGAGCCGCTCAACTACTTTAGTTCCACCAGCACCTCTGAAGGAGATACTAGTCATTTTTATGAAGTGAAAAGTGAGGTCACACTGACAGGGATACATTCTGAGCATTTAGACAAGTATGCTGACTGGATAAATTTTAAAATAAACGACCAGCCCTTAGAAACCTGGATTGGAAAAACATTCCAATCTGGGGAAACGATCAGTGGCAGCAGTGAAATGGTTGAAAATCGTAGTAGAAATATTCTGGACCGCTTTACTGAAATCAAGCTTCGTCCAGAACTGACCTTAACGGATGCAGAGGGTCAGCAGCATACGAGCCGAACATTTGAAATAGAGGACAGAGAAGCATTTACGTTCTTCAACTTGTTGGAATATGTAAAAGCGAGAGGAGCATTGTAATGTCAGCAGCATATAAGAAACTATTCTGGGGTGTGTTTTTTGCGAATATCCAACTGCACTTTGGCGCAATCACCATACTTCCGGGTTTTGTCGGATTTCTGATTGCTTATTCAGGGCTGTCAGATCTGGATATGGAAACGGAGACGGCATCAAAATCATTTGACTTGCCGCAGGGAACACTGCTGGCTCTCGTAATTTTGACTGCTATCTATTCTGCATTCAATTTATTTACAGGCAGTCAGTATGAAACACTGCCGCTGGTGGCCTTTATTCCGACTTTATTCTCCGTGATGGAGTTAGTCGCTTTTCATAAGATTCTTGAAGTGTCTGTAACTGAGTTTCAAGCACGCGATTTTATATACGGAGTGGAAAAATACAGCCGCCGTGACCGCATTTATATTCTTTTAAAAGGACTTTCTGCGCTGCTGCTGACGCTGAACCTCGTATTCAGCAGCCCCGTAATTTTAGTAGCAGGAACTTTGCTAGAAGTCGCTGCCATCATTTATTTGCTGGTTATCTTCCACTCTTTAAAAAAAGATACAGAAGAAATGGAGATAGAGTATTTTACAGATTTATATTAAAGGCGCATAATACCAGGAGGGCAGACAGATGATAGAGACAGTGCATATTGCGATCGTAGATGATGAAGCAATCCAGCTTAGTACGATGACGTTATTGTTAAAAAAGGCAGCGGATGAAATGAAACTGCCTATTCAGATTGCAGCATTTTCAAGTGGAGAAGCTTTCCTGTTTGAATTAGAAGAGCATCCAGACTTGAATATGATTTTTTTGGATATTGAAATGAAGCAGGTAGACGGGTTAAAAGTCGCGCAGTCCATCCGCCAGATCGATCAGGAATTGACGATCGTTTTTGCTACAGCTTATGCTGAATACGCTGTTCAAGGATATGATGTACAGGCGCTGGATTATCTTCTGAAACCGATAGAAGTGGACAAAATCAAACGCGTTTTTCAACGATATCTGGACCGCAAGCCAACAGCGAAGTCGTTTATGACCATTGAAACCGGCGGAGAAACAGCCAAACTGTTTCTAGAAGACATTTTATACATAGAGGTCAACAAACGAGAATGTGAAATCCATTTAAACGATCAGGTGATCATCGTTCATCAAACGCTGAAAGAACTATTGGATAAGTTAGATGATACCTTTATCCAGACGCATCGAAGCTATGTTGTAAACCTGAGTCATATTGAGCGATTGTTGAAGTCGGATGCAGAATTGTCCAACAAAAAAATCGTTCCAGTATCCAGGCGGCTTTCTAAAGCTGTTCAGGAACAATTTGTCCAGTACCATAAAGGAACGGTGTTCTATAATGACTGAGTGGATCGGGATTGTTTTAATGATAGTACTGCTGATGATCTTGCTTTTCTTGTTTTTCAGACAAAGACGAACGATTGAGCAGTACAAGATACAGGAGAAAGAATTGGATCAGTATGCGGTGGAAGTGGAAATCATCTATACGCAGATGCGAGGAATCCGGCATGACTATCGCAACCATCTGCAAGTCATGAACACCTTAATGCAAAACAAAAAAACCGATGAGCTGGGCAGCTATATTGCACAACTGACGAATGAACTGAACCAAGTAGATACCATCATTCGAACGGGAAATACAATGATCGATGCCATAGTGAATACAAAACTGACAGCGGCAAAACATAGAGGCATTGAGTTGGATGCTACAGCAATTGCTCCAAAAGAACTCAGTATTGAACACGTAGACTTAGCCATCATTCTGGGCAATCTTTTGAACAATGCCATTGAGGCAGCGACCAAAAAGAGTGAGACGGCTGACGATAGATTTATTCGACTATATCTGGCGCCGATGAAAAATACTTTGTATATCAGCGTGACCAATACGATGACTGAAAATCCTAGACCCTCTTTTCTATCGCTGAAACGAAAGAACAGCAGAGGGTACGGACTTTCCAGGATAGACCAGGCAGTAGATAAATATCAGGGAATTGTAAACAGGAAATGGGAGGACGGTGTCTTTGCAACAGAAGTTACTTTGCCATTATCTGACCGTTCGTAACCAAATGCAGACCATTCATACACTTCTGAAAAAGGAGTGTATTTTTTTAGATATACTAACGGGGAGGTGAAGGAAATGAAACAGAAACTTAAGCACTTAAAGATTTTAATAATGGAATTATACACATTTAAGCCGACGATATTTGTTTTTATGTCTTTAAATGTACTTATCAATGCGGTTAAGCCGTTACTGCAGTTATTGCTGTCCGCACAGGTTATCCAGTGGCTGCTGGAAGGGATAGCTATTCAGGAATATCTATTGAATTTACTAGGATGGATCGCAGTATTGGCAGTGGCAGAGCTAGCAAGTTCTTACTTTGAGATTACAGTAGAAGAGTACGTCAACTTCTTTAGAACACAGACAATGTTCAAAGTAAAAAAGCAGTACCTTCAATTAGACTATCCTTTGTTAATCGGAAAGAAAGCGCAAGAACGCTATAACGAAGCAAGAGAGCTGAGTTACAATAACGAATCGCTGTTTGGAAGACTGATTCCAGAGAGTATTGAATGGGGAACGGCTTTAACCAGTGTCATACTGACTGTCTCAATTCTAAGTCAGCTGGAGCCTTTATTCTTGTTGATGATAGGACTCTTTATGCTGATCGTCTTGTTCTTTAATCGACTGCAGATCAAGCTTGATCACAAATTGTTTTCAGCTATAGCGAATAATACACAAAAACAGAGATACTTAGTAAAAGTTTACGGGGAATCCAGAATCACAAAAGATGTCCGTATTTTCCAGATGAATAACTGGTTCAAGCGGATAGAAAAAAACACGATAGATCAGTACCAAGAAATTTTAAAACCAAAACAGAGATTATCTTGGACGGAAAGTACAGTTTTGAACATTGGGATTATCGGCCTCTCGGCATTGTCATATATAAGAAGTGTCCAGCTGATTGTGTCTGGTGAGATCCCTGTATCCAGTTTTGTTGTTTTTGCTGGCTCCGTAACGATTCTAGCACAGGCAATTATTCAATTGATTAAAGCATCCGGTAAAATGAACAAAAATATCAATGAAACGGAAAAATACGATAAATTTCTAACGCAAAAAAGCCGATTTAATCATGGCAAAGGCACAGAAATCCCAAGTGGACCTCTGACCATTGAATTAAAGAATGTTTCATATACGTATCCCAATCACGATCAGCCAGCCTTGAAAAATATTTCTCTGATCATACAGCCCTATGAGAACTTGGCCATCGTTGGAGAAAATGGAGCAGGTAAATCGACACTGACTAACTTGATTACCGGGTTGATTGAGCCGGATGAGGGCGAAATTCTCATTAATGGTATTTCACAAAAAGACTTTAACCGTTCTGAATACTATACTTTGTTTGCTCCAGTCTTTCAGGAAAAATACTTACTAACCTATTCCATTAAAGAGACGATTATCCAAGGCGTGCCGTTCGATGCCGAGAAATATGAAAGAGTCTTGAAGTTAAGCGGGATGGAGACAATTATTTCACAGTTCAAAACAAAAGATGAGACTAAAATTGTACGAGCTGTTGACCGAGATGGCGTTAATCTTTCAGGGGGACAGCTTCAGAAATTGAAACTGGCACAAGCTCTGTACAAAGATGCTCCTTGTCTGATATTAGATGAGCCGACTGCCGCACTTGATCCAATCGCAGAGCATCAAGTGTATCAGGATTATTTCCAGTTCTCGAAAGATAAGTTGTCTATTTTTATTTCACATCGTTTGTCATCAACTAGGTTCTGTGATCGAATCATCTACTTGAAACAAGGCGCTATTACAGAGATAGGTACACACGATGAACTGATCAGAAAAGCTGGGGACTATTATAATCTGTATGAAGCTCAGGCTTATTACTACAAGAAAGATAAGGTTGAGGATGAATCAGAAGCGGTTATTGAAGGAGGCGTCATCTAATGAAGAATATACGGTTATATAAACGAGCTTTTTCAGATCTGTTTCATTTAGGGAAAAAATACCACTTTTTACTCATTATTCAGTCGGCAGTTTCTTCCAGTACACCATTTATCGGGTTTATCTATGTAACGCAAATCATTGCAGCTTTATCCAACAGCCAGATGAATCGTATCCCTGCTTTGATTATTCAGTATTTAACTTTGACCTTTCTCCTGCAGTGGATCAGCAGCATGCTTCAGCCGGTGTTTGAAAGAGAAGATGCCATACTGATGAGAAAACTCTATGCTATTCCGCAAAAGAAAATGCTGACGATGCAGTATCGCTATGCAGAAGATTCAGAAATACGAGAAAAGCTGGATTTTATAAATCGAAACAACGTGAGCAGTCAATCGTCCTTGCCGATTTTAAAAGTTAGAATGAAGATGGTACTGGCAGGTTTCTTTAGTACAATCTGGGGTGTGATTCTACTTTTTCCTCTGTTTACGGTAGATGTCAGTAATTTACCTGACCAGTACTGGTTTTTAAATCCGTTTATGATACTGATTGGATTTGCCGGGATGCTTGGATTCAGCATCTGGGTACAAGTCGGGCAGTCAAAGAAGTCAGGAAAATATCTGATTGAACTATTTGAGAAAGTCGCTAGAATCAATGCAGTTTATAGTTATGAAGATGACATCTTGCAAGATGTTCAATCAGGCAAAGAGATTCGTTTATACCAGTTAACGGATAAGATGCTCAAAAACGTTGAAGAAGATGATGCATTTTCACTGAAAATCGTTGCAGCCAACTACAAGTTGTTTAAAAAAATGATCATACCTACATCAGGACTGTTTCAAATCATGAATTACCTGATCTATGCCTATATAGGGGTGCTGGTTTTATTAGGGGCTCTTCCAATCGCTCTGATTATTCAATTATCCAGCGCGTTGAGCCAGATGGTATCTGTATTTCCAGGAACGATCCAGCATCTGATGATGATGTTTTCTGCCCCAGATACATTAGCAGAATATTACGCGTTTTTAGACTTGCCAGATGAAAAAGTCATCGGCAGTCTGCCCGTCGAAAAACGATTAGATCATCAGTATCATTTCAAGTTAGATCAAGTATCTTTTGCCTACCCGGGAACGGAAGAACGTGTTTTGAAAAATTTGACGGGGACTTTTGAAGTAGGGAAGAAATATGCTGTTGTAGGAGAGAATGGTTCTGGGAAGACGACTTTTATCAAATTGTTGACTAGACTCTATGAGCCAACAAGCGGTGAAATCAAGCTAAATAAAATCAATGCACGAAAGTATGACCTGAGAGAATATTTCGATTTGTTCGGTGTGGTGTTTCAAGATTATCACTTGCTGGGTTTTTCACTGGGACAGAATATATCTGTACAGCCGGGTTATGATACAGAGCAGGGAATGCACACACTGGAACAGTTAGGGTTGGCAAGTCACATCAAAGCATTACCGAAGCAGTTGGATACTTATATCAGTACAGAGTTCGACGAATCTGGAGTCAATTTCTCCGGCGGTCAGCAGCAGAAAATCGCCATTGCCAGAGCGCTGTATAAAGACGCGCCGGTCATGGTACTTGATGAGCCGACAGCGGCACTAGATCCCATCACTGAGTTTGAAATCTACCAGCATTTCGACCAGCTGGTTCAGGATAAGACAGCTTTCTACATTTCTCATAGACTTTCCAGCGCTAAGTTCTGCGATGAGATTCTCGTCTTCGATCGTGGAGAAATCGTCCAGCGTGGGTCTCATAAAGAACTCGTTGAAGAAGACGGAAAATACCAGGAACTTTGGAATGCTCAAGCGCAGTATTATCAGTAGGATTTATAGGTTGTATGAAACTGAAAAAGTCAATGTAGTAAAAGGAGTTTGCATGTATGAACGTAGAATTAACGAGATTCAAAGTGAAAAAAGGAAAGTCAGGACGAGTAGATGAATGGATGCAGTTTTTAAATGAAAACCTGAAAGATGTCCTCGTCACACTTGAAGGAGAAAAAATGTATGTGGAAACAATCTTCAGAGAAGAGTTGAATGAGGAAGAATATCTGTACTGGTATTCAGTCCAAGGGGAAGGTGGGCAAGAGGTAGAACAGTCTGACCACTGGATTGATAAGAAGTTTTTAGAGTTTTGGGAAGAATGTATAGATGAAACATTTAAACCAGTTGATTTGAAGACGGAAGTAGTCATGATACCGGAGAAAATCAAAAAGAGCATGCAGGAATAAAGTATTCAAAACAGAGTTACATCGTTAGAGGCTGGTAAGTCCTCGTAAAATAAAGAGATTGAGACCAAACGAACTCAAAAGTAGAACTCCATCATATTCAAGAAAAGAAATTCTTGATTGGATGGAGTTTTTACTTGTTCTCTTGTTTAAATGGTTGTCCCAGATTCTTTTCATTCAAGGCCAACTGGTTCCTATCTTGAATTAGATACCTGTTCTATGATCAGAGAGATGGTCAAATCGTTCCTTTAACCCTTTTGGCCTTAACTGAGCTATTGGGGTAGATTCTCACATACGACTTTTATTTCTATTGAAGAATAGGTATGGCTATAATGGAACTAATAAACGTTCTGCTTTCTAGAGAATGCATCATAAAGAATAAAAAAGAATAAAAAATTTATTTATTTCTGCAACATTATGACTTGTTGAGTTGTATATAAGGTAAGAAGGCTTTTTAAAGCCGTCTGATTTACATGGTTAAAATGGGTAAGGAGGAAAACAGATGCAGCATGCTGACTTAATGAATAACAGAGAAAGGAGGAGCGGATACTTTTTTCAGACAATCTGGCATATGATTCAAGCCGTTTATTCTTCTTTTGCATTCAGCCGCCCTGAATCGGGGCAGTCAAAGCAGAAGGAGACCCATCAGGAACAGGCAAGCAGGTTAATGACATTATACGGGAATGCAATTTTCCGTCTCGCCTATTCTTACTTGCATAATAAAAGTGATGCGGAAGATATTTTACAAGATACACTGATCCAATATTTGAAAAAGCATCCGCAGTTCGAATCCGCTGAACATGAAAAGGCCTGGCTTTTGAGAGTGGCAATCAATCTCAGTAAAAATAAAATCAAGTACAACCATATACGCAAAACGGACGAATTGAATGAGACACTGACTGCAAAAAAGAGTGAGGACTTGAGCTATGTCTGGGAAGCCGTAAAATCGCTGCCGATCAAATACCGAGAAGTGATTCATTTATATTATCAAGAAGGCTATTCTACTGCCCAAACAGCTGACATGCTCTCCAAAAAAGAAGCCACGGTCCGCTCTTTACTTAGACGTGCACGTATTAAGCTGAAAACAGTATTGAAGGAGGCCTATGATTTTGAAGAATAACTATAACCAGGTGATGGATCATCTTGAAGTGACGGAGGAGATGCAAGACAGCATCCTGTATGCCATCAGTAAATATGCCTTTGACCTGTCTGAACAATCAGAACCTCAGAAGAAAGCTTTCCGGCTGCCGAAACATACCCTGTCTGTGGTAACAGCCGTCTGCTGTATAGGGCTATTCATTTTCGGAAGCGTCCTGATCTACAATCAGAGCAGCCGAAACGATCAGACAGAAATAGCCAGCGAGGATTCAGCGCTAGAAAGTGCACCATCGAGTGATGTTTATGCTTCAAGAGCGGCATTGTCAGAAAGTGTCGGTTTTGAGGTAGAGAACATCCAAACAGTACCATTTGAGGTGGAGAGCCGTCAGTATACATCCGGAGAAACGGGTCAAGCCATGATCGAGTTCTTTGGATCAGAAAATGCTCTGACATTTATTAAAGAAGAAAGGTTTTATGAATTTGGAGACGGAGAGAACTCCGCTGCGGTGACTGAGACGATAGAAGTTAACGGCGTAACCGTCAGCTTATCAGGAGAAGAAAATCATATTTACTTGGCTGAATGGCAAAACGATGGATTCAATTATCGTCTTCAATTCGACCAGCCGATCTCAGAATCAGCTCTCATAGAAGTAATCAACAGTATACAGTAAGGAAAAAATGAATATAGAAATAGACGCGATAGCCATTAAGAAGTCTATCGCGCCAATAATACTCATTAAAATTTCTTTTTCGGATGCTTGTCGATGATCTCAGGATATTTTCCAAGCAGTGCCAGACCAGGAGAGGTCAGCTTGTATCCGCGAACAGAGAAAAGTGATTCTAATTCATCTTCCAAGTAAGCAGAACGTACACGCTGCATCAGCTTGCCTTTGGTCAAGTTGGAAAAGCCGGATCCGCCTCTTTTCTTCAGCAGATCTTTTAACTGAGCAGCGTTTAGGTAGGTCAGAGATTCAAAGGCAGACATCTCTTTAACATAATGTTTTTCCAATAATTCATCCAAGGCCTGCTCTGCATTGATACCGTAAGTATATTCGAAATATTTTGGAAAAGGACTTTCGTTGGTAAAAGTCGAGAAACTGATACGCCAAAGTAAAATCAGATAGCCAGGCAGAATCCCTTCTTCTAAACGCACCATGTTACGCTTAGGAACAAGCGACTCAGAACCAATCTCTACAGCTTCCAGCCACTCATCCAGGTTTCTTTTAGGAGAGATATAAGGAGCTTCTTCATGCTGGTCATACAAAGACAGCGCCTTTTGAACCGCTGGATCTTCTAAGTCCAAGTGACTGTTCTGTAATTCAATATGTTGTGTATTCATCTTTTCGTCGCCTCCTGCTTGCTGTTTATTACAGTTTACTAGAGGAAAGCGCAGAAGACAACGCTAATGCAGAACGGAATAACAAAGGGGAAAAGTGTGGAACATTAACAGTAGATTTAATATGTTTACATGTTGAGGAATTATAAAACAGCATAACGATCATCATTAGGGGGAAAGAAAATGAGAAAAAGAATAGTATGGATAGCATTAGTAATTATAATGATCCTGTCAGCCTGTTCGTCAAACGGTGACGGCGACATGGCAGAAGAATCAGCTGATTCAAGTGTTGAAATGTCCGATTCGGAAATGGCATCAGAACCTGGGTCTTCACCCTCAGAAAATACAGTGATAGAACCGAAAGAAGGAGCTTCCAACACCAATCAAAGTGGGGAATTGATTGGTGAAAAAGTCATCAAGACAGTATCTTTAGAATACGAGACCTTAGATTTTCAGCAGACAACAGACACAGTCGAAGATCTGGTCGACCAGTTTGACGCATATATAGAATTTTCCAATGAAACAACTGATGAACCGGGTAGTATTTCCGGGCAACAATATAAAAGTGTCAGCTACACACTGAGAGTGCCGACAGAATCGCTGACAGACTTTCTAAATGCCTTGGAAGACATGGAGGCTTATAAAAAGAATGAGGCAATCGGAACACAGGATGTCACGCAAACGTACCGCGATACAGAAGCCAGAATCGAAGTCCTCAGAAACAAGGAAGCACGGCTGACAGCTCTGCTGGAAGAAGCAGGATCTATCGAAGACATTATTGAGTTGGAAAACAGCCTGAGCGAGACGATTCAAGAACGCGAATCACTACAGGCAGAACTGGAGACATTTGACAGTCTGATCGATTATACTGAGGTACAGCTGTATGTAATGGAGCGTCCAAGCCTATCAGATTCCAGCGGTGATCATCTGCCGTTCATCGACAGAGTGAGCGAAGCCTTCATGGAATCAATGTACGGATTCTTCTATTTCCTGCAATCTCTTCTGATCTGGATCATCTATGCCATTCCTTTCCTGATCGTGATTGGTTTGATAGGCGGTATTCTCTATTACGTTCATAAGAAGAGAAAGAAATAAGCCATACCGAACAATAAAATAAGGCAGCAATAAAGAGGCGTTTTTTCTAGAAAAGACGTCTCTTTATTTGTCCCGATAAACCATTAAATAAACAGCAGATTTTACAGTAAATACATATAACAAGTTATGTCAATAAGGTATAATAACAAGTGTTAAAGGATGATCAGAAGAAAAGTTGTGGGGGAAAAGGGGAGAATGCTCATGGAAAAATCGAGGGAATATGCTATTGAAGTCAGGGGACTGACGAAGCAGTTTGGTGATTTTAAAGCAGTAAACAAAATAGATTTGAACATCGAAAAAGGCATGGTCTATGGATTTTTAGGACCAAACGGAGCGGGGAAAACAACAACCGTGCGGATGCTGGCGACACTGCTTGAGATTGATGGGGGAACAGCTACGATCTTCGGATACGATGTGCAGACAGAACCGAAAAAAATCCGTCCGCGAATTGCTTTGACAGGACAGTATTCCTCGGTAGATGAAGACTTGACAGGAAAAGAAAATCTGGTCATGATCTGTCGATTGATGGGCTTTTCCAGAAAAGATTCAAAGAAGCGCGCGCTGGATCTGCTGGAAGCTTTTGGGTTATTTGATGCTGCAAACAAGCAGACAAAAGAGTACTCTGGCGGAATGCGCAGAAGACTGGATATTGCGGCGAGTATCGTGGTAACGCCTGATTTGCTGTTTTTAGATGAGCCGACGACTGGACTGGATCCGAGAAGCCGGAATCAAGTCTGGGACGTGATTCGTGCTTTAACGAAAGCCGGCACTACAGTATTATTGACCACACAATATTTAGAAGAAGCGGACCAGCTGGCTGACCGTATCGCTGTAATTGATAAAGGAGAGATCATTGCTGAAGGAACCGCAACAGAACTAAAAGCCTCTGTCGGTTCAGGGATGCTGCACTTGACGCTGAAAAATGAAGCAGACCGAACGCAAGCAGAATCACTGATTGAGTCAAGCGTCGGACTTGTTTTGAGCGAGTCTTCAAGAGCTGCTGAAGTGTTAGTTAAAGTAGAAGACCCAGCCATAGCGACGACAATATTAAACCATTTAGCAGAAGCGGGTATTGAGCTTGTGACATTCTCGTTGAGCCAGCCAAGTTTGGACGAAGTTTTCTTAGCCCTGACAGAGGAGGAAGAAGCATGAGCCAATTAGAAAGTGTTCCAGCTAATAAAGTAAAACTTCAGGATGCAATCGTATCAGATAAACGACCAACACCGCCGACGGCAATTCAATCGGTAGGGACGTTTGCCATGCGGTCATTACTGAAAACCAAACACACACCTATGGCATTAATGGATATTACTGCAATGCCGATTCTGTTTTTACTGCTATTCACGTATCTCTTCGGGGGTGCTATTGCAGGGTCAGTTATTGACTATCTGCAATTTATTCTGCCGGGGATTTTAGTGCAGACTGTTGTGCAGATCACTGTGTACACAGCCTTGGATCTGAATAAGGACTTGCAGAAAGGCTTTTTTGACCGTCAGCGTACTTTGCCGATCTGGGCGCCGTCTTCATTAGTAGGTGCAATGCTGTTCGATACCATCCGATACAGTATTGCTTCAGCGATCATGATCGTGTTTGCAATGATACTTGGATTCAGACCCCAAGCTGGATTTGCTGGTGTGATCTTAGCCGTTTTAGTCCTGCTGGTTTTTTCATTCAGTTTATCTTGGATCTGGACCGTTCTTGCCATGAAAATGGAATCTGAGAATGCGTTGATGGCTACAGCGATGATGATCACGTTCCCGCTGACGTTTTTAAGTAGTGCATTTGTCGATCCAGAGACGATGCCGAGCGTACTGGAAAGCTTCGTACAGATCAATCCCATTTCTTTCTTGGTCAATGCCGTCAGAGGGTTGATGCACGGATATCCAGTAGCCGGCGACATCTTCTGGGTACTTGTTTCCTCATTCGTGCTGCTCATCATCTTCGGACCGCTGACGATGATGCTTTACCGGAAGAAAAACTAATTCAAAATGTTTACAAGAGCCAAAAAAGAGGCATTTTCTTCTTTGCGGCTCTTTTTTGATCAAAATTTTTATAAATTTATTGAAAAGCGGTTTCTAAATAGAGTGCTTTTTTGCTAAAATAGAATAAATTAAACATATCGCAATCCTTTTTCAAAAATGATGAATAGACAATTGCTAAGCAGGAGGTTCGAATGAAACGATTCAAAGACTGGTCACACATTGTATTAAAAAGCACCGTGTTTTTAGTCATACCTATTGCATTATTCATGCACTTCTATTATGGGATTCGTTTTTTGGAAGCTGATGCACTGCAGTGGATTGTGTACCTTTTATACATATTATTGATTTACAGATGGACGATTGATATTTATAGAACCATTCAGAAAAAAGTTGAAGTGCAGTCTTTTTCTGGACTAGAACAGCTGATAACAAAATACAAATGGAAAGTGGTTGAGCGCCGCGCTCACCGGCTGATTGTCAGACCCAGATTCGATTTTCCCTTCAATAAACTATTTGATGGAAAAGTTGAAGTCATCTACGCTAACCAGCAAATCACAATGATCGGGCAGAAATATTACGTAGATGTTTTAAAAAATAATCTGCAAGGAAAAAACAGTTTTGCAAATGGGAAAATCGTGACGGGATTGAAGATTGCTTTTGTCCTTTTCATTTTAGCGGCACCGGTTCTTCAAGGAAGAAATCTGGTCTGGGAATGGAAGGTGTATCAGCATAATGCTGATGCACAATCTGTGAGCGAAATCTCTGGGCTGAATCACAGCGGACTGGGGAATACTGTAGAAAACACTAATAACTACGGATACGCCGTAGAAAATGAAGATCATGTTTTTTACGTTGAGGACAATTTGAATCTCATTCGAACAAATCAGTCATTTGAACAGAAAACGTATCTATCTAATCAGACACAGGGTATAGGGATAGATGAACTGAATATTGTGGGAGAATGGCTGTATTACACCAGAGGAGAGGAACTGATCCGCAGGCGATTCGACGGGTCAGAACGAGAGATTATTTATAACTTGAGCTACTTATCTGATATACATATATACGAAAACTGGATTTATTTTATTAATTTCAACGAGGATAGCGCTCTTTACAAGATGGACTTGAACGGCGGGCAGCTGCAGAAAATGATGGATGGAGAAATCCAGGACCTGGCGCTGTATGGTGAGTTCTTATATGTCAGCCATCAGAACGAAGCAGGTCAATCGGTTGTTGAGCGCATGACGCTGGACGGACAGTATACAGATGTAGTGTTAGAAGCACCAGCAAGAGCGCTTGTTAAGCGAGAAGACGAATATTACTATGTTGGGGAAAATGATCGGTTATATCGAAATCAGTTGAATAGTGGCACACACCCGGAGCTGATTATCGATGAGCGGGTGGCATACTATACGATTCATGAGAACCAGCTTTACTATAGCCCTTATCAGGCGGAAATAGGACATGAAGGAAAAGGGGTCTATCAGACTGACCTTATAGGCACTGAACCTGCTCGAAAACTGTCAGACGATACAATTGAAGGACTGTTCAAAATAAAGGGCGCCCTTTTATATAATGCTGTGAATGAACAATCGGGAGAATCTACAATGCAGCAATTGGATACTGAAACAGGAGAAAGCAAGACACTATAAGAACTAGACGAAAAGAACAATCAGCATGTTTACACTGAATGCTTCAGTACTTGGGGGAATAAGGATGAATAAATATCGTAACTGGATCGAGATAGCTGTCAGGAGTACTATTTTTATGCTTTTGCCAGCATACTTGCTGCTTTTTTTAATTTATCGGTTGCTGTTCAATGCAGATTTAGACGTTTACTGGTTAGCACTGCTTTCAATCTGGTGGGTGACAGTAGACTCATTTGCTGAAAGGTACAAGCACCAGGATGCAGAGGAAAGAATTGAAAGATTTGCTGGAGTAGAAAGGCAACTGGATGCAGAACGCTGGGAAATCTTAGATAGGCGTCAAAACGAATTAGTGATTCGACCAACTTTCGACTTTCCCTTCCACATCGTATTCAAGGATACGGTGAAAATAACGCATCAAAACGGTTGGATCACTATCTCAGGACCCGTGCATTATGTAGAGGCATTTTCAAACGAAATCAACGGGGAAGAGGACTTGCCGAAAAAGAGACACTGGCCAGTGATGAAAACAGGGCTGACGATTTTCCTGTTTGCACTGCCGGTACTGCTGGAAGCAGGTTTACTTTGGGAGATGAAGGTTTTTTACCATAATGCTTTTGCCAGTGCAGAAACTCAGATCGAAATGCCGTCAGATCAACTTGCAGGAAATTCTATCGAAAATCACAATAATGGCGGATATGCTGCGGAAAATGAACAGTACATTTTTTATGTTGAAAATGAATATGAACTCTACCGAACCGATAAAGATTTTAAAGAAAGAACGGACCTGATGAATGAGGGAGTCATGTTTATGATTCGGGACTTTAACATTGTCGGCGAGTGGTTATACTACAATGAATATGATGCATTGAAACGCATGCGATTAGATGGGACGGAGAAAGAAATTGTTTACGATCTAAGTTATCTTCAACAGGTCCAAATCCAAGACAACTGGATCTACTTCATCAATGAAGATGATGACAACAACCTTTACCGAATGGATCTGAATGGCAACCAGATCGAACGACTACTCGACGAACACGTGACCGACCTGGCGGTAACGGATGACGAATTGCTCGTTACCTATACAAATAATAAAAGCCGCCCAACAGACCGCCTTGACCTGGATGAAAGCAGTCAGAGCCGATTATTAGACCAGGACACCCACAAACTCATAAAATGGAAAGAGGACTACTACTACCTTGATATAGAAGGAAAACTCTACCGCACTAGGTTAGAAGAACAGCACAAATCCGAACTGATCGTTAACCAGAAAATTTCTAACTACACAGTGACAGAACAAGGCATCTTCTATTCCATCTACTCAGCAGACGAGCTCTATAAATCCGGAAAAGCAGCCACAGAAAATGGCGTCTACCTAACGGATTTTGAAGGTGAAAGTCAAGAACACATCTACAAATCAAACGGCGTCATCGAACTGCTTAAAGCAGGAGACAGTGTGCTGATGAAGTCTGCTGGAGGGTATGTTAAAGATCGGGTGCGGAGATTTGATGTAGTAAATCGTGAAGTAGAAGTGCTTGAGTAGCGGGCTGGAGAGAGTGTAAAAAGGTCTATAACGCAAAATGTAGAAATTGATGGAAAATACTAGCTTTGCTTGTGATTTAGATGAGTCGGACTACTATTTTTACGAAATAAAAAGTGTGGATTCGATTTGTTTTATGGATGAAGATATTTAATATCAAAGATAAATATATAAGGAGTATCTGACAAGTTGGATACTCCTTATATATTATTAGAAAGAATTTCGTCTAAATAGTAATAATATGCTATCTATACTGATACATAAACCGTTCCATATAGTATATAAAGGTTTGACTATAGAATCCTGGGAAGTACAAATCACTGGCATGTTCACCGTAAGGCATGCGGATGATGGCAATTTCGGTGTTGTTATTTTCCAGATAAGCGTCTTTAAAGTTCTCTGCTACTCGTGGATCAACGATCGTATCATGTTGGCCTTGATAGACTAATGCAGGCGGACTGTTTTCTTCTACAAGTAAGGCCGGATCAACCAGTTCGTCTTCACCAGTGATGTCCTGATATCCAGCTAGTCCATTTGCGGGATAGGTAGGAATGATTCCATTGACAGTCAGTCTGTCGTCTAACAGGTCAGTGTATTCACCACTGGACAGTCCCAGTGCCACTGCATTAGCCAAATGTCCTCCCGCTGAACCACCTGAAACGAATACGGAATCTATATTGGCTGAGTATTCTTCATGATGATCTGCCAGATAAGTTGTGAAGATTCCCAGATGACGTACCATGTCATCTATTGAAAAATCACCGGAAATTTCATCAGGAACAGTAGCGAATTCGACGAACTGGTCTTGGTCATTCAATCCATACTGTACATCAAAAACGACGTATCCCTGGGCAGCAAAGTATTTATTTATTTGCGAATGATTTTCAGATCCTTTATTACCCGAATTCCAACCACCTCCATGAATGCGTATCAAGGTAGATCCTTGTCCTGGGAGTTGATCTGCATTGACGGGCGGTGTGTATACATCAAACCGAAGTTCCAGTCCTTCATCTACTCCTTCGGTTCCTTCATAAAACAGAACGTCTTCAGTAACTGTGTAATCAGTTGAAGCAGTCCCGAAGAAGTAATCCGGAATCGATATTGGACTGCTCATAAATAAGGAATCGTCTTCTCCAATCGTTTTCCATTCTTCGCCAAATGCTTCAGTATAGTCGGTCTTTGCTTCATTTAATAGAGACGGTAGAGTGAATAAAGGTAAATTGAAGAGTACGAATAAGGCGATACCTAAAATTGAAATCAGAACCCCTATGATTGACCGCAGCCTAAATTTTGAGATTTTAAGTAAAAGACCTGCAATACTGAGAAAGATCAGGCTGTAAAATAAGCTATATTGAGAGATAACGACTTGGACTAATCCTACATCTCTACCTGTTACTAGAACGAATGCTAAAAAAGTACCGATTAATAAGAAAGCAGTCAATAAAAACATCAGGATGATTCTAATGACTTTCTGTGTTTTCTTTTCTGACTGTCTTTGTGATAGGAAAAATCCTCTAGTTGACCTTTTTGTATGTGGTGTACGAGTGACAATAGCGCCCAGGATCATCATTAAAAAAAGGATGCCAATCGATAGTATACTTCTAGAGGATGTATTCGTGGGAGACAACGAAGCAGCTGTGTTTAAAAGCATCACGGCTATAAGTCCAGCACTGGAAAGGATAAGGTAAGCAAAATCTGCCTTTCTAGATTGGCTTCCGTTTACACTGGAGATAATATTACCAGTCAGTGTAACGATCAGTAGTAGACCATACCCATTCAGATAAACAGTCTCTATAGGAAAGACGAGGTAAAGGATACTTAGCAAAAAGGAAACGATGTTCAAGATAAATAAGGACTTAAAAAATAACTTCATGTTTTCACTCCATACTGTGTGATTAAATTAGGATAATCAGCAAAAGCTGTCCCTCTAATCATTGTATTTAATAAGACAACAAGTTGCAAAATATTCTGAATTATATGGAGAGAATAGATTGGTCTCTGAATAATAAAAACAGCTTCAGTATGCGTGTCGATAGTTAAACTGAGTACACTTTTTTATTGATTCAAAATACCTGACAATAAGAACAGATCTGTAACCGAAGTCATCTAGTTTTTTAGAAAAAAGCATCTCACAAGTGTTATAGAGTATGGTATTATAATGAATTATAAACGAGAAAAAAGGGGTTTGAGTATGGAAGGTTTTATGGAATGGGTATTGGAGGCTAATGCATTTGTAAATGATTTGGTCTGGGGATGGCCGCTATTATTATTGATTTTCGGAACAGGGATTTTTCTGACAACTTATACGCGATTTATTACAATCACGAAATTTGGGTATGTGATCAAAGAGACATTTTTCAAGATGTTCAAGCAGGATCAACTGGGTGAAGGAGAAGTTACGGCCTTTCAAGCGGTCTCGACGGCTTTAGCTGCAACGGTTGGTACAGGAAATATCGCCGGTGTGGGTACGGCGATTGCAATCGGCGGTCCGGGGGCTGTGTTCTGGATGTGGATCGCTGCAACATTTGGAATGGCAACGAAATACGGGGAAGTCGTGTTGTCTATCAAATACAGAGAAAAGACAGAAGATGGCCGATTTGTCGGTGGTCCGATGTATTACTTAAGCAAGGGTGCCAACATGAAATGGCTCGCAGTACTTTTTGCGATTTTCGGAACGCTTGCGACCTTTGGAATTGGAAACATGGTTCAGTCTAACTCGGTTGCGGATTCTCTAAACGCTACATTTGGAATCAGTCCGTTACTTACAGGAATCGTGCTGGCCGTATTAGTAGCGCTGGTGATTCTTGGCGGGATCAAATCGATCGGGAAAGTAACCGAAATTATCGTACCGTTTATGGCCGCTATTTATCTGATTGGTGGACTGGGCATTATTTTGTTGAATATTCAATTAATACCAGAAGCATTTAGAATTATTTTCCATGATGCCTTTACAGGTTCAGCGGCAACCGGTGGATTTGTCGGCTCTTCGATTATGCTGTCGATTCGCTATGGTGTTGCTCGAGGCGTATTTACCAATGAAGCTGGTCTTGGGAGTGCACCGATTGCCCACGCTGCTGCAACTACGGATCATCCTGTGAGACAAGGGTTGTGGGGTATCTTTGAAGTCTTTGCAGATACGATTGTTTTATGTACCATCACTGCGCTGGTTATCGTGATGACAGGTGCCTGGGACACAGGGCTAGACGGCGCACCACTGACAACGGCAGCATTTGAAAAAGGATTTGCGTATGGAGGCTATATTGTAA
The DNA here is from genome assembly GCF_900169305.1 of Marinilactibacillus piezotolerans. GTDB lineage: Bacteria > Bacillota > Bacilli > Lactobacillales > Carnobacteriaceae_A > Marinilactibacillus > Marinilactibacillus piezotolerans_A. The sequence continues at coordinate 1,365,947 of NZ_FWDP01000004.1, read as the reverse complement.
CCTTTGGTTTAATTTTCTTTGCCTTTTCTACTTTACTGGGATGGTCGTATTATGGAGAACGCTGTATGGAATATCTGTTTGGTGCAAAATCTATTATCATCTATCGCATTGTTTATCTGCCCTTGATCGTGGTAGGAGCAGTCGGCGGTCTTCGAGTTGTCTGGGATCTGGCGGATACGCTGAATGGACTGATGGCATTGCCTAACTTAGTGGGGTTGCTGATCCTAAGTCCAGTAATCGTTAAGTCTACAAAAGAGTATTTTGGGAAAGATGGAATCTATGAAAAAGAAAAGAATCAAATAGAATAGAATGGCTGATTCATTCAGCTGACAATTAAAAGGAACTCTTTTGAAGATGTCTTGAAAGCAAGCGAAGAAGAAAAAGAGACTTTGTAATCAGAAGTATTGAATGGTCGCTGGTTTAGCGGGCGATTGGATGAGCAGTACGGAAATACGTTAAAGTTTGATGAAAAAAAATAATCAGAAAACTTTATAGCGATGAATGACCTCAAAAAGATTTCTTTTTTGAGGTCATTTCCTTAGTTTAAATTATCCACGATAGGAACAATGTAGTGAAAGCCTATAAGTTAGGATGATCAAACTGTTTGACTTCAACTCAATCGTTCAATTATTTTCTTATATGTCTAATAACATTAAAGCAGAATATTAGGAAACCTCCCTATTAAAATGCGAAAGGATTTGTTGAAATTCTTAAAAGCCTTGGCTTCCGCAAATTTCTTAACAACGACTACTGACGTTGTTGGATTTTTCTTGTTTCTAGGGTTAGCGAAACTATTTTTACCTCTATTAATATAAGATCAAAATAAACAAAATCCAGAACTTAGTTACGATGTAAAATCAGATTTTAAAAAATCGATAAAAGACGGTAGTCAAAACAAGAAGCAAGTATGCATAAAAGTGTACTTGCTCTTTATTGTTCAATTAACGGAACTCCTTCTTCCTGATGTAGAATCTGAAATTTATTACTGAATGGTCATCATTTGAATGACGTGACTATCTATGATAGGGTATTTAAGGTGTTTCTTAAGTATAACCTTTATAGAGAAGATTCAGGTTACTATTTATTAATAGCAAATAAATTGAAGAAGCACTAAAATATAGGAGGAAAAAAATGAGTAAAGGAAAGTATCGTAAAAGTTTGACAATATTACCTGTTTCATTAGTATTATTAGGTTGTGAAACAGGAGATGCTGAAGAGCAGTCCGTTGATGTAGGGGAAGCAGTGGAGTATACACTCACTGGAATCGAACCCGGTTCAGGGACTAACGATTTAGCAATTGATATGTTAGATGACTACGATAACTTAGAAGACTGGGAAGTACAGGGAAGTTCAACGGCAGGTATGGTTACCTCACTTGATCAGGCGATTAAAAGAGAAAAGCCGATTATCGTGACAGCATGGACACCCCATTGGATTTTTGAAGAGTATGATTTAAAAATGTTAGAAGATCCTAAAAATTCTCTTGGCGAAGAAGAATTTATTGAAACGATTGCCAGAAAAGGATTAGCTGAAGAAAAGCCAAATGCGTACGCTATATTAGATAACTTTAACTGGGAAATAGAGGATATTCAGCAAGTCATGCTTGCAGCTCAATATGTTCCTTTTGAAGAAGCTTCAGCAACCTGGGTAGATGAAAATAGAGACCTTGTAGAAGAGTGGACCGAGGGCAGTGAAACCGTTGACGGAGAACCGCTGCATTTAATTTCAACACCTTGGGATACAGAACGCTCCTCTTCACATGTTATGAAAGTCGTTCTGGAAGAACTGGGTTATGATGTTGACATTACAACAGTTGATCCCGTCATAATGTTTCAAGCGCTGGCCACCGGTGAAGGAGATGCCAGTTTAGCAGCCTGGCTGCCAATTACTTTCGGAAGTTACTATGAAGAATTTGAAAGTCAGATTGACAATTTAGGACCAAACATGTCCGGGGCACTGAATGGACTAGCCGTTCCGGCATATATGGATGTTGACTCTGTCGAAGATCTTCCAGAAATGGAATAAAAGAAGAAATAGACTCGTATACTTTTACTGAACGATTCAGCAAAAGTATACGAGTTTTTAAAATGGTTAGAGACTGATTTTAACTTCAGCTAGTTAAAAGAAAGTGAATGAACATAATCAAACAAAAGGGGAGTGAGAAAATTAATAAATTTTTACTATACTTATATGCGACTTATATGAAGACGTTGTAGTTTCTTTACTTGAATAAAAATTGCACGTAGTCTGTCTCCGCTCAATAACGCGCCAGATATTAATACAGCAAGAATCGTTGCAGCGAAAGCAAAATTCCGGACACCACTGATGAAATGATAGGCTGTAAAAAAAGTAGATAGGTAAATCAGTACGATAAATAAAAGACTTATAGAGAAAATTTTTCCTATGCGTGTAAAAAAGAGTTCATCGTTGCGCCTCCTCGTAATGTTTGTATATGTATGAGTTTATATGTTTATAGTACACTATCTGTGGAATACACGGTAAATGTTTAACTTAGAAGAAAAGAGGGGCTCAAGTAAAAGTGAATTTACTCAAATTATAACTCAAAAAAAACAGGTACCCATTGTGTACCTGTTTCTTAACAATATTATTCAATAAAATCCTTTCTATAATCAATCTCTTCTATCGTATTGAGGGCTTCTTCGATTTCGGGAAGGATTTTTTCATACCATCCTAGTCGATTTATACGCATCAGAACACCTACCGCATGTGGATAGGGGTCAACTTGCTCCCAATAGGCTTGCTGCTTGAGCATCTGCTCCTTCAGCTCCTCGAAATACTGCTTTACTTCACGTGTCGTTACTTCCATTACTGAACCTCTCCTTTTATTGTTTGCAATAAAAAAAGCGCCACTTAGTAATTTAGAAGTGTTCGCCTGAATGGTTGTCTTATTTTCCAAGTTCACACTTGTTGGATGTAGCACCGTGCCAAAAGGTCGGTTGCTGAAGCTTCATCGGGCCAATTCCCTCCGCTTGCTCTTAATAAGCTTTGCTATTCTATTGTACCGATATCGTACCATAGTTTGGAAGATGAATCTATAAGTAAGTCACTATTAGAGAATCAGTATTATAAAATGAGCCGCAAGATTAAGCATTAAAGACAATACAATTAAAAAGCCTCTTTCACTAAATAGATATAGTGGAAGAGACTCTTTTTTTATTACAACTAAACGACCTTTGCTCCAAGTGTATTCTTAAAGTGTCTGAGTGCCCATTCATGTCCGGCTTGATCGAAACTGGCTACGGCGTCTTGGTGAACCACGATGGAAAAGCCTTTGTTATAAGCATCGACTGCAGTATGCAGTACGCAGATATCTGTACAGACACCGATCAAATGAACTTCGGTAATGCCGCGTTCTCGTAATTTGATTTCCAAATCTGTGCCATTGAAGGCACTGTAACGTCCTTTGTCTGTATAGTAGACCGTGTCAGAGGACTTGATATCTTGAAAGCAGGCTTCCAAGTCACCGTAAAGCAGTCGCCCATCTGTTCCTTCAAGATTATGAGGAGGGAACAGGTTGTTTTCAGGATGATAGGGATCCTGTTCGGTGTGTTTATCAATCGCAAAGGCTACGTAATCCCCTGCTTCAAAAAATTCCTTCGTTAATGCCAACACTCTATCGTGTATTTTCTGCCCGGGTTCCCCACAAGTCAGTGCCCCGTCCTCAGCAACAAAATCGTTTGTATAGTCAATATTTATTAAAGCCTTCATGTTTACACAGATCCTTTCTGATCACTTTTTTTAAGCCATTTCTAATTTGAATCGGTTTTATGCTCGAAAACGTCAAAGTAAATCCTGACGTCAACTCATCAAATTTCTGATAGGGGAATCAATAAGTATAGTGTACACTAGAAACTGAAAGATACAAAGCTTTGTACAGCAGGATGTCAGACCATATTTCAGGCGCAATCGGTCAGTAATGAAAATAATGTTTGACAACAAATAGGGAACTTGCTATTATAAATGAAAATTAGATATTCATTAGAGAGAGTGGGAATACTCTTTCGAACACGATGAAGAGAAGAGTACATGTTGTAGTAAGCTCATAGAGAGCCCTTGCTGGTGGAAGAGGGCAGCCGAAAAGAAATGGAAGATGGTCTTGGAGTGTCAACGGTCGAGGGTTCATGGAACTTCAGACGGTTACGGGTGCGCCCGCTAAAGCGCGACAGTATCAGTAGGTCCAATGTTTGGCCGAACGCACTGCTGAAGGCAATAGCTGCGAAGCTGTTGCGAAACAAGGTGGTAACACGAGAGTAGATAACTTTCCGTCCTTTCACAAAGCTTATTTGTGTGAGGGCGGATTTTTTTATAGAAAAAATTGGAGGAATAGCAGATGTCATTAGTTGTAAGAACAGGTCCTCAAGAGTATGAATGCAGCGCAGGGGTACTGGATGCGCTAAGCGAAAGAGTAAAAGAACGCGGTATCCAGAAAGTGGTCATCGTTCATGGAACAACCTCTTGGAAAGTCGCTCAACCCTATCTATCAGCGTTTCTGGAAAGTGAAATTGAAATCGAGTTGAGTGCCTTCAATGGAGAGTGTACGTATGAAGAAGTTGAGCGTATTGCAGAACTTGCCGTTCAGGTAGAAGCGGACGCCATTATTGGAGTTGGCGGCGGGAAATTGCTGGACACAGTCAAATATTCAGCGGACAAGGTACAAGGTATCTATTCTATTTTAATTCCAACGCTGGCGAGCAATTGTGCACCTTGGACACCGTTGAGTGTCATGTATTCAGCTGATGGTGTCTGTCTTGGATATGACTTCCACAAAGAGCAAGTCGGACTTTTATTGATTGAGCCGAAGCTGGTACTTGATTCTCCGGTTAATTACTTTATTGCTGGAGTAGCTGATACATTAGCTAAGTGGTATGAATCAGATTTGATTTTGTCTCAGCCGGAACATCAGACAGATGCATTCCTGATGATGGCTCGCTCAGCAGCTCTGCACTGCAGAGATAACATCGTTCAGCACGGCCAGCAAGCCGTCGCTGATATCCAGTCACAGACTCTGACGCCCGCTTTTATTCAGATTGTTGAAACTATCATTTCAATCAGCGGATTGGTAGGCGGACTGGGAGATGCATATGCTCGTACGACAGTGGGACACGCTGTCCACGATAAACTCACCGTTTTCCCGGAAACACATGATTACCTTCATGGTGAAAAAGTAGCATATGGTGTACTGGTCCAACTCGCGGTCGAAAACAAATGGTCTGAGATCGATCAGCTGTTTACGTTCTATAATGCATTGAACCTGCCGAAGTCGCTGGCGGATCTTAAGTTAAGCGGTCTGACAGCTGATCAAGTCGAACAATTTGCAGGAAAAGTTGTACAGGATGATGCAGTGGTCAAGTCAGGATATCCTGCGACACAAAATGGTTTAGTCCAAGCAATTGTTGAATTAGAGGATTATATAGAGAAAAAAACAGAAAAACTGAGATTGAGGGATGAGAAATGGGCGATTTTGCAAAGTCGGAAATGCTGAAACGACTGCCCAGGCAGTATTTTTCTTATTTAGCAAAACGAAAAAATGAACTCAAGGCGCAGTATGAAGATATCATTGATCTAGGCGTCGGGAATCCGGATCTGCCGGCGCCAGAGTTTATTGTGGAAGAACTGAAAGCGGCGGCTGATGATCCGATCAATGACCAGTACGGCCCGGCAACTGGGTTCGATTACTTGAAAGAAGCCGTAGCTGAATACTATCTTCGGGAGTATGGCGTCGAGCTGGATCCGAAGACAGAAGTAGCGATTTTACATGGCTCAAAAGCAGGTGTTGTGGAAGTCAGTCAATGTTTACTGAATCCAGGAGACACCGTGCTCTTGCCGAATCCATCCTATCCTGATTATCTGTCCGGTATCGGACTGGCGGGTGCAAAGATCGCTGAATTGCCGCTGCTGGAAGCAAATTTGTTTTTACCGCAGTATGGTCAGGTGGATGAACAGACTGCGGAGGCAGCGAAGCTGTTGTTTCTGAACTATCCGAACAATCCGACTTCAGCCGTTGCCACGCCTGAATTTTTCGCTGAGACAGTGGCATTTGCGAAGCAGCATCATATCTGTGTAGCGCAGGACTTTGCGTATGGAACGATTGGATTTGACGGAGAGCGTCCCTTGAGTTTTCTGCAGACGCCAGGTGCAAAAGAGGTCGGGGTAGAATTTTTCACCTTATCCAAGTCGCATAACATGGCAGGATGGAGAATGGGGTTCGCTGTCGGAAATGCGTCGGTTATCGAAAGCCTAAATCTGCTGCAAGACCATATTGGGTGCGGCTACTACGGCGGGATTCAAAGAGCAGCCGCAAAAGCACTGACAGGCGATCAGTCTTCTGTACGGAACCTGACGGCAACCTACGAAAGACGCAGAGATCTCTTTTTAAAAGAACTAGAATCGACAGCGTTCAAATTCAACAAACCAAAAGGATCGTTTTACATTTGGCTGAAAGCGCCGGAAGGATTTAGTTCAGAAGAATTTATGGAATACTTGGCAAGAGAAGTACAAGTTCTGGTTGCGCCTGGAGATGGTTTTGGGAGTCTGGGAGCAGGGTACGTCCGGATCAGCTTAGCGCATTCGGAAGAACGGTTGATTGAAGCAGCGAAAAGACTTGCTCAATTAAAAATATAGGCTTACACCATTAACAGAAATGAAAAACCAGTGATTAAAAAGGGAGAAAAGAAGATGAAAAAAGTATGGGGATTTGTAACAACAGCAGCGATTGGGGCAATTTTAACAGGATGCGGTGGACAAGATGCCAGTTCTGAAGAAGCGGAAGGATTATTGAGTGACGGGGTGTTGACAGTGGGTGTGACTGCCGGACCGCATGAAGATATTCTAAATGAAGTCAAAAAAATCGCAGAAGAAGATGGAATGGAAATCGAAGTGGTTCCCTTTAGTGATTTTGTGCAGCCAAATACTGCATTAGCAGAAGGAGAGCTGGACATCAACTCGTTCCAGACAGGCATTTTCTTAGATACGGTTGTAGAAGAAAGCGGATATGACTTAACGAAGATAGAACCGACACTAACGATACCAATGGGCATTTATTCTGAAAAATACGATGATGTCAGTGAAATACAAGAAGGAGATGTTATCGGCATCCCGAACTCGCCTACTCAAGAAGGTCGCGCACTGCAACTGTTCGAAGAAGCGGAGCTGATTACGCTGCCTGAAGGGTCAGGCGTTGAAGTGACCATTGATGATATTGTAGATAATCCACTGAACTTAGACTTTATTGCTTCGGAAGCTGCTCAATTACCTGCCCAACTACAAGACGTGGGTGCTGCCGGTATTAATTCAAACTTTATCCTGGATGCAGGAATCAACCCTGAAGAATACGGTATATTCATGGAAAATGTGGATGATCTATTTCAGGCAAACTATATCGTCTCCAGAACAGAAGACAAAGACGATGAAGCTTTGGCACAATTTGTTGAATACTATAAAACTCCAGAGATCAAACAATTCATTGAAGAGGAATTTAAAGGTGCTTTAGTACCGGCTTGGTAAATCACCTGAAGTAATGACTAATTTTAAAAGGTATCTTTCTGTTTTCGGAAAGGTACCTTTTTATTTAGGGTTAATAAAAGAGAAAATGAAGTCGGCTTCAAATTGTCCGTTACTATATTAAGATTTGCACTTAACTTCGAAATTTTGCAGAGTGAACGAGAAAGGTAACGAACGTGGCACATAAAGATTTGGAAAGGAAAAGCGATGAATTTGAAGAGCTGAAGCAGTTGTTATGGGAAGAGTAGGATATTGAGAGAGTGCAGAGAATCAAAGGGCACAAAGTTAATGATCAGAATTTGCCATATGACTATGTCCCTTTACAAGTTGAATAGGATTCTCCAAAAATCCAGCTAGATTTTACAGAAAAAATAATCAGTACCACGATTCTAATCAAGGAAAGTCTTTAAACCCCTTTAGACAGTAAATAGCCGGTGTACTATGATCAATCAGCAACAATAGAAACAGCTGTTCATTCATCACGTAAAAGGAAGGTTGTTCTAATAGACGGTTTGTTTATAAAATTTATTTCCTGCATTGTCGGTCGCAGTCCCTTCCTGTATAGTGAAATTAAAGAGAGTGGAGGTACTGAAATGAAAAATGTCATTGCCGGAGAAAAGATTTACTTTACCCATTTTTATGAAGAAGATTTTGAGTTCCTGGCTGAGTATCAATGGGACAATGAATTCCTGAGACATCTGACGTGGGACACATTTCACCCATGGAATGTAGAAACATGGAAAACGTTTGAAGGAGACCCGAACGATAATGAACGATTCATGTTTGCGGTTAGAGATCTTACTACAGAAACGTTTATAGGCTGGGTAGCGCTATCTGACGTGCAGCTGAAGAATAGAGGCGCAGAGCTCAGTTTAGCGATCGTTCCACAAACCAATCGAAGACAAGGATTTGCGACGGATGCATTGAACACGATCTGCCGATTTGCTTTTTACGAACTGGGACTGCATAAAATCCGCTTGTCCGTCCACAGCAACAACGAAGCAGCGATCAAGCTTTACGAGAAAATCGGCTTTCAAAGAGAAGGCGTTGACCGAGAAGGCCTGTTCCAGGATGGGAAATGGCTGGATGTTTATTACTATGGGCTGCTGTTGACTGACTGGAATGATTCATAAAAAGATAAAGAATACATGCTGACTTTGAAAACTAAGAAAAATAGAGTGATTTTGTATGTAGATATACATGGAAATAAAGAAGACAGCAGCAGATTCGGTTGCTGTCTTCTTTGATAGAGCGAGTGAATAGTTCTTTTCTTTACGCATTAAACGACCGCATATTAGAATAATAATGAGTCTACAATCTCCCTATGATACAGCACTTTTTTAGGAAGTGGATTGTCGAAAAACAGTTTTTTTCTGGAGAAAGGTGTTTGATCGAATAGAAAATGAAAAGGGATTTCTTTCTAAAACTCTTTTTCAAAATGAGTAAAACTCAAGCGGAATCCATTTGTCTGAGCGCCAAACTTTTTCCCTTCTAGTACTATTACGTTTTTATCGAGTAGTTCATATAATATTTTCTCTACTTCTTCTCTTGTTTTGTTTGAAAACTGGCAGTACAAGTGAAATCCGCCTTTAGAAGGAGAAAAGGCAATGTCTGATCCGAACTCTTTTTGCAACCAGGTCTCCAAGTTGCGAGCTCTGTTTGCCAGTGTCTTTCTGATGTTCTGCTGATGTTCTTCCATTTCCGTTCTAAGAAAATGATCGGCCATAAACTGCGGAAGAAAACTGAGTTCTGAATCGATCTGAATCCGGATATCGGCAAGGCTTTTCATTACGGTTCGGGGACCAACCATCCAGCCGATCCGTAAATGATTTCCGGCTAATTTGGAGAGAGTGCCTAGGTAAATGATCTGGTCCGCCTGATCCATTTTCTTCAATGGAGAAGTATCCACTGATTGATCAAAAGCGAGACCGCCGTAAGCATCGTCCTCTACGATTGGGATCCGCTTCATCATGCAATAGTCTAGGATCTGAGATTTTCGCTTAGGGCTCATTACCCGGCCGGTCGGGTTTTGAAAAATCGGATTCAAAAAAATCATCTTCAACGGATAATTCAAAGAAGCTTCCTGCAATCCCTTAAGGGTCATGCCTTCTGCATCCATTGAAATCGGCACGATGCGCAGTCCGGCTGCTTGAAATAAACGAAGGGAATAAAAATAAGAAGGGGATTCTATTCCAACAGCATCGCCCGGTTTCAGCAGACCTTGAGAGATTAAAAATAGTGCATTCTGGGTGCCGGAAGTGATCAGAATTTCTTCCAAAGGAACCTCCATTTCATAGGTTTTCTTCAAGTAAGTTTGAACACTTTCTCTTAAAGAATAGATACCGCTATGCATGGGGATTTGTTCTTTTTCTTGCTGGATCAGTTCTTTCCAGGAGAGATCGGGCGACTGAAGCTCCGGCAGCAATTCTGCAGGCAAAATTCCTTTAGACAGATCCATGACTTTTCCTTTTCGATCTTTCAAAAGCCGTGCAGCGGTTTGTTCATATTTTGTCTTTTTATTCAGTGTTTCTGTGGTTAGTGACGTGCCCCAGTTGATCAAAGGCTTCATCTGCAGTCCCCATTTGTCCGGGTTTACAAAGGTACCGCTTCCTTTCTTCCGGGTCAGTACACCTTGAGCAGTCAATTCTTCCATAGCTCGTATGACGGTAGAACGGTTCACATTCAAAGCCTCTGCTAGTTTTCTTTCAGCCGGCAGCCGGGTTCCGGGCTGCAATTCACCGGACCGGATTTTTTCTTCTGTTAATTTCATAATTTCCTGATAGATCGGCAGAGATCGGTCTCTTTGTATTTTCCAATTATCGATATCAAATCCTCCTTTAGTCAGATTTCACTTATTATATCATAAATTGGATGGGTTAACTCTAGTCCAATTGGATGTAGCCCAATCTTTTTTTCATGCGTATACTTTCTATCGTTAGAGAATAATATAAAAAAAGAAAAACTTAGAAAAGTTGGGGGATTAATTATGGGTGAAAGAATCATCGGAAGCGAAAAAGTTAAACGCGGAATGGCGCAAATGCAAAAAGGCGGTGTCATCATGGATGTGGTCAATGCGGAACAGGCTAGAATAGCAGAAGCTGCAGGAGCTGTTGCGGTCATGGCGTTGGAACGTGTACCTTCTGATATACGAAAAGCAGGCGGCGTTGCGCGTATGGCCGATCCTACTGTTATTGAAGAAGTCATGAATGTCGTAAGTATACCGGTCATGGCTAAAGTCCGTATCGGACATGTTTCGGAAGCCCGTATCCTAGAAGCGATGGGCGTGGATTACATCGATGAAAGCGAAGTGCTGACGCCGGCAGATGAGGAATATCACTTGCTGAAATCTGACTATGTCGTACCTTTCGTTTGCGGCTGCCGAGATTTGGGAGAAGCGTTGCGCCGTATTGGCGAAGGAGCTTCTATGCTCAGAACTAAAGGAGAGCCTGGAACTGGAAATATCGTTGAAGCGGTGCGTCATATGCGCAAAGTAAACAGCCAGATCCAGATTCTGTCCGGCAAATCAAATGATGAACTGATGACGTTTGCCAGAGACTTGGGTGCGCCGTACGAATTAGTAAAAGAAGTCAAAGAATTAGGGAAATTGCCGGTTGTCAACTTTGCTGCTGGTGGGGTGGCGACACCAGCTGATGCTGCATTGATGATGAGCCTTGGAGCGGATGGTGTATTTGTCGGTTCGGGAATTTTCAAATCCGAATCACCAGAAAAATTTGCACGGGCGATCGTTCAGGCAACGACAAATTATGAAGATTACGAATTATTGGCTGAACTTTCTAAAGGGTTAGGTGAACCGATGAAAGGAATCGAGATCAGCCACCTTCAAGAAGCTGAACGCATGCAGGATAGAGGATGGTAGGCATGATAAAAACAGTCGGTGTCTTAGATCTGCAGGGAGCTGTTACAGAACATCTCTTTGCTTTAAGCAGTTTGGGGGTGCAGGCAGTATCTGTTAAGAAATCTGAAGACTTCGATGGATTAGATGGCTTGATCATTCCCGGCGGAGAATCAACGGCAATCGGCCGATTGATCCGTGAACAAGGACTGGAAAGCCGCCTGCGCACTTTTCATAAAGAAGGAAAAGCCATTTTCGGAACCTGCGCAGGTCTCATACTCTGCAGTACAGACGAAAGCCGCGATACTGAAGATTTGCGTCTAGGATTTATTGATATGGAAGTCGAACGAAACGGTTTTGGAAGACAAGCAGCCAGCTTTGAGACTGCCCTTCAGTTTGAGGGGATTGCTCAGGAAGTCGAAGCTGTATTTATCCGTGCGCCTTATATTCAGTCGGTCGGATCTGGCGTTAAAGTGCTCGCTTCTATTGATCAGAAAATCGTTGCCGCAGAGCAGGGGAATGTTCTAGTGACGGCTCATCATCCGGAATTAACAGAAGATTACGCTGTCTTGAATTACTTTTTAAATAAAATTCAGTGAGGTTACTACGATTAGGGTAAATGAATCTAGTTGGTTGTTTATTTCAATTTCGAGATTTATACTTAAAAGAGAAACGTCAAAAACGTTAAAACAGAAAGTGTAAGTCATCTTGAAAGGAGCCAACCATGGGATTACTAGTAAAAGGAAAATGGCATGACAAATGGGATTATAACAATGATGAGGGCGAATTTATTCGTCAGGAGTCGCAATTTAGAAATTGGATCACACAAGACGGCAGTGCTGGGCCGACAGGAGAAGGCGGGTTCAAGGCTGAGCCGAACCGCTATCATCTTTATGTCTCTCTAGCTTGTCCTTGGGCGAGTCGTGCGCTGATTATGCGCAGCCTTAAAGGACTGGAGGATATGATTTCAATCTCTGTTGTAAATCCGTTGATGCTGGAAAACGGGTGGACATTTGAACCGGGAGAAGGAGTTATTCCAGATCCGGTCATGGATGCGAACTATCTGCATGAAATCTACACGAAAGTCGATCCGAATTACAGCGGACGTGTGACGGTACCGACGTTGTATGACTTAAAGCAGGATACCATTGTCAATAATGAATCCTCAGATATCATGCGAATGCTTAATTCTGCCTTTGATGAAGTCGGGGCAAATAACAAAGACTATCTGCCGGAAGACTTACTGGATGAAATTGACGAGATCAATGATATTGTATACGGGACAATCAATAACGGAGTCTACAAGACTGGATTTGCGACAAGTCAGGACGTTTATGAAAGAGAAGTCACGACTTTATTTGAGGCGCTGGATAAGATAGAAGCACGCTTAGAAAACAGCCGCTTTTTAGTTGGTGACCAGATCACAGAAGCTGACTGGCGTTTATTCACGACCTTGATTCGTTTTGACAGTGCTTATTATGGTCATTTTAAATGTAATATCCGTCGTCTCGTGGATTACAAAAATCTATGGCGTTATACGCGGGAACTGTATAACGAACCAGGCGTCAAAAAAACAGTCGATTTCCATCACATTAAGCAGCACTACTATCGCAGCCATAAACAGATCAATCCAAACGGTATCGTACCAAAAGGGCCGGAGCTGGATTTTAGTTTAGATGATTAAATAGATCGTGAAAAGGTATCTTTCTGTTTCAGGAAAGATACCTTTTCATGTTAGAATTCGGACAAGCAAGAGTTTACTGGAAAGGGATGAAAAAATAAATGATCAAAACCGTCTTATTTGATATGAATGAAACGCTGCTGAATCTAAGCTTATTGAAAGAAAATTTTGAAAAACATTTTGCGGACCCGACTGTTCCCAAGTATTGGTTTGCCAAGGTATTACACTATTCTGCGGTCATGGGCGCAATGGACGAGTATGTCGATTTCGGAAAACTATCAGAAGCAGCTTTAGAAAGTTTGTTTCTAGAGAAAGGAAAAGAACTGACAGAGGAAATCAAGACAGATATATTAGGGTCATTTAAAAAACTTCCGGCATATGATGACGTACCGGAAGCATTAAGATTGCTGAAAGAACAGGATATCAAAGTCATTGCTGTAACAAATTCCTCTAATGAAATGGTTAAAGAGCAGCTGACAAACGCCAGGCTCATCGAATTGTTTGATTCGTATTACTCGGTGGATGCCGTACAGAAATATAAACCGTTCAAAGATATCTATCAGTATGTATTGAAAGAAGAAAACGCTACGGCAGAGGAAACGGTCATGGTCGCCACTCACGATTGGGACTTGTTCGGGGCTAAGAGAGCAGGGCTGACGACAGCTTACATTGACCGCAAAAAAGATCAGTACAATCCCTATTATTCACAACCAGATTTTTCCCATCATCATTTAGTAAGCTTGGTGGAAGAAATGATTGAGAAGAATCAATAGCAAACATTTTTAAAGCAAAGATAACAGTTCATTTCGGACTGCTATCTTTGTTTTTTAGTGCATTCACTTCAGCAACTTATAATAGCAATTCCCGTCTTTATAAACACCGAAAGGGTCTTGTGAATAGGCCGGAATTTCTCCATATAGAACGAATCCTGCCGATTGGTATAGACCATTTGCCAAACTGTCTTTTTCTGTATCGAGCAGCAGCAGGGTCCTTCCTTCTTGTTCTGCGATCTGCAATACATAGTGCAGTAACGTTTTGGCGACTCCTTTTCTGCGAGCGTTTGGATGGGTCATGAGTTTAGCAATTTCTGCTCGGTGCTGGCCGTTTTCTTTGTCGCTCAGATGCAGCTGGACCGTGCCTACAATTTTATCATCCAATATAGCAATGAATAGTCGAACATTTTCTGTTAGTACATTGCTCCAGTAATGGATAGCCGTTTCATATTGCATGGGATGCAGAAAGTTCATCGAAGCACCATCTGCAACAACTTCCTGGAAAAGGCGAGCTAACTCGTCTTGATTCGTTTGGATTTCCGTTAGTTCTTTGATCTCAATCATCATCGTACTCCTTTCGTCTCTTTTTGATTATAAGTGATTAGAGGACAAAAGAAAGCAAAAAAAGCTGAGTTTACAATGAATCCGCTCACAATCTAAAGATTATCTAAAGCTGAGCATACAAACTTGACTTCTACCCGGGTCTAGGGTGTACACTCTTAGTTGTTAATGAAAACGGAGAAATGATTTTCAAAAAAAGGTGAATATGGAGGGACTTAGATGTCTGAAAAAGTAATTACATTACTGACAGAGGAACACTCCCCGGGTAAACAGACGATGAAAGCATTATATCATCAAGTACAAAAAAATGATGAGTTGCAGGAAGTAACGTATGAATTGAAAGTGTTAAATGATGAGAATCGACTTGAAATGATTTACTCTGATGTAGTGCTCGCAGATTATTTTCTAATCAAGGATGCCGACTATATGAGAAGGAGAGCTTTTCATGAGTCTATCTTTGATTTTATTAAAATGGGCGCCTTCAGCTCGCGAGACACACACCGATTAAATGAGCAAGTCTCACATCTGTTTGAAATGGATGATCAGCAAGTTCGTCATCTGAAAACAGCTGACTGGTCGCCTATCAACTATGTGGCAGCTGGTTAATGTTTTTGATTGTTCAATACAGTATAGTTCTCTCGATGAATGTATCAGGTTGGCAGCAGGCCGGGTATATTTGTCGGGAGATTTTTGTGTAATTTTACTAAGAATAGCGCTGATTTTTAGTATCTGAAACAGACGTTATGATAAACTGAAGTAACGACTTAAAAAGATCACCAGCAAAAGTGATCACCATACATAGTTATCACAATATTTACTTGAAAGGAGCATACCCTTGTACATCAACTCGATTACATTTCCGGATAATGATGCAGAGTCCGAGTATTTTATCTGCAAGGTAAAGCGAAAAGTATATACAACGTTTTACCCGTTTCAGGTGTTATCTAAACGACGCCTTGAGCGTCTGGACTTTGAGCCGATTACAATCTTATATGGCGGAAACGGATCTGGGAAGACGACGGCTTTAAATGTCATAGGCGAAAAAATAGCGGCAGAACGAGATGCTTTATACAATAAGTCATCTTTTTTTCCTGAATATCTAAAACTTTGTACAGTTGATTTTGCTTTTGAGCAGCCGGAATACAAGCGGATCATCACTAGCGATGATGTCTTTGATTATATTTTGACGCTGCGTTCAATCAATGAAGAGATCGACGATAAGCGTGAGGAGATGTTTGAAGATTATCTCAATACGAAGTATGCACAATTTCAGCTGAAGTCGCTGGAGGATTATGAACAGCTTAAAAAAATCAATGAGGCACGAAGAAAAACACAATCTAGATATGTAAGAGACCGTCTCATCAAAAACATTCGAGAGCAGTCCAATGGCGAAAGTGCCTTTTACTACTTCATAGAAAAGCTTGAAGAAGGAGGGCTTTATCTGCTGGATGAACCGGAAAACAGCCTGTCTCCAGAGAAACAGCTGGAGTTAAAACAGTATATCGAAGAATCCGCTCGTTTCTTCAACTGTCAATTTATTATTTCGACCCATTCACCGTTCCTGTTGTCTATACCGCACGCTAAGATTTATGACCTGGACACTGATCCCGTTGAGGTCAAAAAATGGACAGCGTTAAAAAACGTTCAGACGTATCAAAAGTTTTTTGAGCAGCATCGAGAGGCATTTTTAGAGGAATAAATCAATTCAGTCTCTATACAAAAATAATAAAAAGATTGCAATGATACGAGAAGTACAAACTATGATTTTACTCAAATCGAAGACCACAGCTCGCGCGATAAACAGCGATTAAACGAAAAAGTCTCATATCTGTTCGAAATGGATGATCAGCAGGTTTGTCATTTAAAGATTTTAGACTCGTTGCCGATTAGTTATGTGGCAGCTAGATAGATTTAAACCGTTCTATCAGTACATTCGAATATTTAAGTAATATCATTCTCTCAGTATGTAGAAACGATCACTTTAAGGACGTCTATTTGCTGAGAAATTTTTTGTTACGTCTTGGCTTTTCTTTCTCTATAAATCCATTTAGCATTTTGAGAAAAAATTCTCAGTTGATTGAGGCAGAAGGTGAAATTTTTAAGAAGATTTTTTCAATGTACTGATGAATCCGTATCTAAGCCCGATTCTGTCTTATAATAAGCAGTGAGGACAGTTTCTGTTCTTACAATTGAATAGAAAAGGAGATTACAGTGAATGATCAAGTTAGTCATAACAGATTTGGATGGAACCTTTTTAAATAGTCAGGGCAGTTTTGACCACGAACGCTATCAAAAAGCTCAGAGGCTGATGGATGAAAAAGGAGTTACATTTGCCATTTGTACGGGAAAGCAATGTGAGAGGGTAGAGGAACTTTTCGAAGAATCCGGTAGTGACCATTTATGGATATTAGGAGATAGTGCTACCCGTATTAAACATGCTGGAGAGTATGTGTATGAATCCCTTTTGCCAAACGATATAGGGAAAAGGATTATAAAAAAGCTGGAAGAGATAGCAGATGACCATGCCATTATTGCTTGTACTCCAACATCGGCATATATAAAAGATACGACGCCTGAAGCAGTTGTGGAAAAGATTAGAGGATCTTATACCAGAATCGAAAAAGTACCTGAATTTCAGCACATAGAAGAAGCGTTTGTAAAAATTACAATCTATGACCCCGTTTTGCGCTGTTATGATTCTGTTAAACAGTTGGTACAGTTTCAAGAGGATGCCTTTATTGTTGCATCCGAAGCAGCATGGATTGATATTGCCAATAAAGGTGTCCACAAAGGAACAACGGTCGCAGAACTACAAAAAATATTAGGAGCAGCAAGATCAGAAACAATGGTATTCGGAGATGGCTACAACGACCGGGAACTATTGGCTTCTGGAGACTACAGCTTTGCAATGCAAAATGCTTTTGATGAAGTCAAAGACATTGCCAATTATGTCACAAAATCAAATGATCAACAAGGTGTGCTGAAAGCAATCGAACAGTTCATTTCTTTACAAGAGCATTGAACACCTTTAGTAATTAAAAATCAATCACACCCTAGTTATTTAAGGGAGTGATTGATTTTTTGATAGTTTTTCAATTTAAAGTCTTTGTTTTTCTGATAATCTTTGTTGAATAGCAATGTGTATAAGGTATCCAGTACATAAAGTAAAGATAGCCGAGTAGAAAAAGAAGAGATTTTGTGATAATGGTTTTCGAGAGAAGAAAGAAAAAGTCGGTAATTCACTTTTCCTTCTAACTCAACGGCTTCCTCAGACGCAATCAATAAAATAGGAGTCTGATTTTCATTTAATATGGACAAAATATCGTGCACCATCGCACCTCGACCGCCGAAAGAAATGACAATAGCGAGGTGTTCGAAAGTACTATTTGCCGCAGTTAATCGCTGGATATACTCGTCTACAGGAACAGAGACTTGCTGCCCAATTTCCTGCATTTGAAACTGAAAGTTCTGAGCGAGAAAAATATTGGCAGAGGACGTATAAACATCGATAAATTTCGCGCGGGTTAAAGCGGATTCTAGAAGAGCTAAGTATTCAGGAGAGTTGAGATTAAGTGTATCATTTAGTGTTTCGGTATATACGGACTTTAACTTTCTCATGACTTGATAATGACTGTCTTCTTCAATGACTGGATAATTAATATCTATTTGAGAAGGGAATTCTTCTTGGTGCTCAAGGTCTTGCGCTAATTGTATTTTTAAATCATTTAATCCATTGAAATCTAGTTTATTCAATAAGCGGTAAATGGTTGATACAGAGACAAAGGCTTCTTTTGAAATCATAGTTGGATCATGCTGTATAATAAATTTAGGATTTTTAAGGATATAGTCTACTAAGGTTTGCTCGCTTGCTGTTAATGACTTTAACTGGTTAAGTTTTGCGAAAATCAAAGGAATACCTCCTAGTTGAGTATTTTAGAATACGGTTTTCGTTCTATTAGATTACTAAAACAGTTGTTACTTAGTATAACTTGCGCACCATAAAACATGATATACTATCATAGTAGAAAGTTAAGACGGTGGCTATCCGGAAGGTGGTGGTGCTTATGGAGATAAGTGCTGAAATCTTAGAAAGGAGAAGCCTTTTTGTCCATAGCTGATGCATTGCAGCTTATGATTGTTTCGGAGGTCTTTTGATTTCCTTAATTGGTCTTGTAGTTGCTCTGATCAAGCTGATTAATGACAGAAAAAAATAACCGTCTTTTAACTTTGGCGAGTTAACGGTTATTTTTTAATAGTCAAACTTTGCTGCCGTCTTAAACGGTCTACACTAAGGGGCATGTTAGAGCATGTCCTCTTTTTATGTAATCAGTATAGCACAACCACAATCATAATCAAATAGTTCAAACTGAAGGGAATTCGTTCATATATACAGGAGTGAAATAATGAAGCCAGAAGAGCCAGTGTATGATGTCATTGTGATTGGCGCCGGATTAGCGGGGCTGTCTGCTGCAAGAGAATTAAAAAATAAAGGACTGCAATACAAGGTCATAGAAGCAACAAAACAACCTGGTGGGAAAGTCAGGTCCAACGTAGAAGCGGACAGTGGCCGATATACGGAGTTAGGAGCCCAGTTTGTGAATGAAGATATGGTCGAAATGGTTCGTCTGATCAGAGAAGCTGGAATGGAACTGGAGCGAACCTATCTGCTGGACGATGCGATCATTATCAATGAAAGAAAAACAGAAGTCGGCCATATTGGTTTTGACCATCATGCAGAGCTGCTGGGAGATCTGGCTTTTAAAAAGAAAAATCCATTATCAGCAGTCTTGAAAGAAGTAGTGGAGGATGAAGAAGAAGCAAAAGCAATCAAGAGTTTCGTAGCGGCGGAATTTACAGTCAACAGCGAGTATATCAATCCCAAAGCACTGAAAAGACTGATCGGAAATATTACACTGGAAGAAGACGAAGTAAAGTTTCAGGCATCAGGTCCGTTAGATAATGTGATCCAGTTTTTAGCGGAAGAATCATCAGAGCGAATTATTTATCAAGCGCCAGTAACAGACATTCTTAAACAGAAAAACAATTATGTCATAAAAATCGGCAATCAGCAGTCTTACATTGCTAAAAAAGTGATTGTGGCTGTTCCGCCAACCGTAGCGCGTCGGATTCGATTCAGCGAATCATTGCAGGAGCGATATCAGAGAGCATTGAATAGCTTTATTGATGGTGCTGTGATCAAAATCACGCTGAGTTATAAAGAAGCGTTCTGGCGTCACTTTTCAATTCGCGGAGAAGAGAAAACACTTTTTGGTGTATTGTTTGCAGAGCACGAAGGGGTCAATGTAATGGATTCCTCCAAAGTTGCAGGCGAAAGCCGGTTGACCATGTTTATTGGAGGAGACAAAGCAAAAGAATTGTCTGAAACTTCACCAGAAGCAAGAGAGCAGTTTGCAGTAGACTGCCTGACTGAAGTTCTTGGGGATCAGGCAGGAAAGTATTCTGATTCAGTGGAAAAGGTTTGGGTAGAATCCCTTTATTTCGGAGGCGGTTATGGTGCTGTTACCCACTTTGCTGGAGATTTTGAAGCAAAGCAAGTATTAAAAGAGCCGCATGATAATCTGGTTTTTGCGAGCACAGAACTCGCTCCGGAATTTCCACAGTTTATGGAAGGTGCTGTGCGCTCAGGAAAATATGCTGCAGAAAAGCTTATAGAAGAACGGTTTGATTAATACGAATAGACCGCGCTGTATAGTCACCTACACAGCGCGGTCTATTTGCAATGATTTTATTGAATCAAAGATATTTATTTGAAAATCGCTTTAATTTCAAAATAGTCTTCTAAACCATAAGCCCCATTTTCTCTTCCAAATCCAGACTGTTTATATCCACCGAATGGAGCCTTAGGACTACGTTTTCCGTCATTTACTAATACGTTGCCGGTACGAATCTGACGAGCCACAGCTATGGCTTCATCTTCTGGTCCAACGACTCCGCCAGACAGACCGTACATTGAATCATTTGCTATCTCAATAGCTTCTTCTATTGATTCATAAGTGATAACGACAAGCACAGGGCCGAAAATTTCTTCTTGAGCAATGGTCATCTTGTTGTCAACATTAACAAAGACAGTCGGTTCAACAAAATAACCGGTACGGTCAATTTTGTTTCCGCCAATTAGGATTTCTGCTCCTTCTTCTTTTCCTTTTTCAATATAGTCTAAGACCGTCTTCATTTGATCCTCTGAGACTAGCGGTCCAACCATAGTATCTTCTTCACTTGGATCTCCTACTTTAATGTCTTTGTAGTAATCTTTAATGACTTCTTTTGTTCGTTCTAATTCATCTTTTGGAACTAACAGTCTCGTAAGTGCAGAACATGTTTGTCCTTGGTTATGCAAAACGGTATCTGCTGCATTTTTAACAGCTAATTCCAAGTCGCCGCCTTTAAGATAAATCATGGGAGATTTTCCGCCGAGTTCCAATACAATTTTTTTGACTGTTTTTTCAGCTTTTTCATATAGACTTTTCCCTACTTTAGTGGATCCAGTAAAGGAAATCACTGATACATCTGGATGACTGGTCAGATAATCACCTGTCTCGCTTCCAGAACCTGTAACAAGGTTGAAAACCCCTTTCGGCAGCCCGGCATCATGTATAATTTCTGTGAGTAATAAAGCGGTAAGCGGTGCTAGATTTGGCGGCTTGACGACGACAGTATTTCCTGCCAGCAATGCCGGTGTGATTTTTCTTTGAATCTGATTCAACGGAAAGTTCCACGGAGTGATGCAGACAACGACACCAAAACCTTCTTTAATGACGGTAGCATTCTCTACTTCTTCTTCAAAAGAATACTGTCTGGCTTCTTCGATGCTGGCTGACATTTCGTTAACCGCTAGCGCTACTTGAGTGCTATTAGCAAAAATAGAAGAAGTTCCTAGTTCTTGAATCATTGTATCCATTAATTCCTGTTTTCTTTCTTTAATACCTTCTAGGATTTTTTCTACATAATCAGCTCGTTTATCGGGATTTAATGTGTTCCATTCTTTAAAAGCAGAATTCGCAGAAGCAACTGCTCGATCGGCATCTTCTTTGTTTGCTTTTACAACTTTACTAATGACTTCTTCAGTTGTTGGATTAATAACTTCAGTGTAGTCAGATGATTGAGCTTGCTGCCATTGACCATCATAATATAATGTATCTTCTCTCACTTAAATCTCCTCCTTACAACCATTATGTAGAAAATGCTGATTGATTCAAAAGAAAAGGCTCACCAGAAACTTATTTTTAAGAAGTGAGAAAATTCTAAGCGTTTATATATATCCACTGTTATGGTTTTGCGGTAATCTAATAAATGAGGTGAATGAACATGAAATTAACCATTCGAAAAAGACTGCTGGGAACGATCCCCTTGCTGGAAGTGGTGCAGCAAGAAAAGCGAAATGAAAGTATGCCCTTGATTGTCTATTATCATGGGTGGCAGTCGTCCAAGGAACTGGTATTGACCCAGGGGCGTAAATTGGCTGAAGCCGGCTTTCGTGTCTTGCTGCCGGATGCGGCGAATCATGGAGAACGGAAGCAGCAAATTACAAAGGTTCCATCGCTGACATTCTGGCAGAGTATTCATACCAATTTATTTGAATTTGGGTATATTGTAAATCACTTCAAACAGCTGGGGCTGGTAGAAGATCAGATTGCAGTAGGCGGCGTATCGATGGGCGGGATTACAACCTGTGCATTGCTGACGAATCATCCTGAGATCAAGGCAGCAGCTTGTATTATGGGTTCACCTAAGCCGGTAGCTTATCGCGAGCGGATTTTTGCGTATGCTGAGGAGATGGGACGCTTTTATCCAAAAGATTACGAGTCATTATTGGCTTGGATTCCTTATTATGATTTATCAAGACAGCCCGAGAAACTGGCTGGACGTCCAGTCCTATTCTGGCACGGGAACCAGGATGTCGTTGTCCCTTATGAGGATACCGCAGAATTTGTAGCAGAGAACCCCGAAGCAAACTTGACGTTTATTGAAGAAGATGAAAAACATTTAGTCAAAGTACCGACAATGGATCAGATCACGGCATTTTTTGTAAAAGAACTGCTTGAAGCACAGTCTTCTATACCAGATTTGGAGAATTGAATATGGAATACTACTACGGTTCGCTAGCATTTGAGATCATCATTTTCTTAATGATTTTCGGGAGACTGATTCCAATGGTCGTGCGATTAAAAAAGGTCGTTTGAATAAAAAATGGTGATTGCTTATCGGTATTTTGCTACCTTTTTTGATGATATCCTGAAGAATTTTCTTTATTTACCGCTCCTAGATCTGCCGTATGCATTAAAAGGAGAGACAGAAGTCGTGGAAGGAACAATGAGTGATGTTTATTTTCCTGGTGGAGATAATGGGTTTGTGCTAGAAGGAGAAGAATATAGAGGAAATCCCTGGGCATTTGAATCGGAACCTGGTGAAATGTATCGGCTGTATTATCTGTCACTACATGGTAGAATTTGAGCGGGCATCCGAATAAATACAGAAAAAATGATAGAGTGCAGCATGACCGATCGTGATACCAGTGGTATACTAAAAGTAAGTAAAAGAAAGGTTGATAGATGAATGAAACTTAGCGTATTAGACCAGGCACCTATTACAAGAGGCAATACAGGTCAAGGTGCCATTGAAAAAGCGGTAGAATTAGCCCAAGTAGCAGAAGAACTAGGCTATTACCGTATGTGGATGGCAGAACACCACGGGAGTGATGCGTTTGCCAGCTCAGCACCTGAAATTATTATTGCCTACATGGCTGCTAAAACCAACAGTATCCGTTTAGGAACTGGCGGAACGATGATGATGCACTATTCACCGCTGAAAATGGCAGAAGTGTTTAAAACACTCAGTGCCTTGGCACCGGGAAGAATTGATTATGGAGTCGGACGTGCACCAGGCGGAGATCAGCGTTCGATCTATGCATTGTCACAAGGCAACAACCCGGATTTTGATCATTTATATGAAAAATTGGATGTAGCTTTGACACTGATCAATGATAAAAGACCGGAAGAAACCTTATATAAGCACACACTTGCGACACCTGGCAAAATCGTTAAGCCAGAAGCATGGCTGCTGGGATCAAGCGGGAACAGCGCGATTGAAGCAGGCAGAAAAGGATTAGGCTATTCTTTTGCACAATTCTTTATGCTGGGCGCTATGCGCAAGGAAATCTTTGAATTATACAGACATCATTTCACACCCTCTGAGTTTATGGAAAAGCCAGAGATCAATGTAGCTTATCTCGTTACAGTCGCTGAAACAAAAGAAGAAGCCGAATTTCAAGCTAAACCGCAAGACATTGCGCGTATTCGCTTGGCACAAGGAAAAATGGTAAGTTTAATGACACCAGAAGAAGCGGCTGAATACAAACTGTCTGAAGAAGAGGAAGCGGCGATCAAACGCAACCGCGAAATCCATTTAGTGGGAACAGCTGAAGAAGTGGCGAAAAAACTCTATCAAGATGCTGAAGAATATGGGTTTGACGAAGCTATGATCTGCAGCATCGCCCATTCTCAAGAACAGAGACTGAATACGTACAGACTGTTAGCCAAAGAAATGCTTTAAAAAGATCAATCCTATAAAAAAGGAAGAGATGCAACCTGTATTCAAGGTTGTCTCTCTTCCTTTATTTGAATGCAGTATGAAAAGAGAAGGAGAGTTGAGTAGTTCTCTTCTCACTGGATTCAATCGGTTTTAAGATTTGCGCTTTTCGTCATCACCTGTTTTGTCGTCTTCCAAATGAAGAGGCCCTTCTGTTTGAACTTCAGCATTTTCTTTGCGCAGAGATTCTGATACTCGTTGGGTATCTTCTTTGGTTTCTTTTTCAATGGTAACCTCATTTTTTACGACAGGACGTTTGGTCACGTCTATTTGTTCTTCTGATAAAGGAATAGTAATTTCTTCGCCTTCTTCTATCGTTGTATCAGAAGGGGTATCGCTGGAGGCAGGATGTCTTTCGATCTTGATGTCTTCATGTTTTACAGGGACATCTACTGTTTTGGTTTCTTCTGTAACATTTTTCTGGATGTGCACTTCACCGACCTGTTTTTCGTGTTTGTTGATATCTAGTTCTTCTTCTTTTAATTCAATCGCTTCTTTTTGGTTATCTGAAGTATGAGCAGGTTGTTGTGCAGAAGAGGATTGCTTCTCTTCTGTATTAGTTTCATCTGTGGATGATTTGACGATCGGGTCCATTGGCGGTTCTACAGGTTCTGTTGTTTCATAATTGGTTACACTGTCTGTATTAGGGTTTTCTTTAACCAGCACCACGATGTGTCCGGCATCCAAGTCACTTTGGTAATCGTTCAATAAGGTATTTTCATTTTTAGATGTCTGATGTGTTGTGTTATTTGCTGAATCGCTTGTGAAAATATCTTTGACTTTCTCTATAAATGATTCACCATTTTGTTCATCTGAAGATTCAGGACCATTGTATACTTTAGTTGGGACATCTGTCCGAATGGTACTATGAGTAGAAGCGTTTGAAACGAGCGTAATATCATCTTTATTATATCCTTGCACAATCAACTGATCTATTGCGCTATTAGCTTCTTTAACGGTTTCATAGCTTCCTTTGATAAATTGATTCATTACTTGAGTCCTCCTTTGATTTTCCACGAAAATCGTTTAATTTCAGTATAGAAATACTATTGGCATTATTCAAATTAAACGCATATAGGGTGAAAGAGCCGGATCAAAACCAATAGAGAATGGTTGGTTTGGCTAAACAAGCGTTGTTCAAAATAAAAAATCTGGAACAAGCATTATGCCTGTCCCAGATCATGAAACTTAATTTGATTGCTGATGAGTTACGTGTTTATTTCTTTGGTGAGCGGTGTGCCGGATCAGTTGGATCAATATCCGGATCATCAGCTGGTGTGATGGCTGGGTCAACCGATGGATCATTTTCAGAATCGACTACGACATCTGATGCTGGATTAATAGGGTCAATGACTGGTTTATCCACTTTTCCTCCTTTATCTGAGGAACGCTCAGTCGATTGAGAAGCCTCTTGATGAGCAGGTTCTGTTGGATCGATTCCAGGTTTATCCGTTGGCGCTATGGCCGGATCAACAGAAGGGTCATCTTTTGAATCGACAACAACGTCTGAAGCAGGGTTAATCGGATCAACGACAGGTTTATCTACCGAGTCATTTGTATCAATGACGGGTTTGTCTGCTGAATTGCCAGAATCAATGATTGGTCGATCGGCATTCATTCCAGATACATTCGTATCCAATCGTTCTTCAGCTAAAAGGACGATACTGCCGCGAGAAATGTCAGCTTGATATTCATCTAACAGTGTATTTTCTTCGTTTGAAGTATGCGATAACGAATGATCATCAGAGTCGCCAGTAAAGACATCTTTTATTTTATCGATGACAGAATCGTCGTTGTCTTCATCAGGATGATTTTCGTTGTGATGATTTCCATAGACTTTCACAGGAATATCTGTATCGATTTGTTGAGCAGTTGCCTGATTCGCTGCCAATGTAAGTTCATCTCTAGCTTGGCCTTGATCGATCAGGTTTTTTGCAGCTTGTTTTGCTTCATCTACAGTTTGGTAACTTCCAATAACATGTTTGTTCATAACTAAATTCCTCCTAATGGAATTTTCAATACTTATGGTTATATTGTCAGTATAAGGAGGATAATGACTGAATACAAACCATATGCTCGCTTTGAAAATGTCAGCTGTCATCTGACTACAGACGGAGCAGCAATCCAATTATGTTGCAAAAAGGATAAGCAGGAAGTTAGCAATGTGTTGCTCAACTTTTTTAGTGTTTATTTGCTTTAACGGAGTATCTACAGGTATAAAATGATAATTTAAAGGAAAATGTCTGTGACCGAACTGTCGGAGAAAGTCGGTATCACGATGGCAAATATATCCAATCTGAAAAACGGTAAGGCAAAAGCCATTCGATTTTCTACATTGGAGAAACTGTGCGAAGTACTGGAGTGCCAGCCGGGGGACTTGCTGGAATATGGAAAAGAAGTATAAATAAAAAGGACGACTAGGGTTTTGATCCAAGTCGTCCTTTTGCTTATCTATAAATTATGTGGACCTTTAAGATCATGATCTTCATCTACAGGGATGTCACCGGGTTCGTCTTCCTTGTCGGTGACGGGAACTTCTCTTGATGTGTCGTTGCCGATGTCGCTCTCTCTTGAAGCAGTCGAACCCAAGTCAGGTGCCGGAGCCGGATCTGCTGCTGGACTTTCTGCTTCTCCATTGGTTGAGCCCGTTCTTTGATTTTCATTGATACTGGAGTCTTCGTCTGCCAGTACAATGAAATGACCGTTTTGAATATCGTTTTTGTAGTCATTCAACTCAGGATAAGAGTCATCAGTCGTTACATTCATATCTAAGTCTGAAGAGATTTCTTGCTTCTTGTTTTCATTAGTAACCACTACAATGCCGTCTTTGTTATATCCGCGCATAACCAAGGCGTTGATTGCATGGGTAACATCTTCCATGGAAGTATAATTTCCGTCTACATATTTACTCATTTATTTTCCTCCTATTACTATTTGGTGAAGCTGAAGTTTGATCATAAAAATCTGCAATTCTTACGGACGGTGCATAATGTCACTGTTGTCCACATGAATATCTTCTGGATTGTCTTTTTTAAATCCATCTGTCGTCTGTGGAATAGAAGATACTTCTGGATCTTGAATCGAACTGTGATTGTCATATCCGCTGTTTGGCTCAGTTGTTGGATCACGATCCACTGTTGGGGCAGTTTCTGCCAGTAAGAAAATGTCTCCTGCTCGAATGGCTTCTTTGTGATCCTGCAGCTGTTTTGTTGTTTCCGAGTCACGATCGGAATCGTCATTGTCATTACTAGTAAAGGCATCTTTAATTTTATCCATGATTGATTCATCTTGATCGTTGTCCTCTTGGTCCAAGGAAAGATCAGTGGTAACGTCCACTTCCGTTTGAGCGGCTAATTCTGACTTAGTCGAATCATTTGTCACAAATAATAAGTCTTCATTCGCATACCCTTGTGATAATAAGGCTTTTGCTGCATGGACTGCTTCTTCAACTGATCTATAATGACCTTCAACATATTTATCCATTTCATACATTCCCCCTTCAGTATAAACCAACGATTACACTTCCCAGTATATAAACCAGCTTTCAGATTTACAATTAATACGTTTATATATTAGAATGTCTGGAATTAGGCAATAATTAAAAACCCCATAAGAAAGATTAAATGCATCTCTCTTATGGGGATCAGTCGGTTTTAGTCTGTCTTCCTAGTAAATGTAGAAATCAAGTTGCTTAACACGTCTGTGATTTCTTCGACGGAAGTCTCCTGATCGTTTTCCATCCAATCAAGTATTGTTCCAATCGTTCCTTTTACAAAATAGGTAAAATAATATTCCAGGAGTAGCGGGTTCTGTTCATTGAACAAAATACTGAAATCTTTCATAGCTGCTTCATGAACTTCTGAAAAAATATCATTGACCATTTTACTGTTCTGGTAATTGGCTAAGATGATTCTGCTGGCAGCTTCGTTTTCTTTGAACAATAAAATCAAGCGCTGCAGCCAGTCGTGCAGTTGGTCCTGCGGCTTCATGGCCAGAATAGGTTTGATTTGTTCAGTGAGATCTAACTCGATTTTCTGATAGAGATCAAAAGGATCTGAGAAATGAATATAAAATGTTCCACGATTCACATCAGCGAGCTTGCAGATTTCCGTAACGGTGATTTTAGATAAATCGGTATCTTTCAACAAAGTTAAAAAAGCTTCTTTAATGGCTGCAATGGTATATTGAGTTCGGCGGTTATTTTTTCGTCCAACCATTTTACATTACTCCTTTCAACAGATTATGTATTTGTGTTGATTTAATGACAAAGTGATTCGTATTGTTGGTTGCCAATCATACGCAAGGTTATTATACTGACATTATGTCTTTTAATCAACACTGTGTTCATAAAATGATTATTGAAAATAGAAGGAGTCATCGAGAATGGGATTTATTGAAGTAAAAAATGAGTATAAACGCTACCAGATGGGAGATACCATTATTGTTGCCAATAATGATATGAACTTTGAAGTAGCAGAAGGCGAATTAACGGTTATTTTAGGACCGAGTGGCGCCGGTAAGTCCACTGTATTAAATATTTTAGGCGGAATGGATTCACCTAGTGATGGAGAAATCATCATTGATGAAATGAATATTGAAAACTATTCAGAGAAAAAACTGACAGAATACCGACGCAAAGATATTGGATTTGTATTCCAGTTTTATAATTTGGTTCCGAATTTGACTGCACTTGAAAATGTAGAGCTGGCAACTGCTGTGTCTCCGGATGCATTGGATCCTGCACAAGTATTAAAACAAGTAGGACTAGAAGATCGAATGCAGAACTTTCCGGCACAATTGTCAGGCGGCGAGCAGCAGCGTGTGGCAATCGCCCGTGCATTAGCTAAAAATCCGAAGCTCTTACTGTGCGATGAGCCCACAGGAGCACTGGATTTCAATACTGGGAAGCAGATTCTGAAGCTGCTTCAAGATGCCAGCCGTGAAGCAAATAAAACAGTTTTGATTATTACGCACAACTCAGCGATCGCACCAATGGCTGATAGAGTGATTCACATCAATGATGCTAAAGTCCGGTCTGTTGAAATCAATGAAAACCCGGTACCAGTCGACGAGATTGAATGGTAGGAGGGGACAGCAGTGAAAATAAAGTTATATTTAAAATCAACCTTTACAGATATTCGTAAATCGTTCGGCCGTTTCATTTCTATTATTTTGATCATTCTCATGGGTGTTCTGCTTTTTGTGGGAATCAAGTCAGTCGGTCCGAATCTGGAAAAAACGGTAGGGAATTTTGTAGACAAGGTTCAGTTGTCTGATTTGCAGATCCAGTCGACTGCCGGCTTGACAGAAGCAGATCTGGAAGCTGTCGAAGAAGTGGAAGGTACAGAAGCAGAGCTGGGCTACAGTATTCCTCAATATATTGAAGAAGAGCAGCTGAATCTGCAGATCCATTCCTATGATGAAAGCAGCGAGCAAAATCAGCTGATCATCACAGAAGGTCAGTTGCCTCAAGTAAATGACGAAGCGATAATTGATGAAGAACTGGCTGATCAATATGCCATTGGAGATGAACTGACGATTGAAAATGATCAGCTTACGGAATCGACATTCGAAGTTGTCGGTTATGCTGATTCACCGCTTTATGTGGACGATAAAACGCGTGGAGCCACAACTGTAGGTGACGGTGAACTGGATGGGTTCGTCTATATTCCTGAAGCTGCTTTTGATGCAGAGGCCTATTCTATCATGTATATGAACTTTACGGATTTAGCTTCTCTTCAGCCGTTGTCAGATGAATATGATCAGGCACTGGAAGAAAAAGTAGATCAGCTGGAAACTGTTTTTGATACACGTGCCGTAGAAAGAAAAGAAACGCTGCAAGAGGAAGCTTTAGATCAACTGTCTGATGAAGAACAAACGGTGGAAGATAATCAGGCACAATTGACAGATGGGCAAAATCAGCTAGAAGCAGCGCAAACACAATTGGACACACAGCGTGAGCAATTGGAAGCGCAAAGAGCGCAGTTGACGGCGCAATTTGGAGCAGCTGTTGCTGATGAACAGCTTGAAGAAGCTGAAGCACAACTGGCAGATCAGCGTGCTGAACTGGAAGAAAATCAGGCACAGCTTGATGAAGCAAGAGCAGAACTTGAAGACGTTAGAACAGAAATTGAAGAAATGGATACACCGAATTATATTGTGAATGACCGGACCAGCAATCCCGGGTTCACGGAATACACAAGTCTGGCAGATCGTATTGATGCGATTGCCAATGTCTTCCCCGTATTCTTTTTCTTTATTGCGATTCTCATTACCTTCACGACAATGACACGAATGGTGGAAGAAAATCGTAAAGAAATCGGAACGCTGAAAGCTTTAGGTTATAGAAAACTGGAAATTGCCAGCAAGTATATTCTGTATGCTGTATTAGCCGCTGCGATCGGAACAACATTAGGTGTTCTCATCGGTGTTAAAGCCTTGCCGCGTGTGGTCTTTAACTTGCTGGGAGAACAGTATATTTTTACAGACTATACAACAGCCTTTTTTGCCTTTCCGATTACCTTGGCAGTTATTGCTGCACTGATCGCTACATTAGGATCATCTATGTTGGTACTCACAAAAAATCTGCAAGAAAAAGCGACGGCTCTCTTGCTGCCGAAAGCACCGAAAGCCGGCAAACGAGTGCTATTAGAAAGAATTACACCGATCTGGAATAGAATGAATTTTAATCAGAAAGTGACTTATCGAAACCTTTTCCGTTATAAAGCACGAATGATTTTAACGATTTTAGGGATAGCCGGATGTACTGGATTGATGATGGCAGGGTTCGGACTGCAGGATTCTATTGGAGCTATTGCCAGCAAGCAATTTGACGATATTGTGCAGTATCAGTCGATCGTGACACTGGAAGAGGAAGACACAGAAGGGACAACTGACTACACTGCAGCACAAGAAGTGATTGAGCAGAATGAAGCAGTGAACAGCTACGCACCTGTTTATATGGATCAAGTTACCTTCACAGCTGAAGATGTAATGGACCAGTCGGTATCACTCTATGCATTTGATGACACTACAGATGTGGGCGATTATGTAACGCTGAATGCTGAAAATGGCGGAGAGTCCGTAGAGCTGACGAATCAAGGGGCAGTGGTCACTTCTCGTCTGGCCAGTGTCTATAACGCTGAAGCTGGCGATACGCTGATGATCCAAAACTCAGAGGGAAATGAATTTGAGATCGAAGTGTCTGGTATTGTTGAGAACTATCTCGGACATAATGTTTATATGACTCACTCGTATTATGAAGAGGTTGCAGATACTCAAAATCCTATGAATGCTTACTTGATCAAGTCGGATAATATGACAAATGAAGAAGAGGGGACGTTCTCAGAGAATCTTCTGGAAACGGACGAGGTGCTGAACACGACCTTTATGAGTGACCAAATCGAAACGCAGGCTGATTCCACCGATAATTTAGGTGTAATCGTATGGATCTTTATTATCTTGTCAGGGACACTTGCTTTTGTTGTTCTATACAACTTAACGAATATCAATATTTCGGAGCGGGAAAGAGAATTGGCAACCATTAAAGTACTTGGATTTTTTGATAATGAAGTGACCATGTATATTGTAAGAGAGAATGTTATCTTTACAATTTTCGGAATCTTGTTCGGATTTGGAATTGGAAATGTATTGACATGGTTTATTATTACCATGGCTTCTTCTGATATGATTGTTTTCCCGCTGGTTATTCATTGGCAAGGATACGTAATTTCAGCAGTTATGACGGTATTATTCTCTGCTATCGTAATGTTGTTTACGCACAGAAAATTAAAAACCATCAATATGATCGAAGCTTTGAAATCAAATGAATAAATAAATTGAAAAAAGGTGTCGGCATGATTGCCGGCACCTTTTTATATGCATTCGTTAATCTTATTGCGCTTGATGGTTGGATGATCTGGTAAAATGATTGGTTGTAAATAATCAAACTCTAACTTTAATTCTCGATCTTCAAGTTCTGATGCTGCTTGTTCAACAGCATGTTCTTGAGATTCGATTTCCAGTTCTTGCAGCTCTAAAGCTTGCTCTCTTTGCTCAATCAACCATTGGTTTTGCTCAATTGTATACTCATGATTTTCCATTTAGATTTTGAACCTCCTTCGGTCAAATAGAGCTGAATCCTTACTGCAACTTTATATGGAAGAGACAGCCTTAACAAGTGCATTTAAAGAAACTCTGATCCATCTAAAAAAGAGGCACCTTAGCGGTACCCCTTAATGATAGACTTAATTTTCTTGGCTGCGAATCGCACCAACTAAGTGTTCTGATGAAGCTGGCGGATTGTCGAGCAAGTGGCGAACTTGATCTAGATCAGGTTCTATTTTCCATGTCAGGATCCCGACGGGTTTATCGTCTTTAAGATAGTATACGACTTTCCCGCCGTCTACTTCATCGATCAGTACGTCTAATGAAGGATCCAATGTCCCGATTGCTTTCCATGAGATATCAAAGACCATGGAGTAGAAGTAAGGTGTATAGTCATACGGGTGGTTGATACCGGCCATGACTTTTCCGACTGCGGTTCCTGAGTTTCTGGCGTGATCCACATGTTCAATGCGCTGTCTTCCAAGAATAGGATCTGGATAAGAAGCGATATCTCCAGCTGCATAGATGTCTGGGTCAGATGTACGTAAGTATTCGTCCACGACCACACCGTTATCTACGTCTAGTCCTGCTTCCTTGGCAAGGTCTAAAACAGGGGAGACACCTAGTCCTAGAATAATGGAATCAGCTCTGACAGTCTCTCCATTGTTCAAAGCCAAAACAAATTCATCACCATCTTTAGAATAGCTTTCAGCGCGTGTCCCGCTGATCATTTTAATTCCATGATCTTTGTAGGTTTGTTCGTATTCTGCCGCAATTTCTTCCGGGAATCGGTTGTTGCCTAAGGTAGACTGCGGGTAAATCAAGGTCACTCTAGTATTATTCAATGCCAAGTTGGCTGCCAGTTCTGTGCCGATATAGCTTCCCCCGACAACTGCGATATGCTGATTATCTCCTGATAAGTTGCGCAGCTTTTTATAGTCACGGTAAGATCGGAAAGCATAAACTCTGTCATCTTCTGGACCTTCGATCGTTTTAGGAATACCGCCAGTAACGATCAGCAATTTCTTGTATTTAACGGTATCACCTTTATTGGTCGTTACAGTATGTTCCTGACGGTTAATCGATGTCGCTTCAGTCTCCAGCATCAATGCAGCTTGATGTTCTTCGCTGACATTATAGAAAATCTGATCTTCTGTAAAAGAATCATCTGTCCATAACTTTTTAGACAGCGCCGGACGTTCATAAGGTTTATCGACATCAGCTGATATAATCCCGATTGTTCCGGCTTTGTCTTCTTCACGAATACCTGCCACGGCATTCCCGGCAGCAATCCCACCGCCGATAATCAGATAGTCAACATAAGTTTCTTCATTGTTCATTGAGTGAGTCTCTCCTTTGATTGAGTATAAGATAAAATTACTGAATGGTTGCTACAGAACCTGCATCTACTCTATAGTTTGCGCCATTGACGAATGAAGCTTTATCAGAGCATAGGAAAGTAACGACGGCAGCGACTTCTTCTGCTTTACCACGGCGTTTCAGCTCGATGTAAGGTCGTTTTTCATCAAGGAATGATTGGATAGCTTCATCAAATGAGACATCCATTTCTTTGGAACGTTTTTCCATCATTTCATCGGTCATTGGAGTCGCAATGAATGCTGGTGAAACAGTATTGACAAGCAATCCTTCTTTAGCATATTGACGAGATAGTCCTTTAGAAAAGGCTAGTACTCCTGCCTTAGCAGCATCGTAAGGCAGTTCATCTGCATACGGCTGAACGGCATTCTCGGAAGATAAGTATACGATGCGTCCCCATCCGCCATTTCTGAGATCAGGTAAAAATTCTCTTGTTACACGAACAGGTCCCAGCAAGTCGACTTCAAGAGTTTCGACCCAGCCTTCATCTTCAATTTCATGGAAAAGTCCTTGAGCACCGGAAGTGCCGGCATCTTGTACGAGAATATCGATTTCTCCAACGTTGTCCTTAACTTGTTCATGCAGTTGTTTCAAGCTTTCCAGATCAGTGATATCGGCTGGATAAGCGTAAACTTTGCCATGTTCTTTTAACTGCTCAGCAGTTTCTGCTAACTTTTCTGCTTTTTTATCAGTTAATACAACCGTAACGCCCTCTGCTAATAATTGTTCTGCAGTCGCTTTACCAATGCCTGAAGCAGGGCCGGTGATCAATGCGATTTTTCCTTTGATTCCTAAATCCATATGATTAGCCTCCTGAAATCTTATTTCTTGGTTTCAAAATAATCCTTGTTACTTTTCAGAGTACTCTTTCCGCTGTAAATCTGCAATTATTCAGCTTGCAGAACAAACAAAAGACCTTAACTCCAGTGGATGCTAAGGTCTTTAAGAAAATATTAATTAAGTGAACTGAATGTAGATATCAAGACCATACGGATCTTCCAATTCAACCACTGACTGTTCGGCTTCTGAATATTCTTTATAGGGGCCGCCGGTCACATAAGCATAAGCTGTAAGAAGGCAATTTTCTTTATATTGATCAATCTTTTCTTTCTCAGAGTCAGGGATTTCTCCGAGTGAGATTCCCTCGACATAGAGTAAGCATGAATGGTCGTCTGGAGATACTAAGTTGACGTTAACTGTAGTGACGGCATCATATTTATAAACCCGTTTAGACATTGGACCGAAGTCAGCATCTGTTTTACCGGTATAATAGTTTTTGAAAGGGTCTTCTTTGATCATACGGTCAATGGCGGACTGGATAAGAGCGGAATCCTTTGTAATAGATCGAGCAGTCATTTTGGATTCGTATTGAATCATCTTGGCTTTGACGTCGCATTTTTTCTTGGCAGTGTTTGAGTAAGACTTTTTAGACTTGAATAGGTCAAAGAACTTCATAGAGAGATCTCCTTTTTGTATACCTTTACATTTGAACGTTTCTGCAGAATTTCCGTAAAATTTATATGTATCATTTTAAGGATACGTAATAAAAAGATTAATGTCAATTAAGACATCATAAAGAAGGATAGGCTGCTTTACTAGAAATCATTGCTGGTGTTGATTAAAAGAGCGGGATTTTTGAATCTGGTCAGCAGACGTGAGAAACTATGGATAATCAATGAAAAAGAGGTGGGAAATTCAATGATTAAACAAATTTTGTTAGAAGAAGATCGGCCCTATCCCAATAGTGCATTTCCAGTTCTGTATTATCCAGAGGCTTTCAAAGAGATTACAAATAATGATAATCCAGAAAGAGAAGTGATCGAAAAACTTGGGCAACATCTATATAAAAGAGACTGGGTAGATGGGATTTTTCCATACCATCATTTTCACAATAATACTCATGAAGTTCTGGTCTGTATTGAAGGAGAAGCATCCGTTCAGCTAGGTGGCCCGAATGGAAAAACGGTGACCTTTTCAAAAGGAGATGTATTGCTGCTGCCGGCTGGTACAGCACATAAGAGAATTGAAGCTTCTGATGACTTCGAGATTGTGGGAGCTTACCCCGATGGTATAGATTACCAGACATATAGAGAAGAAGACGTTGCTTCTGAAGAAATATATGAGAAAGTCAGACAAGAATCTACGAAGGTGCCTGTTCCAGAGAACGATCCAGTTCAAGGGCAAGAGGGTGCAGTGCAAAAGTATTGGAAATAATCATATTCATAGGAGAAAAACAAATACAATAGAATCAATAAAGACACTTTTCATGATTAAACAATCATAATCAGGAAAAGTGTCTTTTTATAAAAAATATTCTTTTAAAAATGTGCAAAAAATTATTCTTCTGCCGCAAGTATCAATACTTCCCGCGGATTAATCAGCAGTTTTTGTCCTACATGCACGCCTAGAGATTCCAGTCCGGCTGTATGACGATTAGCAATGATCGTCCAGGCTTCAGGCAATGGATGTGCAGAGTTTAAGACAATACTCTCCGGATGCATGCTGGTATTAACAATAACGGCGAGCTGTTTCCACTTTGGCTGGTCTTCAATCAAGTTAGGTATTGTGTAGGCAATGACGTTTTCTTTCAAAGCGGTGAAATGCGTTTGCTCTGCCGTCTTGGTCGTTGCATCTCTCAAAGGCGGATAAGCTTTGCGGATCTCGATCATCCCTTTATAATAGTCGACCAAATCTTTATTTCCAGCTGCTCTGGTCCAGTGCAGTTTATTGACATCGATAGGAGAATGGTAGCTGTTATCATCTCCGAATTTCGTTCTGCCGAATTCTTCGCCGGCTTGCAGGAATATACCGCCTTGAGCCGTAAATAGAAGAGCTGCATTTAATTTGTTCAACTGAATAACATCTTCGCGGCGGCTGTATTTATTGTCGTGTCGAATGCTGGCCACCAGTTTATCGTACAACGGCAAGTTATCGTGTGCAGAAGCGTAATTGACGACTTGTGAAGGGGTTCTAGCCCAGTCTTTTCCATCCGGAAGTGAAAAATCGCCTACCTCTACTTGAGTATTAGCCAGAAGACTGCCGATAAGGTCCCCATTCATAAAGGCACTGTCTTTGTAACCATTTGCGCCTTGTAAAAAGGCCCCTTTTTGAGCATCGAATACAGGTCCTTTGATAGAATCACGGAATTCATCATTAAAAATCGCGATACCATCAGCTAAAGACTGTACATGGAATTTGTCCGCTGGAATATTAGGCTCATGCAGTTCAACACTTCCGGCATTCCATGGTTCACCATATAAGATCACATCTTCCATACCAGCGTCATTAAAGGCTTGACGGATAGCGTTCATAGTGTCAACGTCATGAAGCCCCATCAAATCAAAGCGGAATCCGTCTATATGATATTCTTGAGCCCAATAAATCAGCGAGTCGATCATATACTTGCGCATCATTTTCCGTTCACTGGCCGTTTCATTTCCACAGCCCGAACCATTTGTCAGGTATCCATCTTCATTTTGACGATAGTAATAATCAGGAACCGTCCGCTGGAAGCAGCCGTCATCTACGGTAAAAGTATGATTATAGACCACATCCAGTACTACTCCGATCTGCTGCTGGTGCAGACTCTGAACCATTTGTTTGAATTCACGGATTCTAGATATTGGATCGCTTGGGTTCAATGCGTATTTTCCTTCGGGAACCATATAATTTTTAGGATCATAGCCCCAGTTATATTGATCGCCCAGCTCATCATTTTCAAAATCAAATGCAGGCAGTAAGTGTACATAGTTGATGCCTAGCTGTTTCAAGTAATTTAAACCAGTCGGCTGTTCTGGATCTTCAGCTAATACGGTCTCGGATTCAGTAAAGGCTAGGTATTTCCCTCTATATTCATCCGTAAATCCTGCCTTGTCGTCACTGGAAAAGTCTTCAATATGGGTCTCCCAGATGATGGCTTCAGTGATAGCCGTTTGTCTGACCGGTGCATCGTAATTCCAACCGACCGGATTCGTTTCTCTTAAATCTACAACCGCTGACCGATTGCCGTTAACGCCAACGGCTTTGCTGTAGATGTCAGGTGTTTCTGTCTCTTTGCCATTATGTGTGAAAGTGTACGTATAAAATAGGCCCGCTAAGTCGCGCTCGACCTCTACTTGCCAGACAGCTTCCTGACGAGTCATCTCAATTTGTTCAATGAGTGTTTCTTCGTTTTCATCGCCAGTTTTATAAAGATTCAGTACAGCTTTTTCAGCCAGTGGCGACCAGACCTTGAAGAGTGATTTCTGTTTAGCATAAGTCAGTCCTAAGTCATAATCCTCATAAATATGCTGTTCTAAGTAATCGATCTTCTGTTGGATTGAATCAAATACCTTGTCCAAGTGAGTTCCTCCATCATTGTCATTATTCATTCAGTAATAATCTGCTGAAAAGTAAACAGCAGTACACACTTCTACTATAGCAATCTTGAATAAGAAAAGCATGTAGAACGAGTTATAGAATCAGTCGCCACTAGATAAATAAAACTAAAAAAGAAAGCTCTTTGTACAAAAAACAGCGGACACCTTAATGGCGCCGCTGTAGAAATCAGGGCTGTTTCACTTCTTTTACAAGGATTTTAAACGCTGCTTTATGACTGATGACGGTTTTTAATCCTTCAGCAGATTCTAATGTCAAGGGCCCCTCGTATGCTTCTATATTCAGCAGTGTATATGCATTACCTAACTGTACTTGTTTCTGCAGCAGATACTCCAGGAACTCCTGCTGATCATCTACTTCTTTGACGATAAATGGTGTGCCGACAGCTACGTCAACCAGTGGTGTATAATCCATTGCTTCAACCGTTCCATCTTTGTCGGGAATCACTCCGCCGTGCGGATCAAATCTCGGTTCGCCCAAAAACAAATCCAGTCGTTCAATCAGTGCATCAGAAGAAACATGCTCCAGCAGGTCTGCATCAGCATGCACCTCATTCCAATCGTAGCCTAACTTCTCGGACAGAAAAACTTCCCATAAACGATGTTTGCGGATCAATTTGTTGGCAATTTGCAGTCCGCTGGATGTCAGTTGGACTCCTTGATATGGGGTATGGTTGAGCAGACCTTCTTTCAGCAGCCGGCCATTCATTTCTGTCACAGAAGCGGCTGACACGGACAAAGCTTGGACAAGATTCTTATTGCTGACAACGGTTTTTTCTCCGCCCAGTTCATAGATCGCTTTTATATAATCTTCTTTGTTTGGGGTCATGGAGGATACTCCTTTATTTATCATTTAAACACCTTTATAGGCAGAATGCTCTCACGTAATACTTCACAGAAATCTTATTTTACAACCTTTCAAGCTATCTGACAAGCAGACATAGGCTGCAAGTTCAGTACTTTAATTATACCGTATAGGCGGTATCAGAAACAAACTTCATTTTAAATGTCTGCTGACCGGAAGGGTTCTTTTGTAAAAAAGATACATAGTACACGGTTGACTTAAAAATATTTTTAGGGTAGTCTAAAAATATAAAATAAGCTCGCTTAAACAATAGTTTAAAAGGAGAAGAAATCAAATGAAAAAAATTATGGGACTGCTTTTACTGACGGGGATTGTTTTCCTTTCTGCTTGCGGTCAGCAAACAGAGTCTGCTGCCGGAGATGACGGGAAGATCAATGTAGTGGCGACGACAACGATGATTAAGGATCTGGTGGAACAAGTCGGAGGAGAGCAAGTAGCGGTTACTGGACTGATGGGACCGGGAGTGGATCCTCATACGTATAAACCTTCCGCAACAGAAGTCAATACAATTGGGGAAGCAGATATGATTGCCTATAACGGATTGCATTTAGAAGCGCAATTCACAGATGTCTTTGAACAATCTGCTCAGAGAGGCATTCCGACAATGGTTATTGGAGACGCAATAGCGGAAGACGATTTAATTCAAGTAGAAGAAGGAGCAGACTCTACAGTAGATCCGCATATCTGGTTCAGTGTAGAAAACTGGAAGCAAGCAACAGACTATGTGGCAGATCATTTAGCAGAACAAGATCCAAAACATGCTGAGGCTTTTGAAGACAATGCAGTTGCCTATAAACAGGAACTGGATGAGCTGCAGACTTATATCACCGAAAGAATAGAAGAAATCCCTGAACAGTCTCGCTATCTTGTGACTGCTCACGATGCTTTTTCTTATTTCGGAGAAGCGTTCGACTTTGAAGTCGTAGGGTTGCAGGGAATCAATACGCAGACGGAAGCTGGAACAGGAGATATCAGCAGT
The DNA here is from genome assembly GCF_900169305.1 of Marinilactibacillus piezotolerans. Classification (GTDB taxonomy): domain Bacteria; phylum Bacillota; class Bacilli; order Lactobacillales; family Carnobacteriaceae_A; genus Marinilactibacillus; species Marinilactibacillus piezotolerans_A. The sequence goes on along the minus strand of NZ_FWDP01000004.1, from coordinate 1,326,249 downwards.
CTTGCCGACTTTATTGTAGAGAAAGCGATCAGATCTGTATTTGTGGAAAGCTCAGTCTCTTCAAGAAACATGGATGCGCTGATGGAAGCAGTGAACAGTCGCGGTCAAGAGCTGCAGAATGCTGGAGAACTATTCTCCGATGCACTGGGAGATGAAGCGCAGAACGCCGAAACGTATATCAAAATGTATCGTTCAAATATCGATACCATTATCGAAGGTTTGAATTAAGGCTGCTGTTGAATAGAATAAAAGTCTATTCAGCAGAGAATAAATTGGAGGGAAAATGAAGTGGCGGAAGAAGAAGTCATTACAATCAGACAATTAACCGTTGCCTATGATGCAAATCCAGTGCTCTGGAATATTACTGCAGCGTTTAAAAAAGGGAAAATCACGGCGATTATTGGACCCAATGGAGCCGGTAAGTCGACGCTGATCAAGTCAATGCTGGAGTTTGTCAAACCGGCTACAGGGCAAGTTAAATATAGTATAGATAAACAAACAAAAGAATATAAAAAAGTCAAAAATAAAATTGCCTATGTGCCGCAGAACAGTTCGGTAGACTGGGATTTTCCAGCTACAGTGCTGGATGTTGTGCTGATGGGCAGATATGGACACCTAGGTTGGCTGAAACGTCCTAAAAAAAGTGACAGAGACATTGCTGAAGAAATGTTGAAGAAAGTAGATATGGAATCTTTTCGCCATCGTCAGATCAGTCAATTATCAGGGGGACAGCGTCAGCGTGTTTTCTTGGCTAGAGCATTAGCACAGCAAGCTGACGTCTATCTATTGGACGAACCTTTAGCAGGAGTGGATATGAAAACAGAACGGATCATCATGAACTTGTTGAAAGAGTTGACCAAAAGGGGAAAGACCGTGATTGTTGTGCATCATGATCTGCAATCTGTAAGAGACTATTTTGACGAAGTTTTATTCATCAATCAGGAAGTCGTGGCTGCCGGATCAGTAAAAGAAGTCTTTACGCAAGAAAATATCACAGCGACTTATCAGCAGGATCATAACCTTGGAGAAGGTGCAAGCAGCTGATGTGGACACAAATTACAGCAGTATTAAATGATTATACCTTTCAGGTGGTTGCGTTGGGTACGGGGATGCTGGGACTGATCAGCGGGGTAGTCGGTACCTATGTAACGCTCAGAAAAGAAAGTCTATTGGGAGATGCACTGAGTCATTCGGCACTTCCGGGAATCGGAATCGGATTTTTATTAATGCAAAGAAAAGAGTTTGTCGTACTGCTGCTGGGCGCGGTCGTTTCTGGGCTGATGGCGACAGGTCTCATTCAGCTGATGAGTAAAAAGAGTCCAGTAAAATTCGATAGTGCACTTTCCGTTGTTTTGTCCAGTTTCTTTGGACTGGGGTTGGTTATCATGACTATTATACAAAGGAATCCAAATGCACAGCAAGCTGGATTAGACAGTTTTATTTTTGGACAGGCAAGCGCTATGCTGACCCGAGATGTTTGGTTGATCGTTGGAGCAAGTATGATCATGCTCCTACTGATCAGTCTGTTCTGGAAAGAGTTCAAGATTTTTACATTTGATGCTGATTACGGAAAAACGTTGGGCTTTTCCAGCAGATGGGTAAACCTATTATTGTCTACGATGATCGTTTTAACCATTATTCTGGGACTAGAAGCGGTGGGGGTCATCCTGATCAGTGCGTTATTGATCGGTCCTTCAGTTGCAGCTAGACAGTGGTCAGATAAATTGAGCGTAGTGATGGGGCTTGCTGGAATCATCGGCGCTGTATCCGGAGCTGCGGGAACTATGATCAGTACTGTTGGTGTACGGATACCAACAGGCCCCACTATTGTCATTGTTTTGAGTATATTTATAGTAGGCAGTCTGCTGTTTTCTCCAAAAAGAGGACTGATTGCCAAAAGAATGAAATTTTATAAAAAACAGAAGGCATTTCGTCAACAAATCCGACGGTTAGAGGAGGAACAAGGAAAATGAGCAGTATTGCTGAAATTACAATCATTGCTGTTATTGTCTCGATTGCTTGCGCACTTCCGGGCGTTTTTCTGGTCCTGCGAGGAACCACTATGGTTTCGGATGCCATTACGCACACCGTTTTGCTGGGAATCGTACTTGCTTTTTTTATAACGAGAGACTTGAATTCACCTTTACTGATGGTAGGCGCAACGTTGATCGGTGTTGCGACCGTCTGGGTCATTGAAGCTTTGCAAAGAACAAAACTGATGTCGAATGATGCAGCGATCGGAGTGGTCTTTCCGCTATTCTTTAGTCTGGCAATTTTGCTGATCACGCGCTATACAGGCGATGTGCATTTAGATACAGATTCTGTGCTGATGGGAGAATTGGTCTTTGCTCCATTTGACCGAATGACATTGTTTGGAATAGATGTGGGTCCAAGAGCTCTCTTTTCAATGCTGATTATACTGTTGATCAATGTAGTATTCATTTCCTTGTTTTACAAAGAGCTGAAAGTAACGACTTTTGATGCAGCGTTTGCAGCAGCGATCGGAATTTCTCCGGTAGTGATTTATTATGGATTGATGACACTGGTATCTCTGACTGCTGTTGGAGCATATGACTCTGTAGGCTCAATATTGGTTGTAGGATTTATGGTAGGTCCCGGTCTGACCGCATATTTATTGACGTATGAGTTAAAGAAAATGTTAGGATCAGCTGTCATATTTGCTGCTTTAAATAGTATAATCGGCGTACAAGCTGCTTTTGCCTTCGACACATCAATCGCGGGAATGATAGCCGTTTTAAATGGATTGATATGTCTGACCGTGTTTATCATTTCGCCCAAAAAAGGTTTAATCAAGAATTGGATGCTCAAACAGAAAAGAAAAGAAGCTTTTGATCAAAAACTCAAAGACACCACCAAACGGTAGTGAAATGGAAGACTGAACGTGATAGGTTAAACGAGAATAATTAAACAGACACCTTCTGTCTAATCTCCGAAACGAGAATAAGCAGAAGGTGTCTTTCTGGTTGATCGAGTAGAGGATTACAGTAAACCTCTAGTTGTCTTACGCTGAACTAAGCGGAAATTCAGAGGATATAAAGGGGAATTTTTGTTGTCTAGTGTATTTAACAGTAATCGACAGGCATTTTTCCCTTGCTCATCGATCGCATAGTCAATTGTCGTGATATTCATCCAGTCGCTGACCTGCAGATTATCGAATCCGACAACGGAAATATCGTCTGGAATGGTGTACCCCAACAACTTTAGACGAGATACGATTGTTGCCGCAATTGTATCAGAATGGGCAATGATGGCGTCCGGTTTGTCTGACTGGTTATGATACCATTCGACGATTTTTTCCGCATGCTCTGGCCTTAAAACGTCTATGAACGGCTCTGCTGGATGTGGAGTAATCTGATGCGCCAAGCAGAAATCCTCATAAGCTTGAATTCTCCGCTTCGTGTTTAGACCGTTAGCTGAACTGTAAACATTTAAAATATTTCTGCATCCTGTCTGCCAGACATGCTCTAAAGTCTGTTTGTATCCTTCATAATGATCAATAAAGACAGAAGGCAACAGGGGAGAGTCGATACTGTGTAAAGTCACGATAGGACCATATTGAGTATAATCTGTCAATGTCTCCCATTCATTAGCACGATAGACCAGAAAAATACCATCCAACTGTTTGGACTTTAACATATCGAAAGCATCCAACTCACGTTTTTTATCACCATTGGTAACAAATAGTGTAGATGTGTATCCTGATTCATAGGCTAATTCAATAAAAGGGTTGATTCGTGCTATCGCAGTATCATTGAATTGCGTACTGACAATCCCTAAGTTCTTTGTACTTCCGCGTCTCAAATACTGCGCGTGGCGATTTGGTGTATACTTCAGTTCCTTTACAGCTTTTTCAACTTTAAGGCGGGTCTCTTCACCTACGTATCCGCTGGAGTTCATGACTCGAGAAACGGTCGCAGAAGAGACACCTGCTAGTTTTGCGATATCTTGAATCGTCGGCATGCTGCTTCCTCCTTATCTCCTTAAGTATAGCAGATTGCAGAACGATGAGTAATAGAGGTAAGTGCATCTACTTTATTTTGCTGCTGCTTCCTTAGAAAGAATCCATCAATTGTCTTTGCGAACCAATCGGTTTACTATCGTCTGGAGTTCGTTTTGTGTATTTTTTGTCAGATCCTAGTACCCAGGCTTTCGTATTATCATACAAGTACAGTTTCAAAATATTGATGACATATCGTTTCCACTTTTCATCCATGATTGGAAAAGCCAACTCAACACGTTTGGTCATGTTTCGGGTCATCATATCAGCAGAAGCCAGATAAAGCTCCTCTTGACCATTACTGTAAAAGTAATATACTCGGCTGTGTTCCAGGAATCTGCCTACAATACTGTGCACACTGATATGCTCGCTGACTTCTGGAATCCCCGGTACAAGGCAGCAGATCCCGCGGATAATCAGGTCAACTTTAACACCGGCTCTGCTGGCTTCATAAAGTTTTATGATCATTTTTTTGTCTGTTAGAGAATTCATCTTGGCAATAATATGGCCGTTTCCGTATTTTTTATGCAAACTGATTTCTTGTTCGATACTTTCAATAAAGTTGTCTCTCATTTCAAAAGGGGAGACATGCAAGTAGTCATAATCTGGCTGTTCAGAATATCCACTCAGATAATTGAAGAAATCAGACACATCTTTTGTAATCTTCTCATTAGTTGTAATCAAGCCCATATCTGTATACAGTTTAGCGGTTTGTTCATTGTAATTGCCTGTACCGAGATGAGCATATTGTTTGAAGCCATTATGGTCTTTTTTGACGATCAAAGTGGCTTTACTATGAGTCTTCAGATTTTTCATTCCATAAATAATATGTGCGCCGGCTTCTTCCAGTTCTTTTGCCCAGTGAACATTGTTCGCTTCATCGAATCGAGCTTTCAATTCAACCAGTACAGTGACTTGTATGTCTTTTTTAGCTGCTTTTTTCAAAGCATCAATAAATGGCGACTCATTGCTGACTCTGTAGAGTGTTTGCTTGATGGCAATCGTGTTCGGATCGTCAACGGCTTTCCTTACAAGATCAATCACCGGTTGAAACGAATCAAACGGATGATGCAGAAAAAAATCCTGTTTATCAGCAGTTTCAAAAATGTCATGGTTTTTCAAAACACTTGGGTACTCAGGTGTAAATCGTTTAAACACTTCATTTGGCAAGTAAGACTGAAGTTTAGATATAATTTTTGAAAAAACTGTCAGATCAAGCGGTCCTTCAATGTGATAAACATCTCGCTCAAGCAGATCCAGTTCTTTCATCAAATAAGCAAGGTCTTCTTTAAACGTAGGGGAAGTTGTCCGACTATCCAGCTCTAAGCGAACGGCCATGCCGGTTCTGCGTTTTTCTAAATAGTCTTCAATCACAGAAAGCAAATCTTCTGCTCCTTCTTCCTGAAGCTCTAAGTCAGCGTTTCTAGTAATACGAAATGTAAATGAGTAATCGACAGTATAGCCGATGAACAGCTCATTCAAAAACTTAAATAATATATCTTCTGTAAACAAGATGACTGTTTCATTTTCTTTTTCCAGCACGTGAAATCGCTGAATCAGCGGAGGCACTGGCAAAATGGCGATAAACGGACTGCCCGACTTCTTCAGCCGCACAAACAGATGAATGACTCCGTCGTTTAAGTGAGGAAACGGACGATAAGCATCTACGCCAAAAGGGGTGATCGCCGGCTTGATATGTTTGGTAAAGATATCTGCGGCTCTTTCCAGCTCTTCTTCATCCAGTTCTTTTGTACGTTTGAAAACAATTTTTTCTTCATCGAGTTCTGCCAGCGTACGATCCAGCAAATCATACTGATAGGCTACAATGTCTCTATTCTTTTTAGAAATCTCAATCAATTGCTTTTCCGGTCCCCATTGCTTCTTGGAATCCGGCTCCAGGAAACCGAGCTTTAATTGATCCTGGAGTCCTGCAACACGAACTTTGAAAAATTCATCTAAATTTGAACTTCCAATAGAAAGAAATCTTAGTTTTTCAAGTAGAGGATTGGTAGGGTCTTCTGCCTCCGCAAGTACGCGTTCGTTAAAGTCTAACCAAGAAAGTTCTCTATTTTGATAGTAGTCTGGATTGTGTAAATCAATTGACTGTTTCTGCATGCGGTTCCCTCCGAATTACTTAGTCGATTAATTTGTTTAGTTTATTTCGCTGTTGAAATGAATGCGAACGGGAGCATCTAAGACTCGTTCCAGATGGTTCTTATGCTTGTTAGTGCGGTAAACTTCAGCCACCGCATCTCCGTTATAGGTAACAGTCAAGTCATAGCCGTCATCTGGATTTTCAGCTTTTGCTAATTGAATGTCTTTTACCATATTTACATGCGAATCGTTCAAGGCTTCAGCAAATTTAATAATACAGCCTAAATGGAGCAGTGTTTCGGATTCTTCCTCGCTGAACCAATCTTCAAAGCTTTTCAAATACTGCTTATATAAGGAGCGGTTTTTATAACTTGCCAGCAATGCAAGACGGACACGATCCTGGTGATTGAACCCATGAAGATTACTATTGGAAATAATATAAAAAGTATGCTGCGATTTTGCATCATCTTCAATGTACTGACCTAAATTATAGAGAGAAGCAGCATAATGTACTAAATTCAAATGGTCTTCATCTACTGAAATCAGATCTTTGTCGCGCAATAGATTCAAGAGTCTATCTGATAGTAAAATACGTTGGTAAGCACCGATTGTGCGGACATTATATCGCTTGGACGTGCGTTCGACTGTCTGACGCTTTATGTCATACAGCTCATAAGGATTATTGTCTTTGCGATTGATATAATCAATGACTAGACCTTCTCGCAATCCGCGGCTGCTGATAGCAAATTCTGTAGAGTCGATAAAGTGGAACAGCTCTACAAATACAATACCTGCTGGAATGATGATATCCTTGCGGTCTTCGCTCAATCCGTCCAGTTTAGAGAGTTCCTTCATAGAAGTATCTGCAAGCAGATCAAAGGTTTCGATCAGTTCAGATTCCTTCATGGTATAGCCATGAATTCCTGCAATTGGGTAATCATGCTGACGTTGATGGACATCAGCGATATTACGGGCAGATCCACCGATCCCGATTAAAGGAACCTCTAGTTTTGGAAGCCAGTCCAATGAAGAAAACTGTTCTTTGACCCATTTGCGCGCTTTTTCGATAGCTTTCTTATCGTTATGATCTTTTCCGTCAAAAAATTGACGTTTCAAGCTCACTACTCCAAATGGAAAGCTGTGAGAATGAACGACTTCTTTATTTTTGAATAGTGTCAGTTCAGTACTGCCGCCACCGATATCGATCGTGACGCCGTCTTTGATATCCATTGTATGGCGGACAGCATAGTTCCCGTAAAAAGCTTCCTCTTCTTCTTTTAGGATGCGCAATTCAATACCGGTTTTCTTTTTAACCGTCTTTAAGATCGCTTCTGCATTTTTTGAACGTCGAATAGCGGCTGTAGCAACAGGGAGCATCGTTTCGATATGATAGCGTTCGCCGATCTCTTTGAAACTTTCCAGTGCAGTTGTTAGAACATTAATGCCTTTTTTTGACATTACTTGGTCTTCATCCAAGTATTGCACGAGTCGTGCGGGGGTTTTAATATTTTGTAATTCGGTGATCGTTAAGTTGGCATCAATTTCAAATACAACGAGACGTATTGTATTGGAGCCGACGTCGATCAAACCAATTCTCTGGTTAAACATTAACAGACACTCCTTCAATCCTGTTTGAATTCTTCACCCTCCTATCATACTTGAAAGAAGAGGGGATTGTCGAAAGAAAAAGAAGAATATTACAAACACATTACACAACGAATGAAAAGTATAAAAACCTATCCTAACGTTACAAAGTTCATGCGAGATGTCGCAATGTGTCCCTGATTTAAAAAGGGTTTGTAATAAATTGTAAGAAATCCGAAATGTACTTCGATAGTATTCTATGTATAATGGCAAAGCAATATACATTTATTTTGTTTATTTAAGATAGAAATTTAACTAGAGAAGGGATTGTTCTTAACCGCCATGAAGAAATGGATAACAGGATTTGCTGTTTTAGTTTTGAGTCTTATACAAGTTTTTGGTGCTCAGGCCGTATCAGCTGATTCACTGGATGACATTCGTCAGCAGCAAGAACAAAAACAAACTGAACTGGATTCCCTCGCGGGAAAAGTTGCTGAAGCGTTAGAGGAAACCAGCGCAATAAGCGAAGAAATCAGTTTGCTGGATTCAAAAGTCGCTGAGTCGGAAGAAACGATTCAGAAAAAAGAAGCTGAGATCGAAACGCAAAAAGAGATCGTCGAAGCAAGAATGGATCAAGCAAGCGAGAGACTGCAAGCACTTCAAGTGAATGATGTAAACAGTAATGTGGTTATGGCTATTTTGGAAGCTGAGAGTTTATCGGACTTATTCAATCGTACACTAGCAGTTATGCAGCTGACAGATGCCGGAAACCAGCACATTGAAGATGCACAGACAGAAGCAGAGAAATTAGCAGATTTGAAAGCAGAACTTCTTGCTGAACAAGAATCTTTGAAAGAAGACTTAGCGAAAGTTTCTGAACAAAAAGAATCATATGATAAAAAACTGGCTTCCTTACAGACCTTGGTTAAAGAAAATGAAGCAGAACTGTCTCAATTACAAGAGCAAGAAGAAAGTGAAATTGCCAAAGTCGAAGCAGCTCGAGAAGCAGCGCGTGCGGAAGCTGTCAAAGCTGCAGCAGAGCGTGCTGAAGAAGAGGTTGTCACAACATCTTCCAGTTCAAATGACTCAACAGTAGAAGCGGCTGAAGTAGAAGAAGCCGTTCAAACAGAAACAAGAACTGAAACAGCACCAGCGGAAAAAACGGCTGCATCTGAACCGGCTTCAGAAAAAAGCAGTTCAAGTGAAAGCGGTCGGACAATCCAAGTTAGTGCAACCGGCTACTCTACACAACAGCCGAATTTAAGTACACATACTAGAACTGGGATCGACTTGAGAGTCAACCCTCGTGTCATCGCCGTTGACCCATCAATAATCCCGCTGAATTCACTGGTAGAAATTCCAGGAAAAGGCGTTTATATTGCTGGAGATACCGGTAGTGCAATCAAAGGAAATAAAATCGACATTCACTTTTCAACGGTAGGGGAAGCTTTATCATGGGGAAGAAGAACGATTACGATACGTGTTTTAAATTAATGACAAGATGAAAAAGAAGCGATCGCTCAGGCGGTCGTTTTTTTATTGAACAAACCGTGACAGTGCAATCTATGAACAATCTGTTAGAGCACCATATACCTGACAAATGTTCCCATTTTTGGTAAAATAATCTCACTGACGCTGATTGTTGACATTTATCCAATGACTCCTTAAAAAAGAAAAGAGGAACGTATATGCCGGAAATTGATATAGAGTTTTACAGAGGAAAAGACGAAGAAGCTTTCCTGACAGCTTGGGAAGAGCAACATGGCACTTTAAGCGATGAAGAAATAGATCAATTGTATACCGACATTGCACAGGCAATTGATCACCAGGTAAAAAGCGGTGAGCATGAGCTGGGAAAAGTATTTGAGTACAAATCCGTTCCAGTTGGAAAGTCCGATTACAATACTTTTCATGGTCTTTATTTATTTGAACAAGCCTAAAAAGAGATCCCTGACAAAGAAAAGGGATGAGGAGGTGTTTCTTTGTCTACAGAGTTGATTGATAATAAACTAAGTTTACTACCTGATCTGCCCGGGTGCTACATTATGAAAAATCAAGAGGGTAAGATTATTTATATCGGGAAAGCAAAAAACTTGAAAAATAGAGTTCGTTCTTATTTCCGCAGCTCTCATGAGGGAAAAACAGAAAAGCTGGTACAAGAAATCGTTGACTTTGAAACGATCATTACCGGTTCTGATAAAGAAGCGCTCTTACTGGAAGTAACGTTGATTCAAAAGCATCAACCGAAATATAACATTCGTTTAAAAAGAGGAACAAGTTATCCTTATTTGAAAATTACCAATGAAAAAGACCCTAAATTGATTATTACATCAGAAGTATTGCAAGACGGAGCGCATTATTTCGGACCTTATCCGGATGTTTTTGCAGCTTCTGAGACACAGCAGCTGATCCAGAAAATTTATCCTTTGAGAAAGTGCAACGGACATCAGAAAAGAGCCTGTTTGTATTACCATATCGGGCAATGTATCGGTCCCTGCGATCACGAGATCCCTCAGGAAGAATATGATAACCAGATTCGGAAAATCCGCTCTTTCTTGAATGGAAATGTGCAGGACATCAAGAGAGACTTGAAAGCCAATATGGATGAAGCGGCGGAAGAGATGAATTACGAACGAGCAGCAGAATTCCGCGATCAAATTGCTTACATCGAAAAGACTGTTGAAAAACAGTCGATTATCTCTAATAACTTTATGCCGCGAGATTTTTTCAATTATTATATGGATAAAGGCTGGATCTCGATCCAAGTCTTTTTTGTTCGTCAGGCAACCTTGATCAAGCGTGAAGCAGCAATGTTCCCGTGCTATGATCCGCCGGAAGAAGAGTTGATGAGTTACATTGTGCAGTATTACGAGGACAGCAATAACTTGATGCCTAAAGAAATTTATGTCCCTGAAACTGTCGATACAGGTGTATTATCAGAAGCAATCGACGTAAAAGTACTGTCGCCTAAGCGAGGACGTAAAAAAGAATTACTGGATCTGACAGGGAAAAACAGTGAACTGGCACTAAAAGAAAAATTCAGACTCATTGAGATGAACCAGCGTAAGACCACGGGAGCTATTCAGGAGTTATCGGAAGCAATGGGCTTACCGTACATTGAGCGTATCGAGTCATTCGACCATTCGAATATTCAAGGAACCAATCCGGTTTCTGCCATGATTGCATTCAAAGACGGCAAGCCGGATAAGACGAATTACAGAAAATACAAGATCAGGACAGTCGTGGGCAGTAATGAGGCTGCAACAACACAGGAAGTCATTCGAAGACGGTACAGTCGTTTGCTGAAAGAAGGTAAACCGATGCCGGATCTTATTTTAATGGATGGCGGGAAAATCCAAGTTAATGCAGCGAAAGATGTGCTTGTTAATGAATTGGCGCTGGACATTCCGGTAGCGGGTATGGTTAAAGATAACAAACACCGTACGGCCAGTCTGATTTTTGGAGATGACTTGGAGATTGTAGTCCTGGATCCACGAAGTCAGGCATTCCACTTAGTACAGCGGATCCAGGAAGAAGTTCACCGTTTTGCCATTACTTTCCACCGGAATGTACGCAGCAAAAATAGCTTTACATCTAAACTGGATGATATAGAAGGCGTAGGACCAAAAACAAGAACAAAAGTATTGAGACACTTTAAGTCTATGAAACGACTGAAAGAAGCAGATATTGAAGACATTACAAAACTGGGTATTGCCCAATCTGTTGCTGTTAGAATCAAAGAAACACTAGCAGATTATCAGTCAAATTCATAAAACAGAAAGCAGAAACAGAAGGCAGGAAAACCGTATGATTCGTCAAGCAGAGGCAAAAGATGTTCAAGAAGTAATGGAGCTGTTTAAAGTGATTCTGACAGATATGGAACTGCCAATCATGAGACAGGTCCCTTGGGCGACACTTAAATCAGCTTTGACAGAGGCTGCCAGTCAAAAGGGCTTCCGTTATGCAATGGACAGTGCGCTTGTTAAGGAAATGGATGGGGAAATCGCAGGTTTCTGTTTTGGATACTTCAACAAAGACATGAAAAACTCTAACCTTATTTTGAAAAGAGTGCTGGATAAGTATCAGTTACCGCATTTTGAAATCTTTTGGGATCATGAAACCCTTCTTGAAGAATGGTACCTGGACTCCGTTGTTGTAAAACCAGCTTTTCGAGGAAAGGGGACCGGGACGGGACTGCTGCAGGCAGCTTATGAAAAAGCTGCGGCAAGTGGAGCACATATAATAGGATTAAACGTAGATCATCGTAATCCTAAAGCGCTCAAACTGTATCAACAGCAAGGCTTTCAGAGCGTTCACCAAATAACATTGTCTGGACATCAATATGATCACATGCAGAAAAAAGTGCGATAAAAAAAGGGCGGCGTTCACTTGAACGACGTCCTTTTGCATGTCTTTAGATCATTAAGCTCAAATGGTTAAAAAGAAAGTGGGTATCTAGTTAAATACTTTTACCTTGATCATCTACTACCCGCAGATTATCGACGATCATTCCAGAGTTGCCTTTTAACTGCAGAGTATTCATGTTCTCTTTGTAATCAATCAGTGTACCTTCATCAAGGTGTTCTTTTTTGTCAGGATCAATGTAAATTGGACCTAACGGTGAATCCAGAGTTTCGCAATCTTCACTGATGTTATCAGAAATTTTAAGTTCAAAAACGCCGCGGATACTGCAAGCGTAAGAACCTTGAAAGTTTTCGTTGTAGTAAAGTTCAATTTGTCCTGACTGATTCTCTAGAATGTTAGTCAGTCTTTTTTGTGCAGATGCTGAAATGTCAATGTTCATTTCTGCATGACCTCCTTGTCAGTGTTTCCTTTATTTTCGCACAATCAGCAGCTGTCTGCAAAAATGATGTTTTTGCTGCTGGTTTGGTGAAGATAAACGGATGCATAAAACTCAAGCTGTATTTTTCTTTTTTGTACTGCTGCCATAAGGTTTCTCGATCGGATGAATAATGATCAATGATCACGGACAGCAAACAACAGATAGGAGCATATTCTTCTCTTTCTATGTTGAGCGAGTAGAAGTCTCCCTGAAAGGAATAATGTTTCTCGACACGCATGATCACTTGAGAATGGTGTTTAACCGTAAACTGACGCTCTATAAAATCTCCTGTTACAATCCAATCTAAGTGACTAACAATATAGTAGGGTTTTTTCAATCCCTGCAGCCCGGGGATTTTTTTTACAGAAGCAATTTTATGCTCGTCTGTATAAAAATCGAATTTCGGAAAGACAGAGAGCAGAGTCTGTTTCGCTTCCACCAGCCGATCACCATCCATGGAATAAAGCGACAAAGCATCTCTAGCTCGGCCCCATTTTCCAACAATAAGATAAGTGTCTTTTCCGGAAGCAGACTTCACGATCATCCGATTCTGCATAGACATGTAAGCATGATTAATAAATAAACGAACCATTATCATTTCACCTCTAAGTTCGCAATGCTTTATTCGGTCAATTTCATTCAAGTACATTATAACACCGATTGGAGAAAAGTCGAAAGGGGGAAATAGATATTCGGACCATCTTAACAACTTTGACACTATTTATACAAAGAATACGGTATTTCTAGTGACTGTATCATTTTAAGGAGAGGAAATAAGTAGATTGGAGCCACTTCACTACAGAAGAATCATTAGAACTAGTTGCAATAACACTATTGGAACTACTTCACTGCAGTGCCGTCATTAGAACTAGTTGCAAAGAGCCGATTGGAACCAGTTAATATGGAAGAGTCGAATAAAGTGGTTTTAATAAGGTTATTGTAACCACTTGGCTGCAGTGCTGTCATCAGAACTAGTCGTAATTCCCCTTATAAACTTTTCACAATAGAACGATTCATTTTCACACGAGTCGCCAATAATTTAAAATGACTAGGAAAGCAAAAACTAAAACTCGGACAGGAACTGAATGATGAAAAGAGCCAGATACAAGACCGTTTTATACGAGGATCTGAAGAAAAGAATAAGTAAAAACTTCATCAAACCAAGGCTTAACATAACCTGTATTTGATGAAGTTTTACTTTTGGATTCATGTTGTCTCTGTTGCTAGGTGTTTATTCCGTTTTGCTGGATAGCACGGCCGTCAGCTGATTAACGGCTTGCACAACAGCATTTAACTTTGCTTCCATGCGATACAGCAGAAACAATGAGATGAAGATAGGGAATCCAACATTCTCAATCATATCAGCTGCTGCAGTGAAAATAGCTGTGCTCAGTTCCATTTCCATCCTCCTTTCAAGTACTTCTCTCAAGTATCCCTCTAAAGATAAGAACGAAAAAGACTGACATTCTGTTACCAAAAAAAGAGCTTCCGCTAAACGGAAGCTCTCTGAGTGATAGGTTTAAATTCCTTTTTGCTGATCCAGTCTGTATCCGCTGTGGAAAACTGAACCGACAAACTGATTATAGTCAAATCCGTTTTTAATTGCAGCTGTTACAAAGTCTTTGGCTTTAAGAACAGCTTCTTTCGGTGTCAATCCTTGAGCAAGCCCAGCAGTAATCGCTGCAGCAAAGGTACAACCAGCACCGTGATTAGTTGCTTTTTCGATTTTATCTGCTTCTAGTTTAGTGAATTCCGAACCGTCATAGAACAAGTCGATTGCTTTATCACCCTCTAAAGCTTTTCCGCCTTTGACCACGACATATTGAGCACCTTTTTCATGAATCTTTTCAGCAGCTGCTTTCATGTCGTCCAATGTTTTCAATACACCAAGTCCTGAAAGTTGTCCTGCTTCAAAAAGGTTGGGTGTAGCGATGGTTGCCAGGGGAATAAGCAGATCTCTCAATGCTTCTGCATTCTCCGGGTTCAAGACTTCTGTTTCTCCTTTGCAGACCATAACCGGGTCAACAACAAAATTTTTCAGTTTTTTTTCTTTGATCGTTTCAGCGATCACTTCGATTACAGAAACATTTGGCAGCATTCCTGTTTTGAATGCGTCAATCTCTGGTCCAGCGGTTGCCGTAACGAGCTGATCTTTTACGACTTGGGCATCGATCGGAGTCACGCCGTGGCTCCAGTTATTGTTCGGATCCATTGTTGCGATAACAGTCAATGCAGCAATTCCGTATGTGCCATATTCTGCGAATGTCTTTAAGTCAGCGCCGATACCGGCACCGCCGCTGGCATCATTACCTGCGATCGTTAAAGTGATTTTTGGGTTAGTCACAATTAATTCCTCCATTAGCGTAATAAAATCTCCTATCTATTCATTCTATTTTATCACATATGGAAAAAAAAGAAACCGGGGGATAAAAAAAGACAAGCGTTCTAAAAACGCTCGTCTTCTTAAAAATCAATCGTTATAGATTTTACCGTTTAATACTCGTGAAATAGCTTCTGCAACACCATTTTGTGAATTGCTGGAAGTGGAGTAGTTAGCTGCTTCTTTTGCTTCTGGGACGGCATTGGCAACGGCTGTTCCGTAGTGCGCCCATTTGAGCATAGATAAGTCGTTAATGTTATCACCTATAGTCATCACTTCTTCTGCCTTGATTCCTAATTTTTTTGCATACTGTGAAACGGCAATGCCTTTTTGGGCCGTTTCATGGTTGATTTCAATATTTTTCTTACTTGAAGCAGTAATTGCAAGTTTTGGAACTTCCGCCATCAATTCTTCTTTCAGTGGCTTCAAAACAGCTGGACCTTTTTCTGAGTGAGCAGAGACTTTCAAGATAATGATTGAATCATCTTCCACAACTGTATTTAAATCTTTAACGAATTTTACATTCATTTCTTCAACATGAGCTGCTGCGCTTTCCATCGCTTCTTCGAAAGTAAGGTCCGGGTTCAAGTCGGCCAGCATGGAAGCGACTGTTTCCAAACGTTTTTGGCGATTACTGGAATAAATTCCATCGCTGGTCATTAATTCTTCGTGAAGGTCAGGGTAGTTGGAGAGGATACTCCGGATTTTTTTTACGACGCCTTTCTCCAGACCGCGATTATATAGATTTTTCCCATTCTTATCAAACATTTGCGCACCATTTAGTGTAATGATGGGGCATTCGATTGCGTGGCCTTTTAATGGATGTGAAGCCAAGGGATAGTCTCTTCCCGTAGCGATAACGAAGTGGATCCCATTTTCCTGCGCTCGTTTGATAGCCTGGGCGTTGGATAAAGAGACATCGATATGGTCGTTCAGAAGTGTTCCATCCATATCTGAAGCGATTAGTTTAATCATAAATTCATTCCTCCAATAGTAGATTCACTTTTAAGTCTACCAGATTAAAGTAAAAAAGAAACCGAAATACGGGGTATACTTAGAAAAGATATAGACAGTTTTGTTACAATCAATACAAGCAAGACAATTTAGCAGATCATACCAAATAAAAATCAATCATAAGGAGTGTTTAGATTGCCGATACCTGTTCAAAATGATTGGGCACCTGTATTGAAAAAAGTAGAAGATACGGATGCCTATCAGGAGCTGAAACAATTTCTCATTGATGAATATAATACGGAAACAATCTATCCTAAAAAAGAAAATATCTGGCAGGCTTTTGAGTGGACTCCCTATCACGAGGTCAAAGCGGTTATATTGGGGCAAGATCCCTATCATGGTGCCAATCAGGCGCATGGGCTGGCTTTTTCAGTGAAGCCTGAAGTGAAGCTGCCGCCGTCACTCAAAAATATTTATAAAGAACTTCATGATGATTTGGGCATTGAACCTGTCAGTCATGGATATCTGAAGAGCTGGGCAAAACAAGGGGTCCTGCTGCTCAACACTGTTTTGACCGTTCGAGCTGGAGAAGCACATTCTCATAAAAATAAGGGATGGGAACTGCTGACGGATGAAGTGATCAGAGCATTGAATGAAAGACAAAAAACGGTTGTATTCATTCTATGGGGTTCCCCTGCACAAAAAAAGAGAGCCTTAATCGATGAAACAAAACACAAAATTGTCTCTTCTGTACACCCGAGTCCGTTATCTGCATATCGAGGATTTTTCGGATCGAAACCTTTTTCTAAAACCAATGAACTACTGATTGAAAGCGGGCAGGAACCGATCGACTGGAAGATACCTGAAGATCCGAGCGCGGAATAAGACTTTTTCTGTAAATAAATAAAAAGAAGTGTTATGATAAAAAAGTAAAAACATATTTTGGAGGGAACAACAGTGGAATTATTCGAAAGTTTAAAACAGAAAATCCATGGAAAAGAATTGAAAATCGTTTTTCCTGAAGCTCTAGACGAACGTATCCTGGGAGCGGCGGTTCGCTTGAAATCGGAAAAAATCTTGAATCCTATCCTTTTAGGCAGTCATGAAGAAGTGACAAAAGCAGCGAAAGATCACGGATTTGATCTAGAAAATATTGAAATTGTAGACCCTCAAACCTATGACAAATATGATGAAATGGTTGCTGCATTTGTTGAACGCCGTAAAGGTAAAGCAACAGAAGAGCAAGCACGTGAACAGTTAAGAGATGTAAACTATTTTGGAACAATGCTGGTATATATGGACCTTGCTGACGGTCTAGTCAGTGGTGCGATCCATTCAACAGGTGAAACCGTTCGACCTGCACTTCAAATTATCAAAACACGTCCTGGTGTAAGCCGTACTTCAGGTGCGTTTATCATGCTTCGCGGTCGTGAGCAAGAAAAATACTTGTTCGCTGATTGTGCAATCAATCCTAATCCAGATGAAAATGTCTTAGCTGAAATCGCAGTAGAGAGTGCGCGTACAGCTAAAATGTTCGATATTGATCCTAAAGTTGCAATGTTGAGCTTTTCTTCAAAAGGATCTGCTAAAGCAGACGAAGTAACGAAAGTCCAAAATGCAGCAAAACTGGCGAAAGAAATGGCACCAGAATTTGAGATCGATGGAGAATTACAATTTGATTCAGCGTTTGTTCCAGCAGTTGCGCAGCAAAAAGCGCCTGAATCAAACGTTGCTGGTGAAGCTACAGTATTTGTTTTCCCAGAGCTGCAGTCTGGAAATATCGGCTACAAAATCGCTCAACGTTTAGGCGGATTTGAAGCAGTTGGACCAATCTTGCAAGGATTGAACAAACCTGTTTCTGACTTGTCCCGCGGATGTATTGAAGAAGACGTTTACAAAACAGCAATCATTACTGCCAACCAGTCTATCTTAGACTAAGCAGGCAGCGTATATAAAGTATATCAGATGATTAAAGAGCTTTACTTGGACAGAAGGTGTCCAAGTAAAGCTCTTTTTTATGAATAACTTCAGTAAATAAAAGAAATTATTAATAAAAGTTGGGACTTTGAAACCTGAATTATCAGTAGATCAAATGTTTAAATCCTGTAAAGTTTTGAGCAGTATATCTGCCTTTGTTAAATGCCTCACTTTCAATAACAGACCATCATGGAACGATTTAATCGCAAATGAAAAAGAATCAAACCAACTTTTAGTGAAAACAGTCACTAACTTAGTGTAAGTCATATAAATAGGATTATCTTATCAAAAATGATATATTCATTACTAGCGGGAAGCCTTTTCAACAAAAAATAAAGGAGAATGCATAATGGAAAAGTATATTTTGTCGATCGATCAAGGCACGACAAGTACAAGAGCAATTATTTTCGATCAGGATGGTCAACCGAAATGGAGTTCACAAAAAGATATCGAACAATTTTTTCCGGAACCAGGCTGGGTAGAACATGATGCCAATGAAATCTGGCTGAAGACACTGCAGGTTATTGCTAGTGTGATGATAGAATCAGGACTCGAACCAGAAAATCTTGATAGTATCGGAATTACGAACCAGCGTGAAACAACCGTTATTTGGGATAAAGAAACAGGCGTACCGATTTATCATGCAGTTGTCTGGCAGTCTAAACAAACTTCTGAAATTGCAGACCAATTAAAAAATGATGGACATACAGAAACGATTCATAAAAAAACTGGTCTGATCATTGATTCTTACTTTTCAGGAACTAAAATCAAATGGATTTTAGATAAAGTTGAAGGATCAAGAGAACGTGCTGAAAATGGAGAGCTGTTGTTTGGAACAATCGATACTTGGCTGCTGTGGAAACTGACAGGCGGAAAAGTTCATGCAACGGATTATTCAAATGCAAGCCGTACTATGCTCTATAACATTTATGAAATGGATTGGGACAAAGATATCCTTGAGTTGTTAGATATTTCTGAAAAAATGCTGCCCGAAGTTTTACCGTCTTCAGGAGTGTTTGGTGAAACAATGGAAGCAGTATTCCATGGAACCAGTGTCCCTATTGCGGGTATCGCAGGCGACCAGCAAGCTGCTCTGTTCGGTCAAACGGCTTTTGACAAAGGAATGGTCAAAAATACTTACGGAACAGGTGCTTTCATTATCATGAACACCGGAAAAGAACCGATCCAGTCATCCAATGGACTGTTGACGACCTTAGCTTATGGGTTGAATGGTGAAGTTTATTATGCCCTTGAAGGCTCGATTTTCGTTGCAGGATCTGCATTGCAGTGGCTGAGAGATGGAATGGATATGTTCAGAGAATCTCCAGAATCAGAAGGATATGCAGAAAAAGTAGAGACCACAGACGGTGTTTACGTTGTTCCAGCATTTACAGGATTAGGGGCGCCTTATTGGGACCAAGAAGCACGCGGGGCTGTATTTGGATTGACTCGAGGAACAACGAAGAGCCATTTCATTAGAGCAACGCTAGAATCACTTGCTTACCGAACAAGAGATGTAGTTGATGCAATGAACGAAGATGCAGGGCTGAAAACGGAAACGATGCGCGTAGACGGTGGAGCGAGTATGAATGATTTCCTTATGCAGTTCCAATCTGATATCCTTGATGTAGATATTCAACGTTCTAAAGTCATGGAAACAACGGCATTAGGAGCTGCTTATCTTGCAGGTCTGGCAACTGGGTACTTCAAAGACCAAGAAGAAATCAAAGCAAAATGGGAAGAGGCAAGTTCCTTCCAACCGAACATGGATGAAGAAAGACGTGAAGATTTGTATGCTGGATGGCAGGCAGCTGTTGAATCTGCACGGACGTTCAAGTTCAAACCTAAGAAAGTCAACCGAGAAGAATAATTATTTCAAGAAAGGGCTGAGTGCAGGATGACTTTTTCGGCTCAAACGCGAAAAGACAATATTGACCAACTGAAGCAAACGGAATTAGATCTGCTGATTATCGGTGGAGGAATCACGGGAGCAGGACTGGCCTTGCAAGCAGGAGCTCGTGAAATGAAAGCCGGCATGATCGACATGCAGGATTTCGCGGCAGGAACATCCAGCCGTTCAACGAAACTAGTACACGGTGGTCTTAGATACCTTAAGCAATTCGACGTGGAACTGGTTGCGGATGTGGCTCAAGAACGTGCAGTTATTGGCAAGAATGTTCCTCATGTCGTTCAACCTAGTTATATGCTGATGCCGGTCTATGATGAACCAGGTGCTTCCTTCAATGAATTTTCAGCAGAAGTCGTGTTGCATTTGTACGATTATCTGGCGAAAGTCGATGAAGAGTGGGCACATTATATGGTCGATAAAGAGCAAGTTATGGAAGAAGAACCGGACTTGAGAACAGAAGGTCTGGAAGGCGGCGGATTTTATCTGGACTATACAAATGATGATTCACGCTTAACAACAGAAATCATTAAGAAAGCACATGATCTGGGTACACTGATTGCTAACTATGTCATGGCAAAAGACTTTATCTATAACGATCAAGATAAAATTGTCGGGGTCAAAGCGGAAGATACTTTGACAGGAGAAACCTTTGAAATCAAAGCTTCTGTTGTAGTCAATGCTACTGGTCCGTGGTCAGATATTGTCCGCAAACAGCTGAAATTTGATACGAAGAAGAAACTGTTCCCTACTAAAGGCGTTCACTTTGTTGTTGATCATAGTAAAATTCCAATCAAGAGAACGGTTTATGCTGATACAGGAATGGAAGATAATCGCATGATGTTCTTCATTCCTAGAAGCGGGAAAACATACTTTGGAACAACGGATACACCGTTTGAAGGAGAATATGAAGATCCTAATATTACTCAAGAGGATATTGACTACCTGCTTAAAGCAGCTAACTATCGGTTCCCGGAAGCCAATATTACGATTGAGGATATTGAAGGCAGCTGGGCAGGACTGAGACCCTTGATCCAAGACGAAGATAATTCTGATCCTTCAGGTATTTCACGTGGTCATGATGTGTTTGTCTCAGAAGGCGGGTTAGTGACCGTTGCCGGAGGAAAGTTGACAGATTACAGACGTATGGCGAATGATACGTTTGAAACCATTGATCAAGAGCTTTCGCAACTGGATAAAACGTTTAAACAGGTCGATACAGCTGATATTCATTTATCTGGCGGAGACCTTCCAAATGGAAAATCTTTCAGTGAGTATGCCGATGAACAAACGAAAAAAGGATTGGATATCGGACTTAAAGAAGATGAAGCTCGCGCTTTGGTAAATTGGTATGGAACAAATGTAGAAACGGTTTATAGTCTGAAAGAGAAAGTTGCTGATTCAGCGTTACCGTTGAAAGATGCTTTACAGTTGGAATATGCGATTGAATATGAAATGACGCTGCTCCCAGAAGACTTCCTTGCTCGGCGTACCGAAACACTATTATTTGACACACCGCGCATTGAAGGCTTAAAAGGACCACTTGTTGATCTTTTCGCAGAACGGTTCAACTGGAGCGCAGAAGAAAAAGAAAAGAGAGCAAATGAAATCGATCAAAAAGTAGCAGAGACGACCTTAAGTCAATTTAAGTAAATGGAATAAGAAGGAAGGAAGATGAAGCTGGTCTTCCTTTCTGGCTTATTTATTTAAAAGCAGAATGTGTATTTGCGCTTATAAATCGAGTCAGCATTGAAAGACCATTGTTACATAGATGACTCTCTTTCAATAGGCTGACGGTCGTACAGCTAAATGCTTTTTTATAAAGGGTTTAAATCATTAAATATGAAAGGGGTATAATTTATGGATACATCATTATGGCAGCAACTGATTGGAGAGTTTTTCGGAACAATGATCCTGGTTCTTTTAGGAGATGGGGTCGTTGCAGCCAATGTACTGAAAAAGACAAAGTCTGCTGAAACAGGCTGGTTATTAATTACGATTGGATGGGGGCTTGGTGTTACGATGGCCGTTTATGCCATCGGTTGGCTTTCTCCTGCACATATCAACCCTGCTGTTACATTAGGAATGGCTGTCGCTGGAGAATTTGCCTGGGCATCTGTAGTTCCTTATATCGTTGCACAGGTTGCAGGTGGTTTTGCCGGGGCTGTTCTTGTGTGGTTGCACTATATGCCGCACTTTGCAGAAACGAACGACCAAGAATCTATTCTGGCCGTATTCTCAACTGGACCTGCGATTCGTCACAGTGCCTGGAACTTAATCTCTGAAGCGATTGCCACCACTGTATTAGTCTATGGGCTGCTTGCATTTACTCAAGGTCAGTTCACAGAAGGCTTGAACCCGCTAGTCGTCGGACTGCTGGTTACAGCCATTGGTATTTCTCTAGGGGGAACCACTGGATATGCAATCAATCCAGCTCGTGATTTGGGTCCAAGAATTGCACATCAAGTATTACCGATTGCAAATAAAGGGACATCTGACTGGGCTTATGCATGGATTCCAATCATCGGACCATTCATCGGAGCAGTTGCTGGTGCCGGAATCTTCTTGCTCATTACTATGTAATTGAACAAACACTTAAAAAGATAAAGCTGAAAAGAACCATGAACCGTATTCATAACGGGGCATGGTTCTTTTTTATAGGAAAATAGCTTTATCGGAAAATTAATAAAGCATTTGAATATAATTTGTAATATGATAATTCAAATAGAGTTTTAATTGAAAAATCATAAAAGGAGTGTAAATATGAATGTTAAACAGATTCATTTAGGACTAGTGCCTAAATTGATTGTAGCAATTATACTGGGCGTTATCATTGGGCAATTATCTTTTATACCAGAAAGTGTACTAAGAATACCTGTTACATTTTCCAGCTTATTCAGCAGTCTGCTGGCTTTTGTTATTCCTTTGATGATTATCGGATTTATCGTCAAAGGGATCTCTGATCTGACAGAAGGAGCAGGAAAGCTGCTTGGAATTGCCACGCTGATTTCATATGGATCGACGATTCTTGGAGGGCTGGCAGCTTACTTTGCAGCCTCAAATATCTTCCCGCTGTTTATTGCAAGTCAAGTGAATACGGATGTGCAAGATACAGCAGAAGGATTGACGACTCTTTTTGAAATTCCGTTGGAGCCGATGCTGGATGTAACCTCTGCGATTGTCTTTTCTTTTATTATGGGCATGAGTATCTCTTGGCTGAGAGGTCAGAAAAAAGGAGAGACACTCTATCATGTATTTGATGAATTCAATCAGATCATCATTAAAGTATTAAATACTGCCATTATTCCTTTGCTGCCTTTTTTTATTTTCGGAAACTTTGTAAATTTAAGTTACACTGGACAAGTTTTTGAGATACTATCCGTTTTCTGGCGTGTCTTCCTGATCGTTATTGCACTGCATATCACACTGATTGTTCTATGGTTCACTGCAGCCGGGGCATATCGCAAGAAGAATCCGCTCATATTGCTCAAGAATCAGCTGCCTGGTTATTTTACAGCAATTGGAACACAATCTTCTGCAGCGACGATTCCAATCAATCTGGAATGTGCAAGAAAAAATGGAGTTTCAAGCAAGATCCGGGAGTTTATGATTCCTCTTTGTGCGACGATTCATCTGCTGGGTAGTATGGTAACCGTTGTTTCCTGTGTCTATGCTGTTTTGTATATGTACGGTATGCCGATTCAATTCCAAATGATGTTCAGCTTTATTGCAACACTTGGTATTGCGATGGTGGCAGCGCCAGGTGCACCGGGCGGCGGCATCATGTCAGCTTTGCCGTTTTTGACTATTGTTGGGATTGACCCGACAGGGACTTTAGGAAATCTTCTGATCACACTGTACCTTACACAAGACAGTTTCGGCACAGCAGCGAATGTTTCCTGTGATAACGCCATTACTCTTGTGGTAGAAAAAATTTATTATCAATATATTGCTAAAGAAGAAGTAGAAGCTGTAGCGCAAGGTAAAAAAGCTGCAGTGAAACGAACGTGATGAATGTTCTATTGGTAGAAATCTGATTATAAAGAAAAAAGATCTACAAAGTATTTGGAATATTTCCTAGCTTTGTAGATCTTTTACATATTTAAGAACTTTCTCGTACTATTAGCGAAGTATTGACTTGAATATGTTTATGAGCATTAGAATTTTGAATTTGTTTTTCTAAAAGATCAAGAGCCTGAATAGCCATCTCTTTTTTGTCTACTTGTATAGTAGTCAGTTCTGGAGTTGTGACTCTACTTTCAGGAATGTCATCAAATCCGACTACTGAAATTTGTTCAGGGACATGTATATTTGAATTTTTCAAGTACTTAATCAAGCTGATTGCCATATAATCATTTTCACAGAAAATAGCTGTAGGTAAATCTTCAACATTCAAAAAAACCGCATCTAATTCTGATCCTTCTTGAATTTTCATTGCGGGTAATTTGAAAATGTAGTCATCAGAAATTGATAATCCTTCATTGTGAAGTTTTGAAAAGAATCCTTTTTGTCTTTCTTTAAAATTAGCAATTCGTGGAATACCCATTATATATCCAATTTTTTTATGTCCTTTATCTATTAAGAACTCTGCAGCTGAATATCCACCTAAAAAGTTGTTGATCGAAACAAAATTTGCATCAACATCAGAGTAGTGAGTATCTAAAATTACAAGATTTTTAAACTGTTTTCTTATGAGATTAATATTAGGTTTATCAATGTTTGTTCCTAAGAGTATGATTCCTTTGGATTTCTGTACTCTTTCTGCAGCTTCTAATTCCTCTAAAAGCGTTCTTTCATCAAAAGTTGAAATGACTAAATCGTAAGGGTAATCACTAATACTTGAAGATAAATGGCTTATTAATTCATTGAAAAAAGGCAGATTATAATATTGATCTGTTATAAGGTCAGGACTTTTGGATATAATAAACCTAATAGTAGATTTATTGTTAGTACGGTTAGATGTACTTCGTAGTGGTTTATAGTTATATTCTTTTGCAATAGCTAATATTTTCTCACGCGTTTCATTGCTTACACCAGGCTTTCCATTTATAGCTAAGGAAACAGCTGATTTAGAAACATTGGCTAGTTGAGCTATATCTTCAATTTTCATTTTCATTTCTCCTACCAACTAAAATAACTTACTAAAATTATATCATTTTTAGTAAAATTAACAAGCTAAAGTATTAGCTTTTAGCATAAATAAAGGTTTTTATATAAAAATAACTAAAAATAGCATAAAAGAAAGCGATTAGTTTATATAAAAGAATTGACTTATTTTAGTAGATGGGTTATTCTTTTGTTAAAGAAAGCGATTTAAAAATATTAGTTTTCAAATAGAAAGGATAGAAGAATATGGATTATGATAAATTAGCAGCCATAATAATAGAGAAAGTGGGCGGGGAAAATAATGTAAATGATGTTATTCACTGTGCCACTAGATTAAGGTTTAACTTGAAAGATCGTAGTAAAGCAGATACAGAAGAAATAAAGAATTTAGAAGATGTGATAACAGTTATAGAGAGCGGTGGTCAATATCAAGTAGTCATCGGAGATCAAGTTTCTGAAGTGTACAAACATGTTATCAATATATTAGGGATAAACTTTAAAGATGAAGTTGATGCAAAAGATTTCGATCAACAAGAAGATCAGTCTATTTTTGATAAAATATTAGGCATTGTTTCAGGGATTTTTACACCAGTTATAGGAATACTAGCCGCTTCGGGTATTTTGAAAGGGTTTTTAACAGCACTTATAGTAGTAGGATTAATTGATGATACAAGCGGTGTATATCAAGTTCTATTTGCAGCTAGTGACGCATTCTATTACTTTTTGCCAATATTTCTAGGTTTTACAGCTGCTAAAGTCTTCAAAACAAATCAGTTTATGGGTGCTGCGATGGGAGCGGCACTGGTTTATCCGACTCTGGTAGAAATGGCCACTAGTGGAGCGCAGTTATCGTTCTTAAATATACCGGTTGTTCTAATGAATTATACTCAGTCTGTTGTACCGGTCATTGTATCTGTATATTTTTTGAGTGTTGTAGAAAAATTCTTAAACAAAGTTATACCTAAAACATTGAAAATGATATTCGTACCTTTATTAATATTGATCATCGTGGTACCTATTTCATTAATGGTTGTAGGACCAGTTACGCAAACAATAAGTAATCTTTTGGCTGATGGAGCATTAGCGCTTTATGGATTAAGTCCATTAGTAGCGGGACTACTTTTAGCTTCCATCTGGCAAGTAACGGTTATATTCGGTTTACATTGGGCGTTTATTCCTATTTTTATCAATAATATTTCTGTTTATGGTTTTGATCCGATTAATGCAATGTTGTACTGTACTGTATTTGCTCAAACAGGGGCAGCATTAGCTGTAATGCTTAAGACAAAAGATGCTAAATTGAAAGGGCTTGCGACTACTGCAACGATTTCAGGATTTCTGGGAATAACTGAACCAGCAATTTACGGAGTTAATCTCCCTACGAAAAAACCATTCATTATGGCTTGTATTGGATCTGGTGTTGGAGGAGCGATTGCAGGAGCGTTCGGTGCTAATATGTTTGGTGGATTTGCATCAGGAGGAGTTTTCGGTATTCCAATGTTTATAGATCCATCAACTGGAGTTACAGCAGGGTTCATAGGATTTTTGATCTCTCTTGGCGCAGCATTCCTGATTTCAACATTGTTAACATATTTTATTGGGTTTAAAGAAGATAAAGTTTTAACTAAGTAAAAAAAGTAAAAGGACAGGTGGTATTTTGTTGTTAAGAGTAAGTGATAATAAAAGAAGTTTACAACTAGATAATAAACCTTTTTTCTATTTAGCTGATACGGTTTGGAGTGCGTTTACTAATATTGAATTAAATGATTGGGCATACTATTTAGATAAGCGGAAAGAACAAGGATTTAACGTTCTGCAAATCAATATAATGCCGCAATGGGATCGCAGTGTAACCAAAGAAGTGGTTTATCCTTTTGAAGTAGAAGATCAGTACTTTAATATCAATAAAATGGATGAACATTATTTCGATCATGCTGAAAAAATGCTTGAAATAGCTCAAGAAAAAGGCTTCATTCCTGCATTAGTCCTTCTTTGGAGTAATTATTTACCAGAAACTTGGGCTGGAAATATGGAAAAAACCCCTTACTTTAGAAAGCAAGATGTAAGAACATATACGGAAAAAATGGTTAATCGATTCAAAAAATATAATCCGATTTATTTAATTAGTGGAGATACAGATTTCCTTACTGAAAACGTAGTAGATTATTACCTGAGGTGTTTAGAAGCTACGCAAGCAAATGATGCTGATAGTTTAAAAGTGTTGCATATAAAAAGAGGATTGAAAGATATTCCAGAAAAACTTCTCAATCATCCAGATCTAGATATGTATTTTTATCAATCCGGTCACAATTTGCAGTATCAAAATGTAGCGTATGAATTTGCTGATTATTTTTATAATGAATCACCAATTCGTCCTACGATCAATTCTGAACCTTGTTATGAATTAATATCCTATAGTAGGAATTTGTATGGTCGTTTTAGTAGAGAAGATGTAAGAAAAGCAGCTTGGCAGAGTATTTTATCCGGAGCCTTTGCAGGTATAGCCTATGGAGCTCACGGAATCTGGAGTTGGCATGAAGTAGGTAGCGTGTTTGGTTCCGATCTTGGTGAAGGGTTTGCTCCACCTTACAATTGGAGAACAGCGCTTAACTTTGAAGGAGCAAACGATTATGGGTTTTTGAAAGAATTTTTCACTAAAGAAAATTTAGTAGAATTAAAGCCAAATCAAGAGTATCTAATAAATGATATAGCAGATATTAGAATTTCTGAAAGTGAAGATAAAATTTATATTTATTTGCCAGTCAATATTCCTCTCTCGATAAAAGGAGTGTTTGAGTCGTCAACTGATTATGCCATTGATTTAGAAAATAAAGTCAATATTCCAATCAAGAAAAAAGCTTCTGAAGGAATAACAAAAATCGAAATGACTTCCATTATTAAAGATAGCGTTATTGTGTTGAAAAAATGACTAAAGGAATGAATATAGTGAAAAAAGATAAAGTGAAAATTGGCTTTGCTCCAACAAGAAGAAATTTATTTAGTGCAGAAACTGCAATGGAATATGCTGACCTGACAAGAAAAAAACTTGATCAACTTGATATAGATTATATCGATATAAAAGATATTAATGACGATGGTCTTTTATACGATGATGAAGGTGTGGAGAGAATCTATAAAAAATTTACAGATGAAGGAATTGATGGTTTATTTGTTGCTAACGAAAATTTTGGTAATGAATGGGCGGTTGCAAGATTAGCAAAAAAATTAAATGTTCCAGTTTTATTATGGGGACCAAGAGACGAGCATCCAGCAGAGGATGGGTCGCGATTACGAGACAGTCAATGTGGTCTGTTTGCTATAGGAAAAGTGCTTAGACGTTTTCAAGTACCTTTCACATACATTCCAAACTGTGATTTAGAAGACGAAACATTTTCTCGTGGAGTCAAAGTTTTTGAAAAAGTATGTAACGTAATTAAAGTCTTTAAAAATACTAGAATTTTGCAAATCGGAACAAGACCTTTTGATTTCTGGTCAACAATGACAAATGAGGGCGAGCTGCTAGAAAAATTTAATATTCAGTTGTCTCCTATTCCATTGCAAGAATTGACAAAAGAAATTGATCGAGTTTTAGTGGAGGAAAAAAGCAAACTAGCGGAAGGAATTGAAAACCTTCGCAGTATTGCTATTGTTGAAATTGCTGATGATAAAGTAGAGATGGTTATAGCATTGAAAGTTGCAATCAGGAATTTAACTGAAAAATATGGATGTAATTCAGGCGTTATACAATGCTGGACAGCTTTACAAGATGAAATTGGCATCTTACCTTATGCAACGGAATCACTTTTACAAGATGAAGGGTTGCCAGTAACTTGTGAAACTGATGTGCATGGTGTGATTTCGGAATTGCTTGTAGAAGCAGCAACTTTAGGAGAGCATAGAGCGATGTTTGCAGACGTTAATAATCGTCATCCTCACAATGATAATGGAGAATTGCTGCAACACTTAGGGGTGTTCCCTTTCTCTACTGCTAAAGACAAACCTGTACTACCTGAAAGTCACTTTGTTTTTGACTATCCTGGCTCTGTTGCATTCGAAGCTAAACCTGGAACTTTAACACTTTGTCGTTTTGATGGAGACAATGGAGAATATTCATTACTGATGGGAAATGCTGAAGTGATTGACGGACCTTATACGCAAGGAACTTATTCATGGGTTGAATTTGATAACTTAGCAAGATTAGAAACAAAATTAGTATACGGTCCTTATATCCATCATGTTGCAGTCGTTCATGCTGAAGTTGTACCTGTACTATATGAAGCTTGTAAATATCTTGGGATTACTCCAGATTTTTATGATCCAATTGAAGAAGAGGTTCAAGGATATCTAAGAGGAGAGTAAATATGGATAAAACTGTAAAAAAATTAGAAATTAAAGCTATTGAAATTCGCAAATCAATTATGGAAATCATTGAATATGGACAGAGTGGGCATACTGGATCTGACATGTCTTGTACAGATATTCTGACTACTCTTTATTTTCAAATGATGAATATAGATCCTAACACACCAGATGACCCAGACAGAGATCGTTATATTCAAAGTAAGGGACATGCGGCTGAAGCTTTATGGGCTGTGTTGGCTGAAAAAGGATTTTTTCCGAAAGAAGAACTAAAAACATTCTATTCATTTGGATCTCGTTTAATCGGACATCCGAATAATAAAGTAGAAGGAATAGAAATGAACACAGGTTCACTAGGACATGGGCTTTCACTTTCTGTCGGTATTGCATTAGCTGCTAAAAAAGATAATAAATCATACCATACGTATACATTATTGGGTGATGGGGAATTAGCAGAAGGATCAGTCTGGGAAGGCGCAATGGCTGCAGCTCATTATAAATTAGATAATCTGACTGCAGTTATTGACAGAAATGGACTTCAAATTACAGGTAAAAGCGAAGAGGTAATGGGAGTAGATCCGCTAAAAGAAAAATTTGAAGCATTTGGATGGCAAGTTATTGAAATTGATGATGGGAACTCGATTGAACAGTTGCTGAATTCATTTAATACTGCTCATGAAAAAGGAAAACCTAAAATGATTATTGCTCATACTACAAAAGGAAAGGGATTATCATTTGCTGAAAACCAAATTAATTGGCATCACAAGGTTGCTACTGAAGAAGAATTTACAGGAGCAATGAAGTCGTTCGATAGTCAATTGGAGGTGCTGAAGAATGACATTTAAAGAAAATAATAGCATTCCCAACAGAGAAGTTATGTGTAAAGTTCTTCTGAAAGAGGGAAAAGAAAATAGAGATATTACTGTTTTGACAAGCGATTCAAGAGGATCTGCTAAATTGGCCGACTTTGCAGAAGCGTTACCTGATCAGTTAGTAGAGGTTGGGATTTCTGAACAGAATATTGTTAGTATTGCAGCAGGCATGGCTCATAGTGGTAAGAGATCTTTTGCTGTTTCACCTGCAGCCTTTCTGAGCATGCGAAGTATAGAACAGGTGAAAGTCGACGTAGCGTATTCTGATACCAATGTTAAACTCGTTGGAATAAGTGGAGGTGTTGCGTATGGACAATTAGGCATGAGCCATCATTCGCTACAAGATCTTGCAGTGACACGAGCAATTCCAAATTTACAAGTGATGATGCCAGCTGACCGCTTTGAGACTGAAAAGATGTTTGAAGCATTGTGTCACTCAGATCAACCAGCGTATATTCGTATTGGACGTAATCCAGTAGAAGATACGTATGATTCTACAGATTATGATTTTGAGATTGGGAAAGCAGTTACTTTGAAAGATGGCGATGACATAACGATTATTGCCTCAGGAGAAACTGTGCGACCAGCATTAGATACTGCTGAACGATTAGAAAAAGAAGGGATTGCTGCTAGAGTAATCAATATGCACACAATCAAACCATTAGACAGAGAAGTGATTATAAAAGCTGCAGAAGAAACGAAAGCCATTATTTCTGTGGAAGAACACAGTATTTATGGAGGGCTTGGAGGAGCAATTGCAGAAACTTTAAGTGATCAACACTCTGTTCCTCATAAAATTGTTGGAATAGCAGATGAGCCAGCTATTACTGGTAATAGTCAAGAAGTATTCAAACATTATGGGCTACATCCGGATCATCTAACAAAAGTAGCAAAAAATCTATTAACAAAAATATTATAAAATTACAGCATTGTATCTAATAAAAATATTGGGTACAATGGCTGTTTTTGAAAAATGTAAGCGGATTATTTTAATTTTAGATAAAGTATTTGGATAATGATGACTTATATAAGAAAGAAGGAAAGATTATGGATACTCAACGCTTAATTAATAGCGGGCAATTAATTGCATCAAAGATACAGCAAAATAGATATATGTCAGCTATTTCAAATGGACTTGCTTCTTTGCTTCCGTTGATGGTTATTGGAGCTTTCAGTTCATTATTAGCTTCTATGCAAATCTGGAAATACCAAGAGTGGATTGATCCTATAAGAAGTTATATTGCGCTTCCTTCAATGTTTACAACAAGTATGCTTTCAGTGTATGCAGTATACATGATTTCTAATCGGCTTGCTATGACATTTGACATGGACGGTATAATACCAGGCATTGTTTCTTTACTCGCTTTTTTTATTATTACTCCCGTTACCAATATTGAAATAGATTCTCAATCGATTGCTGCTTTAAGCTTTGAATGGCTAGGTCCACAAGGATTATTTGCAGCTATTATAATTTCATTAACAACATGTCGACTGTATGTATGGATTGTAAGAAAAGATATTGTGATTAAAATGCCAGATAGTGTTCCGCCTACAATTTCTAGAAGCTTTATTGGTTTAATTCCAGCTATAGTTATTTGTATATTATCTGTAATTCTTTATTGGATTTTTGAGAATACAGAATTTGGTAGTTTACATCAAATGGTTTATTCAGTGTTACAACTACCATTACAAGGGTTGGGAAATTCAATTTGGTCAATGCTGTTTGCTGTTTTTTTGATGCAAATATTGTGGGTTTTGGGGATTCACGGAGCAATAGTTGTTATGTCTGTAATGACTCCTATTTGGACAGCACTTGATCTTCAAAATTTAGAAGCATTTCGAGCTGGTGTTGAGCGACCAAATATCATTTCAGGAATGACAGTTTATAGCATGCTGCCTCCGATGATTGGTTTTGTTTTAGTCTTGTTATTCTTCACAAAAAGTAAAGAATTAAAAGTTATTGCTAAACTTGGCGCACCTGGAGCTCTTTTTGGAATACATGAACCACTTATGTTTGGAGTACCTTTTGTTTTAAATCCGATTTTGGCTATTCCCTATATTTTATCTCCAATTGTATGTTTACTTGTAGGCTATATTTTAGTTGTATTCAACATTTTACCGATCGGTTTTGGTATTACACTTCCTTTTGGGACTCCGATAATACTACAAGGATTTCTAGCTGGAAGCTGGAAGTATGCACTTTTACAGGTATTGCTAGTACCAGTTTGTATGTTAATTTATTATCCTTTTGTAAAAAAACTAGATAAGCAAAAACGTGAATTAGAAAATCTTGAAATTGATATAAACACAAAATAAAAACTGAAGAAATAACTTATAGAATAGAATTCAAATATAAGTATGAATTTTGAGAATGCAATGGAGGAGATAAAATGAGATATTTTAAGAATACAATTGGCAAAAATAATGCAGAAATTACTTTTTATTTACATGAACCGAGTGATGAAATTGATAAAAATAGAAAATATCCAGTTATGGTGGTGGTACCAGGTGGTGGTTATATGTGGACCTCTGATCGAGAAGCTGAGCCAATCGCTTTAGAATTTTTTGCTAAAGATTATCATGTAGCAGTAGTACGTTACTGCACAGAAGGATTGGAAGCTTATCAATCTAAAGCTGACTTACCAAAGGAGCCTGTATCTCAATTCCCGAATCCTTTATTAGAGTTAGCAGAAACTCTATCACTATTAAGAGAAAATAAAGAAAAATGGTTTATAGAAGAAGATAAAATATCTGTATTAGGATTTTCAGCAGGTGGTAATTTAGTAGGGTTACTTGGAGTTTATTGGAATGAAAATTGGTTAGAAAAATTAGTGGGAAGAAAAAAAGCATCTTACCAACCAAATCATATCATAATTGCTTATGGAGCGTTAGATTTAACTAACTCACAAGACGAAGAAAGTCTTATATCTTTAGCTATTACTGGGAAACTAAAAGCAGGAAAAGATGATTTAATGAGAGTTTCTCCAGTTTATCATGTAAATAAGTATACTCCACCGGCTTTCATTTGGCATACAGGAGAAGATCCTCTAGTGGAAGCGGCGGATTCTTTAAAATTTGCGATGGCAATGGATGAAAAAGACAGACCATATGAGCTTCATATATACGAAAAAGGAGTCCATGGTGTGGCTTTGGCAGATAGCCGAACAAGTAGAAAAGAAAATCAAAGTAATAAACAAGCATCTACATGGGTAAATTTGCTCATAGGGTGGTTGAATGCACAACAATAGCGTAGTGGAGGGAATATTAATTGGATGTTAAAGAAGATTATAGAGTGATTATTGATCAGAGCACTTCAGGAACTAAGCTTCTTTTGGTGTCAATAAATGAAGAAGGCGTTCCTCTGATTAAAAAAAGAATTGATAAAAGTCATAAGCAAATTTATCCCAAAAAAGGGTGGGTTGAGCATGATCCGTTAGAAATTTTAGAAAATGTAAAATCGTTGTTTAATCAGTTACTTGACGAAACGGTATTACAAAAAGAAGATGTTAAAAGCATCTCATTGACGAATCAGCGAGAAACAATTGTTGTCTGGGATAAAAATACTGGGAAACCATTACACAATGCTATGGTATGGCAATGTAACAGAAGTTTAGATATTTGTAAGCAGCTTATCAATAGAGGGAAAGAAGCTGTTGTACAAAAGAAAACGGGGTTAAAAATAGATACATATTTTTCAGCTCCTAAATTAAGCTGGTTGTTTCAATCTTTTCCAGCGATTAGACAAAATCAGAATTTAGCAGTGGGGACAATTGATTCATGGTTGATTTGGAACTTGACCAATAGAAAAATATTTGCAACGGATAGTAGTAATGCTTCTCGCACATTACTCTATAATATCCATACAGAGAGCTGGGATAAAGAACTTTGCGAATTGTTTGATACGCCAATTGAATCTTTACCTGAAGTTTACTCTTCGGATAGTCAGTTTGGCAGTTTTGAAGGTATTCCGATTGTCGGAGTAATAGCTGATTCACAAGGAGCTTTATACGGACAAGGATTAACAGAAAAAGGAGATGTGAAAGCAACTTTAGGCACAGGATGTTCTGTCTTGATGCAAATAGAAAGTGATCTAGATTCAGGAAATGAGACAATCTTGAAGACGATTGGATGGAAAATTAATAATAAAACTTCCTACGCTTTAGAAGGTATTATCCGATCATGCACAGATACTTTGAATTGGATGTCAAATGAATTAGGATTATTTGAAACAGTCTCAGAAGGATCAGAAAAGGCTTTTTCAATTTCAGACAGTGATGGCGTTTATATTGTGCCAGCTCAATTAGGTTTAGGAGCGCCTTTTTGGGAACCGGAACCAAATGGAGCGATAGTGGGATTGGGCCGTAATAGTACAAAAAATCATATTATTCGAGCTGGTTTTGATACGATAGTTTATCAAATAAAAGCAGTTATTGACGTAATGGAAGTAACGAGTCAGATAAAAGTAAGGAAAATCAATGTTGATGGTGGAGCTATCAAAAATAATCGCTTAATGCAGTTACTGGCTGATGTATTACAAAAGAATATAGTACTAAACACTAAAGAAGAAATGTCAGCATTAGGAGCATTAAATCTTGCAGTCAAATTGAAAACGAAAAATGAAAAACTAACTATTTTTTATCCTATAACTGATAAATCAGAGGATTATAAACAATGGTTTGATGTAGTGACTAAATACGTTTAGTGTCCTATTATCGATGGTGATTATACTCAAAGTTTAAAGAAATAAAATTATTGTTTTCCCATATAGGGTGTATATTTATAAATTTTGATTTTACAAAACGTGTTCCCGCTATATATGCTAAAATAATAGATAGTATACATAGTAAGGAGTAATCAAAATGAAAAACTGGCAGCACAAAGTACAATATTATGAAACGGATCAGATGGGAATCGTACATCACTCTAATTCCATTCGCTGGTTCGAAGAGGCAAGAACCTGGATGATGGATGAGATGCAGTTCGGATACGAAAAAATGGAGGCATTGAATATTCTGGTGCCTGTTCTGGAAGCTTCAGCAAAATACAATAGTATGGTAAAGTTCGGAGAAACTGTTGAGATTTTTACACGAATCAGTCAGTTCACTGGGGTGAAGATGGTCATTGAGTATGAAATCAGAGATGCAGTCAGCGGAGAGTTGAGAACAACCGGACAGACAAAACATGCTTTCTTAAATAAAGAAACGTATAGACCGATTTCTTTAAAAAGAAGCCATAAAGAAATTTATGACCTGTTCTATGCAATGCTGGATCAATAAATTTTGACCAGTAATGTGTAATGAAAGGAAGGGACAGAGTGGAGCTGATTTTTATTGTGGGGCCGCAGGCAGTGGGAAAGATGACAGTAGGAAAAGAACTGGAGCAGCGGATAGATGCCAAGTTATTGTTTAACCATGAGACATTAGATATCTTTGCCCGCTTTCTTGGTTACACTAAAGAGACATTCAGACTATCCGACTGGATGCGCAGAGAACTGTTTAAAGCTTTTGTAGAAAATGAAGAAACCAATCAGACAAAAAGGATCATCTTTACTTTGATGGTAGGATTTGATCTGGATAGCGATATAGACTACATACAGGAAGTTACAGATCTATTTGTCCATCATGGCGGAAAAGTTTATTTTGTAGAGCTGGAAGCAGATGTAGAAGAAAGACTGATTAGAAACAAGTCAGCCTTAAGACTGCAGGAGAAGCCATCTAAAAGAAACCTGGCATTTTCAGAGCATGAGTTGCTGACATCTATGAAAAAGCATCGGTTGAATTCTGACCCTTATGAAGTAGAAACAAAACTGAATCACCTCAACTATCTTAGAATCAACAATACAGCCTTGTCGCCGGATGAAGTGGCTGAAAGGATTCAAAGATGGATTGATTAAATTGAAATAATCATTAAAAAACAGCCGACCTATTTTAACAATAGGCCGGCTGTTTTAATAATCCGTTTATTATTCTTTGACTTTCAATTCATCCAGCTGAGTAACGATTGCATCTTCGCCAACATCTGCTTGAAGCAGCGAAGCGGCTGTATACGCACTCTCGATAAATGCAGTATCAAATAGACGGACTTCCTTATCAGTGGATTCCATCGCCATTTCAAGATTCATTTTTGCACTGCCCAGATCATAAAATGCCCATACTTTATCTTCTTCAAAAGCATCCATTGCTTCTTGGATACGCTCATAGTCTGTTCCGACTTCGCCGTCTCCGGTACCGCCGACTGGCACAATGGTTACATCTTTTGCGACTTGATCTAATAAAGTAGATAAGCCGTTTGCAATATTATTAACGTGAGAAACGACTAACATTCCAATTTCTTTACCCATTTAAAACACCCGCTTCCAATAAACTTTCAAATAGATAAGCACTAGACTGTGC
The DNA here is from genome assembly GCF_900169305.1 of Marinilactibacillus piezotolerans. Taxonomy (GTDB): domain Bacteria; phylum Bacillota; class Bacilli; order Lactobacillales; family Carnobacteriaceae_A; genus Marinilactibacillus; species Marinilactibacillus piezotolerans_A. Next base: position 1,289,764 of record NZ_FWDP01000004.1, on the reverse strand, counting down.
TCCTGGATCAATATGTCCCACTGAACGGTCGCCTAGGTAAGACGCTCTTCCTTTAGTAGCTTTCATATCTTTTGTTTTTTCAAGGCTGTCCTGAATGACTTCTTGCGTCAAGCCGCCATTTTTCAGAGCTTCTACAACAGGGATCCATTCATCGACCATTGTTTTTTCGCCGGCCTCAGCTTTACCGCGTTTTTGAATGCCTTCCAGTCCTGCTTCGATCAAGGAAGCAGCATCGTCGGATTCTTTAGCAGCTTTTGCCATTGAGATGAAAGCTGATCCGTAAAGCGGTCCTGAAGCACCGCCGACTTTACTGACCAGTGTCATGCCGACATCTTTGAAAAAGTCAGAAAGGTTGTCGTACTCTGCATCTGAGACTTTTTCTTTTACAGCTGCCGCGCCACGCGTCAAATTGCTTCCGTGATCGCCGTCACCAATATCAGAATCCAGTTTGTTCAACTGTTCCTTGTTTTCAGTTACTTTTTCTCCGAATAGTTCAATCCATTTTTTTAAGCTTGCGATTTCAACCATACGATTCTTCCTTCCTAAAATAATTTACCAGCCGATAACGTTTGTCGGTGCGTTTAAATAGTCGATCCATTTCGAATCTTCGCATTTCAGTAGAGTGAGTGATACACCTTCCATATCGATCGCTGTCATGTAGTCACCGACTTTTCTGAATGGCAAGTCCAAGCCTTCTTCATCTTGAAGCAGCTTTTTGACGTCATTCATAAATACAAATTGTTCCATCAATGGCGTTGCACCCATACCGTTTACTAATACAGCATAATGGTCTCCGGCAGACCAGTTGCACTCTTTCTTCAACTGTTTAACCAGCTCTGCTGCCAGGTCTTTTGATGGCTGCAGTTTTTCTCTACGGTAACCAGGCTCTCCGTGAATTCCGATGCCGAATTCGATTTCATCCTCAGCCAATTCAAATCCCGGGTTGCCGACTTCTGGGTTAGTTGCAGGATTTAAAGCTAATCCGATTGAATAAAGGTTAGGGACGACTTTGTCTGCCAATTCTTTGATCTCTTTTAAAGACGCGCCTTCTTCTGCGGCTGCTCCAAGAATTTTGTGTGTCAACACGGTTCCTGCAACACCACGTTTTCCAGCAGTAAATGTACTATCTTCAACAGCAATATCATCATCAACGACGACTGATTCTACTTCAATGTCTTCCAATTCAGCTAAGTCTTTAGCCATATCGAAATTCAAGACATCACCTGTATAGTTCTTGATGACTAAAAAGACGCCTTCTCCTTCGTCGGCAGCTTTGATACCTTCTAAGACTTGGTCTGGTGTTGGAGAAGTGAAGACTTGCCCAGCTACTGCTGCAGACAACATCCCTTGACCTACAAAGCCTGCGTGTGCCGGCTCATGACCGCTTCCGCCTCCGCTGACTAATCCTACTTTTCCATTCTTCTCGTGTCTTCGATGGATCACCGTTGTTTCGGGGATACGTTCCACAAGTGAATCATAAGCAAAAACCAGACCATCCAGCATTTCGTCTACTGTTTTGTCCGGGTTATTGATGATTTTTTTCATTGTCATTTGTACATCCTCCTTCTTCATGATCACTTTCATTGTAAATTATTTTATTCGCGAGTTCTAATGATACGGTGTGGTAAAAAAAGAATTTGTTATACTATAAATGTGAAATCCAGACGTCAGTTGACTTGCTGGAAAGTATGATATGATGAAATGTAAATAAGCAGGTAGTGAATAACTACCCAGCTGCCTGAAATACCCTAATACAGTTTAAAGGAGAAAGATTTATTGAAAACATTAATTCTGATTTCCCATCCAAACCTTGAAGAATCAAGCAGCCAGCAGTTTCTCGTACAGTCTCTGCCTGAGTCAACAGAGATTACTGTCCATTACCTAGAAGGAGCTTACCCAGACGGACAAATTGATATCAAGAAAGAACAGGAACTATTGAAACAGCATGACCGGATTTTATTTCAGTTTCCTTTTTACTGGTATTCTTCGCCGCCATTATTGAAACACTGGCAAGATGAAGTACTGGAGGAGCATTTTGCATTTGGTTACCGCGGAAACAAGCTGCGGGGAAAAGAGTTTGGTCTGATTTTAGTCATTGGTGTCGGAGAAAAAGAATATCAGACCGGCGGACAGGAAGGCTACAGCATCAGTGAGCTGACAAAGCCTTTTCAAGCGATGGCTAACAAAACGGGTATGACTTACCTGAAGCCGTTATCCATATTCCAGTTTCCTTATATGACTGAAGAGGAGAAAATGCAGTTGCTGATTCAATATCAGCAATGGTTGATGATCGATCGTCCGGACTCTTTGAAAGCCAGAGAGCAGTGGCTGATCCAAGAGTTGGAAAATACAGATCAGCAGTTGATTGAAGCAGACAGCAGCGCATTTATTTTAGATGAAGCTATTGAGATGATTGAGGATAATCGTCTAGAACTGGATGAACTGAGGATGCATATTGATAACGACCACCAATAGTAACGAGTAAAGGAATGGTAGTATGGAAGACAAGCAATGGATGCTTGCGCAGCTGACAGATTTATTTCACAAGAGTCGTGATTACAAGCAGAAAGCTTTACTGATGGCTGCAAAAGAGCTGATTGAAGAACAAGAAAAGCGAAAAGAGCAACTGCAGGGTGAACTGGACGGTACCCTATGGAATCCAGGCAACTGGAATGGATAGTTCATGAATTCCGGTTTATATAAACTTCAATTTGATTACAAACGCTAAATATTTCCGAAAAATCAGTCTTAAGTCCGTATTTTTTTCGATCCCTATTTGATACGATAAATGCATAAGAAAAAGAGAGGAACAGAAAATGAAAAAGAAAAATGTAAGTTGGATGGGGTTACTGATGGGGATCTGGCTAATTGTTGGAGGACAAACAGCTAGTGCAGAAGGCAATACGATGTCGCTGCTGGAATATGATGTTCAGCTGCATGAAGATGGTTCGGGTACCGTGACAGAACATCGGGAAATGACGATGACTGACGGAACAGAACTCTATATCGAAATGGACAATCTTCAAGGTTCTGAGGTTACGGATTTTTATGTGGAGGGCTATACAGAAAATCCGAACTGGAACAGTGATGAGAGTCGAGAAACAAAGGCAGGAGAATATGGCGTCATTGAAACAGATAACGGTGTGGAACTTGTCTGGGGATTTGGAGAGTATGGAGAAAAAGAATTTGAACTGACGTATACGGTGACCAATATGGTACGTCAACTGGAAGACGGGCAGGCATTGAACTGGGATTTCAACACGTATGGGGATATTCCGCCTGAAACGATGAATATCATTGTTAATGGACCAGAGAATTTTAATTCAGAGACGACTTCAATCTGGGGATTCGGCTATGAAGGCACGGTCGAACTGGAAAACGGTCATTTGGTTTCTACGTCTCAGCAGCCATTAGAATCTGAAAGTCCGTTAGTCATCTTAATGCAGTTTACAAATGCACCCTTTTCAAATTTAATGCAAAATGACCAAACACTGGCAGAACAGCTGGAGACCTCGCAGGATGGTGCTTCCTATAATGAAAGTGACGGAATCAGCGGCGGCATATTGGCACTGATCATCGGCAGTTTAATCGGGTTGCCTGTACTGGTTATATTATTTTTTGTCTGGATAGAGTCCCGTAAAAAAGCGGCGGGCAAAATGGAGATGGGTGTAGCAAGAAAACGGCGAAATAAAGGACAGTTTTATACTGATATTCCTTACAGAGAAGGCGAATTCTCTGATATCGCCTACTTCCTGCAGCAACTGCAGCACGGAACCTTTGAAGACTACTTTTTTGCGTATTTGCTGAAATGGTCGAAAGAAGAACGCATCAATATAACGACAGTGGAAAAAGACGGGTGGATGGATAAGGAAGAGACGGTGATTCAACTGCTGGAAAGGCATAATCTGCTGTTCAGTGCGTCTGATTCATTGAGAACCAGCATGTTTTCTCAGTCATTTGATTCTCGAAAAAACCAAGCCAGTCTTTCTGATGTAAAACCGCAGACGTTAGAAGAAGAAATCTGGAGTATCCTTGAAGAAATAGCAGACTTAAGCGGTAAGGTAACAGAAAGTGAAATGAAAAAATGGTCTAAGAAGAATGCTAAGTCGTTAAGCCAACTAGCTTCTGAAATAAAAGATGACTCAAAAGCGATTCTGGAAGAAAGAGGGTATATCAAGCAAGATTCAGTAAAGGTTCTTGGAATGACCATGCCGTTTGTCTCGGCCCTCCCACAAGGAGACCGGTTGTTTGACCGTATTGTCCAATTTGAAAACCATCTGGATGAACTGGAATCTGACGAGTCACTTGCCTACCGACAAGGATTGCCGGAAGCTGATTACATTATTTGGGCGACCTTATATGGAAAAGGCTCTGATTTAGTCGAACGTCTGGAAGAACTCTATCCTGAACAATGGGATGAATGGGTCGTTCAGTACCCTTATTTCTATGGCGGTTTTTATAGATATTCTGTGTTCTCACAAAGCATGACTGCTGGTATGGCCAGCGGCGGGTACGGAGCAGCTGGTGGTGCAGGCGGTGCTACGTCCATCGGAGGCGGTGGCGGAGCGATTGGCGGCGGCGGAGGCGGCGCACGCTGATTTGCAGAGACTGAATAGAGGAAAAACAGAAAAGGAAGATCAGCCGTTCATAAAACGGCTGATCTTTTTGAACGTTATAGAGGTAAATACAGAAATTTGCGTGAATGAAAGGATGTTGATTGGGAAGTTTCTGCCGGAGTGGTAAACTTGTCGTATATTGATAAAGAAAGTGAATGATGGAAGAGATGAATGATAAAAAATATCTCGAGTTATTAAAAGAAACCTTTCAGACACCAGAAGCAGTGATAACTGAATTGATCAATTTAGAAGCCATTCAGAATTTGCCTAAAGGAACAGAACTATATCTATCTGATGTTCATGGTGCAGATGCCGCTTTTGAACATATATTAAGAACAGGTGCCGGAAACGTCCGTGAAAAAATCGGTAATTATTTCGAAGAGAATTGGACCGCTGAAGAAATGGATCGTTTCGGACTGCTGATCAGCTATCCAGTCTATGCGTTAAATGACAAAACGTTCCTTCCTGAAAAAACGACAGAATGGTACGTCGATACAATCATTGACCTGGTTGACTTCATGAGTTTCTGTGCGGTTAAGTATACACGTTCCAAGCTGAGAAAAGCTTTACCAAAAGAATACACTTATGTCATTGAAGAACTGCTGTATACGGATTTATCTCAAAAAGAGAAAGACCTCTATTACCGAAATATCCTGCACCGATTGGTCAGTTTAGGTCAAGCTGAGCAGTTTATCATAGATCTGTGTACCGTTATTCAGAGACTGGTGATTGATCATCTGCATCTAGTCGGAGACATTTTCGACCGTGCAAGCGGAGAAGCCAAAATTATGGAACGCCTGATCGAACATCACTCAGTAGATGTCCAGTGGGGCAATCATGATATTTTGTGGATGGGTGCAATGTTTGGGTCGAAAGCCAATTTGCTGACGCTGCTGCGAGTTGCTGCACGGTATGGCTATCTTTTTGAACTGGAAACAACGTACGGATTAAATCTGCGTCCCTTATTTTTATATGCTGAATCCAACTACGACTTTAATGAAGCTTTTCGTCCGAAAGTATCCAGCCAGTCCAGTATCTTCAAGCAGGAAAGCGAAGTACTGTTATCGAAAGCACATCAGGCATTGGCTATTCTACAATTCAAGCTTGAAGGTCAGATTATCAAGCGCAGACCTGATTTTGAAATGGACCATCGTTTATTACTAGAACAAATAGACCACGCAAATAAGGCGGTGACGATCGAAGGAAAAGCTTATCCGCTTAAAGATTTCCCTTATAAGATGATTGATGAAACAGATCCGTTGAAACTGACGGATGAAGAATCCCATATTTTAAATACATTGATGGAAAGTTTCCAGAAGTCCGAAAAGTTGAATCGCTATATGGATTTTTTGATGAAAAAAGGCAGTATGTATCTGATTTATAATGACCAGCTGCTTTATCATGGATGTATTCCGCTGACAGATGAAGGAGAGCTGATGTCTTTTTCTTTTGAAGGCAAGGAAGCAAACGGAAAACAGATGCTGGATAAATATGACCAGTATATTCGTCAGGCAGCAAGGAATCCACATGAAACAGAGGATTATGCAACTGACTTATTATGGTATGCTTGGACAGGTCCGATTTCTCCATTATTCGGACGAGAAAAAATGACCACTTTTGAGCGCTACTATATTGATGATGAAGCAACCCACGCAGAAAATCGGAATGCCTATTTTGAATTAAGACAAAACAAAACGGTTATGAAAAATATTCTAAAAGACTTTGAACTGAATGCGGATGAATCAAAGGTCATCAACGGTCATACTCCCGTCAAAGCTAAAAAAGGAGAAGATCCGGTCAAAGCAGAAGGGCGATTGATTGTGATTGACGGCGGTATGAGCGAAGCGTATCAGAAGTCGACTGGGATAGCCGGGTATTCGCTGCTGAACAATTCCTATGGATTTCTGATCGTAACCCACCAACCGTTTGACTCTGTCGAAAATCTGTTTGAACAGCAGCATGATGACACTTCACTAAAAGAAATTATTGATGACAAACTAGAAAGAAAACTGATCAAAGATACGACGATCGGTGTCTCGATTCAAGATCAGATTGATGATCTGCAAGATCTCTTGATGTATATCAACAAAGAGTCTAACCGAAAAAATTAAGCATAATGAGTTCTGCTGGAAAACGATGATAAAACTGGTATCCTGACTGAATGATAAATAGATGGATGCCAGTTTTTATGCTTTACTTTAACAAAGTTAAACTTTAATATAATAATATTAAAAATAATACTTAAGATAACTGCATTTTTCTATAAGGAGGTAAGATAGATGAATCCGGTTCCTCAATGGATCACATCTTTAGATGAAGAAGATTTAAAGTTTATCAAGCGGTTTTTACTTGCTTCAGGATCCCTAAAGCAAATTGCTGAAGAGTATGGCGTTACTTATCCGACTGTACGACTCAGACTGGATCGTCTGATTCAGAAAGTCAAAATCAATGAAGAATCGCAGGATGATTCGTATATTACTACTATCAAGCAGCTGGCCTTGGAAGAGAAAATCAGTTTCCAAACAGCAAAAGTCCTCATCACGGAGTATCGAAAAACGAAAGGAGAATCAGCATAATGGCTATCGTCAGTGTTATCATCGCATTATTTATATCCATCATTGTAATAGGGGGCGTCTGCTTATTGCAGATCGTGCTATCTAAAACTGAAAGTAAATTTCCAGGTCTAATATTACCTATCATCAGTTTCGGCTTCTCACTGATCATGCTGGTCGGGATAATCAGCTTCTATAGTTATGAAACGACGTCTTATACCACAGAGAGCAGTGAAATAGAAAGCAGCGAAGCGTTCATAGAGGAAAGTAAAGAAGAGGATAGTGAAGAAATCGTAGAAATGGAAGAAGGCGTATCCATCTTTGGATCAGAGGAAGAAGCGGAATCTGCCGTTGTAGGAAACCCCCTTTTGACGTCAATACTATTATTCGTTTTATTTAATATTCCAACAGTGATTTTGATTCTGATCTATATTGCCACTAGAAAACGAGTAGATAAAAACAGACAAATCGATCAAACACGAATACAAGATTTGTAAATAAAATTGGAATGGTTTTTTGTCTATCTGAATCATGGTTAGGTTGTTGAGTCAGTGTACTAGGTAGAGTATACTGATGTTAAGAAAACGCTAACTATTTGGAGGGCATTATGACAAAAAAACAAGCCATTTTATCGAAACTGAAAGACAACTATTTATTTGCCGTGATTAGAGGGAATTCATCAGATGAAGCGACGAATATTTCTGAGGCTGTCTATAAAGGCGGCATTAAGAATATTGAGGTGACCTTTACGACACCTCAGGCAGATGATTCGATCAAGTCCCTTGCGAAAAAATATGAGGGAACAGATATGGTTATCGGTGCAGGAACCGTTATGGATGGAACGACGGCGCGTATTGCCATTATTGCAGGAGCGGAGTTTATCGTCAGTCCGAACTTTGTACCGGAAATCGCAAAAGTCTGTAATACTTATGCAATCCCATATTTACCAGGGTGCGCAACTGTAACAGAAATCACCGCTGCCATGGAAACAGGCGTGGAAGTAGTGAAAGTATTCCCTGGCGGAATTCTGGGACCTTCATTTATCAAAAATGTACACGGGCCGATTCCACAAGTTGAAATGATGCCATCTGGCGGCGTCAGCTTGGACAATATGCACGAATGGGTCAAAAACGGCGCTTGGGCTGTGGGGATCGGAAGTGCGCTGACAAAAGAGTTGAAAACAGCCGGGTTTGAAAGTGTAACAGAAACTGCCGAGCAGTTCGTCAATAAATACAAGGAACTGGCTTAAGGGGGTGCAGAAAATGACAGATGTACTTCTATTAGGAGAACCGATGGGATTATTCGCAGCGGTGGAATACGGGACACTGGAAGAAGCTGAGACCTTTAAAAGATCCGTAGCTGGAGCAGAATTGAATGTAGGGATTGGTCTGTCAAGACTAGGACATCAAGTCGAATATGCCACGAAGCTGGGGGAAGATCCTATAGGGGCATTCATTAAACAGAAAATTCAATCAGAAAAGATCGGGACTCAATTCATTACATTCAGCGCAAAGCACAATACTGGATTAATGCTGAAGAATCGCGTGAAAGATGCTGATCCGGTGACGGCTTACTACCGTCAAGGCAGTGCTTTTTCAACATTTGCATTAGAGGATGCCGCACAGATCGAGTTTGACGGAATCAAAGTGTTTCACGTAACAGGCATACCGGCTGCTCTGAATGAAACGGTTAGAGAAGCCGTGAAACAGCTTATGGTCAGAGCGAAGAAAGCGGGTACCTTTATTACATTTGATCCTAACCTGCGCCCGGCATTATGGGAAAGTACTGCTGAAATGGTGGAAGTATTAAACGAACTGGCACAGTATGCTGATGTAGTGCTGCCCGGCATCGCAGAAGGTGAAGTCCTGACCGGTTCAGATGATCCTGAAGCCATCGCAGCGTTTTACCTGAAGCAAGGGGCTGATGCAGTGATCACGAAAAACGGTGGTCACGGAGCACTCGTATCAGAACGAGGTAAAGAGACTGTACAGGTGCCGGGCTTTAAAGTAGATCAGATTGTGGATACTGTTGGAGCTGGAGATGGGTTCGCAGTAGGCGTGCTTCATGGATATTTAAAGGGAATGACTTGGGCCGAAGCAGCTGTTCAAGCTAACGCAATCGGCGCCCTGCAAGTGCAGCATGCCGGCGACAACGAAGGATTGCCGACAAACAGCGAGCTTGCTGACTTTATTCAACATTCTTTATAAATAAAGAGGTTCCGTACTGTCGAAATGACAGCTCGGAACCTCTTTTAAATGGTTGATACAGTTAGTTGTCTATTATAGGTTTTATGAACGTGCTTTTGCAGGTGCAGGTTGTCCGTTCTCATTCGGTACAAGTGCATAGGCAATAGCGAAGGAAACCCCAAAAGAAATGATCATACCTAAAATTATGAATATGAAATACTCCCCGATGTAAGCCGGTAAACTGAAAACACTAGATAAAATATATCCATAGATTCTAACACCGAAGAAACTGATAAACGCTGAGGCAACTGAACTCCCGACAGTTGCTGCAATAAAGGCTTTTGCATTTTTTGTCAGCACTCCGAATAAAGCCGGTTCTGTAATACCTAAGAAACCGGAAACAACTGCAGAAAGAGCAATACTCTTCTCTTCTTTTGTATTGACTTTCAGATACATAGCAGCTGTAGCACCAGTAATCGCAATATTTGCCATAAACATCATCGGCATCAGCATATCGTAACCCTGGTTCGCAAAATTTTGAAGAGCGATAGGCGTCATTGCATGGTGAAGACCTGTAAATACTGCGATTGGACGAATACCTCCAACGACAATTCCAGCTAGAATTGGAGAAACGCTAAACAACCATTCAACACCAGCTGCTAACCAGTTACCCAGATAAATTCCCGCTGGCCCGATAACAACCAACGTTAGAATTCCTGCAACAAATAAGGACAGTGTCGGTGTAAAGACAGTTCTTAAGACTTCTGGTAAAACTTTATCAATAAAGCGGTGAATGTGGCTCAGTGCCCATACAGCAATAATGATAGGGATGACGGTACCCGCATAGCTAAAGACAGGGACTGGCAAAAATCCGAATAGATTGAATTGATCAATGACACCTTCAGCAACAGCATTTGTCATGGCAGGTACTTGCAGACTAGCTGCAATAGCAATGGCAAGATATTGGTTGGTCTTGAAGATCCGCGCGGCAGAAGCAGCTACAAAGAAGGGTAGGAAAGTGAAAACCCCTTTAGCAATCATATCAATGACAATATATGTGTGAGATTCGTTACTAATAATATCTAAAGCACTTAGTCCTGACATCAGCCCCATAATCATTCCGGCACCGGCGATTGCAGGTACGATAGGACCGAAAACGCCTGATACAATATCCATAAAGGTAGAAATAATGCCTTTGCGTTCTTCTGGTTCATCTGCCGGTGTTGCAGAGGATGTGTCCATTCCCAATTCCGAAGCGACTGTTTCATAGTACTCATTGACATTTGTTCCAATGACAATCTGCAGCTGCTCGTTTTTATGATTCGTTCCTACAACAGCTTTTTCTTTCATCAGTGCATCATGATCGACTATAGAATAATCTTTCAATTTAAAGCGCAGTCTGGTCATACAATGCCAGACATTCTGAATGTTATCAGCGCCTCCTACGTTTTGAATGATGCGTTGTGCGACATCTTGATGTTTCATAACTCTCTTCCTTTCCCGATTGTTGTGTCCGTTTACAATTAGAATCATAACAAATAATAGAATGCTCGTAAACCAGTCCTAAAATTGTATAAAAAACTAGAAAAAGCTATTAAATAAAGGTTAATCATGGTTTTTATTTAAAATTGGATTGGTATTATAGTGTGTATATGTCGTTTATCAGTCCAAATTGACAGCGCTCTATTCTTCATGTTCTAATACTATTAGGTCACATATTCGGGACGAGAGGAAGTAGAGAAGTGAATCCTACAATTATTACTAATATCAAAAGTTATGGTATCAAACCAGACAGGCACAATCTAGTCGTCGTTAAAGTGGAAACCGATAAAGGAGTTGCAGGATATGGGTGTGCGACATTCCAGTTTCGACCTAAAGCGGTTCAGTCAATTGTTGAAGACTATTTGAAACCATTACTGATTGGAAAGGACGCCAATGAGATTGAAGACCTTTGGCAATTAATGTATGTCAATGCTTACTGGCGCAACGGTCCTGTTATAAATAACGCTATTTCAGGGATCGATATGGCGTTATGGGACATTAAAGGGAAACTGGCAGATATGCCTTTATATCAATTATTTGGGGGAAGAGCCAGAACAGCGATTGCAGCTTATACTCATGCGGTTGCCGACAATATGGAAGACTTGACTGACCAGATCGATGGTTATTTGGCGGAAGGATATCGTTATATCAGATGTCAGTTAGGCTTCTACGGCGGTCCGGCTGAGAGTATCCAGGCACCTGCTCATGCAATTGAAGGCAGTTACTTTGATCAGCAGCAATATATGGATACAACACTCAAGATGTTTAAAGAAGTTTATGAAAAATACGGACCTCAGTTCCAGATGCTGCATGATGTTCATGAACGACTGACTCCTAATCAAGCCGTTCAGTTTGCAAAAAAAGCTGAACCTTACAACTTATATTTTTTAGAAGATGTACTCCCACCGGATCAGACAGAATGGCTGAGTCAGATCAGAAGTCAGACGGCAACACCAATTGCAATTGGCGAGTTATTCAATAATCCTATGGAGTGGAAATCCATCATTGCAAATCACCAGTTGGACTATCTGCGTGTTCATGTTTCTCAAATTGGAGGGATCACACCAGCGCTTAAGTTAGCACATTTATGTGATGCTTTCGGTGTAAAAGTAGCGTGGCACACACCTTCAGATATTTCTCCTGTGGGATTAGCAGTTAATACGCATCTGAATATTCACTTGCATAACGCTGCTATCCAAGAAAATATCGACTTGAAAGAAAACACAAAACAGTTATTCAACCATGCACCTGTACCGGAAAAAGGGTACTTTTACCCAATAGATCGTCCAGGAATCGGTGTGGAATTTGACGAAGAACGAGCAGAAGACTTCCCAGTCGTTTATCGTCCGCACGAATGGACACAAAGTCGTCTGCCAGATGGAACACTGTTTACTCCATAAAGAATGATGAGTTGTCAGATATTGGTACGGCGAGCTTGATGACTTTTTTTGTCAAAAGGTGTGATATAAGTACAAGCATAATCAATCGCAGTCAGCTCGCTGTATTCATAAACTCGACCATCACTTAAAAGGCAGCGGTTTTCAATCTTCATTGCAGGTGTACTTCGCTTGCACATCAGCAGTTCAGCTTGCGCCTTTGATAAAGCGGTGGGGCTGTAACTGGTGATGTAGTGAGAAATGGTGTACTGCTTGCTTTGAACATATTCTTGTATAGACTGCTCAATGACGGATTCAGTTAAATCAGGGAAGAGAGAAACTGGCAGTTTGGAATGCTCAATCTGCTCAATTTTGTAATCGACAATCCGCACCCGCTCAAATGTCCAGATTTCTCCTGGCTGTTCGAGTTGAAAAATCTGCTCCTCTTCCGGAGTGGATTTTTTCTTTTTCAGAGAAATTAATCTGGAAGAGATACGTTCATAAGGGGTGCGTGTCAGTGTATTAAAAATCAGCGGATTCATCTGAAACTGTTTTTTAACATACATTCCTGATCCCTGCACCGTTTGAATAATTCCGATTTCTTCTAATGTTTTGACGGCTTCTTGGATCGTATATCTAGAAACCTGATAAGCTTCTGCCATAGCCCGCTGATTAGGCAGTTTCCCATCTTTAAATTGCTCCTGATAAATTTTACTTAATAAGTCTTGAATCACAAATTCTCTTTTTTTCATTCTGGCACCTCAATAAATATAGTAAATCATTCGTCTTATTCTCTTCTCTATCATAACAAATTGTAAAGGTTTGCCATATAGTAAATCATCATCAAATATCTAGCAACCATAGAATAGGCTATAACTTGACACTCTACTATGTGAATGCTATAACTAAGTTGAAAGTGATAATCATTCTCAATTAGATTAGAGAGGAGTGTCATTTGTGAAGGTCAAAGATATTACAATCATCGGCGGCGGTCCGGCAGGTCTATATGCCGCATTTTATGCAGGGATGCGAGACTTGTCTGTCCGAATCATTGAAACGAAGAAAACTTTGGGTGGTAAAGTACACTTTTATCCTGAAAAAATGATATGGGATGTTGGTGGAATTCCTGCTGCATTAGGAGCTGAGCTGATTGATCAAATGGTTGAGCAGGGAATGACGTTCAACCCTGAAGTCATACTGGGTCAGAAAGTCACTACGTTTACCCAAGTAGAACAGGGGGGATTCAAAGTTATCACTGCGGACGGACATCAATATTTTAGTAAGCGCATTATTATTGCAACTGGCGGTGGTTTATTTAATCCAAAGCGGCTGCCGTTAACCTATAATGCTCGCTTTGAAGAAACAAATCTGCATCATAGTGTTTACCGCAGAAGTCATTTTAGAAATAAAAAAGTCGTTATCGTAGGTGGTGGAAACACTGCTGTGGATTGGGCGAATGAGTTATTGGGTATCGCAAAGGAAATTCATCTGATTCATAGGAATGAATCGTTTAAAGCTTATGAAGCTGCAACTAGACAATTGGCTGCTTCAAGAGCAAAAATATATACACATACATTAGTCAAAGAATTAATCCCGAATATAACGGGCGACCGAGTACGAGCCATCAAAATGAGAAAAAGTAAATCAAATCAAGACGAACACTTGGAATTGGATGAATTGATTGTCAATATCGGATTCGATAATGAATTGAACTTTCACCATGATCCTAAACTGAGGTTCAATTTGAAAGAAGACTATTACATTGAAGGAACAGCTAAAGCAGAGACAGCCGTCGAAGGCGTCTATGCGATCGGCGACATTTTAGATTTTGACGGAAAAGTCCGGTTGATTGCAGGTGCTTATAGCGATGCCGCTAATGCTGTTAATCAAATCAAGCGTTCTCTGGATCCAAAAGCAGCTGAAAAGGCGCAAGTATCCTCGCATAATCATCGATTTAATCAAAAAAATGAAGAAAAAAGAAGTCGTTTATTCGAAGAGTAAGCATGTATAAACCGTTGAGCTCAACTAAGAGAAGGAAACACTATGGAGCAAATTCGAAAGAGACAACTGAATAAAAAAGAAACCAAAAAGCGGATTCTCCAGAGATTTAAATCCAAGTCAGCACTGACCTATTTTTTAATTGTACTAGTCCTTTTATTCGGTACGATGTTTGTTTCCATCTCCTATGGTGCAGCGGAGATTACGTGGTCAGTCATCCTGGAAGCGTTGCTGAATTTTGATGAAACACGGACACAACATTTGATTCTGTATGATTTGAGATTTCCACGAGTTGCTGCTGCAGCTTTGGTAGGTGCTTTTCTGGCTGTTTCTGGTGTTATTATGCAGGGGCTGACACGCAATCCGCTGGCTTCCCCTTCAATTATGGGGGTAAGCTCAGGAGCAGGATTCATGGTGGCTGTGGCATTTGCATTGTTTCCGGGAACGAGTCAACTGGGACTGGTGTTCTGGGCATTTACTGGAGCGGGAATTGGCGCAGCTATGGTCTTTTCTATAGGATTGCTGTCTAATCGGGGGCTCACCCCTGTCAAACTGGCCTTAGCCGGCGCAGCTGTAAGTGCTCTGCTGCAATCGGCATCCACTATGCTGGCGCTGTACTTTAATGTATCAAGAGATATCAGCTTCTGGTATGCCGGGGGAGTTGCTGGGATTTCTGCTCAGCATGTTCATTTAGCAGCAGTCACTGCGCTGATCGGGTTAACCGCAGCCGTACTGCTTTCCCGTTCACTGACTCTGATGAGCCTGGGTGATGAGGTAGCGAAAGGGCTGGGTCAAAGAACAACACTGGTTAAAGCGATCGGTATCTTAGTCGTCCTGTTGCTGACAGGGACCGCTGTGTCAATTTCCGGAACGATCGGATTTATCGGTTTAGTCATTCCTCATGTGACTAAACGACTGATCGGAATGGATTACCGTTGGATCATCCCTTTTTCTGCTGTTTTCGGTGCTTGGCTATTAGTGCTGGCAGATATTGCAGCTCGAGCCGTTAATCCGCCCTATGAATTACCTGTGGGAGCCTTCACTGCACTGATTGGTGTACCGTTCTTTTTAACACTTGCCAGAAGAGATGGGAGAGGATGGAAATGAAAAAAATCCACTCTGCCAAACAGGTTTTTATTTTGACTGGAGTGTTAAGTTTACTGCTGATTGGAATGGGTGTGTTTAGTTTGACTACTGGGCATCTTTCGATCTCATGGAATGAAATCAGTGAAACCCTTTTAGGAGAAGGGAGCCGGCGCAATGAACTTCTATTAATGGAATTTCGCTTGCCGAGATTATTGATTGCTGTGTTAGTTGGCGTCGGTTTAGGAATAGCCGGTGCGTTGTTTCAAAGCGTTACACAAAATGAACTGGCAGATCCAGGAATTATCGGTATCAACTCAGGGGCAGGACTAGCCGTTGTTTTGTTTTTATATTTCACAGCAAGGTCCTCTGCCATTCCTCTGTTAGGGGCCATCAGTTTACCATTTGCAGCATTCGCAGGTGGTGCGATCGCTGCAGTCAGTATTTACATAGTAGCCTGGAAGAATGGGGTGACCCCTATTCGACTTGTACTTGTTGGAATCGGCATTAATGCCGGGTTCGCAGCGCTGCTGACAATGATCCAACTGCGAATGAGCGAGAGTGATTTCAATCAGGTGACAGTCTGGTTATCCGGATCAATCTGGAATGCTGATTGGACGGCAGTCTGGAGTACACTCCCCTGGATTGTAACGCTGACACCGCTGGCATTCTACAAATCTCGCACGCTGAATTTACTGCAGTTGGGAGATGAAATGGCAACAGGGCTGGGAATATCCGTTGAGATAGAACGGATAAAGCTGATCGCGATCGGAGTCGCATTAGCGGGTGCGTGTGTATCGGTAGCAGGCGGTATTTCCTTTTTAGGGTTAGGCGCTCCGCATATTGCCAGAAAACTGGTTGGAAGTCGACATCAGCGGTTTCTGCCAGTGACAGCTTGTATTGGAGCGATTATTCTGCTGATTTCCGATATGATCGCCAGGACCATTTTAGCCCCATCTGAACTTCCAGTAGGCCTCGTTGTTGCCATACTGGGAGCACCCTATTTTATTTACCTTCTGATCAACTCAGAAGATTAAACCAATTATAAATGGAGGATGTACAATGAAAAAACGATGGATAAGCAGTTTGATGTTAAGTGTTAGTATGTTGTTGGCAGCTTGCGGGAGTGAAACCACTGCACCAGAGCAATCAGAAGGCGATGGAGCGACGGATACGGCGGGAGAAACAGACTCAGAACAAACTAGCAATGAACCGCGAGTGCTGACAGATGGTCTGGGCAATGAAGTGGAAATTCCTGAGAATCCTGAACGAGTACTGGCTTCTTATCTCGAAGATTATCTGGTCGCTTTAGATGTGACGCCTGTTGCACAATGGTCAGTACAAAACGGTGAAAGTATCCAGGATTATTTACAAGAAGATCTGGCGGATATTCCGACGATACCACATGATCTTCCGTATGAATCTGTTTTGGAATATGAACCGGATCTCATGATTGTCAGAGATCCAATCGAACAGGAAATGCATGATCAGTATTCAGAAATTACACCTACTTATGTCCTGAACTCCAGTCCGACAGAATGGCGGGAAACGCTAAGCGAAATAGGTGAAGTCTTGGGAATGGAAGAACAGGCACAAACAGTACTGGATGACTACAATTCGAAAGCAGAAGAAAAAGCGGCAGAACTAGCAGATAGTGCATCTGAAGAGTCAGCGGCAGCCATCTGGATGGTAGACAGCAGTCTGTTTGTCGTGCATCCTGAACGGTCCAGCGGGGCAGTGCTATATGAAGATTTAGGGCTGGAAATCCCTGAAGTCGTTAACGAGCTTTCTGGCGATGCCGACTGGGCTGCAATCTCTCTTGAAGAATTAGCGCAAATGGATGTCGATCATCTGTTTTTTGTAAACAGCGACGGTGCAGATGCTGATCTATTCGAAGACCGTTTATGGCAAAATATCCCGGCTGTTCAACAAGAGCAAGTTTATGAGTTCGGACCGGAAACCTCCTGGTTATATTATGGACCAATTGCCAGCGAACAAGTCATGGATGATGTCGTCAGCAGTATCCAGGAGTAAATCATAATTATATAAAAAACAGGAGAAAGGAGCAGTGTCAATGGCAGAACTTGCAACAAATAATTTGACGATCGGATACGGTAAACAGGACGTCCTTTCAGAGTTGTCTTTGAGTATCCCGGAATCCAGTTTAACCTGTATCATTGGTCCAAATGGCTGCGGCAAATCAACTATGCTGAAAACCATTGCCCGGCTGTTAAAACCGGCCAGAGGCACTGCTACTTTAGATGGGAAGGTCATTCATCATGAATCAACTAAAACCATTGCCCGGCAGATTGCCATCTTAACGCAGTCACCGCAGACACCAGAAGATCTGACTGTGAAAGAGCTGGTTTCTTACGGCAGAGCTCCTTACTTAAAAGGGTTCGGACAGCTGCAGGCAAAAGACTGGGAACGAATCCACTGGGCGCTGGATCAGACACAATTGTTGAATCAGGCAGACCGGAAAGTCAGTGCACTGTCCGGCGGGCAGAAGCAGCGAGTCTGGATTGCTATGGCACTTGCTCAAGACACAGAAGTTTTACTATTGGATGAACCGACGACTTTTTTGGATATGGCACATCAACTGGAAGTTCTGCATGTTTTGGAAAAATTGAATCAAGAGCTGGGTCGCACGATCGTGATGGTTTTGCATGACTTGAATCACGCCGCTAAATTTGCAGATTATCTCATTGCTCTGCGAGATGGCAAGATTATTAAAACGGGTACGCCAGAGGAAGTAATGTGCCCTGACACGCTGAGAGAAGTGTTTGATATTGAAGCGAGTATCGTTACAGACCCTCAGACCGGTCGTCCTACATTGCTGAGTTATCAGCTGGCTGAACCGTGACAGTCACAATAATTGGTTAATTTCGATTTCTTTGTTAAAGTAAGTGTATCAAATTATTTTAATAAGGAGCGAGCAGTCAATGAACGTACTAGTCGTTGGAGCAAATGGTCAAATAGGAACGCTTTTAGTAGATAAATTAAAGGAAAACGATACTCACACGCCTATCGCCTTTGTTAGAAAACAAGAACAAGTCGATAAATTTCAAGATAAAGATGTAGAAGCACGATTAGGAAATCTTGAAAGTTCTGTATCAGATATCAAAAAACAAATGGACGGAATCGATGCAGTCGTCTTTACAGCTGGATCCGGCGGGAGCACAGGAACCGATAAAACGATGCTGATCGACTTAGACGGTGCAGTGAAAGTTATGGAAGCTGCAGAAGACATGAATA
Source organism: Marinilactibacillus piezotolerans (assembly GCF_900169305.1). Classification (GTDB taxonomy): domain Bacteria; phylum Bacillota; class Bacilli; order Lactobacillales; family Carnobacteriaceae_A; genus Marinilactibacillus; species Marinilactibacillus piezotolerans_A. The sequence goes on along the minus strand of NZ_FWDP01000004.1, from coordinate 1,271,156 downwards.
TCAAGCGGTTCATCATGGTTAGTGCATTCCAGGCAGACGTCAGAGACAACTGGAACGACGATATGAAACCGTACTATGCAGCTAAACACTATGCAGATAGATTTCTGATGAATAGCGATTTAGAATATACAATCGTACGACCAGGCGCGCTGGAAAACGAAATGGGTCTTGGAAAAGTATCTATCACAAGAGCTTTGACTGAGTTCACAGATCCAATCACCATCCCTAGAGAAGATGTGGCAGAGCTGATCGTGAAGGCTCTGGATAATCCAAAAACCTATCTTCAGTCGTTTGATGTGACCAGCGGTGACGATCCAATTGAAGAAGCTTTAAATACCCTTTAATGACAATAGAGCTGCAAGTAAATATTAAAACAATCAGCACGTTCTCAAATGGCCCAATTTTGAGAACGTGCTTTTTACTTATGAGTAATATAATAATCCTAATTCGGAATATCAGAACTGGAATATTTTAAAAGCATTTTAAAATTAAGGTTCTTGATTTAACGACTGTTTATTTTATGATAAAATAATAAAGAGTTAAAAATAGATAACAGGAGAATAATGATGAAGAAAAAAATGATCAGCGTATTAAGTCTATTGCTGTTAGCCGGCTGCAGCCAGGAAGCAGCACAGACCGGTGAAGAAAAAGCAACAGCGACAGAAGAAGCACAAACAGAAGGTATGGAATCGACAGATTCAGCAGGTTCAGCAGATACAGAAGTTGCTGAAGAGCAGAAAAACTCAGATGCAGAGCCAGTTACCGTAGAAAGAACGATATGGGATTCCACCGAAAAATCTGAAGTGACCTTGACCTTTGACGTCGGTCCGCTTGTTAAGGAAGGAGAATATGCAATTCTCCCTGTTACCATGGATACAGAGGCAGAGACCGAAATTCCATTTGATCGTCTATTCGATATAGATGTCTTTACAGGAGAGGGCATTTCATCTGAACAAGGTTATGATATTCGCTTAGTGGATTCTCAGCAGATGGAAGTGTTTCATCCGGCGCTGATCCCTATTGTCGATACATCCTTGAATCAAGCTTTACATACGTTTGTAGGAGAAGGCAGCCGGAATATGCAGATGACAGCAGGAGCTGATCGGGATCCGGTCAGACATTTTGTGACGTTTGCTGCTCCTGAATCGGATGAAGTACAAGTTTTATTCAGTCAGATCGGTATGGTCGAAAATGTTCCAGTTGTCGAAAGGGAATCAGCAAATATACCGACAATGGAAAATCCTCAGGAACCGGCAGAAGCAGCAGAAGATGTGGTTCCTTCTGTAGAAGATATCGTTGAAATGGAATTGAACAGTGTTCAGTTTGAAAAATGGGACAAGACTTTTGATACTGTTCAAGCTAGGAAAGAACCGCTGGAAACTTATCAGGAAAACCTGGAAAGTACCGTCACTCGAGTAGACAAAGTCGAGTATTCCGCGCTGACCTTGGATAGTGATGTCTTGTTTGAATTCGATTCTTCTGAACTGTCTGATAACGCAGATGCAGAATTAAACTCTGCCTTAACTGAATTAGCCGGTTCTGATAGCGGCAATCTGGAAATTATAGGACATACGGACAATGAACATACAGAAGAATATAATCAGGAACTATCAGAAAAAAGAGCGGAGTCGGTCAGAGAGCGGCTGGATTCGCTGACCGATCTGTCGGTATTTGACGAAGTCATTGTGAAAGGAGAATCTTTCCGTGATCCGGTAGCCAGCAATGATTCCGAAGAAGGGCGTGCGCAAAATAGAAGGGTCGAGTTGCGGTTCACACCGGCTTCAGAAGAAGTGGTAACAGAAATAACAGAACAGAACATTCCGGAAGCACAAGGAGCTGAAGCAGCTTTCCCGGATTCAGTCGATACAGAACATGGGGCTGTTGAGATCGAGTCGATTCGTCAAGTAGATGACTTGTTTGTCGGACGAATCAAAGTCTCTACAACGAAAGAAGAGAGAGCCATGTATGATGCTTTAGCACATATACCCGGAATTGGCGCCAGAGGAAAAGATAATGACGATTCATACGGCTATAATCAGTTCTCAGCCTACGCACCGACTCTGTTATTCGAGAATCAGCGTTACTATCCGATCGATTATTATCTGACACCGATTGCCGGAAGTTTTAATGAAAAAAGGCTTGATGAAATAGATGATGATTCCATCAAGTTTATTGTACCGCTGGCAGAAAGAAATATGCCGCAAGGAAAAGATGATGAAGGATATTATTTCACCGCAACTGTTGTCTGGCCGGCTTTGGATACAGATGAGGTAATGGTAGATCTTGCTTACTCAGGAGATAATGAATATGATATCGAAAGAACGCAGCCTTGGCGTATAACCAACGTTCCGATTGAAACTTCCAATGAAACTTCCGAAGCAGCAGAATAAAAATCAGCTGATATAAGGATATTTATTTAAGACTATAAGAGCAGCTATTTTCCTCGCGAAGACAGCTGCTCTTATTTGTCTATTTTGAGTTGAATTGAGATAATACGTTTTAAATTAGGAGATAAAGTTTAAGAATTACTGTAGATTTTGTGAATTTTTAAAAATAACTATTTTGGAATGATATACTTACAGCAACATCAAGAGGTTATTTATAAAAAAAGCTTTCATATAAAATACACTATGAAGGAGCTCGAAAGATGAAACATTTTACAAAATTATTTTCAAAAGGCATTGCAGCTATCACATTGACGACAGCAATACTGTCTGGAGGAATGCAGCAGGCAGAGGCTGCAGAAGGAATCGACACCAGTGTAGTAGATGAAGCGTGGGGCTTGCCGACGTATGTCTATGGCGGCGGCTTAAATGAAACGCAGATTCAGGAGACAGCGGAGATTTTAGAGATCGACAGCATGGAGAATGTAGCGAGTGTAGATGTTACAGGAGAAGACTTGCAGACATATTTAGGGACCGGATCAGGAAATACAGCCAGCATGATTTCTTCAGTACTCGTACAGCGAGAAAATGAGGGGGAAGGTGTCAATGTCATCATTCAAACCCCAGACGATATTACTGAAATTACACAAGAACAGTACGCAAATGCAGCGATCACTGCCGGAGTAGAAGATGTGACGATCATGGTTGCGAGTATCCGTCCGGTAACCGGTGAAAGTGCCTTAACAGGAATCTACAAAGCTTTTGACGTTAACGGGGAAGAGTTGGATCAAGACCGCATGGAAGTGGCGCAAGAAGAGTTAGAAACGACAAATCAGATTGCTCAGGAGAACAGCGGTGAAGAAGCATTCGATACATCCAGATTCGACCAAGCGATCGTTGAAATCAAACAACAGTTGGCAGAGCTTAAAGAAGGGCAAGAACAGCTGGCAACAAGAGAAGAGATTGAACAGATCATAAATGATGCACTGGCAAACAATAATCTTCAAAATGCCATTTCCCAAGAACAGCTGGACCGCTTATTAGCGTTCTTTGAACAGTACCAGCAGACGGGCGCAATCGACTCAGCACAAGTAAGAGAACAACTGGAAAAATTATCCAGTGACATTCGCTCTAGATTCAGCGATGCCTTCCAGCAAGCAGAAGAGAGCGGACTATTTGAACAAATCGGAAATTTCTTCCGTTCGATCTGGGAAGCAATCACCGGGTTCTTTAGCTGAATTTCCACATCAAAAAAGCCTTACTCGTCAAAATAGATGAGTAAGGCTTTTACTATTTTCGCTATTTAATCTGTCAAATTCACCAAAAAGTATTTCTTCTTGCCTCGGCGGACGATCACGAAGCGGTTGTCGAAACTGTCTTTTTCTGAAAGAACATAGTCGACGTCTTGAACTTTTACACCTTTGATTGTAATCGCACCGTTTTTGATATCTTCACGGGCTTGGCGGCGAGATGGTTCAATTCCAGTAGTATCAACTAAGAATTCTACTAAATTGTGTTCGCCTTTTGGAGCTTCTGAAGAAGGCACATCTTTAAAGGTCGCTTCAATCTGAGCTGCTGTCAGGTCTTGAATCTCGCCGGAGAATAGTGCTTTGGAAATTTGGATGGCTTCATCCAGTGCTTCCTGACTGTGAACGAAGCGGGTCATTTCTTCGGCTAAGGCTTTTTGTGCAGCTCGCTTGTGCGGTTCTGTCTCCACTTGTTCTGCTAAAGCATCCACTTCTTCTTTAGACAAGAATGTAAAGTATTTCAAGTATTTGACGACATCGCGGTCATCTTGATTGAACCAGAACTGGTAAAATTCGTAAGGAGTTGTCTTCTCAGGATCCAGCCAGATCGCACCGTCCGCTGACTTGCCGAATTTTGTTCCGTCTGCTTTCAGCAGTAAAGGAATGGTTAATCCGAAAGCTTTTGCTTCGGATCCTTCTTTTTTACGAATCAAGTCTAGACCAGCTGTGATATTGCCCCACTGATCAGAACCGCCGATCTGCAGCTGAACGTCTTCATTTTGGAATAAGTGCAGGAAGTCGACAGACTGAATAATCTGGTAGCTGAATTCTGTAAAGGAAATTCCCGTGTCCATACGGTTTGCCACAACATCTTTTGCCAGCATCGTATTGATGTTGAATTCTTTACCGTAGTCTCTCAAGAAGTCCAAGAAGCTGAGCTCGCTCAACCAGTCATAGTTGTTGACGAGTTTGATCCCGGATTGTTCAGATCCTGCTTCAAACAGACTGCGCATTTGTGAGCTGAGTTTTTCAGCATTTTCAGTAATTTTATCCATCGTCTGCAAGACACGCTCAGAGTTTCTCCCGCTTGGATCACCGATCGAGCCGGTTCCGCCGCCGATAACGATCACCGGTCTATGTCCTGCTAATTGAAATCTTTTCAAAATCATAAAGGGAATCAAATGCCCGACGTGCATACTGTCTCCGGAAGGGTCTATCCCGCAGTATAATGCGACACTCTTTTCATTTGTCAGTTCTCTTAATCCGTCTTCATCTGTCTGTTGGTTAATGGCACCGCGCCATTCCAATTCATCTAAAATATTCATACTTCATCTCCTAATCATCATCTGTCTATTTTTTGATCGTCCATTGTTCAAAAGAACTTTTATCCAAAACTGCCTTGTTTTGTTGCCATTCGTCTATCACTTTTAAGATAAGCGGAGAAGCATTTTCCATGTTCAGATCTGCCAAGTTGATCCATCCAGCGCCGTTTGAATCATTCAGTCCGTCAACAACGGTTTCTATGAGCGCTTCAGCAGTCTCGCTGACCGTAATGGTATATAGCGCAAATATATGGTGTGTTCCTGTCGGTCGTCCAACGGGATGGACAAAAGTATCGTATATACGAGGCTGGTCATACTGGAGAACTGTGCGGCCTGTTTCTTCTTTTACTTCTCTGACCAGTGTCTCCGTCAGGCCTTCTCCAGGCTCCTGGCTGCCGCCAGGCAAATCATACCGATTCTGATAGGGACCGGAATTTTTCTCAATACATAAAAGCCGATCATCCAAGATCGATACTCCATACACGCCAAAATGCTTCATATACTCAACGTCATCCAATACAACCACCTCCTTTATTCATTTACTAAAAATCAGCATAAAAAAATCCCCATAAAAAGCCGATGCTTTTTACCGGGACGAACGCTGCCGTGGTACCACCCTGATTAAAATGAAGGAAATTCCTCATTTTCACTCATACCCATAACGCTGGGTCGCGCCTGTAAAGGTATGCTCCGTGGTGTATTTCATGATGTCTGTTTATACGAATTTTCACCAGCCATTCGCTCTCTAGTTGTTTTTCTTTATAGGGACAGACTCATTACTGCGCCAGTTCATCGCAATAGTTGTAATTGATTTGAAGTTTAGTATAATTTATAAAAAATCATTCGTCAACGCTTCCGGCGATAATTCTTTCCAGATCCTTTTAAATGCAGCCTGACTATGTTAAAACAGACTAGAAAGAGTTTATCAGTCAATCCAAAAATTGGGTGTATGCAAAGCAGTTCGCCTCAACTTTTAGTTATGATAAACTATAAATGATAGACACTGCGGAAAGGAAGACGACTATTGGTAACCAAAAGACAAGAAACATTCAGAATTAATGCACAACCTAAAGCATCGGAAGACGCCATTGTCGTATGGGAACAGTACCGTTTTACAGTACTGACACCAGCGATGATTCGATTAGAATATGATCCAAGTGGAGCGTTTGAGGATGCTTCCACGCAGACAGTATTGAATCGAGATTTTGAAACACCAGAGTTCAAACTGAAAGAAACTGAAGAATTTATTGAGATCATTACTTCGCATGTTCACTTGAATTTTCATAAAGAACAGGGCGGATTTACTAAGAATAATTTAAATATTGAGGCATTAGGGAATTACAGCCTTTACCACAGTACATGGTATTTTGGAGATAAGCCGGATACGTTAAAAGGAACAGCCCGGACGCTGGACTTTTCTGACGGTCCAATCGAGTTAGAAGAAGGTTTGATGAGCAAAAATGGATTCTCCATTATTGATGACAGCAATTCTATGAAACTGTTAGATAATGGCTGGGTCGAAAAGAGGTCTAATGACATTGTCGATATCTATTTCTTAGGGTACGGTCGCGATTATCTAGGTGTGTTGAGAGACTATCATCATCTGACCGGTCATACACCGCTGCTTCCTAGATATGCGCTTGGAAACTGGTGGAGTCGGTATTACGCCTATTCTCAATCAGGATACAAGCGTCTGATCAATCAATTTGAAGAAAAGCGAATTCCGTTTTCTGTGGCGGTATTGGATATGGACTGGCATCTGACAGACGTTCCATCTGAGTATGGATCAGGATGGACCGGATATACGTGGAACAAAGAGCTGTTTCCAGAGCCAGAAGAATTTCTGAGCTGGCTGCATGAAAAAGGGATGAAGACAACTTTGAACCTGCATCCGGCCAACGGTGTACAGCCTTTTGAAGAGCTGTATGAACCGATGGCAAAAGAAATGGACGTAGACTATGAAAACAACGAACCCATTAATTTTGATATTGCAGATCCCAAATTTCTGAATGCTTATTTTGAATATCTGCACCATCCACATGAAGAAATCGGAGTAGATTTCTGGTGGATCGACTGGCAGCAGGGCAGTGTCACAAAAGTTGAAGGACTGGATCCTTTATGGATGCTGAACCACTATCACTTCCTGGATCACAGCAGAGGAGAAAACCGCGGACTGATCTTTTCGCGCTATGCAGGATTAGGGTCGCACCGCTATCCAATCGGCTTCTCAGGTGATACGGCTTCTACCTGGAATGCACTGAGCTTCCAGCCATACTTTACTGCAACAGCCTCTAATGTCGGCTATAACTGGTGGAGTCATGATATCGGCGGACATATCGGCGGTGTCAAAGACAGCGAGCTCTTTATCCGCTGGGTCCAGTTCGGCGTCTTTTCGCCAATCAACCGTCTGCACAGTCAAGATGGTGAGTTTAGTGGTAAAGAACCATGGAGATATGGATTAAAAGCAGAACGGATCGTTACACGATTTATGCAGCTGCGTCACAAACTGATTCCTTATCTGTATACGATGAACGTCCTGACAAGTGCAGACAACTTCCCGCTGATTCGTCCAATGTACTATCATCATGCTTGGGAAGATGAAGCGTACGAAGTGCCGAATCAATACTACTTTGGAACACAGTTGCTGGTTGCGCCGATCACCGAACCACTAAAAGGCGATTTGAGACTGGCACAAGTAAAAACCTGGCTGCCTGAAGGAATGTGGATCGACTTCTTTAACGGTCGAGTCTACGAAGGTGGAAGAATCTTGGATGTCTATCGTCCTGTTTCTACAATGCCTGTGTTTGCAAAAGCGGGCGGAATCATTCCAATGGATCAATCAGCTGAAAACTGTGTCGCGAATCCGGAAAATATGGATATTCGTATCTTTGCCGGTGCGGATGGGAACTTCACTTTATACGAAGACGACGGATTAGGGAAAAATAATGAACATGCTACAACAAAACTTTCTCTGAAATGGCATGAAGAAGACACAGACTGGTCGATTTTCCAGATTCACCAACCTGAAGGAGACTTGGAGTGTCTGCCTGAAAAGCGTCAATTCACTTTAACCTTTGTCGGTTTCTCTTATAGTGAAGAACCGGAGGTGTTTGTGAAAGATCAGAAAGTGGACGCTACTGTAACGAAAAAAGGGAAGTTTACCACTGTGGAAATCCCTGAACAAGACATTGACTCTTGGTATTTCGTCAGATTCCGTGGTGTATCAGCTAAACGCAATGATATGTACGGAGAAATTTTCCAATTCTTGGATCGAGCACAGTTATCGACAAGTCTTAAAGAAAAAATCTATGCAACAGTGAAGAAAAGCCGAAACAGTGCACGAGTCATTAGTGGACTGCTGGCGCTGGACATTGATCCTGACCTGCTGGAAGCATTAAGCGAACTGATCTGGGCAAATCCAGGAGATGTAGACTAATATCATCTCGATGTTGTCGCAGCAGCAAGAAAGAAACACTAAAGCAGCACCTTTTAAGCGGACGATTAGGGAAAGAAAAATTATGCAGCAACCTGATATCTAGATTTTATTGATATCAGGTTGTTTTGTGTATAAATTGGATATTATTGTTAGAGAATAAAATTTTCATATAATAATTTTGCAGATTCATAGTATAATAAAACAGGATTGTGTCAAAAAGACAGCTGTTTTGTGAAAAGAGGAAACGTTCTTGGTGAAATAGTTGTTTACTGAAAGGAAAGATTGAATGCATAGTTTTAAAGAAACACTACGTCCGATTATTCCCGGTTTAGGATTGGCTGTTGCAGTAGCCGTACTTGCCAGAATCGGAGGAACACTTTTACCGCAGCTTGGCGGATCTACACTCGCTATTTTATTCGGTATTGTGTTAGGCAATACTTTTTTCAGACAGGCAGGTTTAGCTAAAGGAACTAAGTTTGCAGAAAGCAAATTTCTTGAGTATGCGGTCGTTCTGCTCGGGTTTACGGTAACGTTTGGAACGATCAGCCAGATCGGGGTAAGAGGTGTACTTTACGTCATCTGTATGATGTCAGTGACGATCGGTGCAGCCTACTGGATCGGAAAGAAAATGGGATTCAGTGAAAAAATGACACTGTTGATGGCCGGCGGGAATGCAGTGTGCGGATCCTCGGCTATTGGAGCAATTGCACCAGCCATTCATGCAGATGACGAAGAAAAAGGACAGATCATTACTTTGGTCAATCTGCAGGGAACAGTTATGATGCTGACCTTGCCATTCCTTGGATTAGCTGTTTTCGGAGATCATCTATTAAGTAAAAGCGCCCTGCTTGGAGGAACGCTTCAGTCAGTTGGGCAAGTGGTGGCAGGAGCCAGTCTGATCAATCCTGAAACCGTCACTTATGCGATGCTTTTTAAAATCACTCGAATTTTGTTTCTAGTGGTCGTCGTTATACTTTTTGAAAGGAAAGTAAAGAAGACAACCTCTACTGCAGCAGAACAAACATACAGCAGAAAGCTTCCGATTCCCTGGTATATTATTGGGTTTTTAATCATTTGTATCGCGAATAGTGTCTTTTCAATACCCGGAGAAATTGCAGAAACAACCGACTATATCAGTTCATGGCTTGAAGCTACGGCTTTGGCAGCTATCGGTCTTAGATTAGATTTAAGCAAGTTTATTAAAGAAGGTCCTCGTTTCATATTTTACGGTCTCTCTGTCGGCATGATTCAAACAGCTGCTGCGATTGCTTTGATTTTCATTTTAGGATTGATCTAGACAGCAAGTGAGCGTAAATATCAGTTAATTAAATCGGGAGACCATCCGTAATTTTACTTTCAAAAAAATGATCAAATGTTGAAAGACAATATAAAAGAAATCATTCAATTCAGACTTATGCCCAGTGTATAAGTCTTTTTTTGCTTTTTGGAAAATCTTTTCATCTTTTTATGAGCGTTCTGTCTGTTTTACAGAGTGAGATCACTCTCTTGGATCATTCTTATTTGTTATGAAGTAGTTCGTTAGAATGGTACAATAGAAATAGGATTACTACCAATAGTTTTGAAAAGAGTGAACATAAAAATCTCTTTGTAGAAAGTGAGCTTATTCATGAAGAAAGTCGTGTTTTTCGATATTGACGGAACTTTGGTTTCCAAACAAAACTACATTCCGGAATCGACAAAAAGAGCGATCAAAGCTTTAAAGAAACAAGGCGTTTTGCCGGTCATTGCAACGGGTCGTGCAACCATGCTATTAGAAGAAGTCAGAGAAGAATTAGACATCGACAGCTATATTGCCATGAATGGTCAACGTATCGTATTGGAAGGCAAACCGATTTTTACAAATCCGATCCAAGACGATGTACTAAAGAGACTGATGGATCAAGCAGCTGAGGATAGAAAAGGCATCGTTCTATGTGGAACGGAAGAGATTTATAGTAATTCATTTATTTCGCTAGTTAGACGAAGTTCGATCTTAAAAGTTTTGAAAGGAATTGGGAAATTAGTACCAAATAAAATTCAGATGTCTATATTCAGCCGTCTAATCCGAAAGCCGCCTAAACCTGAAGATTATAAAGATCAAGCGATCTGCCAAGTGATCCTTGAAGTTAGTGAAAAGGAAGAAGCTGCATATAGAGAGCGTTTCCAGGAGCTGCATTTCGCTCGATCAAATGACTATACGGTAGATGTCATCAGCTCAGGCATTTCAAAAGCCACCGGAATTGAGCGCATCATTAAAGAACTGGGAATAAAAAAAGAAGATACTTATGCATTCGGTGACAGCTTAAATGATATGGAAATGATTCAATATGTCGGTACTGGCGTTTCAATGGGGAATGGCTGGAAAGAACTGAAGCAAGTGGCGGATATGATCACTGCAGACGTATCGGAGGACGGCATAGAAAAAGGATTGAAGAAATTAAATCTGATTCCTTAATTCAAAGTGAAGTTTGAAAAAACACAGTGCAATTATGTATACGAAGGCAACTGAAGTAAAAATCAAGATAAAGGTTTGATAAAATGAAACGTATAGCACTCGTAAGTTGTGGACTGGTTTCTTTTGCATTAGGTGCGTTAGGGGCACTGCTCCCGGTGCTGCCGACAACCCCATTTTTATTGTTGTCCGGTTATTGTTTTGCCCACAGTTCCAGCAGATTTGACAAGTGGCTGAAAAAGACGAAGTTGTATCAAGTTTTTGTTGCCGATTATGCAGAAACAAAATCGATTCCCAGAAACCGAAAGTGGAAAATCCTGCTGAACAGTTATGTGCTGATGGCAATTTCGATTTACTTTGCGCCGCTGCCGCTCATCAAACTGATGTTAAGCGTACTGACTGTGGGGTTAACCATTATGATCTGGTTTGTCATTCCTGATCGTCAAGTTGATCAAGAAGCAAACAAGACAGAGGAGACAGAGCACAATCATTGAATAGAGGCGTTTTTAAAAAGAAATCAGCATGATGATCAGTCAAGAGATCATCATGCTGATTTTTTTGCAGAGTTCTATCAGGTTTTCTATGTGTAAAGTTTATGTAGGAAGTAGAAAAATATAGGGTAGACAAAAAGAAAGAAGACCCTTAATCTAGAATTTGCAGAAACTAGAGAGAAAGAGGACTTCTTTACGATGAAAATTATAGCACAAATGATGGAAATATTGGAAGGATCAGCGACATTTTTAGAGGCAGAAATCTTATTTGAGGAGCTTTTCAGGCAAAAAGCTGAAGAATGCTTTCAAGAATGCATAGAGCGCTTAGACAAAAAGTGTATTCAATCGTACAAAGATCAAGGGTACGAGATTGATAGTGTAAGAAAGCGTACGATGCAATTTACCTTTGGGACGGTTGAGTTTTCACGTAGACGTGTGCGTAAAAAAGGAGAAAAAAGCCTTATCCCGCTGGATAAGTTTTTACAGTTGTCTTCTCGTTCAAGAAATTCTCCATTGGTAGAAATGAAGGCAGCTCAAATGGCTTCAGATGGAGTTTATCGTAAAGCTGCCGATGCGATTAACTTATTAACCAACTTTTCTTTAAGTCATTCAGCTATTCACTCTATTACCCAACGTGTCGGTCAAAAAGTTCAAGAATGGACAGAACAGAAACCGTTGTCTGATGAAACCATGATGAAAGAGAAGAGAAAAGCACCTGTTCTATTTATTGAAGGGGATGGTCTGCTTTTGACTAGACGTAAAGGAAAAGAACGTGCGGAGCTTCATCGTGTGCAGATTCATGAAGGTGTGGAGAAAAAAGGAAAGCGTCCTGTTCTAGTGAATTCCATGATGTTTGAAAGTACAGAATCAAGCCAAGAGGCTTTTAAACGAGCGAGTGCGTGGATTGAAGCGACCTATGATCTTCGGAATACAGTCATCATTTCAAATAGTGATGGAGGTAGTGGCTACGAGAAGGACAAATTTGATTCGATCATTGGGAAATGCGCACGACACGAACACTTTCGAGATGCCTATCATGTGAATCAAAAAATCAAACAGCGCTTGTCTTTCGATAAGGAACTGTCTTATCAGATGATTTCAGCTGTTAGAAAATGGGATTATGCCAGGATTTGTGCAGTGATTTCTCAAGCGAATGATCGCATTCAAGACGATTACCGCAGAACTGAATATGAGCTTGAACTGACAAAATTACTCAGCTACTTGGATCGAAATTGGGACAGTTTAAAGGGACTTCACTTACGTTATCTTCCTCTTCGAAAAGGGATTGGGGTTTGCGAGAGTAACCACCGTCCCTATAGTTATCGCATGAAACGACAAGGTCGTGGATTCGGACAGAAAGGTGCAGGTAACCTAGCAGCTATTATCTCGGCTCGTAAGAATGGGTTGTTTTTACAAGCGTTAACCGAAACGATCCCTGCTTTTAAACAGGAATTTATCCCTGAATTCAAGGGGATACTCCGTACATTACTAAAAAAATCCAAAACTAGAAACTCAATCGGTGTGATTGAAGGCAGGATTGGAAAGCGCTGTGCGTCTTCTCACGCTCTTGGACAATTGGCTAAAGTACTAAAATAAAAAGATTTTAAGGCTGTTTACTGAGGGAGAAAGGCTCGCAGAGCCTTTCTCCCTCAGTAAACAGCGAAAAACAATAAAAGGAAAAAGCGATTCTAGAGATTTCCTACAACAACTTGACACACACTCCATTCTTTGGTTTGGCGAATTAGCGGTAAAAAAACGTATCTGAGGTTTTGAAGTTAGGATTCAAAAAAATATAAGAAAAGCCCCATTTGGTACCGACCCCCAGAAGTTAGAGTAAACAATCTAACTTCTGGGGGTTTTTTGTATGGCAAAATATAGCTTTGAATTCAAGTTAAGAATTGTAAATGAATATCGGGAGGGACCTTTAGGGTATATGTTACTAGCGAAAAAATACGGATTACCTAGTAAAACACCTGTTAAAAAGTGGGTTCAGCTGTATCAACGTTTTGGAGAAGATGGATTAAAGCGTAAAAAATCTAAAGAAGTCTACTCTGTTCATTTTAAATTAGATGTATTACACTTTATGAAACGAACAGGTGCTTCTTATCAAGAAACGGCTGATTCCTTCGGAATCAGAGAATCTTCTATGATTGCGAACTGGAATAGAGCGTTTCATCAAGAAGGAATAGAAGGCCTGAAACCTAAAGCCAAGGGGCGATCTTCTATGTCTAAGCAACCAAAGAAAAAAACAGTTAAAGATCAAAATAAATTATCTAGAGAACAAGAACTGGAACGGGAAAATGAGCTTCTCCGATTGGAGAATGCTTACTTAAAAAAATTAGAAGCTTACGAGAAGAATCCGAATGCCTTTCTCGAAAAGCACAAGCAACGGTGGCGTTCGAGCTCAAAGAAGAAGGATACAGACTAAAGGATGTACTTGTAGTAGTAGGCATTCCTGAAGCTACGTATCATTATCATGTAAAGCGATGGAACAAAGCAGATCAGAATCTATTCTTAAAAGAAACTATTTCCGAGCTATTTTATCACTTCAAAGAGCGATATGGATACAAGCGCATCACGAAAGAGTTGAATAAGACTGGAATCAAAAGCAATCATAAAAAAGTTTATCGATTGATGAAAGAACTCCACTTAAAAGTGTACTAAGTTCACCCGTAAAACACGTAAATATAACTCTTACAAAGGAACAGTAGGAAAAGTTGCGAAAAACCTTCTAAACCGACGGTTTACTACTCCTTATCCTTTACAAAAATTAGTGACAGATATTACGGAATTCAAATGTCTTGGAGGCTATAAACTCTATCTCAATCCTATTATGGATTTATATAATGGAGAAGTCATTTCTTATGGCCTCAGTCATCATCCAACTTTGGATTTAGTAATACATCCACTAAAGGAAGCTGTTCAGGTAGTTAAAAACAACGCTACAGTGCGTACGACGATTCATTCCGATCAAGGCTGGCATTATCAATACAAAAAATGGAGAACTTATTTGAAGAAAAACAAGGTTTTTCAAAGTATGTCTCGTAAAGCAACGTGTTCTGATAACGCGGCGATGGAGAATTTTTTTGGCATTATGAAACAAGAAATGTATCACGGAGAGCCTTTGAAGGCGTATGAGGAACTCAAAAAAGAAATCGAAGAGTATATTGAGTGGTACAACACTATTCGTGGAAAACAAAAATTGGCTGGCCTAAGTCCAGTGGAATACCGAACTCAAACCAGCCAAGAGGCTGCATAATATTAAACTCTAACTTTAAGGGGTAAGTACCTTTAAGGGGCTTTTTTATCTATAAAATAAAGTTCAGAAAAGTCTCTATCGTACCACTTTCATACATGATGTATAGTCCAAGTGGAATGAATACTAAGGGCACAATGATTCGCTCGTATTTTTCAATTGTCTCGGATATTAACGGAATAGAGGATAGCACCCGACTAAGCTCGCAAAAGATAATTATGCCGATTGCAAACACAAGCAACGCCACGAGGGTCTGTGACCAATCTAACGAAGCAAAATAAGGTATATAGATACCTAAATTATCTCCGCCAGACGCAATTGTCAGCAATGTAACTGTCCAAAACAGTTGATTTGCCTTGCTTTGTTCTAATCTTTCAATAATTTCTTCCTCTTCTTCTTCTTCCTCACCTTCTCCAACAATTGCAAAGCGAATCCCTAAATAGATAGGGATTAAACCAAGCAATCCAACCATCCATGCTTCAGGCACGAAATTGACGACATAAGCAGCAACTAAACTCGCCCCTACAAGTAAGCCTGTGCCTAGATATTGCCCCGCATAAATATGCCATTTCTGTTTATTCTGTGATAGCTGTGCAAATAAAATAATCAAAATAATTAAATAATCGATACTGGTGGAAATATAAACACCAATAGCAGATATGATTGTCTGTCCCATAAAAAAAACCTCCTGTGTTAGTCAGTAATAAATCAGCAGATTTTAGGGGAGCACAGACACATTAATTTAGCTATCGCTAGTGGGTAATGTCGGACGTAGGAAAGCATTTTACTCCTCCTCAAAACGTAGTTACAAAATAGTTTCTAACTGGAATTCGGTGACTACTTCTATGTAAAGTATAACCCACTATACTTTACTTCGTAAAGGTGGGCTCGCCGAGGGGTCTTGCAGACGGCTCTGTCGGCTCTTTTGAGCCGAGTATCAGCGCACCCTTATGGTGCAATTAGCTGATACCTGTTTGACGTTTTGCTGCCCTACTTTTTCAGTAGGTATGCAAGCCTCAAACCAAAATAAAAACCCCCTTCGACTTTCGTCAGGAGGCTTTTATTATTCAATAATTCCATTTCTCAGTAAATCAACTTCCGTTGATAATTCCACTTCAATTTCCCTATATCTCTCAATTCGCTTTTTTAATTCTTCATTCTCTTTTTTTAAATTTTTAATTTCAGCTTGTAATTCTTTTTCTCTATCCATCATTCCAATATCTCTCCAGTTTCTCTATCTATTTTTTTAAAAGGCTTATGCCGATTAGAGCGTAGATAAGCAGTTAAAAAGATCGTTTGACTTCTAACGGTAGGAAACCAATCATCGAACTTTTCAGATACAGCACAATCAACTAAATCCCCATATTCATAACAGTTAGATTCACGAATCCATTGCACTATTTCTTGCAGAATGACATCCGTATCTACTCCAACATCTGTTAAATATTGACGATATTTAAAACCATTATGAGCAACAACTTCACTTTTATCATACTGATACTTTTCAGGATTGTTTCTGTGCCACAAATATTGAACTGAACCTTGTAAACTAGCAACTTTTTTTGGTTCTGGTGCATTCAGCATTTCAGAGATATATAACGCTTGTTTATAGCTTTTTTTGTTAGTAAACGAAATTATTATATGCCAGTGAGGTTTTTTTATTTCATCAGTCGTTTCGTTTATATCTTTATCATGCAGGGGGCTTTCTATCCACTTTTCTCCTGTTTCATCTAACAATTGTCTCCAATTTTCAGGAGCTGATTCAGGATATACAATCCAACTCCAATTCCTAACACACGGTTGCGGTTCTCATCTTCAATCTAGGGTGGTTGTATGCTATACTGTGTAAGTATATCAATGAACACAGGAGGATGGCTTGAATGGGTATTCGAGTATCCTTGACCGGTTAAATTCAGATACACTCAAAATAAATAGGTTAATCATCAAGGAGGACACAATTTTGTCTGATAAGAACGCTTTTTACATTACTACTCCGATTTACTATCCCAGCGGAAAACTGCATATCGGAAATGCCTACACTACAATTGCTTGTGACGTTGTTGCAAGGTACAAACGTCTGCAGGGTTATGATACATTTTATCTGACAGGTACAGATGAACATGGTCAGAAAATTGAAACAAAAGCACAAGAACTGGGTCAGACTCCGCAGGAATATGTGGACGGAATGGCAGAAGGAATCCAAGAACTATGGAAAACACTGGCCATTTCAAATGATCAGTTTATTCGTACCACTGATAGTAGCCATAAAGAAGTCGTTGCTAAAATTTTTGAAAAACTGTTGGACCAAGGAGACATTTATCTGGGAGATTACGCCGGATGGTATTCTGTATCTGACGAAGAATTCTTTACAGAAACACAGCTGGAAGAAGTATTTAAAGATGCAGACGGCAATGTGACGGGCGGAATTGCGCCAAGCGGACATGAAGTCGAATGGGTGAAAGAAGAATCATACTTCTTCAAGATGAGCAAATATGCTGACCGTTTATTAGAGTACTACGATAATCATCCAGACTTTATCCTGCCTGAATCCAGAAAAAAAGAAATGATCAACAACTTTATAAAGCCCGGATTGGAAGATCTAGCCGTCTCACGTACAACCTTTGACTGGGGGGTACAGATCAAGTCCAACCCTAAACATGTTATCTATGTTTGGATCGATGCGCTGACGAATTATATTACAGCATTGGGTTATGACCCTGATCTAGGCGGATTTGAAGATCAGCCAGAGAAATTCAAGAAATACTGGCCCGCTGATGTACAGATGGTTGGGAAAGAAATCGTGCGCTTCCATACAATCTACTGGCCAATTATGTTGATGGCGCTTGATCTGCCGTTGCCAAAACAGATTTTTGGACATGGATGGCTGTTGATGAAAGACGGAAAAATGTCTAAATCAAAAGGGAATGTCGTTTACCCTGAGTTCTTAGTTGAGCGTTACGGACTAGATCCATTGAGATATTATTTAATGCGAGAAGTGACGTTTGGAAGTGATGGTATCTTCACACCAGAAGAATTCGTCAACCGGATGAATTATGATTTGGCAAACGATCTAGGAAACTTGCTGAACCGTACAGTTGCCATGATCAACAAGTATTTTGACGGGAACGTTCCGGCATACAATGGGGATGTAACTGAATTTGATGCAACATTGCGAGAAACAGCAGCGCAAACTATTGCAGAATTCAATCAGCAAATGGATACAATGCAGTTCAGTTCTGCGTTGACAGCCGTCTGGACGCTGATCTCTCGTACCAATAAATATATCGATGAAACACAGCCGTGGGTACTGGCAAAAGATGAAGCAAGCCGCGAAGACTTAGCAAGTGTGATGGCTCATCTAGCTGAAAGCTTGCGCGTAGCAGGTATCTTACTGCAGCCGGTTTTAGTGGAAACCCCTGCAAAAATCTTTGAGCAGCTTGGTGTCTCAGAAGATCATACGACTTGGGAAACTGTGGAATTCGGCAATTTCCCAGCAGATGCTTCTGTTGTCCAAAAAGGCGAGCCAATCTTCCCGAGATTAGACAAAGAAGAGGAAGTTGAAGCCATTCAAGCAGCAATGAGCGGAAACACTTCTGAGGAAGAAGCTGAAGAAGCCTGGAACCCTGAAGAGGTTCAACTATCTTCAGTCAAAGACAAAGAAATCAAGTATGATGTTTTTGATAAAGTCGAATTAAAAGTCGCTGAAATTATTTCCTGTGACCGCGTAGAAAACGCAGATAAGCTATTAAAATTCCGGTTGGATGCGAACGATGAAGGCGGGCACCGTCAAATTCTTTCAGGCATCGCAGAATACTATCCGGACTTTGAGCAGCTGATTGGCAAAAAAGTCGTGATTGTTGCTAACTTGAAGCCGCGTAAAATGCGAGGAGAAATTTCTCAAGGAATGATTCTTTCTGCCGAAGATGAAGCAGGAAACTTAACAGTGGTTGAAGCACCGGCACATATGCCGAATGGATCCATTGTTGCTTAAAGAATAAAGAAGCATTGATTATATCAATGAGAAAGAGTTAGGGAAACCTAGCTCTTTCTTTTTGAACAGTGCACTAAAAAAGGCAATCTGTTACTATAAAGGTAACCGATTTTCAAAGGAGCAGATTAGAAAATGTTTTTTGACACACATACGCATTTGAACGTTGAAAAATTTAAAGGCGAAGAAGCCGCTTTGATCGAAGAAGCGCGCAGACAAAAGGTCAATCAGATGGCAATCGTAGGATTTGATACACCCACAATAAAAAAAGCATTAGAGCTGACCAATAACTATGAAGGCGTTTATGCTATCATCGGCTGGCATCCAACCGACTCAGAGACTTATACAGATGCAGTGGAAGAAAAATTGATCCAGCAGCTGCAGACCCCGGGCGTAGTAGCTATGGGGGAAATGGGACTGGACTATTACTGGGATACTCCGCGAGAAGCTCAGTACACAGCATTCAGACGTCAAATACGAGTAGCGAAAGAATTGAATCTGCCGATCAGTATCCATAACCGAGATGCAACAGAGGACACGTATAAGATTTTGAAAGAGGAAAACATTGAAAGCATTGGCGGAATCATGCACAGTTTTAATGTTGACACTTACTGGATGGAAAAATTTCTGGATTTGGGGATGCATATTTCACTCAGTGGAGTCGTGACATTCAAAAATGCGCCTGAAGTTAAAGAAGTGGCGAAAGCTGTACCGTTTGAGAAGCTGCTGATTGAAACAGATGCCCCTTATCTAACCCCTGTTCCTTATCGCGGAAAACGCAATGAACCAAGTTACGTACGGTTTGTAGCCGAGGAAATTGCGAAGCAGAGAGACTTGCCAGTTGAAGAAGTTGCAAAACAAACAACTGAAAATGCACATCGTTTATTCAGATTGAGTTAAACTGGGAGCTGCAAGATGAAGAAAATCAAAGAAATCATTGTGGTAGAAGGCAGAGATGATACAAAACGTATTCAGCTTGCTGTCAATGCAGATACAATTGAAACAAATGGGTCAGCTATTGATGAAGCGACCCTGATTGAGATTGAACATGCACAGCAGAAAAGAGGCGTAATCGTTTTTACGGATCCGGATGCCCCAGGAGAGAAAATCCGGAAAATTATTTCTCGAAGAGTACCAGGCATAAAACACGCCTTTTTAAGCCAAGAGGAAGCTAGACCAAACAAAAAAGGCAGTCTCGGTATCGAGCATGCTTCTATTGAAACGATTCAAGCGGCACTGGACGGCTTATATAGTGAACAGGTCGGCGAAAGCCCAACAATCGACCGCAAGTTTTTACTTCGGGAAGGACTGATGGGCGGTCCGAATGCCAAGCAATTGCGGATCAAACTCGGTGATGCTCTTAGAATTGGATATACAAATGGTAAGCAGCTGGAGAAGAGATTGAACATGTTTGGTATTTCCCAGGATACGGTAGAAAAAACGTTAAAAGACATTAGAAAGGAGGAAGCAAATGACTGAATTTAAAGACATTGCGACCCCAGCCAGAACAAAAGCGATATTAGATAAATATCAACTGGCAGCCAAAAAGAGTTTAGGCCAGAACTTCATTGTAGACACGAACATACTGGAAAAAATCGTTTCTGCTGGAGAGATTGATGACCAAACGACTGTAATCGAGGTTGGACCGGGCATCGGGGCTTTGACGGAACAAATTGCTAAAAAAGCAAAAGAAGTGATAGCTTTTGAAATCGATGATAGACTTTTGCCGGTGCTGGCGGATACACTGTCTCCTTATCCGAATGTAAAAATCATTCATCAGGATGTATTGAAAGCCGATTTAAAAACCTTTGAAGAAGAATATCTGAAAGAAGCTGAACGAGTAGTCGTCATTGCAAACTTGCCTTATTATGTAACGACTCCAATTATTCTAGGGTTTTTAGAGTCGAATCTGCCAATCGACAGTATGGTTTTGATGATGCAGAAAGAAGTTGCCAATCGCCTTTCAGCTAGACCAAGCACAAAAGCCTATGGTTCGCTTTCAATCGCCGTACAATATTATATGGATGCAGAAGTTGCCTTTATCGTTCCGAAAACGGTCTTTACGCCGCAGCCGAATGTCGAATCAGCAGTTATTCGTCTGAGTCGAAAATCAGTACCTGAAGTTGTGGTCAAAGACGAAAAAGCCTTTTTCCAAGTCGCACGAGCAGCATTTGTTCAAAGAAGAAAAACGCTATGGAACAACCTGCAGTCAGCTTACGGGAAAGAACCAGAAATTAAAGAGAAGCTTCAGCGCGCTTTAGACCAAGCTGAAATTGATCCTAAAAGACGCGGTGAAACGCTGTCCTTAAAAGAATTCGGCAGACTATCAGATGCGTTGGTGGCTGAACAACTAACAGTTTTAAAATAAGAAAACACCTTAACATTTAAATAAATCACTTAAGACGAAGAACCTCGAGCGTTCTTCGTCTTTTTTGAGGTTATTTTCAAAAGAAATGAAGAGAATTTCTATATAAATGAATTAGGGATACTTGTAATGTTCGGTTTTACTTTTATCGGTCGTTAAGTTCTTTGAAAATCACAGATAAGTGATCTGGAAAGTGACTGATAATTAGTCATCTATCCTGATAAGTGAAAACTGACCATTTTAACGCATTGTTGAAGAATATCTGCATATTGAATAGGTAAATAAAGTAAAAATACTGTAAATAAGCATTAATTTTTAAAGGATTGATGAGAAAGAAGGATAGATTATTTTGAGGTTGTTAAAATAATCCGATAAAAATCTGTTGGTATCAATGCATTTGACCGGTGTAAACAGCTTGAGACGTATTTATTAGAGAAAAATGAGTTTTTAAGATAAGGTTTGAAACAAACCTTCTTCTTCAAATAAACTTTTAATTTTCGGATTTTTATGGTATACTGTGCTTATAACTTTGTGAGGTGAATAGATTATGCCAATTACTATAGCAAGTATTAAGCAAAATCTTGACGGTCATCTAGGGAAAGAGATTAGATTGACAGCTCAAGCCGGAAGAAAGAAAACAACGGAACGCAAAGGAATTTTATCAGAAACGTATCCTGCTGTGTTCATTGTGGAATTGAATCAGGAAGAGAATGCATTTGAACGAGTATCCTACAGTTATACAGACGTATTGACACAGACAGTCGAATTAGAATTTTTAAACAATTAATCAAATAGCGAATAAAAATGTACTTAGTAAAGAGCAAGCCGGTTCTCGGTTTGCTCTTTTTAGGTTTGTGCAAGCGGTTAGCAAGGAATCAATAGAAGGAATCGATAGAGAGGGTCTTTTTATTCAGATGCTGCTAGCTCTACTTTAATTCTATCCGGGTCTTCAAAGTAGACGGCATAGTGATGTTCTCCTCCAGCGTGAGGGTGACGGTCTGTATACAGAATAGGGACATGCTTTTCTTTTAATTGTTCAGTCAGTGTATCCACATGCTGACGGGAGTCAGCGTGGAAAGCCAAATGATTCAATCCAACTCGACAACGATGATAAGGGATATCCAAAAAGCGCTCTTCCGCCTGAACGAAAACAATATAAGACTGTTCCAGTTTCCAGCTCTGTCCCTTATCCCATTTTTGATACGAAGTGTAGCCTAATGCTTCCAGTAGCCATCCCCAGAATTGAGTA
Source organism: Marinilactibacillus piezotolerans (assembly GCF_900169305.1). Lineage (GTDB taxonomy): Bacteria > Bacillota > Bacilli > Lactobacillales > Carnobacteriaceae_A > Marinilactibacillus > Marinilactibacillus piezotolerans_A. The sequence goes on along the minus strand of NZ_FWDP01000004.1, from coordinate 1,248,966 downwards.
GACTGTTCTAAATCGGAGACATATAGTTCAATGTGATGAATGGCTCCCTTACTCATGAATATTCTCCTTTCAAATTCAAATGACTAAATAAATGAGTGTAATCAGTGTACCAGATTTTGACCATCATTTTTCATAAAAAAACAGAATATTTTGCGTGTCTATTTAAAATCGGCACACTGAACAACATCGGCCGCATAATTAGAATACAAAATAGTACAAAAAGAGTATCTATCACTAACATCAGCTCCAAGATTAAAAATGTATAGTTAAAACGTAACGGTTACGATTTACATCAAGTATAGCATAACCTGTCAAGTCTAAAAGAGAAGATAAACAGAAACAGTCATCCTTCGCATCTTTTATCTTATTTATATTAAAATGTAAACAAGCATTATTTTTAAAAATCAGCGTTACATCCGGTAAACTAAAGAGTAAGTAGAAGAGCGTTTTCGAAGGAGGGGAAAAGTGGAAATTGTAGAAAAAGCACCAGCAAAGCTTAATTTGCTTTTGAATGTCTTGTTTAAAAGGACAGATGGATTTCATGAACTTGAATTGATCATGACAGCGGTTGATTTATCTGATCGGTTAACCTTTACACCTCAAAAGGACTCTGCAATCAAGCTTGTATCCAATTCAGCTGCAATCCCCTTGAATAAAAAGAACATCGTCTACCAGGCTGCCCGTTTACTGAAAGAAAAGCATCAGATTGATGAGGGGGTTCAGATCAGAATCAATAAGCAGATTCCGGTGGCTGCTGGTTTAGGCGGAGGAAGCAGTGACGCAGCGGCCGCTTTAAGAGGGTTGAATCGGCTGTGGCAGTTAAATCTCTCTTTAGAAGAACTTGCAGAATTGGGAGAAACACTCGGTTCAGATGTACCATTTTGCATCTATAATAAAACAGCTTATGCCACTGGAAGAGGAGAAGCGATCCAGCTGATTGAAGAAATACCGCAATGCTGGGTTGTCTTGGTCAAGCCTGTGAAAGGGATTTCAAGCTGGACAGTGTTTGAAAAGCTGGAGCCGGAAGTATTACCGAAGTATCCTGCCCAACAAATGGTAGAAGCGATTGCTGCTAAGGACTACGAAAAGATGGTTCAGCAAATGGGAAATGCTTTAGAGCCGATTTCAATTGAACAGCAGCCCGATATTCAAATTATAAAAGAAAAAATGAAAGCCTTTGGTGCAGATACAGCTGTGATGAGTGGAACGGGTCCGACTGTTTACGGCTTTACACAGCATTTCTCGAAAGCTCAAAGAATCGTCAATGGACTAAAGGGCTTTTGTAAGGAAGTTTATTTAGTCAGAACGCTTAAATAAAAGGATAGAAGAGGTTATGGTGCCGGCAGCATTGTAACCTCTTTAAATATTTCTGAAAAAGTGGTTGACAGAATAGAATAATATATGTATTGTTGTTTATCGTAATGGTTACGATTTACGGTTTACAATAAAAAAAGAAAAGGATGATCAATCATGAATAAATTGGTCAAGTTTTCAGGAATGCTTTCGGTTGGGTTACTGTTAGCAGCCTGCCAGGATACAGCATCAACAGAGACAGGCAGCGAAGCGGAAGCTACGGAAGAAAGCAGTCAAGCGAGTGCTGTACCTAGTGAAATCACTGTGAAAGGTGTAGCGGAACACTATCACACTGGTGACGAAGTAGAATTGACAGCAGTACCCGATGTAGAAACAGATCTTTCAAACTGGCAATGGTACATAAAAGAAGATGAAGCCAGCGACTGGGAAGCCGTTGCAGGATTAACTTCCGATGTGTTTTCTAGAGAAGCTACAATAAACGGACTACAGGTTAAAGCTGAGCTTTTAGATGCTGATGAAGCAGCGATCGCAGAATCTGAGCCAGTTGAAGTGGTAATTGACGATCATGGTGCAAACGATGAACTCGGCAGAAGAATTTATAATGGTTTCTTCTATAATGATGAAGTTCAAGATCGTACACTAGCTGACTGGGAAGGCGAATGGCAATCTATTTATCCTTATTTGGAAAACGGAGACTTGGATATTATATTCGAAGATAAAGCCAGCCACAGTGATACAATGAATGCCGAAGAATATAAAGAGTACTACAGAAAAGGTTATGTAACAGACGTTGACCACATGGACATTAAAGACGACAGTTTCACTTTCTATTATGAAGATGGTTCTGAAATGACTGCAGAGTATGCTTACGATGGCTATGAGATACTGAACTATGAAAGAGGAAACAGAGGCGTTCGTTTCATCTTCAGCAAGTCGGGCGGATCAGAAGACATGCCGCAATACATCCAGTTCAGCGATCATGGTATTGCACCGCAAGACGCTACACACTTCCACATTTACTGGGGAGACGATAATCAAGAATTGTTAGAAGAAGTGACAAACTGGCCAACCTACTATCCGAAAGATTGGGATACAGACGCCATTGTCAGAGATATGTTTGCACACTAAGAACATAGACTTTGAAGTCAATTGATTTTTAGAATAAAAGAGGTGAAGTGAACCTGTAAGGTGCTGAACTTCTGACTGAGATCAATTTGAATATAAATTAGTGGATATAGTGTCGCTTTCGATGGTTTGGCGAAAAGACATTGTATACATGTCTAGAAGAAAAGATAAAGGAGCGAATCAAATGAAACATAAATGGTTAAAATCTGCTCTACTGATGATGATTGCAGGTACAACACTAGCAGCTTGTTCAAATGGAGATTCAGCAGAAAATACTGCCGAAGAAGCTGAAGTATCTATCATGACGTCATTTTACCCAATGTATGAATTTACAAGTCAAGTTGCTGGAGATCGAGCTGATGTAACATTGATGGTGTCTGGAAATGCAGATCCGCATAGTTATGAACCAAGTGCTCAAGACGTTGCAGCAATTAATGAAGCAGATATGTTTGTCTACAGCAGTCCTGAAATGGAGTACTGGGCTGAAGATCTGTTCAATTCTATTGAAAATGAGGATCTGAAAATAGTCAGTGCAGCGGAAGATGTCAATGAGTCAGTTGGCGCTGAAAGCCATGCTCACGCAGAAGGCGAAGAACATACTGAAGCTGGAGCAATAACAATCGATGGCGTTGCAGAACACTACCATACAGGGGATACAATTGAATTGACAGCTTCCATGGAAGGCAATGAAGAACTGGATCACTGGCACTGGTATACGCGTTCTGGAGAAGAGGCAGAATGGGAAGAAATTTCAGACGAATTCGGATCTGAATTGAACTACCTCGTTTTAGGAGAGAGCTTTGAAGTTAAAGCTGAACTTTACGGAGAAGATCATGAAGTGTTAGCTGAATCTGGACCGGTTGCGATCTTAGTAGATAATCATGAAGGTGAAGAAGAACATGATCATGCAGAAGGCGACCATGAACACGGTGAGGAAGAAGCAGAGCACAATCATGATGAAGAGGAAGAAGCTGCCGGTTCAGATGAAGTGGTTGTAGCAGGACTAGCTGGACATTATCACACTGGAGATGCTGTTACGCTTGTAGCAGAAACTGGCGCAGAAGTCAGCGAATGGCAATGGTCAACTCGCTCAGACGAATCTGCTGAATGGACAGTAGCGGAAGGTCAGACAACAGAACAATTTGAAGCAACTGCTGAAGACGAAGAATTCCAAGTACAAGCAGTAGGGCTTGACGCTGACGGGAACGAAGTTGTCAGTACAGAAGTGATTGATGTTTTAGTCGACAATCACGAGAATGAAGACCCTCATAGCTGGTTAGATCCAGTGCTTGTTCAAGAACAAGTCGACGTTATTCGCGATGCGCTGATTGAGATCGACCCTGAAGGAGAAGAAGTGTATACAGAAAACGCTGCTACTTTCAAAGAAGAGCTCCAACAGCTGGATCAAGAATTTGTTGAAGCCTTTGAAGGTGCTGAAAACCGTGAGTTTGTCGTGCAGCATCAAGCGTTTGGACATATTGCTAGAAGATACAATCTGGAACAGATAGCGATCGGCGGACTGTCTACTGAAGTAGAACCAAGTCCATCCAGAATTGCTGAAATCGGTGATCTCGTTGAAGAACATGATGTGCCGGTCATCTATTACCAACAAGGTGCCGATTCTTCTATTGCTCAGACTGTTGCCACAGAGACAGGAACTGAAACAGCCGTCTTGCATGATTTAGAAAGTCTGTCAGAAGAGTTGCAGTCAAAAGATTTAGGTTATATTGATGCAATGAAAGAAAATATTGAAGCCCTGAAATTGAGCATCAATTAAATGAACTGAAAGAACCAGGTAATTGGACAGCCTTTCTGCCAGCCAAGACAGAAAGATTGTCCTTTTATGCCGTTTATCCGGTTTATCTGCCGTTGGTCTGTTGCAATCAGCAAGCGATTCAAGTAGAATACCGTAGGAATATATAACGATTGGTAAGTGAAGAGAGGGTGTATGAAATGCACTATATAGAAGTAAATGAGCTAGCGTTCCACTATGAAAATGAGCCTGTCCTTGAAAATATCTCTTTTACAGTGAATTCTGGAGAATTTGTCATGTTGACAGGAGAAAATGGCGCTGCGAAAACAACATTGCTGCGCAATATCCTAGGATTATTAAAGCCGACAAAAGGCACTGTAGAATTGTCAAATAAAAATCGCTGGAATAAAAAACTATCAGTAGGGTATGTCCCTCAGCAAGTCGCTTCTTTTAATGCGGGATTTCCGAGTACAGTCATTGAATTAGTTCAATCTGGCCGCTACCCGAGAGGCAAGTGGTTCAAAAAACTGGATCAAGAAGACAAAGAACATGTCCGTCGCTCATTAGAATCTGTCGGCATGTGGGATATGCGTCACAAAAAAGTCGGCGAATTATCTGGAGGTCAAAAACAGCGGATTTCAATTGCCAGAGTGTTCGCGACAGACCCGGATCTGTTTGTATTAGATGAACCAACTACAGGGATGGATACTCGGTCTCGAGAAGAATTTTATAAATTATTAAAGCACAATAGTGAAGTCCACGGTAAAGGAATATTAATGGTCACTCATGATCATGATGAACTGAAACAGTATGTAGACAAACACATTGAGCTGGTCAGAAAGGAGAATTCGCCTTGGAGATGTTTCTCTATGGATTTATGCAAAGAGCCTTCCAAGCATCATTCCTTATCTCATTAGTTGCGCCGATACTGGGATTATTCCTGATTCTGCGCAGACAATCACTGATGGCGGATACCTTGTCGCATATCTCATTAGCGGGTGTAGCGCTGGGTATGCTGATAGGGGCTAACCCAACTTGGACAAATATTCTTATTGTTGTGATTGCAGCCATCATATTAGAGTATTTAAGAATGATTTACCGGACATATTCAGAAATCTCTATTGCAATTATGATGTCCGGAGGAATGGCAGTTGCCCTCGTATTAATGAGTTTAAGTGACGGAGGGACAACAATCAGCATTGATCAGTTCTTATTCGGATCAATCGTAACCATCAGTCAGGCGCAAGTCTGGATGCTGCTGTTTCTGACCGTGACCATTGTTGGACTGTACTTTATTTTCCGCAAGCCGATGTATATCCTGACTTTTGATGAAGAAACAGCCTTTACATCAGGTCTGCCTGTTCAAGCGATGTCTATTTTATTCAATATTTTAACGGGAGTAACGATAGCCGTTATCATGCCGATCGTAGGTGCCTTGCTGGTGTCCGCTATTCTGATTCTTCCAGCTGCCATTTCTATGAGGTTAAGCAAAAGTTTTACAGGAGTCATTCTTATTGGAATCGGTATCGCTATATTCGGAATGGTCTCCGGTTTAATTTCTTCTTATCAATACGGAACACCGCCGGGAGCGACCATTACACTGATTTTTATTGGTGTATTCATTGTTACCATCTTAATCAAAAAGTTCAAACCAGCAAAAAGAAAAGAGCATTAAAGGATCAGCACAGATTTTCTGTGCTGATTTCTTTACATAGGATAGTTTATACAGTAATGTTATGTTACACGATATATCGCGTAACATAATAACGGAGAATTTAAAAAGAAAGAGGACAGCTATGGCTTATAACGGCGGACCGATGACAGAAGCAATGTATTACGTCTTACTGGCTCTGATGCATCCTAATCATGGATATCAATTGATGCAATCCATTAACGAAGTTTCAAATGGGCGGATAGAGATGGGGCCGGGAACTTTGTATGGAGTGCTTTCCAGGATGCAGAAAGATGGATTGATTGCACTAGCAGGGAATGACGGCAGGAAAAAAGTATACAAGATCACAGCAGAAGGAGAAAAAGCACTGCGCACTGAGCTCGACCGATTGAAAGCAATGATTCGTGACAGCAGCATTCTAGAGGAGGGGATGGACAATGATTAAAACCGTTTACAGAATTCACCCGGGAGACTATTGGAGAATCGGAGAGCATGAAAGCTGGTTTACCGTTATGTCTGCCAAGGGTTATCATTTGGACAAGCTGGGAGTTCACTTTACTCGCTTTAAAAAAGGTGCCCCTGAAAAAGTCAAATACCGTATGGAAATTGCACCAGAAAACCAACTCTCTCCAGAACAGATATCTATGTACAAAGAATATGGATGGGAGCATGTGGCTGAATACAAAGCGTTCAATGTATTTGCTGCAGAAGAAAACGAAGCACCAGAATTACATACAGATCCGGCAGAACAAGCCTTTACATTAAAATAGCTGCAGGACAAACTTCTTTGGAATGCACTGCTGACAGTGGGGTCATTTATTATAATGATTGGACTATTATACAGCATATTATTCGGCTACAATACGCCTTTGCTGACTTTAGTGAGAGGAAATGGTATTCCGCAAGTCGTGCTGACGATACAGTTTGCTTATATCACTTATAATGGTCTTCAATCTTATCTTTCCATAAGAAAACTGAGAAACAATATGAAAGAAGGCAAAAAAATTGATCATCAAGCACCGTGGAGGAAGCTGTATAGAAGAACGCTGCTTCTGAAAGCTGTTATTAGTCTATTTATGGGAGTTGTATTTTTCATTTTAATTATGCAACTGATACAGTTGAACAGTACGACTTTTTCTGAAAGTTCTGAAGATTTGCCGATTGTCAGGTTGAGTGCTATCGAAGAATCTTTACTGGTTCAAGAAGGTGAAGAAGATTCGAATGTTTACGCATATAGCAATTGGAGCCCCTTAGCGCCTGAGCAGCTTGATGTTCATGAGGATGGAGCGGTTCTAAGAGACGCTGAAGGTTATGCAAGCGGAGGATATACGCCTTATCTGAATAATGAGGTGTATGATCTGACATTAGCAAGTCTTTCAAATCAATTAATAAACGACCTCATCAAAGCACATCGTTACGAAAAAGAGGATGAGTTGTATATTGAAAAAGAGCATCCTGTTTTGGATAGATTAGTGGTATATGATGAATATGATCAAAAGGAAGTCTACGCATCAAAAAATGGTGTAGTAATGTATGTTGATTATAAAGGGAAACAGCCTGTAGAAAAAGTTGTTCAAGCAACTGTGGAAGAATTGAATTCCAGCATCAGATAGACGATCAGTGCGCTTATGACTCTTGATTATTCAAGGGTCTTTTCTTTTACAAAATAGATTGATCAGCGGCTTGACTAAACAAGAAAACGGGTGTAAAATGTAAATCGTAACCTTTACGATTTAAGTATTCAAGGAGGAGAATCGGTTGGCTAAAAAAAGCAAAATTGAGAAACACAAAAGACAACAAAGAACGGTTGAAAAATATGCAGCACTCAGAAAAGAGTTAAAAGAAAAAGGGGATTATGAAGCACTGGCTCAGTTGCCGCGTGATGCTTCACCGACTAGACTGCAGAATAGAGACAGAATTGATGGACGTCCGAATGCCTATATGCGCAAATTTGGGGTATCTCGTATTAATTTCCGGAAGTTAGCACATGAAGGCAAAATCCCCGGCGTAAGAAAAGCAAGCTGGTAAACCAAGATCAGCTCGTAACAAGAGAATGAAAAGAAGGATTGCCATCAGCAAGATTCTTGTTTCAATCCTCTCAGTTTTCCCAGATAGAATCATTGAAAGCAGAAGAACGAGACTTTAGTCTGCTGTTTATTGGAAACCCCTTATTTATTAAAGAGATAAACGTTCATTTAATACTTGCATTATGGACCAAGAATTGATTAAATATAGAGAGGAAAGTTATTAACATGCCTGAGAAAAAAGACTTAGCAACAGCTAGAAGAATGATGAAAAGTCCCAATAAAGTAACAGCAAGAAGAGGGCTTAGAATCATTAAAGAAGCGAAGAAATTAAGACGAGGCTTGAAAAAATAGGAGGTTAGATCATGAGAGTGAACATTACTTTGCAATGTGTTGAAACAGGCGAAAGACTGTACATCACTACTAAAAATAAACGTAATAACCCTGAGCGCCTAGAATTAAAAAAATATTCTCAAAAATTACGCCGTAAAGCTTTATTTAGAGAAGTAAAATAATTCGGCTTTTATAACAGATAAAAACCTTGAAGGATCCTTGCGGGTACTTCAAGGTTTTTTTGTTCGTCTTTTTTTTTCTAATAGTGTTAGGATAGACTTGAGCGACTTTTTTCATAAATTGTCATCACTTCTCTAGAATTTTAACTGATTTTTGTTGAAAAAGTCAGTATGATAGTGAAGAGAAGGTATAAGATGAACTAGGAGAAAAATAATGATTGAAGATTTATTTGTAAATATATGTATTGTAACGACTTTTGTACTGATCTATATGAAGACTAGGTGGGGCAGACGGGAGACTAGTAATCGCCCGTGGGTATCCAATCTGATCGATGGACTCTGCGGAGGTGTCCTTGGGCTTGTTCTGATGCACTTTTCAATTAACGTAACAAGTGAAACACTGGCTGATTTAAGGTATATTCCGATTCTGCTGATGATTTTATTTATAGGCAAGAAACCGACTTATATAACCACCATTTTCATTATACTTTCGAGGTTTTTATTTGGTATTAACAAATCTTCTTATTCAGCAGCAGTTGCATTCTCGCTAATGCTGATAGGTTACTTGATAATCAATCATCTTTTTGAAAAAGAAGACAACCTGCTAATCAGAGGAGCCTATATGGTCTTACTGTCAAATATCCTGACAACTGGACTCTTTTACTTTTTAATAAAAGATATGAATGTTTTGCTCCATTTAATCGGGGTTTACTGGATTGTTTCCACAATTGGAGGTGTGACATCCATACTGCTAGTCAACTATTTAAGGACTTCAGAATATTTATTCCGCAAATATAAAAATGAATCAACGACGGACTTCCTTACTGGACTAAAAAATGTTCGAAACTTTGACAGTGTCTGGGCATACTCTAAGCAGCTTTCTGCTAAAAATGGAAAAGCATTATCTTTGATTATGCTGGATATTGATCATTTCAAGCGCATTAATGACACTTATGGACATGGGACTGGGGATTTTGTGCTTATGGAGATCTCTCGGATCATGGAAGATGTAGTCGGTAATAGAGGGTCTGTCTTCCGTAAAGGCGGGGAAGAATTTGCCATTGTACTGCCGACGTTTACGAAGAGCCAAGCTGCGGGAATCTCTGAACGGATCAGGGGACGTGTTGAACGTCACCAATTTCTGATCAATGATGAGCTGAAGCTCTCTATTACGATATCCATTGGTTTTGTAAGTTATCCTGAAAGTGTGTCAGAAACAGAAGGAATGCTTGATAAAGCAGACGAAGCGCTGTACAAAGCGAAGGAAAATGGACGGAATCAAGTAGTATCGTGGTGATTCTGCAATTTTTGGTGAAGGTTATCTAGGGTAAAAATTATGATTGGATGGAAACAATGAATGCATTACAGACTACCTATTTATTGATCGTTTTACTGATTTTAAGCCTATGCTATCTTTACGGCAAGAAAAATCAGAATGTCATCAGACTCAGTATTGTTCTTTTCCTGGTGCTGCAGCTGATTTACTTGATCTGGAGATCGGCTTACACGCTGCCTTCTGTATCAATACTTAGTATAATCGCTGGTTTTTTACTATTATTTACGGAGTGGATGGGCTACTTCCAGAGTCTTGTGACAACGACCCTGTTCTGGAAAAGGACGAAGCGGAAGAAAGTGTTTTTATCGTCATTTGAAACCCTGCCGACTGTTGATGTGATGATTGCAACGTACAACGAACCGGTCGATCTGCTGAAAAGAACAATCGTAGCTGCTCAGATAATGGACTATCCAGATGACTTATACGAGATCCTAGTCTGTGATGATGGCAGAAGAGATGATGTTAGAGTCTTATGCGAAGAGCTGGGTGTACGTCATGTGACAAGAGACGATAATAAGCAGGCTAAAGCAGGAAATTTAAACCATGCAATGAGTGTTTCTCACGGAGAAATCATTGTGACCATGGATGCTGATATGGTGCCTAAAGCGAATTTCATGCAAGAGACATTGGGATATTTTTCTGATCCGAAGGTTTCTTTTGTGCAAGCACCCCAGGCGTTTTACAATGATGATCCATTCCAGTTCAACTTATTTGCCGGAGATCGTATCAATAACGAACAAGACTTTTTCATGCGCATGCTCGAAGAGCGCAAAGACCGCTTTAATGCAACGATGTATATCGGAAGCAATGCGTTATTCAGAAGAGAAGCACTGGAAGGGATCGGCGGATTTGCGACTGGTGTTATTACAGAAGACATGGCGACAGGCATGCTGATCCAAGCAGAAGGCTGGGAGACGGTATTTGTTAACAGTGTGGTAGCGGTAGGGCTCGCACCGGAAACCTATAAAGACTTATTGAAACAGCGCGACAGATGGTGCCGCGGAAATATTCAAGTAGTGAGAAAATGGAATCCTTTAAAAACAAAAGGATTATCTTTTATGCAGAAACTGTTGTACATGGATGGGATTCATTATTGGTTTTTTGGTGTCTATAAAATCATTTATCTGATTTCACCAATTTTATATCTGGTATTTGGCATTATCGTACTGAATGCCAGTTTTGAAGACTTATTGTTATTCTGGGTACCGTCTTTTATTGCCGCACAAGTATTTGCCAGCTTGATTTCCGAAAAGAAAAGAACAACGATGTGGACAAATGTCTATGATTCCGCACTGGCGCCTTCAATGGCGTGGGCCGTTTTATCTGAAACCTTTTTGAAAGGGAATGTGAAGTTCAACGTGACCCGGAAAGGAATCCAGACAAATGAACGACAATTTCTTTGGAGAGCCAGCTGGTTCCATATTGTTCTAGCGGTTCTATCCATGATCGGAATCGTTAGAGTTGTACTAGCCTTTATAGCTCCGGAACTGGTCGATCTGGAAATCAACAGTGTGCTGATCAACTTGTTCTGGGTAACGTATAACCTGATCGGTATTTTCTTAGTTATTATGATTTTCTTTGAACGTCCTAGGTATCGGACAGCTGAGCGGTTCTTAACAACGAAACAAGCATCTATCGCAAATGGAGAAGAGAATATAGAAGCAACGGTTTTGGACTTAAGTGAATACGGCGCACGCCTATCTATTCCCAACTCCGCTGCTCGGAAAAAACTAACCAGTGTGGTATTAACAATTGAAAGTGAAACCGGCTTAAAAGGCGAGGTCCGCTGGATGGATAAAGGGAAAGAAGGGGATACAGAGATTGGGGTTCGGTTCACTGAATTGACTCCAGCACAATACCGTTTCATTATCAAAACCATCTACAGCAGTACAAGAGCCATTATTGGAGATAAAAATTATAAGCAGTCAGGCTTATTCTTGACAGCGCTGGGCTTTTTCCGACAAACGAAAAAAATGCCGGCATCTAAAACTAGACAGCTGTTAAGAGAAAGAGTCAGAACGAACGGGCTGCTGATCCATAAACACTTGCGCTATTCCGCTTCACTGGTCGACATCAATGAAGAAGGAACGCAAGTCAGAACAAGAGCGAAGATTCAAAAAGGTGACCTGATTACACTGGATGCGCCTGAGAATAACATCGATCAACGACAAGGAGAAGTTCGCTGGATCCAAAGATCTTTTGGATATACAAATGCGGGTGTATTTTTCCAAAGAGAGACGGAATAACACAACTTTACTTTGACAAGTTTAAGGAATATAGCTGTAAAAAGGCTGCAAGGACGGAACAGATAAACTGTCGGTCCTTGCAGCCGATTCTATGCCATAAAGTTAAATGGTAAACCCCTTATTTCATTGAACGTTCATCTGGTACGACATGGCTCTTAAGCAGCCAAGAGTGGAAGAACCACTCAAAAATAGCAATACCTGCTGAAGCAACTAGGCTTTCTAGGAAATAGCTTTCTCCTAATGAGAGGTATAGATAACCCCAAAGAATAGCTAGCGCACCACCCATATCCACAACGGTTGCCACAATATTCCCAATCTTACGCAGTACCAGCAAGTCTCCGATCACATAAATCATGACAGAAACAATCGCTCCTCCAATAACTGCATCCATAAGCGGAATATTCCATAGTAACGAGAGAATGATCCAACAAATCAGTATGATAGCAATCAGCTTAATAGCCATAGCCTTAACGTGTTTCATTTTTATTCATCTCCCTTTCTAAGATATAGTTATAGTATCTAGAATTGTTTTGTTTAACAACTAATAGTGCTTGATGGGTATAATAGCTTTGTTCGCTAAACTCATTAAAAGGAATTGCAGAATTTTTCAAACGCAAAAACGAAATTTCTGGTAAAATAAAAAAATAATGAATTATAGAAATCCAAAGATAGGGTAAGAGGTGAAAAGATTGAAAAAAGTACTTGTAGCAAACAGGGGAGAAATCGCGATTCGAATTTTCCGGGCACTGACGGAATTGGGAATCGGTACAGTAGGCGTATATGCGCAAGAAGATGAAAAAAGCGTTCATCGATTCAAAGCAGATGAAGCTTATTTAGTCGGAAAAGGCAAGAAACCGATAGAAGCTTATTTAGACATTGAAGGTCTCATTCATATTGCAAAAGATGCCGGAGCAGACGCTATTCATCCGGGGTATGGATTTCTATCAGAAAATCTGGACTTTGCAAAGAGATGTCAAGAAGAAGGTATCACTTTTATCGGGCCGACAACAGAGCAGTTGGATATTTTTGGAGATAAATTAAAAGCGAAGAAAGCGGCACTGGAAGCTGGAATTCCAACGATTCCGGGAACAGAAGGTGCTGTTCAATCAATGCAGGAAGCAGTAGATTTTGCCAACCAGTATGGCTATCCCATCATTATGAAAGCTGCTTTAGGCGGAGGCGGCCGCGGAATGCGTGTAGCCTTTAATGAAGAAGAAGCAATTGAAGGATTTCAGCGTGCGCAGAGCGAAGCTATCGCTGCTTTTGGACGCGGAGATATTTATGTAGAACGATATATTCAAAATCCCAAGCATATTGAAGTGCAGATTCTAGGGGATACGCACGGCAACTTAGTCCACTTATATGAGCGCGACTGTTCAGTTCAGCGCCGTCATCAAAAAGTCGTTGAAGTTGCCCCATGTGTTACATTAACAGACGAAGTAAGAGAACAGTTGTGCCAGACAGCTGTAAAACTGATGAAGCATGTAGAATACGTCAATGCTGGAACAGTTGAGTTCCTTCTAGAAGGAGATCAGTTCTATTTTATCGAGGTCAACCCTCGAGTTCAGGTCGAACATACGATTTCAGAAATGGTCACAGGAATCGACATTGTACAATCACAAATCTTGATCGCTCAAGGTAAACATTTGCATAACGAAGTAGGAGTTCCTCACCAAGAAGATATTCATTTGATCGGGGCAGCTATTCAGTGCCGTATCACTACAGAAGATCCACTGAATCAGTTCTATCCGGATACAGGGAAAATCAATACGTATCGTTCTCCTGGTGGATTCGGAGTTCGTCTGGATGCAGGAAATGGATTCCAGGGAACAGTGGTCACGCCGTTCTTTGACTCTCTATTAGTAAAAGCATCTGTACACGCCGTTGATTTTTCCAAAGCGGTCCAGAAAATGGGGCGCGTACTGAAGGAATTTCGCATTCGCGGAGTGAAAACCAATATTCCGTTTTTAGCAAATGTTGTGAAGCATCCGGCGTTCATCTCCGGAGCAGCGTCTACGACCTTTATCGATCAGACACCAGAGCTGTATATTTTCTCTAAAGGTCGAGACAGAGGTAACAAAACGCTTCAGTACCTTGGAAATGTAACAGTGAACGGATTCCCGGGCATTGGAAGAATTGAGAAACCGGCTTTCAGCACTCCAAGAATGCCAGAGAAGCTGATTCTGCCTGAAAAAGAATTGATCCGCCCTAAACAGCTCCTTGATCAAAAAGGACCAGCAGCTGTCGCTGACTGGGTAAAAGATCAGAATGCTGTATTACTGACCGACACAACGTTCAGAGACGCTCACCAGAGTCTGCTCGCTACAAGAATGCGAACAAAAGATATGCTGGCAGTAGCAGAACAGATGGAGCAAGGTATACCGGAATTATTCTCAGTAGAAATGTGGGGAGGAGCAACTTTTGATGTTGCTTACCGTTTCTTGAACGAAGACCCATGGGCACGTCTGCGCAAACTGAGACAGAAAATGCCGAATACACTTTTCCAAATGCTCTTCAGAGGGTCAAACGGAGTCGGTTATGAAAATTATCCAGATAATGTACTAGAAAAATTCATTGCAGTGGCAGCGGAAAACGGCATTGATGTATTCCGGATTTTTGACAGTCTGAACTGGATACCCCAAATGGAAAAAAGTATCCAATATGTAAGAGACAATAATAAAATTGCTGAGGCAACCATCTGCTATACAGGGGATCTGAATGATCCGTCTCAAACCAAATATACAATGGACTACTATAAGAAAATGGCAGTCGAGCTGGAAAATATCGGTGCGCATATGATAGCCATCAAAGATATGGCTGGTCTTCTAAAACCGCATGCAGCTTATCGTCTGATCAGTGAGTTGAAGTCCACAGTAAATATACCGATTCACCTGCACATGCATGATACCAGCGGTAATGGAGTTTATACCTACGGGGCCGCAATCCGAGCAGGTGTTGATGTGGTCGATGTGGCTCAAAGCGCACTGAGCGGAAAAACGAGTCAGCCGAGTATGGGCAGTCTATACTATGCACTTGAAAACACTGACCGGGCACCGGAAATCAATATTGAAAATGTTGAAATCATTAATCGTTATTTTGAAGATGTTCGAAAATTTTATTCTATCTTTGAAGAAAGCATGCCGGCAGCTTCAACAGAAGTGTATAAGCATCAGATGCCGGGCGGACAGTATACCAACTTGAAACAACAGGCTAAAGGCGTTGGACTGGCAGACAGCTGGGATGAGTTGAAAGAAATGTATGCTGTGGTCAATCGAATGTTTGGAGATATTGTCAAGGTAACGCCGTCCTCAAAAGTCGTCGGTGATATGGCACTCTTCATGATTCAAAATAATTTGTCTGAACAAGATATTTATGAAAAAGGCGAAAGTCTGAGTTTTCCGCAATCTGTGATCAGTTTCTTTAAAGGCGAATTAGGTAAACCGGAAGGCGGCTTTCCTAAACGACTTCAAGACATCGTCTTAAATGGAGAAGCACCAATTGAAGGACGTCCTGGTGATTATAGAGAGCCGCTGGATTTTGCTGCACTGACCAGTGAATTGGCTGAACAGATCGGCAGAGAACCTAGCGTTGAAGAGGTTTTGAGCTATGCTATGTATCCGCAAGTGTTCAAAGATTACATCTTCTTCCAGAATACGTACGGAGATATCACCAAATTCGATACACCATCCTTCTTCTACGGTATGAGAACCGGGGAACAAATCGAGATCAGTATCGAAAAAGGAAAAACGTTGATCATCCAGTTGAATCAAATTGGGGATCCGGATTCAGAAGGAAATCGAGTATTGTATTTTGAGCTGAATGGACAAGGTAGACAAGTCGAAATCAACGATAAGAGTATCACCAATACTAAAGCTGTCCGCAAGAAAGCAGAACCATCTAATCGAGGACATATCGGGGCAACCATGCCTGGTTCTATCCTGCAGATTCTGGTTAGTCGCGGAGATAAAGTGGAAAAAGGGGATCCTGTCGTCATTACAGAGTCTATGAAAATGGAGACGACCATTCGTTCCGGCATAGCCGGTACTGTAGAGCATCTTTACGTTGCTGAAGGAGATCAAATCGAATCCAGCGACTTGCTCATTGAAATCGAAACGATTTAATCATTAATTAAAATCAGTGGATCTTGAAGGGCATGCTAAGCTCAAAACAGCATGCAGCCGCACTTTGACTCGCTCAAAGTACAAGATCCACTGCTTTTTTTGTCAAAAAAATTCCGAACGTTTTTACTAGAAAATAAATAAATGACTGTTTTTTTTTAGTAATTAGATGTAGAATAGAAAAGAATCATTAAGATTGTACGTTAAATAAAAGAGGTGTCCATCGTTGAAAATAAAAAGAAGTGAAAGATTGATTGATATCACTCACTACCTGCTGGAACATCCGCATACATTAGTGTCTCTGACATTTTTCTCCAAGCGGTATGAGTCAGCTAAATCAAGTATCAGTGAAGATCTGACCATTGTGAAAAAGACCTTCCAGGAAAGAGGAATCGGTATTCTGGAAACAGTGCCCGGTGCAGCCGGGGGAGCACGTTATATCCCGAAAATGAAAAAAGAAGATATCGAAACCTTTATTGAAGAATTCTGTACGGAGTTGAATGATTCTGAGCGTCTACTCCCTGGGGGATATGTGTATCTTTCCGATATGATGGGAGAGCCAGATTGGTTAAGAAAAATCGGCCGGGTCATTGCCTCGTATTACATGGATAAGAAAATCGATGCTGTTATGACAGTCGCAACAAAAGGGGTACCGATTGCGCAAGCTGTAGCGACTTACTTGAATGTTCCTTTTGTGATTGTTCGCCGGGATTCCAAAGTAACGGAAGGATCTACGGTCAGCATCAATTACGTATCAGGTTCATCATCGCAGCGTGTTGAGAAAATGGAATTGTCCCGCCGAAGTTTAAAACGAGGGTCAAGAGTCTTGATCGTAGACGATTTCTTGAAAGGCGGAGGAACGGTCAACGGAATGAAGAGTCTGATCGAGGAATTCGACGCAGAACTTGTAGGTGCAACGGTTATTGCGGAAAACCTATATCAAGGTGAACGTTCGATCGATAACTATACCGCATTACTAAAAGTCAATAGTGTGGACGTGAAAAGCAGAACGATTCAAGTTGTACCGGGAAACTTTTTGTCTTCAATGTAAATAAAAAGGGAGATGCTGCAATCCAGCATCTCTCTTTTTCTATAAGTTTATAATTTGTCGTCTGCCGGTCTTTTACGCCCTTCAGTTTGTCGTCCGGTAGTATCAGCTTGATCATCCAGCATCGGTGGTGTACCTTCTGACTCACCTGGTTGAAGCGGCGGTTGCGTACCTTGGACGCCTCCGTTGGCTGGATATCCTGCGATTGGACGAACAGAGCTGGTCGCTTGATTGAGGTCTTGTACTCTATCATCTTGTCTATCCTGGTCAGACTGATGCGGTGCATCTCCTGATCGATCTGCTTTAAAATTGCTGACCGCTACGACAATCTCGCCATTAGCCAAATTATCGCGGTATCTATGCAATAAATCATCGTCAGTAGTATAGTCAGGATCGTCAAAATGATGATCCTCTCTGACTTTGAATGCATCTTTTATAGATTCCCAAAAATTAGAATTATTTTCATGATCAGAATCATTGCCATTCATATCCGGCTCAGAAACATCTACATGTTCTGGATTTCTCAGAGAGTGACTTTTTTCTTGGTTGGTATACAACGTAATTTCGTCATTCGTATAACCTTCAGCCTCTAATCTTTTAATGACCTTGATCGCTTCTTCTTCTTTTTTGTAACTTCCTATAACGGTTTGTTCTTTATCCATTTAACATTCCTCCTATTAGAATCCCTGCAGTCTACTGCTTTAAGCGGCAGTGTCATCAAACAGGTTGGTTTATATCTGTAATGAGATAAGGTTTTAACCTAACTACAGTATAAAATGAGAAAAGCCGACCTACAAACAAAACACCTTAAGAACTTGAAATAGCCAAGTAGGTAAAGTATGATAGAATCAGGATTCTTTCCTTAAAAAAGTACAATAAAGCTATCAGAAGTGATATGAATAATCACACTATAAACAGCTGTAATGAAACAGAAGATGAACAGAATGGGAGAACTATAGTGAATAATCGATATGCAGTAGTATTAGCAGCAGGTCAAGGAACACGAATGAAATCGAAATTATATAAAGTCATGCACCCGGTCATGGGGAAACCAATGGTAGGGCATGTTGTTGATCAAGCACAAGCCGTAAATCTAGATCAAGTCGTTACAGTCACAGGTGTTGGTGCTGAAACCGTTCAGGAGTATCTGGGAGAAAAAAGTTCTTATGTCTTACAAGAAGAACAACTTGGTACTGCTCACGCAGTAAAACAAGCAGCTTCTGAATTGAAAGACAAAGAAGGAACAACCCTAGTGATCTGCGGAGACACTCCGCTTTTGACAGCCGATACGCTGAAAGGTCTAGTAGAATTTCATGAAAAAGAAGGCGCAAAAGCGACGGTACTGACTGCTCATGCAAACAATCCTTTTGGATATGGCAGAGTCATTCGTTCCGAGGAAGGTGCAGTTACTAAGATTGTTGAGCAAAAAGACGCTTCTGAAGCTGAAGCAGCGGTACAAGAAATCAATACGGGTACCTATTGTTTCGACAACAAAGCACTATTTGAAACGCTGGAAAAAGTAAAAAATGAAAATGTCCAAGGCGAGTATTATCTTCCGGATGTTATTGAGATTTTAAAAAATCAGTCAGAACTGGTCGCAGCATTTCAGCTGGATAATATGGATGAAGCTTTGGGGGTCAATGACCGTGTGGCACTGGCACAAGCCAACAAGGTGATGAAAGAACGCATCAATGAACAACACATGCGTAATGGTGTAACGATGATTGATCCGGCGAACACGTATATTGAAAGTGATGTTGTAATCGGACAAGATACGCTTGTTGAACCTGGCGTTTATTTAAAAGGCAGCACGACGATTGGGGAGGACTGTACCATTGGAGCTCACTCTGTTATCGTGGACAGCACAATTGGAAATGGCGTTAACGTAACTAGTTCAATGATCGAAGAGTCGATTATGGGAGACTACAGTGATATCGGCCCAAGCAGCCATCTTCGCCCGCAAACCGTCTTGAAAGAGTCTGTTCATATCGGAAACTTTGTTGAAGTGAAAAAGGCAACGATTGGCAAGAAAACTAAAATCGGTCACTTAACTTATGTAGGAGATGCCGAATTAGGAGAAGACATCAATATTGGCTGCGGAACCGTATTTGTAAATTATGATGGCAAAAACAAGCATAAAATTACTGTCGGAGATAACTCTTTCATCGGCTGCAACACAAATTTGATTGCGCCGGTAACTGTTGAAAAGAACACTTATATTGCGGCTGGCTCGACCATTACGGATACTGTACCTGAAAACTCGTTGGCTATCGCACGGGCCCGTCAAACCATAAAAGAAGACTATATTAATAAAATGTCGATAAAAGATTAGAAGTCTCACCATAAAAGCGTTATTATTGAATAAGAATGTTGATTTCTTGTAAACTTCATCATAAACTAATAGATGGTAGAAATAGAAGAAAAGAAAGAAACTGGAGGCCCACATGTCCGAACATTATTCTGATCCAAAACTTAAGATCTTTGCTTTGAGTTCTAACGTTCCGCTTGCAGAAAAAATTGCTGCAGACGTTGGAGTAGAATTAGGAGACGTTTCTGTTAAGAAATTCAGTGATGGCGAGATTCGTATCAATATTGAAGAGAGTATTCGTGGAGATCACGTTTATTTGATTCAATCGACATCAGCACCTGCGAATGATCATTTGATGGAAGTGATGATCATGATTGATGCACTGAGAAGAGCGAGCGCAAAAACGATCAATGTCGTACTGCCGTACTATGGTTATGCAAGACAAGATCGAAAAGCTAGATCTCGTGAACCCATTACAGCTAAGTTAGTAGCGAATATGCTGACAGAAGCAGGAGCAGATAGAATTTTGACGCTTGACCTGCATGCTTCTCAGATCCAAGGATTCTTTGATATCCCTGTAGATCACTTACTAGGCGCTTCTCTGCTTGCAAACTGGTTCTTGGATAAAGGGCTAGGCGGAAAAGATACAGTCGTCGTATCGCCAGATCACGGCGGTGTAACCCGTGCACGTAAACTGGCAGAATTCTTGAAATCGCCAATTGCGATTATTGATAAACGCCGACCAGAAGCAAATGTTGCGGAAGTTATGAATATCGTCGGAGATGTTAATGGCAAGACGGCCGTTTTGATTGATGACTTGATCGACACGGCTGGAACGATCACACTAGCTGCTGATGCTTTAGTTGATCAAGGTGCAAAAGAAGTCTATGCCTGCGGTACGCATGCTGTATTCTCTGGTCCCGCGATTGAAAGACTGGAAGCTTCTCCAATCAAAAAAATGATTGTTACAGATTCTATTAATATTCCAGAAGAACAAAAAATAGATAAAGTTGCACAAGTGAGTGTTGGAGAACTGATGGGACATGCAATTAAACGAATTCATGAAAACCGTTCAGTTAGTCCGTTATTTGAGAAAAAATTCAAAAAATAAGATTATAAGTAATCTATAATCAGACACTGAGCTGGTCAAGCTGTTGAACCACTATTCATAACTGACCGCCTCAGTGTCTATTATTTTTACCCTGCTTATGAACAAGAGAGGAGCTGAAGCAGAGATGATGAAAACATTGAAATTCCATTTAAGTAAGATGAAACCACTGGATGCAGTGATTATTGTCTGTCTCTTCGCTGCTTCTTTTGTTCCGCATGTGGTATACGGGATTCAACTCAATCAAGTGGATGAAGATGCCCGAATTATGGCTACGGTTAAAATATCCGGAGAAGAAGTCTATAAAGTTGAACTTTCAGAAGATACACCGCATGAAACGAAGACTTTTTATCCTGCAGAAGGTCAATATAATATTATCGAAGTAGATGGAACAAGAATCCGAAATAAAGAAGATAACAGTCCGGATCAATTAGGAGTAAGAAAAGGCTGGATCAGCCAACCGGGGGAGACCGCTGTAGTGTTGCCGCATGAACTGATTATAGAGATTCATGCAGAATCTCCAGATGGTAAAGAAATGGAAGAAGAAACAGACGTCATCATTCCACTTTAAAACCTGTAACTAATACAAAAAGGCTGAAGCGATTGCTTCAGCCTTTTTGTATTAGAAAAAATGATTAATCATTGGATAAATAGTAAACTAAACAGCAGTAAAATCGTTTCTGTACCACAGAATAATACTAGGTTTTTAATAGATAAAATAAAGGTTTTCTGTTTGATCTGTGCTTTGTTGAACGCTATGAGATTTTTTCGTACGGGAATCAATGTCAGTAGAACGAGCAGCAGCAGCGGATGCAGCCAGCCGAGTAAAACAGCAATCGTAATCACACCATAGCTGGCGTAAACTAATCCGTTAAAAAGCTGTACTCCATGGTCCTTGCCAATATAATAGGGCAACGTATACCGGTGATTCGCTATATCTTGTTCCAAATCGCATAAATTGTTTGCCAGCATAATATTGGCGATTAAAAAAACAATCGGTAAAGAAACAAAAAAGGCAACAAGCAGATCTAAACTATTTCCCACAATAGTAAAGTTAGGTAAGTTTACCATCAAGTTGATCAATGTTTGATCATTTGTATTGATAAAAATCGCAATAAAAAAGATACCGAATCCCATGGTTAAACCAGAAATGATTTCGCCAAGCGGCATTCTTGAGATTGGGACCGGACCGAACGTGTAGAAAATACCGATTAAAAAGCATAGTCCACCTATAAGCAATAATAAGAGATTAGTTCTGACAACGAGTACAATTCCAAGCAAAGCAGCTGCAATCAGCATAGATAAGATAATCTGAATAACCAGTCTTTCAGATAGTTGGGATTGACCGATAATATTGACTTCCCGCTTATAATCGTCAGCTTTGGATTTCTGGTAATCCATCAAGTTATTAATTGCTGTAGTCGTCATATCGAATAAGATCATTGCGATAAAAAAGAGTATAGTGTTGATCCAGTCAAAAGACTGGAAATAGTATACTGAAAATAAAGTGCCTAGTAAAAATGGAAATAAGCTGGCTAATTTTGTTTTGATTTCAACTAAATCTAAAAAAGTTTTTATTGTCATTGCTATTCCTCGTCCATTAAAGTAAATGCGTCATTTGTTAAGTCGAAGTCCGTTAACCCTTTGGATAAATAAACTTCTTTGTCTTTGGTAACAAAGATAGCCTCTGTATTTTCCAACTGATTAACAAATGATAATCCATCTTCTAATCCTTTAGAAAATAGTGAAGTAGAGAGTCCGTCGCCATCGATTGACTGATCTGTGATTACACTGACACCTGCCAATTCATTATCAAATGGATAGCCGGTTTTAGGATCAAGCAAGTGGTGGTACTGCTTGCCGTCTGCTTCAAGATAGCGTTCGTAAATACCGGAAGTCACGATTGAACGGTTGCTGACAGGAATGGACCCTAAAATTTCTCCACGCTCTTTAAACGGATCTTGAACGCCTACATTCCACTTTTCACTCATACTTCGGGCACTATTGCCCATAACGAAAATGTTGCCGCCTAAATCGACAATCGCAGTATCTACACCGTTGTCTTTTAAAACATTTACGGCTTCATCTGTGATAAAGCCTTTTGCGATACCGCCTAAATCAATTTGCATCCCTTTTTCTGGTAAATAGACTGTCTGTTCTGTATCGTCCAGTTCTATGATTTTATAATCAATCAGGGATAATACTTCATCAATTTCAGATTGAGCTGGTTTTCTGGCATCAGGATAACCAATATGCCATAAGCTTGTCAGTGGACCTACGGACAGGTCAAAAGATCCTTCAGTTTTTTCGCTATAATGAACAGCTGATCTAATAAGTGCATATAAATCATCTGGAACGGAAACGGCTTCCTGACCAGCTGCATCATTGATTGATTGAATGATTGAATGTTCTTCTGTTTCTTCTGTTGTAATATAACTTGCCAATGATTCAATACGGTCAAAAGCTTTTGTTAAAGCTTCTTCTTTTCCATCATTGTAGACCGTTACTCGAACCACGGTCCCCATTAGAAATTCTGTTCGTTCATAGGGGGTTCCTGCAAGATTGCGGTCTTCTTGCGCCTGTTCAGACTGACAACCGCTTAATAAAATGCTGAATATTATCAGCGGAAATAGGTAAATATAAATAAACGCTTTTCTCATAATCCAGACCTCTTTCAAAATCAATCAATAGTGGAATAAGGATAAAAACAGGTCTTAGCTAAAAGTCTAAGACCTGTTTTTATCAGTAAGATTTTCTCTTAAAGTATAAATGAAAACGTTCTTTGAGAAAAGACTTCTAGAGTATTTTTAGTTGTTGACTTCAATCGTTTCAGTGTTGCCTTCTTCAGCAGCATCCACTAATTGTTGAGCATATTCAACAAAACTTTCAGAAGAATGAGTTGCACCAGATACGACATCTACTTCAGAAGGATCTTGAGTTTCTTCTAGTTGCCCATTCAAGTCAGGAAGATATTCTGCAGGACCCACACCTACTTTATCTTTCATAGCTTCTTGATAACCTTCATCTTCAGATTTCAGTTCGCCAGCTTCGTTTTCGTAATCGTAGTTAGATTCTGTGATTTGTCCGTCGCTGACAGTCATATCAAAAACAACACGCCAGCCATTTTCATCAAAATTCTGTTCTTCTAGAGAATAAGAGCCGTCTTGTAATTCAGTACTATCTGTTCCGGCTTCTTCAGTTGTATCTGCTGTATCTGAATCTTCAGTAGAAGTTGAGTCATCTGTACTACCGCAGGCAGCTAATACAAATGATGAAGCCAAAAGTGTTGCAGCAAATTTAAATCCTTTTTCTAATTGCATGGTATTCCCTCCAAAATTTAATGTATGTACTCAATATTTATTGAGGACGTTTCAACAACGTTAGTATACAACATCACAATAAAATTGTCTATACTTTCACAATATAATTTCAAATTAAATTTTTCTTCATATATGATATTTAATAAAATATCTTTATATATAAAAGAATATAATATATAAAAAGTGATATAGACATTTAACATAAAAGAAGTTATAATAAACCCGAAGATAAATTGTGATATATAATACAAACGAAATGAATTGTATTTCACAAATAATTAGAGTTTAATAAAGGAGATACCAAAATGTCACAGACTAATATTGTTGTTGTCGGTGGAGGGTTTGCAGGAGTTTCAGCTGCAAAGACACTCTCGAAAAAATTGAAGAAGAATGAAGCGGTCAAAATCACTTTGATTGATCGTCATGCTTATCATACGTATATGACAGAGCTGCACGAAGTTGCTGGTGGACGTGTTGAACCTCATGCGATTCAATACGATCTGCAAAGATTGTTCGCCCGCAGAAAAAATGTTGAACTTGTAACAGATAACGTTACTGAGCTGGACCACGAAGAAAAGACAGTGATTACTGAAAATGGTCGTTACGCTTATGACTACTTAGTCTTGGGAATGGGCGGAGAAGCTAATGATTTTGGAACTCCAGGAGTGAAAGAACACGGATTTACATTGTGGTCCTGGGAAGATGCTGTCCGTATTCGACGCCATATCGAAGATACAGTTGCGGCTGCAGCCAGAGAACGCGATTCAATGAAGCGAGCAGCTATGCTGCGCTTTGTCGTCTGCGGATCTGGATTTACTGGGATTGAAATGGTAGGAGAGCTGATAGACTGGAAGCCGGTTCTAGCAGAAAAGTACCATATTGATGAGCAAGAAATCGATTTAGTGGTGGTTGAAGCTCAGTCAGATATTTTAACAACGATTCCCAAGGTCAGTTCTGGCAAAGTAGAAAAATACCTGCGTAAGAAAAACGTGAGAATTTTGACGGATGCTCCTGTTGTCAATGTTACACCGACGGAAGTAGCGCTTGGAACGAATGATACGTTAGATACTCATACGTTGATCTGGGCAGCGGGTGTAAAGGCGAATTCAGATGCAGAAGACTTTGGAGCGGAAAAAGCTCGGGCAGGTCGTCTTGTGGCAAATGAATTTATGGAAGCAAAAGACTTGGATAATGTTTATGTTATCGGTGACTTAGTTTATTATGAAGAGAATGGAAAGCCTACTCCGCAGATCGTGCAGGCTGCTGAACAGACAGGACATACAGCAGCAATAAATATTGCAGCCGCTATTGAAGGTGGAGAAAAACATCCGCATGAGTCAAACTATCAGGGGACACTGGTGTCTGTCGGTTCTAAGTACGGTGTAGCCTATCTGTTTGATCGAATCCATCTAAGTGGGTTTTTGGCTATTTTAATGAAACACATAGTCAACTTGAAATACTTCTTTGATATCCGCTCTGGTTATTATATGATACAATATATATTGCATGAGTTTTTCCATATCAAACATCACCGGAATATTTTCAGAGGGCACCTTTCCAGATACGGAAATGTTTTATGGAGTGTACCGCTGCGCGTGTTTTATGGAAGTATGTGGCTCATTGAAGGGTTGAAGAAAACGTTTGGCCTTTTTGGTACTCATAGTTGGTTCGGGGATACAGTTTCTCTGCCGTTTGCCTGGCTGCAAAATCCGGTTTCCGGAGCTTCAGAGGCTGTTGCAGAAGAAGTGGCTAAGCCGATTTTCGGATTGAGTTATGCTTACGGAGAAGAACCTATGATGATTTTTAAGGAAGCGCCGTTCTGGTTTGAAAGTATCATGAAAATCATGATACCAAATACAGAAGTCGCACTATTTTTCCAAAAATTTATGACATGTGTAGAAATCGCTATTGCCTTAGCGCTGATTTTCGGTCTATTTACATGGTTGGCAAGTGCAGCTACCATTGCATTGACAATCTCATTCGCACTGTCCGGTATGTTTTATTGGGTCAATATTTGGTTTATCTTTGTAGCCATTGCTTTAATGAACGGCTCAGGACGCGCCTTCGGATTGGATTATTATGTTATTCCATGGATTCAGAAAAAAGCCGGATCCTGGTGGTATGGTAAGGAAAAATCTATTTATTAAATCATATTAAACAGCTTAAGCAAGTCGAAAGAAACAAAAAAGGCGGAGGCGGGGTTAACAACTCGTCTCCCTTTTTACTAAGTGCAGGGATTTAAAGGAGAGAATTATGAAATTACATCCAATTTGGGAGGATTATCCTGACCTATCCAGCGAATTGGAACAGGTCATTCAATTGATCAAGCGATCGATTCATATGCGGAATAAAGAAGTGGAAGCAGTATTGACGGATATGCTGGAGTCTGGAGGGAAAATGCTGCGACCAGCTTATACACTGTTGTTTTCTGCATTCGGCACTGAACATGATCCTGAGAGAGCTCGGGCATTAGCGGCTTCTATCGAGTTGCTGCATGCGGCTACGCTCATTCACGATGATATTATTGATGATGCGGATACCCGCAGAGGTAAAACAACGATACAATCAAAGTATGGAAAAGACGCTGCTGTTTATGCAGGAGACTACTTATTTACCGTTTCATTTCGACTGCTGGCAAAGCAGGTTCAATCGGACCGGCAACTAGATATTAATACTCGCGGAATGGAACGGATCTTGATGGGTGAGTTAGATCAGATGCACTTGTATTATCATCTTGATATGACAATCCGACAGTACCTGACACAGATTTCTGGAAAAACAGCTCAGTTATTTGCTCTGGCGTGCTATTCAGGAGCGCTTGAAGGGGGTATGACAGAGAGAAAGGCTCGTCATGCATACTATATCGGCAGCCATATTGGTATGGCATTTCAAATATTAGACGATATATTGGATTACACACAGAATTCTGAGAGCGTGGGAAAACCTGTGCTGGAAGATGTTAGACAAGGTATCTATACAGCGCCGCTGATCTTTGCGATGCGCAAGAATCGTCAACAATTTGAACCACTGCTGTCTAAGCGGAATAAAATGACAAAGGACGATGTTAAAATGGTACAGCACTTAGTAAATGAGCTGGGTGGAGTAAATGAAGCGCGCTCGTTAGCTGGAAAATATACACATAAAGCATTGAAAAGAATCGACCAACTTCCAGTGTCTCCAGAAAAACAGATGATTCAATCATTGACCAAGCAGTTGTTAGAACGAAAAATGTAATGCAGATAAAAGAGCAAAACCTCTATTGATATATTGAATAGAGGTTTTGCTCTTTTTGCAGTTGAATCATATCTAAAACAAAGAGATAAAAAGCAGCGCAAAATGAATGAGATATAGTAAATAAAATAAACTGAAAGTTAAAAGCAATGTCCAGTTCAAAAAAGTCTCAACAAAATTATGGTCCGACTGTAAATGGAAAAAATCTAAAAAAATAGCCGGCAGCAGCAAGGAAACAAAACTGCCTAAATTGAGCCGATCCGGGAATATATGAAAAGAAGGAACAAAAATTGCGAAATAAACACCAGTCAGAAAGAGGGTTATGTAAAATCTTTTAATGAAATAATAACGTATTTTCATTTGCCGATTCCTCGTTTCATATAAATGTAAGGATAAGTAAAATCAGTAAAAAAAGAATAGTTGTATAATCAATGACTTTGTGAAAAACAGATAATCCCTCATACTGCTTTTTATTCGTGATATCTAGTAGAAAGCCAAGAATCAAAAACCCTGGGAAAACGATCCAATCACTATAATACTCAAAGATGAAAGCAGGGTTGATCAGAATATAATAAATGGAAAACAACAAAGAAAAAAGATGAAAATCACTTTTGATATATACTGAAACTTAAGCTGCATGAAAGCACGTCCTTATTGTTAAAAAATATAAAGCGCTTTAATTTCAACTGAAAGAAGAACACAAGCTGTTTCTCAACAGCTTGTGTCTTAAGACAGACCCTTTATTCAAAAGCTAAATCAGGACTTTTCTCAATAACATCGGCTAAGTGCTCACGAATAGTTTTAGCCGAATGTTTCATTTTTTCTTTTTCAGAATCGTTTAATGGAATTTCAATAATACTCTTGATACCGTTGCGGTGAATAACAGCGGGTGTGCCTATATAAATATCCTCTTCGCCATATTCTCCCTGAAGATAAACAGACAAAGGCAGCACGGCATGTTCATTGTTAAGGATTGCGCGAGTGATCCGTGCTAGAGATACGCCGATACCGTAGAAGGTAGCGCCTTTTTTCTCGATAATCGTATAAGCAGCATCTCTTACTGAAAAGAAGATATCTACTAATGCTTGTTCATCAGTATTCGGATTGTTTTCAACCCACTCGTTGATTTGCAATCCAGCAACGTTTGCATGTGACCATACTGGGAATTCTGTATCACCGTGTTCACCAATAATATAGCCATGGACGTTACGTACATCAACGTCAAGCAAGTTGGCTACTGCTTGGCGGAACCGAGCACTGTCCAGAGAAGTACCTGTACCGATCACTTGTTCAGCCGGCAGGCCGGACCATTTGTAAACAGCGTAAGAAAGGATATCTACAGGATTGGTAGCAACTAAAAATATTCCGTTGAAACCACTGGCCATAACACTCTCTACAACACTTTTTGTAATGCGCAGATTTTTTTCTGTCAGATCCAGACGCGTCTCCCCAGGTTTTTGACTTGCTCCTGCAGTGTAGACAACAAGGTCTGCATCCGCGCAGTCCGCATAGTCTGCCACGTAAAGTTTTTTAGGTGCCGTAAATGCTAAGGCACTGCTTAGATCCATAACGTCGCCTTCTGCTTTATCTCGGTTAACATCAATAATGCCAAGCTCTTGTCCGATATTCTGATTGATTAGAGAATAGGCATAACTAGAGCCGACAGCACCGTCGCCGATTAGAATGATTTTTTGTTGATCTTTTATAGTTTTCAAGGTTGCACACTCCCTTAAATAAGTTGAATTTCATAAGTTCATTATATCACACATGGAGCAAAAAGAGTCAAATTTAACAAAAATATCTGTGAATAATCAAAAAACAATTCTAATGAAGGGGAAATCTGAATTATGAGAATGTTTATCATAATCTCTATTGACTAAACGGTCAGAGAGTGGCAGAATTGTATTAAGTTATTTAATAAAATACTCATATTTCAAGTATAATTATGCATAATTTCAGCTTAACACCTTCTTTAGTACATTGAATATTAGTTTTTCAAATGTATGGATAGGGTAGCTGAACTCAATTAGTTATATTTTAATTATGTTTTTAAAGGTGGAGTTTCGTGTTGAAGACAATCACAAAAGAAAGTTTGTATGATTTGAAGAGTGTTTCACAGCCAGTCGTATGGGGAGAGCTGGTCTTTTTTGTAGAAACGGCTATGAACAAAGAAGAAAATACGTACGAGACATCTATTTACAGTGTTCACAAGCAGACTGGAGAACGTGTTCACTGGGGAGACAGCGGATCATCTAATGTAGGGATCAGTCTTTCGCCAAACAAAAAGTGGCTGGGTTACCTATCCAACAATACTAAGGATAAAAAAACACAATTGTTCTTAATTCCATTAACTGGAGGTTCGGCTTTTCAATTAACAGAAGAAAAGAACGGAATCAATCATTATGAATGGACAAGTAATGGAGCAAGTGTTTATTATCAAACCTCTCAAAAACCGGAAGAAGCAGAAAAAGATGCAGAAAAGAATAAAGAGAAAAAGCTTCCGGAACCAAAAGTAATCACAAAACTTCAGTACAAAATGGATGGCGGCGGAGTATTGCCGTCTGACTTAACCTATCAGATCAAAAAAGTCGACATTGCTACTAAGCAGGATCAAGTTATATTAGAAAAAGATCGTCCGGTTGGATTAAGTTATGTAGCGAAAGATGAAAGCTATCTGCTGTTTGGGGATAAGCTGAATCCGGAAGACGAATGGGTGTATGGCGGAAGTGTCTACAAGTATTCGATTGCAACAAAAGTAACGTCTTTACTGACTAGCGAAATTCCTCAAGGGAGCTTCTATTTCTTAGCCGCCAATGAAGTGGAAGACTATTATCTGCTGGTTGGAAATGATTTTGAGTTTGCTTTTGTATCACAAGCTAAATTGTATGGATACGATGTTCAAACGAACCAGTTGGTATGCTTGACAGAAAATTTGGATGCTGAAGTAGGCGATACGATTATTGGCGACTTCCAGCAAAATGTTTCGGAGTTCCCAGTTAAATGGATCAATAATGATGAATACTTATTCCCTGTCACAGAGCATGGAAAACTTCAAGTATATAAAGGATCAAAGAGCGGTCATCCTGAGAAACTGGTGGATGAAAGAGTTCATTTAACGGGTGGAGATCTGACAGAGTCTGAAGGTGAGCTGGCTGTTACGTATTCTACTGTCATCAAACCGAGTGAAGTCGGATTGTTAAATACGGCATCCGGAGAAATTACTACACTGTATAATCCAAATGCTGCATTCGAGGCTGAGCATACAATCGTTGAACCGGAAATGTTCTGGTATAAAGGTGCTGATGATTGGGATATCCAAGGCTGGTATGTACCGCCAGTTGAATCAAAAGAAAGTCATCCGGCAATTTTGTATGTTCATGGCGGTCCGCAAGTATGTTACGGAGAAAGCTTTTTTCATGAAATGCAGAAATTGGCTGGTCAGGGATATGGCGTTATTATGCTGAACCCTCGCGGTGGAAACGGCTATGGTCAGAAATTTGTCGCATCCATTTTGGGTGACTATGGAAACAAAGACTATGAAGATTTAATGCTGGGAACAGATCAAGTGCTGGAAAACCACCCGGAAATTGACCAAGACAGCTTGTATGTTGCTGGGGGAAGTTACGGAGGCTTCATGACAAACTGGATCGTTGGGCATACAAATCGTTTCAAAGCAGCGGTAACTCAACGTTGTATTTCTAACTGGATCAGCTTCTATGGTACGAGTGATATTGGACCGCATTTTGTTGAATTCCAATTACAGCATGATTTAAGCAATGTGGAAGAGCTATGGAGAATGTCTCCGCTGGCATATGCAGAACAAGTTGAGACCCCCTTGCTGGTCATCCATGGAGAAGAAGATCTGCGCTGTCCACAAGAACAGGCAGAACAAATGTATATTGCTATGAAAAAACATAAAGTAGATACTAAATTGATTACGTTCCCGCAATCTAGTCACGGATTGTCTCGAATGGGCTTGCCGAATTTACGTCTGGATAGAATGGAAGCTATCTCAGACTGGTTTGAAAAACATTAAAGGAAATTCAATACCAGACTGCTCGACTTTTCAATATAAAGGCGAGCAGTTTTTTTGGGAAGTATGATTTAAAAGGCTAAGTGAGAGTAACCTTAGAAAGCCAATCAAAGATTAAAATTTGTATAGAATCCCATAGATTCGCCTTTTCAATTTGGGTTTTCATAGCTTGTTTGTTATACTCAATCACGACAGAAGAAGACGAGAAGGAAAATACTAGGAGTGGAATTTTGAAGCAGGATCTTGAAAGCTTAAGTCCTTTTGAATTGAATTTATACTTGGAAAATCAGAGACAGCAGACGCCGAATACAAAAGCGTTCTTGAATGCCGGCAGAGGGAATCCGAACTGGACAGCCCCTATTCCAAGAGAAGCATTTTTCTTGTTGGGAGAATTTGCTACAAGCGAGACCATCCATCACCCAAATAGTCAAATTGCAGGAATGATTCTAGAAGATGGACGCCGTGCAGAACGATTTGAACAGTTTTTATCTGCTAAAGAAGCAAGAGGAGCAGAGCTGCTTAAAATGATCTGGGAAAATGGAACGCATTTAATGGGAATGCCTAGAGAAATATGGCTGAAAGAAATGCTGGATTACGTGATTGGTGATAACTATCCTCATCCCGAGCGTGTACTGAATGCTTGCGAAGAACCCATTAAACAGTATCTGCATCATGAGTTATTTGATTCTGAAAGCGCCCCTTTTGATATTTTCACTGTAGAAGGCGGAACAGCAGGCATCGTTTACACATTCAATTCGTTATTCAACAATGCTTTGCTGGAAAAAGGGGATACGATTGCACTGCTGATTCCAACCTTTGCTCCCTATATGGAAATTCCTGAGCTTCCAGAATATGGATTTAACGTTGAGTACATCCGCTCTGAGCTGATGAATATTGACGGCCATACCAGTTATCAGTTCTCGAAAAAAGAACTGGATCGCCTGCGTAATCCTGAGATTAAAGCTGTATTTGTAGTGAATCCGAGTAATCCAACGGCTAATGCCATTTATGGAGATTCCATTGACCAGCTGATCGATATAGTGGAACAGGATAACCCTGAATTAATGATTTTATCTGATGATGTATATGGGACATTTTTAAATCAGTTCACATCATTATTTACCGTACTGCCGTACAATACAGCTTGTATTTACTCATATTCTAAATATTTTGGTGCCACTGGATGGAGAATCGGTACAATAGCCGTCGCCAAAGAAAATATTTTTGATGAACGACTGAAGGCATTACCAGAACATAAACGTGCTCAATTAAACCATCGATACGAAACACTGACTTCTGATCCGGAAGAAATTAAGTTCATTGATCGATTAGTGGCTGACAGCAGATCGGTTGCATTAAATCATGCGGCGGGGCTTTCAGCACCACAGCAAGTCATGATGACCCTGTTCAGTTTGTACGCGCTTATGGATAAAGAAAATGTATACAAAAGAGAAGTCATCAGTATTTGTCAGGAAAGAGGGAGACTGCTTTATGCTTCTTTAGGAATGACCCTGCCGCTGAAGGAACTAAATACCGCCTATTACTGTGAAATCGATTTTGAATGGTGGTTGAGCCAGAAATACAACTCAGTATTTGTTGAGTATATCCAAGCAAACTGGACAATGACGGATTTAGTCGCAAAACTGGTAGAAGAAGAGCAGTTGATGCTGCTGAAGTCAGAAGCGTTTGGCTCCAGCAAATGGACGGTCCGAGTTTCATTAGCGAATCTTCCAACCGAAGCGTATACAGAGATTGGAAATAGAATCACGAGTATGATCGATCGTTTGTATCAAGCATGGAAATGAATATCAGACGTATGTACAGCTAATGTGCATACGTCTTTTTAATGTCTTCTGTTCAGTGTTATTGAGTTCTGTTCACTGAACCGATAGAATAAAGAGTGTACATAGAAAGGGATGAGTGCCATGGAAAACAATCAGCAGATAAGCAAAGTGTCAGAGGGGAAAACAAACACTAATCTAAAAAGTGATTCTTTCTGACAAAGTAAATGTACAAGATCAGAGAGGATATGAAGATGTCAGAGTTTTTAAAAGATCAAGAGATTACAATCAGAGATATCACAGCTGACGATATGAAGCAGTTGTGGACATATGCTTATAAAGAAGAAAATCCAGAATGGAAATTATGGGACGCGCCCTATTATGAACATCATGCTTTAGCTTACGAAGTGTTTCTGGAAAAATGCAGTGACTGGATTGAAAATGACCAGATGAAAGTCGTATTGATCAATCAACAAATTGTAGGAACAGTCAGTTATTACTGGGAGCATGAACCTTCGAAATGGCTGGAGATGGGCATTCTTTTGTATGAGCAGCCTCAACGAGAAAAAGGATATGGTACTCGTATCTTAAAATTATGGATCCAACACTTATTTGATTCACTGGATTTAGTGCGAGTAGGCTATACGACTTGGTCTGGTAATCACCGTATGATTCGTGTAGGTGAAAAACTGGGCATGACCATGGAAGCCCGCTTGCGAAAAGTCCGCTACTGGAATGGGACCTACTATGATTCTATCCGAATGGGGATTTTGAAAGAAGAATGGACAGCAAATAAAAATAAAGGATAAAAGCTATAGAGAGACTCTTTTACTAAGGAGTCTCTTTTACTGTTTAGCCATAATAAAACTTTGCAGAAATATCAGTTATATTCAAAAAAAGTTTTAAAAAAGAAATGCTGATAGAACACATATGTAATGGATTACACACTGTAAATGCTGATATAACAACAAAGAAAACGCTTGCTAAAATCAGGATGAGGAAATATAATGAAATCATGAAAGGGGTTACAAAGAACAGAGCGGCAGCAAAAGCGGTACGGACAGTACAGCTAAGATTCGAACTGAACAGCAAGGTTCCTAGGAGTAGAGATCTTGTGGTAAGCAGAGGGGGGGAGCAAAAAAAGGGATAGTTTCAAAACATAATTTTGCAAACGCTTAATCGTGTTCGTGCCAGGTTGATGAAAGTTGCAATCATTCAATTTAAAAGAAGGAAGAAGGTTTATGTTATGGAAAAAGCACTAAATAAATTATCTGATGTATTATCACCGATTGCTTTTAAATTAGACGCAAATAGATACTTATCTGCTGTAAAAGCTGGGTTCTTCGGCGCTATGTCTTTATTGATTATTGGTTCAGTATTCTTGTTATTCGCTAATTTACCGATCAATGGTTATCCAGAATTTATGGAAGGATTGCTGGGTGCAGACTGGAACAGCTATTTCATGGTACCTTATAACATGACCATGGAAATCATGACACCGTTTGTTATGGTTGGTGTAGCCAAATCGTTGGCTAACTACTATAAAGTAGATGATATTGGAGCAATATTACTAGCATTAGTTTCATTCTTTATTTTAACACCTTCTATTGCAGACGCTGGAGGAGCAACAGGGATTCCGACACTTAACTTAAGTGCGAGCGGACTATTCGTTGGAATGCTGGCTGCAGTTATCTCTACAGAAATCTATCGCTGGGTTATTCAAAAAGGCTGGGTCATCAGATTACCAGAATCCGTTCCTTCAAACGTAGCAAGATCATTCTCAGCGCTTATACCTGGATTTATTGTCATTGTTCTTTTCAACTTTGTCCGTATTGGATTCAGTTTAACACCATTTGAAACGGCACACGCATTTATTTTCCAAATTCTGCAAACGCCGTTATTAGCTTTAGCGCGTACATTGCCTACAACTTTTATTATCTTCATCTTTGAAGGGTTGCTATGGTCATTTGGGATTCATGGATCAAACATCGTCGGTGCAGTAATGAACCCGATCTGGTTGAACCTGACAGCTGAAAACGCAACAGCATTTAGTGCTGGGGCTGAACTGCCAAATATCATTAATGCTCAATTCTACGGTAACTTCGTAAAAATCGGAGGAGCTGGTGCAACACTTGGACTAGCAATTTGTCTTCTGTTGTTTGCTAAGTCACAACAATATAAAACATTGGGAAGACTAGCAGCGGTTCCTGGACTATTCAATATCAATGAACCACTTGTTTTTGGGCTTCCGATCGTATTGAACCCAGTACTGATTATTCCGTTCCTATTGATGCCATTGATTATGGCAGGAATGACTTATGCAGCAATGGCTTTAAACTTAGTTCCGTTAACAAACGGTGCCAATATTCCTTGGACCACACCACCAATTATCTCTGGATTACTCTTAAGCGGATGGCGAGGAGCTGTTTTACAAGTCTTCCAAATTGGCGTGAGTGCTGCAGTCTACTACCCATTCTTCAGAATCGTCGATCAGAAAGCGTACCAACTGGAAACAGAGGGTACTGAAGGAATCGAAGCTGTTGAAGAAGGCGGAGTACAAGCGACTCAACCTACAGAAGCTTAAAATAAATCTAACTATATAATTAAACTCTGCGAGAATGCGGCTAACAATCACATTCTCGCAGAGTTTTTGTTTTAAGAGTTTTAAATTGGATTATTCGTTCAGTTGTTGTTGGGCTCCTCAGTCATGCTGACAAGCTTCGTCACTGTTTTCCAGTTTCTGATTGTTGCAGCGGGATCCAGTTTTTGCAGGTGATTGGCTGATTTAGAGTTGCGGATACTTTCATAAAAAAGGAAATAGACGTGTGCTCCGTCTACATGATATTCCTCGCTGTCTTGTTTATATGACTCCAGGGATAATACAGCTACTTCTGATAAAGGGGCGGACAAAAAAGCGACATAGAGACTTTCACCAACTGCAGATTCTTGAGCTTTCGACAGTTCATTATCAGAAAACGGGATATGCTGATAGACGGCTTGAAGATCAGGAGCAGTCCGTAAAAGGACCTGAGCAGAAAAATCGAAAGCAGCAGATAGTTTCTGTTCGATCAAAGGGATCAACTCAGCGGAACTTAAAGCTGATTCGAAAACAATATTCCCGGTTTGGATATAAGTTTGGACCTGTTTGAGATCGAGTGCTGTCAGTGCTTCTCGTAACGCTGCCATTTTAATTTTATTTTTACCACCCACATTGATTCCTCTCAACAATGCAATATAAATCATATTCATCCTCCTATACTATTTAAGTCTATATAGTGAAATTGGATTCTATTATTTTCAGTTTAGAAGAAGGCTCTGAGGATTTTACGACAATATCAAAATGCTCACGAAACGGATGCATGAAGAGTTTGTATTGAATGCGTCTTTCTTGATGTGAGTCATTCAATTCTTTTAAGGTGCGATCTCTTTCTTTAGTATCTCGAGTACTCCTGCGAATCCATTCGGTTTCTCCGTCTGTATAAAAGTAAATCGACAAGTCAAATAAATCAGGGTTTATAAAGGCTGTACTCATTCCTTCAACAATCGTAATAGCATTACTGGAAGAAATTGAAGCTGTGGGCGCGTAAGGGACGTCAATCGTTTGTAAATCATATCCAGCCTTGATCATCTGAATATCTCTTTCTAATGCAGAGACAAAGTGAGCGCTAGGGTGGCAGGCGGTCATTGTATACTGATGGCTTTTTTGGTCAAACATATACTCGATATTAGTGTATTTTCTAACATCGGAAAGGATGATATAAGGATCAGTATTCAGGTAATTAACGTTTTGATCACCTAACACCGCTATGAGTTGTTCAGCAAATGTCGTTTTGCCGGAAGCGCCGTGACCAGAGATACCGATGAGCAGTGATTTTTTCTCCAATGTTCTAATTTTGCCCGCTATCTTTTCTGTAAATGTCTGCATATCCATTATGTCATCACTCCACTGTTAAAGTAAAAACTTTATTAATAAAACCTTTAAGAGGTTAAAAGCTTAATAAGTTTATAGTAAACAAAAAGAACTGAGAAAACCAGAGGAAACGGGCTTCTCAGTTCTTTCATTTAAACAGTCGATTTACTCAACGGTTACAGATTTAGCCAGGTTACGAGGTTTGTCAACATCGTTTCCACGGTGAAGTGCCGTATAGTAAGCAATCAATTGTGTTGGTATCACGCTGATCAGCGGAGTTAATAGATCATGAACTTTAGGAAGAACATAAGCGTCTTCTTGACGATCTAATCCTTCCATGGAAATGATCATACTGTTCGCTCCGCGAGAAATCACTTCGTGGGCATTCCCGCGAGTGTGTGGTCCAGAAACTTCATCCGTAATGATTGAAATAACGGGTGTATTCTCTTCGATCAATGCGATCGTACCATGTTTTAATTCTCCTGATGCCCAGCCTTCAGCTTGAACGTAAGAAACTTCTTTTAATTTCAAAGCAGCTTCCATTACGACGTAGTAATCGATTCCGCGACCAATATAGAAAGCATTTTTGCTTGTGCTCAAGTGAGTCACTGACAGATGTTCGAAGATTTCGTGATCATCAATAACTGTTTCGATAGCGTTAGCGATGATGCCTAGTTCATGAGCGACATCGATCGGAGAAGTTTCTCCATTGGATTTTTCAATACATTCAGCAAGGATTGCTAAAACAGCAATTTGTGCTGTGTAAGCTTTTGTTGAAGCTACAGCAATTTCAGGACCCGCATGCAATAGTAATGTATGTTTCGCTTCTCTAGAAAGTGTAGAACCAGGAACGTTTGTCAACGTTAAAGAAGGGTATCCTGCTTTGTTTACTTGAACCAACACTTGGCGGCTGTCCGCTGTTTCACCTGATTGCGATAAGAAGATGAAGAACGGTTTCTTAGTCAATAGAGGTGTGTTGTAAGCAAACTCACTTGCTAAATGAACTTCAGTTGGAGTACCTGTAACACGTTCAAGTAACTGTTTACCGACCCAACCTGCATTATAACTTGTTCCGCAAGCCACGATATAAACGCGGTCGCTCTCAATGATTTCTGCCAATACTTCTTCGTCAATCTCTAGCTGACCTTCTGCATTTTGGTATTGCTGAACCAATTTACGCATAACAGCTGGTTGCTCATCGATTTCTTTGATCATGTAGTATGGGTAAGTTCCTTTACCTAAGTCATTTGCATCGATATGAGCAGTGTAGCTGTCACGTTCGATCACTTCGCCGGCAAGGTCTTCGATTTTGATGGAATCTTTTGTCAGAGTAGCCACTTCGCCATCCATCAATTCGATGAATTCAGTCGTTTCACGAACCATTGCCATAGCATCTGAAGAAATAACGTTGAATCCTTCGCCAGTACCCAATAATAAAGGAGACTTGTTTTTAGCAGCGTACAGAGTGTCTGGGTTTTCGTTATCAACTAATGCTAATGCGTAAGAACCTTTCAATGTAACGGTTGCTTTTTTGAAGGCATCAATGGTTTCAAGACCTTCAGATTCTACGAACCAAGCGATTAGTTGAACGATAACTTCTGTATCTGTTGTACTGTGGAATTCTACATCTGACAGATAAGCGTCACGGACTTCTTCAAAGTTCTCGATTACACCATTATGTACAATAGTGAAACGACCGCTTGTAGATTGATGAGGATGAGCATTGGCTACACTTGGAACACCGTGGGTTGCCCAGCGTGTATGACCGATTCCTGAGAAAGCGTTGATAGAACCATCTACTTTTTCACGAAGTGCCGCAATACGGCCTTTTTCTTTAAATAAATGACCTTGATTTTCTTCATCTGTTACATAAATACCCGCAGAGTCATATCCTCGGTACTCTAGTGTATCCAAACCATTCAATAAAATTTCTTTTGCATCTTTATTTCCGATATATCCTACAATTCCGCACATAAGTGTTCCTTCTTTCAATAATTTTTTTAGAGGTATAGACCAGATTAGCATTGGTATATACTGTTTTTTGGTTTCGATAACGTGATGCATGACAATATTATAACCTATACTAAGGATTGTCAAATAAATATTGGACTAAATAATAAAATTGGTATATGTGTTATTTTAAATGGTCCTTGTAGAGTAGTTTGCTTAATTATATTAAGTGAAAAGAGAAAGACTTAATATAATTAAGCAAATGGCAGATAATTTCATCTTAAATTAAGCAAGGATTCATATTAATCTACTCATTAATATGAATCTTGTCAAAAAAACTATGACAATGTCTCCACTAGTAGAGCTAATATTAAGTAAGCGTAGCGCTTACAATGTAAATGTAAGGTTAAGCAGTAAATATTATAAATAAAAAAGGAGAATATAACATGCAGCAAACACAAAGTAGAGGTGCAAAAGCTTTTATTCAACGCTTGGGTTCTTATCTGAGCGGTATGATCATGCCGAATATCGGAGCGCTGATCGCTTGGGGAATTCTTACAGCATTATTTATTCCAGATAGTTTCTTACCCAGGGAGAGTCTAGCAACAATGGTAGACCCGATCATCAGATTTCTGATTCCAATATTGATCGCTTATCAAGGTGGTAGTGTGGTTCACGGACAGAGAGGAGCAGTCGTTGGGGTTATCACAGCGATGGGGGTCATCATGGGTGCCCCTGAAGCACCGATGTTCTTAGGCGCTATGGTTTCCGGTCCTTTGGGTGGGTTTGCAATCAAACTCTTTGATGATTTCTTCTCAGACAAGATTCCGACAGGGTTTGAGATGCTGGTCATCAACTTCTCAAGCGGAATTATCGGTTTCTTGCTATCGCTATTAGCCTTCTGGGCGATTGGTCCTGTCTTCTTAGGCTTGAACAACGCCATGGCTGCCGGAGTAGAGTGGATCATTAACGCAAATTTACTACCGTTGACAAACGTATTTATTGAACCAGCTAAAGTTTTATTCTTAAATAATGCAATTAACCACGGTATCTTTACACCGCTGGGAGCTCAGCAGACAACTGAAGCAGGAAAATCAATCATTTACCTGTTGGAAGCTAACCCGGGACCAGGACTTGGTATCTTACTTTCTTACTTGGTGTTTGGTAAAGGGTCAGCAAGATCTTCATCTGCTGGAGCAATCTTGATTCACTTTATCGGTGGGATTCATGAAATTTATTTCCCATATGTATTGATGAAACCAGCAATGTTTTTAGCAGCAATTGCCGGCGGGGTTACAGGGACTTTCACAAACGTATTACTAGACGGCGCGCTCCGTGCACCAGCTTCACCAGGTTCGATACTTGCGATTTTGGCAAACACAGCTTCAGGTTCTTATGTAACAGTTATCTTAAGTGTTATCTTAGCAGCTGCGGCTTCATTTGCAGTTGGAGCGCTTGTTCTGAAATTAGACAAAGCAGAAGAGGAAGATGACGCATTAGATGCAGCAATGGGTGTTGAAGCAGTTGAAAACAACCATGTCAGCAAAATCATCTTCGCTTGTGATGCTGGTATGGGATTGTCAGCAATGTGCGCTTCATTTCTTAATATTGCAGAAACGCAGAAAACAGTGAATTTCTCCACTGTTTTCTGCGTTTCCTTTTGAAGCGAAAGAGAGTGGACTCCAAACAGAAGCGCTGGTTTCTACTGTTGCCAAGCTACTCTGCTACAATGATCCCAACGATCAGGAAAGTGTTGAACTGCAAAAAAGATTGTCAAAAGAGTCTGTCTCTGATGTGGTTAAAGACATCACACAATTACAAGACGAGCAGTTGACTGAAAGAATTGCTGAAGCATATTGTAAAGTGAAAAAACATTGAAAATGAAAAAATAATGATAAAACGTGCTTCATTATATAACTATTTAATTATATTCTCAATATTTTCTCTAAATTATCATAATGTAATTTTGTATACCCTACTGTATATTGGCAAGAAAAACCGTTTTAAAAAGTAAAACGACTGTATATTTGTTAAATTTATCAAAATGAATTTTCATTAAAAAGTTTGTTATATAAACGTATATATGGTAATATACAGTTAATGGATTTTACAGATAGACTTGTATTCAGGCAAGTTTTGAATAACAAGTCTACATACATTTAGGGGGAGAAAGAATGGTTTATAAAAAATTAGTTGGGTTATTGGCGGTTTCCAGCCTTTTATTAGCGGCATGCGGTTCTGGAGATGAATCAGAAACAGAAACGGACACTACTGAAGAAGCGAGCTCAGGTTCTGAAAATTCTGGTGAAAGTGCACTAGAAATTATCGACAGCATTGAGTCAGACGATCTTAACTACACTTCTACAATCGAATTGGAACTTTCAGGTGCAACCTGGACAGAGGATGGTTATGTATACAATCCAGTTAGCGGAGAAGCTGTTATTACAGGAACGGCTGTAGCAACTGAAGAAGGTGTAACGCCTTACGCATATATCATTCAAGATGGTCAAGTTGTGGCTAAGCCTGAAGTTACAGAGGGTGAATTCACTTATCCTGTTTCAACTCCTGCAGAAGATACAACTTATCAAGTTGGTGTTTCTGACGAAGATTTGGGAGCAGTTGGAGATGAAGTGAATGCTGAAGATTTAATTCGTCACGAAACGGTTATTGTTTCAGCAACTGAAGCAGAGCCAGCTGCAGAATAATTTAAAAACCAGACTTAGTATATGGACAGCCGAGGTTTTCTTGCGTGAAGCAGGAAAACTTCGGTTTTTTGTCTAGTCAGTTTATCTGGACGATTTCCTGACTTGAAAACTGAGATATTCATGGTTTCTTTAAATTTTGATGGTATTCTAGTTGTATATGAACCTCGAATAACTTCAAAGGGTGGGAACAAATGCAATTTATTCAAAAAATGTTGTTTTATATGAATGGCCGTTACGGAATGGATGAATTTTCCAGAGTGTTGCTGATTGCGGGATTAGTGATCAATCTATTATCCAATTTTGTCGGCGGATTGATTTTCTCCGTTATAGGGATAGCATTCATCGCCTATGCTATTTTGAGAGTATTATCAAAAGAAAAAGCTGCACGTTATAAGGAATATAGAAAATATATCCAAATCAAGCAAAAAACAGTGACGTTCTTTCAGCGATTGAAAAACAAGCGAGCGCAGCAGAAAGTATATAAGTTTTATACTTGTGTTTCCTGCAAGCAGAAAGTGCGTGTTCCAAAAGGAAAAGGGAAAGTGAAAATTACTTGTCCTTCTTGTCACCATCAGTTTGTTAAAAAGACATAATAGACAGTTGAGTGTTCGGATGTGAAACATGTTTTTCATTCATCAACTGTGCTATACTGAATACAAAGCACGATACGGAAAAACTGGACGATCAATCGTTCAGCTTTTTTGCATGTACAAGAATTTTACTGCAAGGAGATTAACCATGAAATTAGTTATTGGATTAGGCAACCCAGGTGCAAAATATAGAGAAACCAAGCATAATATAGGGTTTATTGTATTAGATGAATTAGCTTTCCAGTTAGGGTGGGCTTTCAATAAAAGTAAATTTGATTCTGTTTATGCGGAGGGCAGAATCGGTACAGAGAAAGTGTTGCTGATTAAACCGCAGACATTTATGAATGATTCCGGAAGATCTGTTCGTCCGTGGATGGACTATTATGAGTTGACTGAAGAAGATATTGTTGTGATCTATGATGATATGGACTTGCCGACTGGGAAAATTCGTTTGAGAACAAAAGGCGGAGCAGGCGGACATAACGGTATCAAAAGTATTATCCAGCATATCGGGACGAAAACATTCAATCGAATTCGAGTTGGTGTAGGACGTCCATATGAAGGGCAGTCTGTTATTTCTCATGTGTTGAATGGATTCGACAAATCGGTACATGAAGAGATGCTCGCTGCAGTCAAACAGTCGGCTGATGCAGTGAAATATTGGTCAGAAGGGCAGACGTTCCAAGATACAATGACCAAATATAATTAAAACGTAAAGCAGCTGGTTAAAGATTGAAAAAGGAGAAGGAAACTATTGGCTACCATTACAAGTTTTTTAAGAGAGAAGTCTTCTGTCCAAGCGGTCTTCTCTGCTGTCGGTAAACGACAAACACAATTGATTACCGGAATTGCCGGTTCTGCTAGAGCGCTATTTCTTTCTTCTTTACTGAAGGAGAAACAGCAGCAGATCGTTATTGTTACTCAGAATTTATATCATGCCAATCAACTGATGGCAGATTTCACTGGTCTGATTCCTGATGACCAGTTATTTGTGTTTTCAGTAGATGATATGATTCATGCCGAGATGGCGATTGCTTCACCGGAAGCTCGTGCAGAGCGAGTACAGGCACTTGATTATTTGTTGTCTGGCCAACCAGGCGTAGTCATCGTGCCGCTATCAGGTGTTAGAAAATTACTGCCGCCAAAAGCAGTATTCGAACAGGCGCATATCAATATTGAACTAGGCGCAGAAATCGAATTTGAAACTTTTGCAAAATCACTCGTCAATATGGGGTACCGCAGAGAGCAGAAAGTCGCTGCTCCTGGAGAATTCAGCATTAGAGGCGGAATCATTGATGTCTACCCGCTGACAGAGGAAAATCCTGTACGAATCGAGTTCTTTGATATAGAAGTGGATTCATTGAGATTTTTTGATGCAGATACCCAACGGTCGATCAGTAATGTGGAAAAAATCTCGTTGATTCCTGCAACTGACTTTTTAGTGACAGAAGAACAATTGCAGCCTGCTGCAGACAAATTGAGAAAAGCTTTGTCAGACAATCTGTCTTCTATGACAGACAACGAGGCAAAACAGCAGTTGAGCAAACAATTAAATGGAATGATTGATCAACTAGAGGCAGGGGAGCTTTCTGATGATTTAGTGAAGTTCAGAGATTTTATTTATGAGAAAAACACCTCTGTCTTAGAATATATTTCAGAAGATGCCACTATAGTAATGGATGAATATCCTCGAATATTAGAAAAGGATGCTATGCTGAATGAGGAAGAAGCAGAGTGGGTCACTTCTCAGCTGTCTCAACGCTTGATTCTGCAGAAACAAACCTTTTCTAATGACTTCAGAACAGAAATGAAAAAGCTGGATCAAGACATTCTGCATTTTGCATTATTTCAAAAAGGAATGCGCGGATTAAAATTTGATGCAATCCATCCTTTCCAGTACCGCAGTATGCAGCAGTTTTTCGGTCAAATGCATTTGTTGAAGACAGAGATGGAACGTTGGGAGAAGCAAGGATATACAGTCGTAGTCATGACAGTGGATGATGAACGAGCAGACAAAGTGAATCGAACACTGCTGGATTTTGAGATTCCAAGTATCTTGTCAGACCAAGATGATATTCAGGAACAGAAGATTCAAGTGATTCCTTCAACTGTTCAGAATGGATTTGAACTGCCCGGAGAGAAACTAGCGGTATTAACTGAAAAAGAGTTATTTAACCGAGTCAATCGTAAACGAGCTCGTCGTCAGAATATCTCTAATGCAGAAAGACTAAAAAATTACACTGAACTGAATCCTGGAGATTTTGTGGTGCATGTCAATCACGGAATCGGAAAATATACGGGTATGGAGACCATGGAGATCAACGGTGTCCATCAGGATTATATGTCGATCGTTTATGAGAATGACTCCAAACTGTTTATCCCGGTTACCCAAGTCAATTTGCTTCAGAAATATGTTTCTTCTGAAGGGAAAACACCGAAGATCAATAAACTGGGTGGTACAGCCTGGTCTAAAACAAAACGTAAAGTTGCTTCCCAGGTAGAAGATATCGCAGATGATTTGATTGAGTTGTACGCGGAGAGAGA
Organism: Marinilactibacillus piezotolerans; assembly: GCF_900169305.1. Taxonomy (GTDB): domain Bacteria; phylum Bacillota; class Bacilli; order Lactobacillales; family Carnobacteriaceae_A; genus Marinilactibacillus; species Marinilactibacillus piezotolerans_A. Next base: position 1,204,338 of record NZ_FWDP01000004.1, on the reverse strand, counting down.
ACGCAAAAAAGGCTTTCCATTTTCTAAAGACAATGAGTATCAGCATGAATTTGATGCGGCTTTCCCTTATTCAGAAACAGATGATCAGCTTCGTTCTATTAAAGAAGTGAAACGGGATATGGAAAAAGACAAACCAATGGACCGCCTGCTGGTCGGAGATGTTGGATATGGGAAAACAGAAGTGGCCATGCGTGCAGTATTCAAAGCTGTCCAAGACGGCAAGCAAGTAGCTATCTTGGTTCCAACAACAGTATTAGCGCAGCAGCATTATGAAACGATGGTTGAGCGATTCAGAGAGTTTCCAGTAGAAATTGGCTTGATGAGTCGATTCAGAACGAGTCAGCAAGTCAAAAAGTTAACGGAAGGTCTGCGTAAAGGCCAAGTAGACGTGGTTGTCGGAACGCACCGTGTCTTGTCAAAAGATGTACAGTTTCAGGACCTGGGATTGTTAGTCGTGGATGAAGAGCAGCGCTTTGGTGTGAAACACAAAGAACGGTTGAAACAGCTGAAGCAGGAAGTGGATGTGCTGACATTGACCGCGACACCGATTCCTAGAACCTTGCATATGTCCATGCTGGGTGTAAGAGATCTTTCGGTCATTGAGACACCGCCGGCGAATCGTTATCCAGTACAGACGTATGTGATGGAAATGAATGGCATCGTCATTGGAGAAGCGATGAAGCGAGAGATGGCCCGCGGGGGTCAAGTGTTCTACCTGCATAACCGCGTCAGTACGATCGAACAGCGGGCAGAAGAGCTGCAGCAATTCGTACCGGAAGCGCGAATCGGGATTGCACACGGCCAAATGCCGGAAGGGCAGCTGGAAAGTATATTATTCGACTTTATTCAAGGGGAATACGATATTCTCGTTACAACAACCATCATTGAAACAGGGATCGACATGCCGAACGTGAATACACTATTAGTAGAAGATGCAGATCGTATGGGTCTGTCGCAACTGTATCAGCTAAGAGGAAGAGTCGGCAGAAGCAGCCGAGTAGCATATGCTTACTTTATGCACCAGCCTAATAAGATTCTGACAGAAGTCAGTGAAAAAAGGCTGCAGGCTATCAAAGACTTTACTGAGCTGGGATCTGGTTTCAAGATTGCGATGAGAGACTTGTCGATTCGTGGAGCAGGAAACTTGCTGGGACAGCAGCAGCACGGATTTATTGATTCGGTTGGGTTTGACCTTTATTCGCAAATGCTGGCTGAAGCAGTGGCAAGAAAACGCGGAGACGAAACGCAGCAGCATACCAACGTTGAAATGGATCTCTCTGTGGATGCTTATCTTCCAGGGACATATGTGGAAGATGAAAGACAAAAAATCGAACTGTACAAGCGGATTCGTGAATTCTCTAGTGATGAGGATTACGTAGAACTGCAGGATGAATTGATCGATCGGTTCGGTGACTATCCTCAGGAAGTCTCTGACTTATTAACGATTGGTCTGTTGAAGATGTACAGCGATACTGCATTGATCGAAACCATTAAACGCGAGAAACGTCAAGTGATTGTGAGCTTTTCAAAAGAAGGGGCGAAACAGCTTCCGCTTCCGGAAATTTTTAAAGCGCTGAAAGATAGTACATTGAAGACAGATATGAATACCAATGGCGGATTGAGTATTGAATTCAAACTGCCGCATAAACTGACCGATAATGCCTGGATGGACGAATTGGTTTTATTTGCTAAAAATATCGCTGAATTTCTAACACAACAGAAAAAAGTGAAAACGAAAGCTGGTCAGCAAGATGAGTGAAAGGGCTAATAAACATCACTCGCATATGATGAAAGGTGCCCTGATTTTGTCAATGGCTGCCTTAGTGACAAAAGTACTGAGTGCCGTCTATAAGGTGCCTTTTCAAAATCTGACTGGTGATAAAGGGTTCTATGTTTATCAGCAGATTTACCCGTTTTATGGTATAGCCGTTGCCCTGGCTTTAAATGGACTGCCGCTGTTTATTTCGAAACTGGTTGCAGAAGAAGAGGCTGATCGTCAGATGCGAGTTTTAAAAGAAATCGGGTTGTGGCTTATGCTGGGATCAGGTACTTTGTTCCTCTTATTCTGGTTAGGTGCTGACTTGATTGCACTGTTGATGGGAGACCCAGAGTTGACTCCGGTTATTCGATCTGTTTCTTATATTTACTTGTTTATTCCTGGTCTAGCAAGTATCAGAGGGTATTTTCAAGGAAACTTGGATATGGTGCCGACTGGGATTTCGCAAGTAGGTGAGCAAATCGCACGGATTACAGTTCTTCTGGCAGCGGCTTATCTATTTACATTAACGGACTGGTCCGTTTACCAGATGGGCACCTATGCTTTGTCTTCTTCTTGGGTCGCAGGCATAATAGGGCTGAGTATTTTAATTCTGTATGTGCTGAAACGAAATACAGAGAACGATAGAAATGCGGCTTTCGTTTTTTTTAGAGGCGAACGAGTGCAAAAGCGTTCTTTTTTGAGAGTCGGTAAGCGGCTGGCGATCGAAGGACTACCGTTAACGGCTATGAGCAGCATGATGGTGCTGTTCCAACTGATCGATTCATTTACGGTCTACAATGGATTGATCAATGCCGGTTTTACTGAGGCATTAGCGATGAACATGAAAGGGATTTATGATCGCGGGCAGCCTTTTGTACAGTTAGGGCTGGTCGCAGGATTAGGAATCTCGACAAGTGCACTGCCGTTACTGCGCCGATATAGCCAAGAGAAAAAAACAGCAGCCTGGAAACAAAGTGCAGTATCCGTTTTAAAACTGACCTTGCTGTTTTCAGGAGCCGCTGCTGTTGGTCTGATCGCCATCATGCCTTGGCTTAACGAGGCACTTTTTGCGGATCAGTCCGGAACTGCGGTTTTGCAAGTTTTTGTAATCAGTGTTTTGCTGGCATCTATGATCAGTATTACTCTGTCGATCTTGCAAAGCAGCACTAGCCAACTGCTTCCGATAGCGGCTCTATCAATAGGGCTGCTGTTCAAGCTGCTTATGAATCAATTCGCTGTACGGTATGCAGGTGTAATGGGCTCCAGTTATCTGACTGTTCTTTCGTTACTACTGGTGCTGCTGATTATGTCCACACAGCTGCCGATCGGTATTTGGCATCAGTTATTTGAAAAAGGCCAATGGATAAAAATGCCCTTAGTGTTATCTGTTATGGGTGTGATAACACATTTTGGAGTCGGCGGTTTGGCTCAGGTATTGCCTGAAGAGAACCGATTAACGGCCTTTGTTTTAGCGTTGGCAGGTGTTTTGGTCGGAGGGGTCGCTTTTTTACTGGGATTAACTCAGTTTAACCTCCTAAGTGAACAAGAATGGCATTATATGCCGTTCAGTAAAATATATGAACGTATTCAAAAAAAGAAGTAATGGATTAAAGCAAATAAACCTCAGCTGCATATAACCTGGGGCTGAAGGGAGAAGAAAAAATGGGAAAAATAAAAGTGGTCGGTTTAGGGTCTTCAGATATGGATCAGCTGACCTTGGGAGTCTACAAGACAATAAAAGAAGCCGATCAGCTTTACGTGCGAACGCAAGATCATCCGGTAGTCAAGCAGCTTCAGGAAGATCAAGTTGTTATGACATTTTTTGATGATTTCTACGAACAATATGCTGAATTTGACCAAGTGTACCCAGCAATAGCGGACCAGCTGCTGACTTTGTCGGAAAGTAAAGAGATTGTTTATGCTGTACCAGGACATCCGATGGTAGCAGAGAAAACGGTGCAGTTATTATTAGCCTCGGATGCTGAAGTAGAGATTGTTGGTGGAAAAAGCTTTATCGATGATATGTTTCAAGCTGTTAAAGCCGATCCGGTCAATGGATTCCAGCTTCTAGATGCTTTCGACTTGTCAGCAGATGTAATCCAAACAGGTCAATCCATTATGGTCATGCAAGTTTTTAATCAGTTGATGGCTAGCGAAGTGAAGCTGACGCTGATGGAAAAGTACCCTGATGAACATCGGATCTGTATAGTAGATGCTGCCGGCAGTATGGAAGAGTCAGCAGAGTGGATGCCGCTTTATGAATTGGATCGTTTTGACGGGGTGCATAACTTAAGATCTGTCTATGTTCCTCCATTAGAAAGAGATCAGAGAACCAGATCGTTTGAATTGCTGCAGTACTATACTGACGAAATTACGGGTGATTCGGGAGATGTTTGGATTAGAGAACAAACCCACCATTCCCTTTTGCCTTATTTAAAAGAGGAAACAGAAGAACTGATTCAAGCTTTTGAAAATGATGATATCGAAAATATCATTGAAGAGCTTGGTGATGTTCTGATGCAGATTTTATATCAGACCAACTTGGCTGAAAAAACAGGTGAATTTACCTTTGAAGAAGTGCTGGACAACATAAATCGTAAATTAAGACGCCGTCATCCGCATGTGTTTGATGGGGTAAAAGCGGAAACGGTTGAAGAAGTCGATGCTCTGTGGCAAGCCATCAAGAAAAAAGAAAAAGAAGAAAGAAGGTAATCTTATGAGACTTGATAAGTTTCTGAAAGTATCCAGAATTATTAAAAGAAGATCTGTGGCAAAAGAAATTGCAGATAAAGACCGCATCCAGATCAACGGAAAGACAGCGAAATCTTCTACAACGGTCAAAGAAGGCGATGAATTGAGTATTCGTTTTGGAAATAAGACCATGGTTGTTAAAGTAGAAGCATTGAGAGATACAACCAAAAAAGATGAAGCGAAAGACCTATACAGCATTATTGAAGAAACATACAATAACTAAAATCGTCTGATGCAGAAGCAAAATCAATGAACAAAAGAGCATAAAGAAATTGTCACAGTAATCGCATATTAAATTACTGTGACAATCCTTTGCTTATAATGGGATTCTTGCTATAATCAATCTACTAAAAGAAAAGGCATTCTTGAGAGGTAGAGGTTTATGGAAAAGAAAAAGCGACCAGTCATTACAAAACTAGACAACCAATACATAGAAGAAAAGACACTTGAGAATATTCGCCATAAAAAAAGGCTCAAATTTATTAAACGACGAACGATGTTCATCACTATTTTAGGCTTGGTTTTTGTAGCGTTCCTTGTCGCACCTTTAGTACGCAATTATGGAGAATGGCAAGAATCAAAAATCGAACAGGCTGAAGCAAAAGAAACATTAGCAGCTTTAGAACTCAAGCAGGAAGAACTGGAATATTACGTAGGACTGCTGGAAAATGAGGATTATGTCCTCAAACTAGCGAGAAGCGAATATTATCTGACTAAAGGGGATGAAGTGGTTTTCAGTTTCCCAGAAGACAAAACCCCCGATTATGCTGATCCGGTTAATGACACTGAAGCCGATGAATCAGAAGCTGATCAGAATAGCAGCAGCAGTTCAGAGGAAGAATAACTGCTGAGGCAGAAAAACAAGGTTGCATGCTTTTTAAAGAGAATGGCGAACGATTTCTTCTTAAAGAGAGCAAAACCTTTTGAAAATACTTTATTATCCAAAATGTGCATGGTATAATATGTACAAATTAATTAGGAGGCAACAAAGAAAACATGTCAATTGAAGTTGGAAGCAAAGTAGAAGGTAAGGTAACTGGGATCGCAAATTTTGGTGCATTTATTGACCTTGGAGACAAGAAAACGGGATTAGTTCACATTAGTGAGGTATCCGACAGCTATGTAGAAAATATCAATGAAGTATTAGAAGTGGGTCAGACAGTTACTGTTAAAGTATTGTCTATAGCAGACGACGGAAAGATCGGATTATCTATTCGTAAAGCTCAAGACAAACCTGTCGAAGAAGCTCCAAAGAAAAAAGTGCCTCAACGACCAAAAAGCAGCAGCTATTCATCTAACAATAAACGCAGCAGTGCAGCAGCACCTAAAAAAGATGACTTTGATTCTTTAATGAATTCATTTTTGAAAGACAGTGAAGACCGCTTGACATCTTTAAAACGCAATACTGAAAACAAACGCGGCGGGCGCGGCGGCCGTCGAGGATAATAAGGTCATTCAAAAGAGGATAGGTTGAATCGAACCGAATTGACCGAGCCGTCTATGTAATGAATGGCACTTAACTTTTCATCAATCAACAGCGAAACCGTAGAAAAGGGGTTAGGGAGTTTCCCTAACCTTTTTTTGTTACCGCCTGTTGACGACCTATTGCTGGATAAATGAGTCGGACGAGAGGAAGGGACTTCGAGGTGCAATTAGCCCAGATCTATACAAAAAAGGTACAGACGCAGAAGTATTGGCGGCAAAACGAACCGGTACTGATTGCTGTTTCAGGAGGGGTTGATTCCATGGCTCTTCTGCAATTGACCGCTCAGTTGCCGGAAACCTGTCGTCCGACGATTTCCGTCGTTCATGTGAATCATCAGCTCAGACCGTCTGCAGATCAAGAAGCAGAAGCGGTAGCCAATGCAGCTGCTGAATTAGGGGTGCCAGTTTATACTCATAAATGGGAAAAGGAGCTGCATCCGAAAAGCGGAATAGAAAATGCTGCTCGACAAGAGCGCTACCGCTTCTTTAAGCAAGTGATGAAAGAAAATAACATCCAGAAACTGCTGACTGGACATCATAAAAACGATCAGGCAGAAACTGTCTTGATGAGACTGGTTCGCGGAAGTGCGCTGCCTCAGCTGCAAGGGATATTGGAAAGCCGATCGCTTTTTGCGGATGGCTCTGAACGAGTCATCAGACCTCTGCTGGAGGTATCCAAAGCAGAACTATATCAGTATGCTGAAGAAAACCAGCTTTTATTTTTCGAAGATGAGTCTAACCTTGAGCTCGACTATACGCGAAATCGATACAGACATCTTATTATGCCGATGCTGAAAAAAGAGCATGAAGAAGTGGAAGATCATCTTGCTGACGCTGCTGCCCAGCTCCAAGATCTAATAAAAATCACAACTCCTTTAATCGAAGAAAAAGCAAAAGAAGCGCTGATTTTTTACGAAAAAGGCGTTAAGCTTAATCGAGAGAAGTTGATTGCAGAACCGGAATCTTGGCGGAGATTGATTCTAAAACAGTTGCTCGATCAACTCTATGATCCCTCAGAGCAGTTCTATAAGAAAAAGCATATCGAATTACTAAATGAATGGTTGACCAGCACAAAAGCAAACAGTACACTCGATTTACCAGGTCATTTTAAAGGAATAAAAGAATACAGCGAATTTTGGATCAGACAGGTTCTGCCAGAAGTGGAGAAAAGCGGTTCGGATCTTGAACGAATCGATGAACGAATCGAACTGCCGATGGGAGAATGGCGAACGCTGCCGTATGGAGCAAGTATAGGTTTGTTCCGCAGTACAGACCTTCCTGAAATTAAGAGGACCAAAACAGCGATTCTTTATTTTGACCGACAAGCTGTAAAGGTACCGCTGACCATTCGCCATCGCCAGAATGGAGATCGGATCAAATTGAAAGGAATGTCTGGTTCAAAAAAAATCAGCAGAATTCTAATTGATCAGAAAATTCCGACTGCTGAAAGAAAGAAAGCTATGGTCGTAGAAGATAGAAACCAAGAAATTTTGTGGGTGGTTGGATTAAAAGAATCTCAGTTTTCTATCTTGCCGGCATCAGATAGAGTACAATATGTACTGATTTTAACTGAAAAAAATGAAGAAAATGATGATTGAAGGAGTACAAAGATATGAAGTCAGATATGGAAAAGATTTTAATTTCAGAAGAAGAAATTCAAGCGAAAGTTAAAGAGTTGGGAAGCATCCTTTCAGAAGAGTACAAAGATAAAAATCCATTGCTGGTCGGTGTCTTAAAAGGCGGACTGCCTTTCATGGCTGATTTGATCAAAGCAATGGAAATCTACCTGGAAATTGATTTTATGGATGTATCAAGTTATGGAAACGAAACAACTTCTTCTGGCGAGGTCAAGATTCTGAAAGATCTGGATACAAATGTAGAAGGCAGACATGTTTTGTTTGTAGAAGATATCATTGATACAGGTCGTACATTAGCGTATCTGCAAGATATGTTCAAATACAGAAAAGCAGCTTCAGTCAAGATTGTAACGCTTTTAGATAAACCTTCAGGTCGTGCAGTGGATATGACTGTTGACTGGATCGGATTTGAAGTGCCGCATGAGTTTGTTGTCGGGTACGGACTGGACTTTGCAGAGCGCTACCGTAACCTGCCGTACATTGGTGTTTTGAAACCTGAAATCTACCAATAAATCCTTCTGAACAACATTTTTTACGGAATATGTTAGAATCGATTTATTATTATAATCGTCAAACAAAATTCATAGTCAAAAAAGGTCAAGTATGTTACCATAAGTTAAGTATAAGACAGTATCATTTCTAAATAGGGCAACCTGTTTAAATAATAAAACGAATAGTTAGATGGAGGATGACATGAAGAAAGGATTTTTCAATAGTGGCCTCTTCTACATCATGGTGTTCATTGGAGTCATAGGCCTCGTATCATGGTGGACTAGTGGTTCCGACGCAGCATCACAAGGAGTTAATACAACTAAATTTGTCGAATTTCTTGAAGAAGATCGAGTAGAAGAATTTACGATTCAGCCAACCAATGGCATTTATGAAATAAACGGAACATTCCGTGACGGACAGGAAGTGGAAGTTGAAAACAACGAAGGCGTTTCGCTTTTCGGAAGTGTAGAACAAAACACTACAACGTTCACAACCAGCATTTTGCAGAATGATTCCGCGGTTTCTGAAGTAATGGCTTTAGCTGATCAAAACAGTGTAGAAGTACAACCGCTTGAAGAACCGTCTATCGGTATTTGGACCAGCTTGCTGATCTCAGTCTTCCCACTGCTCTTGTTTGTCGGATTTTTATATTTCATGATGAACCAGGCCGGCCAAGGCGGCGGCGGTGCTGGCGGCGGACGCGGAGTAATGAACTTCGGAAAGTCTAAAGCGAAAGAAAACGATGCTAAGACCAGTAAAGTCCGCTTCTCGGATGTTGCCGGAGCAGATGAAGAAAAAGAAGAGCTTGTAGAGATCGTTGAGTTCCTTAAAGACCCTCGCAGATTCTCAAATCTCGGTGCAAGAATCCCAGCTGGTGTCTTATTAGAAGGACCTCCTGGAACCGGTAAAACCTTGCTGGCTAAAGCAGTAGCTGGTGAAGCTGGCGTTCCGTTCTTCTCAATTTCAGGTTCTGAGTTTGTTGAGATGTTCGTTGGTGTAGGGGCTAGCCGTGTAAGAGATTTATTTGAAAATGCGAAGAAAAATGCACCGGCTATCATCTTTATCGATGAGATCGATGCAGTTGGACGTCAGCGTGGAGCTGGAATGGGCGGCGGTCACGATGAGCGTGAACAAACATTGAACCAATTGCTTGTAGAAATGGATGGTTTTACAGGAAACGAAGGTATTATCGTTATTGCAGCAACAAACCGTCAAGACGTATTGGATCCTGCCTTGCTTCGTCCAGGTCGTTTCGACCGTCGTATCATGGTTGGACGTCCGGATGTCAAAGGGCGTGAAGCAATTTTGAAAGTACACTCTAAAAATAAACCAATGGGCTCAAGTGTCGACTTGAAAGTGATTGCGAAACAAACACCAGGATTTGCCGGAGCTGATTTGGAAAACTTACTGAACGAAGCAGCATTGATTGCAGCTCGTCGCGATAGTAAAACGATTGAAGCGCTGGATGTGGATGAAGCGCATGACCGAGTTATTGCAGGTCCAGCTAAGAAAGACCGTGTGATTTCTAAACTTGAGCGCAGTATGGTCGCTTACCATGAAGCTGGACATACCATTGTCGGCTTAGTCTTGAGCGATGCTCGTATCGTTCACAAAGTAACGATTGTTCCTCGTGGACGTGCCGGCGGATATGCCATCATGCTTCCGAGAGAAGACCGTTTCTTGATGACGAAAAAAGAAATGTTTGAACAAATCGTCGGCCTTTTAGGTGGACGTGTAGCTGAAGAGTTGATTTTTGATTCTCAGTCAAGCGGTGCTTCAAATGACTTCCAGCAAGCGACTCAGTTAGCGCGCAGTATGGTAACAGAGTACGGAATGAGCGATTTGCTTGGACCGGTTCAATATGAAGGAAACAGTCAAGTATTCCTTGGTAGAGATTATTCTCAATCGAAAGCTTATTCTGAACAATTCGCTTATCAGATTGATCAGGAGGTTCTGAGAATCTTGAATGAAGCTCATGACGAAGCAAAACGCATTGTCGAAGAGCATAAAGCGGCTCATGAACTGATTGCACAAAAACTGCTTGAAGTGGAAACACTGGATGAAAGAGAGATCAAGAGCTTGTTTGAAAAAGGCGAAATGCCGGACAAACGCAGCAGTGATCCAGTTGAATTCCCTCGTGAAAGTGAAGAAGCCGAAAGAAATCCAGAAGAGGAACAAATCGGAACTTCATTTGAAGAAGTGAAAGCAGCTCGTGAAGAAAAAGAAAAACAACGCGAAAAACAGTTTGAACAAGAACAGAAAAGCGAAGACGCTTCTGATCAAACTGAAGACCAAACAGAAACAGACGAAGAAAAGAAATAGTCTTTTCTGACAACTAAAAAGTAAGTGAAGAAGAGGAGGTCATACTTTAGCCCTCCTCTTCTTTACTTGTATAATAAAAGAAATTAAGTTAGATTATTATAGGAGAACCGCTAATGAATGCGGATATGAGGAGCGATTTTTTGACTGATAAATTACTAAAAGCATTGGCTTATGATAATGAAATTAGAGTATACGTCCTTAATGCAACTGAAATGGTTGCTGAGGCACAGAGAAGACACGATTCTTGGAGTACGGCTACTGCTGCATTAGGAAGAGCGATGCTTGGAACGACTTTACTGGGTGCAACACTAAAGGGAAACGATAAAATTACCGTTAGAATTAACGGAGATGGTCCTGTTGGCTATTTGATCGTGGACAGTAATGGCAAAGGCGAAACAAAAGGGTATATCCATAATCCGCATGTCAGCCTGCCGTTAAACGCAAAAGGCAAGCTGGACGTTAGAGGAGCGGTCGGAACCGAAGGGATGCTGACAGTCAGTAAAGACTTAGGGATGAAAAAACCATTTGTCGGACAAGTACCGTTAATCAGTGGAGAACTAGGAGAAGATTTCACTTATTATATGGCTAATTCAGAACAGGTTCCTTCTGCAGTTGGCGTGTCGGTTCTTGTGAACCCGGATGAAACAGTGAAAGCAGCTGGGGGCTTCATGATTCAAGTCTTGCCGGGAGCGAAAGAAGAAACCATTAAAAAAATCGAGACAGTGATCGAAGAGTTGCCGTTAGTTTCTAAGTTGATGGAAAATGGTGAAACCCCAGAACAAATTTTAGAACGACTTGTCGGGGCAGAAAATTATCAATTACTGGAAACAATGCCTGTAACCTTTGAATGTGACTGTTCAAAAGAACGTTTCGGAGATGCAATTGTTTCGCTAGGGGTAGATGAAATCCAAAGTATGATCGATGAAGATCACGGCGCAGAAGCAGTTTGCCATTTCTGTCGCAGAAAATATCACTATTCAGAAAGCGATTTGGAATCGTTAAAAGAAGAAGCTGCCTCTATATAATTTGTTTTCGACAGTTCTTTGTATACTGACTTTAAGAACAGTCAAAGTTATGTTACTATAATGCAGAATGTAAAAAATCGAATACTTGACTAATTTTACTGATTAGAAAAGGCAGCAGTTGCATGGGCAATTCCTAAAATGCAGCCTGTGATAACGCTAAAGAAACTGTAAAAAGCAGCCATCAATTAGTTATCCCTCTAGTTACTATACGCACCTTGACTTGCGTTGAGCAAGCTATAAAACAGGGGGAATTCCTAAACCTGCAGAGAGAAGACTAAACAGTGAGTCAGTGAAAAAAGAAAGTAAGATATATAGACAGAAAAAAACAATTGAATATTGCTGTACAATAATAAGAAACGGCAATCGTTTAACAAAGAAACGGAGAGAATATACGAATGACTCAAGAGCCATCTAATCAAGAAACATTAAACGACCAACTAGTGGTACGAAGAGAAAAAATGAGTGAATTACGTGAACGCGGCATTGATCCATTTGGCGGCAGATTCGAACGGACTCATTTTTCTTCAGAACTTAAATCTGAATTTGAAGAAAGCACAAAAGAAGCCTTATCTGAAGAAGAACACTCAGTTATAATCGCTGGACGTCTAATGACGAAACGTGGAAAAGGAAAAGCGGGATTCGCCCATTTAAAAGATAAAAAAGGTTCCATCCAGATTTACGTTCGTAAGGATGCTGTGGGCGAAGAACAATACGAAAGCTTTAAAACAGCTGACTTGGGAGATTTTTTAGGTATTCAAGGTACGATTATGAAAACCAACACTGGCGAAGTCACTGTGAGAGCCCAAAAATTGACTTACCTTTCAAAAGCGCTCCGTCCGCTTCCTGATAAATACCACGGTCTAACAAATGTTGAGCAAAAATATCGTCAGAGATATCTTGATTTAATTGCAAATGAGCATTCGTTTGATCGTTTCACAAAACGCAGTCAAATCATTCAAGAGATAAGAAACTATCTAAATGGACATGATTACCTGGAAGTAGAAACGCCGCTCTTGCATAATTTAGCAGGAGGAGCAGCTGCTCGCCCGTTTATTACACATCATAATGCTTTAGATATGGAATTATACCTAAGAATTGCCATTGAGCTGCACTTAAAACGATTGATTGTTGGTGGGATGGAAAAAGTTTATGAAATCGGGCGTGTTTTCCGGAATGAAGGGATCGATACGACGCATAATCCTGAGTTCACCATGCTTGAATTATATACTGCGTATCATGACGTTTCAGATGTCATGGATTTAACAGAAGATATGATCAAAACCGTTGCACACAATGTTTTAGGTCATAGCGAGCTGGCATATGGTGAGGAAACAATTGATCTAGGAAAACCATGGGCACGCAGACATATGGTTGATTTAATCAAAGAACAGACAGGCATTGATTTCTGGAAAGAAATGTCTAACGATGAAGCCCGTCAATTGGCCAAAGAACATAATGTCACAGTAGATGACTATGCAACGTTTGGACATGTTGTAAATGAATTTTTTGAAACGTTCGTAGAAGAAACATTGATACAACCTACATTCGTTTATGGGCACCCTTTAGAAATTTCTCCACTAGCTAAAAAGAATGCTGATGACCCAAGATTTACAGACCGTTTTGAGCTGTTTATCGCTCGTCATGAATATGCTAATGCCTTCAGTGAATTAAATGATCCGATCGATCAAAGAGAACGATTTGAAGCGCAAATGAAAGAGAAAGACCAAGGAAACGATGAAGCGCATGAAATCGATGAAGACTTTATCGAAGCGTTGGAATATGGTATGCCGCCTACAGGTGGACTAGGAATCGGCATAGACCGTTTAGTTATGCTGCTGACGAATGCACATACCATTCGTGACGTCCTATTATTCCCTACATTGAAAAATATCGATTAACATAAGAATAGGATCCAAAAAGCGTTTGTCTGGGTACATGTGTCCGGACAAACGCTTTTTTAACAATCAAAAGTACCTCTACGTTCGATTTACTCGTATTTAAACCCTGCTTAAGATAAAATGTATGTACGAATCGCTATATTTTAAAGAAAGTAGGAATTTAGATGAAAAGATCAAGATGGATAAATTTTTTAGGAGGTATGAATTTAGTATATACGCTGGGAATACTGATTATGATTGGTATTATCTTCTTACTTTTTAATACAGTCAGTTTTTTATTCGAACCACTGGTTATTATTGTCTCAAGTATTATTATGCCGTTTATTATTTCACTGTTGCTTTATTACTTGTTTAATCCTTTAATTGACTTTTTAGAGGAAAAGGGAATGAAGCGGATCCTCTCAGTCAGTCTGTTATATGTGGTAGTGCTCGCATTGCTGGGGATCCTGATCGGAACACTAATTCCGCTGCTTAGAGATCAGTTCATCAGCTTAGCAGAAAACTTTCCGTCCTTTATTGATTCAATTACGAATACAGTGACACAGTGGCTGAATGGTCTGCCATATGGTCAAGATGTTCAAACGTATATTGAACAAGGAGAAAACTTTGTTGGTCAGATACCGCAAAATATTACAGAATATCTGAACAACGGACTTAGCAGTGTCTCAACAGTTGTATCAAGTGTGACGAATGTAGTCATCACTTTGGTTACATTCCCGATCATTCTATTTTTCTTACTAAAAGATGAAAAAAAGATGTCGAAAGGAGCACTCGCAGCTGTACCGCCCAAGTGGAGAGAAGAAATCATACGCGTCTTTACTGAAATCAACTCCCAAGTTGGAGCCTATATTAAAGGACAGTTGATTATAGCCACTTCTATAGGCGTAATGATGTTTATTGGATTTCAGATAATCGGATTGGAATATCCTGGAGTATTAGCACTGATTGCAGGATTTACTTCTGTCATTCCGTATATCGGTCCGACATTAGCTTTCATCCCAGCAGTAGTCGTAGCTTTGACCGCTTCTTGGTTTATGGTACTGAAGCTCATTATTGTGTGGATGGTCGTTCAGTTTATTGACGGAAATCTGATTGAGCCAAATGTTATGGGAAGACAACTGCATATTCATCCACTGACGATCATTGTAGTCTTACTCGTTATTGGAGACTTGCTTGGCATTTTCGGGTTGATTTTTGGTGTACCAATATATGCTATCTTAAAAGTTATTGTTGTCGAATTATTCCAGAAATTTAAAAAGAGATACAATAAATATTACGGAGATGTTTCTGGTGAATACGAAGTCAGAACTGTAGAAGAAGCTGTTAGAGGAGATCATCAAATGGATGATCAGATGAAAGAAACGGTTAAAGAAGCAAAAGAAAACAGAAGAGAAGAAAACAAGAAAATTAAAGAGAAAGGTCAAAACGACCATGAAAAACAAGATAAAGAAGAAGATGATTTAGCATAATAGAATAGAAGTTCCCTTATTATAAGGGGCTTCTATTTTTTTCTACATATTTTGAAAAAAAGTATTGACGATTTGTCTATATCTTGTTATGATTATTCTCGTTGCTGCAAAGCATAGAAAGAAACAGCTAAAGAAATAAGTTTTAAACAAATGAAACTTTTTCTTGACAATCGTATCGAAAACAGATATACTTTAGTAGTTGTCACAGCGAGTTCTGTAACGCTTACATTTCAAATGGTGATTTATCAGTTGAAAAAAGTTGTTGACAGCGAAACGACAACATGGTATGATATAAAAGTTGCTGATAACGAGGCGACAAACATTGGAACACCATGAATACAGTAGATCTTTGAAAACTGAACAAAGTAAAACAACCAAATGTGCAGGGGTCTTCGATTCTTTATGGATCAAGACAACTATCGAATGAACAAGGTTCATTCACAATCAATACAATTGAGCTTTTCAAACTTAAAACGAGAGTTTGATCCTGGCTCAGGACGAACGCTGGCGGTATGCCTAATACATGCAAGTCGAACGATGAAGCTCTCTGCTTGCAGAGAGTGGATTAGTGGCGAACGGGTGAGTAACACGTGGGTAACCTGCCCATAAGAGGGGGATAACATCCGGAAACGGATGCTAATACCGCATAGGTCTTTGAGACGCCTGTCTCTTAGATGAAAGGTGGCTTCGGCTGCCGCTTATGGATGGACCCGCGGCGTATTAGCTAGTTGGTGAGGTAATGGCTCACCAAGGCTGTGATACGTAGCCGACCTGAGAGGGTGATCGGCCACACTGGGACTGAGACACGGCCCAGACTCCTACGGGAGGCAGCAGTAGGGAATCTTCCACAATGGGTGCAAACCTGATGGAGCAATACCGCGTGAGTGAAGAAGGTCTTCGGATCGTAAAGCTCTGTTGTTAGAGAAGAACAAGCCGGGTAGTAACTGCCCCGGCCTTGACGGTATCTAACCAGAAAGTCACGGCTAACTACGTGCCAGCAGCCGCGGTAATACGTAGGTGACAAGCGTTGTCCGGATTTATTGGGCGTAAAGCGAGCGCAGGCGGTCTTTTAAGTCTGATGTGAAAGCCCACGGCTCAACCGTGGAGGGTCATTGGAAACTGGAAGACTTGAATGCAGAAGAGGAAAGTGGAATTCCATGTGTAGCGGTGAAATGCGTAGATATATGGAGGAACACCAGTGGCGAAGGCGACTTTCTGGTCTGTAATTGACGCTGAGGCTCGAAAGCGTGGGGAGCGAACAGGATTAGATACCCTGGTAGTCCACGCCGTAAACGATGAGTGCTAAGTGTTGGAGGGTTTCCGCCCTTCAGTGCTGGAGCTAACGCATTAAGCACTCCGCCTGGGGAGTACGGCCGCAAGGCTGAAACTCAAAGGAATTGACGGGGACCCGCACAAGCGGTGGAGCATGTGGTTTAATTCGAAGCAACGCGAAGAACCTTACCAGGTCTTGACATCCTCTGACCACTCTAGAGATAGAGCCTTCCCTTCGGGGACAGAGTGACAGGTGGTGCATGGTTGTCGTCAGCTCGTGTCGTGAGATGTTGGGTTAAGTCCCGTAACGAGCGCAACCCCTATTGTTAGTTGCCAGCATTCAGTTGGGCACTCTAGCGAGACTGCCGGTGATAAACCGGAGGAAGGCGGGGATGACGTCAAATCATCATGCCCCTTATGACCTGGGCTACACACGTGCTACAATGGATGGTACAACGAGTTGCGAGACCGCGAGGTTTAGCTAATCTCCTAAAGCCATTCTCAGTTCGGATTGCAGGCTGCAACTCGCCTGCATGAAGCTGGAATCGCTAGTAATCGCGGATCAGAACGCCGCGGTGAATACGTTCCCGGGTCTTGTACACACCGCCCGTCACACCACGAGAGTCTGTAACACCCGAAGTCGGTCGGGTAACCCTTTTGGGAGCCAGCCGCCGAAGGTGGGATGGATGATTGGGGTGAAGTCGTAACAAGGTAGCCGTATCGGAAGGTGCGGCTGGATCACCTCCTTTCTAAGGATATTGCCTTTAGGGCAACGGAACCTTGCACAGGTTTTTACTTTGTTTAGTTTTGAAAGATTTGCTATTATTGATAAATAGAATTTTTCAAATTGTTTGCTCCAATATATCGGGCCTATAGCTCAGCTGGTTAGAGCGCACGCCTGATAAGCGTGAGGTCGGTGGTTCGAGTCCACTTAGGCCCACTATAAAGCAAACTGCAATCACTTTAATACAGGGGCCTTAGCTCAGCTGGGAGAGCGCCTGCTTTGCACGCAGGAGGTCAGCGGTTCGATCCCGCTAGGCTCCATTACAATCTCGATCATTAGAGGTTGTGCTTTGTTCTTTGAAAACTGGATAGTTGATTTATAACACAAACATGTTAAGAAACAACACCGAGATATTTAAAATTGAGAACAGTTTTGTTCCTTGAATGAAACTCTCATCGCTAAATTCATACGCTTAACCAATCGGTTAAGTGAATAAGGGCGCACGGTGGATGCCTTGGCACTAGGAGCCGATGAAGGACGGGACGAACACCGATATGCTTTGGGGAGCTGTAAGTGAGCTTTGATCCAGAGATTTCCGAATGGGGGAACCCATCACCAGTCATAGGGTGATATCTTTTCAGTGAATCTATAGCTGAGAAGAAGGTAGACGTGGGGAACTGAAACATCTCAGTACCTGCAGGAAGAGAAAGCAAACGCGATTCCCTGAGTAGCGGCGAGCGAAACGGGAAGAGGCCAAACCAGAGTGCTTGCACTCTGGGGTTGTAGGACCGGCAATATGGACGAGTAAGGATAGCAGAAATAATTGGAATGTTATGCGAGACAGGGTGAAAGCCCCGTATGCGACATCCGACCTTGCCTAGCCGGTATCCTGAGTACGGCGGAACACGAGAAATTCCGTCGGAATCCGGGAGGACCATCTCCCAAGCCTAAATACTCCCTAGTGACCGATAGTGAACCAGTACCGTGAGGGAAAGGTGAAAAGAACCCCGGAAGGGGAGTGAAACAGCACCTGAAACCGTGTGCTTACAAGTAGTCAGAGCCCGTTTATGGGTGATGGCGTACCTTTTGTAGAATGGACCGGCGAGTGACGATGTCATGCAAGGTTAAGCCGAAGAGGTGGAGCCGCAGCGAAAGCGAGTCTGAATAGGGCGTTCAGTATGCCGTCGTCGACCCGAAACCAAGTGACCTACCCATGTCCAGGGTGAAGGTGCAGTGAAATGCACTGGAGGCCCGAACCCACGTACGTTGAAAAGTGCGGGGATGAGGTGTGGGTAGCGGAGAAATTCCAATCGAACTTGGAGATAGCTGGTTCTCTCCGAAATAGCTTTAGGGCTAGCCTCGGATAGTGCATCGCGGAGGTAGAGCGACTGTTTGGACTAGGGGCCCTTATCGGGTTACCGAATCCTGATAAACTCCGAATGCCGCTGATGTAGATCCGGGAGTCACACTGCGAGTGATAAGATCCGTAGTGGAAAGGGAAACAGCCCAGACCGTCGGTTAAGGTCCCAAAATCCTTGTTAAGTGGAAAAGGATGTGGGGCTGCTCAGACAACTAGGATGTTGGCTTAGAAGCAGCCATCATTTAAAGAGTGCGTAATAGCTCACTAGTCGAGTGGCCCTGCGCCGAAAATTTACCGGGGCTAAACAAGGTACCGAAACCACGGATAGAACCATTGGTTCTATGGTAGGAGAGCGTTCTAAGGGCATTGAAGCAAGATCGTGAGGACTTGTGGAGCGCTTAGAAGTGAGAATGCCGGTATGAGTAGCGAAACACGGGTGAGAATCCCGTGCACCGAATGACTAAGGTTTCCTGGGGAAGGCTCGTCCTCCCAGGGTTAGTCGGGACCTAAGCCGAGGCCGATAGGCGTAGGCGATGGACAACAGGTAGAGATTCCTGTACCAGTCTGCTTTGTTTGAACGATGGAGGGACGCAGGAGGCTAAGATATGCACGCTGTTGGATATGCGTGCCCAAGCAACAAGTCCGAGTAGGAGTCAAATGCTTCTATTCATACGGATGAGTTGTGATGGGGAGGGAACTTATAGTACCGAAGTATCTGATGTCACACTGTCAAGAAAAGCTTCTAGTGAGAAGTAGGCTGCCCGTACCGCAAACCGACACAGGTAGTCGAGGAGAGAATCCTAAGGTGATCGAGAGAACTCTCGTTAAGGAACTCGGCAAAATGACCCCGTAACTTCGGGAGAAGGGGTGCTGACCCTATGGTCAGCCGCAGTGAATAGGCCCAAGCGACTGTTTACCAAAAACACAGGTCTCTGCTAATTCGAAAGAAGATGTATAGGGGCTGACACCTGCCCGGTGCTGGAAGGTTAAGAGGAAGGGTTAGCTTCGGCGAAGCTCTGAATTGAAGCCCCAGTAAACGGCGGCCGTAACTATAACGGTCCTAAGGTAGCGAAATTCCTTGTCGGGTAAGTTCCGACCCGCACGAAAGGTGTAACGATTTGGGCACTGTCTCAACGAGAGACTCGGTGAAATTATAGTACCTGTGAAGATGCAGGTTACCCGCGACAGGACGGAAAGACCCCATGGAGCTTTACTGTAGTTTGATATTGAGTGTCTGTACAGCTTGTACAGGATAGGTAGGAGCCAATGAAACCAGGACGCCAGTCTTGGTGGAGGCAATGGTGGGATACTACCCTCGCTGTATGGCCACTCTAACCCGCAACCGTCAACCGGTTGGGAGACAGTGTCAGATGGGCAGTTTGACTGGGGCGGTCGCCTCCTAAAGAGTAACGGAGGCGCCCAAAGGTTCCCTCAGAATGGTTGGAAATCATTCGCAGAGTGTAAAGGCAGAAGGGAGCTTGACTGCGAGACTTACAAGTCGAGCAGGGACGAAAGTCGGGCTTAGTGATCCGGTGGTACCATATGGAAGGGCCATCGCTCAACGGATAAAAGCTACCCTGGGGATAACAGGCTTATCTCCCCCAAGAGTTCACATCGACGGGGAGGTTTGGCACCTCGATGTCGGCTCGTCGCATCCTGGGGCTGTAGTCGGTCCCAAGGGTTGGGCTGTTCGCCCATTAAAGCGGCACGCGAGCTGGGTTCAGAACGTCGTGAGACAGTTCGGTCCCTATCCGTCGCGGGCGTTGGAGATTTGAGAAGAGCTATCCTTAGTACGAGAGGACCGGGATGGACACACCGCTGGTGTACCAGTTGTCTTGCCAAAGGCATCGCTGGGTAGCTATGTGTGGAAGGGATAAACGCTGAAAGCATCTAAGCGTGAAGCCTCCTTCAAGATGAGATCTCCCATTCCTTTAAGGAAGTAAGATCCCTGAAAGATGATCAGGTAGATAGGCTGGAAGTGGAAGTACAGTGATGTATGGAGCGGACCAGTACTAATCGATCGAGGACTTAACCAACCATGTTGGTCTAAGCGTATGCGGTGTTGTCAAACATGTGAGTGAGCAAGATCAGCTATCTAGTTTTCAGAGAACAAGGTTCTCTTACAATAGAAAAGAGTCATTGTGCGGTAATGATGGCGGGAAGGATCCACCTGTTCCCATTTCGAACACAGCCGTTAAGCTTCCCAGCGCCGAGGATAGTGAGGGGTTTCCCCTTGTGAAAGCAGGACGTTGCCGTGCAGCTCTTTTTTTATTTTATCCCGGAGGTTTAGCTCAGTTGGGAGAGCATCTGCCTTACAAGCAGAGGGTCAGCGGTTCGAGCCCGTTAACCTCCATTTTTTGAGCCATTAGCTCAGTCGGTAGAGCATCTGACTTTTAATCAGAGGGTCGCAGGTTCGAACCCTGCATGGCTCATCAGACGTTGACCTTTATACAAAATTATCAAGCCTATGCGATTACCCGCATGGCTTTTTTTGTTAGGTGCGTTCGAATAGAATACCCTCAGACCTTGCCTCTTTAAAAATCAGAATAGGACTGGTATAATATGATTAGTCAAAGTTAGTCAAAGAAAAACTCGAGATTTTTAGCAAGACATTTAAAAAGATAGGAGGGTATCGAAACAAATACTTGAATGTGTGTAGAAAAGAAGCTACTATATACGCATTCATCTTTGTTTTGATAGTGATTCAACATGGAAAACCAAAACATGTCAGATATCATTGAAGCTTATTTGAAAAAAGTTTTGAATCAACAAGAGAAAGTTGAAATCAGACGTAGTGAAATTGCAGAGCTATTTGATTGCGTTCCTTCTCAGATTAATTATGTGATCAATACGCGTTTTACAATCCAACAAGGATATTTAGTAGAGAGTAAACGCGGCGGCGGTGGATACATCCGAATTATCAAAGTACAATTGCTGGATGAATCTGAAGTGCTGGATACTATGATTGAAATTATTGGGAAGAGTATTTCTGAAAGAGATGCGCAATCGGTTGTACAAAGATTGTTTGAAAATGATATTATATCAAAAAGAGAAGCTAAGTTGATGTTAGTGGCAGTGGATAAAACATTATACACTGGGGAACGAATCATTGATAATCAGATAAGAGCAAACTTACTCAGGAATATGATTGGAAATTTAAAATACGAAGAGCCGAGATAATAGAAGGGCGGACAAATTGAATGAATGAATTGTTTACAGATAAAGCCAAAAAAACATTATTGATTGCACAAGAAGAAGCAAAAGGATTCCGCCATCGTACCGTAGGTACTGAACACTTACTACTTGGGTTAGTCATTGAGACAGAAGGAATTGCAGGAAAAACACTGCGCCAATTGACCTTATCAGAAGAAGAGGTAAGAGAAGAAATTGAACATTTCTCAAGCTATGGACCGGGAAGTAAAATACCAGCAAGTGCTGTGCTGCCTTATTCACCTAGAGCACGTCAAGTTATTAAGTATGCAACTGATGAAGCGAGAAGAATGCAGAGACCATTAGTGGGAACTGAACATTTATTGTTAGGATTATTAAGAGATGAAGATATTCTGTCTTCAAAAATACTGAATAACTTAGAAATCAGCTTATCTAAAACAAGACAGTTGATCTTGAAAAAATTAGGTGTACAGGAAAATAAAACAAGGGGCGGAATAAAAGGTCGCAGACAAGCGAAAGGCCCGAAATCCGTTGAAGGGACACCTACACTGGATTCTCTAGCGCGTAACTTGACACAAGCGGCTCGTGAAGATAGATTGGATCCGATTGTCGGACGTAACAAAGAAGTTCGTCGAATCATCCAAATTTTAAGCAGACGTACGAAAAACAATCCTGTATTAGTAGGGGATCCCGGTGTAGGGAAAACGGCTATTGCAGAGGGATTAGCTCAAAAGATTATTGCGGGAGAAGTACCTCCGGTTTTGAGAAATAAACGATTGATGACCTTAGATATGGGCTCCCTTGTTGCGGGTACTAAGTATCGTGGTGAATTCGAAGAGCGTATGAAAAAAATCATCGATGAAATTTATGAAGATGGTGAAGTCATTCTATTTATAGATGAACTGCATACCTTAATTGGTGCAGGTGGAGCAGAAGGCGCAATCGATGCTTCTAACATTCTTAAGCCAGCACTTGCAAGAGGAGAGTTGCAGACGATTGGTGCAACAACATTAGATGAGTATCAGAAACATATTGAAAAAGATGCTGCTTTAGAACGTCGTTTTGCATCTGTTCAAGTGGATCCACCATCTGAGCTTGAGACGGAAGCTATCTTGTTAGGGTTGAAAGACCGTTATGAAGAACATCATGGTGTAACGATTACTGATGAAGCCGTTCATTCTGCTGTTCATTTATCGACACGCTATATCACCTCAAGACAACTACCGGACAAAGCGATCGATTTAATGGATGAATCAGCTTCTAAAGTCAGAATTGATGCAAGTGATCAGCCAACAACCATGTCTAAAGCAAAACAGAAGCTGGATGATTTGACTAGAATGAAAGAAGAAGCCATTCAAGAGCAGAACTTTGAAAGAGCAGCTCAAATTCGCGAAAAAGAAATGAAACAGCGTAAGCGTGTTGAAAATCTAGTTGATAATGAAGACAGTGATGAAAGTCATTTAGAAGTAACTGCAAAAGATATTGCTGAAGTTGTTTCACAATGGACGGGTATTCCTGTTCAGCAGATGGAGCAAAAAGAAACAGACCGTTTATTAAATCTGGAAAAAGTACTGCATGAGCGCGTGGTTGGTCAAGAACAAGCAGTCGTCGCAGTTTCAAAAGCAATCAGACGTGCACGCAGCGGATTGAAAGATCCAAATCGTCCAATTGGTTCGTTTATGTTCTTAGGACCTACTGGTGTCGGGAAAACTGAGCTGGCTAAAGCATTGGCAGAAGCAATGTTCGGCAGTGAAGACTCACTGATCAGAGTAGATATGTCTGAGTATATGGAAAAATACAGTACTAGTAGATTGGTTGGTTCACCTCCAGGATATGTAGGATATGATGAAGGTGGGCAATTAACGGAGAAAATCCGTCAAAAACCTTATTCGGTTATTTTGTTAGATGAGGTAGAGAAAGCACACCCAGATGTGTTTAATATCTTGCTGCAAGTATTAGATGATGGACTGCTGACTGACGGAAAAGGTCGTCAAGTGGACTTCAAGAATACCATTATGATCATGACTTCCAACTTGGGAGCTACGGCTCTCCGTGATGAAAAGTCAGTAGGATTTGGAGCAGTTGATAAACGATTCGATCATACTGCCATGGAGAAACGCATCCGTGAAGAACTCAAAAATGCATTCCGTCCAGAGTTCTTGAACCGGGTAGATGATACAATTGTATTTGAATCATTGAAAAAAGAAGAATTACGAGAAATTGTTAAATTACTGACTCAGAACATTGTTACTCGAATGGATGAGTTAGGTATTAAACTAAAAATCACTCCATCCGCAATGGATGTTATTGCAAAAGAAGGATTTGATCCTGAATATGGTGCTCGACCATTAAGAAGAGCCATTCAGAATAAAATCGAAGATCGTTTAAGTGAAGACTTGTTGTCTGGGCATATCGTTGTCGGCGACAACGTAACAATCGGCGCATCAAAAGGTAATATTACGCTGAAAGTAAAGGAAAGAAATACGGATTCCAATGATGCAGCTGTTCCAGTCAATAATTAATTTTATAGTTTAAGAGTCTGGAACAAAAGTCTTAAGTAAAAATCGCGTTCCCACTTTAGTAAGGAATCTGTCTGCTAAAGTGATGAACGCGATTTTTTTATGATTATATTTTAAAAGTCAGTGCAGGAGACCTTCAAGAGATTTATTTTATTCCAAGCTCTTTTTTAATAACAAGCGCTATTTTTTGATAATCAAATTTTATCGTGGTAAAGTTCAGCATGTACCATACCAATTAAAGGAGATGTTGATAATATGTTTATGCACGATAAAAAGCTTCAGTATAATGCAAAACCTGACCAACCAGATCCGTTAATGGCACGTAGACTGCAAGAGATTTTAGGTGGTCAATGGGGCGAGATGTCCGTTATGAATATGTATCTATTCCAAGGGTGGAATGCTCGTGGAAATGAGAAATACAAAGACTTGCTTTTAGATACAGCGACAGAAGAAATCGGACACGTAGAAATGATAGCTACAATGATTGCACAATTACTTGAAGGTGCACCCTTAGCTACACAAGATAAAGCAGTCCAATCTGACCCGGCACTTGCAGCGGTTATGGGCGGAATGAATCCACAGCATGCGATTGTAAATGGACTGGGCGCAGCTCCAAAAGACTCAAATGGTAATGCCTGGACTTCAAATTATATTGTATCAAGCGGGAATCTGCTGGCAGATATGAGAATGAATGTAACAGCTGAATCTCAAGGCCGACTTCAAGTGGCTAGATTATATGAAATGACACATGACAAAGGTGTTAAAGATATGTTAGGGTTCTTACTAGCTCGAGATACCCAGCATCAGTTGCAATGGATTGAAGCTATCAAGGAATTAGAAGAAAAAGAAGGCGTTGTTGTTCCTGGGCAAGTTCCAAGCAGCTATGAAGTCAGTGATGTTTCTCATACATTATTCAACTTCTCGGCAGGAGAGGAAAGCCAAAAAGTAGTAGAAGACAAAACAGCTAAAGATGGACAGAAATTCATTTATACAGGGAAACCAGAAGCGATGGGACAAAAACCAATTCTGAAACCTGTTACCAAAGATGTCTATAATACTTCAGCTATGGACCTATTTTAAAAAAAGCCATAAAGTAAATCTTTAGTGAAAATAAATGATTTCTGTTATTCTATTCTTAATAGATCAAGAAAGGATGACAAATCAATGAAAAAGATGAACGATCCTAACGCAGGGGTATTGATTGGAGTAGGACTTGCAGTAGCAGTCGGCATTCTGTCTTTCATCTTTACTTCTGACAATGCAAAAGAAAAGACAAAAGCAGTCGTCAATCGTAAAGCCGCTAAAAAAGTATTCAACAAATTAGGTGGAGATAAGAAAAAGTCTTCTAAAGTGTTAGACAAGCTATCTGATGATGAAATCAATAGCTTGGTCAGTACTGCAGATAAGGTGAAAGACCTTGAAAGCAGTTTATCTGATGTAACAGCTGATTTGAAACATTTCTTCAGCGACAAGATGGACGATGCAAAAAAAGTAGTCAAATAATTAAATAAACGATTAAAAGACCTTGCAATTCGTTGCGAGGTCTTTTAATCGTTTATTTTTTATAAAGTCAGCAAAAAGCACAGTGCTAAATCATTCATTTGTTTTAAAGATAACCCTGTTGCTTCTTGGAATTTTTCCATCCGATATTGCAAAGTGTTGCGGTGGATAAACAGAGATTTAGCAGCCATACTGACATTTCCCTGATTCTCCCAAAGGGCATGTACCAGTTCTTTCCAGTCTTCCAAAAACTCCAGCTTGAACTTCAACTGCTGGACTACTTCACTATCTGCTAAGCTGCTGGCTGTAAAATAATGTAATGAAACATCAGACAGGGAACCCATTCGACTGCTCATGTGCGATAGTTCTTGAGAAAAAATACTAAGTTCTTCTTGTAAAAGGGTCCGGAGATTCATAGAATATGACCAGAATTGACCAATAAAGCAAAATACTTTAATAGAAAAATCATCTTCCAATGTTTGCAGCATACCTTCAATTTCTTCGCGGGTACTGAAATCGGTCTCCCCCGACTGCAGCATGATAAATAGATCATCAGTAAAAAAGAAGTGATCAATAAGGGGATCAAACAAAGCAGCGGCTGAATCAAACCATAACTGTGCATCGAACTGTTCATCTTTTTTCACGAGTTTTAGTTGGATCATACGAACAGAATCGATGTGGCTGGGGACAGCTGCTCTGTTTCCGGCAAGATAGTCATACCAGACAGAGTGATGTTTTTGTGCTGCAGTTGCAGGTTTATGTGTATAAACCAGTTTCAGTAAATCGATTTCATTTTCAGTTAAAGAAGCTTGAGGGACAGATATCCATTTGTTTTTATAGGGTAAGGATAAGTGAGTTGTTTCATAAACAGGACGTTCAGTGATACTTGCTTCTGGATAAATCATTTTCAAATCAGTGAATTCCAAAGTAAATCCTCCAAACCTTGATCATGTTAATGCTATTTTAACATTGTTTGGCAGAAGAAGAAACTAGGGTATAATAGAACACAGAAAGAGGCGTTGAACAATGGAATTATCAGAAAAAGAAAAGTGGATGAAAGAGGCTATCAAAGAAGCTGAGAAAGCAGAAGAAAAAGGGGAAGTGCCGATTGGAGCAGTAGTCGTGCAAAATGGTCAAGTCATCGGCAGAGGCCATAACCTAAGAGAATCGTCTAATAATGCTACGACGCATGCAGAGATGATTGCAATCCAAGAGGCGAATGCATACTTAGGAAATTGGCGCTTGGAAAACTGCCAGTTATTTGTAACCCTTGAACCTTGTGCTATGTGCAGCGGAGCTATCGTGCTTTCAAGAATTGAGGAAGTTTATTATGGTCCGGCTGATATTAAAGGCGGAACAGCAGGAACACTGATGAATTTATTAGATGATCATCGAATGAACCATAGAGCTTATGTTGAAAGAGGCATTTTAGAAGAAGAGTGCCGTCAATTGCTGACAAGCTTTTTCAAACAATTGCGAGAAAAAAAGAAGTTAAAGAAACAACAACTGAACCTGCTCAAAGCAAAAGAAAAAGACTCTCTAGACTAATAAGAGAGTCTTTTTGACTATTCAGACATCTGGTTGTTCTTCTCAATCATGCTGTCTACAGATTGAATCAGAGAAGCAGAAAAATCACTTTGCAGTAGAGAGAGAACGCCATTAACAGTAATACCACCTGGAGAAGAAACTTGATCCACCAAGTCCCAGGGTGAATGTTCAGATTCGAGAACAGTTTTTGCACTCCCCAGAACAGCTTGTGCTGCAATTTCAGTCGCTTGTTCTTTGGATAAACCATACTTAACAGCAGATCTTGCCAGTGTATCTATGAATAGAAAAACTAAAGCAGGTGAACTGCCGGCTAGTGCAATAAAAGTCCCCATTTGAGATTCTGGCAGTTCTACCACTTTTCCCACCGCTTCAAAAATCACTTTTGCAGAATCCAGACCTGTCTGATCCGCTTGATCGTTTTCTATGAAGGCGGTAATGCCTTCGCCTACTTGGGCATTCAAATTGGGCATTGTTCGGATAAATGATTTCAGAGGCAGCTGATTTGCTAACTGAGACATTGTTACACCTGCTGCAACGGAAATAACAAAAGGCTGATATGTTTTATCTAATTGATTTAAAACTTCATCAACTTGATAAGGTTTCACAGCTAAAATAATGATGTCAGATTGATCCCAGACTTGCTGGTTGCTGTTTGTTCCAGCAATGCTGAACCGTTCTTCTAGCTGAGATCGTTTAGCCGCTGTACGGTTGGAGAAAATAACATCTTTTCCTTCAACAACCTGATTTTGAAGTAAACCAGCTGCGATAGCCTGAGCCATATGACCGAATCCGATAAATCCTATTTTCAAAATGTAATCCTTCTTTCCTGAGGTTTCTTAAAGTATAGCATACGGGCAGGAAGAGCACGATATAGGAATAGGTCTGAATCGAGAATGGATTAAATTTATTTAATGTAAATCATTGACTTATCTGATATGAAACTTTATGATTATCATAATATAAAAAGAGGAGATGAACGCATATGCAACTTATAATGGTTAAACAGTCGATGCAAGACCAAACAAAAAAAGCATTGTGCTGTTCATCTGCCCTCTTATACATTGTCAGCCCATAATCAGGATTCTATTCTCAAAAGATAGAGTCCTATTTAGCAGTTTAACAAGGGCTCGAGATTTCGTACATACTCGTCAGCCCAGTTAATTCAGGGCTGGCTTTTTTTATATTATTGAGTTTATCAAAGGAAAAGAGAGGAGATAGTAAAATGAGAGAGTACGTGAAAAACAATCTGCTGAAGGTTTCGTCTGGAGTAGCAAATGCTATTTTTGTAACGATCGGAATCGGATTTTTATTTGGAACACTTGGGGATATGCTGGGATTACCGATACTCGTCACAATTGGAGGGGTTGCTCGCGTTTTACTAGCTCCTGCACTAGGCGCCGGAATTGCGGTTAATCTGCAAGCTAACACGCTTACGCTTTTTGCTTCCATGGCGTCTTCGACCTTAGGCGGAGGTGCGATTCAGGCTACGGAATCAGGATATACGATTGTAGGCGGAGATCCGATTGGTGCTCTGATTGCTGGTGTGATTGCAACCTTTATCGGAAAGAAACTGACCGGAACCTCACCGTTAGACATGATGTCCATTCCAACGCTGTCCTTGTTGGCCGGAGGTTTGGCAGGGGCAGGACTGGCTCAGGTTATCAGCCCCTTGCTGCTGATGGTCAGTGAATTGATTTCGGGAGCAGTGGCCGACAGCCCAGTCATAGGTTCAGCTGTCATGGCAGTTTTGTTTGGTCTGTTTCTGATGTCGCCTCTGTCTTCCGCAGCATTATCTATTGCCTTAGGATTAAGTCCAATGGCCAGCGGGGCGATGCTGATCGGAACAACGGCTCAGTATTTTGTATTTTCCATCATTTCAATGAGAGAAAATAATCTTGGGGGGTATATTGCGCAAGGATTGTGTACACCGAAAGTTCAACTGCCTAATATCATAAAAAACCCTAAAATATTGATCGGTCCAACCCTGGCATCTGCCATCTGCGGTCCGATTGCTACAGTTGCTTTCGGATTTGAAACCATTCCTGAGATGGGCGGGGTAGGGTTTGCTGCCGGAGTAGCACCGCTTTGGGTAATCAACCATTCAGGACTTGCCTTTTTTGGTGTATACTTGTTATGTGGTGCAGTTCTTCCGATTTTGATTACCTTAGCAGTCAACAAACTGCTGTATGCTTCGAAAGCCATCAAGGCAGGTGATATGGCCTTAGAGGTCAGCTGATAAATAATCAAAGGGTTGCCTTTAAAAGTTTTAAAGAGAATAGGAGATTGAGAAATGACGACGGAGTTAAGACCAGAGAATATTGACTGGAAAGAATTAGGTTTTTCATATATTAAAACAGATTACCGCTTTATCTCATACTATAAAGATGGTGCTTGGGATGAAGGGCAATTGACAGAAGATAATCAGCTGCATATTTCAGAAGGCTCAACAGCTCTTCACTATGGCCAGCAATGCTTTGAAGGCTTAAAGGCATATCGTACAAAAGATGGCTCTATTCAATTGTTCCGTCCGTATGAGAATGCTAAACGGATGAAGTTGAGTTGTGAAAGACTGCTGATGCCGGTATATCCGGAAGATCGATTTGTAGAAGCCGTTAAAAGAGTAGTGAAAGCAAATGAAGACTGGGTACCGCCTTATGGTACTGGAAGCTCGCTGTATATCCGTCCGTTTATTATTGGTGTAGGAGATAATATCGGTGTTAAACCAGCAGATGAATATATTTTCTCAGCTTTTGTCATGCCAGTTGGGCCTTATTTTAAAGGCGGAATGAAACCGACCAATTTTTTAGTAACGGATTATGACAGAGCGGCACCGAAAGGGACAGGGGCAGCTAAAGTGGGCGGCAATTACGCAGGAAGTCTGCTTCCGGGAAAAGAAGCCAAAGCCCGAAGTTTCAGTGATGCTGTTTACCTTGACCCTGAAACACATACAAAGATCGAAGAAGTCGGTGCAGCCAATTTCTTTGGAATTACAAAAGATGATGTGTTTATTACACCAAAATCCAGTTCTATTCTGCCGAGTATTACAAAGTACTCTCTATTGTGGCTTGCTGAAAACCGTCTGAACTTAAAAACCTCTGAAGGCGACGTTTACATTGATCAGATCGATCAGTTCAAAGAGGCGGGAGCTTGCGGGACAGCGGCAGTTATTGCACCAATCGGCGGACTGCAGATCAAAGATGATTTTCACGTGTTCTATTCTGAGACAGAAGTCGGCCCTGTAACGAAACGCTTATACAATGAGTTAGTTGGTATTCAGTATGGTGACGTTGAGGCGCCGGAAGGCTGGATTGAAAAAGTAGAATAATCAGCTTAAACTCGGTCTTTTTAGACCGAGTTTTTGTCTTAATAGGATATTATTCATTATAATGAAGTGGAAAGAGATTGAGAAAATGAAAGGTGGAAATTGTATGGTAAATTTATTTGAATATAACGTTAAAACCCATCACAAACAGGAATTGATCAATATCGATCATTATTTAAATGAAGCGCTGGAAAAGAGCCAAGTCGAAGAAGGTATCATGATCGTATACTGCCCGCACACTACTGCTGGTATCACGATCAATGAAAATGCAGACCCAGATGTCAAAAAAGATTTAAATGCTGCATTGAACGATACGTTTCCCAATCATGAGTATTTTATTCATAGAGAAGGGAATTCAGACGGACATATGAAGTCTACTGTAACCGGGGCAAGTGAAACACTTATTATATCAGAGGGTCGAATGGTATTTGGAACATGGCAAAGTGTCTATTTTGCAGAATTTGACGGACCTAGGACCCGAACTGTATACGTGAAAATCATCGGAGGATAAAATACGAAATAGGAATATCCAAACATAATATGAAAATATTTTGAAGAAATATTGAAATTTCATCCTAAAGACTGATGAAAGAAGAGTCAAACAATAGTACAATTAAATTATAATCAAGTAATCAAGCGAGATTTCTTGAGTACATAAACTGTATAAACAGAGAGGAAGAATGAGATGTTAGAAGCAAGAAATCTTCGTAAAACGTTCGGAGATATGACGGCTGTCGATAACATCAGCTTTAAGATCGAAAAAGGCGAGATTATGGGCCTGATCGGACAAAATGGAGCTGGAAAAACCACGACATTCCGTATGATTTTAGATTTGCTTACACCGGATAAAGGAGAGGTCCTTTGGAAAGGCGAGGCATTCACCAACAGATTATTCAACCAAGTGGGCTACTTGCCGGAAGAAAGAGGGCTTTATCCAAAAGTATCTATAGAAGATCAGATTCTTTACTTTGCTCAACTGAGAGGGAAGTCTAAAAAAGAAATCAAGCCATTGATCGATAACTGGCTGGAAAAATTTGACGTCAAAGGTAAAAAAGGCGATAAAGTCAAAACACTTTCCAAGGGGAACCAGCAAAAGGTTCAATTGATCACTACATTGATTCATCAGCCGGAACTGATTATTCTGGATGAGCCGTTCAGTGGACTAGATCCGGTTAATGCGGATTTACTGGAAGAAGGAATCAAAGAAGCACAGAGAAATGGTGCCAGTATTATCTTCTCTAGTCACAATATGAATAATGTGGAAGAATTGTGCGATAGCTTGATCATGCTGAGAAACGGTCAGCAGATCTTGGAAGGCTCAATCAAAGAGATCAGAGAGCAGTTTGGAAGAACAAAACTATTCTTGGAATCACCATTATCTACTGAAGCATTGCTGCAATTCCCTGGAGTGCAGCAAGCACGTGTCAATAAAGACGGTGTAACGGAAGTCACTTTGAGCCAGACAGAAGATGGAAAAGCTATTTTTGAGGCAGCGACAAAAGATGGGTATATTCCAACCTTTAGTCAACAGCCGCCGACATTAGAAGAAATCTTTAAGCGAATGGCAGGTGAGAAACATGAATAAATTTTGGGTTATTACAAAAGAAGTGTACAAGAAAAACGTGAAATCTATTGGATTTTTGATTATGGTATTGTCTCCTCTAGTAGTGGCTGGAATCGCGATTGCCATCGGATACTTTACGTCGCAGGATGCGGAGAATGCTGAAGCACCGACACTAGCTATTATTTCTGAAAATCCAGCAGTCCAAGAGATGCTGAGCCAAGAAGGCAGTCCATTTGATATCCAAGAAGATATCACCACTCAAGCGGCTGCGGAAGAAGCTTTATTAGATGAATCACTGGACGGCTATCTGACCATTGAAGAAAGTGCAGGTTCGATCCAAGCAGAAGTGACTCATAATGATTCATTGTCAGACTATATTCCAGTGTTGAATGAACAGCTGGCAACTTATCAGACAATGGTCAGAGCAAATGAACTTCAGTTGACGCAAGAACAAGTTTTGTCCTTATCTGAACCTGTTACAGTCCAAGAATCTATTGTAAATATTAAAGATGGAGAACTGGTTACGGAAGAAAATAATGATACATTTGTACAAGAATTTGGTGCTTACTTTGTCTGTATCGGGATTTTTATTTTCATTATGACGTATGCTTCTATCATTGCAGAAGAAGTTGCGAACGAAAAAGGCACACGCATTATGGAAGTCATTTTGTCTAGTGCTACAGCTGGGAACCACTTCTTTGGTAAGCTGGCAGGAGTCATCTTAGTGATTCTGACGCAGCTGGCATTTTACGTAGTTGTAGGTGTGATCGGCTATTTCTTTGCAAAAGATCTTTCTTTCATTCAAACGTTTTTAAATGAAGTTGATATTTGGAGTATCGTTCAGCAATTATTGGGCTACACAATTATCTTCTTTGTCACAGGCGTATTGATGTATGTTATCTTAGCGGCATTCTTTGGTTCGCTCGCTTCTAAAATGGAAGATGTAAACAAATCCGTTACGCCGATTGTGATGATCGCATTAGCAGGATTCTACGTTGGATTATACGCTTTTGTTTCACCAGAAAACATTCTAGCCGTTGTCTTTTCTTATATTCCATTGTTCACTCCTTTTGTAATGCCGTTTAGAATCGCTTCAGAAACCGTCGGAACACTAGGTGTCTGGATATCGATTGTCGGTACAGTTTTATTTACAATTCTTTTAACGGCTGTATCCTTGGCATTTTACCGAGCTAATGTACTGATCTATTCGGATTCAGGAATCATTGGAACGATGAAACGTTCTTGGAGCGTTATGCAAAGTAACCGGAAAGCAAAGAAAGCAAAGAAAGCAAACGGATAATCTATTCCGTAAGGGAGTTGACAGTAAAACAAACTGTTGACTCCTTTTTCTTTTATAAAAGCTGTGAATAATCGTTTACATTGAGCGGGAATTCTCTTACTATCAGAATAGTGGAAGAATGAGAACTGGAAAGAGGAGCAGAAGATGGAACAACAGACACTAGTAGAAATTACGACTCATAATATAATGAATGTCATACAAGAGAGTGATCTTCAAGTAGGAGATAGGCTGCCAAATGAATTTACACTGGCAAAACAGTTGAATGTCAGCCGAAACACCGTTCGAGAAGCTATCAAAATGCTGAAATCCAGAAATATTCTGGAAGTTAAACAAGGTTCCGGTACATTCATCAGCTCAAAAAAAGGATTGCAGGACGATCCGTTCGGATTTTCATTATTGGAAAACAAACGAAAACTGACAAAAGACCTTTTTGATATACGTTTCATGCTTGAGCCCTATGTGGCTTCTTTAGCTGCTCAGAATGCAACAGAAAACGATGTGATAGAAATGGAATCGTTATGCTTGGAAATTGAGAAAAAAATGAATGAAAATGATGAAGAGTATACGCAATTAGATCAGCAGCTGCATACTCAAATCGCAAAAGCGTCTGGAAACACAGCGTTATACCACTTAATCCCAATCATTAACGAATCTATCCACCTTTATAACGATCACTTTACGAGTGAACAGAAAAAAAGAGAAACAGTGTCTTCTCACCAAGAGATCGTAGAAGCCATTCGTCAAAAAGACAGTTTAGGAGCCCAGCAGGCAATGCTTATACATTTGAGCAATAATCGAATATCTCTAGAACATCCTGCCCACGAAAAATAGGTAGGATGTTTTTGTGTAAAAACAGATAATTTTAGATTAAATTAAATAATATTTGACAATACATCCTACGTATTTTATGATGCCAGTGTACAATACTATTATATACAGGACATATTTTATGTCTAAACTGATTTAGGAGGAGTAAAGGTTGGAGAAAATGAATAAGCAGTTGCCGAAAGACTTTTTATGGGGAAATTCTGTATCCAGTATGCAGACAGAAGGCGGATGGAACGAAGGCGGAAAGGGCATGTCGGTTTACGATATACGTGAAGCCACAGAATTTGCCTCAGACTGGAAAGTCGCAAATGATAACTATCACGACTATGAGACCGATTTTGATTTTCTTAAAGATCTTGGGATGAATTGTTATCGCTTTCAGATTTCTTGGAGCCGTGTGAATCCAAATGGAGACGGCGACTTTAATGAAGAAGGGATTACTTATTACAGCAATCTGATCGATGCGCTGATTGATCGAGGAATCGAGCCGATGATCTGTTTGTATCATTTTGACATGCCGCTTCATCTAGCTGAACAGTATAACGGGTTTTTAAGCAAACATGTAATGAAAGCGTTTGTTGATTTTGGTGTTGAAATGGTCAAACGATTTGGTGATCGTGTGAAATACTGGATCACTTTTAATGAACAAAATCTGTTCCATGTTCCTGAAGCATTTAGAATCAGCGGATACCTTAAGGGGGAGCAGACGATTGAGGAGCTTTATCAAATCAGTCATAACGTGATGATGGCTCATGTCGGAGTCGCAAATTACATCCATGAACAAACAGACTGTTTGATCGGTGGAATGCTGGCTTATTCTGAAAATTATCCTGCTTCCAGTAAGCCAAAAGATATTTTATATGCCCGTAAATGGGATGAATTTGTCAATTTCAATCTGCTTGATGCCTTTGTACACGGAAGATACAGCAAGGAAGTCATGACTTATGTGGAAAACCATCAGATAGATATGAAAGCAACCAGTGAAGAACTGAAAGAACTGAAAAAACTGAAAAGTGACTTTCTTT
Source organism: Marinilactibacillus piezotolerans (assembly GCF_900169305.1). Classification (GTDB taxonomy): domain Bacteria; phylum Bacillota; class Bacilli; order Lactobacillales; family Carnobacteriaceae_A; genus Marinilactibacillus; species Marinilactibacillus piezotolerans_A. The sequence continues at coordinate 1,169,367 of NZ_FWDP01000004.1, read as the reverse complement.
CGTTTAGTTATTATGCCAGTTCAACTATTAATTCTGATTTAGTAGATCCCAAAACACCTGTGAACTTTATGATGAAGGAAGGGAAGCAGAAAAATCCTCATTTAGAGAGTACAGAATGGGATTGGCAGATTGATCCATTAGGATTTAGAGATGTGATGAACAAACTGTATCAGAGATATCAGCTGCCGGTATTTCCTATTGAAAATGGTATCGGCGTCAAAGAAGAATGGGACGGGGAACATGAAATTGATGACCAGTACAGAATTGATTATCACAGAGCCCACTTGCAAGCGATGAAAGACGCAATGTTTGAAGATGGCGTGGAAACAATTGGCTATCTGGGCTGGGGTCTGATCGACATTTTGAGCTCACAGGGAGATATGCGTAAACGTTACGGGGTCGTCTATGTGAATCGAGACAATCATGATCTGAAAGATATGAAACGTGTACCGAAGAAAAGTTACTGGTGGTTGAAAAAGGTTATTAACTCGAATGGAGAAGATTTAGAATAGGAGACAGCAGATGGAAAAAAACAATACGTTTATTGATCGCTTTACCATGTTTGCGGTGAAACTAGGGAACCAAGTACATCTTCGTTCCCTTAGAGATGCATTTGCCGTTATTATTCCGTTCTTCATACTTGCCGGCTTGGCCGTTTTAATCAATAGTGTCGTTTTCCCGTGGCTATTTACCGGGGAAACGCTGGCGAAGCTGGAAACGTGGGGAAATGTCATCACAAACGGTACGCTGAATCTGGCTAGTTTACTAATTGCCCCAATGATTGCATACAGTTTATCCAAAAATAAAGGATTTCAAAATCCCCTATCCTCAGCTGCGATAGCGCTGGGTACGCTGATTATTATGATGCCGTTATCCATTACGCTTCCAGGGCTGGAGAGCGGAGAAGATATGCTCGTCTCTGGCGGTCTGACATTTACCAACTTAGGAACAACCGGTATGTTCTCAGGGATTATTATCGGGTTATTAGCAACAGAAGTCTTTATACGCATATCCCGCTTTAAAAAGCTGCAGATCAATTTAGGAGAAGGCGTTCCGCCAGCAGTCAGCAGATCTTTCACTGTTATGCTGCCGACTATGATTACATTGAGTCTGTTTGGAGTCTTATCTGCTGTACTGATTGCTGGATTTGATACCAATCTGATTGAGTTGATTACAACACTGATTCAAGAACCGCTGAGAAAAGTTAATACAAGTCTTATCGGAACGATTGTTATTTACAGCTTTTCCAATTTTCTATTTACGATTGGGATTCATCAAACAGTTGTTAATGGCGCTATTTTAGATCCTTTAACGCTGCAGAATATGAATGAAAATATGCTGGCTTTTAATGCCGGAGAAGCCGCACCGCATATTATTACCAATTCTTTTATATCAACATTTGGTATGATCGGTGGTACTGGATCAACGATTGCTTTGATGATTGCCATTTTTATCTTTGCAAAGTTGAAGTCTTCTCGTGAGGTTGCCAGTATTTCACTTGTTCCCGGTATTTTCAATATTAACGAGCCGATTATCTTCGGATATCCAATCGTCTTTAACCTGCCGATGATGATTCCTTTCGTTCTCTTACCAGCAATCGGGATCGCCTTTGCCTACTTCTGTACAGTCATTGGGTTTTTAAATAGATCAGTCATCTTGGTACCTTGGACCACACCTCCGCTGATAAATGCTTACTTGACGACAGCAGGTGACTGGCGGGCGATTGTCGTTCAACTGATTATTCTGATATTCGGCGTCTTTTTATACTTGCCGTTTATTAAAATAAGCGAAAGAGTGTCTATCGCTCAAGCTAAAGCAGAAAGTGAATAGATAAAAGAAATGAAAAGGGATTCAGATTTATAGGTTAGTATTTGAATTCCTTTGATATTAGAAAAAGGATAATAAAGGAAACAAGGCAGGAGGCATATATGAAACTAAGCTTTAGATGGTACGGAGAAACGGATGCCGTGAGGCTGGAAGACATCAGACAAATTCCTAATATGGAAGGGATTGTGAGCGCTGTATACAGTATCCCTTCAGGAGAAGTCTGGCCGCTGGAACAGATCAGAAAACTCAAAAACGACATTGAATCACATGGGCTGACGTTCGATGTTGTGGAAAGTGTTCCGGTGCATGAAGACATCAAACTGGGATTGCAAACGAGAGACAGATGGATCGAAAATTATAAGCAGACGATCCATAATCTTGCAGAGTACGGTGTCAAAACGATCTGTTACAACTTCATGCCTGTATTTGACTGGACTCGGACAACCTTAGAGTACCGGAATCAGGATGGTTCTACTTCCTTAGCATTAGATACAAAATCATTACAATTGATAGATCCATTAAATGAGTCGTTATCCTTGCCAGGATGGGATGAGTCCTATGAAAAAGAGGAGCTGAAACGTCTGATGAAGCAATATGCTGACATAGATGAGCATCAACTATGGGAAAACCTGGCATACTTTCTGAATGCGATTCTGCCTGTGGCGGAAGAATCGGGAATAAGAATGGCGATTCATCCAGATGACCCGCCGTATTCTATTTTCGGTTTGCCAAGAATTATAACGAATCAAGCAGCTTATCAGAAACTTTTCAGCCTTTCGGACAGTTCATCTAATGCGATAACGTTCTGTACAGGCTCGCTTGGCGCAAGTAGTCAGAATGACATCTACACAATGCTGGAAAACTATTTGCAAAAAGGGAAAGTAGCCTTTATGCATGTACGGAATGTACAGCTGCATGAAGATCAATCGTTTGAAGAAACAGCACACGCTTCAAACGATGGTTCAATAAACATGGTTAGAATCATGAAACTTTTAAAGCAATATGAGTACAATGGGTATTTAAGACCCGATCACGGCCGTATGATTTTTGGCGAAACAGGCAGACCTGGATATGGACTGTATGATCGTGCATTGGGCGCGAGTTATTTGAATGGTATCTGGGAAGCCATCAACGAGTAGAATTTCAGCTGCTCGAATAATTAAAATGAAAAGGTTTGCAGTGAACATACACTGCAAACCTTTTTCACTTTATATAGAAAGCAGGAGCGAAGAATAAAGAACAACGCCTAAAAGAAATGAGGAAATGCCTTCTTTTTGGAATGTTGGCAGTTCGTCTCTGATCGTGTTCAAAATCAGTCCTCCAGCTACACAAGACTCCAGTATCCCTAGTGCAAGATGGTTGAAGGGGATTACCAGTCCGAGTCCAAGACCAACCAAAACAGAGCATCCAAGCAGGATGCGTCCGTGATGCTGGAATTTCTTTGTAAAGTGTTCCCGCAGGACCCAGTCATTAGTCAGGAAATGAAGCCCGATAACGCCTACATAGATAAAAGGAGCAATTCCGGGTTCAAATCGCTGTTCGGCCAGTAAGAATCCGGTGACGGTATTATAGAATGTATAAGTCCCTAAGTGTGCCCAGAAGATACCCATATTTGGATCAGTTTGTCCTTTTTTTAGTTTTGTTTCAGTTTTTTCCAGCATCTGTTCCAAAATATAGACAGTCACTAAGCCAAACAGCATAGCGCCATATAAAAGATTAGAGGCACTCTCGCCCGACAGACTCAAGGCTTCAGAGACATGCGCTTCATTTTCTCTAGCTGTTGGAATTAAGTGAAAAAAAACATAAGCGATAGAAATACCGCCAATGAGCGATGTGAACTGACGAACGCTGAAAAACTTCACTCTGAAATCTGGTGATATAAAATGGATAGCTGTAAAAGCTATTGCAACTAAAATGCCTACTATATTCATCTATTGACCCGCCTTCTCAGCAATTCTTTTCGGTTAGTTGCAAGTATAGAATAGAAACCTAAAATTCTCAAAGAATTGCTTTATACTGGGGCTGCGGGAAATAAATAAAAACCAGCTTCACTCAAATCAATGAGAGAAGCCGGTTCAATAAGGGGTTAACGTTGATGTTCTTCTAAAAAGGCCATCACTTTCTTATAGACCTTGATTTCATTTTCTTTTCTTGCAAATCCATGACCTTCATCCTCCAAAACCATATAAGTTACATCGCGCTGTTTTTCAATCAGCTTTTCAACAATTTGATCTGATTCTTCTTGGATTACTCGAGGATCCTGTGCCCCTTGAATGACTAACATAGGTTTTGTCATTGTATCTAAATAAGTGATTGGAGAATCCGCAATAAATTTTTCGCGATCTTCTTCAGGATCACCCAGCCACAACTTCATGATCGGTTTCCAGTGCGGCGGAACAGAGTTATAAAAGGAGAATAGGTTAGACGGTCCAAATAAATCAACAACCGCTCTGAAATACTCTGGATGACGACCGTGGAGCAGTAAGCTCATATATCCGCCGTAACTGCCGCCGACCAAGAATAAAGAGTCTTTCGAAGCGATACCCTGTTCGAATAACCATTCGATACTAGCTACGTTATCCAGTCTAGGCGCTTCCCCCCAGTCCTGCTCAACGAGTGTAGCGAACGTCTTGCCATATCCTGTACTGCCGCGGAAATTAGGAGCAAAAATAGTATAGCCATTGTAAACTAGCGCCTGAAACAATGCCCGGAAATTCTGTCTTTCAGCAGCTTGGGGTCCGCCATGCGGCCAAAAAATCGTATACCCGTTAGCTGTTTCTTCGGCGGCTCTAAATAATAGAGCTTCAATGCTCAAACCATCAAAAGACTTGAACTGAACAGTTTCAGGTTCGACCATTTCCGTAGAATCGATTCCGAGTACCCGATTCTCCGTTAGAGATTCCCAATGCACTCCGTCTACTGAGCAAAAGATATTGACAGGCATAATAGAGCTCGAACCAGATAAATAAATCGTTCCGCTTTTAGCGACGCGTACCGTACTCAATACATGAATCGGAACAACGAGCTCTTCAATATCTCTAGTAGTTGGATCAAAACGATAAAGATTATCGGTAACACCGGCTGTGGTAGCCAAAATGAACGTTTCGGATTCTTCATGCCAGATTGCTTCTGTAATGCTTTCATTCTTGAAAGAAAGCACTGTTTCACTTTGGCGGCTTTCCAAATCGAACCGCACCAAATAAGATCGTTCACTCTGGTAGTCCGTGACAAAGTAAATTCTTCGGTCATCGGTGATAATCGTTTCTCCGATTGTATAGGGAGGTTTTGCTTCTTCTGGAAGCAGCCAGATAGTTTCGGTGTCTGTTTTGATATAAGCTTTCTGATGCGTATTAGAATAAAGCTTAGTGTAAATCTTCAACGTTTCATCTTTAGAAACGGCTGTAAGATAGGTAGGCGCTTCTGCACCTTCTTCCAGCAGTTTATCTTCCTGCGTTTCCAGATCTCGGACGTGTGTATTCAAAAAGTTCGGATTTGATTCTGAGGTCATGTAATAAAGCCGCTTGCCGTCCTCTGAAAGTTCAGCGAAATAATATTTTTCGGAAGCATCACCGGTCACGAGCGGTTCCGGATAACCGCCTTGAATGGGCAGAGCATAGATTTGAGTATTTTCATTTCCATCTTTGTCGAATCCGGCAAGCACAAATTCATTATCCGGACTGATTTTAATAAACGAGACAGACTCATCGTATTTTGCAAATAAATATGGTGTTGTACTGACTTTTAAGTCGATGGCCCAGAGATTAGGATTTCCAGTCACATCTGTCATATAAATTAATTTCGATTCATCCTTAGACACGGCGAAGGTGCCGATGCGGTTAGTGTGAAAAAATTGTTCAAAACTTGCTTTTTTAAAATTCATCACCCATTCCTCCTTAAAGACTATGTATCTATCTATTTACTTTATCTTACCATATTTTAATCTAAAGAGAGAGCTTATCGCTTTTATTCTGATAAAATTAGGAGAACGACTCTAAACGTTATTGTTTTATGATAAAATAATTAAAAATCAAAAGGATGAGACTAGTGGCGAATTTAGAACTGATTTATGCAAAGCAGCGAGTGCTGTTTACTGAACGATTAAAACTGAGACCTGTCACATTGAACGATGCAGCTGATATGTACGAGTATGCTGCGAGCAGAGAGCATATGTTTTACGTGTTTGATGAACACCATACTATAGAAGAAACAGAAGAAAATATCTTAGCTTACTTTCTAAAAGATCCTGTTGGTAAATACGGTATAGAATTGATGGAAACCGGAAAAATGATTGGAACAATTGATCTGCGGATAAAACCCAAAAATTTTCAAGCCGAACTGGGCTATGTTATGAATCCTGCGTATAGCGGAAAAGGGTATATGACTGAAGCTGGACAAGCATTACTTAAACTAGGCTTCGAAATACTTGGACTTGAAAGAGTCTACGCTATCAGAGATGAACGGAACGAGGCATCAGGCGCAGTCATGAAACGCCTGGGAATGCAGCAAGAAGGCGTGTTGCGTCATGTCAATATAGACAAAGACGGTGAATTCGTCAATGATGTGTATGCATCTATTTTAAAAGCAGATTATTTAAAGCTGAACGAGAGAGAATAGGAATAGTAAAATTCTATAATTAGTAGGGGAAAACTGAAGGAGCAAAACAATGAGAAAAGAAGGTTGGCCGGAATATGCTACATGGTGGGATAGGAATGAGGGGAAAGTCGTATTGTTTTTCCTGTTCAATGAAACATTATTGATATTGGTGCCGATATTGTTTCGTGAATTTCTTTTGGCAAACCTGGACTGGGCTTTGATTTGGATAGGCGTGATATTGGTCAACTCTGTTATCATCCCAATGATCATCCCTCATGATAAAAAGCAGTAAGCAGACAGTGTATTTACAAGGAGTATGATTTGCAAAGTTTCCTGAATGAAGAATATACTGAAGAAGAAAGCGTAATGAACAAAACAAGTTCACTAAACAATCTTCAAGGAGGAAACGATGATGCAAAAAACTAGACCGATGCCTATAGAAGAGGGATTAGAAAATGGACTGAGTATTTTAAGAGAAGGATACTTATATGTTTCAAATCGCCATAAGATTTACCACTCTGATGCTGTAAAGACCCGAGTTCTCGGTCAAGAAGCGATACTGCTGGGTGGTGAAGAAGCTGCAGCATTATTCTATGATGAAGAGAAGTTCAAACGTGAAGGTGCTGCACCCGAACCTGCTGTTGCTACCTTGCTGGGAGCCGGCGGTGTCCAGCAATTGGATGATGAAGCACATCGGCACCGCAAAAAACTGTTTTTAGACTTGATGTCCAAAGAGAGAATTGAAATTTGGGCAAAAATGGTCGAAAAGTACTTATATAAAGCAACAAAAGAATGGATGACTAAAGACTCGATCAACTTCTATGAAGAGAGCCAAAAGGTACTGACAAGAGCTGCTTGTGAATGGTGCGGTATTCCTTTAAAAGAAAAAGAAGTCGACAAGCGGACAGCACAGCTGATCAGTATGATCGAATCACCAGTCGCCGTCAGCACCCGTCACATTGAAGGGCGCATCGGCAGAAAAAAAGGAGAGAAATGGATCAGCGGACTGATAGCAGAAGTCAGAGAAGGAAAACTGCATCCGGCAGAAGAAACGGCCCTCTATCAAATGTCTTGGCATAGAGAGTTGGATGGAGAACTTCTGGATCTTAAAACAGCTGCAGTAGAATTACTGAATGTTGTGCGCCCATCTGTTGCAATTGCACTTTACTTTGCATTTACAGCCCTAACGCTGCAGCAGCACCCTGAGGAAAAAGCCAAGCTGACAGGAGACAATCCGTATTACCTGCATATGTTTATTCAGGAAATCAGAAGATACTATCCATTCTTTCCATTTAACGGTGCTATCACTCGAAAAGATTTTGTCTGGAATGGATATCAATTTGAGAAAGACACACTAGCGATCTTTGACTTTTATGGAACCAACCATGATCCAAGGGTCTGGGAAAACCCTGAACAATTCAAACCAGAACGATTCAGCGATTGGCATAACAGCCCGACTGATCAAGTGCAATACAAGCTGCTGGCACAAGGCGGCGGCAGCTATTCTGCTGGTCACCGTTGTCCCGGCGAGTGGAACACTGTACGTGCAATGGAAATCGTTACAGATTTTCTAATCAATAAAATCGACTATACAGTACCTGAACAGGATGTAGGTTTCAGTTTAGTCAACATGCCGACTACACCAAAAAGCGGGATGGTTTTTGAACAAATTATGTATAAGGGTTAAGAGAATCCGAAATAGGACTGGAAAAATTGTTCATTCTATTGTATAATAGTAATTGCCGAAAGGCCGCATGACAATGGCGGGTGTATGAACCGTGTCAGGTCCGGAAGGAAGCAGCACTAAGTACATTCCTCCATGTGTTATGTGCATACATAGTTATGAACAAAGTGAATTTGTGCATATAAGAAAAGAGATGTTCCTTTTATGAGGGCATCTTTTTTTCTGTTTCTGCACATACATTAATCAAAATGGCAGCCATTTATCATAATATATCGTTAAAATTTATGTTTTATTTTATCTGAATTCACTTATAATAGAGAGTAGACCGACTCCCAGCGAGTTGAACGGAAACATCTGATCAATCAAGAAAAATGATCTGGAATATAAAGAGAAAAGAGGGGAATCATGAGCTACCAAGCACTTTACCGAGTCTGGCGTCCTCAGCGATTTGAAGATATTGCCGGTCAGCAAGCCATCACTCAAACGCTGAAGAATGCGTTAGTCCAAAATAAGACAAGTCATGCTTATCTGTTTACAGGTCCCCGTGGAACAGGTAAGACAAGTGCGGCCAAGATTTTTGCTAAAGCCATTAACTGTACGCATAGTCAAGACGGCGAACCGTGTAATGAATGCGATCTCTGTCAATCGATTACACAAGGGAAACTGGGCGATGTGATCGAGATTGATGCGGCCAGCAACAACGGAGTCGAAGAAATCAGAGATATCCGGGACAAAGCCAATTATGCACCTACACAAGCGGACTATAAAGTGTATATTATCGATGAGGTCCATATGCTTTCAATGGGAGCATTCAATGCTTTGTTGAAAACATTAGAAGAGCCGCCGGCAAATGTTATCTTTATTCTAGCAACGACAGAACCGCATAAAATTCCGCTGACGATTATTTCCAGAACACAGCGATTTGATTTCAGAAGAATTTCGCCGCAGGATATTGTGGAACGGATGCGGTATATCCTGACACAAAAAGAAGTGGATTATGCTGAAGATGCACTTCAGACTATTGCTAAAGCAGCAGAAGGCGGGATGCGGGATGCTTTAAGCATTTTGGACCAGGCTTTGTCATTTTCCGAAGGAGCGCTCCAGACAGAAGATGCGATGAGAATTACCGGCAGCATAACGCAGGAATTGCTGGAAGGTTATATTGAAGCTTTGTATTCACACGAAACAGAAAAAGGACTGAATATTCTTCATGCATTAATTGCAGAAGGGAAAGATCCAAGCCGATTTGTTGAGGATATGATCTTGTTCAGCCGGGACTTGCTGCTCTATCAGACGTCTCAAGCAGATACGCTGCTGAAGATGGCAAAAGCGGATGATGGATTCGCAGAACTTGCAGAACAAGTTCCAGCGGCACTGCTGTATGAAGTGATCCAAGTATTCAATGAGACGCAGCAGGAAATGCGCTTGTCTAATCATGCTGAAGTTTATCTAGAAGTAGCAACCGTTCGGCTAACGCAAGCCAGAGCTGCGGTGCAGACAGCCAGTACAGCACCGTCTTCTGGTGGGGCAGATGATCAAGTGCAGGAAGTGGCGGCTTTGAAAAAACAGCTGGCAGAGATGCAGAAACTGATGCAGAACGTAACGGCGAACCAAGGGACAGCAAAACCAGCTCCTCAAAAAGCCAAACGGAGTTCCAGCAGCAAGTCTGTTTTCAAAGTCAATAAAACATCTGTGCATAGAGTGCTGGAAAATGCCACCAGACAGGATTTGTCACAATTGAAAGATGTTTGGCCTGATTTGATGAATGTACTGGAAGCAAGTCAGAAAGCCATTATGAATACATCGACTCCTGTAGCAGCAAGTCCTCAAGGGTTGGTCGTGACCTTTGATTATGATATTCTATGTGAAAGAGCAACGAATGATACCATTCTTTTAGATGCAATCGGTGAGTATCTTGAAAAAGTGATTGGACACAGAGCAGAAATGATCAGCGTACCTGCTGAACAATGGCCGATCGTTCGCCAGGAATTCATCAAGCAGATGAAAGAAGACAGTACATCTGCTGAAGACAATCAGGAAGCAGCAGCACCTGATCCCAAAGAAGATCAGATTGTTTCAGAAGCTTTCAAACTCTTTGGAGAATCATTTGTTCAAGTAAAAGAATAACGCAGCGAAAACAACAAATAGAAAGGAAGATACAATTATGCGCGGTGGAATGGGAAATATGCAAGGTATGATGAAGAAAATGCAAAAAATGCAAAAAGAGATGGGCGTTGCCCAAGAAACGTTGAATCAGACAGAATTTACAGGTTCAGCGAATGATGATTTAGTAACAGTAACCTTTACAGGAGATAAGAAACTTAAAAATGTTTCAATCAAAGAAGAAATTGTTGATCCTGAAGATGTTGAAATTATTGAAGACTTAGTTTTACTTGCTGTCAATAATGCACTTGAAAAAGTAGATGCTGAAACAGAACGTGTAATGGGTAAATACACTAAAGGATTGGGTATGCCCGGATTATAATCCTATACTAGTTAAGTTACCATTAACTCTAGCAGCATCTGCTGATTCAGCGGATGTTATAGAAAGGAAACGGTCATGCATTATCCAGAACCGATCTCAAAATTAATGGAAAGCTATATGAAACTGCCAGGAATTGGGGAGAAAACTGCTGCCCGCCTGGCTTTTTATACCGTCAATATGAACGAAGAAGATGTTACAGGGTTCGCCAGATCTTTGATCAGTGTGAAACGGGATCTGACTTATTGTTCGGTCTGCGGCAATATGACAGAACAAGATCCTTGCGAAATCTGCAGAGATAAAAACCGTGATCAGTCTCTGATTCTAGTGGTCGAGCACCCGAAAGATGTCATCTCAATGGAGAAAATGCAGGAATTCAAAGGTCTCTACCATGTTCTGCATGGTGTATTGTCTCCGATTGAAGGGACAGGACCTGAAGATATTAATATTCCTGATCTGATCAAACGTCTTCAAAATGAAGAAGTCAAAGAAGTGATCATTGCGACGAATGCGACTGCCGAGGGAGAAGCAACAGCAATGTACTTATCTCGTCTGATCAAGCCGTCTGGTATCCGAGTTTCTCGTTTAGCACATGGACTTTCTGTGGGCAGCGATATTGAATATGCAGATGAAGTGACCTTGCTGAAAGCTGTCGAAGGCCGTAGAGAAATGTAGAGGAATCAGAAATGGGATTATTTAGGAAAAAATCAAAACTCAAAAAAGGCTATGATGAAAAATTGCTGATGCTGATAGAGCATCAGAAGGAAGCTTGGGAGCAGTCAAAATTATTAGAAGAAATCATTGTAGAAGAGCATCCTAAGCAAAAAGCAGACCGCAAACTGGCCCAAGCTAAATATTTCTATCTATTCAAAGAAGCAAGAGTCAGAAACATCAGTGGAAAATAAAAAGAGAGACTATGAAAAGCAAATGATCAGTCCTGCTTCTTGACTTTATCGGGTTAAGAAATAGGGGGGCATTTGCTTTTTTTATTGGATTTGTTTATTGCTGGACTGCAAAAGCTTTTACAAAATACATAGACAACCGGGTCGAATCTACCGTATAATAAAATAAAGAAGAGAATTTTTTAGAATTGAGGAAACAAAGTGACAGGGTTGTTTATAACGATTGAAGGACCGGACGGAGCAGGGAAATCGAGTTTGCTGCAGCAGCTGGTTCCGGCACTGCAAGATACGATCGATCGTCCAATCGTGGTGACACGTGAACCGGGCGGCAGTGCGATTGCTGAAGAAATTCGCGGATTGCTGTTGAATCCTGCTTACACAGAAATGGATGCACGTACAGAAGCCTTGCTGCTGGCAGCCAGCCGGCGACAGCACGTTGTAGAAAAAATCTTGCCTGCACTCTCTAGAGGAGACATGGTTTTATGCGACCGCTTTGTGGACAGTTCGATCGCCTATCAGGGACAGGCCAGAGGAATCGGAATGGAAAAAGTCAGAGACCTCAATGAGTTCGCGATTGAAGGATTGACGCCTGACTTGACATTGTATCTCGATGTGGAAGCTGAAGTCGGACTGCAGCGAATCAAAGATAAACAGTCTAATCGCCAGCAGGATCGTCTAGAGCTGGAAGCTGTCACATTCCATGAAGAGGTGCGCAAGGCGTACCATTTAATGATTGAAAAAGATCCGGATCGATTTGTTGTGATTGATGCAAGTGATGATCAGCAAGTTGTCTTTGAGAAGGCCTTTCAGGCTCTTCAATCCGTGTTAAAAAAATAGAACGGCGAACACAATCAGAAAGGATGAATACGTAATGAAACTAATCGTAGCAATCATACAAAACCAAGACAGCAAACGTTTGGCTGATGAATTTGTAGAAAAGGGTATCCGAGCAACCAAGTTATCATCAACAGGCGGATTTCTCCGTGCAGGAAATACTACATTTTTAATTGGTGTAGAAGATCGCAGAGTCGAAGGTGTCCTAGCTTTGATAAAAGAAACTTGCTCTACTAGAAGTCAGACGATGATGAGCCCGCCTTCTTATGATTTTACATTAGAGTCTGATTTAACTTATCCAGTAGATGTTGAAGTTGGAGGCGCTACGTTATTCGTCCTGCCAATTGACCAGTTCCAACAATATTAAATTGAAATAGGGGAGACGAATTATGTCGACCATTACTGAAAAACAGCCGAGTATTCATCGGCTGTTTTCTAAATTGATCGAGAATCAGACACTTCAGCATGCTTACCTGTTTGAAGGGGTGGCTGGTGCCGGAAAAAAAGAGATGGCATTATGGGTCGCAAAGGCACTATTCTGTCCTCACTATTCTGAAGAACAGCAGCCTTGCGGGAAGTGTCATCAATGTCAGCGCATAGACACGCACCAACAACCCGATATTATTGAAATCGAACCAGACGGACTTTCCATCAAAGTGGCTCAAGTTAGAGAGCTGAAGGAAGAATTTTCTAAAAGCGGAGTTGAAAGTAAGCGTAAGCTGTTCATTATTGAGGATGTTGAAAAAATGACGCAAAATGCAGCGAACAGCTTGCTGAAATTTTTGGAGGAACCAGACGGGGATGTAACAGCATTGCTGCTGACATCTGCTAAACAGCGGCTCCTGCCGACAATTTTATCACGATGTCAGATTGTTCACTTTCCTGTTCGACCACTCTCAGAACGAATAGTGGAGCTTGAAAATCGGGGATTGACTCTTTCACAGGCCTCACTGACTGCGCGGATGACACATGATGCGGCTAAAGCAGTCGAACTCGCTCAGGAAGAAGCTTTTCAGAATCTAGTCCAAACACTATGGGGATGGTTCAAGCTGTTAGCGAAAAGGGATGAGCAGGCCTTTGTATACGTACAAACAGACTTGATGGGGGCAGCGAAGGACCGCGAGACCTATCATCAAGTTGTAGATCTGCTGATCATTATTTACCGGGATCTGCTGAATCTTACCTATTCCGAACAGGTGCAGCCAGCATTTTTGAACCATGAAGCTGAATTGAAAAAAATAGCGGACCAGATGTCCAGTCGGCAGCTGACGGCTATTTTAGAACTGCTGCTTGCTGCTAAAAAGAAATTGAACAGCAATGTCGCTGCTCAGGGAATATTTGAAGATGTTGCTTTACAAATCGTTTCTATTTAAGAAGTACACACATTATAAATAAATTTCTATTTAATCAATATAAATAATCAAACGTTGTCTGCCGATTTCTTACAGTCGTACAGCTGATTGTAAGAACCGTCTCAATTGATAATGGTTTTTCCTATTAAATTATCTATCTGAGTCTCAGATTCAAGGAATGATTCAAATCACCAGTTAAACTTGAAGCAGAATAAAATGTTTTAAATATTTTTTGATTTTGGGGTTTGCCAATTGATTTCTAATCGTGTTATGCTATTATAAGGCAATCGCATCTATGCGCGATTTACTGAAAAAGTATAAAAAGATTCACAAGAAGTAAAGGTTAACCGTTGAAACAATAATAAATCTGCAGAGAAATGAAAAAGTGGTGAATAATGAATAAAAAAGAGTTACATGACACATTTTCTGAATTGGAAGTCCAAGCAGAAGCCACTCTCAAATCGCTTAAACAAGTAAAGCAGGAGCTGTCTCAGCTGACAGAAGAAAATCATGCCCTCAGTATGGAAAATCAGCATCTAAGAGACAGACTGGCTGAAGTGATCAAGCAGCAGTCGATCGAAAAACAAATTACTGACAGCGGTATGACAAAGTCTCGAATGAATTTGGAGAAAATCTACGAAGATGGTTTCCATGTCTGCAACTTGTTTTATGGATCCAGACGAGACGGCGATGAACCATGTGCATTTTGTTTGGAAGTTATCTACGGTGAAAGAAAATAAGTAAAAAAGCAGACACTATATATAGTGTTAGATGATAAAAACAAAAAAGCATATGACAAGTACAAATCCTTGTACACTCTCGATTTTCCGCTCTATTCAGACGGAAAGACGGGAGTGTCTTTTTTGTGCGTTGGCACAACATGTTGTGTTCGGTTTAAATTTATTTTCTACATGCAGTGTTTTATCCTTGAATATTTTTCTAACTCATGTAAAATAATAGATACGATATAGAGAGAGCGCAGAACCAAAATGTGACTGCAGATAAAATGAAGCAGCCACAATATATAGATCAGCTCTCTTATAATGAAACAAGCTGAATCAGCCTGTCATCATTCACTGGGAGGAAGTTATTATGTCAAACACACCTGTTATTGTTTATTCAAAACCAAATTGCATGCAGTGCAATTTCACAAAAAAATATTTGGAAGATAAAGGGATTCCATACGAAGTCAAAGATATTGCAGAAAACGAAGCAGCGATCGAAGAAGTGAAAAGTTTGGGTTTCAGTTCACTGCCGGTCGTATTGGCTGAAGGTCTGGAAGCATTCAACGGCTTCCGCCCGGATATGCTGAACCAATTGGCGTAACTATGAAAGTCGTGTATATGTCCCTGACCGGACAGACTAGGAAGTTCGTCAATAAACTGGGAATGGATTTGTTGGAACTGACGCCGACAAATCCATTCATTCCTATCAATGAACCTTATATCATTATTACTCCGACATATGATAAAGAAGTCACGGAGATCTTGAATGATTTTATTGAGACCGAACAAAATAGGACACATTTACAAGGCGTAGCTGGCGGAGGCAATCTCAATTTTGGTCAGCTATTTGTATTTACTGCAAAAGATCTTGCAGAAGAATATCAAGTTCCAATGATCCATGAATTTGAGTTCCAGGGAAACGAAGAAGATGTAAAAAAAATAAGGAAAGCGGTGGATGATCTTGGCTTCAAATAGTCCAGTAAAAGCAACGCCAAAAGAAGTAACGTATTTTAAATTAAATAATGAAATCAACCGACCAGTAAATAATCAGATTCCGCTTCACAAAGACCGTGAAGCTGTAAAAGCGTATTTTATTGAGCACGTTAATCCGAACACTGTCCCTTTTGACAGTGTAAGTGAAAAAATCGACTACCTGATCGAACATGATTTTATTGAAGAAGGCTTTATTTCAAAATACTCAAAATCATTTATTACCGAATTATTTGAAGAGCTGTACAATCAGCGTTTTCGTTTCCGCTCATTCATGGCGGCCTATAAGTTTTACACACAATATGCTCTGAAAACGAATGATGGTAACCGTTTCTTAGAAAGATTCGAAGATCGTATTGCCTTCAACGCTTTATACTTAGCGGATGGAGACGAAGCATTAGCTAGAAAAATCGCAGATGAAATTATCCACCAGCGTTACCAGCCGGCTACACCGACATTCTTGAATGCCGGCAGAAAACGTCGCGGCGAATTGGTTTCCTGCTTCTTGATCCAAACGACTGATGATATGAACAGTATCGGACGTGCCATTAACTCTGCACTGCAACTTTCGCGTATCGGCGGAGGTGTTGGAGTGAATCTGACAAACCTGCGTGCTGCAGGGGATCCAATCAAGAAAATTGAAAATGCTTCTAGCGGTGTTTTGCCTGTAATGAAGTTATTAGAAGACAGTTTCAGCTATTCGAACCAGTTAGGTCAGCGAAATGGCGCAGGTGCCGTTTACTTGAACTTGTTCCATCCGGATATTATGAGTTTCTTATCCACTAAAAAAGAGAATGCCGACGAAAAAGTCCGCGTAAAAACATTGTCGCTTGGTGTGGTTGTTCCAGATAAATTCTACGAGCTGGCTGCACGCAATGAAGAGATGTACTTGTTCAGCCCGTATGATGTCGAAAGAATCTACGGCGAACCATTTGCTTACGTTGATATTACAAAAGAATACGACAACATGGTTGCTAACCCGGAAATCAAGAAAACTAAAATCAATGCCCGCGAACTAGAAAATGAAATCTCAAAATTACAACAAGAATCTGGATATCCTTATGTGATCAACATAGATACAGCAAACAAAGCAAATCCTGTGTATGGGACGATCACGATGAGTAATCTATGTAGTGAAGTGCTGCAGATCCAAGAGCCTTCATTGATCAAAGACAATCAAGAATACGAAACGCTGGGAACGGATATCAGCTGCAACTTGGGCTCAACCAACGTCGTCAACTTAATGACAACTCCGGATTTTGAGCGTTCAATTGATACAATGGTCCGTTCATTAACGTTTGTTACAGATCGTTCCAGCATTGATGCCGTACCTTCTATAAAAAATGGGAATGATAAATATCATACGATTGGATTAGGCGCTATGGGCTTGCATACGTTCTTTGCGTTGAATCAGATGCATTATGGTTCACCAGAATCGATTGAATTCACGGATGCGTATTTCATGCTGCTGAACTATTACACATTAAAAGCCAGCAATAAGATTGCGAAAGAACGCAGTCAGACATTCTATAATTTTGAAAAATCCGACTATGCTAATGGTACTTATTTTGATAAGTATACAGAAGCAGAGCATACCTTTGAGTACGAAAAAGTTGCAGCGATCTTCAAAGACCGCGGTATTAAGATTCCGACGATAGAAGACTGGACTGCCTTGAAACAGGATGTGCAAAAAGACGGATTGTACCATCAGTACCGTATGGCAGTAGCACCTACAGGGTCAATCAGTTATGTGAACGAAACATCTGCCAGTATTCATCCAATCACTCGTCTAGTAGAAGAAAGACAAGAGAAGCTGACAGGGAAAACATACTATCCGGCGCCTTATTTATCTAATGAAACGATGCCTTACTACAAGAGTGCCTACGACATGGATATGCGTAAAGTCATCGATATTTATGCTGCTGCACAAAAACATGTGGATCAAGGAATGAGTTTGACACTGTTTATGCGTTCAGATATCCCAGAAGGGGTTTACGAGTGGAAAGAAAAGACAACGAAGCAGACGACTCGTGACTTGAATATCTTGAGACACTATGCACACAGAAAAGGTATTAAATCGATCTATTATGTGCGGACGTTTACCGATGATGCAGAAGAGATCGGCTCAAATGCATGTGAGAGCTGTACCATCTAATTAAATAAGATAAGAAAAGCTGATTTATTGCAACCTAGACAAAGCAGTTAAGGTGGAATAAACGGCAGATGGTCGGCAACGGAAAACCAAACGACATAGACTGGACGAGGAGACGAGAAATGACTGAAACCTATAAAGCTATTAACTGGAATAAAATCGATGATATGATCGACAAATTGACGTGGGAAAAGCTGGTAGAGCAGTTCTGGACAGATACGCGTATTCCGCTTTCCAACGACTTGAGCGACTGGAGTAAACTGTCTTTTGAAGAAAAAGATATGATGGCAAAAGTATTCGGCGGTTTGACACTGTTGGATACGTTACAGTCGCAAGACGGTATCGAAGCCTTGAAGAAAAATATCCGTACGCAGCATGAAGAGGCCGTGTACAACAATATTGAATTCATGGAATCTATGCACGCAAAAAGCTACAGTGCGATTTTCAGTACGTTAAACACTAAGTCAGAAATCGACCAGATTTTTGACTGGACACATTCTAATGAAATGCTGCAGAAAAAAGCCCAGATCGTTAACGCAATCTATCAAGAAGGAACAGATCTGCAGAAAAAAGTAGCCAGTGTATTTTTAGAGTCGTTCTTATTCTATTCAGGATTCTTTGCACCACTGCACTACTTGGGAAATAGTAAAATGACGAACGTGGCAGAGATTATTAAACTGATTTTAAGAGATGAATCTGTTCACGGTACGTATATCGGCTATAAATTCCAGATTGGATACAACCAGCTTTCCGAAGAAGAACAAGAAGACCTGAAAAACTGGACGTATGATTTATTGTTCAAGTTATATCAGAATGAAACAGAGTATACAGATTATCTTTATGGAGCAATTGGCTGGACGGAGCGTGTGGAAGTGTTCTTGCGCTATAATGCCAACAAAGCTTTGCAGAATCTAGGGTTCGATCCATTGTTCCCGGACACAGCAGAAGATGTCGATCCCATCATCATGAACGGAATCTCCACTGGAACCAGCAACCATGATTTCTTTTCTCAAGTCGGAAACGGCTACTTGTTGGGTATGCTTGAAACAATGGAAGATGAAGACTACGTGAAATGGTATTAAACTGTAAATAAAAATAGTAAAAGCGAATCCTGCTGCCGTATTGAGCAGGATCTGCTTTTAAATATAATTGTGAATATTTACGCATAAAACCGTAAAAAGCAAGCGATCAAGAAAGGGGAACCGTTATGCAAGATACATATCGTACGCAAAGTCATACTAATCTGGAACTGGAACAACCATTGGACTGGATGATTACCAAAAGAGATGGAAGTACACAGACTTACAACCGCAACAAATTGAAAAGGATCATAGAAAGGATTGCCGCAGATCATCAGACTGCTGTAACCGAAACAGATTGGATGACAATCATACAGTCTGTAGAAGAAAAAGTATTAAAAGGGGGTCATTTATTTATTGACTCTTGTGAGATAGAACACATTTTAAAAAATACGTTAAATGAAGTTGGATTACCTCAGTTTATCATGACTTATACAGACATGAAGAAAAGAAAGCTGCTTGAACGAGAGCGACGGCGGGATGTCAACAAGATGATTCAAAGCCTAGTAGCAAAAGATAGAGACATAGTCAATGAAAATGCTAATAAAGACAGTAAGGTGTTTAACACACAGCGTGATCTGACCGCCGGTATTGTAGGAAAAGCTGTCGGTCTGAGAATGCTGCCGGAACATGTTGCACATGCCCATGAAAAGGGCGATATCCACTACCATGATTTAGACTATACACCCTATTCTCCTATGAGCAACTGCTGTTTGATCGATTTCGCAGAGATGTTTGAAAAAGGATTCCAAATCGGCAATGCTGAAGTTGAGCCGCCCAGGTCAATTCAGACAGCAACCGCTCAAACGGCTCAAATTATTGCAAATGTGGCTTCAAGCCAATATGGCGGCTGCAGTTTTGATCGGATCGATGAGGTATTGGCACCTTATGCTGCATTGAATTATGAAAAGCATTTAAAAACAGCTAAACAGTGGATTGAAGGATCAGAGATTCAAACGGCGTTTGCGAAAGAAAAAACGACAAAAGATATTTATGATGCGATGCAAAGTCTAGAATATGAAATCAATACTTTATACACTTCTCAAGGTCAGACACCTTTCACAAGTGTAGGGTTCGGGTTAGGTACCAGCTGGCTGGAAAGCGAAATCCAAAAGGCGATTTTACAAGTCAGGCTGAATGGACTTGGAAAAGAAAAGCGCACCGCTATTTTTCCAAAACTGATTTTCACATTGAAAAGAGGGGTAAACCTAGAAGAAGGGGATCCTAATTATGAGGTCAAACAGCTGGCGCTGGCTTGTTCTGCTAAACGGATGTACCCTGATATTTTATCTTACGACAAAATCGTTGAACTGACAGGAAGCTTTAAAACACCGATGGGATGCAGATCATTCCTGCAAGGATGGAAAAATGAAAAAGGAGAAGAAGTTAACGCCGGAAGAATGAATCTAGGTGTTGTTACCTTGAATATACCACGAATTGCTATGGAGGCAGGCGGAGATCAGTCTCGTTTCTGGGCAATCCTGGAAGAACGATTGGACGTTTTGCATGATGCACTGATCTTTAAAGCTTATAGAGTAATGGATGCTTTACCAGAAAATGCGCCGATTTTATATATGCACGGTGCTTTTGGAAAGCGGCTGATCAAACAGGATAAAGTAGAGCAGCTCTTTTTAAATCGCAGAGCGACAGCATCTGTTGGATATATCGGATTATACGAAGCAGCGACAGCGTTTTACGGCAGTGGGTGGGAAAAAAATACAGAAGCAAAAGTTTTCACATTGGATATTGTCCGCAAGCTGAAAGAAAAGGCTGATCAATGGGGGAATGAGACTGACCTTCATGTCAGTGTATATTCTACACCAAGCGAAAGCCTGACAGACCGCTTTTGTAAACTGGATACCGAAAGGTACGGGATCATAGAAGATATTACAGATAAAGGGTATTATACGAACAGCTTCCATTATGATGTCAGAAAAAATCCAACACCATTTGAAAAAATTGATTTTGAAAAAGACTACGCTGCTTATACGAGCGGAGGATTCATTCATTACTGTGAATATCCGAAACTGCAGACGAACTTGAAAGCATTAGAAGCAGTGTGGGACTATGCTTATGACAAAGTCGGGTATTTAGGAACGAATACACCGATTGATCATTGTTATGCGTGCGGATTTGAAGGAGATTTTAAACCGACAGAATTTGGGTTTAAATGTCCGGAATGCGGCAACACTGATCCTGAAACATGCGACGTTGTAAAAAGAACTTGCGGGTACCTTGGAAACCCTCAAAAACGGCCAATGGTAGAAGGCAGACATAAAGAAATCGCCTCTAGAATCAAGCATATGAAAGGAGACGATCCACTTGGCAGTTGATCCAGTCTCCTGGACGTCAAAACAATTCAGCAAGCAGTATATCGCCGACTACAAACCATATAATTTTGTAGATGGAGAAGGTGTCCGGTGCAGTCTCTATGTCAGTGGATGTCCTTTTGCCTGCAAAGGTTGTTATAATAAAGCAGCACAGAATTTTGCATATGGAAAACCATATTCAAGAGCGCTGGAGGATCAGATTATTGAAGATTTAAATGCAGACTACTGTCAGGGGCTTACGCTTTTGGGTGGAGAACCATTTTTGAACACAGAAGTAACGATACAGCTCTGCAGTCGTGTACGAGAAGAATATGGAGCGTCAAAAGATATTTGGTCATGGTCTGGCTATACTTGGGAAGAACTGATGCGCGGATCTAAGGATAAAAAGATTCTGCTTTCTTATTTAGACGTAGTGGTAGACGGCCGTTTTGAACTGAATAAAAAAGATTTGAACTTAGCTTTCAGAGGCAGTTCTAATCAGCGCATCATTGATGTTCAGGCATCACTGACAGCGGAAGCTGTTGTCTTATGGAAGAATGGAGAGTACGTATAATCGATTAGTGAGTCGGCTGTTATCGGTCATATGATACTGGTCGTTATTAGTGGAAATCAAAGTGAATAAAATCTGCATAACAAATTATAAAAGGATCTGCGAACGTCTTTCTTTAAGCTGAATTTTCTGGTATATTCTGAGATATACTTTATTTTGAAAACAATATTCATTTTAATCGAGTATATTCTATCAAAAAAATGAAGCATTAAAGGAGCAAAGAAGTGGAAGAAAAAACGAAGGGCATCAAGCAGCATTATGGATTACTGACTGCTTTGTCCATGATTGTAGGCATCTGTGTCGGATCGGGTATCTTTTTTAAAGCAGACGATATCCTGACTTATACCGGCGGCGATGTTGTTTTAGGTATTATAGTATTTTGTATTGGTGCACTATGTGTGATTTTCGGTAGTATCACTCTAACAGAACTGGCAAGCAGAACAACAAAAATCGGCGGAGTCGTTGGTTATTTTGAAGAATTTATCTCTTCTTCTGCGGCTAGTGCATTCGGCTGGTTTCAGATGTGGGTCTACTTACCAACGATCACCGTTGTTGTGTCATGGGTAGCAGGAATCTATACGACGATGCTGTTTGGCTTATCTTCAACGCTGGAAATGCAAATTGGCATTGGACTGGTGTATTTGTCATTTCTATTTGCGATGAATTATCTTTCGTTAAAAGCCGGCGGAAGATTTCAGAATATAACGACCTTTATTAAACTGATTCCTTTGATCGGAATTGGCATTGCTGGTATTTTCTGGAGCGCACCAATGCCGGAAATACCAAGTGAAGTCGTTGAAATTGGGACAAGTTCAGTAGGGCTGGGCTGGTTGGCCGCTTTAGCACCAATGGCATTCTCATTTGAAGGATGGGTCATCTCAACGACCATTACACCAGAAGTGAAAAATGCGAAACGCAATATGCCGATTGCCTTAACAATTGGACCGCTGATCGTACTTGGCGTTTATCTAGCCTACTTTATAGGAACAGTCTCCATCGTTGGAGAAGAATATATTCTTTCTACAGGAGACGGTGCAATCAATCAGATCGGTACCGAACTGCTGGGACCAATGGGAGAATCCATTATCCTGACGTTTGTCTTGATTGCAGTTTTAGGGGTTGTAAATGGGTTGACATTAGGATTTATCCGTCTGCCGCAAGCACTGGCGACTAAGAATATGATCCCAATGAGTGACAAGATTGCCGAAATCGATCCAGAAAGGGAACTTTCACCAGCCTCTGCTACCTTTGCCTTTGTCCTCAGTCTGGGCTGGATGTTTTTACATTATATAACGCAGAAAACAAATCTATTATCAGGTGGAGACGTCAGCGAAATTGCCATTATTTTCAGTTACTTGGCATACGCGGTACTCTATCTTAAAGTTATTCAGTTGAAACGAGTCGGAACAATTCAGAATGTTTTCTTAGGCTATGTAGCACCAGTCTTCGGAACGCTTGGTTCTTTGATTATTCTCGTTGGCGGAATCTTTTCAAATCCGACATTCGTACCGTTTTTCTTGGTTTTTTCACTGCTTGTCTGTATAGCAGGATACTATTATTATCAAAGGAAAACAGTGAAAGACTAACCGTTAAACCGTCCTGCGCGCAGCTAAGTATTGTGTGCAGGACGATTTTTTTTATACATAAAGGAACATAAAGGCGTTAAACTAAGAGTGAATAGGAGCTTGGAAATCTGAAAATAATGGAGCAACGGTTCTACTTCAAGGTCATTATGTTAAGGTTAAGAAACAATCCGAGACTTTTATGAAATCAACTCAAAAGGTATAACCTTCTTGAATCCCTTTATTGAGTTGCTGTTCAGTAAAGCATAATCGGCAATGAAAAAGATGACAGACAGTTTTAAATAAAGGAAACAGATAGGAGCATAACGGATGAGTAAAATACTTGATTCACTAAAATTTCATGAAATGACGATCACCTGGTTAGAAGGCGTCATGACTCAGTTGGATGGCGGAACGATGTTTGGTCCGGTACCGAAGGCAGTATGGTCCAGAAAGTATTCGGTAAATGAGCAGAATCAAATAAAGCTGGCAACAGACATGATCTGGATTCAATACCAGCAAAAAAATTATTTAATCGATACCGGAATAAATGTGGATAAACTGACAGAAAAAGAAATCAAACATAGCGGAATTGAAGAGAGAGTAAAAATAGAAGCCAGTTTCGAACAGGCTGGATTGAAACGAGAAGAGATTGACGTTGTGCTGATGACGCATATGCATGCAGATCATGCGAGCGGGCTGACACAATTTGTTAAAGGAACCTATCAGACGACTTTTCCTAATGCAGTAATTTACATCAATACGGTCGAATGGGATGAAGTGCGGTATCCGAATTTGCGGACGCAAAGTACTTACCGGCAGGAAAATTGGGAACCGATTCAGAATCAGGTTATCCTATTTGATAAACATGTAGAAGTGGTTCCTGGTATTGAACTGTTTCATACTGGAGGGCATAGTAAAGGACATTCTATCGTGAAATTGACGCAAAAGGGAGAGACACTGCTGCATATGGCAGATATTATGCCGACACATGCGCATCAGAATCCGCTATGGGTTACAGGATTGGATGACTATCCAATGGATTCTATTGCTGCCAAGCTGAAATGGGGAGAAATCGCCAGACAAGAAAATGCAAAGCTGATTTTTTATCATGATGCTCAGTACCGAATGATTCAGTGGAGTGAAGATGGAAATGAAGTCATAGATGCTTTGAAGCGTTCATAACACTGCTAAAAATAAAGGATTTCGAAAGGAGAAACCATGAGAAGCTGCGACGAAATGATGCATACGATTTTTGAGGTGGCTGCTTCTATAGAAGGAGTAGAGGCGATCGCCATGAACGGCTCAAGAGCTAATCTAAATGCCCGGATAGATGAGTTTCAAGATTATGATATCGTATATTTTGTAAAATATGAAAAAATGCAGGAGTTAGTAGAAGAAAGAAACTGGATCAATGCTTTCGGGCAAAGGCTGCTGCTGCAAACCCCTGCTGATTTCGCTGAAGGTCCATTGGATTTGAACGAACGCTTTAATTTTCTCATGTTGTTTACCGATGGCAATCGAATCGATTTGGGTATATGTCCAGTGTCGAAGATAGAAGATTGGAGAAAAGAAGATCCGGTAGGAATCATTCTATATGATCCAAAAGCCCTGTTACCGGATGATCTGTATACTAATGATGAAATCTACTGGCAGAAACAGCCGACTGAAAAAGAATTCAAAAACTGCTGCAACGAATTCTGGTGGGTTTCAACGTATGTGGTAAAAGGCATTTGCCGCAATGAACTGCTTTATGCAGAATCGCATTTTCGAATGATCTGCTTTCAAGAATACTTAAAGCTTTTGAGCTGGTCGATTGCGGACCGCTTCGATTATAGAATAAATATAGGGAAAAGTTATAAGTATCTATTGGAATATCTGGATGAACAAGAAAGAGCGGATATTTTAAAACTGCTGAATTTGAGTTCACTAGAAAAGCTGTCAGAAGCTCTGATTATACTGCAGCGGAAATTTGATAGCTGTGCAAAAGAATCGGCTGAAAAAAATCACTTTAATTATAATCGAGAAGAAGCAGCTAATAGTATGAATTATACTTTGAGTTACTTAAAGAGATAAAAAAGAAACCTGCTTGAACTAAATACATCGATTTAGAGCAACCTGATATCTGCTGGATAAAAAGAGGAGGCAGGTAAAGCAGAATAATTGCTTTCTAACGTACGTATGGTATAATATAACTACATTAAGAATAGATATGAAACATTATATAAAATCGTTTTAACGAAGTTTAATCGATCTGGCACAACTTGAGAGTTGTAAGGACATGGTAGAGGTAGGGACTGTGTTGTTTAAATGAGAAACTCAGTAGTATAATTTGAATAGTATTTTAGCTCCGAAATAACTGTATAAGTCATTTATTTTTAATTAGAAAGCCGCTCCTTCATTGGAGGGGCTTTTGTCAATTCTAGGGTAATGTTCAGTGTTGAAATTTGGTATACTGTAAGAAATCAATGGATAAGGAAGCTGAAATAGTGAACGACTTACTTAAGCAAGATGAACGAATCGATCAGTTGATGCAGTGTGACTTGGAAATCATTCAGAGTCCCAAGGTGTTCTCCTTTTCTCTGGATGCTGTTTTGCTGGGAGATTTTGCACAAGTCCCAAAGCATTCTCGTGCGAAAATTGTTGACTTATGTTCTGGAAACGGGGCAGTCGCTTTAATGCTGAGTCAGAAAACGCAAAGCTCTATCATTGGAGTGGAACTGCAAGAGCGGTTAGCGGATATGGCGAATAGAAGTATTCAGTTGAATGGGCTGGAAAAACAAGTCAAGATGATCCATGGAGATGTTAATGAGGTCAAACAATGGATTCGGCATGATTCTGTAGATGTCGTGACTTGTAATCCGCCCTATTTCAAAGTATTAGATGAAAGCATTAAAAATCCTAATGAACATCTTGCCATTGCCAGGCATGAACTGCACTTAGATTTACAGGAAATGGTCAAAGCAACGGCTTTTCTGTTAAAAACAAAAGGAAAAGCCTATTTTGTCCATCGTCCAGAACGATTTTTAGAGATTTTAGATGCAATGAGAGCTGTTAACCTCATACCTAAACGAGTCAGGTTCGTGTATCCGAAAGAACATAAAGAAGCGAACATGCTGCTGATCGAAGGCATTAAGAATGGAAAAGAGACAGGATTTACAGTTCTGCCGCCGCTTTTTGTATTCGATCAGCAAGATCAGTATCTGCCGGAAGTTAGAAGGATGATTTATGGAAACCACTAGTTATTTTTATGTGCTGCGGTGTAAAGATGGTACGTTGTACGGCGGGTATACAACTGATTTAGACCGCAGGCTGAAAGAACACAACACTGGAGTTGGTGCCAAATATACTCGTCCATCATACAGAAGACCTGCTCAGATGGTCTATGCAGAAGCACATGCTTCTAGAAGCAAAGCGACAAAAGCAGAGGCGGCATTTAAAAAACTGTCTAGAAAATACAAAGAGCGCTATCTGAAAAACGAAGGTGTTCAGATTCCATTCAAGAAAACTGATCCACGCATAGTCGTCGATAAAAAGGAGTTAACTGATGCAGACGCAAAAGAGCTTTGAACCAACTGAAAACGGGACATTGTATCTAGTTCCTACACCTATTGGAAACTTGGAAGATATGACCTTTCGCGCAATTAGAATGTTAAAAGAGGTTGATCTGATCGCCGCAGAAGATACAAGAAATACACAGAAGCTGCTGAATCATTTTGAAATCGATACAAAGCAGACCAGTTTTCATGAGCATAATTCAAAAGAGAAGACAGAAAAGCTGATTGAACAGTTGTTAGATGGAAACTCGATTGCACAAGTCAGTGATGCCGGGATGCCTTCTATCAGCGATCCAGGTGTAGACTTAGTTAGGGCTGCAGTGGAAGCAGGGATTTCTGTCGTTCCGCTGCCGGGTGCAAATGCGGCACTGACAGCTTTGATCGCTTCAGGGATTGCCCCGCAGCCTTTTTACTTTTATGGATTTTTACCCCGAAAGAAAAAAGAGCTGCAAGCTGAACTGACGACATTGAATAATCGGCAGGAAGCCATTGTTTTTTATGAATCGCCACACCGACTAAAAGCCTTGCTGGAACAGATGGCAAAAGTATTTGAACCGAATCGGAAAATTGTGCTGGCACGTGAGTTGACCAAACGGTATGAGGAATTTATCCGGGGTACGATCGCAGAAGTGGCAGATTGGACACAAACGGAGCAAATTAGGGGCGAATTTTGTGTGATTCTTGAAGGGAACTCAGATGCTTCAGTCAATGATGAAACCGCAGAGTGGCAGAATTGGTCATTGAAAGAGCATGTTGATCATGTGATGGAGACGGAAGCGATCTCCAGCAAGCAAGCCATCAAGATGGTCGCTCGGCTAAGAGACATACCCAAAAGAGATATTTACTCAGCGTATCATGAGTTGTGATTAAATAAATGATATTCAGCAATATAAGTAAAGGAGGACGAGTTCAGAAACTTTGAGTTAAGCTTAAATCCAAACTCGAAATTCAGTCTCTAATTTAAATAGTAATCCAAAGAAAGATACAGTATAATGAACGTATCTAAAGGAGGTTTCCTCATTGAAAAAATGGACGAAATTAGCTGCACTATTAACCGTTGGTACAGTACTAGTAGCCTGCGGTAATGAAACAGAAGAATCAGCAGAAGCACCTGAAACAGCACAAGAAGAAACGACAGAAACTTCAACAGAGACACCTGCAGAATCAACTGGATCAGAAACAGAATACCAAGATATGCTGGATCAAGCGCAAGCACAGTTTGATGCTGATCAAACCGATGAAGCAGCAGGTACCTTATCTATTTTACTAAAAAATGACTTATCTTCTTTCCCGGAATTACAGTCAGAAGCAGAAAATCTGCTGGAAGAAGTAAATGTTGCACAAGCAGAAAAAGCTAGACAAGTAGCGGGCGCTTCCTCTGATAAGACGGAATACCAGACAGAACGTCAGTCTTCTGTTTTAAGTGAAGAATACTTAGCAGATACTGGAGAGTCCATTGAAGAAGCAACAGATGAAGAACTGGACAACTGGTTGACGCAGCGCGAAGCAGAAGTGAAAGAAAATGAAGAAAAAGCTGAAGAAGAAACAACACCTGGCAGTCAATTTGCGACAGATGCAGAAGCAGAGGATTATGCATTTGAACAAGTAATGAACCGACTAGAACTAACCAACGAAAATTATTCTTACTTTGTAGATAAAACAGATGAAGAATGGGTCACCGTTGAAGTAAGAGAAACCGTTGAACAAGATGGTGTAGAATGGTCTAATATGATCGGACTTTACCACTTTAACTTAAACGATGAACATATTGAAAAACTGGATTCTGTAACAGGCGAGTATCAGACAGTCGAATAAGTGAATATTAAAGAGTATACCTTCATAAAAAAGGTGTACTCTTTTTGTTTGAAACCGCAAGATAGAATTTTCTGATAAGCTGTGTCATAATATTAAAAAGGGGTGGAAGATATGACAAAAACAATCGTTTCATTGCGTAAACTGACAGAAGAACAGGAAAATCGGATAAAGGAACTTGCACCAGATTATACGCTCGTTTCCTCTGTGGAAGAAGCGGAAAATATTGAAGACATTAAAATCGTCTATGGTTGGAAAAGTGATGAAGGAAATCGCCTCATTCATAATGAAAATAATCAGATTAAATGGATTCAAGTGGCTTCGGCAGGAGTCGATTACTTAGACCAGGGATTATTAGATGAGCAGGATATTCTATTAACGAATTCAAGCGGTATCCATGCAAATGGGATTGCGGAGTCAATCTTCGGTATGCTGCTTAGTTATACGAGAGGAATGGACATCTCTCTTCGCGCTCAGCTGAGATCTGAATGGATTTCTGTCAGTACTTTGCTGGAATTGAGTGGAAAAACCATGATGATTGTTGGAACAGGGGAAATCGGAAAGCAGACAGGTAAAATTGCACAAGCTTTCGGAATGAAAACGATCGGAATCAACCGCAGCGGCGGGGAAGTCGAGTATATGGACGAACAGCATACTCAAGATGATTTATCTGAAGTCATTGGAAAAGCAGACATAGTAATCAATATTCTGCCAATGACGGACGAAACGGAAAACATGTTTAATCAGGCGTTGTTCTCTAAAATGAAAGATCAGAGTATATTTATTAATGTTGGACGCGGCGGTACAGTGGATACAGAGGCTTTGATGGAGGCGCTGGATAATAATCTTGCCTATGCAGGTCTGGATGTTTTCCATGAAGAGCCGCTGCCAAGCGACCACCCTTTATGGAACCGTGAAGATGTGCTGATCACACCGCATATCGCTGGAAGACTGGAAGACTACAGCGCAAGCTTATTTCCGATATTTGAAAAGAACTTAGAAGCTTATGTCAATGGAGAAGAACTTCCGCTGAACTTAGTGGACTATTCAAAAGGATACTAAAAGAAAACTGCCTTGTTGTTGACTGCTCTCAGTGAACAATAAGACAGTTTTTTTGTTAAGATTTCAGAAAAGGAAAATGACAAAAAATAAATGAGTGTTCAATTTGAATTTTCCCATATTTTTCTCACACAAAATAGTCAAAGAGTGTTATAATTATTCGCAAGAGTGAATAGATTTAGTAGTGAAGGACTAAGGTTGAAATGTAAAAGCGGTCTAAATAGAGTAAAATTACACATCCTCCTTCGGTGATGTTGTCTTTTTACATAGGCATGACTAAATCCCTTCTAGTTATATTTCTATAACTGATCTGTTCACTATATTCAGACAAAGGGGAGAATAAAATGGCAGAACAACTAAAACGTCGTGCGGATATTGCAGAAGATCTAAAATGGGATCTTTCAGCAATTTTCAGTACTCAAGCAGAGTTTGAACAAGCAGCAGAACAGCTTCCAAAAGATGTTCAAGCTTTTTCAGATAAATATAATGGAAACCTTGACGGTGTAGATACTTTGATTGCAGCTATTAAAGAATACGAAGGATTAATGGCTAAAGCGTCCCATTTGGGTCAATACGGAATGCTGCCGGTTTCTGTTGATATTTCTGACAGTGAAGCACAGCAGCAATCTCGCCATGTATCCAATGTACTAGCGGGTATTAGTGCAAATCTAAGCTTCTTTAACTCACAAGTTCAAGAAGCAGATGAAGCAACGTTAGATGCGGTTGTCGAAAAAGAGCCTCAATATGGACCGTTTGTCCGTGAAGTTAAAGCGGCTAAAAAAGCAAAATTAGATCCAAACGTTGAAAAGGCACTAGCTCAATTAGGCCCTGTTTTTGATGCACCTTCTGAAATCTTTGAGCAAGCTCGTTCTGCAGATGCAGACTTCGGAACATTTGAAGTAGACGGACAAGAATATGAATTAAGCTTTGTATTATATGAAGAAGTCTATATGTACTCTGATAATCCAAAAATTCGTCGTGCAGCTTACGATAAATTCAGTGAAGTCATGTCAAAATACAAAAACACTGTAGCAACGGCATTTTATACACACTTGCAGACAGAGAAAACCATCGCAACAATGCGCGGATATGACTCTATCTTCGATTATTTACTAGAAAGCCAAGAAGTTGATCAAGAATTGTATCACCGTCAAATCGATATGATCATGAAAGACTTTGCTCCGGTAATGCGTAAATTCATTACGCATCTGAAAGACGTTCATGGTCTGGAAAAAATGACGTACGCCGATCTGAAAGTTGACTTGGATCCTGAATATACGACACCACTGACTATCGAAGAGTCTAAAGACCTGGTCCAAAAAGCTATGGCGCCGCTTGGAGAAGACTATGTCAACATGATCATGCGCTCGTATCCTGAACGCTGGACAGATTTCGCGCAAAACATTGGAAAACGTTCTGGTGCATTCTGCTCAACGACTTACGGTAAACATCCATATGTCATGATCACTTGGACAGGTGAATTAACAGATGCTTACACATTGTTCCACGAATTGGGACATGCTGGACAAGGCGTTCTTTCAAATGAAAACAATCCATTATCCAGTGCGCGTCCATCTCTATACTTGATTGAAGGACCGTCTACTTTTAATGAATTGCTATTGACTGACTACCTGCAAGGTAAAACGGATGATCCGCGTATGGAACGCTCTATTTTATCTAAAATGATCTCTAAAACATACTTCCACAACTTTGTGACGCACTTGCTTGAAGCAGCGTATCAAAGAGAAGTGTATAGACTGATCGATGCTGGCAAGAGTTTTGATGCAAACAAATTAAGCGAAATCAAACGCAGTGTTCTAGAAGAATTCTGGGGAGACTCCGTTGAACTTGAACCAGGTGCTGAATTGACTTGGATGCGTCAGATCCACTACTACATGGGACTATATCCATACACTTACTCTGCGGGATTGACGATTGCGACTCAAGCTTTCTTGAAAATCAAGAGTGGAGAAGAAAAAGTGGATGGCTGGTTAGAATTCCTAGCATTAGGCGGACAAAAAGTACCAGCAGAAGCACCACTTGTTGCGGGCGTTGATATTACGACCGACAAACCATTAACCGATACCATCAAATATCTAGATGAAACCGTTGACCGCATTATTGAGTTGACTGGCGAACTGGAAAATAAATAGATAGACAGATTCTAAAAGGTTAAGCAAAAGATCAGGCATTCCGCTAAAACGGAGAACCTGATTTTTTTGTGTTTAACAGAATTTGTTGCCGGTAAAGAATCGATAATATGGGTTCGCACGAGATGGAACGTGTGGAGATTAGCTTGAAATTTAAATGATGATCAGTTTCAAGAATAAGCATTGGATTATTGACTTGATTGAAAAGAAGAAGCGGAAAACTGAGTATGAAACGATACTTTTTGGTACTCAAGATAAAAAGCAGAATGAGTAGCGAGAATAAAGTGGTAATTTTCAGTACTCAAAGTAGAAAATAGAATGAGTAGCGAGAACAAAGGGGTAATTTTCAGTACTCAAAGTAGAAAATAGAATGAGTAGCGAGAATAAAGGGGAGATTTTCAGTACTCAAACAAGAAACGGCAATGAGTAGAGAGAGTAAAGCGCTGATTGTCAGTACTCAAGACAGAAAATAGAATGAGTACCGAGAATAAAGGGGTAATTGTCAGTACTCGAGGTAGAAACGGCAATGAGTACTAAGAATAAAGAGCTGATTGTCAGTACTCAAGGTAGAAATTAAAAAGAGTACAGAGAATAAAGCGCTGATTGTCAGTACTCAAACCAGAAAAGGCAATAAGCATTGAAAATCCCTTCCAAACTCACATAATTAAATGGGTCACAACAAAGAAAATCCTATGAAACGAAAACTCAACTAAAAAATAATCAATTTCTAAGGTAAATGCACAATTATATTAGTAAAGGATGAATGAGGCTTGATTCTTTTGATAATTCCTTCCAGCTTCTTTAAATAATCACTGAATATGGTAAGATAGTTAAGTTACATTACTTATGCAAAATAACCTAAAAAGTAGTTTCTTAAATGAATGGCAGTAGATAACTAAACGAGCTTTAGAATCATGGAGGCAATATGAAGACGATTTTTGAAACACTGAAACAATTTTATGGATATGACACATTCAGACCGGGACAGCAGGAATTGATAGAAGCCATTCTGGAAGGGAAAGACGTTCTGGGTGTTATGCCAACAGGAGGCGGGAAGTCTCTCTGTTATCAGATTCCAGCAATCTTTTTAGAAGGAACCACGCTGGTCATTTCTCCCTTGATCTCTTTGATGAAAGATCAAGTCGACACCCTTCAGTCGATGGGGGTCAAAGCAGCCTACATTAACAGTCAGTTGTCTTTCTTTGAACAGCAGATGATTCTGGATGAGGCAGCAATGGGTGAGCTTGATTTATTGTATGTTTCTCCTGAACGATTGGACAATGATTTTTTCTTTAATGTCGTCCGACAAATGAAGGTCAATCTAGTTGCCGTGGATGAAGCACACTGTGTCTCACAATGGGGCCACGACTTTAGACCAAGTTATCAAATGATTCCGCAAATCATGGAAGCTTTTGAAA
This sequence comes from Marinilactibacillus piezotolerans, assembly GCF_900169305.1. Classification (GTDB taxonomy): domain Bacteria; phylum Bacillota; class Bacilli; order Lactobacillales; family Carnobacteriaceae_A; genus Marinilactibacillus; species Marinilactibacillus piezotolerans_A. The sequence goes on along the minus strand of NZ_FWDP01000004.1, from coordinate 1,136,309 downwards.
ACAGACCGCCGTTTGCGGCTTTTACAGCAACGGCTACAGATATTGTTCAAGCAGACATGATCAATCAGCTGCATCTGGAAAATCCTTATCAATATGTTGCAAGCTTTGACCGTCCAAACCTATATTTTTCTGTCGTAAAGCCTACAAAAAAGAGAGACAAACTTATTTCGGTATTGGATAAAAACGAATCCAGTATCATTTACTGCAATACCCGAAAAAACGTTGAGAGTGTTTATACCTTTTTAAACAAAAAAGGATTTCCGGCAACCCTCTATCACGCTGGAATCAGTTCAGAAGAAAGAATGCAGAATCAAGAGCAGTTTTTATATGACCGCAAGCCGATTATTGTAGCGACGAATGCCTTTGGGATGGGGATTGACAAAAGCAACGTTCGAAAAGTTATCCACTATAATATGCCGCTGGATATGGAAAGCTACTATCAGGAAGCCGGACGTGCTGGACGAGATGGTGCACCGGCAGAAGCCGTTCTCTTTTATTCTGCTCAAGATATTATCACAAATACTTTGTTGATTGAACGTGGGAATTCTCCGCATGCGAAAAAGAACCTGAATACGATGATCACATATTGTAAAACCGGAAACTGCCTGCGTAAAACGATTCTGAATTATTTCAACCAGTCAGTTGAATGGAACGAGTGTGAAAACTGTTCGAACTGTACGGGCGAGTCCATCACGAAAGATATTACGGTAGACTGTCAAAAAATATTATCCAATATTCACAGAATGAGACAAGCTTACGGCACAGGGCTGGTTACAGATGTTCTGCGCGGAAAGAAAAATCAGCGCATCAAACAATTCGGATTTGACCAGTTGAGTACGTATGGGATTATGAAAGAGTATAAAGATACAGAAATTAAAGACATGATTTCGATTATGGTCAGCGAAGGTTACCTGAAACTGGGTGGAGATCAGTATCCCATCTTGCAGTTCACGGGGAAAACACCGGAGCTGTTAAAAGGGCAAGTCACATTGGCTATGAGACAGCAGCTCACACAAGAAACAGAACATAAAACTAAAACAGTAGAAAATATTGAAAATTATGATGAACACTTATTTGAAGAGCTTCGTGCCTTGAGAACAGAGATCGCTCAAAATATTGGAAAGCCGCCATTTGTAGTCTTTACCGATCGCAGTTTGATTGATATGGCCGCTAAATTTCCACAGACGGAAGAAGAGTTTTTAGCAATCAACGGCGTTGGAGAAGCGAAACTGACGACATATGGCGAGCAGTTTATTCCACTGATCCAAGACTATGTTGCCGAGCAGTCTATAGAAGTTGAAAACAAACGAAAAGAAAATGTTTCGTCAAAAGCAGTCACTAAGCCAGCGTTACAGTCTAAAAACGGCAGCCAAGATTCTGCTGAAGAGACGCTTCAGCTGTTCCAGGATGGACAGTCGGTTGAAGAAATTGCAGAACTTCGAGGATTTTCTTCGAATACAATTGTCAATCATTTGAGCAAAGCGATTGAAGAAGAAAAAACAATCGATTATACACGTCTGGTTTCTCCGGAATGTGAAATCGAGATTCGCTCCGCTATCACTGAAGTTGGAAAAGAATTTCTCAAGCCGATAAAAGAGGCGGTAACTGAAACGATCACTTACAATGAAATCAAATTTGTTTTAGCAAAACTGAAACTGGAAGAAAAGAAGCTTATTAAATAAAAAAGAAAATTACTAAATAAAGAAGAAATTTCCCCAATAAAATAGAGCCGCTGAAGAAATCGGTTATGATTTCTTCAGCGGCTCTTTAACTGTTTATTGAGCTATTCCTAATACGGATTGCGCTGCGTGCATACCAGCCACTCGGCCAGTAATAAAAGCGCCCGTAATATTATAGCCACCAGTGTAGCCATTATAATCCAGAATCTCTCCTGTAAAGTACAAGTTCTGCATTAGTTTGCTTTCCAGCGTTTTCGGATTTACTTCTTTTGTATTGACCCCACCGCCGGTTACAAAAGCTTTTTCAATCGGCAATGAACCATTTACAGTGAAACGGAAATCTTTGAAAAACTCAACAAGTGAATCGATTTGCGCGTGTGTCAGCTGTTTCAGCGGCAGACTTTCTGAAATATCCATTCTATCCAGTCCAAATAATAGATATCGCTCTGGCACCAAACTCTTCAGTGTGTTTTTCACACTTTTATCTCCGACGTCTTTCATCAGTTTAGCAATGTCTTGTTTCAACTCGCCAGCTGACTTGTCAGGCAATGCGTCGATCGTCATCGTGACTCGATCTGTTTTGTCGCGTTTCATGGTCTGATGTACAAACATAGAACAGCGCAGAACAGCCGGTCCTGAAATCCCAAAGTGGGTAAAGATCATATCCATCCGGTGGGAGATCGCGGCCTTGCCTTTTTTATTCAGCACACTCAGATTCGCATCTCTCAAAGCCAGTCCCTGCAATACACGGTCAACGATGAAAGGCTCATCAGACGTAACAGGTACTTCAGTAGGATATAGTGGTTTCAAGGTATGTCCGGCCTTTTTAGCCCACTGATAGCCGTCACCAGTAGATCCGGTTTTCGGCATTGCTCGACCACCAGTAGAAAGGATCACACTAGCAGCCAGTAAAGTCCGTCCATCTTGCAGACGAACGCCTTTTGTTTTTCCATCTTCATATAACACCGTATCAACGGGTGCTTTCAAAAAGACTTCAATGTGTTTCTCTTCCATAATTCGTTTTAAAGCTTCAACGATCGTTCTTGATTTATCAGTTGTCGGAAACATTCTTCCGTGATCTTCCTCTTTTAAGGCAATTCCGTTTGAACGGAAAAATTTCATAATATCGTAATTATCATATTGGTAAAAAGCACTATATAAAAAGCGTCCATTTCCAGGGATATGTGAAATGATTTCTTCTTTATCGCGATTATTTGTTACGTTACAGCGTCCGTTACCCGTTACTAAAAGCTTTCTGCCCAGCAACTTGTTTTTTTCCACAACAGCAACTTTTGCACCATGCTCTGCCGCTGAAATGGCCGCCATCATCCCGCTTGTCCCGCCGCCAACGACAAGTACATCGTAGTGGGTCATGTTCTTTCCTCATTTCTGCATTTTAAACTACCCGTTACTGTACCACAGAACATAACGATTATCTAGAAGATTCAAGAATTAGATGTGAACATTCTGAACCGGAAGATAACTGATGAAGAAGGAGGGTTCTATGAAAAAAATATGTATGAATATTAAATTGTTTTGTTTTTCACAAAATTATTTCTTTTTTTAAATATACTGCTAAAATTAATGAAGGAGAAATGCAGCAGAAGGGAATCGAATAGATGATACCTGTAAAACAGCCTGTGATTGATGGGGTTATGTGGAAAACCGTATCAGAAGCATGTAACCTCGCTTGTGATTATTGTTACTATAGTCGCTGTGAAGGGAAACCTGGCAAATTTGAGCGGATTGATGAAGTTGTGCTGGAGAAGTTTATAAAAGAATATATTAGTCTGAAAAGAGGCGTCGTTCCTTTTGCCTGGCAAGGCGGCGAACCATTGATGGCAGGGATTCGCTTTTTTCAAAAAGATCGTGGAGCTGCAGAAAAAGCATGAGACTTGGTTTTCAAGAGTCAGTAATGCTGTACAGACTAACGGAACCTTGATCAATAAGTATTGGGCGCAATTTTTCAGAGAATACGATTTTCTCGTTGGAGTTAGTCTAGATGGACCGAAAGAAATTCATGATAAGCGACGAATCCGCAACAACGGAAGAGGCAGTTATGATGCTGTAATGCGCGGTATTCAGCACTTGAAAAATGAAGAGGTCCCCTTTAATATACTGACTGTAATTCATGAAGACAATGTGCATAACGCCAAAGAATTGATGGATTTTTACAGAAAACAGGAATTTACATATTTGCAGTTTATTCCCTGCATGGATTTTCGTTCTCAAGAAGTGAATAAGGCGCCGCAGTACCATATTACACCGGAAGAATATGGTCAGTTTTTATGTGATGTATTCGATATCTGGTACAACGACGGCAACCCAAATATATCCATCCGCTTTTTTGAAAATATGTTGGCCGTTTATCTGCATCAGACTCCAGAACTATGCCAGCATAGAGAGTATTGTCCAACTACATTGGTCCTGGAACAAAATGGAGACGCTTTTCCCTGTGATTTTTATATTCATGAAGACTATAAAATCGGAAATGTCGGAACGGATTCACTGGAAGATATCTTAAATCATCCTATTTTGCAGAATTTCTCAAAGCTTAAACCATCAATACCGGAGAAATGTCAGACTTGTCCTTTTCTAAAATTGTGCAACGGCGGCTGCCCGAGAAACAGAGATCGGAAAAATCCTCAAGAAACAGAATATTTCTGCGAAGCTTACAAAATGATTTATCAATATGTTGATAAAAGAATGCAGATGATAGCTAATCGGATTAAGAAAGAGCAGCTGCTGCATTACTTGAATAGCGGATACCCCAAACCAGAAAGAAATCAGCGCTGTTTATGCGGCAGCGGCAAGAAATTCAAAAAATGCTGCCAGCAGCTGCTTTGAAAAATGATTGTTTTTTTCAGTATAAACTTCAATTGTAAAAATCGGATAAAAACTTTACATAAAAGCGCTTGTATGTAATGGATTACACCCTTTACAATCTAGATATAGATAAAGAGGGCTTTCAAAAGCTCAACTACTTAAGGAGGAACAAGTACATGGGATTTAGAAAAGATTTTCTTTGGGGCGGCGCTACAGCGGCAAACCAATTAGAAGGCGGATATGATCAAGATGGACGCGGATTAGCAAACGTTGATGTGGTGCCTGTGGGAGAAGACCGCGGACCGATTATTACCGGACAAGTCAAACATTTTGAGTTCGACGATGAACATTTTTATCCAGCAAAAGAAGCCATCGATCACTATAACCGATTCAAAGAAGATATTGCGTTATTCGGAGAAATGGGCTTCAAGACCTACCGTTTATCGATCGCTTGGACACGTATTTTCCCTAAAGGAGACGAAGAAGAGCCGAATGAAGCAGGTTTGAAATTCTACGAAGACTTATTCAAAGAATGCCATAAATATGGAATTGAACCATTAGTAACGATTACTCACTTTGATTGCCCGATGCACTTGATCAAAGAATACGGCGGATGGCGCAATCGTAAAGTCGTTGGATTCTACGAAAACTTATGCCGTGTAATCTTTAACCGTTACAAAGGCTTAGTAAAATACTGGTTAACATTCAACGAAATCAACATGATTCTGCACGCACCATTCATGGGCGCTGGAATTGCTTTTGATGAAGGAGAAAACCAAAAACAAGCCAAATATCAAGCAGCTCACCACGAGCTGGTTGCAAGTGCGATAGCTACTAAAATCGCGCACGAAGTAGATCCTGAAAACCAAGTCGGATGTATGCTGGCAGCCGGTAAATATTATCCAAATACACCTCATCCAAGAGACGTATTTGCAGCACAACAAGAAGATCACGAAAACTATTTCTTCATCGACGTACAATCACGCGGAGAGTATCCGGCGTATGCATTGAAAGAACTAGAACGTGACGGAATCGAGATTCCATTTGAAGAAGGCGATAAAGAACTGTTGAAAGAACATACAGTAGACTTTATCTCATTCTCTTACTATTCTTCTCGTGTTGCTTCAGGAGATCCGAAAGTAAATGAAAAAACAGCCGGAAATATTTTTGCTTCGATTAAAAACCCATACTTGGAAGCCAGTGAGTGGGGATGGCAAATTGATCCGCTTGGACTTCGTATCACAATGAACGACGTTTACGATCGTTATCAAAAACCACTGTTTATTGTAGAAAACGGACTAGGTGCTATTGATACACCGGACGAAAATGGATATGTAGAAGATGATTACCGTATCGATTACATGGCTCAACACATTCAAGCGATGAAAGATGCTGTGGAACTAGATGGAATTGACTTGATGGGCTACACATCTTGGGGATGTATCGATCTTGTCAGTGCCGGAACGGGTGAAATGAAAAAACGCTACGGCTTCATTTACGTTGACCGCGATAATGCTGGTAACGGAACATTGAAACGTACGAAGAAAAAATCATTTGACTGGTACAAAAAAGTCATCGCAACAAATGGGGAAGATGTCAGCAACGACTAATCACCATTTTTAACAGATTAAGCAGATGAATAGAAGAGAGTGTTGGCTAATGCAGCTGACACTCTCTTTTTGGTCATAGCAGCAACTCGTTAAAAGAATGCCTATTGTTTAAATCTATCGAGTTCTTTAAAATATAGAGTACAAAGAAAAGCTAAATCAGTTGGGGGAAAATCATCAGAAGGTTTTCATTATAACTTGGGTCGTTTACCAGCTAGAAAGTTAATTGGGGGAATTAAGGTGAAGGAATCATTAAAGTGGGTAGAAGAAAAGACAATCAAGCAGCTGCAGGCAGCACTGGAATCGGGAGAAGTCACTTCCAGACAATTGGTGCTGGCTTATCTTGAACGCATTGCAGTCATTGATTCATCGGGTCCAGCGTTGAACAGCATTTTAGAAGTGAACCCAGATGCTTTAGCTATAGCAGACAGCATGGATGCAGCTAGGAAAAACGGAGAGTACCTTGGAGACTTACAGGGTATTCCAGTAGTGATCAAAGATAATATTGATACTCAAGATAGAATGCATACTTCAGCAGGTTCGCTGCTGTTGAAAGATCATGTCGCAAAAGAAGATGCTTTTATCGTTAAACAATTGCGAAAAGCCGGTGCGATTATTTTAGCCAAGACAAACTTGACAGAGTGGGCCAATTTTATTGCTGAGGCCATGCCGACTGGATATAGTTCACGCGGCGGACAGACATTGAATCCTTATGGAAAAGAGTTTATGGTAGGCGGATCAAGTGCCGGAAGCGGTGCTGCTGTTGCGTCAAATTTAGCAGCGGCAGGGATCGGAACAGAAACTTCCGGGTCGATCCTAAGCCCAGCGAGTCAAAATGCGTTAGTCGGACTGAAGCCGACGGTTGGATCAGTGAGTCGGACTGGAATTATTCCGATCTCCATCACACAGGATACAGCGGGGCCAATGACCAGAACAGTTGAAGACGCAGCCGTTTTATTCAATGTGTTGAATGGTGTAGATGAAAAAGATCCTATAACGAAAACCAATCCTTTCAGAGGAACCGACTTTACGGATTATCTTAAAAAAGACGGATTAAAAGGCAAAAGAATCGGTGTTGCTCGTCAGCCTTTCTTTCAGTATATAGGAGAGGAACAGAGAAAAGTGATCGATGCAGCAATCGAAGAAGTCAAAGCAGCCGGTGCGATTGTAGTAGAAGATGTTAAAATTCCATCAGCTGACAGTAACTGGGATATCAATGTCATGCTTTACGAATTCAAGTCTGCGATCGAGACGTATTTGAAAACAGTAGATGCATCTTTGCACTTGAATACGCTAAATGATATGATTCAAGGAAACCGCCGATTGGGACAGAGAGCTTTAAAATATGGACAAGCTTTGTTTTACCAGGCGGAAAGTACGAGTGGACGTCTGATTGAACCTGATTATTTAAACAGTTACATTCATGATCAGAAACAGTCTCGTGAAAATGGAATGGATGCTGCTTTAAAAAAATACCAGTTAGATGTCATTCTTACGCCGAATAATGTGGGCGCAATGATCCCTGCCAAGGCCGGATATCCATCGATAACCGTACCAGCAGGCTGTACACTTGCAGGAGAACCAGTCGGTGTAACGTTTACTGCCGGACAGTATTCAGAACCCCTATTACTAGAATGTGCCTATGCCTACGAACAAAGTACGTTGCACCGTAAGAAACCAGTATTGATAAAAAGGATGGTAACAATGGCTAAACATAAAATCTATACAATGAGTTTTGGAAGTGTTTATCCGCATTATGTTACTAAAGCTGAGAAAAAGGGTCGCACAAAAGCAGAAGTAGATGAGATTATCGGCTGGCTGACAGGGTACTCACAGTCCGAACTTGATACAGTAGTAGAAAATGGAACAGATTTTGAAACCTTTTTTGAGCAGGCTCCAAAAATGAATCCCAACCGGGCGCAAGTAAAAGGGGTTATCTGCGGTGTGAGGATTGAAGAAATCGAAGAGCCGACGATGAAAGAAATCCGCTATCTCGATAAGCTGATCGATGAACTGGCGAAAGGTAAAAAAATGGAGAAGATTTTGCGTAATGCAGAAGTTTAATGATTAAGCGGGGAGAAATAGTATGAACTTTAGACACGCTGCTAATGAAGAAGTCGGCTATATAGAAAATGAATTGGAAAAATTTAACAAACAATATTGTGTAATATAAGTATCTAGTAAATCGTCTGGATGACTTAAAATGGTTCAGTTTTATAAGACGTTGATTAGAAATTAGTGACGGCTATAAAATTGAACTGTTTTCTATATAACTGAATGAGGCTTGATATATTAGGAACTGTTTCTGTTAGAGCAGATCTACTTTTTTAAGCCTATCTTCAACAGTTAAACAATTCCTTATTTTTAATGGAAAATATGTAAAATAAGTGACAGTATTTAAAAAAAATGATAGATTAAGCGTTTTAATGAAAATTAAACTTTGATTTTCAGTTTAATCATGATATGCTATTCTAGAATGTGTTTTGTGAAATTAATCTAGGAGGACTTTTTGAAATGACAAACGGTAAAACCAAAGTTAGTACAGCTTCACTAAAAGTTTTAGAAGGATGGGGAATTGATACAATTTACGGAATCCCTTCAGGAACTTTAGCTCCTCTAATGGAAGCTTTAGGTGAACAAGAAGAAACAAACATTAACTTTCTACAAGTAAAACATGAAGAAGTTGGCGCAATGGCAGCTGTAATGCAACGTAAATTTGGCGGAAACATTGCTGTTTGTGTTGGATCAGGCGGACCTGGTGCTTCTCACTTAATCAATGGGCTTTATGATGCAGCAATGGATAATACTCCAGTATTAGCTATTCTAGGATCTCGCCCTCAAAAAGAATTGAACATGGACGCGTTCCAAGAATTGAACCAAAATCCAATGTTCGCAAGTATTGCAGTATACAACCGTCGTGTGGCTTATGCTGAACAATTACCAAAAATGATGGACGATGCAATCCGTACAGCGCTATCTAAACGTGGAGTAGCTGTAATCGAAGTACCTGGTGATTTCGGTTACCACGAAATTGATGAAGATGCATTCTACTCTTCAGGTCACAGCTACCGTGATTATGTATCTCCAGCGCTTAACGAAGCGGATGTTGACGCTGCTGTTGAAATCTTGAACAACTCTAAACGTCCTGCGATTTATGCGGGTGTTGGAACTATGGGACATGGTCCAGCAGTTCAAGAATTATCTCGTAAACTTAAAGCACCAGTCATTACAACTGGTAAAAACTTTGAAACATTCGAATATGACTTTGAAGCATTAACTGGTTCAACATACCGTGTTGGTTGGAAGCCAGCTAATGAAACAGTTAAAGAAGCAGATACAATTCTATTCGTTGGATCAAACTTCCCGTTTGCTGAAATTGAAGGTACATTCTCAAATACTGAAAACTTCATCCAAATTGATAACAACCCAGCTATGCTTGGCAAACGTCACAATGCTGATGTTGCGATTCTTGGAGATGCAGGCGAAGCTGTTCATTCATTACTTGAAAAAGTAACAGAAGTTCCAGAATCAGCTTGGTGGAACGCTAACTTGAAAAATATTCAAAACTGGCGTGACTACATGACTAAGTTGGAAACAAAAGAAAGCGGCGCGCTGCAACTTTATCAAGTATACAATGCGATCAACAAATACGCTGATGAAGATGCGATTTACTCAATCGATGTTGGTAACTCTACTCAAACATCTATCCGTCACTTACACATGACACCTAAAAACATGTGGAGAACTTCTCCATTGTTTGCGACAATGGGTATTGGACTTCCAGGCGGTATTGGTGCTAAGAACGTATATCCAGATCGCCAAGTCTTTAACATCATGGGTGATGGTGCGTTCTCAATGAACTACCAAGATATCGTTACTAACGTACGTTACAACATGCCTGTTATCAACATTGTATTCAGCAACACTGAATATGCATTCATCAAGAACAAATATGAAGATACAAACACAAATACTTTCGGTACTGACTTTACTGACGTGGACTACGCAAAAATTGGGGAAGCTCAAGGTGCAGTTGGTTTCACAGTAAGCCGTATTGAAGATATCGACCAAGTAATGGCTGATGCTGTTAAAGCTTATAAAGAAGGCAAAACAGTCGTAGTAGATGCTAAAATTACTAAAGATCGTCCAATTCCAGTTGAAACACTTTATTTAGACCCTGCATTATACAGTGCAGAAAAAATCCAAGCTTACAAAGAGAAATATGAAGCTGAAGAATTAGTACCATTTAGTGAATTCTTAAAAGCTGAAGGACTTGAGTCTAAAGTAGCTAAGTAATAAGCTGACTTATTTTCTAGTGTATCTTACAGTTTAATATTAGAAGACTGAACCATCAGTCTTTGAAAGTCTTAAAATTTATAGAAACCCTGAAAGGATTGTACTTTTACATTCCTTTCAGGGTTTCTTTTTTGATTCAATGTCTTCTTCACATTATGCTTTCTTTTCCTATTGATTTTAGTTAAGGATACTTCTACTATCTAACTACTAAACTGGGACTAAAAGATATTCAAAAGAATCCATTTTATGATGCAGTAAAGGAGCAAGAATGTCAGAAAAATCATCGCTATGTGATCAGTGCTAGACAACCATAAAAATACTAGGCAAGATGTCATGAGGCATCTTGTTTTTTTTGTGCGCCCGGCACGGGCGGCAACCTGATGGTGAAAGTCTCCTGCAAGCTTGGCAGTATAAATAGTTAGTGAATGACAAAGGTGCCCACCGCGAGGCTTAATCTGAAGTCGAATACAAACACTCGTACTGACAGGAACCACTTATTCTATCAACTGGAGGAACAAAAGAAGCCGAGTAGCAAAAATAAAAGACTCATTCTATCCACTGGAGTAAAATAAGAGGGCGGGTAGCAAAAATAAGAGGCTTATTTTATCAACTGGAGCGGTATAAGAGAACGAGTAGCGAAAATAAGAGAGTTATTCTATCAACTGAAGTAGAAAAGGAAGCCGAGTAGCGAAAATAAGAGAGTTATTCCACCAACTGAGGGAGAAAAGGAAGTCGAGTAGCGAAAATAAGAGAGTTATTCTACCAACTGAGTGAGAAAAGGGATTCGAGTAGCGAAAATAAGAGGCAGATTCTACCAACTGGAGCAGAAGAAGTGGTCAAGTGCCAAGAATTAAAGGTATTGTTCTTACTTTGGGAGATCTGCAGGAGACGCTGAAGGGCAACTGTCTCGTAAGGGAAGACGTTGACAGAAGATAGATCGCAAACATGAATAACTTTTTGGTGGAAGCAGAGAGTAGATACACAAAGAGCGGAGTAAATTGTCCAAGAAGACTACGCGATGAAAAAGTTTTCATTTTTGAATGTCAATGAACAAACCGCCGTCTTCGAGTCCGAATGTATACTGATGTGTAAGGACGGGGAGAGAGCTCCTTTTTCCTACTCGATTGCCTTTTCATAAGCAGCCGCAGTCTTTGAACTGCTATAATAAGAGAGAGGTAGAAAAGCGGATATTTGCTTGCAGCCAATTTTAAACTTTGGAGGTACTTTACATGCAAAAGACATTCGACCATCACCTGAACATGATTAAATGGATCGGAATCATCACAATGCTGGTTGATCACATTGGTTATTTCCTGTTTCCGCAGCTGCTTTGGCTGCGAATAATTGGGCGAGTAGCATTTCCCTGTTTTTTATATGGCATTATTAAAGGAACAGAACGGACTAGAAACTATCAGAAGTATATTATTCGGCTGGTACTTTTGGGCATTATCTCAATGCCGATTACCCCTAACACGTTAAATGTGGTTTTCCTGTTGGCAGTGTTTTCATTATCCTTAAGATATCAAAAATACTTTTTAATATTTTTATTATTGAGCATTCCATTGGAGTATTCAGTTTATGGTTTTTTGTTCGGTTGGGCGATTTATTGGATGATAGAGCGGAATCGGGAGATAGGTGTACTTGGAACATTGCTGGTTCAATTCGTAATGGGACTCTCTATCCAGACCTTCTCCGCAGCAGCTGTTCCTTTATTCCTGACTAAATGGACGATCAAGCTGCCTAGATTACCGCGATACTTTTTTTATTGGTTTTACCCAGTGCATCAAGCTGTACTGATTCTGCTGGTGATGTAAATGATTAGAGAAGGAGAGGATAGAATGGCAAATATTCTAGTAGTCGGCAGTATTTCTACAGATCTTGTCGTCAATGCCGATAGAAAGCCTGAAATAGGTGAAACAATTGAAGGAAAAGAATTTCAGACATTTTTTGGTGGAAAAGGAGCGAATCAGGCAGTGGCATGTGCCAGACTTGGAGCTCAAACAGCAATGGCTGGAGCTGTCGGCGAAGATGAATTTGGAATTCGACTGCTGGAAAACTTGACCTATAATCAAGTATCCATTGATCAAGTTGTCAGAATAAAAGAGCACGCTTCTGGAACTGCACTTATTACAGTGGTAGAAGGCGACAACTCAATCATTTATGTAGCAGGTGCAAATCGTCAATTTACTCCAGAAAAACTATTTCAAACCGAAGAGCAGTTAGAACGATTAAAAGCCAGTGATATCGTGCTGGTGCAAAATGAAACGCCGGTTAAAACGATTGAAAAACTGATTCTAACATGTCAAGAATATCATGTACCAGTCCTTTACAATCCAGCACCAGCAAGGTTGATCAGCGAGGAGTGGATTGAAAAAGTAGCGTTTCTGACACCAAACGAAACAGAATTTAAAGTATTATTTCCAGATAAAACGATGGAAGAAATGTTGTTTAAGTATCCTAGTAAACTAATCATCACATTAGGTGAAGATGGAGCGGTATTCTGCAATGGAGAAAAAATTATCAGCATACCGGCTTTTCCAGTAGAGCGTATTGTAGACACAACTGGAGCCGGGGACACATTTAATGGAGCATTTGCAGTAGCTTACGCTGAAGGGAAAACGATAGAGGAAAGTGTTCGATATGCTAATAAAGCAGCGTCCCTGTCTATCCAGCGTTCCGAAGCACAAAACGGCATGTCGACTTTAGAAAACCTAAAAGCATTTTTCAAATAGAGAACAGATACTCAAAATCCTGCAGTTGGCTGAGTAACCGTTTTTTAACAAGAGCAGGCTTGTATGGATTCTTTTAAAGCGTGACAAATGAAAAAAAGTACAAGCGAAAAAATCGACATTTTCTCCAAAAAAATGTACACTGGGAAAACAAATTATTAAACACTCTTAATACAATTGTATTGTAATCGATTTCTGGAAGGGATAAAAAAATGAACTTATTACATCTAATCAACTCTCTGGAGATTGAATCAATCCGTTATCCCGAGCAAAAAGTCGATATGAATGAACTGAATATCGAAAAAATTGCTTACCATTCAAAAGAAGTTATCCCTGAGACATTATTTGTCTGCATTAAAGGCCAGCAAGCAGACGGTCATCAGTTTGCAAAGAAGGCTGTCGAACAAGGCGCAGTTGCAGTTATTGTAGAAGAATATGTTGAATTGCTGGACGTGTTGCAAATCAGAGTGAATAACACTCGTGAAGCATTGGCAAGTGTCAGCAGTCATTTCTACGATCAACCTTCTAAAGATATGCGAATCTTCGGTGTTACTGCTACTAACGGCAAAACGACGATTACATACATGACCGATGAAATATTCAGCGCGTATGGGTTAAAAAAAGGCCTGATCGGAACGATTCAAGTCAAGATCAATGATGAGGCAGAGATGAGCTTTCTGACAACACCAGAATCTTATGAACTGCAGAAGTACTTTGCTAAAATGCGTGATAAAGAAGTAACGCATGTTTCTATGGAAGTCTCTTCCTCAGCGTTAGAATTGAAACGAGTGCATGAGACAGCTTTCGATATAGTGGCTTTTATGAATATCAGCCCTGAGCACATTCAACTGCATGAATCTTTTGAAGCATATTTTAATGCTAAAGCTTCCTTGATTCGAGAAGCATCGCCGAGCAGTTCCGCTTTAATTAATCTGGATGAACCTTTACTGATTCCATTAGCAGAACAGACAGAAGCACAAGTTGTTACTTTCGGCGTGGAAAACGATACTGGGACGGTTACTGTATCAGATATCGACTTGTCGACAGGCAAACCTGCTTTTACGATGAATATTGTCCAGTCTATTCGAACATTGGATGGAAAGTTTATTGAACCGGACAGTTACCGGATAGAACTGGCTGTACCGGGATTCCACTCTATTTATAATGCTGTCACAGCTGTTTTAACTGGATTGATCAATGATATTCCATTTGAGGTCGTAAAACAAGGCATTGAAAATTTTAAAGGTGTAGAAAGACGATTCCAGATTCTTTATGATAATGAATTCAAAGTTATTGATGACTTGCTGCTGAACAAAAATAATATTGATTCATGCATGGAAGCTTTGGGACATCTAAAGTATAATGACTTGCATCTTGTCCACGCGATCAGAGGCAGTAACGGTCCAGCCTTAAGCAGAGAAATCTCTGAAACCCTTGTCGATTGGTTCCGTAAAGTCAACATGAACAAAATCATTTTGACGACAAGCCAATCTAATGTCATGAAAAAGGATGCAGTGACAGAGGAAGAGCTGAACGCTTTCTTAGAAGTCATGGGAAAAGCTGGAATAGAAGTTGATTTCTTTGAAGAGTTGGAGGATGCATTAAGGTTAGGTGTAGATAGAATTCAAGAAGACGATCTTTTACTCATCTCAGGCGCGCACTCAATGGATACTGGCGCAAATCGAACACTGGAACTCATTATGGAAAAATATCCGTATGTGGATAAAGAGGCAATCTATACTGTTTTAAATAGTAAACTGATCGGAATGCCGCCAGTTCAAAGTAATTAAATGACAGCCTACTAAAAAACAAGCATGATCTCAGTGAACAACTGAGACCATGCTTGTTTTTATTCGTCATCTTTATTTTTATCGGCTGGAATGGATGTTCCGATGGCAGTTCCCAGTGCAATACCGATCGCCAGTCCAATCGCCAAATTATCAAATGCCAATCCCAACGATGTCCCTAATGCAACACCAATAGCGATTCCTACACCCACATTGGAACCTGAAGAAGTCTCTTTATCACCTTTAGTACGTTTTTTATCTTTGTCGTCTTTCAAAGGTATCCACTCCTTTATTTTTACTATAGCATAGAAATTGAGTAGCAGCATCCTTACATACACAAAAAAACAGTATTTCATCCGGAATGATACTATATATAAGTTGAACAAATTAAGGTTCATCACAAAAAAATATTAAGCGCTTTTTGAATGTTGTGATAAGTATAAGAGAATTAATGATTTTTAATGATAAACTTAGTTTAAAAGTAAAGAGCAGGAGGTGAACAGATGGAAGAACTTGCATTAGAAACTATTTCTAACATTGTTGTCAGAAAAGAGGTGACGATTCATTCGGTTGCTCGGTCATTAGGTATTTCGGAAAATAAAGTTATTGAAAACATAGATGCAGTGAATTCAAAAAATAAAGGTAATATTATTGACTATCAGAAAAATAAAATATACCTCTCTCAAGATCATCAAATGACTCACAATAAAAACGACAGACCCTTCTAATACATTTGAAATGGTATTGGAAAGTCCTGTCGTTCTCTGTTGTTTAGTTAACTATTTACAAAAGGCTATTCAGATCTCAATGCAATCGCCGCATCTTTCTTAGCTGCCATACGAGCTGGGATATGTCCACCCAGCATCGTCAAAACAGTGGAAACGACAATCAACAATAATGCATGAAGTGGATTCAATTGCGCCACGTTCTCTAGATCAGTTACTTGCAGCAAGATATAGTTTGCCGGGAAAGTCAGTAACCAGGCGATCAACACACCTAATGTACCAGAAGTAATTCCTAGAATGCAGGTTTCAGCATCGAATACACGGGTAATATCTTTTTTACGAGCGCCTAATGCTTTCAGCACACCGATCTCTTTGGTTCTTTCGATTACAGAAGTATATGTGATGATGCTGATCATGATCATACTAGTGACTAATGAAATGGCTGCGAAAGCAATCAGCACATAAGTGATCGCATCCATGAGTCCGCCAGTCAGACTCGTTACCGTACCAGCTAAATCTTGATAGATGATCTGTTCATCTTCAGGCAGATCTTCATTATAAGCATCCAGATAATCCAATACTGCTTCTTTATCCTCAAAATTGTTTGGGTAAATCATAATACTAGATGGGACACTTTCACCGCCAAGATAAGTCAGCAGTGTATCTTTCGTTGTCTCATCTACAGGTTCACCAGTCATTACATTCATATCGCTCTCTATTTGTGCTTGAACGATCTGTGAATCCTGATTCATTTCTATAATATCTGCAGTCAGTTCATTGCTGTAGGCAATTCCTGGAGCTAATAGATTCATGGTAGAGTCCTCTTTAACACGCAAAATACCGGAAACTGTAATGGTTTGGTTATCTTCATTATCGATTAGGGAAGCATAATCAGTGTTAGGGACAAATCCACCTGTAGGTAACTGAGTATAATAATCATTATTTCCAACGAGTTGGACCGTTGTGCCGACAATCTCACCAAAATTGATTTCTTCGCCATTTTCAACATCAAATCCAAGATTTTCCAAAGCATGGATATTAGTGGTATTTGTTTCATCTACAATTAGTACAACATCTGTTGGTTCACTTGGATATTGACCTTCTAATAACATATAGTTTTCTTCCAGAAAGTTTCCTTGGCTTTCGTCCAGCTGCGTAGGGAAAGTAGAAACACCGATTCCCGTTGAGGAAGAAAGGGCGCTAGTGATGGCAGAAGAATTATCACTTGAGTTGGTGTTTGAGAAAGATACAAGCTGAGCTTCGCCATCAACTTCTCGCAACAAGTTCATACCGATTGAACGAGTATACCCGATGTTATTGCTTAATTCAGGGTCAATATTCTCCACGTAATCAATAAAATCTTCGTTAATATCATTGATTCGCTGAGATTGTTCTTGATCGCTTTGCTCTGCAATGATTGTTTGCTGTTCGGGAAATTCTTCTTTTTCTTCTTCTTGTCTCGCTTCTATAGCTGCACTGCTGTCTGTGGTGACTCTGGAAATTGTGATCGGAAATTGAGACAATGTTTCCGACTGAGTCTGATCAATCTGGATCTGGAATCCGTTAGAAAGAGACAAGACAATCGCAATACCGATAATACCGATACTGGAAGCAAAAGAAGTCAAAATCGTACGGCCTTTTTTGGTACGAATATTATTGAAAGACAATTTCAATGCTGTCAAAAAAGTCATCTTTGTCTGTTTAAGATTGAATTGATCTGACTGTTCCTGAACAGTATAAGGATTTGAATCATTCAGAATTTTACCATCTTCAAAATTAATGATTCGGTCTGTGTATTCATGTGCCAGTTCAGGGTTATGGGTTACCATAATAACTAGTTTTTCATTAGATAATTCCTTGATGAGATCCATGATCTGAACACTGGTCTCTGTATCCAAAGCACCTGTCGGCTCGTCGCACAGTAAAATATCCGGATCATTGGCCAAAGCTCTGGCAATTGCCACACGCTGCATCTGTCCGCCGGATAGTTGAGAAGGCTTTTTATTCATGTGATCTTTAAGACCCACACGCGTCAGAGCATCCTCTGCTTTTCTGTGTTTTTCCTCTTTAGAAACACCGCTTAGGGTCATACCTAATTCTACATTGTCAATAATGCCTAAATGACTGATTAAATTATAGTTTTGGAATACGAATCCGATAGAGTTGTTTCGGTAAGCATCCCAGTCACGGTCCTTAAAGGTCTTCGTTGATTTGCCGTTAATAATCAAATCGCCGGAATCATAATTATCTAGTCCGCCGATGACGTTCAGCATTGTCGTTTTACCAGAACCGCTGGGACCGAGAATCGCAACAAATTCTTGTTCGCGGAAAGCGACTGAAATACCATCTAGTGCTTTAGTCGTTGTTTCACCGACTTTATAGTGTTTTTTGATATTTTTGATTTCTAACATGCTTGGTTCATTCCTTCGATGCAATTTTCTATTTTCAGAATGATTCAAGCATAACACTTGATTGTGAACTGAATATGAATTAGAAGGTTTTTTTGATAAAATAATAAAGAATAAGCTGAAAAAGGAGTCTTAGCATGCATCCAATATTGATTGTAGAAGATGATGAAAACCTAGCAGAATTATACAAGCAAGTTTTATTGAAAGCAGGATTTCAGGTCCATACAGCACAAAGCGGAACGGAAGCACTGGAACAGATGAAGCAGACTCAGCTGGATTTGATTATCACAGATGTCATGATGCCGGAAATGGACGGAAACGAATTTGTCTCTTTTTTGAGAAAGTTTGAAAACGATCTGCCGATTCTAATGATTACGGCAAAAGGGACATTGGAAGATAAGAAAATCGGATTTCGCAGCGGGATCGACGACTATATGGTTAAGCCAATCGATGTTCAGGAAATGGTCTTGCGAGTAGAAGCACTGTTGAGAAGATCTCGCGTGAACCGAGACAGAGCTGTAACGATCGGGCAGACTGTATTGAATCAGGATCAGCTGTTCGTTTCCTCAGAGACGGAAATGGTAGAATTGCCGAACAAAGAATTTCAGCTGTTGTACAAACTGCTGTCCAATATAGACAAAATATTTACACGTCACCAGTTGATGAATGATATCTGGGGATTTGAGTCAGATACGGATGAACGCACAGTCGATGTACATATCAAACGATTGCGCAGCCGATTCTCAAGAAATCGGGATTTTGAAATCATCACAGTCAGAGGACTCGGATACAAAGCGGTGGCAGCGAATGAAAAATAAGGTAACATCTCAGTTGTGGGTCTATTTGACAATTCTGATTTTCATCTTGCTCGTTGTCACAACCTTATCTTTCATCGCGATCGTCTACTTTCTGACAAGGTGGAATATTATTCATCCTGAAGAGACTGGAACAGCTCCTGTTTTATTGATTTTCGGAGTATATAGTATTACCATGAGTACGGCCGTTACAGCTTTTGTCGTCCGCAGAGTTTTAAGACCGATTGTACAGTTAAGAGAAAACATGGAAAAAGTAGCGGAAAGAGATTTTTCTATCCAGATGGATCAGCAGCAATCGATTAAAGAAGTACAAGAGTTATACACATCTTTTAATGCAATGGTAAGGGAGCTGAACAGTGTAGAATTATTGCGGAGCGAATTCACGTCGACCGTTTCTCATGAATTCAAAACACCGGTCGCAACAATTCAAGGCTACGTCCAGCTGCTGCAGCAAACAGATTTGACCCCTGAAGAAAGGCAAGCTTACTATCACCGAATTTTAAACGGTACGCAGCAGCTTGCAACGCTGTCCGATAATATTTTAAATCTGACAAAAATCAGCAACGAACAATTTTCTCTAAGCAGAAACATGTTCAGCCTGGACGAGCAGATTCGAGAAGTCATCCTGTTCCTGCAGCCGAAATGGGAAAAAGAACAGCTAGACTGGAACATAGATTTAGAGCCCTCTACTTTCAATGGGGATGAAGAACTGCTATATCAAGTCTGGCTTAATTTGATTGACAATGCCATCAAATATAACAAGCCTTACGGAAAGATCTCGGTCACCTTGAGACATCAGAATGATCGAGTAACAATTTCATTATCCGATACAGGCATTGGAATGAAAAAAGAAACCACGGAGAAATTATTTGAACGCTTTTATCAGGAAGACACCACCAGAAAAACCCAAGGAAATGGACTGGGTCTGGCACTCGTCAAGGAAATCATTGACTTGCATGAAGGAGAGATCCAAGTAGAAAGTACTTCAGGAAAAGGAACAGTAATTGGGATTGTGCTGCCTGCGGATAAAGTTTTTTAGGAATAAAGAAACGAAAAACTCCAAGAAGTTTGAACAGAGTTCATATCTTGGAGTCTTTTTTTTGACGAATAAATTGATTTTAGAACTTTTAGTTGTTTTGATAACCCTTTAGTTGTTTTGATAACGCTGAATAACGACAAAAAGAAATAACCGTCGCAAACTTAGCCAATTAACGGTTATTTCTTAACAAAATACTGCTATCGTCTTAAACGGTTCTGCATGAAGAGACATGTATCGAGCATATCCCCGCTTTCTAAGAAAATTTATCACAATAGAAATTTGGCGTGCACTTTTTAGAAAAAGATAGACAGTTAAGCATAATTTTTTATACTCAACAGCATGATAGAATACTAAAGTCTAGTAACCTAAATATTTTACATAAAGTTGATACTGCTGTTGAATATGATTCTTGCGTTATTTATTTTATTGTTTATAGGAGTTGCAGTTCGTTATAATACTAATTGAAAAACACAATAGCATACTCCTAAATGAATGCAATAAATCAAATGCCAAAATATTAAGGAATGCGTTACAATCGAAAGGGTGGAACAATCATGAAAAAAATCTACTTAGGGGCACCGCTATTCAGCGAAATGGAAGCGGCGTACAACAAAATGCTGGCAAAAGAAATTAGAGCAAACTTCGATGTAGAAGTGTACAATCCGGTAGAAAATGAAGCGATAAATGATAAGTCTGGCTACGCGGACAGTATCATGATTGCTGAAGGAGATAATGCTCATCTGGAAGAGTCGGATGTATTGGTTGCCTTGCTGGATGGACCGATTGTTGATCCGGGATTAGCGGCAGAAATCGGCTATTTCTATTCCATGGATAAGCCGATTATCGGCCTGTACACAGATTCCAGACAAGGTAGTTATGGGAATCAGCAAAAGTTGAATGCGATTGACGAAATAGCTGAGTCACAGTTTTCTTATGTCAATTTGTATATTGTCGGATTGATCAAAAAGCGCGGAAAGATTGTGAGAACTGAAGAGGCTTTGATTCAGACTTTAAAAGAAGTGTTAGGATAAATTATGGGGAATAGGGAGAGCTGCTTAAAAGCAGAATCGGCTTTTACCTATTTATCCTTTTACAAATTTCAATTTGTTGGCAAAATTTATTAAAGAAATGTAAGAGATAAAAGTTACTTGGAAACAGTACGAACATCAAACTTACCATTTGACCTTTTTTGACCTTTGGAGTACAATATCCTTAGCTTCACAATTTCAACTATGTTACACTGAATAAAAGTGAAATCAAGGAGGACATTATTTATGAATTTAGTACCTACAGTTATTGAACAATCACCACGCGGTGAACGCGCGTATGATATTTATTCTCGCTTACTCAAGGACCGCATCATTATGCTTGGCGGACCGATCGATGATCAAGTTGCCAACTCTGTTATTGCGCAGTTATTGTTCTTGGATGCCCAAGACCCTGAAAAAGATATCTATCTTTACATCAACTCTCCAGGTGGATCTGTAACTGCCGGTCTGGCAATCTACGACACAATGAACTTTATCAAATCTGACGTTCAAACAATTGCAATCGGACTTGCGGCTTCAATGGGAAGCTTCTTACTGGCTGCAGGAGAAAAAGGCAAACGTTTTGCATTGCCGAATGCAGAAGTCATGATTCACCAACCACTTGGCGGCGCTCAAGGACAAGCGACTGAGATCGAAATCGCTGCTCGTCATATCTTGAGAACTCGCGAAAGATTAAACAATATTTTAGTTGAACGTACTGGACAACCACTTGAAGTCATTGAACGTGATACTGATCGTGATAACTTCATGATGGCAGAAGAAGCAAAAGAATACGGTTTAGTTGACGAAATCATGGATAGTTCAGCTGACTTGAATAAATAACCAAGAAAATAATTTTGTTCTAAAAGACAGGGTGTGCTGTAAAACGGTACCCTGTCTTTTTTACATAATAAACGCAATTTCTATACTATGACTAATGTTGATGAAATTTGTTATTATTCTTATAGACAATTTAAACATCCGACGCCAACCGTCTGACTGGTCAAGAGAATTTGATAGGGTTATAATAAAAGAAGCGAATAGATTAAAGAAAGGATGAAATAATGGACACTTCAAATATCAACGCATCCAAAGTAACAACCAATGGCGGAATACATCTTGGTGAGAAAAGTGCACCCGTTAAAGTCATTGAGTTCATTAATCTAAACTGTCCATTCTGCAAACAGTGGTGGGAAGAATCTGCAGCTGTACTTGACCCTTATGTAGCAGATGGAAAAGTAGAAAGAATCGTCAAGCTGTTCGACAAGGAAAAACCCGGCTTGAGAAAAGGGAACGTCATTCATCATTTGTTAGACTATAATGATCCAGTAAAAACGAAGGAAGATATTGAATATTTCCTGGCTCAGCAACAGGAGTGGGGAAAATTAGATGAATCAGCGGTCGCTGAATACGCCATGACGAAACGCTCTCTCACTGATCAAAATAACAAAACAGAAGCTGGAAGAATTATCACAGAAGCAAGCGAAGCAAATGTCACGCTTGTGCCGTCTGTATTCATTGGAGAGTTTATTTTCGATGAGCACATTACAAATGAAGAGTTGACAGAAATGATTGAAACAAAATTAGTAAGAGGCAATTAATAAAATTGAATAGGGGCGATTTTCGTCCCGCTAATTTGTCTGTATGGGTTGAAATTTGCCCAGCTTGTTGGTACACTATGTATGCATTCAAGAAACATCAACAAGATCGCGAGTTCAACTCACTTTCTTTTATATAAGTAGTAAAGAAAGCGAAGGTTACGCCTGCAGCACAGACGTTAGCACTTTTTTCGCTGCAAACTTTTGCACTTTCGGTCGAGAAGGATTTCTCAATAGAATCTGTGCATGAGTAGTCGAGGAGAGGTTAAAGTATGCTGTCAGTTATCGAAAAAGTAGCACCCGATACATTTCAAACACTGAAGAGACGCTATCATATACTGAAACAGATTCAGAAAATGGGGCCGATCGGAAGAAGGACACTTGCTGCCAGACTGGGATACACAGAACGAGTCTTGAGGAGTGAAGTGGACATCCTGAAACAACAAGGATTAGTCAAAACTTCTTCTATAGGGATGGAATGTACGTCTTCTGGTGTAGAAATTTATCGTCAGCTCGAACGAATCATGGGGCAGCACGTCAGATCGAAAGAGTTAGAAACTCGTCTGGCCAATGCACTGAAGATCAGTCATTGTATTATTGTCCCCGGAGACGCGGATGAAGATGAACAAATCGCACAGGACATGGGACTTGCTGCTGTTAAAGCATTGGATTTTCTTTTGCCGGCAGGTAAAAGCGTAGTTGCCGTCATGGGCGGAACGACTATGGGTGAAGTTGCAGATGCAATGGATGAAGGATTCGGTGCGCACAGAAAACTGTTATTTGTACCTGCTCGTGGAGGTTTAGGAGAATCAGTTGATATCCAAGCCAACATGATCGCAGAAAAAATGGCTCGAAAATCTGGCGGAAAAAGCCGGGCACTCTACGCACCTGAATATGTCAGATCTGATACGTATTCATTACTATCAGAAGAGCCGGAAATCAAAGAAACATTGCAATTAGTTGAAAATGCTTCGCTGATTTTGTACAGTATAGGCAGTGCTTTCGAAATGGCTGAAAGACGCGGTATGAACACTGAGACACTACAGTTGTTAAAAGAAAAAAACGCTGTTGCTGAAGCATTTGGCGAATTTGTCAACCCTGAAGGAGAGATCGTCTACAAGCTCTCTCGCATCGGTCTGCAATCAGGACAGATGGGTCGGATTCCAAATGTACTAGCGGTAGCCGGTGGTAAACACAAAGCAAAAGCAATCGAAGCATATGTAAAAACTGTCCCTCCGCACACATGGTTAGTGACGGATGAGGCAGCTGCTAATGAGATTTTAAATGGGGGAACCCTTTAAAGGAAACCTTTTAAAATAGAAACGAAAATCTAAGGAGGAAACAAGAATGTCAAAGAAAGTAGCAATTAACGGGTTTGGACGTATTGGACGTTTGGCTCTTCGTCGAATCTTAGAATCAGATACAAATTTAGAGGTCGTAGCAATCAACGATTTAACAGATAACAATGATTTAGCTTATCTGCTAAAGTATGATACTGCTCAAGGACGTTTCCCGCACGAAGTAGAAGTTAAAGAAAATGCAATCTATGTTGCAGGAAATGAAATCAAAGCTTTCGCAGAAAAAGATGCTAGTCAATTACCATGGGGTGACTTGGGAATTGATATTGTCTTAGAATGTACTGGTTTCTATACTTCACGCGATAAATCTCAAGCACATCTCGATGCTGGTGCAAAAAGAGTATTGATCTCAGCACCTGCTAAAGGCGATCTTAAAACAATCGTATTCGGCGTTAACCACGAATCAGTTCAGCCTGAAGACCAAATTGTTTCAGCTGCTTCATGTACAACAAACTGCTTGTCTCCAATGATCAACGTTTTGAATAAAGAATTCGGACTAGATCACGGATTGATGAGTACAGTACATGCTTATACTTCAACTCAGTCATTACAAGACTCACCAGGCGGACGTAAAAGTCGTGCCGGAGCACAAAATGCAATTCCTGCTTCAACTGGAGCGGCTAAAGCAGTAGGGAAAGTTATCCCAGAAGTTGACGGAAAAGTCGACGGAACAGCTGTCCGCATCCCAACAGTTACAGGATCAATGGTTGAATTATACTCTGTATTAAATAAAAAAGTTTCTGTTGATGACATCAACTCAGCAATGAAAGAGTACTCTTCAGATGCATACTTGTACAATGAAGATGAAATTGTTTCTTCTGATATCATCGGAATTCCTGCTGGATCAATCTTCGATGCAACTCAAACAAAAATCATCGAAGGCGAATCAGGCCAGTTAGTTAAAACTGTAGCTTGGTACGATAATGAATATGGCTTCACAGGAAACATGGTAAGAACGTTAGACTTTATGGCTAACCTATAAAAATCAACACCTAACTTAATGTATTTAAGACTTAATTGACTCGCTTCAGTTAAGATTTAAAATAAAAAAATTTTTCAATTTTCTAAGGAGGAAATTGTATTATGTCAGTAAAAGTAGCTATTAACGGATTTGGACGTATTGGACGTCTTGCATTCCGTCGTATTAACGATGTTGAAGGATTAGAAGTTGTTGCAGTAAACGACTTGACAGATCCAAATATGTTGGTTCACTTGCTTAAGTACGATACAACTCAAGGACGCTTCAATGGTGAAGTATCTGTCGGAGACGGCAAATTCACTGTAGACGGACGCGATGTTAAAGTATTGAGCGAACGTAACCCAGAAGATCTTCCATGGGGAGAACTAGGAGTAGATATCGTTCTTGAATGTACTGGATTCTTCACTACTCAAGAAAAAGCTGAATTACACTTGAAAGCTGGAGCTAAACGTGTAGTAGTTTCTGCACCTGCAACTGGCGACATCAAAACTGTAGTTTACAACACAAACCACGAAGTTTTAGATGGTTCTGAAACTGTAATCTCTGGTGCTTCTTGTACTACAAACTGCTTGGCTCCAATGGCTAAAGCATTAAACGATAAATTCGGTATCGAAGGTGGTCTAATGACTACAATTCACGCGTATACTGGAGACCAAATGACTCTTGATGGACCACACCCTAAAGGTGACTTCCGTCGTGCTCGTGCTGCAGCAGTAAACATCGTTCCTAACTCAACAGGTGCTGCTAAAGCGATTGGTGAAGTATTACCTGAACTTAAAGGTAAATTAGATGGAGCTGCTCAACGTGTACCAGTTCCTGCTGGATCATTAACTGAATTACAAGTTATTCTTTCTAAAGAAGTAACGGCTGAAGAAGTTAATGCAGCAATGAAAGAAGTTGCAAATGAGTCTTACGGTTACACTGAAGACCCAATCGTATCTTCTGATATCGTAGGTATGACTTACGGTTCATTATTCGATGCAACTCAAACAAAAGTTATTGATGCTGGAGACAAACAATTAGTTAAAACTGTTTCTTGGTATGATAACGAAATGTCATACACTGCTCAATTAGTTCGTACTCTTGAATACTTCGCTTCTTTATAAGAAGAAAAAATTCAAAGTATCTTAATTGATCAATAACCGAACAGAACAAGAATGAATAAGCGGGGGAGCTCTCACTCTATGCTGTGAACTAAAGTAAAGAACGCGTTTAACGATCAGAATCGTTTTAGCACGAACTCTTTGCGGTAGTTTGCCGTATGGAGTATCGCGCTTCCCTGCTTTTTTATTTGTGAACATAGCGTTCAGAATAAATCTCTTTTATTGACAGAATACTATTGCGTAAATGATGTTCTGAGCGAGTCAATAACAGCATCATTATTATAAAAAGGAAAGGTAGAGTAACTATGCCTAAAAAAACTGTAAAAGATCTAGATCTTAAAGGTAAAAAAGTCTTAGTCCGTGCTGACTTTAACGTACCAATGAAAGATGGCAAGATTTCAAACGACAATCGTATTCAAGCAGCATTGCCTACAATCCAATATGTACTTGAACAAGGCGGAAAAGCGATCGTATTTTCTCACCTTGGCCGTGTTAAAACGGAAGAAGACAAAGCTGGATTGTCACTAGCACCAGTTGCTGAGCGTCTAGGCGAATTACTAAACAAAGACGTAAAATTCATTCCAGAAACACGCGGAGAAGAATTAGAATCTGCAGTGGACAGTCTTTCTGAAGGCGATGTGTTAATGTTTGAAAACACTCGTTTCGAAGATGTTGATGGTAAAAAAGAAAGCAAAAACGATCCTGAATTAGGTAAATACTGGGCTTCCTTAGGCGATGTATTCGTAAATGATGCATTCGGTACAGCTCACCGTGCTCACGCTTCTAACGTTGGGATTGCTTCAAACGTAGAATCAGCAGCTGGTTTCTTAGTAGAAAAAGAAATCAACTTTATCGGCGGAGCAGTAGATGAGCCTAAACGTCCTTTCGTGGCGATCTTAGGTGGAGCAAAAGTATCTGACAAAATCGGAGTTATCGAGAACTTATTGTCTAAAGCAGACAAAGTCCTGATCGGCGGCGGAATGACTTATACTTTCTATAAAGCACTAGGTAAAGGCATCGGAAGCTCTCTTCTTGAAGAAGACAAAGTTTCATTAGCGAAAGAATTATTAGACAAAGCAGGAGACAAATTGGTATTGCCAGTTGATTCTGTTGTAGCTTCTGAATTCTCAAATGACGTTGAAACTGAAACTGTAGAAGGCGACGTACCAGAAGGTAAAATGGGATTAGATATTGGACCTAAGACGGTTGAATTGTTCTCTAAAGAACTTGAAGGCGCAAAAACAGTTGTATGGAATGGCCCAATGGGTGTATTTGAAATGTCTAACTTTGCTAAAGGAACTAGTGATGTTTGTGAAGTCCTTGCGAACCTTGATGATGCAACAACAATCATCGGAGGCGGCGACTCAGCAACTGCAGCTCAACAATTAGGATTCGAAGATGACTTCAGCCATATCTCAACTGGTGGCGGAGCTTCTCTAGAATATCTTGAAGGAAAAGAATTACCTGGAATCGCTGCTATCTCAGATAAATAATTCAAGATAACTCTTTTAAAGGGTTTTGGTTGAACCATTTATTGAAGGTTGTAAAATGAACTTAGGGCAGACGCGGAAGCTCAGTCTTCCGCGATCCGCCATCAATTAAACTATCTGAAAGAAGGAATTGAACATGCGTAAACCTATTATTGCCGGCAACTGGAAAATGAACAAAACTGCAGCTGAAGCTGCTTCTTTCATTGAAGAAGTTAAAAACAATATCCCTTCTTCTGATAAAGTGGACGCTGTCATCGGCGCTCCCAACTTGTTTACACAAGGACTACTAGATATGACAGCTGATTCTGATCTTAAAATCGCTGCTCAAAACTGCTACTTTGAAGACAATGGTGCATTCACTGGTGAAACATCTCCAGCTGCATTAGCAGACCTTGGAACTCAGTATGTTATCATCGGACACTCTGAACGTCGCGAATACTTCGGCGAAACAGATGAAGATGTAAACAAAAAAGCACACGCAATCTTCAACCACGGAATGGTTCCAATCATCTGTGTTGGTGAAACATTAGAACAAAAAGAAGCTGGTGAAACAAATGATCTTGTTTCTGGCCAAGTAACAAAAGCACTAGAAGGGCTTTCTGACGAGCAAGTCAAAAACTCTGTTATTGCTTATGAGCCAATCTGGGCAATCGGAACAGGTAAAACAGCGACTTCTGAAGAAGCAAACGATACAATCAAAGTCGTTCGTCAAACAGTTGAAAAACTTTACAGCAATGAAGTTTCTGAAGCTGTTCGTATTCAATACGGCGGTTCTGTAAAACCAGCAAATATTGCTGAATTGATGGAGCAATCAGACATCGACGGCGCATTAGTTGGAGGAGCAAGTTTAGAAGCAGATTCATTCTTAAAACTATTGGAGGCGGCTAAGTAATATGAGTAAAGCACCTGTAGCGATCATTATCCTAGACGGATTCGGATGGCGTGAAGAAGAATACGGGAATGCTGTGGCACAAGCTAAAAAGCCAAACTTTGACCGTTACTGGGAGACATATCCCCACGCAACGATGAAAGCTTCTGGACTAGCTGTTGGACTTCCTGAAGGCCAAATGGGGAATTCAGAAGTTGGACACACAAACATTGGTGCTGGACGTATTGTGTATCAAAGCATTACTCGTATTGATAAGGCAATTGAAGACGGCGATTTTAAAACGAATGAAGCTTTAAATGGTGCGATCAATCATGTTAAAGAAAACGATTCAGCACTGCACTTCTTCGGATTGATTTCTGACGGTGGTGTACACAGTCACTCACGCCATTTAACAGCATTATTAAAAGATGCTAAAGAAAAAGGCGTCAGCAAAGTTTATGTACATGCATTTACAGATGGACGAGATGTTGCACCAGATTCAGGAGCTGGTTTCCTTGAAGATCTTCAGAACGTGATTGCTGAAGAAGGTATCGGAGAAATCGCGACAGTTTCAGGACGTTTCTACGCAATGGACCGCGATAACCGCTGGCCGCGTGTACAAAAAGCATACGATGCGATCTTCAATGGTGAAGGCGCAAAAGCAACGGATCCAGTACAAGCTGTTAAAGACAGCTACGCTGAAGACGTTATGGATGAATTTATCGTACCTGTTGTCATCGAAAAAGATGGCAAACCTGTTGCGACCGTTCAGGATAACGACGCAATTGTATTCTTTAACTTCCGTCCTGACCGTGCGAGCCAATTATCTCGTGCAGTGACTGAGCCAAACTTTGATGAATTCGACCGCAAGAATGTACCAGCTAACTTGAAATTTGTAACGATGACACAATATACTGCTGATATGAAAGCAGATGTTATGTTCCCACCGGTTCACATGAAAAATGTGATTGGTGAAGTCCTAGCAAACAATGGTTTATCTCAGCTGCGTATTGCAGAAACTGAGAAGTATCCGCACGTTACATTCTTCATGAATGGTGGAACAAATGATGAATTCCCAGGTGAAAATCGTATTCTGATTCCATCTCCGAAAGTAGAAACATATGATCTTAAGCCTGAGATGAGCGCTTATGAAGTTACGGATGCTTTAGTGGAAGACATCCAAAACGACAAACATGACGCCATCATCTTGAACTTTGCGAACCCTGATATGGTTGGACACTCTGGTATGCTGGAACCAACGATTAAAGCAATTGAAGCGGTAGATGAAAATCTTGGCCGTGTAGTTGACTTGATCATTGAAAAAGGCGGATCTGCCATTATCTTTGCTGACCACGGAAACGCAGATACTGAGCTGACACCAGAAGGTAACCCGCACACTGCACACACAACAGTCCCTGTACCTGTCATCGTAACGAAAAAAGGATTGAACCTGCGTACAGACGGTAAACTTGCAGATGTTTCTCCTACAATGCTAGATCTATTAGGAGTCGACAAACCAGAAGAAATGACTGGAGAAAGCTTAATCATCAAAGACTAAGTATGTCAGAATCATTTCATCACTCAATATGTATTTAACCACTTAAAAAGTGTGTAAATAAAATAAAAAAACAATATTAAAGGAGATCAATATACATGCCATATATTACAGATGTATTAGCACGCGAAGTTTTAGACTCACGTGGTAACCCAACAATCGAAGTAGAAGTATTTACTGAATCAGGAGCTTTTGGCCGCGGAATGGTACCTTCAGGTGCTTCAACTGGTGAACACGAAGCCGTTGAATTACGTGATGGAGACAAAGACCGTTACCTTGGTAAAGGTGTAACGAAAGCTGTTGACAACGTAAACGACACGATTGCTGACGCAATCATCGGTATGGACGTACGCGACCAAATGGGTATCGACAAAGCGTTGATCGAATTAGACGGAACTCCAAACAAAGGTAAATTGGGAGCAAACGCGATTCTTGGTGTATCTATCGCTGTTGCACGCGCTGCTGCAGACTACCTTGACATCCCTCTTTACAGATATCTTGGAGGAACAAACACTAAAGTATTACCAACTCCAATGATGAACATCGTAAACGGTGGATCACACTCTGACGCACCAATCGCGTTCCAAGAATTCATGATCTTACCAGTTGGAGCTCCAACATTCAAAGAAGCACTACGTTGGGGAGCAGAAATTTTCCATGCACTTAAAGCAATCCTTAAAGACCGCGGCCTAGAAACTTCTGTTGGGGATGAAGGTGGATTTGCACCTCGTTTCAACGGAACTGAAGACGGAGTAGAAACAATTCTTGAAGCAATCAAAAAAGTTGGTCTTGAGCCAGGTAAAGATGTATACCTTGGATTTGACTGTGCTGCTTCTGAATTCTACGAAGACGGCGTATACAACTACGCTAAATTCGAAGGTGAAAACGGCGTTAAACGTTCTGCTGAAGAACAAGTTGACTACCTTGAAGAATTAGTAAACAAATATCCAATCCTTTCAATCGAAGATGGAATGGACGAAAATGACTGGGATGGTTTCAAACTATTAACTGAGCGCCTAGGCGACAAAGTTCAATTAGTTGGGGACGACCTGTTCGTAACAAATACTGAAATTCTTAAACGCGGAATTGACAACAATATCTCTAACTCAATCCTAATCAAAGTTAACCAAATCGGTACATTGACTGAAACATTCAACGCTATCGAAATGGCTAAAAAAGCTGGTTACACTGCAGTTGTATCTCACCGTTCAGGTGAAACAGAAGATTCTACAATTTCTGATATCGCTGTTGCAACTAATGCTGGTCAAATCAAAACTGGTTCATTAAGCCGTACTGACCGTATTGCTAAATACAACCAATTACTAAGAATCGAAGACCAATTAGGCGAACTAGCAACTTACGAAGGTCTAGAAGCATTCTACAACCTTAAAAACAAATAATTAGATTCTAAATAAGTCAGATAAAGTTTATTCCGAATAGAATAAATGATGATCTGTTAAAAACCCTCCTGCTGAATCTCAGCGGGAGGGTTTTGTTTTGAAATTAGCTCTATTATTCAAATTGGTTCGTTAAAATAAAAAGTCTTTAGACGAGTAACGTACATCAGTGCATCAGGTGAAATAGACTTTGAAAAATATACCACTGTATTAATGATGATATTTTTAGCAGAGGCTTCTGTTAAATGAACCTTTCAAATATATTGATTACTTAAACAAAAGTGATAATAAACACCTTTCTTTTAAAAAGAAAGGTGTTTATGTTAAGGTTCTCAGACTAATAAAAAAATCAATGTGCATGTTTCTGCAAGTCTTTCTCATCAGTGACCAATTCGATTGTAGAGTGGGTTACGTTAAGGTCATCTAGTAAGTGCCTTACATCTTTTTTGATGCGGCTGCCTTCCGAAATTGTTTCTTCTGGAACAAGCAAGGTAACAGAAAAAGCATTGGTTTCTCCATCCAGAGACCAGATATGAAAATGAGAGAAGTCCTTAACGCCGTTTATGGCAAGGATATTTTGTTCCAGCGAGTTGATATCGACGCCTTCTGGAACACGCTCTAGAAAAACCATTAATGTATTATAAAATTTTGGCAAAGCTTGAATCAGAATATATACTGCTATGAGCAAAGAAAAGATCGGATCTAAAATATAAAAATCTGTAAATCTAATAACTATACTGACGATTAAGATGCCGACCCAACCTAGAACATCTTCCAGCATGTGCAGATTCAGAAAATTTTCATTTTTAGAGCTTCCTTTATGCATCAGCCACGCGGCATAGCCATTAACACCAATTGCAATAAAAGAAAACCAGAACATCCCAGTAGTGTTGACAGGTTGTGGGTTGAACAGAATCGGTATACTCCTATAAATGACTGCAGCAGAACCGATAAGTAAAACAACAGCAGTAATGAGTGCTCCAATCAAGGAGAATCGCTGATAACCAAAGCTGAATTTATCGTTGCTTTCTTTAGTAGAAAATTTCTGAAAGAACCAGGACAACCCTACTGAAATGGAATCACCTAAATCATGAACGGCATCAGATATAATGGCTGCACTATTGAGGAAAGTACCAAAAACAAATTCTAAAAGTGAAAAGATAAGATTTAAAAAAAAGACCAGCCGAATATTCTTGATGCTTTGATTTTGGTGTTCATGTTTATGAGTCATTTGTTATTTCCTCCCAGATTATTTAAATAAAGTAAAACGAAATTTTAAAGATATGTTTTATTTGATATTCCAGTTTAAATATATGAAAAATCATTCATATGTGTATTGTAGCATGATGTTCTGCTATGAACAAATTGCAAGGCCTCACTGAGTACCGTTCGCTTTTATTGACTTTACATTTAGAATTGATATACTTTATTCTGACTATAATAAACAAGTAGTAGTAAAAAATACTTAGAAGAGTTAGGGGCGATTTCCATTTTAGAAACATTCAGTTCATTTCATCCTGTTTTACAAGCGTTACTTGCCGGACTTTTTACCTGGAGCTGTACAATTTTCGGATCAGCTTTTGTGTTCCTCTTTAAAACGATCAATCGTAAATTCTTAGACATAATGAACGGCTTTGCTGCAGGTGTTATGATTGCTGCTTCATTCTGGTCATTATTGGCGCCTGCGATTTCAAATGCAGAGAGCAGTGGATATGGTGTCTGGTCTTGGGTACCGGCAGCAATCGGATTCTTAGTAGGAGGTTTCTTCTTGAGACTGATCGATGTGGTCATTCCCCATCTGCATCTCAATGAACCAGAAGAAAATAGAGAAGGTCCTAAGACGAAGGCATCTAAAAATATGCTGCTGTTTTTAGCTATTACAATTCATAATATTCCAGAAGGATTGTCCGTTGGGGTTGCCTTTGGTGCAGTAACTGCTGGAATCGCAAATGGAGACGCCTTTTTAAGTGCTGTAGGACTGGCTTTAGGGATCGGTATTCAAAATATTCCTGAAGGATCGGCTTTATCTATGCCTATCCGAGCAGCCGGCAGCAGTAGATGGAGAGCTTTTAACTACGGACAGCTGTCAGCTATCGTTGAGCCAATTGCCGCAGTAATTGGTGCTGCAGCAGTCATTATGATGGCAGCGATTCTGCCATATGCTTTAGCATTCGCGGCTGGAGCAATGATTTTCGTAGTCGTTGAAGAACTGATTCCTGAATCTCAAACGAACGGAAATAAAGATAGTGCCACACTTGCTCTGATGGGTGGATTTGTCATCATGATGATCTTAGATGTAGCACTTGGATAATTTAGAATAATAAAATCAATCTATTAGAGAATCTCTTGGCTATTAAGGAGATTCTCTTTTTTTGATGCGCTCCGGGTAAAGTCCTAGACTCCCCCAAACCCGTAGAGTATTAAAATACACTGACATGAACCTCTTATTCTATTAACTGTAGCGGTAGAAGAGGTTGAGTAGCAAGAATAAGCGGTGAATTCAATAAACTGGAGGATCAAAAGAGGTCGAGTAGCAAGAATAAGCGGCGCGTTCTAACAACTGGAGGATCAAAAGAGGTCGAGTAGCAAGAATAAGCGGCACATTTTAGCAACTGGAAGAGCAAAAAACGTCGAGTAACAAGAATAAGCGGCACATTCTAACAATTGGAGGATCAAAAGAGATTGAGTAGCAAGAATAAGCGGCACATTCTAACAACTGAAGGATCAAAAGAGATCGAGTAGCAAAAATAAGCGGCACATTCTAACAACTGGAGGATCAAAAGAGATTGAGTAGCAAGAATGAGCAGCACATTCTAACAACTGGAGGAGCAGAAGAGGTCGAGTAGCAAAAATAAGCAGCGCATTCTATCAACTGGAAGAGCAGAAGAGACCGAGTAACAAAAATACAAGGTATCATTCTTACCAAAGGAATTTTTTAGGATACGCCAAGTGGAACTAGAGTGTAGATACGAAAAAAGCGGAGAAAAGTGCCTAGGAGTATAATTAGGGTGATAAAGACTACCTCTTTGAATATCAGGGGATTGTTACCGTTGTGTACGAAAACTGTAAGTACAGCGTTATGATAGGCCAGAGATTAATCAGCTCCTCCTGCTCGATCTTCAGATCCACCCTAGTATTTAACGACCATTTATGCTATATTAAACAATGAGAGACTTATGAAAGGGAGGGCAATTTCGAGATGTACGATTTTTTATTAGGAGTTATGCTCGTTTTATCAGTATTTATTATTATCGTAGTGGCTATGCAGCCGACTAAAACTCAAAGTGCGTCTAACGCTTTTTTAGGTGGGGCCAGTCAGTTATTCGGAAAGCAGAAAGCAAGAGGCTTTGAAGCTGTATTGATCAAAACAACGGTTGTCTGTATCGTTCTTTTCTTCGGTCTGGCGATTGCATTGACACGAATATTATAATCTATCTAAATACAAACTGATTTAAGAGCAACTCCAAACATTTGCAAGTGCAGGAATAATAGTCCTGTCTGAATGTTGGATTGCTCTTTTTTGATAGATAGAAGAAATAAAGTCTTAGGAGACAACTCATAGAGAGTAGTCTTTTGGTATTAAAATTTCACCAAGTAAGGTAAACTATAGGTATAGCGTTAAGGAGTGAAACAGATGAGAGACAGAACGATATTTTTTGAAAAAGGACCTAGAGCAGTTTTGCTGTTCCATGCCTTTACAAGTAATCCTAACGATATGAGAGGATTGGCAAGAGCACTGGAACGAGCTGACTATACGGTTTATGCACCGACTCTATCTGGACATGGTACAGAAAATCCCGACGATATTTTCAAGTACGGGATCGAGGATTGGAAAAAAGATGGAGAAAAAGCTTACCAGTATCTGAAAGACAAAGGCTATGATGAAATTGCAGTATTTGGATTGTCGCTAGGCGGCGTTGTTGCCACACACCTTATGCTGAC
Organism: Marinilactibacillus piezotolerans; assembly: GCF_900169305.1. Taxonomy (GTDB): domain Bacteria; phylum Bacillota; class Bacilli; order Lactobacillales; family Carnobacteriaceae_A; genus Marinilactibacillus; species Marinilactibacillus piezotolerans_A. Next base: position 1,101,080 of record NZ_FWDP01000004.1, on the reverse strand, counting down.
AAAAGATGTTAAAGCAGCCGGAACATTCTCTTCACCGGTGATCAGTAATGAACACAGCCACGTTCCAAGAAACTTCATGATGTGGTATGAATATATGAAGAAAAACGAAGGCTACTCAAAAGAAGAGATTGCTGGACAGAAAACTTCAGCTGAGCCGCAGCTGGATACGATTTTGAAACATTTGAATGAGTTCATTCAAACAATGGTTCCGAACTATAAAGACGTATCAAAAAATGTGTTTATCGCTCAAGGCGGACAAGATGAAATGATAGATCCGCATCAAGCAGGTAAATACAGAGATGCATTAGTTCAGGCAAATGTTGATTTTCACTGGTACGACGATGCGCCGCATGTAATCACTACAGGGCAAATCGGCAAGCAGTTACAGATTGACTTATTATCATTCCTGTCTACTCTGGAATGGGATGGAGGCAACTCATGAGCAAAGAAGTGAACGAAGAGCATAACGAAGAAAACGAACAAATCAAAGAACGTATTTTGAAGTTTATCGAAGAAAGTGAACTGAACAGCGTTGAAGTCAACGATATCAGTGAGGGCCTTGAGTCTACTGGGTCGAAAGCTTTTAAAAAACTGGTCAATGCCATTGCAGAATTAGAACGAGAAGGGAGAATTATACTCACACAGCAAGGGCGATTTAAATTAAGAGAGGCAGAACCAGTTTTACAAGGGGTATTCAGCGGGACAGACAAAGGATTCGGATTTGTACCGCTTGATGAATTCGAACAGGATATTTTCATTCCGCCCCATGATACCAATTCAGCATTGAATGGCGACTTAGTTACAATTGAAGTGACTAAAGAGGCTGTTCCTTGGAAAGGAAAAGCACCTGTCGGGAAAGTACTGGAAGTTGTGGAACGGGCAACAAAGTTACTAGTTGGAGAGTTCCATGCTTACTCCGATGACGAAGTGGATGAATTGGGGCTTTATGGATACGTATTGCCGCAGAGTAAAAAACTGCCTGATATCACGCTGAAAATAACAGCCAAAGGTATTCGTCCGGTAGAAGGAAGCATCGTCCAAGTAGAAGTGACCCATTATCCTAGAACACAAGACGAAGATATGTATGGACTCGTTACGCGTACCATTGGACATAAAGATGAACCAGGGATTGAAATCTTAACGATCGTCAATAAATACGGTATTCCTTCTGAATTCCCGGATGAGGTCATTGAAGAAGCAGAAGCCGTACCTGACACGATTCAAGCAGCTGATCTAGAAGGGCGTAAAGACTTGCGGGATGACGTTATCATTACCATTGACGGCGCAGATGCAAAAGATTTAGATGATGCTGTTGTCGTTAAAAAATTGGATAATGGCAACTATCAATTAGGAGTACACATTGCGGATGTCTCTCACTATGTTAAAGAAGACAGCCCGATGGATCAGGAAGCATTCGAACGCGGGACTAGTGTCTATCTGACAGACCGTGTGATTCCGATGCTGCCGCAGAGATTATCAAATGGAATCTGCTCGCTTCATCCAAATGTAGACCGTTTGACATTGAGTTGTGAAATGGAGATCGATTCAGCTGGAGATGTCGTTCGTTATGATATTTTCCCTAGTGTGATTCGCTCGTACCGTCGAATGACGTATTCAGCAGTGAATGAAATTTTGATGGAGAAAAATCCGGAAGTCAGAGAAGAACATGCAGATCTTGTAGACATGTTTGAGACGATGGAAGAACTGCATCATATTCTGGAAGCAAAACGCGTTCGTCGCGGCTCCATTGATTTCGATACGAACGAAGCTCAGATCAAGATGGATGAAGATGGTAAACCGATCGATATCCTGCTGCGTGAACGTGGCGTCGGCGAGCGACTGATCGAATCTTTCATGCTTGCAGCAAATGAGACAGTATCAGAACATTATGCGACTCAAAACCTGCCGATCTTATATCGTATCCATGCGCGTCCTGATGAAGCGAAAATGCAGCGATTCCTAGAATTCGTGACTAGTTTTGGTATCAATGTCAAAGGAACAAAAGACAGTGTATCGCCAAAAGACTTGCAGGCTGTCATCAATGAAGTGAAAGGCAAGCCGGAAGAAACGGTTGTCAGTATGCTGATGCTGAGATCTATGCAGCAGGCGAAATATGATATAGACCCGATTGGGCACTATGGATTAGCTGCTGAATACTATTCTCATTTCACATCTCCAATCAGAAGATACCCGGATCTGATATTACATCGCTTGATCCATTATTATGATGAAGTTGGAAAAGATGAAAAAGCTCAGAAACGCTGGAATAAAAAATTACCGGAAATCGCGGAGCACAGTTCGAAGACCGAACGTCGAGCAGTTGATGCGGAGAGAGAAACAGATGAACTGAAGAAAACGGAATATATGGAAGGAAAAGTCGGAGAAGAATTTGAAGGCTTAGTCACTTCTGTAACCAACTTTGGAATGTTTGTGCAATTGCCGAATTCTGTAGAAGGTCTGATTCACATTTCTAAAATGGATGATGACTACTATGAATTCAGCGAACGCGGATTATTGCTGATCGGCCGTCACACTGGCCGTATTTTCCGTATCGGACAGCCAGTTAAGGTTAAAGTGACTGCAGCTAACAAAGAAGGGTACCAAATCGACTTTGAGTTGGCTGAAAATCCAGAAACAGAGAAAAACAAAAAAACAAAACGCACTAACAAAAAAGCCGAACGCAAAAATCAACACACACAACGCAGAAAAACAAAGAAAAAACGGTCTGGCAAGCGTAAGCGCTAGTTGTAGATAGAGGGAGGGTGATGCAGATGCCTAAAGGTGAAGGCAACCTGATTGCTCAGAACAGAAAAGCAAGATATGAATATAGTATTCTCGATACTGTTGAAGCCGGTATTGTACTGCAGGGAACTGAAATCAAATCGATCCGTGCAGGACGAATCAATTTAAAAGATGGATATGCCGGATTCAGAGGCGGAGAAATCTGGTTGTACAATGTCCACATCGCACCATTTGATAAAGGGAATCAATTCAACCATGATCCGCTTAGAACCAGAAAACTGCTGATGAAGAAAAAGCAGATCGATCGATTGATTGGGGAATCCAAACAAAGCGGTGTGACACTGGTGCCGCTTAAAGTGTACATCAAGAATGGATTTGCCAAAGTTCTGATTGGACTGGCCAAAGGGAAGAAACAATATGACAAGAGAGAATCCCTTAAGCGTAAAGACCAGAAACGCCAAGTCGAACGTGCATTAAAGGAACATCGTTAGTCTATAGAAGTCGATGAGAAAAGCACTGGAGTATATCTGCTCTCTGGTGCTTTTTTGGTTAGGCTCATTCTGCTAATAGTCGTAAAATCTACTGTGTGATTTCCCTCATTCTCTTCGCATCAGTCTAGGAACTCTGTTACAATAAAGAAGAAGACAAATTTGGAAGGAGCAACAGAATACTATGGCTAATGAAGGTGTCACGATCTATTTTGTTCGTCACGGAGAAACCTATTTAAACCATTATGGACGTATGCAGGGATGGAGCAATGCTCCGCTGACCGATAATGGAATCGAAGATGTTCATCGCTGTGGACGCGGACTAGCAGATGTCAAATTCGACGCTGTGTACACAAGCGACTTAACACGTACTCAAGATACTGCGGGGATCATTTTAGAAGAAAATGGACAAGCGGATAATCTGACAATGGTACAAATGCCGGAATTCAGAGAAGTTTTCTTCGGCTCTTATGAAGGTATGTTTGGATCAGAAGCTTGGGGAAGTGTAGCAAAACACATGGGGTATGAAACAACTCAAGATATGTTCTTGAATACAGATATACCAGCGCGCATGAATGCTTTCAGAGAAGCAGACCCTTATCACGATGCAGAAAACTTTATGATGTTCTGGGATCGCGTGGAAAAAGGCTTGATCAAACTGATCGACAAACATCGCGATTCAGGAGAGACGATTCTGTTAGTGGCGCATGGTGGAACGATCCGCTATATCCTTCAGAATTTAATCCCTGATTTAACAGATACTCAAGCATTATTGAATGCAAGTGTCTCTGTTGCCAGCTATCATGGCGGAAAATATCACCTAGATCGCTACAACGATGTTTCTCACTTTAAAGACGCAGAATAAAACTAAAGCAGATTTGAGGGTTTAAGATTGAAACCAACCGCATTAGTATTTTTTGATTTAGATGGTACATTGCTGAATGAGCGTTCTGAATTGGATCAAGACGTCATTGATGCATTAGCCAAACTGAAAGAAAACGGCGGAGTCCCATTTATTTCTACTGGACGCAGTCATCTGCAAGTCCAGCATGTACTGAATGACTCTGTTATCGATTCTTTTATTTCTTTGAACGGTCACTACATCCAGTACGAGGGCAGGGACGTGTATGAAGGGGTGTTTGACAAAACACTGCTGAAACGCATTCAGTCGAAAGTCGAAGCTTTTGATATGTCTGTTGCTTACTACAGCAAAGATGGATTTAAACTGACCAAAGAAGACGAGAGTGCCGACCAAGCCTACAGCTTTATTCATACAGAAACACCAGAGGTAGATCCTGACTACGCTTGGAATAATGATATTCTAATGGTGCTTCTGTTTACGCAGAACACGGATCTGGATTATGAATTCGTGCAGGAATTTCCGGAATTATCGTTCTACCGCAACTCACCGTATTCCATTGATACGATCTTAAACGAAAATTCAAAAGCAGTCGGTATTAAACGATTAGTGGAACTGCTGGATTTAGCAGATGTTCCGACTTATGCATTCGGGGATGGACCGAATGATATCGAGATGCTGAATGAAGTTGATCATAGTGTTGCAATGGCAAATGGTTCTGAAGAAGTCAAAAAATTGGCTGACTATGTTGCAAAAAGCAATATCAATGGTGGAATCGTAGATGGACTGAAGCATTTTGGACTAATTTAAAACAAAAATAGACGCATACTCCTGTCTCAATGATAAATCAGACAAACCAGGAGTATGCGGTTTTATAAACAGTATAAGTAAGCGCTTTAAGAGTCGTCTTCTACAAGTGAAACAGGATGGAACTCTTTATTGGAGCACAGTAAGAAATCCAGTGCGAAATCATTGTGGAATCCTTGAAGATTGTATACAATGTTTTCACCATTTTGAAGACGATCCTTTCGGAATAAGGAAGGATGCAGCTTTTTGACTACATCGATCAATGCCAGCAGCAGCATGTCAGGAGACTTCAATAAATTTTTGAAATCCTCTCGATTGAGTCGGTAACTTTTGAAGAATTCTTCGGTAAAGTCATTGTCCGGTCTCAAGGCAGACACAAACCGCAGACTAGTCGGTGTCATATACCGCAGCTTGAATGAATCACTTTCTCGATCGTAAATAATGAAATCTGCAGAGTACAGTTCATTGTCCATTTCAAAAAGCAGTTTGTACTTTTTGATATCACTTTCCTGCAGCTCAGTGTCATTATCAATCATGGTATTAAACTCTTTGAGCAGACTGTCTAATATTCTCATTTGGTCAAAATTCATTTAGCTTACCTCCTTTTTCATCATTATTATAGCACTTACATTTTACGAACGCACACCAGAACCCACCTGAAATGAGACGGAAACAAATCGCAGCAAGAGAAGGGCATCACGGTTCTCATTTAAGTGAACTCGTATTTCAGCAAAGGAGTGAATCAATCATGAGTTCAAATGTGTTTAAGCGACTGAGTGAGCGGTGGCTGAACCGCCCGGAACAAGCACAGCGTAAGGTACACAACCATCATATAGTAAAAGAACAGGTACAGCAGCTGGTTGATGCAAGAAATAGACTGGCTGAAGCATCTTCAATCAAATCTGGCGATGCGTATATCGAAGTCAGTGACAACTATTCAAAGTTTTTCATGGCGCTGAATAACCAGAATCCTTATATGCAGCCGCTGAGAGACCTGGGATATGCATATTATCTTTCTTTAACACAAGTGATTGAAAGCTTTTCTAATAATTCTGAGAAAAAGGAACGTTCCTTGGAAAAAGCAGAGAACCTGACAGAAGACTTGCTGTTCACGCTGGATAAATACAGCAAGAAAGAAGATCAATAAAAAACGTATTGCAAAGACCCTGAGCCTTTTAGTTTCAGGGTCTTTTGCAAGTTGTTATTCTGTCCGTTTATTATGCCATTTCAAAACATTGAAGACTTCTACATTACGGATCAGGTCTATATTTACTCGTTTGATACTCCCATTTTTCAGCTGCAAAATTATTTTTTCACCTAAATAGCCCAGTACCAGACAGTGCACGTCAGGATAATACTGTCCATTTCTTAAAACGTTCGCTTGGATCGCCACCGGAGACTTTGTTACATAGGCTTCATAAAGCATTTTAGAAATCTCTTCCACCGTCATTTCCTCTTTAGCGGGTATATCGATGGCTTGTTCTTCTGCCTTCATTTTCTTTAAAGCCTCTGTATGGTCTGACAGCATCATCCCTTGCCACTTCATTTTTCCGCGGTCCTTATAGCCTAACTTATCTGGATTTAATAATATGACTTCTTCTGCCATTTTGATCGCTCCTTTATAAGAATATACGTTTGGTATAATTCTATATTAAGAACATTTGTTCGAAAGGTCAAGTGAAAATCATTCATAGCGTAAAGAAACATCATTGTTTTTTTGTCTATTACTAAATCCTGAAGCTTTAAACGAAATCCATTTAACGAGTGAAAATGAAAGAGAACATTTTCATAAGCAGCCTTTTAAATCAGGATTTTAAAATCAGCTGAGATAATAAACCTCCAAATGGAAAGTCAAAGAGATATTACAGTTCAATTATACGGTTATAAAGGGATTGTATTTATGTAAATAGTGAGATATAGTTTTACGAAAGATCATAGAGTGAAGGAGACTGCCAGAATGAGAAAATCTGATGAAATATTAATCAGATGGCTGGTGACAGAGAGTGGAGAGACACTTTCTGAGATTGCTTCAAAAACACAGGTAGATCAGAATACGCTGATAGCCTTGAAACAAGAAGAAGCAGACATCAAACAATTAAATCCAAAGTATGCGGAAAAATTAATTGAATACGCAAAACAAGTAGGAGCGGAATAATTCGCTCTTTTTTATTTGGGTAATGCATATGGAAAGATGCAGCTAATGATAGGACGTAAAGAGGATAAATGTAGGGAGACTGTCATAAAAACAGGAAGAAATTCTGATGGCAGCTGTTATACTGAAAGAAAGGAGAGAGAAGAATGACAGTAATAGGAAATATACTTTTTTTTGTGGGTATTATCGGATTGATATACAGTATCCTGCTGCTGGCAACGCCGAAGCTGAGAAGAAATCGATCGATGAACAAGAGAACCTTGGTTGGGCTTTTAGTTGGAAGCTTTGCTCTGATGGTCATCGGAACAGAACTTGCCCCACCTGAGAACAGTGATGATGCCGTACATATAGAGTCGGAATCAGAAATCGCAGAAGTAGACAAGGAACAAGCAGAGCAAGAAATCGAACAGGCACAGGCTGACGAAGATAAGGAACAATTAGAGAAAGAACGGCTTAAAAAAGAAAAACTTAAAAAAGAACAGCAAAAGGCACAACAAGAAAACAAACGGAACCAAACCGAGACTGAAACTGAAACCGAAATACAAGAACAAGAAAGCAGCACTATTGAAGGTGCTAAAACATATGACGTCATCAGAGTAGTTGACGGAGATACGATCAAAGTCAATATAAACGGTAAAGAAGAAAGTGTTCGTTTCTTGCTGGTGGATACGCCAGAAACTGTTCATCCAGATAAACCCGTCCAGCCATTTGGAAAAGAAGCCAGTCAATTTGTAAAAGAAAGATTATCTGGTAAACAAGTGCAGCTGGAACTGGATATCAGCGAAAGAGATAAATACGGACGGCTATTGATGTATGTATATGATGAAGAAGGGAATAGTATCCAAGAAGCATTATTAAAACGAGGGCTTGCAAGAGTCGCGTACATTTATAATCCGAATGTAAAATACGTAGATCGCTATCAAGCTATCCAAAGAGAAGCACAAGAAAAAGCAGTCGGAATCTGGTCGATTGAAAACTATGTAACGGATAGTGGATTTGTTACTGAAGCAGAAACAGCGGAGAATGACTCACAGCCATCTGATTCTGAAACATCAGAAGCAGAAGAACAGGCAGAAGCACCGGCGCAGTCAACAGGCGGAAAAATCAAAGGCAATATCAGTTCATCAGGCGAAAAAATCTATCATATTCCTGGCGGCAGATATTACGATCAGACTAAAATCGATCCAGAAAGAGGCGAGCAGTACTTTGATACTGAAGAAGCTGCTCAAGCAGCCGGTTACCGAAAAAGCAAACAATAAATAAACGAAAAGAGTAGAGTAAAGGTGCTTACCCCTTAAAGTTAGAGTTTAATATTATGCAGCCTCTTGGCTGGTTTGAGTTCGGTATTCCACTGGACTTAGGCCAGCCAATTTTTGTTTTCCACGAATAGTGTTGTACCACTCAATATACTCTTCGATTTCTTTTTTGAGTTCCTCATACGCCTTCAAAGGCTCTCCGTGATACATTTCTTGTTTCATAATGCCAAAAAAGTTCTCCATCGCCGCGTTATCAGAACACGTTGCTTTACGAGACATACTTTGAAAAACCTTGTTTTTCTTCAAGTAAGTTCTCCATTGTTTGTGTTGATAATGCCAGCCTTGATCGGAATGAATCGTCGTACGCACTGTAGCGTTGTTTTTAACTACCTGAACAGCTTCCTTTAGTGGATGTATTACTAAATCCAAAGTTGGACGATGACTGAGGCCATAAGAAATGACTTCTCCATTATATAAATCCATAATAGGATTGAGATAGAGTTTATAGTCTCCAAGACATTTGAATTCCGTAATATCTGTCACTAATTTTTGTAAAGGATAAGGAGTAGTAAACCGTCGGTTTAGAAGGTTTTTCGCAACTTTTCCTACTGTTCCTTTGTAAGAGTTATATTTACGTGTTTTACGGGTGAACTTAGTACACTTTAAGTGGAGTTCTTTCATCAATCGATAAACTTTTTTATGATTGATTTTGATTCCAGTCTTATTCAACTCTTTCGTGATGCGCTTGTATCCATATCGCTCTTTGAAGTGATAAAATAGCTCGGAAATAGTTTCTTTTAAGAATAGATTCTGATCTGCTTTGTTCCATCGCTTTACATGATAATGATACGTAGCTTCAGGAATGCCTACTACTACAAGTACATCCTTTAGTCTGTATCCTTCTTCTTTGAGCTCGAACGCCACCGTTGCTTGTGCTTTTCGAGAAAGGCATTCGGATTCTTCTCGTAAGCTTCTAATTTTTTTAAGTAAGCATTCTCCAATCGGAGAAGCTCATTTTCCCGTTCCAGTTCTTGTTCTCTAGATAATTTATTTTGATCTTTACCTGTTTTTTTCTTTGGTTGCTTAGACATAGAAGGTCGCCCCTTGGCTTTAGGTTTCAGGCCTTCTATTCCTTCTTGATGAAACGTTCGATTCCAGTTCGCAATTATAGAAGATTCTCTGATTCCGAAGGAATGAGCTGTTTCTTGATAAGAAGCACCTGTTCGTTTCATAAAGTGTAATACATCTAATTTAAAATGAACAGAGTAGACTTCTTTAGATTTTTTACGCTTTAATCCATCTTCTCCAAAACGTTGATACAGCTGAACCCACTTTTCAACAGGGGTGTTACTAGGTAATCCGTATTTTTTCGCTAGTAACGTATACCCTAAAGGTCCCTCCCGATATTCATTTACAATTTTTAATTTGAATTCAAAGCTGTATTTTACCATACAAAAATCCCCCAGAAGTTAGATTGTTTACTCTAACTTCTGGGGGTCGGCACCAAATCTGCTCTTTTTTGATATAGTCAATAATATAAAAAGAAGAAATTCAAATATGAAAAGGAGACGAATCTGTTGACTGAATTTAAGCGCATTGATAAAGATACACTGGAGACGATGCTTAATGAAATTTTTGAAGAGCAGGATGAAGAGCATTTCGGAAAAGTACCAGAAGCAGAAAAAGAAGAAATTGCTATCGGTCTCTATATAGATAACCAGCTGGCCGGAGGAATCGTTGGTCGAAAACAGTATCAGAGTCTGCATATTTCGCTGCTGGCTATTAAAAAAGCATTTAGAGGCAAGTCGCTTGGGACACAACTATTGAAAGAGATGGAAAGAACAGCTGTTGAAAAAAATATCATCAATGTGACGTTGACTACCAGAAGCTATCAGGCTGCTGGATTTTATAAGAAATGCGGATATACAGAATATGGTTCCCTAAAAGATATGCCTATAGCCGGCGTGACAAAAATACATTTCTATAAACGGATGAAGTAAAGTGAGTAAAAAAAGTGAGTAAAATAAGACCCGTTACATTTTACTAAAAGAAATGGAGGAAGCAAACATGAATAGAATCAATCTGATTGCGCTAGGAGTCAAAGACATGAATCGGTCTATGACCTTTTACAAACAGATCGGCTTTAAATGCTATGAGGATGCAGAGAATCCGCCGATCGTATTTTTTGATAACCAGGGAACAAAATTGGAGCTGTTTCCGCTGGAAAAGTTAGCGAATGATATCAACGAAGCTGATCCGCCGGCAATCTCTAATCAAGGATTCAGCGGCATTACCTTTGCCATCAATACAAAAACAAAAGCAGAAGTCGATGACTTGATGACATTGGCCGAAAGCAGTGGCGGAGTCATGGTGAAAAAGCCTGAAATCGTTTCTTGGGGCGGATACAGTGGATACTTTCAAGATCCCGATGGTTATTACTGGGAAGTGGCGTATGCAGATACCTGGAAATTTGATGAGCAAGATATGCTGATCATTGAGCCATAAACGATGCGGTTAAGTGAATACCGAGCTGAAATGAAGTAAGTCAAAGCCGCAGACTGTTTGCGGCTTTTCTATGAGCATGAACATATGAGGAAGAGCGGTAAAAGATACAAAATCTCATGGTAAGACCATTCTATAAATGATAGAATGATAAAGGTTGAACAAGAGCAAACAGCTGTTTGACCAATCAATAGCAAGATATTGCAGTACATAATAAGGACCGATTAGGAGAGGGTAACATGGCAAGCTTAGCAGCATACACAGGCGTCATTATATTTTGGATTATTTTACTGGGAGTTGTCATAGTAGTCGGCGGCGGTCTGATTATGGGCGTAAAAACAAAACCTTTAAAAGCAGGTATAGCGGTTGCAGGCATTCTGATCATTGCGATTGCCGGATTCTTCACAATGATGCACATCAATTCAGCTAGTTTCCAGAGAGCGAAAAGACAAGCTGTAACAGAATATGATACAGACTCTGTCTACAGAGAAATGAAAGTTGTCGGACGAGATGGAGATGTCATCTATGAAACAGAAGGCAGTTATGATATAGAGTATACTGAAAATCGTCTGCGCTGGATCGATGAAAATGGAATGGTGCAACTGGTTTATCTTGGCGACTCAGCGACAGTGATTGTCAATGAAGTGGAAATGCCGGACACAGCAGAATAAACAGTGAGAAAACATTCTGGCATTATCGTCAGGATGTTTTTTTAACCAAAAAAGAGAGCTGCATCAACAGCTCTCGCAAATTCATTATTTTTTCTTCCACATATGTCCGCTTTCTTGAGTAGGCGGCAAGCGGTCCCCTTTTTCTATTGTAACTATTCGAGGATCAGAGACTTCTTCTCCGTTTTCATCACATTCAACATATTCACCTGGTGCTACATCATCCGTACCTTATTTATACAAATCAGCCAATATGAACACCTCCTTTACTGGGATTGACACCAAAGCAAAAGAGAGTTACAAAGAATAACGATTGAAGCTCAGAAAAAAGTCTATTTTAAAAGACTTTTTAGAAAGAAAGCCAATCCTGCTAAACCAGTTGTAAGCATCCTGATTCAGTAATAATAACCATTTATAGTATAATGAATTCAATAAAATAATAAACGTTATTTAGATGGGGATGGATATGAATAAAAGGATAACGAGGGCGACGGTTATAAAAGACGGCGCTGGGAAAGTTTTGAAGATTAAAGTAGCGGTTAGAAGCCAAACAATTAGTAAGAGTTACGAGATAAAAAGAGGAGACCATTTTATGCTGGATTCTCCAGATGATCGCTTTAAGGGATTGAGAAATAGGATGATTACTGTAGAAGGATTTAAAAAGATTCCTTCTGGATACTGTATAAGAGCCTTTCACATAGAAGCACAAAAAGAAATATTGATCCGCATAGATGAATTGAAGAGTATATTCAAAAAGAGCAGCCAATAATGGTTGCTCTTTTTTTAGATTCTGTTGATTTCAAGTAGCTATGACAGTCGTTTATTAAGGCTATAACATAATCTTCCATCAACTCAGTACACTGCGAAGATTCGTCAAAATATGGCAAGAATAATAACCAGTAAAATAAGCAACACTGCTATGATACAACCACAGGCACATCCTGAGCTGGAGTCATTATTTTTTGAAGGAGTTTTAGTACCGTCAGTAACGGAAAAAGTCGTTTTATTATACACTTTATTATAGGCAGCTTTCTTCGGATTCTTGATCCATCCAGCTCCTTTTTTACCATAAGTAGGATCAATCGACCGTTTGACAGCTCTTTTAGCTCTTCCTGTTGTTCTTGCAGAAAAAGACTTTTTAAAACTCGGTTTCCTCGGTCCAAATTTGACCAATGCAATTCTCCTTTCTTAGCTATTCTGTTTGTTTCCATAAATATCTACGACTTTAAAGGTTTGGCAAACGACCAGCATATCAGGAGTGAATGGCAAATCGTATAGACCAAGTTCCCATGTAAAGAACTTTTCATGCTCACGGTACCAATACTCATAGCTCCTATCGCCTTCTCCTTCGGAAAAAGCAAAGGCTTCCGAAACTTCATTCATGGGTAACACTTCAATGTCAGTGTATTGAATGATGGCTAAAGGATTTTCTCTGCCGTCCAGTACGATGTCATACTGTCCAACTTTCTGCAGTTCTTCACCCTCCAACTCATAAACACATTCAGCAGAACAAGTTCCAGTCTTTATTCCATTTACTACTAAAGCTCCAAGTTCGTCTCCCATAGACTCAGAACCATCGCCAAACATCCAAGCCTCCGGAAGAGTACTTGGTAAATTATTTATCTGTGCAAAGTCTTTCCAGTATTTTTCGATTGAATTCATAAGTAGCGCATCCTTTTTTATGTATCATTTTTTGTTATAACCGTATATAGGCAGTAGTTAAAGTTTAACATAATCATATGTCCCTTCAAAATTACCGTAAAATTAACTCACAAGTAAGCGTAAATGAATCTAATCTATTAGAATGGCAAAATATAAGTCCACGATTCAGAATTTGTATACAGTAATTCGATGAATCACATACTCTCTCTTCAGCAAATGGAAAATTTCACTAAAATTTGTCTTACTCGGATTGTTAAAAAAAACTAAAAAGCAAAGGGAAGTTTGCTTTTTTTAAGCTTTAAAAGGTACTTTCATTTATATGGTACTTTTTAATCTCAAACTAGTCGAAATCGACCAGTTTAAAAGCCCTCGTCCTAATTGGATGAGGGCTTTCTTCTTTGTTAATAGCTTCTAAATGTTATTACTCCGTTTTCATCGACGTTTTCTATAACTTGAGTATGGTTAAAATGTTTAGAATTTTCTGGAATATAATTATTGACAAAATCTTGATGAATATTTCCCTTCATATCTTTATATTCAAGGACGATGTTAAAGGGTTCATTTTCAGTAGATTCTGAAAATACTATATCTTTTGAGCTGTCTGGTGGAATCTCACTAACAGAACCAAACTCTTTTTCGTAAATGATTTGATCATCAGCATCAGTACTCTTGGTTAGGTAAACATTAATATTTTTCACTGTACTGCTTGAAGTGTTATCTATTGTAAGTATATTTTCTGGTTTATTAGTTTCTAAATAAATCCATAAACCCAATAAAAGAATAACTATAATAGATATAGGAATAAAAACTCTTTTTAAATTCATACGACCACTCCAACTCATTATACTACCGTCTAATATTATCTGAGCTATTTGTCTTAACTAGTTTAGAGTTCACAACTCTATATAGTTTTCCCTGATTGATTTTTGTAAAGACAGCATTTCTAGCTTCTAAATAAGTAGGTTTTCGTTTGTGTTTCTTCTTAACTTGAGAAACTAGAGTTTTCCCAGTTTGCCGGCCCACTTCATTATTTCTATAGTCCATTGTGGTAGCTACACCACTATGTCCATATTCGTGGGCGTCTGCCCATTTTTTTGCACCATTATAGCCAATTTGCACATACATTAAAACGTTCCAATAAGCATGTTTAAAAGCATTACCATTATTTTTATCGTTACCTCCATTTTTGAAGTACGTTATAGATAATTGATTTGCAGATTTAGATGCAGCGTATACGTGCAAAGCTTGAGATGGACTTGTTTTAACCAATGCCTTTTCTTTAGAGTTGAGTTTTTTATATGCTTCGGGCAATATACTTGAAGAGCTGGCCATAAGAGAGTAATTTATCTCTGAGTTATTGAACGGTTTAGCTTTATTTGCAATCTCATTCAATATCAAGACAGCTAAGTCATCTTTCTCATGCTCACTCAAGATTTCATCTCCGTATCTTTCATCGAAAATCTCTTGAGCTTCGGCGAAGTCATTATAACTTAATTCATCTAATGCATCATCACTAAGTTCTTCCGCTTGAACTGACACCCCATCTAAGATGAGTAAACATGCTGATGTTAGTATGAAATCCTGGACACGTTTTGATAGAATATAAACTATCGAAAAGGAGTGTCTATCGATGTCAAATCGAAGAACCTATGATGTCGACTATAAGAAAACACTAGTCAGTTTGTACGAAAATGGTCATTCAGTAAAGAATTTAAGTGAGGAACATGGCATAGCAGAACAAACCATTTATCGGTGGATCAAAAAATATTCCACGGATGAAAAAACCGGGTATTCTGAAGCAGATATCGAAAAAATCAAAGCAGAGAATGCCCGTCTTAAGACAGACAATGATATCCTAAAAAAGGTCTTAGCCATGTTCACTCAAAAATAGACCGCGATGACTTTATTTTCGAACTCAACGCAATTAAAGACGACATCAATTTAAAGCGAACACTGGAATTGTTTGCGATTCCACGCTCAAGTTTTTATGAACGTATTAATCGCGAGGAATCGCATAGAGATCGTGAAAATCGGCGTATCCTCAAAAAAAATTGAACGCATATGGGAATCAAGTGGGCGTGTGTATGGTGCCCCGAAAATTTATGCAATCTTGGTTACTCAAGAAAACGAAGACTGCAGTCTCAAACGTGTTCAAAAACTGATGCATAAACAGGGCATTCGTTCCATTACACAAAAGAAATGGCGGCCACATAGGTCCGCTGATCCTGTGTCAGACGATCGGGTAAACTTATTACATCAAGATTTTTCTACCACTGGATTGAACCAAATATGGGTAACGGATATAACCTACATTTGGACAGGGAAAGATGAATGGAGTTACCTCTCCACGATCCTTGATTTATATTCACGGAAAGCCATTTGGTCATTTAGCCGACAGATGACTGTGGATCTGGTCTTAGATACTTTAACCAAGGCAACCCAACGATACGGTGCGGCCGAAGGCCTCATTCTCCATTCTGATCTTGGTTCACAGTACACAAGCGAAGCGTATGAATCTGCGTTGGAAAAACAAGGGATTCGTCATAGTTTCAGTCGGAAAGGGAGTCCTCACGATAATGCCGTAATCGAATCCTTTCATTCTATCGTAAAAAAGGAAGAAGTTTATCAAAAAAAATTATCCTGATTTCGATACGGCTTATAGAGAATTATTTCAATACATTGAAGCCTTCTACAATCGGAAGAGAATCCACTCGGCACTTGGGAACCGAACGCCCCTGGCCATTGAGCAAGCATACTTAGATCAAGCAGTCATTTAAGTTAGACGGAACCACAGGACGGTTAAATAGAAAGACTTTAGCTATCCTCATGGTTTCGGTAAATGTTCTAAAAAGCGTCAGCGGTTAGAACGTTTACCGAAACCTTGAGGCCTCAAAACGGGTCCATGTTTCATTAAGAAATTCTCTTAAAGCGTGTCCAAGATATTGACGTAATACCAAATCCTGATTCATTGATGATAGCCGTTTTAGTTTCTGACAGATTCCCATTTCGGGAATGTGCTATCATTTCAAACCTTTTATCTTCTAAATCAACATGATTAGATACTGCCTTACTTGAATTGGAGTAGCCTAGTATTTCCGCTACATCCTTTCCTACAAACCACGGCTCATTTTCTTTTTCTATCATTCTTACCATTCGACTTTCAAATAAGTATGTTTTTAAATTCATTTTATTCCTCATTCCGCTTGTGCTTGCGTAACGTGTACTTGTTAGGTAAAAAAATATCTCTAATACTTTTATTATAATGATCGGCTATCAAAAACATTTCTTCACTTTTAAATTGATTATCTCCTTTCTCTTTTAGTCTATAGGCATTTTCACTAATATCTAGTAACTTAGATAAGTCTTTCTGTGTTTCTCCATGTTCTTTTCTTTCTCGAATTAAATGCCATTGCATCCATTTACATCCTGTCTACATTCACATAGTACACGATACGCATATAATCGTCAACACAAAAGTTTGCATTATGTGTATTATTTGTTGATTTCCATTTTTTTAGTGTGTACAATGAATAGTATAAACAGGAAGGAGGTAAAAATTTTATGGATAAATTAAATAACTTTATCGGAAATAAAATAAGACATTATCGAAAAATGAAGAAAATGACTCAAGAAGAATTAGGTAACTTAATCGGAACAAAAAAAGCAACTATTTCTAATTATGAGACCGGATATCGTTCCCCGAATCAAGATGTCTTATTCGATTTGGCAGAAGCTCTAGACGTAAGTATTAACGATCTATTTCCACCAACTGAAGCGAAAAACATGATACCCGTAACTGGCTTCGAGCGCATCCCTGTCTTAGGTAAAATCGCATGTGGTGATCCCATCACTGCAATAGAAAATATATCTGAGTATCGTGAAGTCCCTAAAGACTATTTAGATTATCATGGTGAATTATTCTTCTTAGAAGCAACTGGTGATAGTATGGAGCCTAAGATTCCTAATGGATCCTATGTACTATGCCGTAAACAAGAAGATGTAGAAAGTGGAGAAATTGCTGCGGTGTTGGTTAATGGTGATGAAGAAACAACATTAAAGAAAGTAATTAAGCAAGGAAAAACTATTCTATTACAACCGCTAAACGAAGATTACGCCCCTTACATAGTGACGGAAGAGAATCCCGCCAAGATTGTAGGGAAAGCTTTAAGAGTAGATGTAGAATTATAATTTACATGAAGGAGAATGTTCAGTGAACTCAACAATAGAAACAACACTATTGAATAACATAAAAACTGTGCTTTCTGATTTCCCTGAATATTGGGATGAAGAAACATTGTTAAAAAATAGAGTTATCGAAGATCTTAGAAACTACGATGAAAAAGTTATTACTGCTTTACTATCTAACGATAAAATTAAAGAGGCCTATGCCCTTTCAGTTGGTGACATGACCATTTTTAAAGTAGAAGAGTTTATCGAAATGCTGCGATATAAAACCTATTGGGAAAATAGTTATACAAAATACCGAAATGAAATTGGATTAACCAGCGATGGTAAATACCTAAATTACAATACAGATGTGGTCCTAGACTTCCCTTTTAAAGATTGTGTGTTAGAAGGCGGTATGTCTAATGAAGATGAGGATAAAAAAGAAGTCTATTATCATAATGTGATTGCAAAAGAAGAAATTGATACCCTATTCTCCCCTAAAGTTTTAACAAACATGAATAAGTATGATAAAGATGGTGAACGTGAGGTTACAGAATTTAATGATAATGATAATTTGATCATTAAAGGTAATAATCTCTTAGCTCTACATACCCTGAAAGAACGTTATGCTGGTAAAGTAAAATTGATTTATATTGATCCGCCTTATAACACCAATAATGATGGTTTCAATTACAACGACAGTTTTAACCACTCCACATGGCTGACATTTATGAAGAACCGTTTGGAAATAGCAAAAGAATTACTGGCAGAGAGTGGGAGTATTTGGATTAATATTGACAGTAATGAAAGTCACTATTTAAATGTAATATTAGATTCAATTTTTAATAGAAATAATTTTATTGCTGATATAGTTTGGAATCATACTAAACAAAGTAAAAATGATGAACGTTTCTTTTCAAGACATTATAATCACCTAATTGTATATTCAAAAAACAAAGATTTATTAGATAATTTTGAAGCGCCGCGAACAAAAAAAGATAACATAAATTATAAGAATCCAGATAATGACCCAAAAGGCTTGTGGAGATCTGGTGACGTTAGAAGCCCTAATTTACGTGAAACTTTGAAGTATAACATTATCGCTCCCGACAACTCCATTATCAGCCCGCCTGATAATGGTTGGAGATGGTCTGAAAAAACAGTAAAAGAAAAAATATCTACTGGGGAAATAATTTTTAAAGCTGATAATTCTGGCATTATTAGAAAAATTTATCTATCAGATCAATCCGGAAGAACTCCTGAGAACATTTGGTTGAATTCTGGAACTACTAGAGAGGCTAATAAAGAGTTAAAGGGTTTATTTGGTAAAGCAGTATTTTCTACTCCAAAGCCAGAAGGTCTCTTAAAAACTGTTATAGAATTAGCTACCAATGAAAACGACCTATTATTAGATTTCTTTATGGGTTCCGCAACCACTCAGGCAGTCGCAATGAAGATGAATCGCAAATTCATAGGAATTGAACAAATGGATTATATAAATACTGTTTCAGTCCATCGTCTTCAAAAAGTAATCGAGGGTGAACAAGGCGGTATATCTAAAGAGGTAGACTGGCGAGGCGGTGGTAGTTTCGTCTATGCTGAATTGGATAGTCTAAATCAACATTATATCGATAAATTGAATGAAATTGCATCAGAAGAACAGTTAGAAACCATATTGGAAGAAATGATGTCATCTGCCTACTTAAACTTCAAAGTTGAACTTAACAAAGTAACTGTTGAAGATGATCATTTCTCTACCCTATCCATAGACGAAAAGAAAAAAGTATTGATTGATGTCTTAGATATGAACCAATTGTATCTAAATTATTCTGAAATTGATGATACTCAATATGATATTTCTGAAGAAGTTAAACAGTTTAATCACTCTTTCTATGGTCAAGGAGGCGAATAAATTGGCTGAGGAACTATTACACAAAAAAATAGCTGATTCATTCAACCTCTTTCAGAATCCACCGGAAATACCAAGCTATATTACGGATAACTTGAGTCATGACTTAAGACCTTATCAGCAAGAAGCCTTGGAACATTTTGTTTTTGCTCAAGAATCGGATAATGCCGATATGAGTTTTAATCATTTATTATTCCATATGGCTACTGGATCAGGCAAGACTTTGGTGCTTGCTGCAACTATGCTTTATTTATTCAAGCAGCACAATCACCAAAACTTTATCTTCTTTGTTAATACAGATGCTATTATCAGAAAAACATTTGATAATTTAACAAACTTGTCCTCATCTAAATATCTATTTACAAAAGATGGGATCACTATAGATGGAGAAAAGATTAATATTCAAATTGTTGAGGTCTTCCCGTCACTGCCAGACAAAAATACGATATATCTTAAGCTTACGACTATACAGAAATTACACATGGATCTAACTGAACCTAGAGAAAATTCATTAACATTTGATTCATTAGAAGAGGATAAAGTTGTTTTGCTTGCTGATGAGGCTCATCATATCAACGCTTTAACTAAACGTGATGAACGGAAACTAAACACTAAAGAAGCAGAAGAAAAAACTTGGGAAAATACTGTAAGTAAACTATTAGCGTTGAATCCAGAAAATAGACTCCTGGAATTCACTGCTACTATCGATTTAAACAAAGATGCTCTTTTCGATAAATACCGTGATAAGATCGTATACCAATATGACTTAAAACATTTTATGAATGATGGCTATTCTAAAAACGTAATGCTCCTTCGAGCTGATGAAGATGACGATAATAAAATGTTTCACGCTATCTTACTCAGCCAATACCGTAAATATATAGCTCATGATAACAATGTATCGATAAAGCCCGTTATTTTATTTAAATCAAATAAAATTGCTACATCTGTAAAAGCTAACGAAACATTGCTGAATATGATACAATCACTAACCCTTGATAAACTAACAGATACAATCGAACATGGATATGCACTTTACCAATATAACCAAGGTATCTGGGGGAAAATGTTCCATTATTATAAGACAAAAGATTTGAGTCACGTTCTCCAAGATCTCAAATGGGACTTTACTGATGCAACGACTATCAATGCAAATAGTAAAGAATTTCTGTCTGAAGACAATGCACTCATGCTTAATAGTCTGGAAGAACCAAATAATCCAATTAGAACAATTTTTGCTGTAGCCAAGTTGAATGAAGGCTGGGATGTATTGAACCTTTTTGATATTGTTCGAGTGAGTGAAGGTGCATCTACTACAAAAACAACTACAGATAGTGAAGCTCAGCTTATTGGCCGTGGAGCCCGTTACTTCCCTTTTGAACATCAAGGTGAACAATCGTATAAACGACGTTTCGATGCCATTGGATCCGATCTGAAGGCTATAGAGTCCCTGCACTACCATACAATTAATAAGAACTCTTATATCAAGAATCTCAATAAGTCACTTGAAGCTGCTAACATTCAAGTTAAAGAAGATAGTTATGAACGACTAGAAGCTAAAATAAAGCCTAGCTTCAGAAAGCATCCAATCTTTAAGAACGGCAAGATTTATATTAATAAACTTGTTGAAACAACTCCGGATGACTTTGATACGTTGGAGAAATATAACGCTTATGATTTGTATGACATAAGTTTTCAACCTGCTATTGAACAACAATTTGGAAAAAATGTAAAATCTAAAGTTAATTTCGATACACATCTTCTGTCCTGGAAAATAGATTCAGTATATAAACAAAAAGCAATTCAACGTAATACGTTCTTTAGGTTTGAGAACTTCAAGAATTATATTCCTGCTTTATCCAGCATGCAAGACTTTTTAAATAGTCCTGATTTTTTAGGTAACGCAACATTAAACATATCTGCACCAGTTTCAATGAATCTTGAAGATCTAAACCCAAAAGAAAAACTCAAGATGGTTGATCAGTTCTTTGAGTATCTCGAGAAAAAAATACGTCTGAATTATTCTAAAGAACGTGGTACGCCTGTCTTTGAGGGAGTAGCATTCTCTGAGCTTATCAATAACTATTATGTAGAGATGAACAAAGTGAATGCAAACGTATCAGACATGACAGAAGTCAAACAGCCTCGATCCATGAGACACTTTGATTGGTTTATATATGATAAAGCTATAGTGAATAACCTTGAAGATTCCTTTATCGATTTTATCAATGATTATATCGAGGAATTGAAAAAGAAATATAAAGAAGTCTATCTGATTAGAAACGAACGTAAGATAAAAATAGTAGAAATTGACGGTGTACGAGGATTCATGCCCGACTTCCTGCTCTACTTACAAGACGAAAACTACACCTACCAGGTCTTCCTGGAACCTAAAGGTGATCATTTAAGATTGACTGATAAATGGAAAGAAGACTTCCTGACTTCTCTATTAGAACGGGATGATATTGAGATCCTATCGGAAAATGATGATGTCCGTCTGTTAGGACTTAAATTTTACTCTGATACTTCACAGTACAAAAATGAGTTCAGAGAAGACTTTGAGAATTATATTGTAAAATAAATAAAAAACACACCTACCCTCCCGCCAAGAAGATTAGGTGTGTTAGTGAAAAGAAGCCTACAGCGTAGGTCTCTTTTGTGTACCTATTATAACATATGTGAGGTGAATGAAAATGGCTGAAATACAGAAATACAAAAAGAAAAATGGTGAAACAGCTTTTAAGTTTACAGTCTATACTGGTGTACACCCTTTGACTGGAAAGAAATCCAAGACTACTAGACAAGGCTTTAAAACGAAACGGGAAGCCAATATAGTCTTAAAACGAATTCAAGCACAAGTCGCTAATAAAACATACTATGAAGTGAAAGATAAAAAAGAAATGACTTTCGAAGATGTATATGAGTCATGGAGAGATTCATACAAAAATACTGTTGCTGAGTCGACGCTATTAAAGAATGATGGTATGTTTAACAATAGAATTCTTCCAGAATTCGGGTCTTATCTAATTAGCAAAATAGACGCTAACATGATCCAGAAGCAGGTGAACGAATGGAGCGCCTTTTCCAATGCCAGCAAATGGCTGGATGAAATGAGTCGGGTCTTCCATCATGCTAGGAAACAACAAATTATTCTCTCTAATCCCTGTGAACTTGTTTCTAAACCTAGAAAACCTAAAAAAGCAGCAACTAAAACTTTTTATGAAACAGAAGAATTAAAGCAATTTATGGATGTCCTCGACGATTCTGATAACTTACAAGCTAAAGCTTTGCTTAGATTGCTTGCTTTTACTGGATTAAGAAAAGGAGAAGCTTTAGCGTTAACTTGGGAAGACGTTGACCCTGTTAATTACATGATTAGAGTAGATAAAGCTATCAGCAGACGTACAGTTGCTGGATCAAATAATAAAACAGAGCTCTATTTGAAAGAACCTAAAAACTATACGAGTAAGCGAATGACTACTATAGATAATAAGGACACTCGAACTATTACTAGAATGGAGAGAACACAATCCTTATAAGTGGGTATTCGTCAGTGAGTACGGAAAATGGCTCTCACCTTCCAAACCTCGCAAATGGTTAAGAAGTACAGCTGAAAAAGCTGGTCTTGATCCTATACCCGTTCATAAATTAAGGCATACACATGCCACTCTTCTTTATGAAGCTGGTGCTTCAATGGAAGAGATTCAACGACGCTTAGGACACTTCGATATCTCTACTACACAAAACACCTATACCCACCTTACAAAAGCTCAGAGAGACGATTTTGCTGAACGTTTTTCCAATCATATTGATTTTTAATTTCTTGCTCCCCTTTTTACTCCCCCTCATATATTTAAATAACGTCTCACCACAAAAAAGAAAAGCCTGTAAATGCTATATTTTCGGCGTTTACAGGCTTGTTTCTTCTTATAACTTTTTCTTTATGGAGTTGAGGGGAGTCGAACCCCTGTCCAGACACATTGGCACTTAAGCCTCTACGTTCATAGTTATACGATTAAGAGTTCGCTCTGCACTAGCCGTATAACAGGCATCATGCGTCGCTAGTCTGGTAATCTCTTCCAAAGCTTACAGACGGAAAGCTTTGGCGTATCCCACTTAATTATAGGACCCAAACGTGACACGTGGGCGATGCCAGTTCGGATCACGCTAATTAGCTGTTATTACGCAGCTAAAGCGTAAGTGTTATTATTGTTTTTAGCAGTTATATTTAACTGTGACGTTGGTACGCAGCCGCCGCCTGCGGAACGCAACTCAAGCTCAATCTATGCCTGTCGAATCCGTAACAACCCCGATATAGATAAAACTAAGTTGGAAATCATAGAATAACTCTATCATTTCTATTAAATAGTATAGCACACTTTATCAAAAAATGAAAGTCTGTTCGCTTATTTAAGCTGAGAATAATGCAGGAATCTATTAAGGTTGTTATAATAGAAGCGAACGACAGAAAGGGGAAAAAGATGGATCCTCAGATCAAGCAATTAAAAGCATATATAGATGAAGCGAAAATTATCGTGTTTTTTGGCGGTGCAGGTGTGTCAACTGAAAGCGGACTGCCTGATTACCGTTCTAGAGAAGGACGATATACAAAATTAGAGAAACAACAGCTTGATCCTAAAAAAGTGATGAACATAAAGTATATTATGGAACATCCTGAAGCCTTTTTTAATCGACCTAAACCGGAGCAAAAACCTCCTGAGCCCAATGCAGCACATCAAGTACTGGCTGCAATGGAACAGAACGGAAAAGATATTCGCGTAATTACTCAGAATGTCGATGGGCTGCATCAGAAAGCTGGACATCGCTCTGTTCAGGAGCTGCACGGGCATAATCGTACTTGGTACTGTATGAAGTGTCTTCGTGAATACCTGCCAGAAGAAGTTCAAAGAGATGAGCAGAATGTTCCAAGATGCCCGATCGACAATGGTATCGTCCGTCCGTCTGTTGTCTATTTCCGGGAAAATCCAGATAGAAAAGTAATGGACAGAAGTAAAAAAGCGATTCAAGCAGCAGATCTGCTGATTATTGCCGGCACGTCTCTAACCGTTAATCCGGCAAAAAACCTTATTTATCATTTTAATGGCAAAAGGGTTGTTGTGATCAACCAAGAGGCGATCGATACGAAAGCATTAGAAGTAGACCTCTTCATTAAAGGGAAAGTAGGAGAGACCTTAAGCAAGCTTTAAAAAAGAAAACCACATTTTGCTGGCTCAGAACATTGTCTGAATCATCAAAGTGTGGTTTTTTTATGGTTTAACTAAAGGATTTGAGCCGTCGTCTGCATCATACTGATAGTGTTCATACATTTGAACCAATAGCATTGGATCTGAACTGACTTTCTGCAACAAATCAGCTGCCGCTTCCATAGATCGTTCTTTTTTTGCCGCTTTTGTCTCATCTGCTTTAGTACAGACTGTTAAATCATCCAGCACTGTATGGAATTCTTTTAAAAAGATTTTGAACCCTTCGCTATCGTTCAACATGACGGACTTAACAGATTGACTCTTTTCATGCAGATAAGTAAGATATTCTCTTTCAGTCATTCCCAACGTCTTTGCGAATGCAATTGCTTCTTGATATTGTGGACTTTCTTTCATTTACTCACTCCTAAAAGAATTACACTGAATTCCTGTTGAATATATTTAACGTATTTCCCTTTTCAGAACATAAGATACTATAATAATAAAGTGAGTTTACTCACTTGTAAATGTCAAGTAGAATAAATGAAAGAACTATAAGAAATAACATTCATAATTTGGACAAGAGTTCCCAAACAGAAGAGTGATATTAAAAAATTATAAATCTCTAATTGTATATTTAAGAGAATATTCTCAACAAATTGCATAAATTACCACCTGAAAAGTCATAATCATCATGTTTGATATTATTTTTTTATAACATTCATTTTTATTAGCTAACCATACCAGGTAAAGTAATTTATCGTTCACAAAATAGACACAAAATAGTGCAATCGATTCCAAATCGCTTAGAATTAAAAACGAATATTATAAAGGACGAAGTATGAGAAATAAATATTATATTTACTGACAATTTACATTGACTTTTTCATTTAATACATATAAAATTTGAAAAACATTAGAAAAAGATGGTTAATTGCTGAAAATATTCAGAACATTCAACAAAATGAAGGAGCGAGTGAAGAATGGGATACGAAAATTGGGAAAAAGCGCTAGTAGAGAATGTTGAAACCACTATTTCATGGAGAAGACATTTACATGAGCATCCAGAACCTTCATTTGAAGAATGGAATACAAGAGCTTTTATTGCAGAGAAATTAAAATCATTTGGTTATGAAGAAATCGAAGAAGGTGTAGGCGGCGGAGGAATCGTTGCTTACTTAAGAGGATCAAAGCCGGGTCCAGTGATTGGATTTCGTGCTGACTTTGATGCCTTAAGGATTCATGAAGAAACAGGATTGCCTTTTGCTTCTAAAAATCCCGGTGTCATGCATGCTTGCGGACATGACGGACATACAGCTGGATTACTAAGTGTTGCAAAAGTAATGAAACAGTATGAAGCTGAACTGTCAGGAACAGTGAAATTTATTTTCCAGCACGCAGAAGAAGTGCTTCCAGGCGGCGGAAAGTCAATGGTCGATGCAGGCGTATTAGAGGATGTAGATTATATTTACGGACTGCATTTAAGATCCCCTTTGGAATATGGGAAAGTTACTTACTGTTCAGGGTATGCAATGGCAGCACCAGACTTTTTTGAAATCAAGATTCAGGGAAAAGGCGGACATGCTGCTTATCCGCATGCAACTGTTGACTCTGTCGTAGTGGCTTCCTATGTCGTGAACCAACTGCAGTCGATCATCAGCCGGCAGAAAGATCCTAAGAAGTCAGGAGTGTTGACTTTTTCAACATTCAAAGCGGGCGATGGTGCAAACAACGTTATTGCGGACACAGCTTTACTAAAAGGGACGGTTCGAACATTTGCGCCTGAAGTGAGAGATTTAATAGAAGAAAAAATTTCTACGATGACTAAGCAAATCTGTGAAGCGCACGATGCAACTTGCGAAGTTCAATACACGAGAGGATATCCTGCTCTCTATAATCATGAAGCTGAAACAGCTTTGATTGCTGACTTGTTTACTGAGACGTTTGGTGAAGAGACGGTAGAAGAAACACCCCTTCGTATGGGTGGAGAAGATTTCGCATACTTCCTGCAAGAAAAACCGGGATCTTTCTTCTTTGTAAATTCCGGAAACGCAGAAAAAGGGATCGTATATCCTCATCATCATCCTAAATTTGATTTCGATGAACGAGCTTTGCTGCTTGGAGGAAAATGTTTCTTATCGATTATTGATCATTATTTAACGGAAAAAGAAACCAGCAAAGCAGAAGCTTCCGTGACCGTCGGATAGACAGCTAACGGACACAGACTTCACAGCGATAAACAAAATAAGGGAGAAAGAAGGAGAAGGATCATGGCATACCAATCATGGGCAGAAGAACTAAAACAGAATTTTGATGAAACCGTCAGCTGGAGAAGATATTTACATGAGCATCCAGAACCTTCCTTTGAAGAAAAAGAAACGGCAAAATTCATTGAAGAAAAATTAAAATCTTTTGGAGTCGATGAGATTCGAACGAATGTCGGAAATGGTTACGGAATTGTTGGAACGATCAAAGGTGGGCAACCTGGACCGACAGTCGCCTTAAGAGCAGACTTTGATGCGTTAAGAGTCAAAGAAGCAGCGGATGTTCCGTTTAAATCTAAAAACGAAGGGATTATGCACGCTTGCGGACATGATGGACATACCGCATCGCTGTTGAGTGCCGCTAAGATTCTCGCACAGCATAAAGATGAGCTGAAAGGGAATGTTGTATTGCTGCATCAGCATGCTGAAGAATTATTGCCTGGCGGAGCCAAGTCAATGGTAGAAGAGGGTGCGCTGGATGGTGTTGATTATGTCTTTGGGATTCACTTAGGAGCAGAACAGGAACTAGGAAAAGTATTATACAACTATAGTTTTGGCTCGGCAAATTCGGATACATTTACGATGAAGGTCCAAGGGAAAGGCGGACATGGTGCGGCACCGCATGACACTCATGATGCTTTGACAATTGGAGCACAGATCATAGCGGGCTTGCAGCAGGTGGTCAGTCGATTGACAGATCCTGTCAAGCCGGCCGTATTGACTTTCGCAGGCTTCAATGCCGGCGGAGAAGCCTATAATATTATTGCCGATTCAGCAGAAATCAATGGAACCGTTCGAACGATGCATGGAGATATTCAGGATATGATCGAAAGTAAACTGAAGTCCGTCAGCAGCGGTATTGCAGAAGCATTTGACGCCACGCTGGATATTGATTATGTAAGAGGTTATCCATCAATCCAAAATGATGCCGCAGAAGTGAACAAATTGAAAGAAAAATTCTTAACCGTCTTTGGAGAAGATGAGATTGAGGAAGTAGAAGGCGCTATGGGGGGAGAGGATTTTGCGTACTACTTAAAGGAAAAGCCGGGTGCTTTCTTGAGAGTTGGAGCGAAATTTCCAGAAGACGATGCACCTTATCCTCATCATCATCCGCGGTTCGTCATTCATGAACAATCTTTACTAAGATCAGGGGAAGTGTTTTTAGCGATTGTCGATGAATATTTAAACTAGACGGCAGCTGCTAGAGTACACGATCAACGTAAAGTGCAAGAAAAGGGGAGGAAACTATGCAAAAATATATTGCTAAACGGCTGATTACAGCGATACCGGTATTATTTATGATTTCAATTGGAGCATTCTTGATGGTGAACTTGACTCCAGGTAATCCAGCCGAATTATATGTAACACCAGATGCGACAGCTGAACAGATTGCTGCAACTGAAAGAGCGCTGGGATTGGACCAGCCATTGCCGATCCAGTATATCAGCTGGTTGGGCAGAGCTTTGACACTAGACTTCGGGAATTCATTTTCTACTAGATATGCTGTATTGCCGATTGTAGTATCTAGACTGGTTCCGACGGTTATTCTGATGGGATCTACGTTGCTGTTTTCTTATATCGTTGCGATTCCACTTGGAATCATCAGTGCCAGAAAGCAGGGAACATGGATTGATAATCTGTTGACAGGCGGCTCATTCGTCGGTGTGTCGATTCCAAACTTTTTCTTAGGATTAGGACTGATTTATATTTTTGCTGTACAACTCGGCTGGTTCCCGACTGGCGGGATGATCGAATTGGGCAGCAGCGGCGGATTTTTTGAAGTGGTTCATCATTTAGTTTTACCGGTATTTGTCTTATCTGCTTTTTACATTGCTAATATGGCCCGGTACATGCGCTCGACAATGATTCAGGTATATGGAGAAAATTATATGCGAACAGCTACTGCTAAAGGTTTGGCGGAGAAAACGATTTTATCGAAGCATGGATTGCGAAATGCTTTGATCCCGGTTATTACCGTCATTGGGACAGACTTACCCAGACTAGTCGGCGGAGCTATTGTAACAGAACAGATTTTCCAGTGGCCGGGACTTGGACGCTTGACGATTACTGCAATTCAGCAAAGGGACTATCCGATTCTGATGGCCGTAACCATCTTGTCAGCTGTTGTTGTACTGGCTGCGAACCTATTGGTCGATATTATGTACGCAGTAGTTGATCCGCGGATTAAATACAATTAAGAGAAGGGGAGATGAAAATGGCTCAAAATGCAGGGCACAATAAAAACGCAAATGCACTATTTCATCTGGTCAATTCGACAGAACGTGTCAATTTCCCTGGAAGCGCGGCAGAACAAGTCGTCACAGCAGGCGATAGTTATTTCAAAACAATTGCCAAGCGTTTCTTTAAAAATAAAGTGGCCGTTGTCAGTTTAGTAATCTTTATTGCGATGATATTGGTTGCGATATTTGCTGAACAGATTTCGCCGCATCCTAGAGATGCTTCGGTAGGTCAGTTCCAGGCAGCACCGTATGACAACTTTTTCTTGGGAACGGATGATATTGGAAGAGATGTACTGACACGTCTGATTCATGGTACGCAAGTCTCTATGACCGTCGGGTTATTCTCAGTCGCGATCTACGTTGTGATTGGAACCACTTTGGGGTTGGTTTCTGGCTACTTTGGCGGAGTGATTGATGCGATTGTCATGAGAGTGACTGAAGCGTTCATGTCTTTTCCATTCTTTCTCGTCATTTTGACATTGGTTTCTTTACTAGGATCAGGAATCTGGGTCGTAACGATTGTGCTGGGAGTTTTAAGCTGGCCGCCGCTTTGCAGGCTGGTTAGAGGACAAGTCATGACACTGAAAGGACAGGATTTTGTCTTAGCAGCTGAGGCGACAGGGTATTCCACATTCGGTATTCTGTTTGTTCATATCTTGCCGAATGTCATTTCACCGATCTTGGTTAATGCAACTTTCGGAATCGCAACAGCGATCCTTACAGAAGCTTCCTTGAGTTTCTTAGGTGTTGGAGTACAACCGCCAAGACCAAGCTGGGGGAACATCTTATCAGGCGCCCAGTCGATTCGTGTATTGACAGCTGAACCATGGAGATGGGTACCAGCCGGAATTTTGATCTTTGTTGCAGTATTAGCCATCAACTTTATCGGTGAAGGATTAAGAGAAGCCGTTGAAGGGGAGAATAAAGGATAAACGAAGCAAGCCATTAGACGAATAATCAAGCATCTGAGGGTTGGGGAATCATCAGATCGCTAAATTGAACGACTGATAAAAGGGGAGAATTTACATGTCAAATTGGAAAAAGAACGTTAAATTCGGAGCAACAATCTTTGCCTCAACACTTGTATTAGCAGCTTGTGGAGATTCAGCGGTACCAGGTCCTGAGGATACAGCGAGCGGTACAGAAGGAGAAAGCAGCGGGCCGCAAGTTGAAGAAGGAGATACCAGCACATTGATGGTCGGAATGACCAATGCACCAGACAGTTTCAATCCATTTTATGCACCAGGTGTAGCGGGGAAATGGGTTCAGCGGTTTATGTATGACAGCTTGCTGGTTATGCCGGAAGCGGATCAATGGGATAGTGCGTTAGCTTCCAGTTTTGAGACGGAAGACAATCAGACCTTCACGATCGAAATTGATCCGGAAGCCAACTGGACAGATGGGGAACCTGTCACGGCAGATGACGTAGCCTTTACATTAAATGCTATTGCGGATCCAGAAGTTGAAACAACGTTAGGGACGAGTTCAACGTTGATTGAAGGGACAGATGATGCAGGAAAATTAGCAGAAGGTGCAGATTCACTTTCAGGTGTTGAAGTCACTGGAGATAAATCACTGACGATTACAACGAAGCAGCCAGTCGATCCGGCGTTGATGAAAGAATTTATCGGGTTTAACGTATTGATTGCACCGGAACATGTTTTCGGAGAAATCGAACCGTCTGAGATTTCAAATTCAGAAGCAGCAACTCAACCAAGCGTATTCAGCGGACCTTATACCTTTGCAGAATATGATAATGGGAACTATATTCATTTAGAAGCAAACCCTGACTATTACAGAGGTGCTCCGAAAATCAACACGATTTACGGAAAAGTGATGAATGGAACGACACTGGTCACAGAACTTCAAGCTGGTAATCTGCATATGACTGCTGGAGGCGGAATTGGAATGATCCCGACTCAAGATGTTTCTATTCTTGAAGAAACAGAAGGCATCGTTGTTCAGGAAAACCCGAGTTTTAATGGTCAATATATGATCATCAACAATGAGCGTTTCCCTGATCCGGAAGTTCGTAAAGCATTGATCCATGCAATTGATCGTCAGTTGCCTGTGGACAATCTGCTGGAAGGACGTGGAGAAGTACTGGCAAGTATGTATTCTTCAGCAAGTCCATACCAATCAGATGCCGTAGAACCGCTTGAATACGATCCGGAACTGGCTAAACAAATGCTGGAAGATGCTGGATTCGACTTCAGCCAACCGCTTAAATTCGGTGTGCCTACAGGAAATGCTGTCAGAGAACAAAATGGTAACTTGATCCAACAAGCTTTGACAGAGATCGGTGTTCAAGTCGATCAGCAAAACTACGACTTCCCGACTTGGCTGCAGACAGCTCAAGATATGGATTACGATATCGGTCTGATGGGCTTCGGACACACTGTTGACCCGAACGTGTCAAGTTATATCCAAACCGGAGCTTCTTCAAATAATACAGGTACAGCAGACCCAGTCATCGATGATTTACTAGAACAAGGGATTGCAGGAACAAGTTTTGAAGAACGCTTCCCAATTTACGAAGAACTATCACAATACATGCAAGATCAAGGAGTTCTCGCTCCGCTTTACTCAGATTCACAGTTCTCCGTACAAGTGGATTACTTGAATGGCGGAACCAATGAATACTGGGCAGGTTCACTACATGACGTTCATGAATGGACGCTTGAGCCTCAAGAATAAAAGATAGGAAATACTGAAAACTGCAGGGTTGCCCGAGAGGACGTATCAACTGATGCGTCCTGTTGTGGTAAGAGAATAAGGAAAGATAGAGGTGGGGAACATATGGATAATACAAATGTGCTGGAAGTAAAGGATTTGGCCATTTCTTTTAAGACATTCGAAGGGAAAGTCCAGGCTGTTCGAGGCGTCAATTTTGAACTAAAAAAAGGCGAGACATTAGCCATAGTAGGAGAATCCGGTTCAGGGAAATCGGTCTCAACAAAAGCCGTCAACCGTTTATTGCCGAAGAAAAATTCGATTATAGAAAGCGGTCAGATCTTATATGAAGACAAAGACTTACTGACGATCTCAGATAAAGAAATGCAATCGATCCGCGGAAACGATATTGCCATGATCTTCCAAGATCCAATGACCTCTTTGAATCCGACCATGCAAGTGTGGAGACAGATTGCAGAACCGATCATCGCTCATCAGAATGTACCGGCAGAAAAGGCAAAAGACAAAGCAATCGAGTTGATGAAACTTGTCGGCATTAAAAATCCGGAACAGACGCATAAGCATTATCCGCATCAATTTTCCGGCGGGATGAGACAACGGGTTATGATTGCTATTTCGTTAGCTTGCGAACCGAAGATCTTGATTGCTGACGAGCCGACAACGGCTTTAGACGTGACCATTCAAGCACAAATCTTAAATTTGATGAATGACTTGAAACACAAAATGGAAACATCCATTATCTTCATTACCCATGATTTAGGAGTGGTAGCACAGATGGCGGATCGAGTGGCTGTTATGTATGCTGGACAAATTGTAGAGATTGGAACAGCTGATGAAATTTTCTATAATCCAATGCACCCTTATACATGGGGACTGCTGGCATCTATGCCGACGCTGGATATCCACCAGACGGATCTGTACAATATTCCAGGCTCACCACCGAATCTGCTGCATCCGCCAAAAGGAGATGCTTTTGCGCCTAGAAATGATTATGCATTGGCAATTGATTTTGAACAAGAACCTGAAATGTTCAAGGTAACAGATACGCACTATGCAAAAACCTGGTTATTGCATCCAGATGCGCCGGATGTGACACCGCCAGCAGAAGTTATTCGACGAAAAGCGAAATACGAAGCACTATTCACATCAAAAAAGATCAGTAGTCAAGTTGGAGGTGAAGCCATTGGCAGCAGAGGTTAAAGAAAAAAATACGATTGTTGAGATCCATGGATATAAAAAGTATTTTAACGAAGGAAAGAAAAATGAAGTCCAAGCAGTCAAGGATGTCAGCTTCAATATCTATGAAGGTGAGACATTCGGCTTGGTTGGAGAATCCGGCAGTGGTAAATCAACGACTGGACGGTCACTGATCAAACTCGGCGACATTACCGGCGGACAGATTTTATATAAAGGCAAAGATATCTCAAAAATCAGTGGTCGCAAACAGCTGCTGGACTTCCGGAAATCGATGCAGATGATCTTTCAAGATCCCTATGCATCATTGAACCCGAGAATTACCGTCAAAGATATTGTCGGAGGCGCACTAAAGGTTCACGGGCTTTACAAAGACAGCAAAAAGCGGACTGAGAGAGTGTATGAATTGCTGGAAGCCGTTGGACTCAGCAAGGAGTTTGCCAATCGTTATCCCAAAGAGTTTTCAGGTGGACAGTGCCAGCGGGTAGGAATTGCTCGTGCGCTGGCAGTCGAGCCGGACTTTATCATTGCTGATGAAGCGATCTCCGCTTTGGATGTATCGATTCAGGCACAAGTGGTCAACTTGCTGAAAGACTTGAAAAAAGAAAATAATCTGACGTACTTGTTTATTGCCCATGATTTATCGATGGTCAAATATATCAGCGACCGAATTGGTGTAATGAACAGCGGACGGATGCTGGAAGTTGCGGAAGCAGATGAACTGTATCAAGCGCCGCTGCATCCGTACACGGAGTCATTACTTTCAGCAATTCCGACGCCTGATCCTGAAAATGAACGAACACGCGTCAGAACAGAGTATGATCCTGAGTACCACAATTATAAGGATCTGACAAAAGTCGGGTTGCATGAGATCGCACCAGAGCATTTTATCTATTGTCACGAAGATGAAATCGAGTTGTATCAGAAAAAACGCGAAAGATTGATGCGAGAAGGTCAAAAATACGCTTAAATGAACAACGAATCGGGATGGTCCCAGTTCTATAGCTTAAATAAATGGATAGTATAAAGGGGAGGCTGAATCATCGAGAATATTCTAAAGGCAACAGGTTTTAGAAATCTCAGATTCAGTCTCTTTGTTTTTCACCTTAAGGTATAATGAGAGAAACCAATTATAACGAAAGAAGGAACCCAACAGATGAGTACGTTAGAAGAAAAGCTGCAGACAGTCATTGACGACCGCATGGATGAATTTTTTGATTATTTAAGACTTGAATCCGTGTCGACCCAAGACCGCATGATTCCAGAGACTGTGGAATATGTAAAAGGAATGCTGGAAAGAACCGGCGGAGAAGTACAGATTCTGGATGACCTGGGCGGCAACCCGGTCGTTTATGCTTATTTCCCAGCAGGAAAAAAAGGAAATGCAGAGAAAACGATCTTATTCTACAATCATTATGATGTTCAACCGGAAGATCCGATTGATGAGTGGGAAAGTGCACCTTTTGAACCGACTGTGAAAGACGGCATTTTATACTGCCGCGGTGTGGCGGACAATAAAGCAAATCTGATGGTTCGATTGAATGCAATCGAAGCTTTATTGGATACCGAAGAAGGGCTGCCGTGTAATGTGAAATTCCTGATTGAAGGAGAAGAAGAAAACGGGAGTCCTTCATTAGGCGCGTACTTAGAAAAATATGCTGATCTATTTAAAGCAGACGCATGTATTTGGGAATTCGGCGGTAAAGACGAAGATGAGAATTATGTGATCGAAGCAGGGATCAAGGGAATGGCTTACTTTGATCTGGCTGTCGAAAGTGCAGACGTGGATATTCATTCTTCTATCGGAGCTGTTGTCGATAATGCAGCCTGGAGACTGACACATGCTTTAGCCAGTTTACGTTCAGCTGATAACCAAATACTCGTAGAAGGATTTTATGATGACATAACGCCGCCAACAGACCTGGAAAAAGAAGTCGTTGGTAAAAAGCCGTTTGATGAAGATAAAACTCAAGCTTTATATGGACTGAAACACCCATTGATCACAAAAGATCTGGACTGGACACCGAATGAAGCATTAGCCTTCTATCCGACGATGACCATCTGCGGATTTATTTCTGGCTATACGGGTCCCGGGAGTAAAACGGTTCTGCCAAGAGCAGCATCTGCAAAACTGGACTGCCGCATCGTGCCGGGGCAGGATCCCGAAAAAATCCATGATTTGATCAGAACACATCTGGATAAACATGGATTTGAAGATGTTAAATTAGAGTTGATCAAAGCACAGAAAGCGTTCCGTTCTGACTTGACGAATGATTTCGTAACGACAGTAGTAGAATCTGCTCAAAAGGCCTACGGAGAAGGAACGGATATTGTCCTTTCTCCCAACAATGCAGGAACAGGCCCAATGTATAATTTTGATAAATACTTGAGCTTGCCTGTTTTGAGCAGCGGATGCGGCTGGGCGAACTCTAAAGCTCACGCACCGAATGAATCGGTCCGTCTGAAAGACTTCCACGAAGGCACAGCACATATGGCATACTTGCTTCAGGATTTTGGTAATTAAATCGAATGTTAAATTGGAAAGTAAAGGGAGCGTTTGAATGGAGACTGAATGGACAACAAAGATAGTAGAGACTGCTGAAAAAAATCAGGGACCGTTTTTCGATTATTTAAGGTTACAATCGGTCTCAACTCAGAAAAGAATGATTCCTGAAACGGCGAATTATGTAAAGCAGTTGATAGAGTCTTTCGGCGGTGAAGCGAAGCTGTTAGAAGACCTGGGCGGTCATCCGATCGTCTACGGGTTCTTCAAAGCCGGACAGAATGGAAATGCTGAAAAAACATTACTATTCTATAACCACTATGATGTGCAGCCGGAAGATCCGTTGAATGAATGGAAAACGGAACCCTTTGAACCGACCATCAAGGATGATATTTTATATTGCCGCGGAGTTTCTGATAATAAAGCCAACTTTATGTCCAGACTGAATGCCATACAGATCCTCAGTGAGTCTGAAGATGGTTTGCCTTGCAACATTAAGTTCTTAGTTGAAGGAGAGGAAGAAATCGGGAGTCCGACGATCGACCTTTACTTAGAGAAATATGCGGACTTGTTTGCAGCTGATGCATGTATCTGGGAAGCCGGCAGCAAAGATAATGAAGAACGGTTTACAATCGATGCGGGCATCAAAGGGATCGCTTATTTTGATGCCTGGGTAGACAGTGCAGAGGTGGATATCCATTCTTCTAAAGGGGCTGTAGTGAATAATGCTGCTTGGCGATTAACGCATGCATTAAGCTCACTCAGAAATGCAGATCATCAAGTAACGATCGATGGATTTTATGAGCTGATGACGCCGCCAACAGAACTGGAACAATCATTTGTCGAAAAAATTCCATTCAATGGAGAAAAGCTGAAAGAAAACTACGGTTTGAAACAACCATTGATTACTGAAAAGACAACCTGGTCTCCGCAGGCAGCCCTTATTTTATATCCAACGATGACCATCTCAGGAATGCTGTCTGGGTATACCGGTCCCGGCAGCAAGACCGTGCTGCCAAGACGAGCGCAAGCTAAGATCGACGTTCGTTTAGTCCCGGGAATGGATCCGGAGGATGTTTATGACGTGATACGTCGTCACTGGGATGCTCAAGGATTCAGTGATATAGAATTAAAGCTGATCACAGGAGAAAAAGCGTTTCGGACAGATCTGACGGATCCCTTTGTCCAAACGGTCTTGGAATCTGCTAGAAAAGTCTATGGAGAAGACATCGTATTGAACCCGAACTCTCCTGGAACAGGTCCCATGCATGGTTTCGGAGAATACTTAAGTGTACCGATTCTAGGCAGCGGAACAGGCTGGGCGAAGTCCGGTGCGCATGCACCGAATGAAAATGTCAGACTGCAGGACTTTTATCAGGGCATTGAGCATATGATCATACTGCTCAAAGACTTTGGAGAAAAAGAATAGACTCATAAAATAAAAGCATGCAAAAAAACAGTCTCACGCAGGAATGAACGCTTCCTGAAACGTGAGACTGTTTTTTATTCTGAGTTGATTGAGCAGATTAAGAAGAAACGCCTTCGTTCAGCCGCTCGTTTTCACGACCAGCCTTTGTCTCGGGGACTCTTGTCAATACAATGAATCCTAGGATGAACAAGAAAATCAGGCTGAATACACCGTAGTTTGACTGTCCTGTCAATTGAGTGATTCGTGCAACCAGGAAAGGTCCGATGATAGAAGCGAAACGTCCGAAGATATCATATAAACCGAAAAATTCATTGGCTCTGTCTTTAGGAATGATTCTACCGAAATAAGAACGGCTCAAGGATTGAATACCGCCTTGTGAAGTCGCAACCAGCATGGCAAGAATCCAGAAATCTACAAGAGAAGACATGAAAAAGGCATAGAAACAAATAAAGATATAAATAACAATCGCCACGTAAATCATAGTCTTTCCAGGGAAGCGGTCGGCCAGTCGTCCATATAAAATAGCGAACGGCGCAGCAACAACTTGTACGGCAAACAAAACAACCAGCAAGTCCGTTGACTCTAATCCAAGGTCAGTCCCATATGAAGTCGACATTGAAATGATCGTGCCCACGCCGTCAATATATAACATATAGGCAATCAGAAACATAAAAGCTGATTTATACTTGCTTAATTCTCTAAAGGTGCTGAATAACCGTTTGAAGCTGTGTTTGACCAAGTGTGGTCTGCGTTCCACACCATGATGCTGGTGAACATTTTTGATCATCGGGATGCTGAAAACAGCCCACCATAATGCTGTAATGATAAAGGCGATTCTGGTAGCGAGAATGGTCGAAAGCGGAATAACGCCGCCTTGAGAAAGCATGACAATCCCCATGCTGATAATAAAGGGAATACAGCTTCCGATATAGCCTAAACTAAACCCGCGCGCGGAAACACGGTTCATGCGTTCAGGTTCGGTAATATCCACTAAAAATCCGTCATAGAAAACGTTTGCACCGGCCATCCCGATGGAAGCGAGGGCATAGCCGATCAGCAAGCCGATCCAATTAGTGTGTGGAATAAACGCCAAGCTGACTGTGCCGCCCAATCCTAACAGTAAGAAAAACAGGAAGAATTTCTTTTTAAATCCTTTTACATCAGCCATCGTTCCTAAGACCGGGAACAAAAGCGCACTGATCAAGGTATATGCCGAAATCGTGTACCCCAAGTAGGAAGTTGAATTCGAGACTCCTGCTGCTTCTGTAGAGCTGCTTAGAAAAATAGGGAAAATAGCCGTTGTAATAATAATAGAAAAGGCGGATGCGGCCCAGTCATAAAACATCCAGCTGTGTTCAGACTTAGTATAAGACAGTTTCATCGTTAGATACTCTCCTTTATATTCGTTTTCGATTAATCAATTTTAGCAGAAAACGACCATGAAGAGAGAGAAACCGCTGATAATTTGCCTAAACTTTACATAAGCAGGTGAATTGAAAAATCCAGGTAAAGAAAATCCCTTTCTGCTGTCGACTGATGTGGCCAAGCAGAAAAGGAATAAGAGAGAAGTTTTATACATTTCTTTATTTTATTTGATTTGATTTTTTAATGTGCCGACATCGCTGATGGTGATCTCAATCAAATC
The DNA here is from genome assembly GCF_900169305.1 of Marinilactibacillus piezotolerans. Taxonomy (GTDB): domain Bacteria; phylum Bacillota; class Bacilli; order Lactobacillales; family Carnobacteriaceae_A; genus Marinilactibacillus; species Marinilactibacillus piezotolerans_A. The sequence goes on along the minus strand of NZ_FWDP01000004.1, from coordinate 1,062,698 downwards.
ATTTTGTGTCAGCCAGCTGCGGTCATCAGAATCTCTTCCTAGAATAACCCCTTTAGGCGTACCGGTAAAAATCAGATCTCCAGGTTTTAAGGTGATGTGCTTAGATAAATAGCTGACGATCATCGGGATATCAAAAATCATATCTTTGGTATTGCCGTTTTGAACAATTTCGTTATTTAATTTCAATACAACGTCTAGATTTCTCAAATCACTGATTTCATCTTTTGTGACCAAGGCAGGACCGATTGGAGCGAAATAGTCTAAGGTTTCCCCTAGCATCCACTGCGATGTTCTGTATTGAAGGTAGCGGTCAGACAGATTATTTCCTACCGTGTATCCAAAAATGTATTGATCTACATCTTCTTCCCAGACATTACTCGCCTCTTTTCCAATGACAACAACGAGTTCTGCAGAAAAATCAACATGATTAGCCACAGGCGGAAGCGGAATCTCCTGCTCGTGGGCTGCTAAGGCATTTTTAAACTTATTATAAAGGATAGGGCTAAGCGGAACTTCACCGTCTACCTGTTTAACATGGTCCATGTAATTCATACCCACACAGATAATTTTTTCAGGGTTTTGAATGACCGGCAGATAATGCATCTGGTCTTTTTGTTCATATAATTCAGAGTTTAATTCATTGTTATTGTTACTATTAAGAGTCTCTATCCATTCTGATAACTGTGACAACTGTTCTGTCTGCTCTTCCAGTATGGATTCCATCGTAAACTGTTTGTCGCTGTTAAAGTGTTCACTCAGCAGGTTGGCATTGAGGATACCTTTATCAGTTTCAATACCGAGCTGAGCTGTTGAGTTTGAATTCGTATAGTATTGAACGAGTCTCATTTTTTATCCTCCTATAAAAATCAGAATAAACTCCTGATTCTACTAAAAATAGTATATTGAAAATAGCTCGAATTTAAAATTATAACGATTTATTTCACCGTTTTTTCTTGCCCAACGCTGTGGTTTGAAGTATGCTAAAGAGACAGAATATCTGAAGTGTTATAGCGAAGGTGGATGAACACAATGGCAAAACGAAACAAAAATATAGAAGTTGAAATCAGAGAGACAAGCAAAAATACAGATACAGTCACAGACTTAGAAGTGTTAGTGAAAAACAAAGTGATCGGAACGGTTCATCAAGAACCAGAAGGACAAGCAGCCGTTCATTACAAGTCAGAAAAAGAAATGACGGCTAAAACGGTCGACGAAGGAATCCAAATGATTATTGCGGAGTACAACCTGCACGATCAGTAATATTAAAATAAACTATAAAAGCTTTCTTGCTGGTTACTGCAGACAACCTTTGCAGCATAACGAGACAAGAAAGCTTTTTTATTGTCTTCCCGATCTAGCTTCTATTTTTACTTCTATCTTTGCTTCTATCTTTGCTTTTATCCTCGCTTCAAAGCCTTTCAATACGATTCAGATTTGGAGTGTGATATGATAATTTCAAAGACAGTTCAATGTTGAGCGGACAAAGATTGAACGATTAAAGGAAGTGAAGAAATGGAAAAGTTGGAGAAATATGAAGATAAGATACCGCAAAAAAATAAGCTGGCCCGTTTGATCAGAATACTGCAGTCAAACTGGGAACGAGCTGAGGTCAGTCAGAGTGCTGCAGAAATGGCTTATTTCCTGCTTTTATCCTTACTGCCGGTGCTGCTGGTTATTGCAAATATTATTCCGCTGCTGCCGATGGCTACAGCGGATGTGCTGAATTTCATCTCTGATATTATTCCTAATGATATTTATGACGTTTTAAGACCTACAATTGAAAGCTACTTGCAGAGCGGGAGCGGCGGAGCGATTTCCTTTGGTTTGCTGGCCGCAATCTGGTCATCCAGTCGAGTCATCAATATTTTGCGGACAGTGTTGAATGACGTATATGGTGCTGTGCAGCAGAATAACTTTATCGTCGCGAGGATTCTTTCAGTGCTGGTCATGATGGGGATTCTGCTCGTAATTGGGCTGGCCGTCTTTATCTTCGTATTCGGTGAACAGATTCTCAATATCGTTCAGCAATTCGTTGGGTTCAGCATTCCTTATATAGAAGAATTCCTTGTTTTGAGATATGTTGTACTGATCGGGATTTTATTTGTTGTCTTTTTAATTGTTTACCGATTTGTGCCGAACCATAGTCTGACAATGAAGTATTCTTATCCTGGGGCGATCTTTACAACGGTTGGCTGGCTGATCTTAGTCCAAGGATTCTCGCTTTATCTGAATCTTGCAGGAGGAGATGCTGTAGCCAATGCCACATTCGGTGCCTTTATCGCCCTCATGCTGTTCCTATATTTATCCAGTATCATTATTTTGCTGGGAGCGTTGCTGAATACCATTATCTTTGAATGGAATACGCATGAATCTGTCCCTGAATATGAATCTGAGTTGAGAAGACAGAATCAGATCAATGACTCTTCTTGGACCGGTTATCCGGATGAAGCCGATGTCACGGTTTTAAAACGCAGATTGTATAAAGTCAATCGCTTGAAAGAAGACGAAATAAAAGAACGGAAAGAAGAACAGCAAAACAATTAATTAACAGTTCGTTAAGAGTGAAAAAAGCATGCGGATCAACGCAAGGCTTTTTCACTCTTTTTCTTTGTCTGAAAATGGCTTATAATAGAACAAGACGATTGAAACAGGAGGGATTGATCAGGTATGCAGTTCTATTGTCACCCGACTTGTACGACATGCAAAAAAGCACAGAAGTGGCTGGATGACCACTCGGTTTCTTATGAATGGATCAATCTGAAAGAAACGACTCCAAATAAGCAGCAGCTGATTGAACTGATGGAGCAGTCAGATCGTCCGATCAAACAATTCTTTAACACCAGCGGGCAAGTTTATCGACAGCTGCAGCTGAAGGATAAGTTAGACGAGATGACGACTGAAGAAGCGGCACAGCTTTTATCAGAAAACGGTATGCTCATCAAGCGTCCGTTGGCAATTGATCAAGGACATGTCACGATTGGATTCAAAGAACCGGAATATGAAGAGACATGGGCATAATGTGAAAGGAAGAAACCGCAATGACAGTTAAATACCACAAATCTGGAGTATGGATCGAGAAAAAAGGGGAAACTTATAGACTAGGTTTATCTGAAAAAGGACAGGACGACATTGGCGAAGTGATGTTCGTTGAACTGCCTGAGTACGGAACAGAATTGAAAGCGGGAGATGTTTTACTAGGCGTAGAGGGCGCTAAAGCAGTCACAGAGTTGACGATTCCGCTGTCTGGAAAAGTGAATGCGATTCATACAGAAGTAGAAGATGAGCCGGATCTTTTGAATGCACAAGATAAAGAAGATAATTGGATCATTGAATTAGTAGACGTAGATCAAGCTGAGTTTGAGGATTTCTCTGATCAGCCCTGGGTTGAAGTAGAATAAACCAGCAAATTGGAAACCAAGCAGAAGCTTAAATTTTTTCAGCTTCTGCTTGACTTCAAAGAGTTGGGCTGATATTATAAAAGTCACTTAAACATGAACCGTTATAAGCGATAGAATAAAGCGATGATAAGAAGAGTACATCCAAGAAACATTCAAAGAGAGCTGCGATTTGGTGAAAAGCAGCAATGCAGGCGGGGTGGAAAATGATCTTTGAGCAGAACAGGTGAATGAATCTTCACAAGCCTGATCCGGATGCACCCGATATCGTGCCGCAGTATACAGATGACAGCCTTGCTCTAATCTAAGTACTGGATGAGGTCTCATGCGTGAGCATGCGGCGAATAAAGGTGGTAACACGAAAGCTGAAGCTTTTGTCCTTTGAAATCTACACATAGATTTTATAGGACAGAAGCTTTTTTTGTGTCCAGAATAAAAATCTGCTTTTAAAATAGCAGAGAACCAGCAAGAACTGAAGCAATAACTGAAGGAGGAACACAGTTGATCGAGTTAAAAAATATTCATAAAATCTATCAAACAAAAAACGATAATGTCACTGCCTTGAATGATGTCAATCTATCAATCGATGATGGTGAAATTTACGGCATAGTCGGCTACTCAGGAGCCGGTAAGAGTACATTGCTCAGACTATTGAATGGACTGGAGAAGCCGACAGATGGTGAAGTCTCACTCGCAGGCAAAGCACTCAATACATTGAAGAAAGCGACCTTGAGAAAAGAACGTCAGAAAATCGGGGTGATCTTCCAGCATTTCAATCTGCTTTGGAGCCGTACCGTATTGGAAAACATCTTATTTCCATTAGAAATTGCGAAAGTTCCTAAATCGAAACGAAAAAAACGAGCGTTAGAACTGATCAAGCTCGTTGGACTGGAAGGTAGAGAAGATGCGTATCCTTCAGAACTTTCCGGGGGACAAAAACAGAGAGTCGGCATTGCTCGAGCATTAGCCAATGACCCGAAAGTACTCTTATGTGATGAAGCGACCAGCGCTCTGGATCCGAAAACGACAGAAGACGTTTTAGAACTGCTGCTGGATATCAATCGCAAGTTGAACCTGACGATTGTACTGATCACGCACGAAATGCAAGTCATCAGAAGAATCTGCGATAGAGTAGCCGTCATGAGTGCCGGCCAAGTGGTTGAAGAAGGCAAAGTCACAAAAGTCTTCCGCAATCCGCAAGAAGAGATCACGAAACAATTTATCAGACAAGATACATCAGCAGATTCAGAGGATACTATTGCGATTCTGCATGAATTGGCGCAAAAGTATCCGGAAGGCAAGATTGCTCGACTAGCTTTCCAAGGAGAGCAAGTCAGAAATCCATTTATCTCCAAGATTTCCAGGACGTGCAATGTTGATATAAATATTATTCAAGGTAACGTGCAAGAATCGCAAGACTCAACTGTCGGTTCGCTGTATGTACAGGTAACAGGAGACACAGAAGCAGTCGAACAAGCACTGGCTCAGATCAAAGCGTTCGATATAGAAATTGAGGTGATCGATTATGCGTAATGAACAAAGTTTTTTAGACGTTCTCAGGTCTTATACTAACTGGGAAGAAGTAGAACTGCCGAAGCTTTGGGACAATACAGTAGATACTCTGTATATGACTTTTACTTCTTTGATCGCTGTTTTCGTTATTGGATTGATTCTAGGATTGCTATTATATGAAACAAGCAGAAGAAGCGGAACAGCTGCCCGTATCACCTACCTAGTGACTACAATGATTGTAAATGTGTTCAGGTCGATCCCTTTTATCATTCTGATCGTTTTGCTCATTCCGTTTACTCGTACTTTGCTTGGAACCATCACTGGACCGACAGCGGGACTTCCGGCATTGATTTTATCAGCTGCACCGTTTTATGCAAGGCTGGTTGAAACGGGGTTCAGAGATGTAGACAAAGGCGTGATTGAAGCCGCGGAAGCGATGGGAGCAAATAAGTGGGAGATCATTACTAAAGTGCTGATCCCAGAAAGTCTGCCATCTTTGGTAGCGGGCATTACGGTTACTGCTATTTCACTCATTGGGTTCTCTGCAATTGCCGGAATCATTGGTGCAGGCGGACTAGGAAACATGGCTTATCTGGATGGATTCCAGAGAAGTCGAAACACCGTCATACTGGTTGCTACCATCACCATTCTCTTGATCGTCTTTACTTTTCAGGCGATCGGCGACTTTATTGTGAAACGAATCGACAAGCGCTAGTCCAACTTATTTAGAAGACATTTAAAAAAACGATATATTAAAATGGAGGAATTAAAATGACTAAATCAATTTTCAAGAAAGCATTATTTTCAACAGGAGCACTTTTACTTTTAGCTGCATGCGGTAACGGGGAAGACACTGCGTCAGATGCTGCAAACGACAGCGGCAGCACAGAAGAACCCACAACGATTACAGTCGGGGCAACGAATACACCACACGGAGAAATCCTTGAATTTGTAAAACCGACACTGGCAGAAGAAGGGGTAGATTTAGAGATTGTTACGTATACAGACTACCCATTGATCAATGAAGCGTTGGCAAACGGCGACTTGGATGCAAACTACTTCCAACATGTTCCTTACTATGAAGCAGCGATTGAGGAAAACGGATATGACTTTGCTAATGTCGGCGGAATCCATATCGAACCGATTGCAGCTTACTCGCAGCGTCATGAAAGCTTAGAAGATTTACCGGATGGTGCACAGATTCTGGTCAGCAGCAATGCACCGGATTATGGTCGTATCCTTGAAATCCTTCGTGATGCTGACTTGATTACATTAGAAGAAGGCGTGGACATTACAGATGCGACATTTGATGATATCGCTGAGAATCCTCGCAACTTGGAATTCCAGTATGACTATGACCCGGCATTGATGGTTCAACTGTACAATAATGATGAAGGCGACGTTGTATTTATCAACTCAAACTTTGCAGTAGATAACGGAATCAGCCCTGTAGAAGACTCTATCGCAATCCAAAGTGCGGATTCTCCATACGCAAACATTATTGCTGTAAATGCTGAAGATGCAGAAAACGAAGCAATCTTGAAATTAGTTGAAGAACTGCGCAGCCAGGAAACTCAAGACTTTATTCTTGAAGAGTGGGGCGGAGCAGTCGTTTCCGTCACTGAATAAAAAATAAATTAAAAAAGAATGAATCGCTTCTTTAAGAAAGTATTTCGCTGAAATACTTTCTTTTTTTTGGTAGGAACATTTTAAAAGGCAAAATATGCTATGATGGAATGTACTACGTGTGAAGGAGTGACTATAATGCCGATTGTACATGTCGATATGATCAAAGGTCGTACAAATGAACAGAAAAAAGGTTTGGTAGAAGATATCGTTAAAGCTGTTGAAACTCATACAGGTGCCAGCAAGGATGCGATTACCGTTATCATTAACGATATTGAAAAGTCAAATATTGCCACAAAAGGTGAATATCAAGGATAATTGACTATTTATCCAGATCGTTTGAATGCTGTACTTTCATCAAATGACTGATTGTTTACATCAGCATCAAATTCAACGCTAAAATAGTGCATCTCAGAGCAGCCTCTGCACATGCGCTATTTTATTATGTCTATTGCTGTAAATGAAAAAAATAAAGGAATGATGAATTGTGAGATTTGGAATCAAAAGAATCGGGTTCCTGCTAGGTCCGTTGTTTTTTGCCTTAGTTTATTTTCTGCCCCAGCTGACGGGACTGGATCCATCGCCTAGAGCGGTGCTTGGCGTAACGCTATGGGTTGCAACGTGGTGGATCACCGAAGCAATGCCGATCCCGGCGACTTCGCTGCTGCCGATCGTTCTGCTGCCTTTGACGGGTGGAACAGATCAAGCCACTGCGACAATGGCTTACGGAAACCCAATCGTCTTTATGTACATGGGTGGATTTACCATTGCAATTGCCATTGAAAAGTGGAATTTACACAGACGAATTGCGATGTCGATTATTTCCGTCTTAGGGACCAGCAGTAACCGAATTATTTTAGGTGTCGGCTTGGCTACGGCTTTTCTATCGATGTGGATCTCTAATGCAGCTACTGCCTTAATGATGTTGCCGATCGCCATTGCGCTGATCACTGAGATCAAAGATAAAAACTTCTTTGATCAGCAATCAATGGATAATTTTTCTAAAGGACTGCTGCTGATGGTTGCGTATTCTGCTTCGATCGGCGGATTGGCAACGATTGTAGGATCCGTTCCTAATGCTGCATTTGTCGCCATTGCTTCTAGTATGCTGAACCAGAACGTGACGTTTTCAGACTGGTTCTTGTTTGGTATCGTTGTAACGATTATTTTAATGATCGTACTTTATTTCTACATTACAAAAATCAAATTCAAAGTGAAACAAGAAGGAAGAATTTCAGCAGATTTTGCTAAAACACAACTAAGAGAATTAGGACCGATGTCTATCGAAGAAAAAATGGTCGCCATTGTGTTTGCCTTTATCGGACTATTATGGATTTTTGGCGGGTTTCTGCCGTTCGAATTGTCTGATACGACGATCTCTATTACCGGCGCCGTCTTATTGTTCTTAATCCCCAGCTCAAAGGGCGGAAGACTGTTGGACTGGATCGATATGAAGCGCTTGTCTTGGGGGCTGCTTCTATTATTCGGCGGGGGACTATCACTTGCTGCAGCTTTCGAATCTTCAGGATTAACCCTCTGGTTCGGAGATGTTTTAGCTAACTTGAATCAATTCAATTATTTATGGATACTAATCATTCTGACAGCGACGATTCTTTTCATGACAGAAATCATGTCCAACACCGCAGTTTCCAACATGCTGATGCCGATCAGTGTCGGGCTGGCAGCGGGGATTGGAGTAGAGCCTTATGGGATCATGGCAGTTGTTGCCTTAGCATCTTCTTGTGCGTTTATGCTGCCGATCTCCACACCGCCCAATGCAGCCGTCTTCAGTACAAATGAATTGATAATCGAAGATATGGTAAAAGCCGGATTCTGGATGAATATGGTCAGTATCGTTGTCATCGTCTTAGCTGTTTACTTCCTGCAGCCTGTACTGCTCAATTTTTAAAGCAACTTCTACGGCAGCTGGACATTTATAATAGCTTTCAAAAATAGTTTTTGTTTGTAATGATATTATTAAGTGAAGTAGTAAAGTCAGTGTTTTTTGTCTAAATGAATGGCTATAAAGCTGGATTCAGCGTGTGAATTTACATAAAATTTACACAAATTTACATTTTCTCAACATAAATCTAGTAATGAATCAACATTCGACTTGTAGTATAGGAATCGAGGACAAGATCGACTGTCTATCACATCACAATTTAGAAGGAGATTTCAAATGAAACTTAAGTACGCATCAAAATGGATTATGGCACTAAGCGCAACTGCACTTCTGGCAGCTTGTGGCGATGGAGGATCAGAAGGAACTTCATCTGGTGATTTTGATACTTCAGATACAATTACTGTTATTGCTCGTGATACTGCTTCAGGTACTCGTGGTGCATTCAACGAGATTACTGGTGTTCAGCCAGAAGGCGGCGACGACATGACAGCAAAAAGTGCAGTTATCCAAAATGGTACTCAAGGGGTTATCAGTGCTGTATCTGGAGATTCTAATGGAATTGGATACATCTCTTTAGGTTCATTGAATGACTCAGTTAAAGGTGTTCCAGTTGATGGAACTGAACCAACTAACGAAACAGTTGCTGATGGTTCTTATCCAATCGCTCGTCCATTCAACATGGCATACGGAGAAGATCTTTCTACTCAAGCTCAAGCATTCTGGGACTTCATCTTCAGTGCTGAAGGTCAAGCAATCGTTGAAGAACAAGGGTACATTCCTGTAGAACCTGATGCTGCTGCTTATGAAGAGCAAGAAGGAATCGAAGGAACAATCAGTCTTGCAGGATCTACTTCAGTAGAACCCGTTGCGACTGCAATTTCTGAAGCATTCAACGAAATCTATCCTGATGTAACATTTGAAATCTCTGCTACTGGATCAAGTGCTGGTGTAACTGCTGCACAAGATGCAACTGCTGATATCGGAATGGCTTCTCGTGAACTTTCTGAAGACGAAGCTTCTACACTAACACATGAAGCAATTGCTCTTGATGGTATTGCAGTTGTTGTCAACAACGAAAATCCTCTTGAAGGGTTGACTCTTGATCAAGTACAAAAAATCTTTACTGGTGAGATCACTACTTGGGATGAAGTTACTGAGTAATTCTAAATGATAATTTAATGAAATGATACACTATAAGATCGACAAAGAGTAAGTCTCCCCTTATAATAGATCTTGATCAATTTCGTATAAAGTATAACTAAATACCTTTAAGTTAGTATCAAAGGGGTGGAGCCGATTTGAAACAATCGGTTCCATACCTTTTTTGTGTGTTTAGTGATGGCAGTCAGGTAAGTTCGAGCATAGACATCTGAAGTCATATGGATTATTATGAATATTGTAAATTACTCAACTTATCGTTTTCTTGGAAAGGATGTTAAATTTGAAGAACACTAAAGAAGCGGCTATGAAAGGCGTTTTCTTTCTCTCTGCTTGTTTCTCTATCATTGCACTTTTGCTCATTATTTTGTTTATTTTTGCTAACGGCGTTCCTTTTATAGCCGAATATGGTTTTTTTGACTTTATTTTCGGTATGGACTGGGCACCCACAAATAATGTACCGCTTTATGGTATTTTCCCTATGATCATTGGATCGATTTATGTCACATTGGGTGCTGCAATCGTTGGTGTACCGATCGGTATATTAACAGCTGTATTCATGGCTGAATTTTGCCCCCCGATTTTGTATAAAGTATTAAAACCTGCTACGAACTTGATGGCAGCTATCCCTTCTATCGTTTACGGATTTTTCGCTTTGAGAGTATTCACCCCATTTATTCGTGAAAATATTGGCGGAAATGGATACAGTGTCTTAACTGCATCTGTCTTACTGGGGATTATGATCCTGCCCACTGTAATCGGCTTATCAGAATCTGCATTACGTGCTATCCCTAAGACTTATTACACTGGTAGCGTTGCATTAGGAGCAACGCACGAAAGAAGTGTATTCAGAGTCTTGCTTCCTGCCGCTAAATCAGGAATTTTCTCTAGTGTCATCTTAGGGATTGGAAGAGCGATCGGTGAAACGATGGCCGTAGTACTCATTGCAGGGAATCAAGCAATTATTCCAGATAATCTGCTTTCTGGGGTTCGAACACTGACAACAAACATCGTTATCGAAATGGCATATGCAACTGGACAACATAGAGAAGCATTGATTGCTACAGCCGTTGTTCTATTCGGATTTATTTTATTGATCAATTCCATCTTTCTTTACTTTAAAAACAAGGAGGCGAGCTAATTATGAGCGCAAAAATCATCCGTGGTCTTGTTTATTTAGCTGCCGCCATTACGTTCGGTATGCTGGGATATGTTATTTTTTACATTCTAGTCAATGGAGTATTATATCTAACACCTGACCTGTTCTCATGGGATTACAACTCAGAAAATGTTTCAATGATGCCTGCGATTGTTACCACCTTATTTGTAGTAGGCGGAACCTTACTGATTACAACTCCAATCGGTGTATTTACTGGATTTTACCTTGTGGAATATGCGAACAGAAAAAATCCAATGATTAAAGCAATTAGTATGGCGACAGATACATTAGCTGCTGTTCCTTCTATTGTGTATGGTTTATTCGGATTTTTGTTCTTCGTTACATTTTTAAGTTTTGGTCTTTCATTGATTGCTGGAGTTTTAACTTCTGTGATCATGTCCCTGCCTTTGATTATTCGTGCAACAGAAGAGGCGCTGGTTTCAACTGGACGTCCAATCAGAGAAGCGAGTTATGCGCTAGGTGCCGGTAAACTAAGAACGATCTTTACCGTTGTGCTTCCTGTAGCTATGCCGGGAATCCTGTCTGGTGTCATTTTAGCAACAGGCCGTGTTATTGGAGAAACGGCAGCTTTGCTATACACACTAGGATCTGCATCAAATATCCCTGTTAACTTATTCAGTTCAGGACGAACACTTTCTCTGCATATGTACGTCTTGTCTAATGAAGGATTCCACGTTGACCAGGCAAATGCTACAGCGGTCGTCTTACTGTTATTCGTATTAGTCTTGAACGGATTATCGACCTTAGTAAGTTCGCGTCTATCTAAAGGAGGAAAATAAATTGGCTACACAAAGTCCTAAAATGAACATCAAAGATTTAAAATTATGGTACGGAGATTTCCAGGCACTTCATGGATTAGATCTTGAGATTCCTGAGAAACAAATCACAGCATTTATCGGACCCTCTGGTTGTGGTAAATCTACCTTTATTAAATCATTGAATCGTATGAATGATTTGATTGAAACTTGTCGTATTGAAGGAACCATTGAACTGGACGGTAAGAATATCTATTCGAACAAAATGGATGTCAATAAATTACGTAAAAGAGTCGGAATGGTTTTCCAACAACCTAATCCATTTCCTAAATCAATTTATGACAACATTGCTTACGGACCGCGTACACATGGAATCAAAGACAAAAAGACCTTAGATGAAATCGTTGAACGTTCACTGAAACAAGCTGCAATCTGGGATGAAGTAAAAGATCACTTAGATCGTAACGCATTGTCTATCTCAGGTGGACAACAACAAAGAATCTGTATCGCTCGTGCATTGGCAGTAGAACCCGAAGTTCTTTTAATGGATGAACCGACAAGTGCCTTGGATCCAATCTCAACAGCAAAAATCGAAGAATTGGTATCTGATCTGAAAAATGAGTATACTATAGTCATGGTAACGCATAACATGCAACAAGCTTCTCGTGTTTCTGATAAAACAGCTTTCTTCTTGAATGGCCATATCATCGAAACAGGGGACACACGTAAAATCTTTACAAACCCGGATCAAGAAGAAACAGAAAACTACATTTCTGGACGATTCGGATAAGAATAACCATTATCTTTTAATAGAATTTTAATAGAAGGGGTATAAAAATGAGAAGAGCGTATGATGAAGAATTAGAACAGTTACACCGCAAATTCTATCAAATGGGCTGCATGGTTAACGAAGCAATCTATAAATCCATTAAAGCCTTTGTCAAGCACGATAAAGAATTGGCCAAAGGTGTTATTGACGAAGATAAAGAAATCAACCAGTACGAACATGACCTTGAACAATCTTGTATCGAACTGATTGCATTACAACAACCAGTAACAACGGACTTGAGAAAAATCATCACCGTTATGAAAGCTTCTGCCGACTTGGAGCGTATGGGCGATCATGCAGTGAGTATTGCGAAGTCAACGATTCGCGTAAAAGGAAACAAGCGAAACGCAACGGTCGAAGGCATGATTTCTGACGCTGGTGAAAAAATCAAAAAAATGGGCGAAGATATTTTGTCCGCTTACGTTGAATATGACAAAGAAAGAGCGCTGGAAATTGCAAAATATGATTATCTAGTAGACAGTTTGGTACATGATATCAAAGAAGCTTCAATTGCTGAAATGAAAAAAGATCCAGAATTGGTTCTAGGAGCGACTGACTACATCATGGTCAGCACGTATATTGAACGAATCGGAGACTATATTACCAACATTTCTGAGTGGATCGTCTATTTCGATACTGGAGAAATCCAAGAATTGAACACACATCACACTTACGAAAACTTATAAACAGATCTTATAGACAAAGTGCTTTCTCTTTCAATGGAGAAGGCACTTTTTTTGTACCGTTTATAGTCAGACTGGGTTATACTGAACGAGGCAGCTTAGAAAGGACGGTGTGCTAAATGAAACTGAATATAAACGACCAAACGACATTACACTACGAAGTATCTGGTAAGGGACCCAATTTGATTCTTTTGCATGGGAATGGGGAAGACCATCATATTTTTGATGTACTAGCAGAGCAGTTGAAAGAGCGGTTTACAATATATGCGGTAGATAGCCGCGACCACGGGCAAAGTTCAAAGTCGTCTGCACCGTATAACTATGAGGATCTTTCAGAAGATATCCATCAGTTTATTGAACAATTAGGACTGACAGACGTCACTATTCTTGGTTTCAGTGATGGGGGAATTATGGCTTTAATTCTTGGAATCAGACAAGAAACTTATTTATCGAAACTGATCAGTTTGAGTCCCAATCTTTCACCTAAAGACTGGAAACAGAAACCTTTAAGATACTTAGAGAAGAAATACTTAGAAACAAAAGATCCAGCTTATTATATGATGTTGAATGAGCCGAATATTGATCCGGAGAGCTTGAGAAATATTCAAGTGCCGACACTCGTTATCGCCGGAGAACATGATTTGTTTTACCGTTCAATGTACAGAACGATTGAGAAAAAGATCCCGAACGCGGAACTGATGATTTTGGAAAATGAAGATCATAGTTCTTATATCATAGATAACGACATGCTGGCTGAAACAGTCAGTGACTTTATCCTTCGTTAACCTCATCTATTATCAGTTTTTTGGAATTTCATTATTAAAAGAGAGAAGGAAACCTTATGATTACAAAAGTACCTGAAAATCAGCGCCAACTGGTCAAGCCGTTTTTCGAAGCCTTTGAAGATACATTGATCCGCAGCTATCTGGAAGGACATATGGGGGAAGCATGGGTCGATGATCTACATCATCCCACTGCAGCTCAGATTACCGTCAGTATCTTTACCTTCTTCGCAGGAGATCCGAATACACCAGCAGTGGAAGCTTTGCTGCGCAACATACCAGAAGATGTTCTCATCACTACGGAATCAGAAGAATGGCAACAACTAATCGAAACGGTTCACGCAGAAGCTTTTGAAAAATACTCAAGATACCGATTTGAAAACAGTTCAGATGCTTTTGACCGCCAGCACCTGCAAAACCTGGTCAATCAATTGCCGTCAGATTATACTGTCCGTAAACTCGATGAGACGGTCATTGAAATGCCCTCGTTGCATGCTCTATCAGAAGACTTTACCGGAAACTTTGAATCTGCGAAAGACTTTTTAAATAGAGGAATCGGCTATGCAGTCATTCACGAAGATAAAGTTGTCAGCGGGGCTTCCAGCTTCAGTGTTTATGATGAAGGGATCGAAATAGAAGTCGGGACGCATTCAGATTATAGAAGAAAAGGGCTAGCTGCAGTTGCTTCAGCCGCTTTGATACTGGACTGCTTAGACCGCCAGCTGTATCCAAACTGGGATGCCGATAATATCGGTTCTGTAAAACTGGCACAGCATTTGGGCTATATTTTGAAAGAACCGTACGATACGTATTATGTTACGACCCGTAAAAAAGGATAAAATAAAACAGCAGCCGGGACGATTCAATCTCGGCTGCTTTGAATTAGTTTGACTTTTATGACGATTGATTTTTCCAATCAATGACGGTTTGTACATAAGCATCGAATAATCCTTGAGCCGCTTGATTCTGCTTGATCATCAACTCAGGATGCCATTGTACACCGATGGTCATGTGCTGGTCATCATTGCTTTCAAATCCTTCGATTAGACCATCTTTTGACCAGGCAACAGGACGCAAAACGTCAGCCAGTTGCTTGATTGCCTGATGGTGATAGGAATTGACATGTGCCTGTTTTCCATAAAGTCCGCCCAGCCAGGAATCGGCTTCGATCGTAACAGAATGCGCAGCCGTCTCCGGCGTTGAAGCTTGCACATGCTGCACGCCAATTTCAGGATAAAGCGAGACATCTTGATACAGCGTTCCGCCAAAAGCGACATTGAAAATCTGCAGACCGCGGCAGATTGCCAAAACAGGCTTGTTTTCAGCCCAAGCTTCTTTGATGACCGCCATTTCAAAACGGTCTCGTTCCAGACTTGTGGCTTGCAGCTTCAAATGCGGCTCTTCTCCGTAAATCAGCGGTGAAACGTCTTGGCCGCCAGCCAATACAATCGCATCAACACTCTTAACATATTGTCTGGCATTTTCTTCGTTTGAAATCGGGAAGACGACAGGCAAAGCGCCGGCAGCTTGTAAGCCATCTACAAATCCATGCGGCGTGTAGGTGATGGGCAGGCTCTCATATTGCGGACTAAAATTTGTTAATACATTTCCGGGAATTCCAATAACTGGTTTCATTCTTTCATCCTCCATTACACCCATTTAGTTATAGTATAGCTTATAGAAGAATCCTTTGACAAACGGATCTGAAAGTGAGCATCACTTTAATTCTGGTTTTATCCATAAACGTCAATCTCGCTGCAGCAGTTTTTTATAGGACTGTTCAATCAGAATAGACCCAAAAGGTGCAGTAATCAGAATAGAGAGAACCGCTACCGTTACGATCAGCGAACCGCTGGATAAGCCCATCGACAACGGAATGCTGCCGATAGCCGCTTGTACCGTCGCTTTCGGTGTATAAGCCATCATGGTAAATCCCTTTTCCTTACGGGTCAACGACGAAGGGATCAGGCTGAGATAAACGCCTGTGATTCTGAAGACTAACGCGAATAGAATCAGTAAAACGGCTGATACGCCGGCAGCTGCAGCATAGGACAAGTTGACCGTTGTTCCGACCAAGACAAAAAGCAAAATTTCAGCGCCAATCCAGAGCTTGCTGTAAACAGGAGAAAGATTACCGGCGACAGCAGGAAAGAACTGATGCAGAACAATTCCAAGACTCATGATACTCAATAGTCCCGATACAGGGATGAATCCTTCCAAACTGTCCTCTAATGCCAGCAATAAAAACGAAACACTGATCACGATGAGTACTTGCACAATCTGGTTCATTTTTATGAGTTTAAAACACTGACCGAGCAACCAGCCGACAATGATTCCCACGAGGATGCCCAAAATAATCGAAACAGGAATCGTGAAAAAATGACTGGCCGTTACCGCTCCGCCCGAAGCAAGAGACAAGAAAGCATAAAACAAGACGATCACAAAAATATCATCCAGGGAAGCACCGGCTAAGACTAGTTGGGGAATGCCTCTTTTCTGACCATATCCTTGAGCTTTGATCTTCAACATCAATGGCACGATAACGGCTGGCGAAACGGCCGCCACTACTGTCCCCATCAATGCAGACTCGATATAAGAAAGATCAAAGAACAGCGGCGCCAACACGGTGATCGCTGAAATCTCTAAGATTGCCGGCACAAAACTCATTAAAATCGCCGGCAAACCGATTTTTTTCAGTTCTTCTACGTTTAAAGACAATCCTGCACGAGTTAAAATAATGACCAATGCCATTTCTCTCAAACTGGAAGAAATGGAAAGCAGCGAAGGATCCAGCCAATCCAGTCCATTCGGTCCCAGCAGCATACCCGCAATAATCATCCCGATCAGTCCTGGCAGTGCCAACTTCTTGAAAGCCCCGCTCAATAACAACCCCACTAAAAAAATCAAAGCCAAACTCGTTAACATCTCTTTCAATCCTCTCACGGTAAAATGATTTAAGATGACAGACCATCCATAAACAAAGCATCAAAAAAAGCCGAGACTCCGGGATGAACAGTGTCATCACAGAAGTCATCAGCTTTTCAGCAGTTTAGGCATCGCCTTGGGAGAACCTCATTCCCATTTGAGTATAGTATAGCACAAAATCTGGTCTTTGACGCTGCAGTATTGAATTTTTTAGTGCCGAATAATTTGTACTCGTTACTAAATAATCATTTTTATAAACTGGAAACCTTGATGTAATCGTCTTTTTAACGATTCAAGCATTTTATGCCTAGTCATTGTTCTTGATATGGTCTATTGATTAGACTAAAATGTAAGAGTATACGCAAAGCGGAAACCGCTTGTATAACAAGACAATACCTCAAAAAATCTGACAAAGAAAAGGAAGGTACATAATGGCAGTATTAGAAATCAAGAATTTACATGTATCCATTGAAGACAAAGAAATTTTAAAAGGCGTCAACTTGAAAATGCAGACAGGTGAAATCCATGCCATCATGGGACCCAACGGAACAGGGAAATCTACGCTTTCAGCTGCCATCATGGGACACCCGAGCTATGAAGTCACTGAAGGAGAAGTGTTGCTGGACGGAGAAAACGTTCTTGAACTGGAAGTTGACGAACGCGCGCGAGCTGGACTGTTTTTAGCGGTTCAATATCCTAGCGAGATCGCTGGAATCACAAACGCAGAATTTATGCGGGCAGCAATCAACTCCCGCCGGGAAGAAGGCGATAAGATCGGTGTTATGGACTTTATCAAAAAACTGGATGAAAAAATGGCGCTATTAGATATGCCGGAAGAAATGGCAGAACGTTATCTAAATGAAGGATTCTCAGGCGGAGAGAAAAAACGCAATGAGATCCTGCAATTACTGATGATCGAACCGACTTTTGCGATCTTAGATGAAATCGATTCAGGTCTAGATATCGATGCCTTGCAAGTCGTTTCCAAAGGCGTGAATGAAATGCGCGGCGACAACTTTGGTTCATTGATCATTACCCATTACCAAAGACTCTTGAACTACATCACACCAGATGTCGTACACATCATGATGGATGGACGTGTCGTGAAAACCGGTGGCGCAGAGCTAGCGCACCAACTGGAAGCTGAAGGCTATAAAGGTTTAATGGAAGAACTGGGTATCGAGTACAACGCGGAAGAACACGAATAAAAAGAGGAGGCCAATCATATGGTAACAAAAGAAAAGCACTATGTAGACTATGCAGATGCCCTTACAGCCTTCTCAAAAGGACTAGGTGAGCCGGAATGGATGACTCAGTTGCGATTGGAATCTCTGAATCAGATCGAAGAACTAGACCTTCCTGTGATCGAACGTCTGCGTTACAACCGCTGGCCGCTTTGGCAAGTACCCAATTTGACTGGGGCACCTGCTCAAAAAGCCATTGATATCACTCAATTCGTAGAAGACAAAGCAGATGCTGCACGTGTCATTCAAGCAGGAAATGAATCGGTAATCGAGACACTGCCTGAATCCTTAAAAGAAAAAGGCGTCATTTTTACAGATATCAAGACCGCTTTAAAAGACCATCCGGACTTAGTCAAAGAAGCTTATATGCAGCATGCCGTGAAAGCCGGTAAAAATAAAATCACCGCTTTCCATGCAGCGTTTATGAACTCGGGGCTATTCTTATATGTGCCTAAGAATGTAGTCGTTGAAGAACCATTAGAAGCGATTTTTATTCAAAACAGTTTAGTTGAAGACAGCTTCATCAAACACGTTCTGATCTATGCCGACGTGAATTCAAGCTTCAACTATGTAGAAAAATTCCTGACTGCCGGACAAGAGAAAAACGCAGCGAATATTCTAGTCGAAGTCGTCGCAAAACAAGGGGCACAGATCAAATTCTCAGCGGTAGATCAACTGGGTGAAAATACCACAACGTACTTCAATCGTGCTGGTCATACTTTCCGCGATGCGTCCATCGACTGGGCGATCGGCGTCATGAATAACGGCAATACGATCGCCGATTTGGATACGAATCTGATCGGAGACGGCTCAAGTTCAGACTTGAAAGCTGTCGGCATCAGCAGCGGCAGACAGACCCAAGTCATCGACTCAAATGTTGTCAGCTACGGAAACCATACGATTGGAAATATTTTCCAGCATGGGGTTATCCTGGACCGTGCGACACTGACTTTCAACGGTATCGGACATATCGTCAAAGGAGCAAAAGGATCAGATGCCCAGCAAGAATCCCGTGTCTTGATGCTTTCGGATAAAGCGCGCGGAGATGCAAACCCGATCTTGTTGATTGATGAAAACGAAGTCACAGCGGGACACGCCGCTTCTGTAGGTCGAGTCGACCCGGAAGAAATGTACTATCTGATGAGTCGCGGAATCGCCAAGAGCGAAGCAGAAAGACTTGTTATCCGCGGATTCCTGGGATCCGTGATCTCAGCGATTCCACTGAAAGCCATCCGAGATGAATTGGTCGACACAATCGAAAGGAAGCTGACCAGCAGATGACCGTTCCATTCGAACAGTTGAAACACGATTTTGCCATTTTAAATCAAGTCGTCAATGATGAACCGTTAGTCTATCTGGACAATGCCGCTACAACTCAGAAACCGGCGGCGGTACTGCAGGCGCTGGAGACGTATTACCATACCTCCAACGCCAATGTTCACCGCGGGGTGCATACACTGGCGGAACGGGCGACCAGCCAATATGAAGGTTCACGAGAAGTCGTGCGGGAATTTATCCATGCTGGTGAAACGGCAGAAGTCTTATTCACTCGAGGCACAACGACTTCCCTGAACTGGGTAGCCAGAAGCTTCGGGGAAATGGTGATTGAACCAGGTGATGAGATCCTGATCTCTTATATGGAACATCACTCCAATATCATTCCATGGCAGCAGTTAGTCAAGAAAAAGAACGCGAAACTCGTCTATATTGAGCTGACAGAAGACGGACAGCTGGATTTGGAAGATGCCCGCAATAAAATCACCGACAAAACGAAAATCGTCTCTTTAGCCCATGTTTCAAATGTGCTGGGTGTCGTCAATCCGATCAAGCAGATTGCAGACTGGGTCCATGAGAAAAACGGCTATCTGGTTGTCGATGGTGCGCAGGCAACGCCGCATATGCCGGTGGATGTACAAACACTGGATGCTGATTTCTATGCCTTCAGCGGGCATAAGATGCTGGGACCGACTGGAATTGGTGTATTATATGGGAAACGTGCCTTACTCGAACAAATGGAACCGATCGAATTCGGCGGTGAAATGATCGATTTTGTAGAAGAACACGACAGTACCTGGAAAGAACTGCCTTGGAAATTCGAAGCCGGAACACCGAATATTGCCGGCGCAATCGGATTAGCCGCAGCGATCCATTATTTGAGTCGAATCGGTATGGAGACGATCCTGAAGCATGAAAAAGAGATCGTAGAGTATATCATGCCGAAACTGGAAGCCATTGATGGACTGACGATTTTCGGACCTAAAGACGCTTCACTTAGAACCGGCGTGATCGCCTTTAATATCGACGGAGTGCATCCTCATGACGTCGCAACCGCGATGGATATGGAAGGCGTCGCTGTCAGAGCTGGTCATCACTGTGCACAACCGCTGATGACATACTTGAACCAGCCGGCAACCGCCAGAGCGAGTTTTTATTTATACAACACGAAAGCCGATGCAGATAAATTTGTTGAAGCGCTGATAGCCACGAAGGAGTTTTTCTTAAATGGCCTTAACTAAACTAGATCAATTATATCGAGCCGTCATTCTGGACCATTCTCAGTCACCCAGAAGACGCGGCGTACTGGATGAAACGACCACACAGATCGAGCTGAGAAATCCGACCTGCGGAGACGTCATTCAAATCCAGCTGAATGTTCAAGACGATATCGTAAAAGATGTGCGATTCGACGGCAGCGGCTGTACGATTTCTATGGCCAGTGCCAGCATGATGACGGATGCGATTATCGGAAAGCCGGTTGACGAAGCCTTGAAGCTGTCGGAAGATTTCTCGCAAGTTGTTCAAGGAAACAATGCAGAGCATGAAATGGAATTAGGAGACGCGATGATGTTGTCAGGTGTATCCAAATTCCCGGCACGCATCAAATGTGCGACCTTATCCTGGAAAGCCTTGGAGAAAGCATTGGCGAGCCAAGGAACGGGTCTGGAAGGGCAAATGAAGCACGAAGACATTACTGAATAAACCTGACGAGTCAACACTTAGAGAAGAACAACTAATCACGAGAGGGGAACGCAATCATGGTGAATGTACCAGAAAAAAGCGAATACCAATACGGGTTCCACGATGATGTCGAGTCGATTTACGATACAGGTAAAGGACTGACAGAAGAGATCATCCGAGACATTTCAAAACGCAAAGAAGAACCGCAATGGATGCTGGATTACCGTTTGAAATCTTATGACCACTTTCTGAAACGTCCAATGCCAGAATGGGGCGCAGATCTTTCAGAAGTTGATTTTGATAATATTACGTATTACCGTAAGTCCAGCGAAAGACCAGAGCGCAGCTGGGATGACGTACCGGAAAAAATCAAAGAAACTTTTGATCGTCTAGGCGTTCCGGAAGCCGAGCGTCAATTCTTGGCAGGTTCAGGGGCACAGTATGAATCAGAAGTGGTTTACCACAATATGAAAGAAGAATATGAAAAACTGGGGATCGTCTTCACCGACACTGATACTGCGTTAAAAGAGTATCCGGAAATCTTCAAAGAACACTTTGGAACCGTCGTACCGCCAACCGATAACAAACTGGCAGCATTGAACTCAGCCGTCTGGTCAGGTGGAACGTTCATCTATGTACCAAAAGGCGTACGCTGTGACGTGCCGCTTCAGATGTACTTCCGTATTAATGATGAAGCAATGGGCCAATTTGAACGGACACTGATCGTAGTAGACGAAGGCGCCAGTGTGCATTATGTAGAAGGGTGTACTGCACCAACATTCTCTGAAAGCTCGCTGCATGCCGCAGTTGTAGAAATCATCGTTAAAAAAGATGCCTACTGCCGTTATACGACGATCCAGAACTGGTCTGACAATGTCTATAATCTGGTGACGAAACGTGCCACAGCCGCAGAAGGCGCAACCGTTGAATGGATCGATGGAAACCTGGGTGCAAAAACCACCATGAAATACCCAAGCATCCACTTAAACGGACGCGGCGCACGCGGAACGACTATGTCTATCGCCATGGCAGGTGAAGGACAAGTGCAGGATACCGGCGCAAAAATGATCCACAACGCACCGAACACATCCAGCTCGATCGTCTCTAAATCCATCGCTAAAGACGGCGGAGAAGTGAACTACCGCGGACAAGTGACCTTCGGAAAAAATTCCGGCGGATCAATCTCACACATCGAGTGTGATACGATCATCATGGATGACAAGTCGAAATCCGACACCATCCCGTTCAACGAAATCCACAACTCAAACGTCGCATTAGAACACGAAGCAAAAGTATCTAAAATATCAGAAGAACAACTCTACTACCTCATGAGCCGCGGTCTAGACGAAGAAACCGCCACAGAAATGATCGTCATGGGATTCGTAGAACCCTTCACGAAAGAACTTCCAATGGAATATGCAGTTGAATTGAACCGATTGATCAGTTATGAGATGGAAGGGTCAGTGGGGTAAAAAAATATAAGTAAGAGCTTGAAACCTTAATAGAGTGTGTTTCAAGCTCTTATATATATGTGAATTTATAAAAGTAATTGCTAATCAATTAACTAACCCTATAATTGATATGGGGATTTTTAATTTAAAGAAAAAGTTATAATTAATTCGAATATACATAGAATCGGATTATAAAAAAGTGATAAAATTAACGTAGACGAGAAAGATTAAAATGAGGTTTAGAAGTAGATATTTTTGAGATGTATCATAAATGGTGAGGCTTTTTAAAGTAAGGATGAAGTGTAAAGAAAAATTTGAACAACGCTTTCAATAGAGTAATTAGACCATGAAGTTAAATTATTTTATAAAGGAAACTTAGTTGAAGCAGAGGAACTAAAAAATTTGTGTCTAAGTAAAATTTTGGATACCAATTCCGGTTAATTTGCACAAAAATTAAATAGGCTAGGGTATGTAAAGATAACTTTAAATAATTAAGATGGGGTGAATTTTACTACGAGAAATTAATCAAAATTAAGGGGGAATAGAATTGGATGAAATAATTGAACCTTTAAAAACAAATATTATTTCAGAAATATCATCTTGGGAAAAAACAAATAGTTTATCAATTCTAGTTTCAATGCTTAGAAAGGAAAATAACATCAGTTCATCAGGCTCATATGTAGCAATTGATGAAAATGATATTATGGATATTGTTTACCTAATTTTTAAATATTCGAGAGGTACGAAAATACTAGACTTCAAAGTGTTAACTACTATTTCTGATAAATTATCTATTGTTAGGCTAGTAGAATCGAAAGCTCCTTCTACTGAATATAGTCTATATAATGGTAGTCTAACGGATATTCATCTTGTTTATTTATTCCACATGCTATTTGATAAGTTTTCGCCAACCTTGATTGAAAATTATGGGTTTGATGAGTCTATATTTATGATAATGTACATTTTCTTAGCCCAAAATAAATCTACTTTATTTAATATTGCAGAAGTTAAAAAAATTATGAAAAATTATGAAATGGAAAACCGTGAAATTACTTTGAAAATGATTGAAAAATATATTGATTATTTTTCAATTGAAGAGTCAGAATTGGATTTAAGTACAAAAAATTCATTCATAAAGCAGATACAACAAAAGCCATTTATAAAAATAGAAAAGACAGATAAATTTTTCACTAATTATTATTTTAATAGAAATCACTTAATATCTAATTTTCACTATTTGTTGGCTGAGAATGAAAAATACAAAGCACATAAGGGTGAGTTTTTAGAAGAGCTTACTTATTATATATTTGATTTTTCCTTACCGGAATCTTCAATTTATAAAAATCTTACGTACAAGTATGGAGAAATCGATTTACTCGTTGAAACTGATACAAAAATTATATTAGTTGAATGTAAAAGTGGACTTTTATATAACGATTACAGACTCGAAGGTAATACAAGTACAACAAAGAGAAATTTAGATTCGATAATATTAAAAGCTGCAAAACAACTAAATAAAGGTAAAAAGTATATAGTTGAAAATGGTAATTTCATGCACCAAGGAAAACCTTTACATTTTGGTGAAGATAAGGAGATATTATTATTAAATGTATGCTTTGAGTTACCTGTTGGTTTTGCTAATAAACTTGAAAATTCTAATATACTATCCTTACCAATTGGAGACTTAATGATAATTGTAGATGAATTAAGAGAATCTGTAATAAGCGATAACTCAAGAACTCAAAAGTTAGATGAGTACATCAAGTTAAGGTCAAAACTGCTCGGATTTTTACCAGATAGTGAATTAACTATAATGACTTCAATTTTATATAATCCACATTTTGATACCCTGTTAAAATATAAAGATAAAATTGAATTAAACTCAGATGAATCTTTAACAAGAGTCAACCAGCTATACGCTTTACTTTTAAATGCCTTGATAAACGTAGAATCTGAAGAATATAAATTAGTTGAAGCAAATTATAAGGGCGTTTTGCGTGACTTAATGTTTGATTTCAATGAGTAACGGATATTTTAGTAGTACGGGCAAATACGCATTAAAGTTGACTAATACCTATAAACATTTTTTAAAACATTCAATAGATAATCGAAACAGAAGCTACTAAGAAGGGATTTGAATCTAAAAATGAGTGACACAATTATTGTTGGCATTTTGGGAATAATAGGGAGGCAATTGCAGCCCCTTATGTTAGTTATATCCTAACGAGTAAATCAAAAAAGAAAGAAAAACATAATGCATTAGAAAACTTGCATAAAATACAACCATGAACATGAAATGGAATTTAAGGAATTAGAATTTTGGAAAGAAATTCAAACAAAAGAAAAGGATTTAGAAATAACTAAAGAAAAATTAAAAGCTAAAGTAGAGAGTACCAAAATTATAGAACAAAATTCTGCTATAAAAAATAACATTAAGTTTTTTAAAAGAAGAATTTAAAAATCCTAATAATGATTTCGATAAACAAATAAAGGAAGCTGCATAGCATAATACAAGAAAACGTGTAGCAAAAAGAAATAAAGAGTAGTTTTGGATTTTAATTTATTGATAATCATATTACTTCAAAAAATCGAAACGGATATAATATTGATGGAGGTGAGCATGTTGAAAATCATTGATAGAAATATTAGTTTAAACCCATATGAAAGTTGCCCTTGTGGATCTGACAAGAAGTTTAAATTTTGTTGTTTTAAAAAGGCTAAACAGTTTTTAAGAGAAGAGAATACATACCGCACATTTAATGACAGTAGGCTGCAAAATCTGCTGAAGACAAATTGGCGAGAGACCGATTTTAAAATTTGTTTCGCGGAAAATGATGACTGTAAAGGAAATATAAAGTCAGCCCACTCTATCCAAAACAACAGAATTTTAAATAGAATCAGCGAAGAAGGACATGTATACAATATAGAAGCATCAGTAATAAATAGTAGTGTAAAACCCAAATTTAATAAAATTAGCAAAAATAAAGCTAGCACATTTTTTGGTTTTTGTGACTATCATGATACAGAGATATTTAAACCAATTGAGCAAAATACATACGAAAATACTGAGCAACAAAACTTTTTATTAGCATATAGAGCATTTTTTGTAGCATATCATAAGGTAATCAGAAAGATGAGTATCCTTAGAAATGCTTTTAAAAAATATCCAAGTTCACTACTTGATCCTCAAGCTATTATAATGTATCGTACTGCACAGCTAGACATGAAAGATGATGAATTGGAATGTGAGTTACTGAAAAATAATTTTAATAATCAAAATTTTTCAACGATAGAAAGTTTTGTTTATGTACTGAATTACGAAATTAATTTCGCGGTTTCCTCATATTTTACTATATCTAAGGACATGAGAAACAATACACTACATGATATTTATAATCTAGATGAAGATATTGTAATTCCAGGTGTGTTTATAAATGTATTCCCTGTAGAGGGAAAAACTAATATTGTAATTTCGTACAATAAATATATAGATAACAATTATAAAGTGCTTTTTGCGCAGTTAAGAGATTCTACTGAAGAAGAACTGTTGGATTACTTAAGTTATACAATATTCAATTGTACAGAAGATTTGTATTTTCGTCCTAGTAGCATTGAAGCCCTGAATGAACACCAAAAAAACTCTATGATTGAAAGCTATACTTCGTTTTTAAGTCCTTTTAATGAAATGGCTTTAATAATAAATGGAATGCATTTTGAATTTAATCTGTTTAAATTATAGAATTATTATAACTAGTTTAATGAATAATTTAATATAGGATACAGAGATTTATGAGCTTTTTTAGGATATTAACTAAATTTCTAGTGCTATTGATTTTTAAGGTAGAATCTCATTCAAAAACCTCATTTTGATATACTACGGAGAACTGTACCATAAGTAGATAAGTCTATCTTTAAGTTACAAGTTTAAATTTTTTAGAGGAAGTATTGCTAGTTTAAAGAAATTAATACTTCAAAAATAAAAATAATAACTTTCGTTGAAAAATAAGACCGTTGGTAGTTAGTTAATGTTAAAGTTTTACTTCTGAGTTTATTATGGCTTTATATAATAAAAAATAAAAGGAGAGTTTTTTATTACTATAAAAGTGGATTTAGGAAACTTTTGGGAAATGTTAACTGCAATAGGAACATTTGGAGCAGTTGTTGTTTCGCTATGGCTTGCTAAGTATGATAGAAAACCTAACTTATATATTTATACTGTAATAACAGATGAAAAGTCAGGACAGGATTGGCATCACATTATTGAAATTAAAAACTTGGGGACAATTTCAACGCGAATTGTTTCTGAAGGTATTACTCCTTTTAAAAATAGAAAGTGGCATGAGCCATTTATGAGTATTGAGTCTATCGGAGGAGAGGATGATAGCTATTCGGATACTTTTGACTCTGGCCAAGAATTTACAATTATAATTGAAGAAGAAGAATTTAATCGAACGTGGAAAAAGTGTTATTTAAAATTTAAAAAGAAAAAATATTATATTTATGTTGAAAATCATACAGGAAGAGCTCACTATGAACCTATCTATTTTTCAATTAACGATATAGATAAATAATCTATTTTTAAATAAATGATATAAAAATTAATAATAAATTATGCCTTGTTGACGAGTGTTGAACGTAATAAAGAGAAATTATTAATAAATTTATTACTATTGAGATTGATTAGTAAAGAATTAATAATCCTAGGTTATAAGTAATATAAAGAATAGTATTAAAAGCAAATCAGTCAAAAAAATAGTCAACTCTGGATGAATACCTAAAGGATGGGACGAATTAATGAAATTTAATAAGCCAAAAGATTCTTTAATTATCGCTGAAAGTCAGATTCCTTTTACATCAATAAAAGATGACAAGGAACTACCGTCAGAACTTATTGCACAATTTGAACTTTACCCAGAGAATATCCGACGACCTGTTAATAAAACTTTATTTAAAAACGACTATTTTGAATTAAAATATAATATGAAGACTAAAGAATTAGCTGTATCATCCCTAGGAGACATTGTCTATTCAGCTATTCCATATGATACAGGTAGAAACTACATCCAACGTGCGGCTATTCAATATTTACTCCATCCGGAAGAGGTACGTAACTATATTGAAATGCATAAAGGTAATTTGGAACAATATATTAAATTGAGTATGTTTCAAGTAACTAATAAACGGATGAATAAAAATAATAAGGAAATTGAAAAAGCCTATAATGCCATATTTCAGAATCCATTATTTGAGATTCAAATTCTTGGACGACTTCTGCAGCATGACGAAACTGGACCAATTTCTGCAAATATTGCAGGTAAATTCTTATTTAGTGAGAATATAAATACTGGAATATCTGAGTATATTTTTGAATACCTTAATTTTGTCGTTCAACTCACCAATTCATTACCTGTAAAAACTGATGGAAAAAGAGTTGAAATATTAGAAACGAATCAGTCAGAGAGATCCTTTTCAAATAGTAGAAAAAGAGATGGATTTTTGACCTATACATCAGATATTGAGCCAGCGCTTAGACTAATATCTCAAGAAATAGATATTAGTGTAGAAAATTCAATTATTATTGCGAAACAATCCCAGGCCGTAAAAGCAAAACCTATTTTAAGATCAAAATTTGGAAAAGAAATCTCTGTCCTCAGAAAAAATTATGTTCCACATAGTGTTCATCCTAAAGAAACAGAAAAATATTTTGAGAATGTTCTTTCTACAGAGAATAAAAATTTATTAAATGTTGTTTCTGATGTCCACTCAAATGACGGAAAGCTCCCATTCATCAATAGAAATTTCAATATATTGGTAGGAGATATTTCAGATTCTCAAGTAGCTGATGGGGATATTGAAGGTATCTACGTTATGGGAAATCATGAATTAGTGGATGTATTGCCGAGAAGTAGAAAAGAATTTCAAGAGAAAAAATGGAAACCATTTCTTAAAAGAAAATGGTTTAAACAGCTATTAGAAAATCCAGATGAATCTTGGTACATGTTGCCAGTAGGCAATCATAAATTCTATGAAGTAGTTAAATATGAACTTGAGCAACGATTCCCACGATTAAAAGTATTACATAATAGTCATATAATTCATGAAGGAATCCGATATATTGGGATCACAGTACCAGTGGCTTTAGTTAAGAGAAAGTATGAGCAACAAAAATTTATTCTCAAAACCTTAAAGAAATTACTAAATAACGACAATGAAATTCCGACGGTAATTCTTTCACATGCACCTCTATTTAATGAATTAAATATGCTCTCCATGGAAAGCAATGCTTATAATAGTGAATACAATTGTTCTGAACCTAAAATTGAAAAACTATTTAAGGAATATAACGTAATTGGAGTTATACATGGCCATCATCACATACCAGCATCGGCTGGAAGAAGTAAAATTGTGAAATTTGCAGACAAAGACCTCTTTGTAGTATGTTCGATTTACTCTAACATGAACACAGGATTTGAATTAATGGATCTGATAAGTTCTAAGCAATCAAACAAAATAATCAAGTAAATAAAAAATTTTAAGTTTTATGATTTTAACCCCGGTAACATCTGATACCGTGAACTATATCATAAACAAGTTAGGTAACCGTGTTTCTATATTTAATATTTAAAAACTTGAGACACAGGAGGAAACCATGAACCATAAAGGAACGGAATTTTTAAAATCAAATCGATTAATTTTAAGAAAATTTGAGCCGGAAGATACGAGTATGATGTTTCAAAATTGGGCAAATGATGAGCTGGTGACGAAATTTTTAACTTGGCCTACCCATAATGATACTCAGGAAACCAGTTCTATTTTGAATCACTGGATATCTCAATACAAAGAACCAGAAACATATAGATGGTGCATTGCTTTAAAGGAGAACAAAATTCCAATTGGTAGTATTAGTGTCGTTTCAATCAATCCTCACGTAGAGTCTTTAGAAATTGGTTATTGTATTGGGAAGGATTATTGGAATCAAGGGTTAACAACTGAAGCAGTTCAAGTGGTGGTAGATTTCTTGTTTTCTCAAGTTGCTGCTAATCGTATAGAAGCTCATATTGATCCAAGAAATGAGAGTTCGGGCTCAGTATTAGTCAAGTCTGGGTTTAGATATACTGGTTTGAGAAGGCAAGTAGCAATTAATAATACAGGCATATGTGATGTCATTACTTATGAAATTTTAAAAGATGATTATTTTTCTGAAAATAATAGAAAATTTTTTTGAAGCATAAAATTTTATAGGTAATGAGGTTAGGGATTTTATAAACAAAAAAGAGGTAATGAAATGAATTCAAAAAGAAACAATATTTCTTGGACACAATTTTCAGCAGTAAATGATGATATAACTTCTTCTTTTGAAGATTTGTGTAGGCTGCTTTTTAATAAGCAATTTTTTGACGGTAATAAAAATTTTGTTTCAAAACCAAACCATCCGGGTATTGAAATTTTTCCAGTATTTGAAGAAAAATCTGGAAAATGGATCAGTTTTCAATCAAAATTCTTTTCGTCCAATATCAATTATTCCAAAATAAAAGAATCAGTAGAAGTAACTATTAAACATCATTCAAACGATTTAGATATTTTTTATTTGTATTGCAATAAGGACATAAACACGGATTCGGCAGGATACAAAAAATGTAAAGATTTGCTTAATTCTGCTGGTATCGAAATTAGAATTATTGCTAATAAAGCAATTATTGATCGTGTTATCGAGAATCCTAGACTTGGTGAGTACTTCTTTGGACAGCATTCTTTAAACAAAGAGTGGTTTGAGGAAAAATTAGAACAAAGTCTTGATTCTATGGGAACTAGATACAATGAATTATTTAATATATCAACTGAGACAGAGAAAGAGTTTAATCTTTTTTTGAACAATGTGGAAACACTGAAAATTATTAAAGAAAAGAAAAAGAATGCACTCAGTAACCTTAAGGGTTTGAAATATTATCTTTCTGAAGAAAACGACTTGCTAGCTCGTGATATTTTTATCAAAATTCATTCTTATAAAATTCATAATCGTGCAAAAATAGAAGAGTGCCTTGTTTGGAAAGAAGATTTAGAAAGTTATTTTTCTGAAGAATTCGAATTAGTTAGCAGTGAGATAGAGAAGTTAAATGAAATAGAAACTGAAGATAAAATTGAAAAACAGGAAAATACGAACAAAGCTAATCGTTTGCAAACACTCATAAAAATCCCTTCATCTCTTGAGTTCAGTAGTTTAGAACAAAATCTCATTCAGAAAAAAGTTCTTATCATTAACGGTAAAGCTGGGATGGGGAAAAGTCAACTTTTATCTGAAGCGGCCAACACAATTATGAAAAATGACGGATATGTTATTTTGTTGCCAGGACATGCATTTTTATCTTCTGAACCAATTAAAAAACAAATTATATCTTATTTAGGACTTAGTCTTAACTTTTCCGAATTTTTAGATATTCTTGAGACGCTTGGTGAGTTAGCCAATGAAAAAGTCTATATATTTATTGACGCAATAAATGAAAGTAATAATAAAGAAATTTGGAAAACAGGTTTACTTATGCTTTTTCGCGAAATAGAGAAACTGAATTTTGTTAAAGTTGCCGTTTCGCTTCGGAGTGGGTATGAAAATTCAGTTCTTGATCAAAATATCAAACAAAAAATTGCTGAATATAAAATTCCTGAAATCACTCATTATGGATTTCAAAACGATAGTATTGAGGCAATTAAAGAATTTTTGAATCACTATAATATTCCATTTTCTCCATCCTATATTCTTCAATCAGAAATGACGAATCCTTTGTTTTTGACTATGTTCTGTAAGGCTTATGACGGGAGTGAGTTCGATTTATATCATGTACTTGAGAATTTTTTGGAAGCGTCAGACATAGAAGCACAAAAAAATGCATGTTTACCAAGTGATCGGAGGATATTGAATAATTTAATTAGTGAAATCGCAGAGTTTCATTTAAAAAATGAAACTTATACAATTAGCGAGCACGACTTATTGGAATTGAAATTCTGGAATCATTATGGATTAGTCGCAAATAAACTTTTATACCTATCATCGCTTACAAGATCTGGAATATTTTTAACTTTTATGCGTGATGATACAGAAATGTTTAAATTCGGCTACAATTTATTAGAAGATTTTATGTATGCAAAAGTGATTATCAATAAGTTCTCATCCGCAAAGGAATGCAAAAATTACCTAAGAAATGATTTGCTTAAAATAAGTGATGTCGAGGGAATTAACTGGAGATACACTGATACCTTTATTGTTTTAACAAATTTATTTTTCATGAAATTTGGCGAAGAGTGTATTGATATTATTGATGATGTTAAGAATGATTATGACAGAAATCGTCTACAAAGCGATTTTGTAAAATCTTTTTCTTTGCGTCTGTCACAAAATACAAAAAGCGATTATTTTCTTAATTTTGTAAACGAAAAAAATGTAGACCGAGATACTGTTTTTAGCGTGTTGATTGAGAATAGTGTGAGACTGGATAATCCATTAAATGCTGAGTTTCTTCATAATATCCTTAACAATAAGCCTTTAAATGTGCGAGATTATTTATGGACAACTTACATTAACGGCTTCGAGGATGAACATGATAGAGTGTTTCAATTGGTCAAATTTTTTGATGAAGGCAAAAAGTTAGACAATTCTCGCGAAAAAACTTGGCTAGTGCTATTATTATTATCTTGGCATTTGACCTCATCAAATAGATTATTGAGAGACAAGGTATCTAAGGCAATGATTGAGTTATTGAAGATTGATTTTTCACTCTGTCTACCACTTCTAAAAAAGTTTGAGTTAGTAAATGATCCTTATGTCATACAAAGACTGTATGGAATCGTCTTTGGTGCGTGCACAAAAGTTATTAATTTTACTGAGTTAGATTATAAAAATTTAGTAGAATATATTTATGCAACGATATTTGACAAACAGTCTATTTATCCAGATATTTTACTAAGAGACTATGCCAAGCTAATTATTCAATATTTCTTATTTAAATTTCCAGCATGTAAAACAAATATTAAAGAATCAAAAATAATACCGCCATACAACTCAGATTCGATACCAATAGTAGAAAAAGTAAGAAGTGAATACGACTCAGGGTTAGATACTATTGCTTATTCTATGGCACCTGAAGGCATAGATAGAATGTACGGAGATTTTGGAAGATATGTACTTGGCTCGGCTCTGAATTATTTTTTAGATGTGGATAATAGCAATATTTATAATTACTCAATGAAATTTATAGAAAGTGAGTTAGGCTACAAAAACGATTTATTCGGTGAATATGATAAATCACTAAACCTTAGTAATTATAACAGACATAATTTAAACAAAATTGAGAGAATCGGCAAGAAATATCAGTGGATCACAATGTACAATATTTTGGCCAGAATTTCAGACCATTACAAACTTTCTAATGTATGGAATGAAGACCAAGCAATAATATTTGACGGATCTTGGAATCCTTATGTTCGTGATTTCGATCCAACATTGAACAATAATTTTCTCAATGATCCGAATCGTCCAAATTTAATAAAAAAAAACCTAAGAGAAACAGATTTTATAGAAAAAGATGCATCTAGAAAAGATATAAATCAGTGGGTGAATAACGAAGATGATAATTTCTTTGCCTTAAATTCAGAATTGTTACTCTTAGATGAGGAAGACAATGAATGGGTAACATTGGACTATTATAATGTTTTAAGAAATACTGATATCGAATTGGACTTATCTCGATGGGAGGAATTTGGTGATCAAGATAAGTGGTTGATGGCACAAGGATATTTTGTTAAGAAAGAAGAATTTGATTTGTTAAAAAGTAGTTTAATGAATAAAAATTTTATGGGTCGATGGTTTCCTGAAGGAGTTCAAAGCATCTATTGGTTATTTAACCGTGAGTTTGGTTGGTCAACAGGATATAAAGTGCTAGAGAAAGATGCTTGGCTGGATTATAGTGCTGAAACTGGTGAGTTTGAAACTGTTAAATATCCGGAAATAGAAATCCCCATCATTTATAATTTTGATGAAGAAGATATGCAGCCAGATGAAAATGATGAAATAAAATTTAAAGAATGCAAAAGACCTATCCAGAAATTAATTGCAAAAGTAATGAGAACTTCTAATCGATTTTTGTGGGAAGAACAATATGATGCTTCTCAAAATAAGGCTACTTCTTTTAATATGCCTTGCGGATTTTTGATAGATGAATTGGAGTTAGAACAGCGGAAGCATGATGGTTACTATTATGATAAAAAAGGCGAACTGGTAGTGTTTTACGAAAGAGAAAGCGAAAATTTTGATAGTCCACACAGGATATTAATTCGAAAGAAACATTTAGATAAATTTTTGAATAAAAATGAGTTAGTCTTATTTTGGGAATGCCTTGGTGAAAAGCGATTTATGATTGAGAAAATGAGAGATCAGGAATGGAGCGAATGGAGTGGATTGCTTACTCTTGTTGATAATGATATTGTTGGTGAAGTAGTAAGGTATTCTAAAGATATACAAGAATAGGAAAGTTTAAGTAATATTATCCCTGCTTAAATTTAATTATTCTATAATAATCAAATAAAATGTAATATCAATAAAAGAGGCTGGGACTTAAGTCACTGATTAGCGTTATTTCGTAAAATCAGACAAGTAAAAAATCCGTCTAATAAAGAATTAGATATCCTAAATTTGACGTATTTGTTCTAATTGGCTAGTTTTGTCCCAGCCTCTATTCAATATACAGATTATTGAGCAAAAACTCATTTTTCATCTTAGATTAATTATTGTGTACAAAAACTCGTTCAGCTAACTTAGACGCGATAGTATCAATAGAATCTTCTATGGTGCTCAACCCACTTCTTGATCCAAGCAATGGACTAACTTCACAAAGTTCATCAAAAATTGTTTCATGTACGATAGGAACAAGTAAATCACGAGCAAGCAAAGCTGAAAGTTCTTTATCTGCTATACCTTCTGCTTTGATACGTTTAATAAATGAGGGAGTAACTAAAACAATTCCGATTTTATTTTTTATTGTAAAAAGAATACACTGGTAACATCCAAAGCTTAAGTAAGATATTTTATAGAACAAAATAAAGTTAAGTATATTTGAGAACATCACAAACAAAGAGAGAATAGTAGTGTCTGCTAAAACGTGGACGAATTTTGAGAAAGACGTCATGCATTTTTCGCAGGAATTCATGATCAAATAAACTTCAAGCGTCTTCCATAAGTTCCATTACATAAAAATGAGTCGGTTGTTTACTTGAAGTGGTGTAAAAGTCGGCAAGAACTTCAAATCCAAGTTTTTTATAAGTTGATAAGGCTCTTTCATTAAAAGCTGCCACAGATAATCTAAAGCCCTCTGGGTGATATTTAGACCTAGCAAAGTCAATGCCACTTCTAACAAATGCTGCACCTGTTCCTTTTCCAGTCAAAGAAGGATGCAATCCTAAGCCAATATCTAATAAATTTGAATTCTTATAACTTCCTGTATTATGACCGATAGGAACTTGGGCACTTTTCCCGTAACAGAAGAAACCGATAAGATTCCTGCCGTCAAAACAGGCGTAATAATCTTCTTCCAGCATTTCTGTCAGACTATCCTCTGTCATGTTATAAAAATCATATGGACTTTCATATTTCCATTTAATTATTTCTTCCGCATCTGCTTTATTCATTTTTTCTATTCTGTGCACATCAATCATACTTACAACCATAATGTAACTGGCATAAAAAAATGTTTTTACGGCGATAAAATCGTGAACCGTAAACTCAAATTTTAAAGTCACTGCTTTTTGATTTTTTGGATAGATCCTTTTTCTTGTTCCAATAAAGTTTCCAAGAATTTATCTAATCTTCCAACATCCTTTAAATTTTCAGGAAAGTCGATTTCAATAATGACTCTTTCCCCTGGAGTTATTTCTTCCCCAGTCTTGGTATCATAAAACTTTTTCATTAAGTATCCTCCTCATAAAATAACGCATTTCTTACTACAGCTTCAAAGTACCATAGTCAAAATTGACTTGCAAGCGTATTATTGGAACCTTAAGGAGCTTTAAAAATTATGTGTAAGTAAAAGTTAGGTAAAAATAGTGCACACCCAATAAAGATATTAGCAGCTCACTCATTAATAATTAAGTGCAGAAGGGGGAAACCACAATAGAAATTATATTAATAGGATTTAAATAGACATTCTCATATGAACTTTAAATAGAATACTATTTGAATTGATTAATAGTTTTGAGGTGTAAAAGGTAGTAGGGAACTACGAAGTACGTCTATATTTTTCACTAGTGTACTTAATTAACGAAACATAAAGAGACCGCCTAAGAAGAATGAACGGTCTCTTTGTGCTTTTAGAAAGATGTAAATGGTATGTAATCGTTTAGTTCATTTTGCCATTCTACACAAACTTTTACAGCTTATAACAGAACTGTAGAATTCAGTCATTACTCATTAACATAAATAAAATACTCAATGTCATAAAAAACAGGCTATTCAATATACCGTAAAATTGAACATAAAATGTATCACCTGTATTAAAATAGTTTGCGATAATCAGAATTGCAAATGCACAGCCGAATGAAAGTATGCGGTAAAAAACTTTTTTAGTCATCTTTGTCACCTCCATAAAACAAGCAATTTTCTAAGACTTGTGACGCAGCTAATTTCTTATTATTTAATATGTATGTCTAACCTGTATTTTGTATCAAACTCACTAATTCACAAGTGTCATACACTTTAGCAACCAAGAAAGCTACTATAAATTAAAATATTTTGAAAAAAATACCCAATCTTAACTACGACTGCCTCTGTTTTTATTATAGCCTTCTTCAAATGCTTTATAAGTAAAGATCGTATCACTTTCTAGTTTATTCAAGGAATTATATCCACTTCCAAATAACGAGATGGCTCTGATCTCAAAAGAATCTCCGTACACATAATCAGCATAAACATCTCCATTACCTCTGCCAACAAAGTGACTATTAATTCTATCGAGTACTTTATTGGACTTGCCAGCGTAGAAGATATCTTTTGAAATATTATGAAGCAGATAAACTCCTTTGAAATTTAAAGAGTTAGAATATAACCTCCTATTTCTGCCTTTGCGATTTCTCAACTCTAAAAAATCGTGTACAGACAACACTACACTATCTTCTGATAATCCTTTTATAAACTCAATAGTTTCTCTTTTTTCGAGGTATCTTAGATATGTAAGAATTAAAAAGATAGATAAGATGATAGAAATAATTAAACAACACAATTTTTAACAGAGTAGATGCCGTATATATGTTACTATTATTTTAGATAAACAAATTAGAAATTCAATTATTAAAAATATTAAGGTGATTTTATGAGCAGAATAAGCACTCCAAAAATATACTCAGTACCCTTTGGAGAAGAAAGTTTAAATAACTTACAAGAAGAACTATCAAATAAGTCAAAAGATACAGAAAAATTGATTTTTGATTTCCCGACTGTGTATATAGTAAATCACCAGGATAGAGATGGAGTATCAGTATACATAGGAGAAACTTCAGATATTATTCGACGTACCAGTCAACATTTAAGAAACGATCCATTAGAGCGTAAAGATTGGGAAACAATAAAGAATGCTTCAAATTCCAATATGTTTATAATTGGACATGATTATTTTAACAAGTCACTTACAATGGATATTGAAAACAAATTGATGTTATATATGTCTAGCTTAGATGGAGTAAAAGAAATTTATAATAGACGATCAAATGATCAAAAGGAATATTACACTTCTGATAAATTAAATGATATTTTTTCTAAAGTATGGCAAGAATTAAGAAGAAAAAATAAAAATTTATTTCCTTTGGAAAGTGTTATCAAAGATTCCGCTTTATTTAAAGCATCTCCTTTTCATAAATTAACAAAAGAACAATCAAAAGCAAAAAATGAAATTATGTTAAAAATTTTAAGTGCTATGACTGTAGAAAAAGAGAGTCAACTTATCTTTGTCCATGGAGAAGCGGGGACTGGGAAAACAGTTTTATTAAGTTCACTTTTTTATGATCTTTTCCAAGAAACTGATGAAGGAAATCCAGTCTATAAAGACACGAATAATTATTTGTTAGTCAATCATGATGAACAGTTAACGGTATACCAGCAAATTATGGAGAAGCTGGGAGTGTTAAAAAGCGGGAATGAATTTGTCGGAAAACCAACTCGATTTATTAATCAAATATCTCCAGAAGAAAAGGTGGATGTCGTTCTAATCGATGAGGGGCATCTCCTGTTAACGCAAGGGAAACAGTCTTATCGTGGAAATAATCATCTTAAAGACATTTTAGAAAGAGCAAAAGTAGTCGTTTTGATTTTTGACGAGAATCAGATTTTAACTACGGAACAATATTGGGAAAATCATAAATTAATTGAATTCAAAGAGAAAGCTCTAGATCAAAACAATTATATTAAATTGGAAAAACAAATTCGAATTAAAGCGAATATCGATACTGTTAATTGGATTAGGGATATTATAGATAAAGGTGAAGTACAATCTATTCCTAATGATAAAGAATATGATTTAAGGATTTTTAATTCTCCAGAAGAATTAGATAAAGAAATAAAGAAAAAAGCTAATAATCAAGACTTTGGTCTGTCCAGACTTTTAGCAACATATGACTGGCCGTACCATAACAAGAATCTGACTGAAAATGGTGAATATTGGAAAGTGAAAATAGATCAGTGGTCAAAACCTTGGAATCTTTTGTCTCATGAACCTAAGGAGATACGGTCAAAAGTTAAAGATTTGGCTTGGGCAGAGCAGCCTCAAACGATTGATCAAGTAGGATCTACCTTCACCATTCAAGGATTTGATTTAAATTATGCTGGGGTAATCATTGGACCTTCAGTGATTTATCGAGATGGAAAAATTCAGTTTGATCCCGATGCAAGTGCAAATAAAAAAGCAACGCGTAATAGAACATTAGAAAATGGGGAAAAGGAATCTTTTGCTGATACATTTTTGAGAAACGAACTTAACGTATTGCTCACTCGAGGAGTAAATGGACTTTATATCTATGCTGTAGATAAAGAGTTGCGTGAAGCTTTGCTAGCAGCGCAAAAGTGAGAAATGGAATTCATTAAAGAGGAGGTATAACTAGTATGACAGATATTAATGAATTAACAACTTTGGTAAATAAATTCAGAGATGATAGGGAATGGAGACAATTTCATAATCCAAAAGATTTAGCTATATCTCTATCCTTAGAAGTATCAGAGCTGCTAGAGAATTTCCAGTGGAAAACAAGTGAAGAAGCAATAAAAGTCAATAACGAAAATCTTAAAGAAGAGTTAGCCGATGTACTCATCTATGCTTTGATGCTCAATGACGAATTAGGATTTGATCTAGAAGAAATTGTTAAGGATAAATTATTGAAAAATGATGAAAAATATCCTGTAGATAAGAGTAAAGGAAAGAAAGAAAAGTATAATAGTATCTAAAAAACAATAATAAGGGTGCAGGATAAATATTTTTAATTCATTTGAATAACATTTAAAGGCCGCACCGTTATGGAGCGGTTTTTTATGATGAGTTTATATGTTTGATATATTACTTTTAGTTTTAATATTAATCATTTCTTCTACTTATTGATCTTTATTTACTAGTAAATATAGAATAAAATGAAGAAAGACTAAAAAGTATGACAAGAACAGACGATTGTATCAATAATGTTTGTTCTAACTGTTTAATTAAACTTATTGTTAGTAGAATGAAAGAATAAGCAATCCGAAAATAAATAGAAAATGATTAAGAACGATTTATTAATTTCAATATTAGGCAGGAAGTGAAGTAATTGAAACAAATTAATGTAGTGGGTGCAATTATCATAGAAGATGGAAAGATTTTATGTGCGCAAAGAGGCGCTGAAAAGTCTTTGCCGAACCTATGGGAATTTCCAGGCGGGAAGATTGAACAGGGAGAGACGCCTCAAGAGGCACTTGTTAGAGAGTTAGAAGAAGAGTTGCTGATTGAAGTGGAAGTCAAGCCAGATCAGTTTGAACATACTGTTTATGAGTATGATTTTGGAACGGTCCATTTAACGACGTTTATTTGTATCTTAAAAGAAGGCACACCTAAACTGACGGAGCATATTGAAGTGAGATGGCTGAAACCAGAAGAATTGAATAGCGTGGAATGGGCACCGGCAGATATTCCAGCAGTAGAAAAGCTTATCTTGGAAGGAATTACAGTATGACGGATCAGTTAGAACAATCGCTGAAGAAAGCATTTATTGATCAGACAATTCAAGGATCTCATTTTGATCCAAAGATCATTATTAATAATGATTCTCAGCAGCAATTTATGCTGAATGTACTACAGGAAGAACTGGAAACCTGTCAGGCGTTCTTTTTCTCTGTTGCCTTTCTTACGCAAGATGGTTTAGCAGCATTAAAAACACAGTTAGCTGACTTGAATCGTAAAGGGATAAAAGGTCGAATTTTGACCTCTGTTTATCTAGCTTTTAATCAACCTGAAGTGTTTGAGGACTTGCTTAAAATTCCAAATGTTGAAGTCAAAATATCGAGTAAAAAAGGATTCCATTCTAAAGGGTATTTGTTTAAACAAGCAGAGTATCATTCCTTTATTATTGGGAGTTCTAATTTGACGATGAGTGCGCTAAAAATCAATTATGAGTGGAACGTTCGTCTGACATCATGTGATCATGGTGAAATGATTCAGGAAATTGGGTTACATATGGAGCAAGAATGGTTAGAGGCTGAAGCTTTAACCGTTGAATGGATCGAACACTACAAACAGAATTACCAGAAACCTGTGTATATCAAAGAACTGAAAAGAGCAGATAGTGATACTTTAATTGAATTTGATGGCACGTATATCACACCAAATAAGATGCAGGAAGAAGCATTAGTGAACCTAGAACAATTAAGAGCGGCTGGTGCAAGAAGAGGACTCGTCATTTCAGCAACGGGTACTGGGAAAACCTACTTGTCTGCGTTTGATGTTCAAAAGGTCAGACCAAAGCGTGTCTTATTCGTTGTGCATAGAGAACAGATTTTGAATAAAGCAAAACAGGATTATCAGAAAGTATTAGGCGGAAAGTCTGAAGAGTATGGAATACTGTCAGGACATCGTAAAGAGACGGACGCTAAATATGTATTTGCAACGATTCAGACACTTTCAAAAGAATCCATTTTAACTCAATTCGATCCAAGTCATTTTGACTACATCTTAATTGATGAAGTCCATAAAGCCGGAGCTGAATCTTATCATCGCGTGATCGATTACTTTAAACCGAAGTTTTTATTGGGTATGACAGCAACACCTGAAAGAACGGATAACTTCAATATTTTCGAATTGTTTGATTACAATATTGCCTATGAAATTCGTCTACAAAAAGCGTTAGAAGCAGACTTGATTGCGCCATTCAATTATTTTGGTGTCACGGATTATGAAAGAGAAGGCGAATTGATCACCGAGACGACGGACTTGAGATACTTAGTAGAAGAAGAACGAGTGAATTATTTGATTGAAAAAATTAAATATTATGGATGTTCAGGTAATATTCCAAAAGGCCTTGTTTTCTGTAGTAGCCGAAAAGAAGCAGAGTTACTGTCAGCTGAATTCAGTTATCGAGGCATTCCGAGTGCTTATCTGGCAGGCACGCATTCTCTTACTGAGCGGGAGAGGGAAATTGAGCGACTTGAAAACGGTGAGTTGCAGTACATTTTTACAGTAGATATTTTCAATGAAGGAATTGATATTCCTAAAATCAATCAAGTTGTCATGCTGCGTAACACCTTATCCAGTATTATCTTCATTCAACAGCTTGGTCGCGGGTTAAGAAAGCATGAGTCTAAAGAGTTTGTAAATGTCATCGATTTTATCGGGAATTACAAGAATAACTACATGATTCCGATGGCATTATCTGGTGATGTGTCTAGAAACAAAAATAACCTCAGAAAAGATACATTTGATACGCACTACATTTCAGGGGTTTCAACCATCAATTTTGAAGAAATTGCCAGAGAACAAATTTATTCTTCCATTAACCAGGTTGCGGTTGATAGTATGATGGAGCTGAAAAAGTCTTATGAGTTATTGAAAAATCGATTAGGAAGAATTCCTTATTTAAAAGATTTTGAAGAACAGCAAACATTAGATCCAGCTTTAATTGCAGGTAAGAAGCATAATTACTATGAGTTTTTGGCAGCTATTAAAGAAAGTGAAGACGAATTGAGTAAAGTAGAGTCAGGATATCTGACTTTTGTAACGAGAGAGTTATTACCAGGAATGAGAAGACACGAATTGGTTTTGATGCTGAAGCTGATCAATGAGCCGAGTAGAAAGTTTACAG
Organism: Marinilactibacillus piezotolerans; assembly: GCF_900169305.1. Lineage (GTDB taxonomy): Bacteria > Bacillota > Bacilli > Lactobacillales > Carnobacteriaceae_A > Marinilactibacillus > Marinilactibacillus piezotolerans_A. The sequence goes on along the minus strand of NZ_FWDP01000004.1, from coordinate 1,020,953 downwards.
TAGCTGAATTAAAGCAGTTCTTCTATGACTGCGGTTTGTTAAATGATGAAGAAATGATCCATTCCGTTATTCGTACACTGGACTTGAGCTTTTTTACCGGTCAAGAAGCTAAAGTCTACAGTGGACTTGAACTAATTCAATTTAAAGATGGGGAAGTAGAATTAACAAGCAAATTCAAAGAGGCACTAAAAAAAGAAACATTTATCAAGTTGATCAAAGATACACTGATCACTGGAAAACTAAAATCGAAACAGTTTGATCAAACGACTCCACTGACCAGATTTCAGAAGTATCGTCGTAAAGACGTCATCAGGTTACTAAAGTGGGAACAACAAATGATCAATCAGAATATTGGCGGATATACAGATTTCAAAGACCAGTTTGTCATTTTCGTTACGTTGGAAAAAGGGGATGATTTTGCTGGCGCTCAAATGGCTTATGAGGATGAGTTATTAGACGTCTCTACAATGAAATGGTTTACGAAATCTCCACGAACACTAAATTCTCCAGAAGTCATCAAACTTAAAAAGCCAGATGACTATGACATCCATGTCTTCGTCAAAAAGTCAGATGATGAAGGTTCTGATTTTTATTATCTGGGAGAAGTAAAACCGAAATTAGAAACCATTACTCAATTGGAAAAACCAGACAAGAAAGGCAATATGAAAAACGTTGTCGAGATGCAATTAAAGTTTCTGGAGCCGATTGAGACTAAGTTGTATCGATATTTGCAGTATAGAAGTTAATCATATGTGGTGAAAGATTATAAAACTGTTAATAGACATAAATTGTTTATAGAAAAGCAAAGGTCTTTAATTGTAATGGTTGACCATGCTGACACGAATGTAATGGTAGAAAAAAATGTTAGAATATGAAAAACCGAAAGAAATCCTTTAAGTACCTGTAAATGAAAGTGGCCAAGAAAGAATCTTTGTTTTAAAAGAAAAAAATTAACGAAATTAATTACAGTTGTGAAATAGAGGTAAATATATGAAACCAAAAGGATTAAAACAGGGAGATAAAGTAGCCATTGTCAGTCTTTCTAGTGGAATTCTAGGAGAAGCTTTTGCAAAACATCAGGTAGAAATTGCAACAAAACGATTAAAATCATTTGGCTTGGATCCTATATTTATGCCTAATGCGTTAAAAGGGACAGAGGTGTTAAAAAACCATCCTGAGATGAGAGCAGAAGACTTAAAAGCTGCTTTTCGTGATCCTTCTATCAAAGGAATCATATGTGCTATAGGAGGAGATGATACATATCGACTGCTTCCTTTTTTAATGGAGGACAAAGAGTTTATACATAATGTAAAAACTTCTCCCAAAATTTTTACAGGTTTTTCGGATACAACCATTAACCACTTGATGTTCCAACGCTTAGGTATGAATACTTTTTATGGACCAAATATTTTAAATGACTTCGCTGAGTTAGGGGAGGAACTGCTTCCTTATACTAGAAAGATCATTTCTGGATTTTTTGAAGAACGAGAACTTAACGGAATTCCTGAGAGTGAGTTTTGGTATGAAGAACGGAGTGATTTTTCTCAGGATGCGGTCGGAACAGAAAGGAAGAAACATTTAGAAAAACGAGGAGTAGAAGTTCTGCAAGGCACGGGAAATGTATCGGGCAAACTGCTTGGGGGCTGCTTGGAAAGTCTAGCCGAGTGTCTGACTGGAGAACGGTACAGAGAGCAGGCAGAGATGATTCAGTCCTACAATATCTTTCCTTCATTGGATGAGTGGAAAGGTAAGTTGCTGTTTATTGAAACAAGCGAAGAAAAGCCTAGTCCGGAAAAATTAAGAGAACTTTTGACTGTCTTAAAAGAATATGGACTATTTGATGTTATCAGTGGTAGTTTGATTGGGAAACCTCAGAACGAAGTTTATTATGAGGAATACAAATCTGTTATCATTGATGTGGTTTCCGATGAAAAATTACCTATCCTTTACAATCTCCCTTTTGGACATGCTTATCCTAGATGTTTGCTGCCCTACGGTATTGAAGCTACATTAGATACAGAAAAGAAATCAGTAAGATTCAATGACTCTTATTTTGGGTGATTTGCGGATATGTTTAAGTAATCACCAATGAACTAAAAAACTCATATAATACCCAATTTACTATTAAAGTAGATTGGGTATTTTGATTTTCACTTTAGATTCTTAAAACAAACATTTGATTTTAAAGTTTTAGGGTGCAGAACTTGCACCCCAAATAAATAATGAGTGCGATATACTATGTATACAATCAAACTTGGCCAAGGGAGATTAAATAAAAATGGATAATTATCGATTGAACTTGATTTATAAGTTGAACCATATTGCGAATGAATTAGAGATCGGAACGGTAGAGTATGAGCTTGCAAAGTTCTTCTTAGAAAATTTTAAAAGCGTTAACAAATGGAATATCTATCAAATTGCAGAAGACAACAATGTATCAAGAGCTTCAGTTCGAAGATTCGCTAAGCAGCTAGGATATGCAAATTTTTCAGATATGAAAGCTCATGTTCAGGAATTTGATGATGGTATTCATGATTTTCAGCAGTTTTATGGAGTGGAGGGTTTCTTAGATGTATTGGTGTCGAATATTCAGGCTTTGATGAAAGAGCTGAGTATACGAATGAATACGCAGGAAGTGGATCGATTAAATAAACTCATCAATGAAAACAATGAAGTTATTATTTTTACTTCTAGTAACATTGCAGGATTGGTAAAGACATTTCAACAGCGAATGATTATTTTTGGTAAGAGAGTCACCTTATTGACTGAACTGGATGACTTGAGAAAGTTCAAGAATGCAAAAGAAAAACCGCTGATTATTGTGTTCTCAATTTCAGGGCTTTTACTTTCAACGATTCTTTCAGAACTTAGACAGATCGAGGCAACTAAAATCTTATTCACGAATAATCGCAATCCAATTTATAATCAGGACTTTGACAAGCTTTATCATTTGAGTTCACAACATCATGAAAGCGATATAAACGATTTGCTGTATTACACTTATGGGATCAATTTCGTATTAGATTTATTATTCAATGGATATTTAATGAAGTATAAAAAGGAAGGAATTTGATTATGCATTATAAAGACAATCCGACATTTCCGAAAGATTTTTTATGGGGAGCTTCAAGCTCGGCTTGGCAAGTTGAAGGGGCAGTAGCAGAAGATGGACGTGCTCCAGCCATCATTGACTTAAATAGTAAAAAGAAAAAACCTTACGCTGATAATTCTATCGCGTCTGATCACTATCATTTTTATAAAGAAGATGTGCAACTTATGAAAGAAGCAGGATGAGTATTGCGGCCGTTTTTTACCAGTAGTGCGGTTCTTTTTACCACCTTGTGCGGACTATTTTACCAGTATTTGTGTGGAATTTTACCAATCGACCTTGTTCTGACAGTAAAATCTATACAACGGGGCTTTACAATCTCATAAACGTGAATGATTATCATATTAGATTAAAAAGTAGCTGAAAGATTTAATTATTAGAGGAACCTTAGTACACAATTCAGAATCTTATGATACAATTAAATTAGTTAAAAATTTGTTGTATTAACATTGTTGATTATTGAACTAAAAGAGCTTGTTTGTAAAACACGCCTTTTTCAGTCAATGAAAAACGACCGTGTAATTTACATATATAATAACGAAAGGTGTGATGTCTTATGGCAAATAAAATAAATTACGATGATAAAGTAAGGTTAGTATTCAGGAAAAAATCTATACTAAGGAGATGTCACATTGAAATTGAACGAAGATAAGTTTGATTTTGTATCAGAAACAGAAAGATTAGTGATAAGACCATTACAAGAAACTGACTATGAAAATTGGTTGAATGAATTTGAAAACAGAAAGCCTTCTAAACATCGCCACGATCAAGGGAAAATTGATATGAGCGTTTGTACATCGGAATGGTTTGATAATTTGGTAGATAAACACCAAAATCTAGCAGATATTGATAGTGCTTATATATTTGGTGTATTCCGAAAAAAAGATGGCACACATATAGGTATGGTGGATTTTTCGACCTTGGAAAGAGGAGAATTCCAGTGGGGAAGAATTGGATACACAATCCATAATCAATACTGGAGAAAGGGTTATGGTAAAGAAGCAGTTAGAGAGGCTCTTTATATTGCTTTTAATCATTTGAAATTCCATCGTATAGAAGCCCATATCAATTTAGACAACATTGCGTCAATCAGTTTAGCAGAGAGCGTTGGGATGGAGTATGAAAGTACACGAAAAGGTTTTATTTTTGAATTTGGAGAATGGACAGATAATCTAGTTTACTTTAAAAATTCTACAGAGTAAATATTTTAAAAATGAAAATCGATTGTTCCGTAAGAATAGTTACTTTTTCACTACCGAGTGTTTTAGTTGAATAAAACATTTTATTAAATAGAACTTCCAAAAAATGGAAGTTCTATTTCTTTCTATCAATAATATACTTCAACATAACTATTAAAAAGATAAATAAGATGATTAATTAGATATATAGCAATAACAAAATATAAAATAGCTGTATTTGTAGATGGTGAGTTTTGGGATGTATATGATTGGGAAAACCACGAAGTACTAAAAATTTTAGATTCACGTATAGAAAAGATAATGAAAGAGATTAACGATCGACAAAATTAAATATCAATATGAGTACAACTACAATTGCAAGCGGCAACCTAATTTAGCAAAATTTAGATCTTATTAAAGTGCTATTTTCCCTAATAACCTTTAGTAAAACAGCAATATAGAATTGATGATTTTCTAAAGTTGGTTGATCACTTTGTAGATAAATTTTTTACTGACTAAAAGAGAGACTTCTTTAAACAATATGGAAGAAGAGTTATTACGAGTAGAAAATGAACTCACAATAGTTTTAAGAAAATTGAGTATTGAACCAAATATAGAAAATAGATCACCGGTTTCAAAAGGTGTTACAAAGAAAGAATGATTTGAAACAACATTGAATGAATAAAATGATGAAAAATAGAGATTTAATATGATGGTAGAGGTAACAATTTTAGAGTAAACCGTCTCCCATCCCATATTGACATTTCCATCCAACATGGTAAGATAAACTCAATCAAATAAGAAATCCACTAGGGGTGCTCATTGAGCTGAGATAAGGCTGTGCCTTGATCCCTTAGAACCTGATCTGGTTAATACCAGCGTAGGAAAGTGGAGTCGACTTTCATTTTTTTGACGAAAAGCATTCAGTGGTTTCATTGAATGGGTATAGGTTTTAAATACAGGCAGTTTCATTATGCCTTGTAAAACGTATACATGAATCAAACATTTAATCTTAGGTCGCTCCGTTTTTCGGGGCGGCCTTTTTGCTTTGCTCGTTTGAACGTAGTGAATTACGAGCAAAGTAGTAGGCGTAGCAAAGCGGAGCGTAGTTTCCGATTACGCTCTGAGGCGTAAACGTCCCACTTCCCTGCATTGGCTACCAATCACTTCTAGGATTTCTTCAAAAATAGGAGGAATAAGGAATGAGTTTTGGGAAAGCATTACGTAAGGAAGCAGATTATATTTTTGAGGCAACGTACAATCATCCATTTGTACAAGGGATTGCGAAAGGTGAGGTAGAACCTGAACAATTGATGCATTATGTGAAACAAGATTTTGAATATTTGAATGGGATGATCAAAGCACGTGCGTTAGGGTTAGCGAAATGTACGAATCGTGAAGATACGGCTTTGTTCAGTTCTGGGATTGAGTTTATTTTGAATAGTGAAACGCATCCGCATCATAATTTTTGTGAAGTAGCGGGTGTAGATTATGAAGACTTACAAGGCTTTCCATTAGCGCCGACTGCTCAACAGTATGTGGATCATATGTTGACGGTGGCACATGAAGGAACACTTGCGGAAAGTATTGCGGTGACACTACCTTGTCCGTGGATTTATTTAGATATTTGTCAGCGTATGATTAAGGAATATGCGCCAGAAGAAAATCATCCGTTTTATGAGTGGATTTCGTTTTACGGTGCACAAGAAATGCCGAGAATGAATGCATTCATTAAATTGATGGATCAATTAGCGGAAAATGCAAATGAAGAAGAAAAAGCAAGAATGAAAAAACATTTCATTCAAGGATGCCAACTGGAGTATAAGTTTTTTGATATGGCGTATACATTGGAAGACTGGCCGGTTCAAAAATAACATTACGAGTTTAACCGTTAATTAAATCATGTGGAGGAACGATATGAAAAATTCAAAAACGTTAAATTTACGAGAAATCGTGGTGATGGCTTCGATTGCAATTGTGTTTGGTGTGTTATATCTAGGCTGGATTTTCTTTGGACAAGTGGTGAGAGGTGTGCTGGGTCCAGTCGGTTGGGGATTGATAACAGGTGTCTGGATTATGGCGCCGACGATGTGTGCGTATATTATTCAAAAGCCTGGTGTTGCCTTAGCTGCGGAGTTGATTGCGGCTGTGACCGAGATATTAGTCGGTTCAGTAAATGCGGGCACGGTGCTTTTATTGGGCTTTACGCAAGGATTAGGTGCGGAGATTGGCTTAGCTTTATTCTTGTACAGAAATTATAAGCTTCCTGGCTTAATGTTAGCGGGGGTGCTTGGAACGTTTGCGAACTTTATGACGACGTATGTGCTCTATGGCTATAGTCAATATTCACCGCTCGTTACTTGGCTCATGCTAGGTGCGATGATGATCAGTGGTGCGATTTTTGCAGGTTTAGGTAGTAAAAAGATTTCGGATGCCTTAAGCTGCACTGGCGTATTGGACAACTTTGCATTAGGGAAATTACGCAGACAAAATCAAGAATTAAATAAAGGAGTTTAATAGATGGCGGTTCTCAAAACACAACAGTTGATGGTTCGCTATCCTTATCAAAATGCATCGATTTTAAAAGACATCGATTTAACGATTGAAAAAGGCGAAAAAGTGTTGATTTTGGGTCCAAGCGGCGGTGGAAAAAGTACGCTCGCTTTGACGCTGAATGGCATGATTCCAAAATCAATAGAGGCTGAAGCTGAAGGCAAAGTGTATATTGACGGGAAATCGCCATTAGACTTGAGCTTTAAAGAAACCAGCCAGCGAATCGGCCTCCTTTTTCAAGATTCCGAGACTCAATTTTGCATGTTAACCGTTGAAGATGAAATCATATTTGGATTAGAAAATCTGGGCTTATCTAAGTCGGAAATGGAGCGCAGGGTAGAAGAGAATTTAAGATTAGTGGGGCTGGAAAAATGGCGAACTGCGCAACTAAAAGAACTGTCTGGTGGAATGAAACAAAAATTGGGCATTGCTTGTCTGCTTGCGATGGATACTGACGTTTTAGTCCTTGATGAACCGACGGCGAATTTAGATCCAGCAAGCACAGAAGAAATTTTTGACTTAGTCATTAAACTGGGGGAAGAACTCAATAAAACAATCTTGTTTGTGGAACATAAGTTGGATCGATTACTTCCACATATTGAACGCGTGATTGTTTTAGGAACGAATGGCAAAATCATAGCCGACGACACACCAAGAAACCTTTTCACCCAACAGTTTGACACCTTACTCGATCAAGGCATTTGGATACCGAAAATTTGTCGTTTTGCTAAAAAATTAGAACAACAAGGTGTGATTAACTGGTTAAATTTCCCCCTTTCTTTACAAGAATTTGAGAAAGAATTGACGAGACAGAATATCGTTCCGCACAATTCAATGGTGCAGTCGAATCAATCACGAGTGCGAAATCAAACAAACACTATCTTACAATTAAAAAATATGACATTTGCGTACAAAACCCATGAAGTACTAAAAAATATCAACTTCTCTATCCAGTCAGGAGAATTTGTCGCATTACTAGGACCCAATGGAACGGGAAAAAGTACATTGGCAAAATTGTTGATTGGACTATTGCACCCTAGTCAAGGTGAAATCTATTTTAAAAATCAGGTAATTCAAAAGAAAAATGTTCAAGAATTAATGCGGTCAGTCGGATTTGTGTTTCAGAATCCTGAGCATCAGTTTATCTGTGATACGGTGGAACAAGAACTCGCTTATGGGTTGAAATTGTTGGGGTGGTCAAAAGAGGATTGGCACCCGAAAGTGCAGTCATTGCTCGAAGCATTTCAATTAGTTGAACACAAAAATCAAAATCCATTTTCGTTGAGTCAAGGGCAGAAACGACGCTTATCGGTTGCGACGATGTTGATGAATGACCAGGAGCTGTTAATTTTGGATGAGCCGACGTTCGGTCAAGATTTTGTGAATACAGAAGCACTCATGAAACTACTCCGAGCGCTCAATCAACAGGGAAAAACAATTTTAATGATTACGCATGATATGGAGTTAGTCTACGAATATGCCAACAAGGTCCTCTTATTACATGAAGGTGAAATTCAATATGGTGGCGACGTAGAGACATTTTTTGCACACACGACTTTACTTGAACATGCTTCAATCAAAGTCCCAATTTCCTATGCCTTAAAACATTGGTTAAATACAATCGAAGGAGGCGAAAATCTTGTTACAACACTATCAGAAGAGTGATCATTTTCTGCAACAAGTCAATCCGACTATGAAATTGATGAGTCTGTTGACTGTCATCTTTTATATGGTCTTGATTTTTGATCCTTGGACACCTTTCTTATTATTGGTGGTGACGATTATCGGGATTTCATTGTTTGGGGGCGTACCTTTGCGGTTCATTCTACTGATTTTGTTGCCGTTTAGTTTGTTTGCGTTTAGCTTTGTGTGGATGAACGTGGTGTTTCCTGATGAAAGAGGCGAAACGATTCTGTTCACCCTGTTTAACATGCCGGTTGCGCTGGAGAATGTACAAACAGGGTTATCACTTGGATTACGTTCACTAGTGTTTGTTTCTTGGTCTTTATTATTTGTCTGCACAACGGAACCTACAAAATTTATGCTGAGTTTGGTGCAGAATTGTAAGCTTCCACCGCGTTTTGGATATGGCATGATGGCGGCGTATCGTTTTTTACCCTTGTTTCGAGAAGAACTCAATCAAGTTCGTGCTGCGCATCGTATACGTGGACTAGGAGAACCAAAAGGATTAAAGGGGAAAGTTGATGAAACCAAGCGGTATATGATTCCTTTACTTGCTAGTGCAATCCGAAAAGCAGAGAGAGTTGCGATTGCGATGGAGTCGAAAGGCTTTGATGGCAGTACAGAGCGTAGTTATTATCGAGTAATATCTTGGACAAAAAAAGATTTGATTTTTGGATTTGGACTATTTCTTTTATATGCAGGACTTACTTTAGGAAGAATATTCTTTTTACAATGATTGGATAGTTGTAATAGTATTTGTAAAGAGATAGGAAAGGTTGTTAAGGTTATCGCTTAATAATCTTTTCTATTTCTCTTTCAGTTCTTGTTTAATTGGATTTAATAAGTTTATAACAAGAAACAAGATGATATTGGTAAAGGTTAAAAAATGGGGGTATACTCTTTTTAGTTAATTTGGGAATTAAACAAATTAAAAATCGGCGATTGCGAAGATATCCATTTTTGGATTCGTACAATTATGGAATAGTTTACTGATGCCATGCATTAATAAGGACAAGAAGTTAAAATGTCCTGAAGAATTATCTAAAGTTATGAGAAGTGTTCGATAACTGAAATTTTATTGAGATAAATTGAGTATATACTATGAAATTTATATAGTACAATTAAAATATTGAATACTGAAGTTAGTAGTGGAACTATAATCTACCAAAATAATGGAGGATATTGATGAAAAAATATATTATCACAACTGAAAGTGGTTCAGATTTATCTAAAGAAATAATTGATCGCTACAATATACAAGTCATTCCGATGCATGTAACAATGGGGGATCAAACTCTTCCTGATGGTAGTTTTGATGTTCAGAAAGCTTTTGATTATTTTGAAACAACAGGGAATCTACCTAAAACATCTGGTTCTTCACCCCAAGATAATACCGAAGGTTTCAAACAAGTTTTTGCTGAACATCCAGATGCAACGATCATCCACATTGGGTATTCTGCAGTAACAACGGTTTCCTTCAATGCTGCAAAACTTGCAGCTCAAGACTTTAAACACGTCTACCTTGTAGACTCCAAACATGTCTCTATTGGAGCAGCCGCTATTGTTAAAGCAACAGCTCAATTTATTGAAGAAAATCCTGATACAAGTCCTGAAGCCATTATTGCTTTTGTCGAAGATGTTAGAGAACGCACTCATATGGTTTTTCTGCCTAAAACTCTTCAATATTTGAAAGCGGGCGGCCGAGTCTCAAGTCTAGCTTTTCATGGAGCAAATTTGTTGAAGATACAGCCGTCAATTGTTTTAGAAAATGGATACCTGGTCCCGGAGAAGAAGTACCGTGGATCTTTTGATAACTGCTTGAAAAAGATGGTGAATCATTTTTTCCAAAGCTATAACATTAACCCGGATACCGTTCTGATAGTAAGTCCTCCGGGTGTCGAAGACAGTCAGAAAGAGGTGATTAGCGGTCTGTTGAAAGAAAATGGTGTTCAAAAAACCAGATGGATGCAGGCGGGTGCTGTAATCTCCAGCCATGGCGGTCCCGGAGCGATTGGTATTACAGGGATTGAAAAAACAGCTGGTTAAAGTGGTGAGGTCAGGGATAAAGTTAGAGAATAACTATAGAGTCTTTAAAGAATCGAGTCTTTCATTATATTAATTGCAAAACTGGTTTCTAAAGCAGTATTGGAACCAGTTCATAGCAAGGCAGTCTCAGAACTAGTCGCAAAAGCGATATAGCGACTAGTTAAAAAAGAGCAGCCCTCAGAACTAGTCACAAAAGCGATATAGCGACTAGTTAAAGAAGAGTTGCCTTCAGAACTAGTCACAAAAGCGATATAGCGACTAGTTAAAGAAGAGTTGCCTTCAGAACTAGTCACAAAAGCGATATAGCGACTAGTTAAAGAAGAGTTGCCTTCAGAACTAGTCGCAAAAGCGTTATAGCGACTAGTTAAAGAAGAGCAGCCCACAGAACTAGTCGCAAAAGCATTATAGTGACTAGTTAAAGAAGAGCAGCCCTCAGAACTAGTCGCAAAAGCATTATAATGACTAGTTAAAGAAGAGCAGCCTTCAGAACTAGTCGCAAAAGCATTATAGTGACTAGTTAAAGAAGAGCAGCCTTCAGAACTAGTCACAAAAGCGATATAGCGACTAGTTAAAGAAGAGTTGCCTTCAGAACTAGTCGCAAAAGCGATATAGCGACTAGTTAAACAAAGCATTCCCCCAGGACTAGTCGCAAAAAAGCTGAATCTACTAAAATTTGAAAGTCTAACACTCGAACTGGTTCTGAATAATGAAAAAAGACTTATTGCGATAAGTCTTTTCCTCTTAAGCTATTCTTTTTGCTGTTCAACAGTAGTGAGTTGCCTTGGAATGACCTTTTCTTTTATATGCAGTATTTAAAATGGCGGTTATCCTTCTTTTTGGGAGCATGCTGTTGCACCAGTCATATATGTTATTACTTGTAACAAGTCTATCAGGGAAGAGGATCTTGAATGCCTTGACCTGAGCCAACACTAGTTCATTCACTGAGGTAACAGTATCGCAGACTTGGCAGCGGCTTTTTTTGGTTGTGTGTTTCAAGTCGAAAGATCCGCAACGACTGCAAGGCAATCCTTTCTTAAGTTCATTAAAATCATAGTACGGTAACTGCCTTCGATAAGGCAGTTCTTTTTGAGTCTCTTCCATCAATTTCTGAGCTATAGAATGATGTTTGGTTGACAGAGGTCCTTTTCGCTGGTTCACAGCAGTAAAGTGCGTTGCGATTTGCGAGGGGAAAATAAAAGGATGATGTTCTTCAGCCTCGTAAAGGACAAATGTGGGATTGACGAAAACGACTGCTGTTTGAACCGGTATAGTAAGCTTCCATTTTTTTAGCATTTTGGAAAGAAGAGTTGCTGTCCTGCTTAACTGATTAACAGGGTTGATCAGTTCCTGGCCGGACCCAGAGTGAAATTGGCCAGATCGATTGGTGTATTTTCCCTCGAAGTTTTTGACTTCATAAAGATAAAGCGTATCCGATGTCAGCACGACAGAATCTATCTGAAAAGGCGTAGTGCCTGAAATCAGAGACAGATCATTTAATATTAGAACATCAGTATCAATATACTTTTCTATCATTGAATCAAACAAAACTTCTCCATCGTATCCTTTTGACATAGCATATAAGTGCTGTTTTTCTGCAGAAGAAAGAGTCATGCGCTTGTCCAGCAGTTCCAGTATAGTCAGCAGCGCTGGTTTTTCTCTTGCTTTGATCATTTCCATTTGACCGCCTCCATATGTATATTTACGTTTTATTAAATTTTTCACTAAAATGACTATACTAATAATGGTGACTGAAAAAATGTCATTTGTACCCTATTAGTTGCACCCGCAACGAATCTCTGATAGAGTAGTCAAATAAGTAAAAACAAAAGAAGGTGAAGCAGACTTGTCAATGATGCGATTGATCAATCGTACGTCTCGATTAGGTGAGATGTATCGAAATGAAAAAATGGAAAAGTACGGATTAAAAGGCATGCACCATACCTACATACTGAACATCTGCAACAATCCGGGTGTTACGCAGGAACAGTTGGCTGAAATTATTTTTGTCAATAAAAGCAATGTTGCCAGACAACTGGCGTTTCTTGAAAAATCCGACTACGTAAAACGCGCTCCAGATCCTAAAGATGGACGCAAGCTGCTGGTCTATCCGACTGATAAAGCGCATGATGTCTATCCAAAAGTCGCAAACATTTTGAGCGAATGGAATGAAATCATTCTAGAAGGCGTTTCTTCAGAAGAAAAAGAAGTACTGGAGAAGCATCTGGCAGATATGATGGAAAAAGCAAAAACTGCTGTAGATAAGGTAAATAAAGAATAAACCTATTAGATAGAAAGGTCGTTTTGATGAACTTATTTTTAGAATATTTAAAACCTTTATTTGGCAGGATGCTCAAAGGATTTTCCGTAAAATTCGTGGGAACGATTATGGATTTGTTTCTGCCTTTGATCCTGGCTTATATTATTGATGTCGTGATTCCGACTGGAAATATCAATCGTGTCCTGCTCTGGGGTGGAGCGATGGTGATCTGTTCGATCTTGGCAGTGACACTGAGCATCAAGGCGAATCGGATGGCTTCAGGTGTAGCGAGAGATGCCGTGGAAGACATTCGTCATGATCTTTATGATAAGATTACTTATCTTTCGGCGAGTCAGGCTGATCAGTACGGAACACCTTCTCTGATTTCAAGATTGACATCAGATACGTACAATCTTCACCGGACGATTGGATTGATGCAGCGGATCGGTGTTCGCGCACCCGTTCTTTTGATAGGCGGGATTTTGATGACAGTCACGTTGGATCCAGTTTTGACATTAGTGATGATGGGCGTCTTGCCGTTTGCGACGGTGACGGTCTATTATGTATCAAAAAAAGGTGTGCCGCTATTCGACTTGCTCCAACAAGAGGTCGATAAACTGGTCAGAACGGTAAGAGAAAACATTACAGGTGCCAGAGTGATCAAAGCTCTATCGAAGACCGAATATGAAAAGACCCGGTTTGAAGGAGTCAATCAAGGCGTGGTAGACGCAGAAACCAAAGCAAATCGTACTATGGCAGCGACGACTCCACTGATGAATCTATTTTTGAATCTGGGACTGACAGCAGTTGTGTTGGCCAGTGCTTACCGAGTAAATGCTGGACTAACAGAACCGGGCGTTATTATTGCCTTTATGACTTATTTTACAATCATTTTGAATGCGATGTTGAGTATTACTCGGATTTTTGTGCTGTTATCCAGAGGAATCGCATCGGCTGACCGGGTTCATACAATTTTGCACACAGAACCAGAGTTGGAGATTCAACCGCTGGATCAAAAACCAGATACAGCGCATATTCGATTTGATCATGTGTCTTTTGCTTACGAAAAGAGTTATACGCTGGAAGATTTTGATTTTGCGCTGAACAAAGGCGAAACGCTGGGGATTATCGGAGCGACCGGGAGCGGGAAGACAACGATTATTAAGCTGCTGCTGAGGTTGTATGATGCAGATTCTGGGAGTATTCGAATTAACGGTAAAAATGTTAATAGTATGAGTTTGAAAGAACTGCATACAAAATTCGGCGCGGCCTTCCAAAAAGATTTTCTATATGCGGATACGCTGACGGAAAATATCGATTTTGGCCGCAATTTATCCCATGAAAAAATTGTACAAGCAACTGAAGCGGCTCAAGCGAAAGAATTTATTGATTCGTTGGATGAAGGTCTGGAACACAGACTGACAGCAAAAGGAACAAATCTAAGCGGAGGACAAAAGCAGCGGGTGCTATTGTCGCGCGCATTAGCCGGCAATCCAGAGATCTTGATGTTGGACGATTCTTCCAGTGCCTTGGATTATAAGACAGACGCGCAGTTAAGAAAAGCATTAACGGAAGGGTATCAGAATACGACGACCATCATGGTTGCTCAACGCATCAGTTCTATCCAGCAAGCAGATCAGATCATTATGCTTGAAAAAGGCCGAATCATCGGGAAAGGCACACATAAAGAACTGATGAAGACGTGTGAACCGTATAGAGAAATCTACTATAACCAGTCAGGAGGAAAAGAGATTGCGTAGAGGCGGAGGAAAACAAGCGACAAACCCAAAAGCACCAGAAACCTTGAAGACCAGCCGCTTTTACGTGTTGAAACGGCTTTGGGCGTATTTATTTCACTATAAATGGATGCTGATAACCGCAACGATTCTGATGGTCATCAGTAATTCCTTTTCACTGGTTGGTCCTTACTTATCAGGACTGGCAATCAACTCGATTCAGCCGGGAGAGGGCGAAGTTTTATTCCAGCAAGTATTTTTTTATGTCGGATTAATGATTGGATTCTTTGTATTGTCGTCTGTTTTAGAGTATTTCATGCAGATTTTGATGATTCGACTGACACAGCGGACGATCAGACGATTACGTAGAGATGTTTTCAATAAAATGGCAGAATTGCCGGTTGGCTTTTTTGATAAGCATCAAACTGGCGATATTATCAGCCGGATCACCTACGATATCGATACGATCAATCAGTCCCTGCAAAATGACTTTATCCAGATCGTGACGAGTGCCATCACGATTATCGGTTCATTAACGATGATGCTGATCATCTCTCCGATACTGACGCTGGTCTTTGGAGTTACGATTCCAGCTTCCATTTTATTGACCAAATACATGGTGACGCGCTTCCGTCCGCTGTTCAAGAAACGGTCTGTGAAACTGGGCGAGTTGAACGGCTATGTAGAAGAAATGATTTCCGGGCAACAGACCATTAAAGCGTATCATCAGGAAGAAAACATGATTGAACGCTTTGATGAAAAAAATAACGAAGCAGTTACTGCTTATTATCAAGCTGACTACTACGGAAGTATGGTTGGACCTTCGATCAACTTTATCAATAACCTCTCATTATCTTTGGTCAGTGTGGCTGGAGCGCTGCTTTACCTATTCAATTATTTAACGTTGGGTGGCGTTTCTTCGTTTGTTCTGTATTCCAGAAGATTTTCCGGTCCGATCAATGAGTTAGCCAATATTATTAGTGAATTGCAGTCTGCTTTTGCAGCTGCGGAGCGCGTTTTTTTACTGATGGATGAACCATCTGAAGCGAAAGATGTTCTAGATGCCCATGTCTTTGACCAGGCAGAAGGAAACGTTCGAATGAACAAGGTCAATTTCGGGTATTCGCCGGATAAAATGACGATCCATGATCTGGACTTTGAAGCACCGAGCGGAAATGTAATCGCCGTTGTCGGTCCGACGGGTGCCGGGAAAACGACCTTAGTGAATTTGCTGATGCGCTTTTATGATCCAAGCGAAGGGACGATTGAACTGGACACGGTGGATACCACACAAGCGACAAGAGAAAGTCTGCGCTCTTCTTATGCTATGGTGCTGCAGGATACCTGGTTGTTCAGCGGGACGATTTTTGAAAATCTCGCTTACGGGAAAGAGAACGTGACAACTGAAGAAGTGGAAAAAGCTGCTAAAACAGCGCAGATCCATGAGTATATTATGAGTCTGCCAAATGGCTACCAGACAGTGATCGATCAGGAAGGCTTGAATATTTCTCAAGGTCAGAAACAGCTGCTGACGATTGCACGAGCGATGATCTTGGATGCGAATCTGCTGATTTTGGATGAAGCAACGTCAAACGTTGACACCCAAACCGAGATGAAGATCCAAGAAGCCATGCAGGAGCTGATGAATGGAAAAACGTCCTTTGTCATTGCCCACCGCTTATCGACCATCCGAAACGCGGACACCATTCTGGTCGTGCGAGACGGACGCATCGTTGAGCAGGGAAATCACGAAGAACTGCTTGAAAAAGAAGGTCTTTATTCTGACTTATACCATTCTCAATTTGAACTATCAGCTTAAGAAATTTCTTTCACCTTAACTAAAAATCAAAGTCATCACTATACTGTAAGGTGGCTAGAAAGGGCCGATCCAATAATGGGTCGGCTTTTTTAGACTATCTGTAGAGAATAGGTGTGTTGAGAAGCGTATTCGGTGGATCTAAGTTATACTAATAAAAGTGAAGAGGTAAAATAGAAGAAACATTTGAAAATCTATTGCAGGGAGTGTTAGAAATGAAGCAAGAGAACGTCAGTGAATTCATGCATGTCTTCAATGAACTGCAGAAAGTCGTTGCTGCACAGTTGAAGGAAGATCCGGATACCAACTTCGGTTCATTGATTTATGCTGCAGAAGAGAAGCAGGATAAAGTCGTCTTAACGTATAAAAGTCAACTGGATCTGTATAGAAGATTCAGAAATATACTGGTACATAGCACGATCAATGAGAATGAATCGATTGCTGATCCGAGTCAGTCTTTGATTGATGTAATGAAGCAGATTTCAGAGAAAATCAAACATCCAAAAACAGTCAGTGATTTATTCTTAGAAAAAGTCATTCATTTTAACTTAAAGGATCCATTGAGCGATGTGCTTGAAGCGATCAAAGACAACCAGATTTCCCAGTTTCCTGTTTTCCAGGAACAACGATTGGTCGGTATGATTTCAGAAAATGGGATCACCAACTTCCTGGCGCATTCGATCAAAGATGACTGGATTTCTATCAGCGGAACGACGATTGAGGAAGTACTCGAAAATGATCATGAAAGAGACTCGTATGAGATCATTCCGGCAGATCAGTCGATTTTCGATATAGAAGCCATCTATTCCAGAAAAATTGAGGAAGGCATCATCGCATATTTCTTGCTGATCGCTAAGGACGGAAAAGTAACCGAACCGAGTGACTTATTAGGCATCATCACGCCTTGGGATATACCTGAAATTATTGAGAACAAGTGATAGAAATTAGTCTTTATAATATATGTTGAATAATATCCCAATTTATTTTAATCCGAAATCATACTTTTTCTTGACAACCCTAAACAAACAATATATTCTCTTACTATAACTTAATAGTCTTCAGGGCAGGGTGCAAGTCCCTACCGGTGGTAAAGCCCACGAGCCTTATGGCAGATTCGGTTAGATTCCGAAGCCGACAGTATAGTCTGGATGGAAGAAGACGATATAATCTACACAATCATTATTCTGGGAGTCTCTTTAACGATACTTTCAGGATAGTCTGACGATGTATTTGTAATGCCCTGGAATTTTATTCCAGGGCATTTTTTACATTCATCATATTATTCTATGTAAATAGAACAATAGTGACTGTTTATTTTGTGTACAATTGATCAAGTATACTAAAGCCCTGAATCTGTTTTTTGATTCAGGGCTTTTTGTATTGAAAGGAGTACTCATGGATAAAAAGTATATGAATATAGCATTGGTGTTGGCTGAGAAAGGGAAAGGATTTACAGCTCCTAACCCGTTAGTCGGCGCTGTAATTATAAAGAATGAAAAAGTCATTGGACAAGGATATCATCAGAAAGCTGGAGGTCCGCACGCTGAAGTTCATGCTATAAATAATGTTGCAGAATCAGTTGAGGGAGCAACAATGTATGTCACATTGGAACCCTGTTCTCACTATGGGAAAACTCCACCATGCGTAGATTTGATTATTAAGAAAAAAATCAAGCGAGTCGTAGTAGCGGCAACTGACCCGAACCCCTTAGTTTCTGGAAGAGGATTGAAAAAGCTGAAAGAAGCCGGTATTGAAGTCACTACAGGAGTACTAGAACAAGAAAGCAATCACCTCAATGAAGTGTTCAATAAATATATAACAACTGGATTTCCTTTTGTCGTAATGAAGTATGCGATGACTCTGGACGGTAAAATCGCTACCGAAACTGGGGATTCGAAATGGATATCTTCTAAAGCAGCTAGGAATCATGCACATTTATTAAGGGGGTATCTAACTGGGATAATGGTTGGAATCGATACAGTTTTGAAAGACGATCCTCAACTGACCTGCCGGGTACCTGGATACTTAAATCCAACTCGTATTGTTTTAGATAGCCGATTAAGAATACCAGAACAAGCAAATTTGCTGAAAGATCAAGACCATGCGCCAACTATAATTCTTACTACAAAAAAAGCATCGTCAGAAAAGACAAAAATATTAGAAAGTAGAAACATTGAGGTGCTGACCGTTCCAGAACTGGATGGAAGAATTGATTTGAAGCAAGCCATGAACGTTCTCGGAGAAAGAGGGATAGACAGCATTCTACTAGAAGGTGGAGGAACGCTGAACGGAGCTGCTTTAGAAGCGGGGATCGTTGACAAGGTGAATCTCTATGTAGCACCTAAGCTGATAGCCGGGGAAATGGCGATTTCGCCAGTTAGAGGACAAGGTGTGGACAATATATCGGAGACTTTCAACATCAATAAAATCAATTATCAAAGTTTAGGTAAGGATTTACTGATAGAGGGTTATTTAGAAAAGAGGGAATAGAGGATGTTTACAGGAATTGTAGAAGAGATTGGAGAAATCCAAAAAGTGAAAACAGCAACGGTCTCCAGTGAATTGACCATTAGAGCGGAAAAAGTATTAGAGAACACAAATGTCGGTGACAGTATTATGGTGAACGGAGTGTGTCTGACAGTAAAAAACTTGGGCAAGAATACATTTATGGCCGATGTTATGTCAGAAACGTTAAGTCGTACAAATTTGAATACTTTCTCAAAAGGCAGCCCGGTTAATCTGGAACGGGCGCTGACGCTTCAGAAACCTTTAGGCGGTCACATGGTCAGTGGACATATAGATGATACAGGTAAGATAACCCGTTTCAAAAATGAAGACAATGCGGTATGGGTGACGGTCCAGGCAAACACAAACATTCTTCGATATGTGATAGAAAAAGGATCAATCGCTATAGACGGAATTAGTCTGACTGTTGCCAAGGTGACTCAGGAGGACTTTCAAGTCTCGATTATCCCTCACACTGCAGAAGAAACAACACTGCTAAAGAACAATATAGGAGATTTAGTAAATCTAGAGTGCGACTTGATTGGGAAATATGTGGAGAAATTGCTGAAATACTCTCCTGAATCCGAACCGGTCCAAAATCATTTAACAGAATCATTTTTACAGAAAAACGGATTTTTATAATCAGACAGGAGTGAAGAAATGTTCCATAAAATTGAAGAGTTACTAATCGATTTAAAACAAGGAAAGAATGTCATTATCGTAGATGACGAAAATAGAGAAAATGAAGGAGACATTGTTTGTGCTGCTGAGTTTGCCACTCCAGAGAATGTTAACTTCATGGCTAAGTATGCTAGAGGTCTGATTTGTATTCCCATGACAAAAGAATACACAGAAAAGCTGGGCCTTTCTCCTATGAACACGAATAATACGGATAGTCACGGTACGGCCTTCACTGTATCAATTGATCATATCAGTACGACTACCGGGATTTCTGCTGGTGAGCGGTCATTGACAGCTATTAAAACGATTGAAGAAGGAAGCCGACCTGAAGATTTTAAACGTCCTGGTCACATGTTTCCTTTGGAAGCAGTTGAAGGAGGTGTACTGAAAAGAAACGGACATACAGAAGCCACAGTTGATTTGATGAAATTGGCAGGGTTAAAGAAGGTAGGGTTATGCTGTGAGATCATGAATGACGACGGAACCATGGCAAGAAGAGATGACTTACTGACATTTGCAGAAGAGCATAACTTGAAGATCGGAACGATCAAAGACTTAGTAGAATATCGGAAAGCGAATGAGAAAGTAATCGTTCGAGAATCTGCAGCGGAATTACCAACAAAGTATGGCGCTTTTAAAATTGTTGCCTACAAACATAAATTTTCAAACGAACATCACACAGCACTGGTCATGGGAGATATAAATGATGGAGAACCTGTGTTGTGTCGAATTCATTCCGAGTGTCTGACGGGGGATGTGTTTGGATCCAGTAAATGCGATTGTGGAGAACAGTTAGATAAAGCGATGAAGAAAATTGCTGATGAGGGAAAAGGTATTTTACTGTACATGAGACAAGAAGGCAGAGGAATCGGTCTTATTAATAAAATTAAAGCCTACGCTCTGCAAGATCAGGGACATGACACGATTCAGGCAAATGTATTATTGGGATTACCTGTGGATGCTAGAGAATATTATGAATGTAAACAGATATTCGATGATTTGGGAGTCGATCGAATCAATCTGATGACAAATAATCCACTGAAAGTCTCGAGTTTAGAGCAATACGGATTGACAATAGAAAACAGAGTACCGATTCAAATCAAACCAAATCCAGCTGATGAACGGTATCTTAAGACAAAAAAAGAAAAAATGAACCATTATATAGAATTATAAATTAAAATCTTGGAGGAAAATCAAATGAAAACAATAGAAGGACAGTTAATTGCGAAAGACTTGAAAATTGGGATTGTTGCAGCCCGTTTCAATGAATTTATTGGAACAAAGTTGCTTGAAGGAGCAGTAGACGCACTTAGAAGACATGGAGCAGACGAAGAAGAAATTGAAGTAGCTTGGGTACCTGGAGCGTATGAAATTCCATTGATTGCCAAAAAAATGGCAGCTTCCGGAAAATATGATGCAGTCATTACACTCGGTGCTGTGATTAAAGGCTCTACTTCGCATTACGATTATGTTTGTGCAGAAGTATCAAAAGGAGTCGCATCTGCTGCAGACAGTACTGGAGTACCGGTTCTGTTTGGCGTCTTGACAACAGATACAATAGAGCAGGCAATCGAACGTGCTGGAACCAAAGCTGGAAATAAAGGATTTGAAGTAGCTGTTGGTGCCATTGAAATGGCAAACCTGATGAAACAATTCTCTAAATGAAAGGTGTAAAATGATTGATACGATTATTTTTGATTATGATGGAACTTTACATGACAGCAGCAAAATTTATATACCGGCTTTTAAAAAAGCGTATCAGTATTTAGTTGAAAACCGACTTGCTGAGCAGACACATTGGAAAGACGAAGAAATCACACAATGGCTGGGTTATGATAAGAAACAGATGTGGAGTACTTTCATGCCTGGCTTAGATGAAAACGAGCAAAAGAAAGCTTCTGATATTATTGGAAGAGAAATGCTGAAAAGTATTCTAAAAGGGAAAGCTGAATTGTATGAACACTCTATAGAAATTCTTGACTATTTGAAAAGCAAGGACTATCAGCTGATTTTTCTAAGTAACTGTTCTATCAATTATATGGAATTACACAAAAAAACGTTTAAGCTCAATCAATACTTTTCAAAAATGATTTGCAGTGAACAATATGACTACAAAAAATCAAAAAAAGAAATTGTGGAACACTATTTAGCAGAAAATCCTGCCAGATACGCAATTGTTGGAGACAGATTTCAAGATATAGAAGTGGGTCAACTTGAATCGATCTATACTGTGGGCTGTAACTATGGATACGGGAAAGCATCTGAATTGGATATGGCAGACATCAAGATAGAAGATATAAGCGATTTGTTTCAGTATTTTTAAAGATGAAGAAGAGCTGATCACCTGTCAATTTGGTGATCAGCTCTTCTTGTTCTAACTATTCTCACGCGTAGCAACGCGACTGTAAAAAGCAGAAAAAAACCTCTAACTTCCCCAGTGGCAATGGAGACCGTTTTTGAAGCTGCACTGGCAAAACGTCTTCGTTTGATGGCTCTAAAAACTACATCTTTTGAATAATGTCTGCTCTCTCAAAAGCAGCGGTGATGATGATTTAACGATTATCTATGGTTTCTGGATACAGATCGTGGTTCGCCAAACGGTTCCAGGCAACCTCTTCCCAGCGTGTTTCGGGTTTCCCATAATTACAATAGGGATCAATAGAAATCCCGCCTCTAGGAGTGAATTTACCCCAGACTTCAATATATTTAGGGTTCATTAATTTGATCAGATCTTTCATAATAATGTTCATACAGTCTTCATGAAAGTCTCCGTGGTTTCTAAAGCTGAATAAGTAAAGCTTCAGTGACTTGCTTTCTACCATCTTCTTATCTGGTACGTAAGAAATATAGATTGTTGCAAAATCAGGTTGTCCGGTAATTGGGCACAGACTGGTAAATTCAGGGCAGTTGAATTTTACAAAATAATCGTTGCCCGGATGTTTGTTGTCAAAACTTTCCAGGACTTCTGGAGCATAGTTCATTTTATACTCAACTTGTTGGTTGCCCAAATGAGAGATACCGTTTAATTCACTTTCATTTCTTCCAGCCATTATATCATCCTTCTAACTTTAAGTGGTTTTTCCAGTACGTTAACAAGCAGGACGCCGGCAATCCCCGGAATGATCTGACCTACGACCAAGTTAGACGCCAAGGCCCAGTAAGGAACCCCTAGTAAAAAGCTCAGATAGCTTGGGATACCGAATCCGATCACAAAAATAATCGGCAAGGCAATCAGCCAACGAGGCAGTCCGAAGACACGGATAAACGCGATCAAACCGGATACCAACAGCCCAATCACAAAGCCGCCTGCAATATCAATGAGACCTAGACCGCCAAAAAAGAAGTTCGATAGTGCATTTGCTAAACCAAGTGGAAAAACAAGAAAAGGGAATAAATAAGAAAGAGCATAAAGGCTAGTCGCAATTCTAATCTGATAAGCACCAAAGGAAAAAGAAGCGGTTGCCGCTAGAATTACAACGTATAAAGCAATGACTAAAGCGGAAATAGCCAGTTTTCGAGTGTTGAATGTGTGGGTTGCAGTCTCTTTCATATTTATCACCTCCAATTCATTGATTATAAAAAAAACGTCCCTTGCATACAGCTAGAACGTCAAACGCAGCAGGCATTACCTGCTGCTTCCCTAGTTTTGTTTTTCGACAGGATGGTTACGAACTGTCTATTTTATTGGTCTCTAGTAGGATACCATGGATGGTGGTTCGTTACTAGTTAATCTTGCTTAAAGGATTAAGCAATCTGGAGAACTGATCAAATGAAAGGATCAATAGAAAAGTCAGCACAATTTCTGTTGCGCTGGTTAACAAAAATAGATACAAAAAAAAAATAGTTTTACTAGTACAGAGAGCAATTAAGCGAGCAGGATGTCGGAATCCTGAAGAAATCGGAGACTGGATTCTGCTTGTTTTAAGGAGGTTTTTCACAAGTGCTGGAGAGGGTGAAGGAAGTGTAAACGCCGTCATGAAGGTGTTTATAAAAGAACGGTTCCAAAAAAATCTTTTAAATTCTTCACAAAATATTCATTGACTTTAAGTAAGAGGAAGGATAATATAGTTAGCACAGTAACTAATTTGAATAAGCAAAAGCGCATGCTGCTGGTCAGAAGATAAAGTGAATCAAATTCAATCGACTCATTTGAATGAAGACCTATAAAGTTAGCAGGCTTACTTAACGGAGGGGCAATATGTACAAGATCTTAAAACAGACGACGATGAAAGAAAGAATAGCGATAGTGGTTAGTATTCTTTTTATCATGGCCCAAGTCTGGCTGGAACTGAAAGTACCAGAATATTTATCGGAAATCACTACTAAATTGCAGACAGAAGGAACGACTGTGCAAGATATCCTGGCACCTGGTTCCATCATGGTAACCTTATCTTTGCTTAGTTTGGCAGCGTCTATTTTTGTCGGATTTATTGCGGCAAGAGTCGCATCCAGTTTGACTAAGCATATTCGGTCAAAAGTATTCAATCGAGTGATGGATTACACACCAGGCGAAGTACAGCAATTTTCCATTCCTAGTCTGATTACTCGTACCACAAATGATATCACACAGATTCAATTGGTCATTGCGATCGGGCTGCAAGTCGTTATTAAAGGCCCGATTACAGCTATCTGGGCGGTCACTAAAATCGCGGACAAAAACTGGCAGTGGACATTTTCTACTGGTGTAGCCGTTTTGGCGTTGCTGGTTATGCTGGGTAGTATTCTGATTTTTGTTCAACCTAAATTCATGCGGATCCAGGCGTTGACGGATAAATTGAACAGCTTGACTCGTGAAAATCTTCAGGGGATCAGAGTGGTTAGAGCATACAATGCAGATGATTATCAAAACGATAAGTTTTTAACTGCAAATGAAGAATTGACTTCAACAAATTTGTTCACCAGCAGAATGCTGGCAATCATGAATCCGGGAATGACGATTATTTCAAGCGGCTTGTCTTTAGCGGTTTACTGGATTGGAGCTTACTTGATTGATGCAGCGGAATTGCAGGATAAATTGACCTTGTTCAGCGACATGGTTGTATTCTCCTCTTATGCTATGCAAGTCGTACTTGGGTTTATGCTGATGACGATTGTGTTCTTGATTTTACCAAGAGCGGTTGCGTCAGCGAATCGGATCAATGAAGTGCTGGAATTAGAGCCATCTATTCAATTCAAAGAACAGACAGCGGGAGAAATCAGCGAAAAAGGAACTGTCGAATTCAAAGATGTCTCCTTTGCTTACCCAGATGCTGAAGAACCAGTGATTCAAAATGTATCGTTCAAAGCTAATATGGGAGATACCGTGGCTTTTATCGGTTCAACCGGAAGCGGGAAAAGTACGGTCATTAATCTGATTCCAAGGTTTTTTGATGTAACAAAAGGCCAAATCTTAATTGATGGAAAAGACATCCAAGACTATAGTCACGAAGATTTGAACAACAGAATCGGATATATTTCTCAAAAACCAGTCTTATTCAGCGGAACGATCCGTTCGAATCTGGATCTTGGACACAGCGCAGCGAACATAGATGATGACACGCAATTAACGGAAGCACTGAAAATTGCAGAAGCAGAAGAATTTGTTCTGCAAAAAGACGACCAGCTGGACAGTCATGTCGCACAAGCAGGAACAAACTTCTCAGGTGGGCAAAAACAACGTCTGTCCATAGCTCGAGCAGTTGCACGCAAATCTGAGATTCTAGTGTTTGATGATTCTTTCTCAGCGCTGGATTATAAAACGGATAAAACCTTGCGCAACAATCTGACAGAAAAAATGAAAGATACGACTAAATTGATTGTAGCACAGCGAATCAGTACGATTATGGATGCTGATCAGATCCTTGTGCTTGATGCAGGAAAAGTTGTCGGCCAAGGCACACACAAGGAATTGCTTGAAAACAATCAAGTCTATCAGGAAATTGCTTATTCACAACTGTCTAAGGAGGAGCTGACAAATGGATAATACGAAAAAAAATAATCGTTATACGTTAAAAGAAATTTTAAAAAATGTCGATCATTATGCTGGTCAATATAAATGGGCATTCCTGTTGTCCGTAGTATTTGCGGCACTGGGCAGTGTAGCGGTCATTATCGGTCCGGATAAACTGAGTGATATCACAGATACAATCACAGCGGGGCTTATGACAGGAATCGATCTGGAGAAAATCAGTAATATCGCTATGACGCTGGTCTTCTTATATTTAGGCGGGAGTTTATTGACGTATGGACAAGGGTTCATCGTCGCAACGATTACTCAAAAATTCTCCAAACGATTGAGAAAAGAAATTTCATTGAAAATCAATAAATTGCCGTTAAAATACTTTGACTCAAACAGTCAAGGAGATGTTTTAAGTCGAGTCACCAACGATATGGATACAGTAGGGCAGTCACTGAATCAGAGCTTAGGGATTCTCGTCAGCTCCATTGTTCTATTCTTCGGGGTATTGTTTATGATGTTCAAGACAAATGCCATCATGGCTTTTTCAGCTGTGGGTTCTGTACTAATCGGGTTTGTTCTAATGACTGTAATTATGAGAAAGTCACAGACTCACTTTAAAGGACAGCAAGCAAATCTGGCTAAAGTGAATGGATTTGTGGAAGAAGCTTATACAGGGCACAACACGATTTATTCATACAATGCAAAGGACTATACAACGAAAGAATTTTCAGCGTTGAATGAAGACCTTGCTTCCAGCGTTTGGAAAGCGCAGTTTCTATCAGGTATGATGCAGCCGATCATGGCTTTTATCGGAAACTTCGGATTTGTAATTGTCAGTGTGGTGGGTGCGATCCTTGTGATCAATGAATCTATCACATTCGGTGTCATTGTTGCCTTTACCATTTATGTCAGACTATTCTCCCAACCGCTGGGACAAATGGCGCAAGCTTTTTCCGGACTGCAGCGAGCACAAGCAGCAATGGGACGCGTATTCGAATTTCTGAATGAAACGGAATTGCCTGACGAAACTGCCAAAACAGTCAAGTTAGCAAACAAAGCTCAAGGATACGTCTCATTTGATCATGTCAGTTTTGGCTATGATGAAAATGAAACCATTATCAATGACTTTTCAACAGAAGCCTTACCGGGTCAGAAAATCGCGATTGTCGGACCGACTGGGGCAGGTAAAACGACCATAGTCAATCTATTGATGAAGTTTTATGAAGTGACTCAAGGACGTATTCTGATTGATCAGGTTGACATTGCAGAAATGAGCCGAGAAGAAGTGCATGACCAGTTTTGTATGGTATTGCAAGATACTTGGCTGTTTGAAGGAACGATCAAAGAAAACTTGATCTATAACCAGCCGAACATTTCAGATGAAAAAGTCGTTGCAGCTTGTGAAGCAGTCGGAATCGATCATTTCATCAATACACTGCCTAAAGGATATAACACTGTACTGGATGACAAAGTGACCTTATCCGTGGGTCAAAAACAACTGATGACGATTGCCAGAGCCTTACTCAAAGATGCGCCAATGCTGATTTTAGATGAAGCCACCAGTTCTGTAGATACAAGAACTGAAGAGCTGATCCAAATCGCCATGGATAAATTGATGGAAGGCAGAACGACCTTTGTTATTGCCCACCGACTATCGACCATCCAAAATGCAGATACGATTCTGGTCATGAAAAATGGAGAAATCATCGAAAGCGGCAATCACGAAGCCTTGATTGAAGATAAAGGATTCTATTATGATCTATACAACAGTCAGTTCGAGAAATAGAACAGACAAGTAGTAGAGCACTTAATGAAATAGAGTGTTACAAAAGCGGTTTGAAGGCGGCAGAATGCTTCTCGGTAAAACAGTCCAGAGAATCGCTCGGTTGACAATGCGTACAAGGATTCTTACCATAAATCTGAAGAAGTCAGAGAAAGGACTGGAGCAAAATGGAACCCCGCGGTACAATTGGATTTGAACTGAGAGAACTATCGATTTTAATGATCCGGTTTATTGAAAAAGAAAAAGCTCAGAATGGCTTGAGCGATATACAAAATCTGCAAGCCTGGACATTAGGGTATATGGTCAAGCACAATGACCGTCCTGTTTTCTCTAAAGATCTGGAAAAAGAGTTCTCGATCAGAAAGTCGACAGCCAGCAATTTAGTCAAACGTATGGAAAAGAATGGATTCATTGAAATCAAAAAAGGCACTCAAGAAGACAAGCGATTAAAAGAGCTGGTTCTGACAGAAAAAGCCTATGAACAGATTCAAGCATTCAGTTACTATGCAGACAAGCTGGAAGAAAAGATCACTGCCAACTTGAGTGATCAGGAACTAGAACAATTCAAAAATACACTCAGTAAAATCAAATCAAATTTTGACGAATGCTGATGCATGAAAAAGGGATCCTTCTTATCGCTAAGAGGGATCCCTTTTTGATTGGATTCTTTTTGTAGGCAGCAGTAAATTTTTGAGCATTACTTAAAGTACCATTAGTGACCATTGGATGTGTCGCCGTGTTTCACTCGATACATTTCCAGGTCTGCTTTACTGAGCAGCTCGGAAAGTGTCGTACCGTCTGACGGATAATAGGCAGCTCCTATACTAGGGATACAAGTCAACTCCAGATGGTTAATGGAGTAAGGATGACTCAATAAATCCATGAGTGCCGCGATTTTTTTATGAGCAGTTGCTTTATCCACCTCTGTCAGCAATAAGGAAAATTCATCTCCGCCTAATCGAGAAGCTATGTCTTTTTCTTCTGTGAAGTCTTGAATCCTTTTTGCTATCGCTGATAAAAGTTCATCACCAACATCGTGGCCATATTGATCATTGATTTGTTTGAATTTATTCAGATCTAAAAAAAGTACTGTAAAAGAGGTTTGCTTCTGATCAGCTTGTTCGATTGCTTGTTCCAGTTTTGCTTCGAATTGTCTTCTGTTGGCTAATCCGGTTAAATAGTCATGATAAGCATAGAACCGGATTTTTTCTTCATTTGCTTTGTTTTCGGTAATATTTTTTCCGATTCCGAAAATACCGACCAGCTTATTTTTCACAAGAATCGGAATATGAGTCATATCAATCCATAGTGAGTTCCCTTCAGGATTTTTTATCGTAAACTGATGACTTTTGACAAATCCTTTTTTAGCTGTCAAAAAATTCTTTTCAACATCTGCTAGATGCTCTTGCTCAATATAATCAGTAATAGGAGAACCAATCATAGCAGCTTGACTTGACCCCATCAACTGAATACCAGCAGGATTCAGACTTTCAATCTTCCCTTTAAGATCAAAAGAAAATACAGAATCAGGATGATGGTCAAAAAGCGATTTATAGCGTTCTTCGCTGAGTTCTAATTGTACTGTTTTTTGATGATATTGTCTGACTAGGCGGTGATTATCCGCAATGACAATAAACTGCCGAATGATGACTAATAGAATAGAAATGCCTGATCCGATACTGATTACATCAAATCCGTTAGATCTTGTGATGGTTAGTGAAAATAAAAAGAGAACCAGAGAATAAGGAAGACTCACTCGAATCAGGGACATGGCTTTTTCATTACGCCGCTTTAAACGAGCAGCAGGTGTTATAGGATTTTTTTCCAATAGTGCAGTATAGCCGATCAGCATGATGGGCAGAATAAACAGCGGATCGTACCATATGCCTGAGTAGTAGGTGTCTTGTACAGTATCAATAAAATATAGAGAATCGGATACAATATGTGTACAGATCCCAAGCAAAATATAATGCAGCGTGCGGTCCTTGTAAAAATACTCTCCGCCAAAATAAAATGTGACCACACATAACAACAAAAATAAATCTCCGATTGGGTAAAACAGTGTAGTCGCTAAAGAGGCTAGTGGAACCTCGCCTTGCTGAAGAATAGGTGCAATCAAATAATGCCAACTGAAGGTTACAGAAACTGTCATCACTACAGCAATATCAAAAAAGAATTTAGTCAGTATCGATTTATTGCCCAAAGACACGATCCTGTATGAGAATGCAAAGAATTTTAAGAAACCGGAGCAGACATAAAAAAAGTCATAAACGCCTGTTAAAGGAGCGGCTCCAGGCAGGGATAATTCTATATAATACCAATAAGTAGCCGCGAAAAAATGACTGAGCGTGCTCAAAAACAATAGTCCCCAGTACCGCTTATCGTTTCGTGTACCGCTTCTTTTATAAGCGCCCCATAACCATAAACTTGGCAAGAAGGTGCCTATTACAGCTAATCCGTCCCCGCCGATCGTTCGCATAGATGGGTTAGCCTGCCAAATATACAACCAGGCAAAGTAAAATAAGGTAAGTCCGATTAACACAGCCAACCATACTTTGTTTTCCTTTTTACGAGTCATGTCGTCTCTCCTTAATGTACTTTGATCATGCGTATAAAATCAGTATACTAAACGATTATCATTGTTAAATAACGAATGACTTTTTTAAGAATAGAACACTTCTTATTATAATCGGATAAAAATACCCTTTTGTTAACCCCTTTAAGTAAATCTTAAATCTTAAAGATTTAAGTGACAAGCATGTGATGAGCACAAAATAGACAAAAATGGCGGCTTATAATCGTTTGTTTTGAATAGGTAGTGGACCGTTGATATAATTGAACTAGTTAAACGATAACAAATTGACTAGACAGGAGGAATCATTTTGTCAGAAGATATTTTAAGAGATCGAATCATTGAGATCTACAAAAGCGATGAGGGAATCAACGGGAAAATCGGCGATTTGAAAACAGCTTTTCCTGATGGAGAAATCATTGAGAATGTAGAACAGCTATTTGAAGAAGGTATACTTGAAATTAGAGAAGGAAAAGGTTCAGGCAAAGAAGCTTTCCTTTCTAGAGCGGATAACCAAAAAGAAGTAACAGAGTTTTATCCAGAGGTTTTAAAGCATAAGTAAGTTAAACATCTTGAATTTGTTTGGATATAAAAGTCAAAACCATTAAAAAGCAGCCGCAAGATCCAACTTACTCAACGGATCTTGCGGCTGCGACCTTTTTTAGGCTTCACGTTTTTTCATACGATACATAGATTGGTCGGCATTACTTAATAATTCTCCAGGTGTATGACCGTCTGTCGGATAATAAGCAATCCCTATACTGACAGTACAGTGAAGCTCAACATGATCAATATAATAAGGCTGGCTTAGACTCCCAGAAAGAACGCACATCTTATTCTGATAGCCAAAAGCTGATAAGTTTTTCAATAACACAATAAACTCATCGCCGCCTACACGTGCAGCTGTATGTTCAGTACCGATAAAGGTTTTGATTCTGTCAGCAACAGCAACAAGCAGTTTATCTCCCATGCTGTGACCATAATAGTCATTGATTTCTTTGAACTTATCTAAGTCTAAAAACAGTACGGCTAAACTGGTATCGGAAGAACGAGCAGATGCCATAGCTGTTTCCAGTTTTTCTTCAAAGGATCTTCTGTTATCGAGTCCAGTCAAGGCATCATGATAAGCATAGAATCGAATAGTTTCTTCATTCTTTTTGTTTTCTGTGACATCTCTGCCGATTCCAAACGTTCCGACGATGTTGTTCTTCACAAGAATCGGAATATGTGTCATGTCTATATAAAGTGAGTGTCCTTGTTTGTTTTTTATTGTGAACTCATAATTTTGGACTGCTCTTTTTTTTACGTTTTGCATTTTTTGTTGGGCCAATCTTTGATCATGCTTTTCCATGAAGCTGGTCAGAGGGAACCCGGCCAGTGTTTGAGGTTTGTACCCAATTAAGATGGAACCGGCATTATTCATACTTTCGATTTTTCCATTTAGATCCAGAGAAAAAACAGAGTCTGGATGATACTCAAAAAGAGATTTATAACGCTTTTCACTAAATTCCAGTTCTGCTGTCTTTTGATAGTACTGTTTCAACAAGTTCCGGTTATCAGACATGACGATGAATTGACGCAGGATGACAAATGCGATAGATAACCCTGAACCCACACTGATGGAATCTACACC
Source organism: Marinilactibacillus piezotolerans (assembly GCF_900169305.1). GTDB lineage: Bacteria > Bacillota > Bacilli > Lactobacillales > Carnobacteriaceae_A > Marinilactibacillus > Marinilactibacillus piezotolerans_A. The sequence continues at coordinate 989,463 of NZ_FWDP01000004.1, read as the reverse complement.
ATTTGAACGAACGATCATAAACATGAATAATACAGCGACTAATAGATACGGAAGAATGAGCCGAATGATAGAAGGAGATTCTCCGTCTACCTCAATCCGTTCTGCTTCTGCATGATCAACGGGCTCCTTCTCTAACAAGGAAGTATATCCGATCAACATGATGGGGAGAATATAAAAAGGATCAGACCAGCTTCCTGAAAAATAAGTTCCCTGGGCACTGGCAAAGAGATAAATCGAATCCGCAAAAATCTGAATACTTAAACCAATCAGAATATAATAAAGCGTTCGTTTTCGGAAAAGAAATTCTCCGCCAAAATAAAAAGTCGAAACACAGAATAAAAGCATTAAATCACCTATTGGATAAAAAAGGGTAATCGATAAAGATAATAGCGAAGTATCGCCTTGTTCAATAAAAGGTGCCAGGATATAATACCAGCTGAAAGTAACAGAAACGATCATAACGATGAGGATATCAAAAATGAATTTTAAAACCATCGAGTTCTTGCTGTACTTCCAGATTCTATAAACAAAGGCAAAAAAGTAAAATATAATAGAAGCAATATAGAAAATATCGTAAATACCTGTAAAGGTTATTTCTGCAGCCAGAATCGTTTCAGTGTAAAACCAGCAAAACTCAGCAAACAAATAACTCAGCGTACTGATAAGGATCAGTATCCAGTAGGTTCGATCAATCTTTGATGTACTTCTTCGGACAGCTCTAAAAAGCCAGATGCTGGGTATAAAAGCTCCCGAAATCGATAAAAGATTGCCGCCGATTGTACGCATGAAATCCTGATCTTGCCAGATTTGCAGCCATGCAAAGTAAAATAATGTTAAACCAATAATAGCGGCTAACCACAATTCATTTTTATTTTTTGTTGACATAGTCTTACTCCTTTACTGACTTTTATTCCCATCCCTTGGTCTGAAAGAAAGGGGACTCTTATTTATACTGTTAAACAGTCTGTTTAATTATGTACGGCCCTCTTCGGGCTAAGGGGAGAAACAGACGAATCTATTAATCATAGGGAATTTATTAACCTAAATCATCTACGCAATGATCCACAGACGTCAAAAAGAGTAGAAAAGAGCCAAACAGCATTAGAAAGCAAAAGAAACCAACGCTGTTTTTACTCCAGTTCGAACGCTCTATGGTTTAAGTTAGAAATGCTTTTGGTTAAAATCACTTGGATTTTCACCCCATACGTTTCACTTTATACATTGACTGATCGGCTTTATTCAGCAACTCGTTGGGTGTTGTACCGTCTGCTGGATAGTGGGCAATGCCAATACTTGCTGTGCAGCTTAAGGTATGTGTTCCGATTGTATAAGGCAGGTCTAACAAGTGCTCCAGCCTATTGATCTCAAGTTGTGCGTGATCAGCAGAGTCACATTGAAGCAATATCGTAAATTCATCTCCGCCAATTCGTGCCGCTGTATCGCTGTTGTTGGTAAACTGCTTGATTCTTTCTGCTGCAGCCATAAGCAATTCATCACCAATTTCATGCCCATATAGATCGTTGATCGACTTGAACTTATTGATATCTAAAAATAAAACGGCCAGGTTTGTGTTAGTTGAACCCGAATGTTCAATTGCCTGCTTCAACTTCACTTCAAACAGTCTTCTGTTAGCTAATCCAGTTAAATAATCATGATAAGCCAGAAATCGGATTTTCTTTTCATTTAACTTTTGTTCAGTGATATCTTTTCCTACACCAAAAATACCCACTAGATGATTTTTTACCAGAATAGGGATATGAGTCATGTTGATCCATAAGTGTTTTCCGTCTTGCTTTTTTAGAGTAAATTCATGACTGTGAATCCAGCCTTCTTTAACTTTTGAGAAGTTTTCTAAGAAGGCTGTTTGATGTTGTGTCTCAACAATACTGGCAATATGAGTACCCACCATGAATTCATGATCATAACCTGTCAACTTGGCACCCGCAGTATTCATATTTTCGATTCTTCCTTTTAAATCTAATGAAAAAATAGTGTCGGGGTGGTATTCAAAGAGAGAGCGATATCGCTCTTCACTGATTTTCAATTCTTCTCTCTTTTGCTGATACTGTCTGACTAATTTCTGGTTATCAGAAATAACAAAAATCTGTCTAAGGATAATAAAGACAATAGAAATGCCGGATCCTATGCTGATAGCATCGATTCCATTTGATCTAGCAGCCGTAAAAACAAATAGAAGAACAACAAATAAGTAAGGTAGAGCGAGTTGGAAAATGGATACTTGGTGTTCCAAATTCTCGTTAGTCTGAAAAGGCATTGTTGCAGGTTCTCTATCCACCAGTACAATATAGCCGACCAGCATCATAGGCAGAAGCAAAAGCGGATCTACTAAGTGATCCGGAAACTGCAACCCTTGAATGAGTTCGGTAAAGTAAACAGCGTCCGTCATAAAATGAATCAACATAGCAGCAAGGACTACATATAGTGTCCGTTTTTTGAAGAATTGATTTCCTCCAAAATAAAAAGTGAATCCGCATAAGATCAAAAATAGATCAGCGACAGGATAATAAAGAATAGAAGCTAAAGAAAAGAAAGAACCGGTTTCTTGTTCGATCAGCGGTGCAATTAAGTAATACCATGTAAAAGAAAGGGAAACAGTCATTAATACACCAACATTAAAAATAAATTTGATCAGCAAAGATCGATTCCCGCGTTTCCAGATCCTTTGTACGCAAGCTAAGAAGTAAAAGACATCTGAACAAATGTAGAAAAAATAGTGTAATCCCGAAAATGCCGATGTTTCATAAAGAAAATGATGAACAAAAAACCAGATAATCTCAGCTGCTGCATAGAAGGAGGTACAAGAGAACAATAATATCCAGTACATTTGTCTATCTTTTTGAGAAGCGCTTTGAACAATCGCTCTCCATAACCAGATACTGGATAGCGAGGCGCCAAAAATTGTAAGAAGGCTGCCACCGGTCGTGAGCATAAAATCGTTTTGCTGCCAGATAAATATCCAGGCATAGTAAAGCAAAGTAAAACTAATAAGAGCAAGAAGCCAATAGTTATTTTCCTTTCGGATAGACATAGTAGTCTCCTTTTTAAGCGGATGTAAGTTTCGTCAAAATCAATTAGTGAAAAGCGATATAAAATAACGTTTATTATTATATTGATGTAAATTAGACTATGTTTGTATTATATCGTAACAAAACACTTCTGATTAAGGGCGAAATAATAGAAGTTTTGACAATGTTATGTATATATACGTATAGCTCAGAATCATAACTAAAATCACCGATTATAACCAACTACTCATTATACACATATGCAGATTCTTTCTAAAATCAAAACATCTAGCGTATACTAAAAGTACGACATGAATGAGTGGGAGAAGAAGAGAATGTTTACAGATAAACGATTAACGGGTGCGTATGAAAAAGCAAAAAGAATGTATTTTGACGATTATTCTAGAATCGTTTTTATGAGTGATGCCCATCGTGGAGATGGCAGTGTGTCAGATGAGTTTCTGCGCAGTCATAATCTTTTTGTGCATGCACTAAGTGAATATTATGAGAGTGACTATACCTTTGTGGAAGTCGGAGATGGAGAAGAGCTTCTAGAATATTCTAAATTTGAACATATCCGGAATGCTCATGTAGATGTTTATGACAATATAAAAAAATTTCATGATGATGACAGGTATATAAGGATTTACGGAAATCATGACTTATTCCTTAAAAATCAACGGTACGTTGAAAAGCACTATTATGAGAACTATGATGCTTACAATGAGATCAGCTATGATTTCCTGAAAGGTCTTGAACCAGTGGAATCACTGGTGCTGAAGCATAGACAAACGAGCCAAGAGATTTTTGTATTGCATGGTCATCAAGGAGATGCTCCAAACGATCAGTTCTGGTACTTAACGATGCTTTCTCTGAAGTATTTCTGGCGTTTCCTGCATCGATTCGGCATCCGTAATCCGGCCAGTCCAATCAACAATGTCTCAAAGCGACATAAAATCGAACGGAACTATAGTAAATGGATCCAAGAGCATCGAAAAATGCTGATTTGCGGTCACACTCACCGTTTCAAGTTTCCGAAAAACAATGATGATCCATACTTTAATACCGGATGCGGCATTTATCCTGCGAGTATCACAGCGCTGGAAATTTCTGAGGGCATGATTCGTCTGGTCAGGTGGAAAGAAAAAGTAGACGATGAAGGTGTTCTTTATATTCAGAGAGAAACTATGAGAGGTCCAGAGCCCGTCGAGCGGTTCGATATCCGCAAACCAAGAAAAGTAGCGGAATACTTGGCCGAACTGAAACTGAAGAGAACCAAAAAAGAAAGGGAAGAGCGAGCGGCCTTTCGTGAGGAAGGGATGCAGCGGTGATCAATCAAGATAATTTGAGCAGTACAAGAGAGAAATAATCTTGTGCTGTTTTTATTTTGATGTTGTATGTGGATATACGAAACAGTATAATGTTTTTTGTAAACGGTTTCCTATAAAAATGTATGATTTAAGAAACTTAATAGCAAGAAAAAAGTAAAAATACCAGTGAAAAAACTAGCCGACGAGTGCAGTAGATATTTGAAGTAATTAGTTGAATTGAGCGCATTACAAAAAAACTGGAGGCAAAGGAATGATTGAGTATATTGGCAACAAGTATTTTCATTTGAAAAACAGCAAGGTGAGCTACATATTTTATCTAATGCCGAATCAGCAACTGGGACACTTGTATTACGGGAAGGCATTAGATCACTTGTCAGAAAGTGATTTGGATTACTTAGCAAAATACGAAAACAAAGCTGCTGGTACAGTCAAATTTTCAGAAGAGGACAGTGCCTTTACTTTATCGGACCGGCCGCAGGAGTACCCCGTATACGGAACCAGCGACTTTAGATCGGGTGCGGTTGAAATGTTTGATGGCGAGACGCCGCTCTATCTAGACTTCAAGTATCATGCTCATTATGAGTCTAAAGGAAAAGAAAGAGTCTTATCGAAGCCAGCCACCTATGCTGAGGCGAACGAGTCTGAGACTTTAACGATCGTTCTGACAGAAAGCGAGCATGACTTGAAGCTGGAGTTGAATTACACTATTTTCGAAGAGAGTACTGTGATTGCTAAAAATCAGCGCATCACAAATACAGGGAAAACAGCTAAGAAAATCACCAAAATGCTGAGTGGTCATTATGAACTCCCTTCAGCAGACTATGACTTTTTGCATCTATCAGGTGCTTGGCTGAAAGAACGTCAAATCACTCGGCATAATCTAGCGCAAGGGACTGTTTCGATCTCTTCTTTAAAAGGAGCTTCCGGACATCAGCATAATCCGTTTATCGCTTTGCAGCACAAGCAGGGAACCATAGATACCGGAGAAGTATTTGCAATGAATCTAATTTATTCCGGGAATTTTTTAGGGCAAGCAGAAGTGGATGAGTGGGATAATACTCGACTGATGCTGGGTATCCATCCTGATCAGTTCTCCTGGACCTTAAAACCAGATGAAACATTTGAAACGCCGGAATGCATACTCGGCTATTCTGACAAAGGATTAAATGGATTAGCCGGCGAGTATGCTTCCTTTATAGAACGGCATATTATCGACCGAAAATGGCAGGGGCAAAATCGTCCGATCGTTATCAATAACTGGGAAGCCACCTATTTTGATTTTGATCAAGAAAAACTGCTGAAGCTTGCTCAAATCAGCAAGGACATAGGCATTGAGTGTTTTGTAGTAGATGATGGCTGGTTTTCAAACCGAGATAGTGATCGCTCTTCGTTAGGCGACTGGTATTGTGATACAAAAAAATTCCCTGATGGTCTAAAAAGTTTTGCAGATAAAATCCATCAAATGGATCTGCAGCTGGGAATCTGGTTTGAACCGGAAATGGTGTCTCCAGATAGCAAGCTGTATCAACAACACCCTGAATGGGTCGTCAGACATTTGCATAAACGAATCGCAATAGGCCGCGGGCAATATGTACTGGATTTTGCCAATCCAGAAGTCGTTGACAACATTTATCAGCAAATGAAAAAAGTCATTGAAGAAACTAATCTAGATTATATTAAATGGGATATGAATCGAAATATTACTGAGGCTTATTCAACTTATTTAGAACAAAATGGACTTAATCAGACAGAATTTTTCCACCGGTATATCCTTGGTGTTTATGAATTATATACTAAAATACTGACAGAGTTTCCGAATGTGTTGATTGAAGGCTGTGCCGGAGGCGGCGGAAGATATGACTTGGGGATTTTATATTATAGTCCGCAAATCTGGCCGAGTGATGATAGTGATGCAGTAGAGAGACTCAAAATCCAAAGCGGAACGTTATTAGCCTATCCGCTATCCAGCTTCAGTAATCATGTTTCTGTTGTGCCAAACCATCAAGTCGGCAGAATGACTTCGATGAAAATGCGACAAGATGTGGCGATGTTTGGTCCGCTGGGTTATGAGCTGGACCTTGATCAGCTCACTGAATCTGAAAAGAAGGAAATTTCAGAGCGGATTCTATTTTATAAACAACACCGAGCACTGCTGACATTTGGAACATTCAGACAACTGATCGAACTCGATGATCGAAATAACGAATATTGCTGGAGTGTATATGATGGAGCAACAGGAGAAGCAATGGTTGGATTCTACCGAATATTGGCAGAACCTAATCCTTCTGTTAAAGATTACATCAAGCTGCCGTTCGTTTCTGAGACAGAAGTGTATCAGGTGAATAATGAAACGGTCAGCGGGCAAGTCCTAAAACAAGTCGGAATCAGAAAACCGTATCAGTTTAATGGAGCGAATCACGATAGAGCTCAAGTTAAAGGAGATTTTCAATCTTATATTTACCATATAAAATCAATCAAACAGTAAAGTATGACAATCATCCATTTACAAAGGAATCAAATCGATATTCAAAAAAGATTTTTTGTCGATAGATGGATGACCTATTAGAGGAGAGTGCAGGATGCAGAAGCAATTACTATTATTCGATATTGGCGGGTCTTCAGTAAAACGCGGTATTTGGAATGGGGAGACATTGATCCAGCTGGATAAAATGAAGACACCCGGTACATGGGAAGAAATGAAAACTCTTTTTCTAGAAACGCTTGAAGGTCTTCCGGATCAGTCGTTTGCTGGAGTAGCAATCAGTTCTCCAGGTGCTGTAGATGCAGAAAAAGGAATCATAAATGGTATCAGTGCAGTTCCTTACATTCATGGATTTCCAATCAAAAAAGAGCTGGAAACATTATTTAATCTGCCAGTTGCGATTCAAAATGACGCAAATTGTGCAGCGTTGGCAGAATTGTGGAAAGGAAATGCACAAGGAGCAAAAGACGTGGGGTTTGTCATTATTGGATCTGGTATTGGCGGCGCACTGATCTTGGATGGGAAATTATATACTGGACATAACCTTTTCGGAGGAGAATTCGGTTACCAGGTTGTTGATCTGAATAGTCTAGCAACGCTGAGTGATTTAGGCAGTCCAATAAAGATGGCCAAACGATATGCGGAGAAAAAAGGAGACGGACTTGGCTACACCAGTGAACATGTTTTTGAATTGGCAGAAAGCGGCGATTCAGATGCCGTGGAAGCAGTCGAGCAATTTCATACAGCTCTTAGCGTCGGAATCTTTAATTTACTTGTTTCTATAAACCCTGAAAAAGTTTTGATTGGCGGCGGAATCTCCAGAAGAGAAGGGCTAGTCCCTGCTTTGAGGGCAAAAGTAGCCCAACTGACTGAAAGTAAAGGGGCCGGTGACTTGCAGTATGAGCTTGAAGTTTGTAAATATTTCAATGACTCGAACCTGATCGGAGCGGCTTATCAATTTAAGATTGAAAACGATCAACTGTAAATAAACTTCGGATTTCAAACAGGCTGCCTGCAAATAGAAAGGCAGCCTGTTTTATTAATAGAAATTAAGTTGCCTGAAAGGTTACAGGTTCTGAGCTTTATGTCCTTTGATTATAACCAGGTACAAGTCACTTCTTCGGTGCCGCCGTCTAGTATTGCGACGTCCTGTTCTGTTGTCTGGGTGATGGCGTAAAATTGTTTTTTGAAGGTTTCTAACTGTAGTGTTAAACTTTTGCATTTCCACGTCCTGCCGGATTCAGAAGACCAGGTTGCTAAATTACAAAGGTCAGGATAATCAGTAAAGTTAAGCATGACACCATTTTTAAATTTGATATGAATAATTTGATAATGAATTTTACCCGTCATGAAGACCCTCTCCTTTGAATCAATGAGCATTTTCTATGCTGTGATTGTAGCATAATATAGCTGGAATTAAAGCGCATACGGTTTAAATCGTAAAAATTAAATGATCAATAAAAGAGGGTGACTGGATATTATTTAACATAACCGATGTATTCTTAAGCTGGTTGTTGTAAAATAGGCAAAGAAATACATAGAAAAAGGAGAATGAACATGGGATTATTTGACGGATTAATGGGAAATGCAACAGATGCGAATCATGATGAGGTTAGAAAAGAATTGGCAAATGTCTTGCTGCCGGGAGAAGAGATTGATCTAGCCTATAAATTAGTGAGAGATTTGGTCGTTTTCACTGACTTGAGATTGATCGTAGTAGACAAACAAGGCTTATCAGGAAAGAAAGTCGATTATAAGACCTTTCCATACAAGAGTATTTCAAGATTCAGCGTGGAAACAGCAGGAACGTTTGACTTGGATGCTGAATTGAAAATTTTTGTCGGAGGTGCAGCGCTGCCAGTTCAATCACTGCAATTCCGAAAAGATGACAGTATCAATGCTATTCAAAAAGCATTAGCAGCAGCGATTTTAAAATAATCTCTTAGTTAAAAATGCCTAGTCCAGATTGAAGGATTAGGCGTTTTTTTAGTGGTTTAAAGTGACAATCACCAATTCAGGAGGATTATTGAATCGAATGGGTATAATACTATTTCCTAATCCGCGGCTGACGATCATACTTGTTTCTTCAGCTGTATGAACTCCTGCAGTGTATTCAGGAAACAGTCCTTGATCAGGTGCGACTAGACCGCCGATAAATGGAAGTCTGAATTGTCCGCCATGTGCATGTCCAGAGAGTACGATGTTTACATTGCTCTCCACATAACTTTGGAATCGTTCTGGTCTATGAGAAAGTAAAACAGTATACTCGTCTGAAGAATCCGCCAGTTTAGTTAATGTATTTTCAAATGTGTCAGAAGTATCTTCTGAAAATGCAGGATCTTGAATGCCCATCAATGTTAGCACGGAGGAATCCTTTCCAATTTCTATTGCTTGATCATCTAAAATGGTAATGCCTTTATCTATCAGCGATTTTTCTAAAGCATCGTACTGAATATGCCACGCTTCATGATTTCCGGTGACAAAGTAAATAGGCGCAATAGAAGTCAGGCTCTCGATGAGTGAGAGTGCAGGAGAAAAATCTTCGGTCGAAGAATCGATCAGATCTCCGGTAATGGCAATCAGATCAGGCTGCTCCTGCTCTAAAATTTCTGCAAGGTCGGCTCCCCAGTCTTTGTTGTGCAAGTCAGAAATCTGCGCAACTTTAAACCCGTCAAACGCTTCGGGTAATGCTTCATCTTCTATAGAATAATGAGTCGTTTGGATATGTACATTGTCCCAGATAATCCAAATAATAAAGAGAAGGACAAACAAACCAACTAAACTAATCAACTTTAATGACTTTTTTTTAGTCAATTTTTTCATCGTATCTTCCTTTTAGTCTTTTTATTTCTCTGCTTCTACTTTACAATAAAAGTGCACAGAATGTCTGAATTAATTTAAAATTTTAGAGCGTTAAAGATCTTTAAGGGAAGCATGGCAGAGATGTGAGTAATGTTTGGGAAAGAACTAGAAGAACACGTATATGCTTGGGAGTCTATTGCTGATTAGGACTAAGCAGGACAAAAATATCACCTGAAACAGACAGTGAGATAAGTTGCATAGTCTGTTTCAGGTTATTGTGTAATCAGCTATTTATCCTGATCGAATAGAAAGCCGCTTTTCAGTTGAGTCAACAAGTCAGCATAAATCTCCTGATGTTTTGAGATTCGGTCGCGCCACATCTGCTTGGAAGTCTTCGTGACAAATTCTTCTTCTACCTCCAGCAGTAATGCTTTTCTGGCAATCTTTTCTTCTAAAAAATCGATTTTTTCTTTTACCGACTTTTCAAAAAAGCCATTATAATTCATATTTTCAATCACTCGGTAAATGTCGAAGCGGTCAAGATTGTCGCTGTCAGAAATGGTCAGTGCATTCGTCGTGAGTGATCCGTCCCTCATAGGATCGCCATCTACGTGACAAGCGATACCTAATAGAATTTCATCGATCTGCTGGTTGGTTAAATCAAGTTCACCTAAAAATGAAGAAACCATTTTTGCAGATGTTCGGCCGTGATTTTTATGCTCCTGCTCAGTTTTGAACCCTTTGGCATAACTAATATCATGAAGCAGAGCACCGATAACAACAATATCTTTATCCAAGTTTTCTTTTTCCGCTAACGTTTCGGCAATATGTGATACCCGTAAAGTATGCTGATAGCGGTACTCCTTTTCACTAGGATGATCTTCAAAATACGCGCTATTATCATAAGTCTGTTGTAAAAATTTCAGTGCTTTATTGATGTTTTCAGTCATTGTAATTCGCTCCTTTTGGTCGGAATAGTGTCTTATTGGCTATTGTACCAATGAACTGAGAAGAAAACGATAGTTGGATGTATAAAAAATGGCAGGTATACATAGGAGCAGTCAAATTTGATAAACGATAAATTATACAGAACAAAATAAAACCAACAATAACTAGAACGGATGTGAGGCTGACAGATGGCAACTTTTGAAGATTTTCAAAAACTGGATATTCGAGTAGGAGAAATTATTAAAGCTGAGGCTTTTCCAAAAGCTAAAAAACCGGCATATAAATTATGGGTCGACTTTGGAGAAGAGATAGGGATCAAGCAAAGCAGCGCACAGATCACGGAAGTCTATCAGCTTGAAGAGTTAACTGGGAAACAAGTGCTCGCTGTTGTTAATTTTCCGCCGATGAACATTGCAGGATTCAAGTCAGAAGTCTTGGTCATGGGGACATATACTAAAGAAGGAGTCGTCCTGATCGAACCAGAAAGAAAGGTCAGCAAGGGAGATCAGTTAGGTTAACTGAATACAATAAAAGCCGCCTTTAGTCAAAAAGGGCGGCTTTTAAAATCATTATTCGTCGTACACTTACATGGGCACGATCTTAGCTGCTCAAGTGCTGCAAAATAAATAATGTTATCGTAAGAATGACGCTGAGGGCTAATCCAGCAGACAAAATGGCTAGGTGATATTTTCTATAAAGATTCATAAAGGCAATAAATTCTCTAATGAACGCATTAGGAATAAAGTAAAAAGCGGTTCGAGCACCGATGCCGTCTGCATGCAGTCCAGCACGTTTCGCATAGATACCAGCTCTTAAAAGATGATAGTTGTTTGTCACAAAGACAGCTTTATCAGTTGCCGGGTTTTCCATTTTTTGAGCAGAAAATTTCATATTCTCATAAGTGCTTTTAGACTGATTTTCTAGTATGATCTGCTGGTCATCTAGACCTAGCGTACATGCAAAGTCAGCCATAGCTTCTGCCTCAGAAAGCTTCTCATCTGGACCCTGCCCGCCGGAAAAGATCACGAACGCCTTTTTCTGATTTTCTGCTAATTGTTTTTGGTAGAATTGAACACCTTTTTTGATTCTGCTCTGCAGCAGCGGAGGAACTCGGTAGCCATCAATCAAACCGCTGCCTAAAATAACAATATAATCTTTATCCAACTTTGGAAAATAAACTTGATATAAGAGCGAAGTTACCAAAAACAGGAATAAGAAAAAGGCAACATAAAGGATACTAAATTCGGCAAAAGAAAATAAGAAACCTAATTCAATTGGAATTCTATCATTTAAGTCGAATAACGATAAAATATATAGGATAACAATACCGATGCCTAAGCCTAATACCAGTGAATTTTTCAGCTTGATTCCTTCTTTTTTGTAGATCTGACGAGTATTCAAAATTGAAAACAGAACAAATAAAAATCCGCCAGTAATTAAAAGGAACGCATAAAGCAAAGTTAACACGATGAAAATCCAGAATATGAGAGAGCCGGAACGTTCTAATCCTTCAATAGCAATAGATCCGTATAAGCTGATGATAAAAAGAGTCAGAAAAAAACCATTGATGACTTTCCGCCTGTCTTGCAGATAGGATAAAATAAAAATGACAAGTAAAGTTAATGTAAGGATATATATCATAGGTTCTCCTTTATATATATAAATGTTTGATAAGCGATATTATTTAGTGTCTAATCATTTACAATCATAATAGAGAACGAGTAAAATTGAAACACATATGACTACAAGAAAAATAAAACGATTTTTTAAGGAACAGGGGAAAAAACTGTGCACTCATCATTATTAAAACAACATGGATTAAACAACTATATCGCTGGATCGGACTTTAATTTCCGCTACCAGAAAGTCGGAAAAGCGATTGAAAAAGATATCAGCAAGATAATCGAGGAGATGAAAATCGGACTTGTTGGGCTATATTCTGGTCAACAGACCCACAGTGCAAATATTGCCTATGCAGATGGACAAAATGGTGAGACGTTTATCTACGGAAGAACGTTTAAAGAAACAGATGGTTTGATCACAGATCAACCGGGAATAGGTCTGTTCGTCAAATTCGCAGATTGTACACCGGTCGTTTTGTTTGATCCGGTAAAAAAGGTCCAGGCTATTGTGCACTCTGGCTGGCGAGGAACGACAAAACGTATTTCAGAAAAAGCCATCGAGAAAATGACCTTAGAATTCGGCTGCAATTTGGACAACTTAATCGCCTACCTGGGACCATCTATCGATATTGATCATTATGAAGTCGGACCCGAAGTATACGAAGCATTCCAAGCCTTCTCTAATCGGGATCAGTTTTTTAGACCGTCAGGCGATAAATACCATTTGAGCATGCTGGATGCCAATCTAGATATTTTAACGGCAGCAGGAATTAAACCGGAACAGATCCAAGTGGAGAGAGCATCAACCTATACAGAGTCAACGCTTCATTCTGCAAGAGACGAAGGGGCGGATTATGGACTGAACGGTATGCTGACGATTATGGGCGGACAAACGAAAGAATAAAGGAGCAAAAACATGAGTGAACAGAGAAAATCCCTGTTACGGTTGTTTGCAACGACGGCACTTACGGTGCTGATTACACAGATTTTATCGATCGAAGCTTCTATTCTTGTGAAATTTATCTCCTACACTTTGATTGGTGTGAGTGTCTTTTTGCTGGTCAATAAAATGCTGGAGTATGTGGATGAGAAAATATCCAAGCGCAAGTAATAAAGAGAGCACTCAGCGCTCTTTTTTTACGTGATCTATTTAGAAAAATATTTAAATAGAATTGACTTTTTGAATTTTAAGGTGTACTATTTAGATGAAATTTGAAATAGGTTTCGAGTCAAATAAGGAGGGAAGAGATGGGATTTCCAGAAACATTTAAGGCACTGTCTGATCCAATACGAAGAGAGATTCTGGTCCTGTTAAAAGATAAACGACTCTCGGTCGGTGAAATCAAAGATCATTTCGATATCACGGGCGCAACACTGTCTTATCATCTAGCACAGCTGAAAAAAGCTGAGCTGATCCATGAAATAAAATATAAAAACTATATTTACTATGAGTTGAATACAACGGTGTTCGAAGAAACGATGCTATGGTTTTCTCAATTTAGAAAGGATGATCCAGATGTTTAATAGCGATAACAGAAACAAACAAATACTTTGGTTAACGACCGCAATTTGTTTATTGCCTGCTGTTATAGGTTTGGTACTTTATAATCAGTTACCGGAACAATTGCCGATTCATTGGAACTCAGCTGGTGAAATTGACCAGACAGCGTCTAAGCCGCTTGTGATTTTCGGCTTGCCAATCTTCTTTATTGTTATACACTTGATTGTATTATTCGCTGTCTTAAATGATCCCAAGAAACAGAATCAGTCGAAATGGATGAAACGTTTCACTTACTGGATCGTACCCGTACTATCATTAACAACGATGCCGTTGACCTATCTTGTAGCGCTTGGCAGTGATATTTCTGTTCCCTTTGTCATCTCTCTTGGTGTTAGTATTGTGCTGATCATTATCGGCAATTATCTGCCAAAATCCAGACAAAACTATACGATTGGAATTAAATTACCCTGGACACTCAATGATCCAGATAACTGGAATAAAACCCATCGAGTAGGCGGGATTTGTTTCATGGTCGGTGGTGTTCTATTGTTTCTGGGTAATATACTACAATTCCTTTATTTCGATAGCAGCTGGTTTGCCGTAATGATAGTCGTCGTGATCCTCGGGATGGTTTTGATTCCAGCTATTTATTCATTTTTGCTCTACCGCAAAAAATCTTAAAAAATCCGACTAGATTCTCACCATGAGAGTCTAGCCGGGTTTTATTTAACGGCTGTATTGTGGCAGCTGAAAGCTAGATTAAATTCATTCATTCGTTAGTTCAGTTGGGCAGCAACGATAAACCGATGTTCTTGATTATAGATAAATCCATTTCTTTCTAGTTCTTCTTGCAGTGCGCCTAATTGGGGGAGATGGGTTTCGACAGAAAAACCTGGGAACTCCCAAGAAATCGTTTTTGCATAATAAATCAAACCGTCCATGTCAAAAAAGCGTTGCACTGGATAAGCCTCATTTTGATACAGCACTTTAAATCCTGCTGCTCTCAATTTGGAGACGACCGTTGATAAATGAAGATCAAAGGAATCGACTGTGAAGTCCGGAATCAGTTTAGAAGACAGCGTTAATCCATTTAGGTCTCCAACTTGCTGCGTAATAAACCAGCCATTCGGCTTCAGTACACGTCTCACTTCATTGATTGAAAAAGACTCATGCGAATTCAAGACAATATCAAAAGAATCATCAGGAAAATTCAAATGATCATCTTCTTTTACAAACTGAACGTTTACACCTTTAGGTTTTAACTGTTTGATTAAATAGTGATAATTCTTCTTCCAACCCTCTGTGACAGAAGTCAACGAAAGCGGATGTTCAAATGACTGCAGCAGTTCACCGCCTCCTGTCCCCATATCTAACAATTGATGAGTGGGTTTGAGGTGTTCTGTCACATGGGAGTGGTAACTCCACGGTAATGGTTCTTGTTCATATTTCCCTTTTAAATAGGAAAATTCCCATCCGATAAAGTCCTTCTGATTCTGTTCGCTGTCCAGCCAGGATTGTATTAATTGCTCTGTAATGTTCATTGCTATATCTCCTTATTCAATAATAGTTTGAATGCGATATAGCCAAGCAGATAGGAAAAGTGCCTCGATATAGTGCCTATCTAACTCAACTACATCGAGGAGATTTCTCGTTTAATTTCCATAAGGTTTCGCTCCTTACTTAAATACTGTACTACTAAAATAATAGCATACCTCAAACGCAAGTAGAATATATAAATACTACAGCAGTCTGACTTGATCGTATGAAAAAACTGCTTAAAAAGTTCTGAAGGAAATGAAAGCTGCTGTAGAAGGAGTTTTGAATTGAGCTTAAATAGATACTGTGCTAGAATATTCATAGTGAAATTCAATTGAACAAGGAGAGATTGCGTAATATGGTAGAATTCATTGTATTAATTTTATTTTTAGTCATTTTATTAGGAGGATTTTATCTATTATTCGGTTTGTTTATGCGTTGGATATTAAAGGTGCAGGAACGAACGATCACCAAAAGAATCGCCAGTGGAAAAATTGATGATGAAAAGCTGAGAAGATATTACAAATCTTCCAAAAATAACAACACAACCATTTTGATGAATATACTAGTATATGGTCCATTCTATAAATACGGCAAACAGCAGTATGAACAGATGAATCGACTATATAAAGAAGAAATGATCAAGCGGGATCTACTGGATGAATCACACGTTGATATTCCAGAATTTTAACTTATGAACCTTGTTATCTGCTCGTAATAAGATAATGAGGTTCATATTTTTTTGGACTTGTGTCTTAGTCTGTTTTAATTAAGTTATTATGATATAGTAGTGGTTAAATTTAGTCCAATTCATAAATGATTAAAGTAACCTTTGGAATAGATTAGTATCTTACAGAAATAGGAGGAGATTCAAATAAGACTGAACAAAAAGATTTTTAAATTGGTTAGAATAATGGTTTATGTTGTTATGGTTGCCATTATTTGGTCAAGCCTGATCATCAATCGACAGTATGAAAGCTCGCCGGATAACATACTAATGAACTTTGGAATGGCGTCTATGGGGCTGGTTTTGGGGTTGTCCTTTTTTGATGCATTAGGTAAGAAAACAAAAACTGTACTGATCATTATTGGAACAATTTACTTTATTTACATATCTCTTTACTATTTGATTGGATTCCACAATCCTCATTGGGGAAATTAATGAAATAAAAAGATCGAGTCTTTTCTCAAAAAAGGACTCGATCTTTTATTTATACTGTTTGTTCGATTTGTTTTTGGATCTGTTTCTGCAGGTGTTCAGCTTCTTCGATATTCATTTCTGGAAAAGTATAATCTGTTGCTGCCGTTGTAATCTCTAATGAGGCAAGGTTCATGGTTTTTGCGATAGGCCCGATTTTTGTTTCTACATTTTGAATACGCAGAATCGGAATGGTGATCTGCTTTCTGAACCAGATACCTTTTTTTAGAAGAATCCGGTCGTCACTGAATCCATATTGCCAAAACTTTTGTTTTAAGGAGGGTGCTAGGGTAATGTCATATAAACAATCCAATACAGTTAGTACATAAATTGGAATGGTAATCCATTCAGGAATACTGGCATCCATGAAAAATTCTATAACGTTTAATATTATGAAGACTACGATTATTACGATGATACTTTGAATCACGGCTTTGATTCTCCAATATTTTACTACTGCTGGATTAATTGTTTTAGTTGTTCTCATCTGCAGAACCTCCCTCTTTCTTGAACCAGTTGAACAGGATAAAACCATCGGATTCTTCAATGAAATCCAATTGATAGGTTTGACTAGCATCGCCCATAGCCGCAGAAAACGATAATTTACACAAGCGAACTCGTTTTAAAAATGGCGTCTGTTTGACTTTCATACTTAAAATGCGTTCTTTTCGAATATAGGATTGAGTGACACCAAAAAGAGTAGCTGTCTGGATGGTCACTTCCTCTTGATTAAGAGCAAAACCGGTTAGTTTGATCGCTCGGTAACCATAGATCAAGTAAAGAAGGAGAATCAGCAGCCAGGCCACCCATACCCAGCTCCACAACCAGTAGCTGACCGCTGCAGCAACCAGACCCCAGAATATAATAGGGATTTGGATAAAGCGTCTATACGACCTTCTAGGCGCTTTTGGAACTGCTGGGCTAAACTGATAGTTCGGTAAACAATCCGTTAATATTGGAATGAGCGCCTGTTTTTTTATCAATGGGAAAAGGTTGATTTTCCCAAAGTCCTCAGACTCTGCATTTTTATTATCCGTTTTTGAGTCGCTGGTAATGGATACAAAAAAAGATGTAAATCCAAGTATACTGTGGATCCAATTCTGTTCCTCTTCCAGTGACTGGATATTTTTCAAGTTCACAGTTTGACTTTTCGTTTCAAACAATCCTTTTTTAATAATCAGAAAATTTCCTGTCCGTTTTACTGTAAAATTGTAATTTTTTATAACTGTTGCAGCTATTGCCAGGAGATAGACGGCCACAACCATCAGTATAAAAATCAGGATCAACAATAAGATAGAAGTACTTAAAACGAAGGATTCAGCACTTGAAAATAAAGCATCAATCGGCAGGGCGTCCGTTAAAAATTCTAGTCCAACAAGTAAGACAGCAACTCCACTGAAAAAGCTTCCGCTCATGAGTGTCATTTTTATAATATCTAAAACAGAAAGGTGATACAGTGTTTCAGTTTCTTCATCAGCTGCGGGTTCAGTGACCAGCTTATCAGATGGATCGGATGAAAATGTGTGATTTGCTGAGATTGTTTCACCGTAGAACGCATCTTCATTGGGCGTTTCTTCAGCTGCTGTTTCTTGCTTCAAATGATGCTTTAAGTCATTCAAATAACGGGATAGTTCTTCATACTGAGCCTGAGACATAGCATCCAAGGTAATGCCTTTCCCTGGTGTCTTAATAATCACCTTTGTTAAATGCAGTAATCGGTGAATGACCGGTTCTGAAGTATCGATGCTTTGTATACGATTGATCTGGATATCCTGCTGTTTTCTTACAAATAATCCTGACTCTAAAACAATTCGATTCCCGTCAACCCAATAATAAGTCCGGAAGAATTGGACCAGCTCACCAACAATAACCAGGATGATAATGGGAATAACAATCACTGCATAGCTTAGGAATTCATCCAAAAAGGTTTCAAAACTGGTGATATCTGTTAAATCAGGAAAATTGAACAGTAAGATAACGATAAGTGGACCAATAAAACTTAAAAAACGAATAAGCGGTTTGGCAATCAAGGTCTTTTTATGTAATCTCTGTTTATCAAAGGTCATACTGTCCCTCCTTGATTAACTGCACGATTTGATCATGAAGGCGTTGAGCATCGTCTTCTAACAATAGAGGAATCTCATGATTAGTCCCTGCTGTAGTAACTTTCACACTTTGAACATGGTATTTCCTTGAAATAGGACCGTCTTTGATTTCTACATGCTGGATTCTTTCGATCGGAATCAATTCACGAGACCGGAAAAGACCCCTTCTAAAATTTCTAAATAGGTCGGGTGGACTTCATAGCGAATCGAACGCAGTCTTAAAGCAGGTAATATCAGATAATCAATAAGAGAAATCACAATTGATGCAGTGATCCATATGTAATTCAGCCAAGTCGGCCAGTCAAAATAAAGGGTAGCGACAACCAGCAATGCACCAGCTATGATCAAAAATATACCACTGATGATGCTTTCGGTTTTATCGTATCGAATAACCTTATCATGCAACCGATTGGCAGGCAGGTTTTGTTCCATAAACATACTCCGTTCTTATAATGAAAAATTCATAACTTAAGATAAAGGTAGAAAACGTTTCTCATTATAACAATCTTATTATTAGATTTCATCAGTTATTTTTCAGAAACAAAGTGGTTTCGGGGTTAGAAAGTGATTCGTTTTCATGTACAAGACCTCTTTGTGCTCTATTTGACATTGCTGCTGATTAAATGGCAGTGATTCAGTCAATAGAAGAAATAAAATAATCATTTTAAAATAGAGTACCAGGGGAGGTTATTAGAAAAAAATACAATCTACTTATTATAAATAAGTGATTGAGCGTAAAAAAACAAGAATAAAGATTGTTATTTGAATAAATTTGAGCAAACCTCTTGTAATTTATGCTATCAGGAGTATAATTAAAATGAAAATAACAGTTATGTTGTTTTCATCTATAACTAGTGCAGAAGATCACCGGGTAAGGGATATGAAAGCAAGACTTATATAATCGAATGGTTTCCATGTCATTATTCAAAGGACTGTGTTTTTTGGAATGCACACACATTTCTATTAAACATTTCTGTTCTGAATTGTGAATTTGGTAACTTTCGGCCTGATATCTCTCTGTTCTTCGTTGTTAAAGAAAACACAATAGACTTTTCTAGGAGGAAATAGAGAATGAAAGTAGTAGTAGTAGGTTGTACGCATGCTGGAACGTCAGCTGTCAAAACTATTTTAACGGAAAATCCTGATGCAGAAGTTACTGTATATGAAAGAAATGACAATGTTTCTTTCCTATCATGCGGTATCGCTCTATACGTTGGCGGAGTTGTTAAAGACCCTGAAGGATTATTCTACTCAAACCCTGACGAATTAGCATCATTTGGTGCAGACGTAAAAATGGAACATGATGTTTTAGATATCGATACAGAAGGCAAAACGTTAACTGTAAAAGATCTAAAAACTGGCGAAGAAACTCAAGATACTTTCGACAAATTAGTCGTTACAACTGGTTCATGGCCAATTATTCCTCCAATCGATGGAATCCAAAGCGATAACGTTGTTTTATGTAAAAACTATAACCAAGCACAAGAAATCATCAGACGTAAAGATGACAAAAAACGTATCACTGTTGTAGGCGGAGGATACATTGGTATCGAGCTTGTTGAAGCATTTGCTGAAGATGGTAAAGAAGTAACATTAGTAGATGGACTTGACCGTATCTTAAACAAATATCTAGATCCTGAATTCACTTCAGTTTTAGAAGACGACTTAAGAAACCGCGGTGTTAAAATCCAATTAAACGAAATGGTTAAAGGATTTGTAGATAACGAAGATGGAACAACAACTGTTCAAACTTCTGGCGGAGAATACGAATCTGATATGGTTATCCTATGTGTTGGATTCCGTCCAAACACTGAACTAGTCAAAGGTCAAGTAGACATGCTAGGTAACGGTGCTATCATCGTTGATAACTATATGCGTACAAGCAATCCAGACGTATTTGCAGCTGGAGACAGCTGTGCAGTGAACTACAATCCAACTGGCGGACACGCTTATATTCCATTAGCAACTAACGCTGTTCGTATGGGACTATTAGTCGGTAAAAATATCAAAGAACCTACTCTAGAATACAGAGGAACTCAATCTACTTCAGGACTTTACTTGTTCGGTTGGAACATTGGTTCAACTGGTGTAAGTGAAAACTCTGCACCTGTTATGGGACTTGAAACTCGTGCGGTTATGTTTGAAGATAACTACCGTCCAGAATTCATGCCGACAAACGAAAAAATTATGATGAAACTTGTATACGAAGTTGGAACTAAACGTATCGTTGGTGGACAAGTAATGTCTAAATACGACATCACTCAATCAGCGAACACATTGTCATTGGCTATTCAAAACAAAATGACAATCGAAGACTTAGCTCTAGTTGACTTCTTCTTCCAACCAGTATTCGACCGTCCTTGGAACTACTTGAACCTATTAGGTCAAGCAGCAATGGCACACGAAGCTGAGATTGAACAAGAATCAATGAACGCTGGATCTAACTAATTCAACTGAATTCAATACAAAGAGGCTGGGATTTATGTCCCGGTCTCTTTTTTTGGTGCAAAAAAAAGACTTGTCGTTTAGACAAGTCTTAGTAGGTGAACCAGTTATTCATTTATGCATTTACAGGTAATGCTCTAACAGTGCTCAGCGCATGTCCCCAAGTGTTTACTTGGTCAAGTAGCGCAGTCATATTTTCTGCATGAAGTGCTGCTGGTTTGAAGGTTGAGAAGTTTTCAAAATCTGTAAAAAGAGAGAACGTTGGATGAACACGTACATCAGCCACCATTAACTCGCCTAAAATGCCGCGTAAATGCTCAGCGGCACGAGCGCCACCAGTAGAACCGTAACTCATTATGCCCGCTGCTTTATTATGCCAAGCAGTTTGCGGAGCGCTGTCCAAAGCATTTTTCAATGCGCCTGTAATACTGTGGTTATACTCTGCAACAACGAATACAAAAGCATCTAACTCATTGATTTTATCCGCCCATTTCATAAGCCCAGGCTCGTTCCCATCAGTTGTTCCAACAAATGGAAGATCGTAATCTGCAATATCAACAATTTCGTAGTGTGCATCTTGTCTCTGGTCGGCAAATTCTTTTGCCCATTGTCCAACTTGTGTACTTACGCGTCCTTGTCGAGTGCTTCCTAAAATGATACCGATTTTTAATTGATCAGTCATGATACATTCTCCTTATAAATTGTTTTAAACAACTGTTATTTCTTTAATACATGTTGTATACTTAAATTATAACTTACTTTTTATAAGTATCAACCGACAATGTATCAAGACTGTTGGATAGACGACAAAAATTTAAAACTGTTGATAAAGTATAGGAGTGATAAAATGCAAAACACAGGAACTATTGACATACGAAAAGTCAAAACAAGAAAATCAATCATTGAGTCATTTAACTTATTAATGCAAACAAAGCGGTTCGATTCTATTCGAGTCAGCGATATAACAACGACAGCGATGATCAATCGGGCTACATTTTATGATCACTTTGCAGACAAGTATGAATTATTTGAAGTAGCAACCAAAGAGGGACTGCTGCAGCATGTGAAAATGGAGTTAGACGAGAACAAAACGTTTTGTGAAAATACCTTAAAAAACATTTTTCTTTCATTAACCCGGTTTCATCATAAACTATCTGATACCTGCTCCAGAAACTATACTGAAATGACTGCAAATACAGATGATATTTTAAGAGTCGAAGTGAAACAAGTTTTGCTTGAAATATTAAAACCGAGATTCCAATTTAAAAAACAAAGTGAGCTTGAGAATACAGCCTCATTATTAAGTTGGATGCTGGTTGGAGCAGCATTTGAGTGGAAGTCACAGAGTCATCAGGATCCAGAAACCTATTTTGATCAAACAATGAAATCCATTCATCAAACCATTCAACTGTAATGGGAGAGAGTTACGTAGGTGCCCTCAATGTCTTCAGTTTTTTATTTTTTGGAAAACATGAGATAATGAATAAATAATGACTGAATACAGATTAGGAGTACTAAAATGATTGCTTACTACAATATTTCAGATGATAAAATAGCGACTGGGCGACCAGAGGATGCTGATTGGATAGCGATCAAGAATCCGACCAGTACAGAAATTGAGAAATTTTCGGATCAGTATGATATTCCAAGGGATATGTTCGTGAACAGTTATTTTCCGGAAAACATAACAGAAATCGAACGCTTTGATTCAACCGTGTTAGGAGATTGCTTATACTTAGTATTGATCAACTACCGTTTGAATAAGCCACACTCCATTGAGAAAGGATTATATCCGATTACGTATATTTTTAATGAGGAAGTGTTGATTACCATCACGGATGAGAAAGACGAATTGGTCAAACCTTCTGTCAAACTTAACTTAGAAGAAGACGCTTCTCCAGGAGACTTTATCGTCGACAGTATCATTAATATCTATCATTTATACGTTATAGAATTGAATCGTTTAAAAAAAACCATCGATGAAATTAATGAGCTGGCACGTTCGAGTACGAAGCGAGACATTCTGATTCGTCTGTCCGATGCAGAAAGAGACATGGTATTTTTAGAACAAACACTGGATGACCAAAAGGAAACAATCAAAGCTCTGATGGAAGACGACCTATTCTTGAAGATGGTAACAGAGGAAAGACAATTTCAGGAGATTCAAAGGAAAATTAAAAAGACAGAAAAGCTAGTAGACCTCTACAGCGATTTGATCAATTCAACTAGTGGGTTGATTTCTGAAATTATTGACAACAAACTGAATAGTATTATGGAATACCTAGATTCTGCCCAACTGGTCATTACTATACCTACACTGATTTTCAGTCTATGGGGGATCAATACAGGCGGTTTGCTGGGATCCGACTCTCCTTACGGTTCGATTGGTGTTGTTGTCTTCGCCATTCTGCTCGGTTTAGTTACTTATGTGTATCTAAGAAGAAAAGAATACTGATTTGTTTGAGCGTAACTTAACTGAGCGTTGGGTTGCTGCTGTTAAATGAGAGATAGAAAGTAAAGCGTTGAATTGCAAGATAATTGTGAACGTTAAATTTTGAATTGAGAAATTAGATACTGAACCAAGTCTTCATTGAGCACGATAAATCGCGACAGGAGAAATAAGATGCTGAATAGAGAGGTAATTGTGCACGATAAATCGCGACAAGAGAAGTAAAGTACTGAATAGAGCGGTAATTGTGCATGATAAATCGCAACACTTGAAATAAAGCACTGAATAGAGAGGTAATTGTGCATGATAAATCGCGACAAGAGAAATAAATTGCTGAATAGAGCGGTAATTGTGCACGATAAATCGCGACAAGAGAAGTAAAGTACTGAATAGAGCGGTAATTGTGCATGATAAATCGCGACAAGAGAAATAAGACGCCGAATAGAGCCTTAACTGCGCACGTTAAATCGCAAAATGAGAAATAAAGCACTGAATCCAGCCTCAATCTCACATGATAAACAATAAAATGAGATTTAAAACCTCAAATATCGCAAAACAAAAACACGTATGCTATATAACGACCCCGAGAAGTTAGTTTTTCAGGAGTCGCTATACCGAGCATACGTGTTTTTACTGAACAGTTATTACTTCAGTTTGAATGAAGACGGGAATACCTCAGAAATGAATTGGCATTCTTCTGCAGTTAACTGGATATTAGCAGCTGCTAAGTTTTGTTCCATCTGCTGTCTGTTTCGTGCGCCGGGAATAACTGCATCTACGACATCTTTTGATAAATAATACGCTAAGACGATATTTTGAATCCCTGTATTGTATTTGTCTGCCAGTGATTTCAGTTGATCAACTTTTGACAAGATTTCGCTGTAAGTCGGTTCTTGGAATTGCGGACGACTTTTCTGGCGGTCTGATAATTGTGTATCTTTATCGTATTTTCCGGCCAGCAAACCTGATGCAAAAGGGAAATACGGAATGAAGCTGATATTTTTCTCTCTATAGTAAGGGAAAACTTCACTCTCAGCTGACTGGTTCAGCAAGTTGTATTCATCTTGAACGACATCAATGTCATCATGAACATTCCCTTCTTTGATTTGATCAAGAGAGAAGTTGGAGACACCGATTGAACGAATTTTTCCCTGTTCTTTCAAGCGAGAAAGCGCACCGACTGCTTCAGCTTTTGGTGTGTCCTCATCAGGGAAATGAATGTAGTATAAATCGATATAATCAGTTTGCAGACGCTTCAAACTGTCTTCTACTTGTTGAGTTAAAAAGTCAGGGTGATTATTCAGCTTGATTTCACCATTGACGTATTCGTGCGCCCCTTTTGTTGCAATCACGATATCTTGACGCAGCTGGTGTTTCTTCAAAGTTTCCCCTATGATCGATTCAGACTTGCCGTCTCCGTAGATAAAAGCAGTGTCAATAAAGTTCAGTCCTTTGTCGATGGCATCTAATAATATGTCTCCACCGTATTCTGTATTGGTAGAAGGATCAGCATCACTGATTTTATTTGCACCGAGTCCAATTGGATGAACCTTTAAACCAGACTTGCCTAATGTTACAAATTCACTCATCAAAATCTCTCCTTTAAGTAGGGTTCTTATTATATTATAAATGAAAAGAAATGGATTTGTAGTCATTACTCTTGCTTTCTTTAAATTAATTGCTTTTTAGGTTTAAGAACGGTATTTTAATAGTAGAGAAGTCGTTACAAGGAATGGAGGAGATACAATGAGAGGTAGATTAACAAAGTCTTCATATGATCGGTATATTTCTGGAGTATGCGGTGGTATAGCAGAATTTTTAGGCCTTCCTTCTTGGGCCGTCAGATTATTGTTTGTTCTTTTTGTTCCAAGCATCATGCTGTATATCATATTAGCCATCGTTATGCCGGAAGATTAATAAGGTTGAATCCTTATATCGTTAGAGTGTATACTCTTTTGATATAAGGATTTTTTATGAATTCGGAGAAGAAGGTGCTTTAAATGGAATTTAAAAAAGTCACGACTAATATGCCGGAATACTTAAAATCGCTTGAATTAAGAAATCTTGTCCTAAGAAAGCCGCTGGGTTTAGATATCAAAGAGGATGATCTGACAAAAGAGCCTCTTGCTGCACATTTTGTGGCTGTTGAAGGCGAGAAAGTCATCGGAACACTTTTTTTGATGCCGGACGATAATAAAGATTATCAAATGAAACAAGTGGCAGTCGACCCAGAACATCAAGGAAAGGCGATTGGAAAAAGGCTGGTTGAAACTGCAGAGACATGGGCAATTCAGCAGCAGGGAAGCAGCAGAATCTGGCTGCATGCTAGACAGAATGCATGGCCTTTTTATAAAAAATCCGGCTATCACTTTATCAGTGAAACGTATAGGCAAGTCGGTATTATTCATAAAACGATGGAAAAAAGATTAAATAGCTGCAAACGCGATGCTGAAAAAATTGACTATAAGTAGAATAAGTTTTGGGATTTGATATTTTTAAATGTACGATCAGTTGATTATGAACCAGCTTTTTATAATAGGCTATTCTAACGGGGTTGCAACTAAAAAAGAGAGACAATGACTGAGCCCAAAGAATGGCATTCAGTTCATTGTCTCTTTTTTCGTTAATTCATTACAGCTGATGAAGCTTCTGGTAGTGCTACATCATTTGGTGACTGACCGTATTTCAATAAATCATCTAAGTTTTGGTAACTGGTTTCGATCATATTTTTGAGGGCTTCATCGGTATTTGACCCAATGTGTGGTGTGATCAAAACTTTTGGATATAAGTCTACTAAACGCTGAATCACTGGATCATCCAGTTTCTGTCCTTCTTCGAATTTGCGGAAAAAGATGGAAGATTCGTTTGCGAAAACATCCGTTGCTACTCCGTCTAGTTTGTTGGACTCCACTGCATCTAATATAGCCTGATTATCTTGCAGTTCGCCTCGAGCTGTGTTGATCAGTATAGCATGATCTTTCATTTTGCTGATAAAGTCCGCATTGACCATTTGATCATTTTCTCCTGGAATATAAGGAACGTGAAGACTGATGATATCACTTTCTGCCAGTACTTCATCTAGTGATTTGAATTGAACGACTTTTTTAGCTGCATCGCTTTGATAAACATCGTAACCTAACACTTCAGCTCCTAAGTTTTTAAAAAGTTCAGCTTCGGTCAGTCCAATCTTACCAACACCGATTACACCTACTGTACAGTTTCTGATCTCTTTGCTGAACATTGTGCTGTCTACTCTAAAATCTTTATTTGCTGTTTTATTCGTTGTATAGGCAACATGTCGCAATAATGACATAGCAAGTGTCAGAGACAACTCAGCAATAGCATTTGGTGAGTAAGAAGGAACTCTGGCAACCAGCATATTGTGATCAGCAGCTGCCTGTAAATCGATATGGTTGAATCCTGCTGTTCTGGTTAGTAAATAGCGTACGCCGTATTCAGCAAATTTTTCAATATTCTGGCGGTCGGCTACACAGTTTCCTCTTAAAATAACTGCATCCATACCTTCTGCTGTTTTTATATTATCATGAGACAACAAAGCTTCTACTAAGTTTAATGTGTAACCAAACTGATTTAATTTTTCAAAATAACTTTTTTCATTTGGACGAACGCCATAACAAACTACGTTTACTGACATATTGATTCTCTCCTTTTTCTATAATAGTTCGATTAGTGATAAGTGGGGCTTATTAAAAAATACTCAATGAACCTAACAGATTAATGATAACGATCCATATCGGCATCATGACTACAGCGGCAATCGTTGATAATAAAGAAGCATTTGAAGCAAGCAGGGCATCTTTGTCAAAGCTGATGGCATAAGCAGCAGCGACTGTAGCGGTTGGTGTAGCCATCATAACTACGATAGTACCAAGACCGACTAAGCTCACTGGTAAAATACCTGTAGAAGTTAAGATCATTAAGAATACAATATTGATAACTGGAACAAGGATAATTTTTGCAAAACTATAGAACCAGGAAGTTTTTGAAGCAGCAGCTTTTTTGAAGCTGACTTCTCCAAGGGTAGAACCAATAGCTAACCATGCTAACGGAGAAGCCAGACCAGCTAGATAAGTCATCGGTTTAAAAAGCCATGGAGCTGTCAAATCAATTCTTAAGAAGGCAACTGTAGCAGTACCTGTTTCTGTAGCAACGGTCATCTGTGGTAGAAAGTCTTGAACGAGCCAGATAAACAAACCTAAAAATGTAGCGATAACAATAGGGTTCAAGAACATAGTTTTAATATTTTTCATTTCCATTCTCAGACCGCTCATTTTGATATATCCATATGAATACAGGAAGATTCGGTATCCAATATTGAAAATAGAAGCGTATAAAACACCTTCAGCCCCGTAAATAGCACCAACGATAGGAATTCCAAAAAAGGTGGTAGAACCGAATATTGTCAAGACGCGCAGTGTATCTTGTTTGTCGCCTCTAAATTTCATGAATAACGGTTTAGAAATTAAGATCATAATGATATAGATGGCGATTCCCCAGATGAGTACGTTACGGCCTTCAGCTAAAGAAGCAGGGTCAATATCTTGCATAAAAGCTTTAAATGCTAAAAACGGCAAGGCCACGGTCAAAACAACTTTAGAAAGTATTTTTCCGAACTGGTCTGTGAAAATGCCTTTCTTGCGACAATAGAAACCTAGTAGAATAATGAAAATGGTTGAACTGATGGCACTTAAAATGGTCATATCGGTTAATGTAGTATTGAGAATATCTAAAAACATGATTATTCCTCCTAATTTATGTTTGGTATTTCACATATAGTTTTACCTTGAGATAACGTCGACGTTTATCTATGTCTGTACTATACAATTGATTTGTGATTTAGTGAACAATTTAAAAGTATCGTAAGTTTTGAAACTTATGTAAGTGAATATAATCACAAAAATAAGATTTTAAGATTCGACGATTTGGAAAACCTTCTTTAACAGTGTGATATGTACATCTTTGAAATTGTTTTAAACTGCACAACATTACATCTTTACTTCTAGATTCTGCAGTGGTAATTTTATTAAGAGGTAAAGTGAAGGATTAAATTTACATATAGAATGGACTTATTATATGAAAACAATTTTTAAACGCTGGTTTCGCTTTTTATCATTAAGAACTTCAATGATCCTGCTGATATTGCTTACGATCAGTATTTCTTTGATTGCCTCTGCATTATTTGTACAGAACTATGTTGAGAACAGAGAAAATCAAGTTATTAAAGATAGAATTTCATCTGTGGCTCGAATCGTAGCAGAAGATGAACGAGTGATCGATGCGGTCAGCCAGCGGGAACTGGAAGGACAAGTCCAGTCTTATACAAATGAAATTATCACAGATACCGGGGTTGAATTTATTGTCGTTTTAGATATGGAACTGACTAGATACTCTCATCCAGAGTCCTCTGTTATCGGAGAGACGTTTTCTAATGTGAATGATGCCAGCAAGTCATTAGACGGCGATGAACATTATTCTGAGCATGTTGGGATACTTGGAGATGGATTAAGATTTTTTACACCTGTTTTAAATGAAGAAGGAGAGCAAGTCGGAGTTGTCTGTGTAGGATATACCAAAGAGACGATTGCGGTTCAGACAAGAGAAGCTCAGCAGAAATTATTGTTAGGAGTAGTGATCGGTCTGCTGATCGGCTTGTCAGGATCCATACTTTTAGCTAATAAAATCAAACAGACCTTGCTTGGACTAGAACCAGAACAGATTGCCACACGTTTAAAAGAGCGAAAAATTATTACAGATGCAGTAGTAGAAGGCATTATTGCGATAGATGGTCATAGAAAAGTTCTACTGATCAATGAAAATGCTAAAACTATTTTGACAAAAGCAGATTTGACCCATACGATCGTGATAGATGGACACTTAAATGAAGAAGTCTATGCTGTGCTATTTTCTGAAGCATTTGAGAAAAAGTCAGCTATTTCTAATCAATCTATTGTATTGAACCACATTGAGCTGGTCATCAATATATCACCTATGATGATCAATAATGAGTTCTCTGGAGCTGTAGCAACTTTTAGAGACCAGTCAGAAGTCCAGAATTTATTGAGAGAATTAAGTGGAACTGAGCAGTATGTCGATTCGCTTAGGGCTCAAAGTCATCATTTTATGAACCAGCTGCACGTCATCCTAGGATTGATTGAGTTGAAAAAATATGAAGAGGTAAAAGACTTTGTATCCATCTTAAATCAATCCTACCATCAGCAAGTCGGTTATATCACAGAAAAAATCAAGTCTCCGGTATTAGCTGGATTCCTTTTGGGAAAGGCCAATGAAGCACAAGAACAGAACGTTCTGTTTTCGATCGATAAGTCTTCTTATTTCCCAAATATTGAAGTTAATCGGTTGACCCATCATTTAATTGTAGCTATCGGTGTGTTGCTGGATAATGCATTTGAAGCTGTGCAAGAATCAGATTATAAAGAAGTGTCTTTTTACTTGTATTACAATGAAGAAGAACAAATTTTAATGATTCAAGTTAGAGATACGGGAATCGGTATAAAAGAAGAAAACAAATCAAAAATTTTCAATAGAGGATTTTCTACGAAGGGAAATCGGAGAGGATATGGATTGGATGCAGTGCAAACGATCATCCGATCTTATAATGGAATGATTGAAGTCGAATCAGAAGAAATGAAAGGCACCAATATATTGATTGAATTAGAAGTTAAGTTGGAGGAAGCGGATGTTTAAAGTACTGATTGTTGAAGATGACCCGATGGTATCAATGTTGAACAAAGAGTTCTCTGAACGAATAGAGGGAGTAGAGGTGATTGCTCAAGCAGGATCTGTACCAGAAGCTTGGGAGGTAATGAAGAAGCACATACCCGATCTGATTCTGCTCGATATCTATCTGCCGGGACAAACTGGACTAGAGTTTGCTGAAACGTTGAAGAAAGAAGGAATATTCAGTTCGATTTTATTTATTTCTGCTGCGGATGATAAAAGCTCAGTACAGGATGCTGTCAAATACGGTGCTGTGGATTATTTGATCAAACCTTTTACTTTTGAACGATTCAAAAATGCGGTTGAGAGAATTATTCTTTTTAACCGGGCATTATCGGACCAGACGGCAACGGACCAAAGAGTGATTGATCAGTATTTCAATATAAGACCAGCATCAGATTCTGTCAGAGACCAGCAAGTAAGGGACGAACACGAACTTCCAAAAGGAATTTCCAAAATCACTACTAGAAAAGTAGTGAAAGAAATTTTAAAGACTAGTGACTGGTTTACTACTGAGAATATCGCGTCTTCTATCGGGCTTTCAAGAATTTCCACTAAAAAGTATATTCAGTTTTTAGTCGATGCAGCATTATTGGAAGAAGAAATGGACTATCAGAACAATGGCAGGCCTGCAGCAATATTCAAAGTGAATGATCAGCAGTATAAAGAATTGAAAGAATTAGCTAAATAAAAAAAGCTTTAACAAGCTAATTAAGCAGTGTCAAAGCTAATGTCATTAAAATCAGTGAGAGGATAATGCTGATAGAAGATAAAAAACTGGAGATGGCGCGTTCGTTGCCGTAAATAATCATGTTGATAGTAGAGACAGTGCCAACGGGCGCCAAGGCTACTAATACTAGTGAAAGACGAACGAGTTCAGGCAGCGGCAGTACAAAGTAGAATAATAGTGCTACAGGAACAGCCAGGGCGTACCGTACAGACAGTAATTTAGAAATCTTTTTGAGTGCTTTTGCATCCATGTCGATCTCGAGGTACAGCCCAACCATAAACATGGACAAAAAGGCATTTCCGCTGGCAAATAATTCAAAAATCGATGTCAGCTCCGTTGGTAAGACAATGCCGAGCAAAGCCAGCAAAAACATTACAACGTAGGTGGTAAAAGATGGCGATCGAAACAGACTTAATGCTCTCTGAATATACCCGGCTTCTTCTCTGTCTATGCCTAGTATTTTATCGACTATCATTGGAGAACCGCCAAACAGCATCAAGGCATTGCCCATATCAAAACTACCGATAAACGGAATAGCAGCAGGGAAAAAACCTTGTACGAATGGAATAGTAAAATTACCGATATTATACCCGGCTTGGCTGAACATCATCAGTGAGCGATCGGCAGCATCTTTTTTCTGCCAGATAAAACCGCCGACTAGGATCAAGATTAAATTAGAAAGAAGTCCTAGTCCAACCATGACAAATAAAATCAGATCTACTTTAACAGCATTGAATCCGATGATAATGGTGGCAGGCAGAGTTAGATTTAAAATAATTTTCTGCAGGATCGTTCCATCTTTAGGAGTTAGCAGCCCAATTTTTTTCGATAAATAAGCAACAAGAATCACGAGGAGAAAGCTAAAAGATTGTAAAAAAATGGCAGCCATATAAAAGCTCCTTTGATATAATGTAGATAAAGTAAAAGTGAGTACTATCTCTATCATAGGGTGTTAATAGCAGTAGTTCAAGTTTTTTGAGGCTCAATCGAAGATACATCATCTATTATATAAAGAAAGGCAGGAGAGGTAAATGGCAAGGCCGACTACTAAGTCTGATCTGATCGATGCTGCAACGCAGTCTTTTAATGATCTGTATACATTGGTTTACTCTATTCCAGCAGACAAAAGAGAGGAACTATTTCCTTTTGACGATCGTGACAAAAAGATTTCTGACGTATTGATGCATTTACATGAATGGCATAAAATGCTGTTAAAATGGTACAAAGTTGGAATGAGCGGAGGAAAACCGGATATGCCGGCACCTGGTTACACTTGGAGAGAATTACCTGCATTAAATCAGCAAATTTGGTCATCTGTTCAAGCTTATTCGCTGGAAGAAGCGGAACAGCTTTTGAAAAAGAGTCATGAAGAAGTATTGACACTCGTTCATCAGCATAGCGAAGAAGAGATTTTCACTAAAAAATATTATAAGTGGACAAAAACCTCTCACTTAGCTTCTTATTTTATTTCCAACTTATCCAGTCATTACAACTGGGCCATTAAAAAAATCAAAAAGTATAAACGGTCTTTATCTTAAAAAAAGGCGATGCTTTGCAATTATAGCAAAACATCGCCTTTTTATTTACGTTTGTTTAAATTTTAAATCCTTTTAGAAGATTATCCATATTTTGGGCAAGCTCAACAAGTTGAGAAATTTTACCGCCATCTCCAGCCATTTCTTCCATTGAACTATTGATTTGTTGGGTAGCAGCAGATGTTTCTTCGACACCGGCAGCTGATTCTTCAGATACGGAAGCTACTTCTTCGATAGAGACATTCATTTCTTCAGTACTATCTTTTAAATCAGTCAAATTCGAATTGATGGCTCTGATTTGCTTGTCTACATCATTCAAAGATCGAGTAATCTGATTAAAGGTATCTCCGGTAGCCTTAATCTTAGAAGTACCCGTTTTGACTTCGGTATAGCCTTCTTGAAGAGAATCACTCACATTTCTTGATTCAACTTGTATACTTTCAACGAATCCGGTGATCTCAGAAACTGAAACATCGACTTGTTCAGCTAGTTTGCGGACTTCATCTGCAACGACAGCAAATCCTTTACCATGATCACCAGCTCGTGCAGCTTCAATCGCAGCGTTCAATGCTAGAAGGTTTGTCTGGTTCGCAATATTTTGGATAATTTCCACTAACTTGGAGATTTCTTGAGTCTGCGTATCCAGGTCATCGACTCTTTCTACCGATTGCTTCACAATATCATTGATTTTCTGCATTTGTTCTTCAGAAGATTCCATTAATGCTTTGCCGCTGGTCGTTTCTTCTAATACTTTATTGGAAAGTTTTGTAATATACTGACCACTTTTGTTTGTGTCAGATACTTTATTGGAAAATATATCCATAATGGAAGCGAGTTTACTAGCAGAGTTCGCTTGTGTTTCAGAGCCTTCTGATAACTCTTGCATAGTCATTGCAACTTGATCAGTTCCAGCCATGACTTCAGAAGACGTTTCTGACAACTCTTTACTGTTATAAGTCAATAAGTAAGAAACTTCAGATATGCTGGAGACGAGCTCTTTTAACCGTTCCTGCATCGCATTAGCTGCACTTGATAACTTTCCAGTTTCATCTTGAGTAGTGACTTCTAGATGTTGATTCTTTAAATTACCTTCTTGAATCTGATGCATCCGCTCCATAACCTTTTTGATCGGATTGGCAATAGAACGCGCAGTGAAAACAGCAATGGTTATCGATACAATAAGTATCACAACGGCTAAAATGATATTCGTGATCAGTGAAGCTGTTCCAGTTTCTATTATATCCTGCTGTGCTTCATTGATCAGCACTTCTCGTTCTCGGGCCGCTGCGGATAGTTCGTCCAGCATCATCGTTGTGGTAGGGGCTAAATCGCTCATATTTTCTAATGCTAAAGCTTCATTTCCGCTCTCGTAGACATCGAAAACATCTGTCAGCATCCCTTGGGTCCATTCCTCATGAGCAGCAATCACGTTATCGATGGTTTCTGACTCGGATAATCTGCCTAAGGTTTCCAAATAAGGAATGACAGCTTCAGAACTTTCTTCAAACATCGTTCGATATCTTGGTTCACCAGTCATCAGATAAGCCCGAACGTTTGTTGAACGTCTTGCTATAGAAAATCCAACACGTTCATCTGCTATCATTAGAGGAATCTGGTGGTCCTTCATTAATTTAGATTCCTGATTGATTGTATTCGAAGATAAACTTGTTATGGTGACTAATCCTGCTACAAGCAAAATAACTAATCCGAATCCAAATAAAATTTTTGTTCTTAAACTCTTAAAGTTAAAGAGACGACGACTTTTTTTTGTTCCTTCAACTTTTTCTTGTTGTGTGTTTTGATTGATTGATACATCCATATTGCTTCACTCCTTTTCTAAAATCACTATCGGATACAAATTAAAAATCATTATAGTATTAATATGAATTTTTTAAATTGTATAAGATTAAGTAAGCAGCTAATAGATTTATATTGATAAAATAATATTAAATTATTGATGGTTATAAACTGTAAATTGGAAGTGGATATTAAAAAACTAATTGTAGAATATGAATAGTTATTGTATAAACTTTTATAAAATAGGAATAAAACATATGTCATTCTACAAGTAACATTACACCCTTGTTAATATTGTGTCATTTTTATATTTGCAGACTATCGACTGTTATAAAAAAGATAACAGAGTTTTCATTGTGAACAAAAAAAGACGATTTACATAAAATTAAAAATCCGGCTAATGGACTTACTAGTATAAAGTTTTTCTAAATTAATGGATAGGCTATTTAATTTTGCGCAATCTATAAATTAAGTGATCTTTTAAGATAAGAATGGTCGTTAACAAAAATAGAATAAATAATGAAGAATCTAAGTGAACAGATCAGTCGATTATTTTATAAAGATAGTTAGTTGAATTAACAAATATCTATCAACTTAAACTGTAATTATATATTGAAAGGATAGTCATGCAGCAGACCAGTCAGGCAAGTGTATTTTTTGATAATGACATTGAAAGTTAGTTTTTTTCCTGATTTAAAACGTTGTGCACTAATCAATAACAGATAATATGTTAAAATTAATTCAACGAATAGATCTTTTTGATCAATATTCAACTCAGCGATTGTCTTCATCTGTATTATGAAAATGAAAATCTCTGAATAAATTTACCTTATTTGTTTTGAGGAGGAAGTGAAATCGAAAAAGAAAGAAAACCGCAGAGCAGTATAGAGGCGGATTATGATTGCTGTGAAGAAATCATAAAGGAGCACTCTAAGAGCTTTTATTTTGCGTTTTCCAGGTTGCCAAAGTCAAAAGCGAGAGCTATCTATGCCATATATGCTTTTTGCAGGAAAGCAGATGACAGTATTGATGAAGCAAGTTCTATAGAAGAGCAAGAAAAAGCACTGCAGCAGTTAAAAGAGCAACTGGATCAGTTTAGTGAAGGGAATATTCCGGATGATCCGATTTGGAGAGCGCTGGAAGATGTATTTCATACTTATGAAATGTCGCTGCAACCGTTTTACGATCAACTGCAAGGTCAGACAATGGATTTTAATTTTATTCAGCCGGAAACATTAGAAGATCTGGAACGGTATAGTTATTATGTTGCCGGGTCTGTAGGACTCATGCTTTTACCCATTCTGGCGACAGATCGTCATCATGAATTGCATGAATCAGCAATCTCATTAGGTGTAGCCATGCAGATCACAAATATTCTGCGGGATGTAGGAGAAGATCAGCGGGAAATCGGCAGAATCTATCTACCTTCTGAACTGATGGCAGCTTCCGGATATTCTGAGCAGGATTTGCAGCAGGAAACGGTAAATACCAGCTTTATTGAATTATGGGAAAGGCTGGCAGCTCGTTCAGAGATGCTTTACAGCTTGTTTAAAAAAGATCTGCGGAAATTTGATGAAGACAGCCAATTCCCAGTTTTGCTATCGGCTAATATTTATCAGGAGATTCTAGACGTTGTTAGAAGTAATCAATATGATTCTTTTACAATTAGAAATAAAACTACTCTGGTTAGAAAGCTCTGCTTATATCGGAAAACAAAGAAACAACTGAAGCGTTGAATGAAACGCTTATCTGTTTACAAAGGAGAGTAGTGAATGATAGACAAACAAAAAAATAAAAAGAAATCGATCGTCGTCATCGGCGGCGGCTTAGGTGGTATTTCGGCGGCGATTTCACTGGCTCAAAGCGGTTATAAGGTTTCATTGTATGAAAAGAATAATCATATCGGCGGAAAGTTGAATCGACTGGAGAGAGAAGGGTACGGTTTCGATTTAGGTCCATCAATATTGACTATGCCTTTTATTTTTGAACGGTTGTTTCATGTGAGTGGAAAACGGATGGAAGACTACGTAACTATTCAAAAACTAGATTTACAGTGGCGCTCGTTCTTTGCAGATGGTACAACCATTGATCTTTACGATACGTTTTCTGCGATGAACCATAATAATCCTTTCTTAAGTGAAAGAGATCTAGAAGAGTATCAACATTTTCTGGACTATTCCAAGACCCTTTATGAAACTACATTAGAAGGCTATTTTGGTAAAGGATTGGATACGCTGGGAGATGTCGTTAAATATCATGGACCTATTTCTGCATTAAAAGATTTTGATGTATTTTCAACGATGTCTAGTGCTATTGAGAAGAGAATTTCGAACCCTCAGCTAAGAGAAATGCTGAAGTACTATATCAAATATGTAGGGTCTTCTGCAGAAGATGCTCCTGCGATACTGAATATGCTGGCTTATATGCAGCATCATTTAGGATTATGGTATGTTCCTGGAGGCATGCATAAATTAGGAGAAGCATTGCGGAAGCTGGCTAGTGAGATTGGCGTTTCGATCTATACAGGTCTGGAAATTGTCAAACTGCACGGTACAGAAGATGGAATAATCAATGCAGCAGAATGTGCAGATGGAACAATGGTCACAGCCGACTACTTCATTTCAAATATGGAAGTAATTCCGACTTACCAATATCTATTAGAAGAAGACCTGAACTTCATTGATCAATTAGAAAAGAAATTTGAGCCAGCTGCATCTGGCCTGGTACTCCATTTAGGGGTCGATCGAGCATACCCGCAATTAGCTCATCACAATTTCTTCTTTTCTAAAGATTCCAAAGAGAATTATGAGACAGTTTTTCATCGACACGAGCTGCCGGAAGACCCAACGATATACTTGGTCAATCCGAATAAAACGGATGCAGATCAGGCTCCAGCTGGTCATGAGAATCTTAAGGTTCTTCCGCACATTCCCTATATTCAAGATGAACCCTTCTCAGAAGCTGAATATGCAGCTTTAAGAGAAAGGGTACTGATTAAGTTGGAAAATATGGGGCTTACTGATCTGCGAGATCATATCGTCTTTGAAGATATGTGGCTGCCAGAAGACATACAGCAAACCTATTACTCTCATCGCGGAGCAATTTATGGCGTAGCAGCGGACAAAAAAAGGAATAACGGATTTAAGCATCCCAAACACAGCGAACGCTATGATAACTTATATTTTGTCGGCGGCACTGTCAACCCCGGGGGCGGTATGCCGATGGTTACATTGAGTGGTCAGCAAGTACGGGATATGATTGTTAAACGTGATTTGAAGTAACGGAGAATAGTAAGGTGTTTCGTCAGCGAGAGCGGCTGCTCTCGCTTTACATATATATAAGCGGTCATTACAGAAGCAAGCATTGAGAAGAGAGAATGAGCGGTCGTTCGTCTGAAAGGAGGGGTTCTTTGTCTTCACTATTCTTATTGACTATTATGGTTATTATTTTTGCGCTTGCCGGAGGTTGGTTTGTGTTATCAGAACTGCCTTATATTTCGAAAAAAGAGCCAGGAAATTTGCCAATTAGAACACTATCGATCATTATCCCTGTTAGAAACGAAGAGCATACAGTACCCAAACTGTTGGATTCTCTTGCGATGCAATCTATTCAACCTCATCAAGTGATCATTGTCGATGATGACTCAACGGATCAAACCGTTGCGACAGCTTCCCAGTATGATGTAGAGATCAAGTTGAAAGACAAACAGTCAAAGAAAGATAGATTTGTAGGAAAAACAGCAGCATGTTACCGGGGCGCGATTAGTGCAACCGGTGACTGGATTGTATTTATAGATGCCGATACTTATTTTGATCATCAGGATAGCTTGCGGGATATTTGCCAGGAATTTAGTAAGCATTCAGCTTCTGGATTGCTGACCATTCAACCTTATCACATCACTAAAAAATTATACGAACAGCTGTCAGCGCCGCTGAATATGATTGTGGTTGCTGGTCTAAATAGTTTCACTATATTGAAAAGCCGTCTAAAAACAGGGGGAGCTTTTGGCCCTTTTCTTATGTGTTCCGTTGAGGAATACTGGGAATTAGGCGGGCATAAAAAGATTTTAGATTCTCACTTGGATAATTTCATGCTGACAAAACTCTATCAATCCCATCAATTGCCTGTCAGGAATTATGGCGGAAAAGGGACTGTTTCCTTTCGGATGTATCCTGAAGGACCTAGACAATGGCTGTCTGGGTGGTCTAAAAGCCTGGCAAATGGCTCGAGCAATACACATCCGCTAGTGATGACAGCAGTGGCGTTATGGATTATAGGCGGATTTTTAATCCCGATACTGATAGGATTGTCTTTGCTGCTGAGTGTTTCAACTATATGGTTAACTATAGAGATACTGCTGTATGCGGTTTATGCTGGACTTTTTTACTGGTTGGCAGGGAAAGTTGGACGTTTTCCGTTCTGGCTGTTTCTGCTATATCCGGTCTTGCTGTTAGCTTTTGTGACGGTTTATTGCTGGTCTTTTATCCAAGTACACATTTTACACACGGTTACCTGGCGCGGACGAAAAATCAAGGTGTAAGAAAGGGGACATACGGTGAGAGTTTATCAACTTTTAGGGTTGTTACTGATCAACATTGGTGCGTGGTGCATCATTCATTTTTCTATTTCGATCAGTCTTCTGCATGTCTCTAAATATATTTTCAGTAGACAAAGTCGATTTGCTGTGGTGTTTAAAACCTACAGATGGGAAAAAGAAGGGGAAGTATGGGACCGAATCTTTGCAGTTAAAAGCTGGAAAGACAGGGTACCTGATGGAGCTGCATTGTTTAATCTAGGGTATGAAAAGCAGCATCTTCCTTCTCATCAGAAAAGCGACATAGCAGAGTTCTCACTGGAAACAAAAAGAGCTGAGTTAACGCACTGGGGTATTCTTCTGATTTCTCCCATCTTCTTTTTATGGAATCCAAATTGGGCGGCTTGGATAAATGTCCTGTATGGGTGTATAGCCAATATACCCTTCATTCTGATCCAGCGATATAATCGTCCCAGATTGGAAAGGATTCGGCGAACAAAGGAAAAAAGAAAACGACTTTGATTTTACACAATGCTTTTTTGGAGTATACTTAGTAGAACAAATAAACAAACAAAGCAAATAAAGTAAATTTGATGAGTAAAAAAAACAGATGTAAGGAGTCTATTAATGGAAGTAAGTAATCGTATACCAGATTCAACAATGATAGGAACTGTTACATTGAAGGTTTCTGATTTAGAAAAACTCAGTACTTTTTATCAGTTGCTGGGACTAGAAATGCTTGAAAAATCTGAAAAGACTGTGCGGCTTGGTGTTCAAGCCTCAAATACAACGCTATTGGTGTTGAAAAAAGTTCCCAAACCAAATATACCTCGCAAAACAGCTGGTCTATTTCATACCGCTTTTTTACTTCCTGACCGACAGTCACTAGGAGATGTATTGTATACTTTATTATCTAAAAAGCTTCCTATCCTCGGAGCTTCTGATCACGGGTATAGTGAGGCGTTATACTTGGAAGATCCTGAAGGCAACGGCATCGAAATTTATAGAGATAAACCTCGCGAAAAATGGGATATTAGACCTGACGGCAGAATTGCAGGTATTACAGTTGAAATGGATGCTGAAGGAGTACTAGCCAGCAGATCTGCACAGCCAAATGAGAGCTTTCCAGCAGGGACCAGAATCGGACATATTCATTTATCGGTTTCAGATTTAGAGAAAACAGAACAGTTCTATACAACGGTCTTAGGATTTGACTTGAAGGATCGTTTTGGCGATCAAGCCAGATTTTTTGCAGCAGATGGATATCATCACCATATAGGAACGAACATATGGCTTGGGCGTGATCTTCCTGAACCCGTTGCTGAAGACTTAGGTCTTGACGCATATACGATTCTAATAGAATCTTCGGCAGCACAATCAAAGGTCAAAAATCAACTCGATCAGTATAACGTTTTGGTTTCAGAAAAGGCTGATGGATCTATTCATTTCAAAGATCCCAGCGGTATATCTGTTGTCCTATTGACTATGGAATCTGAATGAAATAATCGATAGAAAGGAAGTTCAAGATGTCAATCACAGCTTATACAGTAAACGATTTAGACGGTAAAGAAGTGGAGCTTTCAAATTATGCTGGTCGTCCAGTATTGATCGTTAATACAGCCAGCAAATGCGGGTTGGCGCCTCAGTTCAAAGATTTGGAAGAACTTTATGAGACCTATAAAGATCGCGGCTTCGTTGTTCTGGGCTTCCCTTGCAATCAATTTATGAACCAGGAACCGCTCGAAGGAGGAGAAATTGCTGAATTATGTCAAGTGAACTATGATGTTTCCTTTCCTTTATTTGGTAAGATCAATGTAAATGGTGAAGAGACACATCCGCTGTACCAGTATTTGAAAAAAGAAACCCGATCGGGTTTAATTAAATGGAACTTTACAAAGTTTTTAGTGAATGCTGAGGGAGAACCGGTGAAGCATTATGCACCGACAACGAATCCTTCTAAGATTTCAAAAGATTTAGAAAAACTGCTTTAATAAGTATGTGAACTTTTGGTCCGTTAAACAGGCGTCAAGTATCTTTGGCACCTGTTTAACGGTTTTTTTTAAAATAACGATTGAAATCATATGAGTGTATTTTTTATGACCGAATATGCTATTTTTGAAAGAGAACAAGTTTGAAAGGGAAATGATATGGTATCTGTAATGTGGTTTCGAAGAGATTTACGCTTAGAGGATAATATTGCCTTATCACAAGCGTTTGAACAATCAGAAAAATTGATTCTGCTGTTTCAAGTTAATCCGGATCAGTTTTTGAAAGATAGTATGAATCATGCGGCTTTTTTTGCAAGTGTACAGCATTTCAAAGAAGTGATACATAAAAGAGGCATGCATTTGCAGATTCTGTATGGTGATGTCGAAGAGAGTTTTAACGCTTTAAAAGAAAAAATTCCAGACTGGGCAGAAGTCTACTTTAACCAGGACGAAAAAGGGTATGGAAAAGCTCGAGATGACAAGATGAGAGCTTTTTTCAAAAAGAATGATATCCAAGTTCATTCTTATATGGACCATTATCTTCATAGTGCCTATGAAATCCAGAACAACTCTGGAGAGCTTTATAAAGTTTTTACACCATACTATAACAAGTGGATCGAACTGGATAAACCGACTCCAATGAAGGTAAAGCTGGATACGGATAAAGTCTATAAAAAGACTTTATTTAAAGAGAATGAAAATAAATTAGAAAAACTGGTAGAAGAAGCTGACTTGGATATCGACTACAATCCTGGTACAATTGCTGCGCACGAGCAGCTGGAAAAGTTTATTGAAGAACGATTGGATCAGTATAAAAAGGAAAGAGATATACCGCTGAATGAGGGGACCAGTCGATTATCTTCATATTTGAGAACAGGAGAGATCAGTATCCGAACAGTCTGGGATGCTGTAAAAAATGAAGCAGATTCAGAAAGTCAAAAAACTTTCTTAAAAGAACTATGCTGGCGAGACTTCTATCATATGATCTATGTTGGACATCCAGAACAAAAAGAAAAGGCAATCAAAGAAAATTATGCACACATACGCTGGGATAATCATCAAGAGAGCTTTGAGAAATGGAAACAAGGCAAGACCGGTTATCCAATTGTCGATGCTGCCATGAGACAGATGAACAAAACGGGCTGGATGCATAATCGGCTGCGGATGATTACTGCTTCCTTTTTAACTAAAGACTTGCTGACTGACTGGCGCTTAGGAGAAAAATATTTCCAGAAAATGCTGATAGATTATGATGCTGCCAATAATATCGGCGGCTGGCAGTGGGCTGCTTCAACGGGGACGGATGCTGTACCTTACTTCAGAGTCTTCAATCCGACGACCCAAGCCGAAAGATTTGATCCTTCTGGTGAGTTTATTCGTAAATATATTCCGGAATTAAAAGATGTCAAAAAGAAATATATTCATGCTCCTGAAAAAATGAGCACGGAAGAACAAGAAGAAGCGGGCGTGCTGATCGGCAGTGATTATCCTGCACCGATCGTCAACCACTCCTATG
The DNA here is from genome assembly GCF_900169305.1 of Marinilactibacillus piezotolerans. Classification (GTDB taxonomy): domain Bacteria; phylum Bacillota; class Bacilli; order Lactobacillales; family Carnobacteriaceae_A; genus Marinilactibacillus; species Marinilactibacillus piezotolerans_A. The sequence goes on along the minus strand of NZ_FWDP01000004.1, from coordinate 947,159 downwards.
CTCGTAAACGAGCTATTTCAATATTTGAAGAAAGCAAGGATGCCTAAACAAAAAGAACCTTTGCACAGCTTATTGTCTGTACAAAGGTTCTTTTTATAGTGCAATCAAACGGTATACTTGCTGACATTCTGGATATAGTAGATTTGCCCGATTGCTAAATAGACAAATAAAATGATAATGGGAATGACAGAAACATCGAGAATTAAAAAAAGAATAATGATCAGCGGGATACCTCTGGTGGCAAAGGGCCGCATCTTGGCATCGGCTTGCATCATTTGATAATGATAGCGTTCGTCGTACATATGCTGATCAGCTGATTTTTCCAGAAAGTGTAGGGCCGTTCGCTCGAATCCACCAAAGACGAGCAGGATAATTCCGCTGCCGAATACACGGAATACAGTCCATAGTTCGAATAAGTCGGTCAGAAAAAGTCCTATTCCTATAATGACCAGCAGCCCTCCGATCGTTAAAAAGATGGAACGTTCACTAAAAATCGAATGAAATAGTTTCTTCATTTAAATCATTTCCTCCTCAAAAATAAAAATATCTTCTACTGTACAATTGAAGCACCGAGCTAACTTAAAGGCTAGATCCAAAGAAGGATTATACCGGCCATTTTCGATCGAGCTTACTGTCTGTCTTGAGACAGCCAGCGTTTTAGCCAACTCTGCTTGTGTAATATTTTGTGACTTGCGTAATGACTCAAGACGATTTTTCACAGCAGTCCTCCTATGGTTTTGTTTTATGTAAAGGTAACTTTACAAATACACTAACAAATCATATTTAGCATGTCAAGTTTCCTTTACAAAATAGTTAGAGGGATTAAAAGATAGAATCTTGGATTTAATGATATTTTCAATTCTTTATCTTCAGATTACGGTTAATAATGACTATTGTATTAACTTTTTTAGTTCTCAGGTTCAGCTCAAATGTTCAAATTATTATTTTCTGACGGATCTGATCTGTTAGTGACTAGTTAGAAGCGTTAAACTAGTTGCTATAACGGTTTTATGGGTAGCTCACTGAGCACATTTTTAATTTTAATCATATTCAAACAATCATTAACAAAATTATTGTGATTGGTTCACTATGAATGTTGTGTATAGTGATTTATAGGTGGATTATAATAATACTATAAGTGAATTGAATAAGTTCATAAAATCACTAAATAATTGTTGACTTTTTCACAAATTTGTTTTATAGTTTAAGAGTAATAAGCAGGAGGAGAAACATCCTATTAATGCATTCTCTCCTTCTTCTCCTGTTTATTAATTTGAAAAGGAACTGCAAATATTCGCAGCTCTCTTTCAGCAGCTGCAAAACAGGACAGAGACGCTAACCTTAGTTTATGTTTGTTTGGCTGTGATTATTTAGGGAGAGCGTGTAAAGAACCGGCCGCATGAATGGACTGATGTACAACTGCCGTTCATGTTTCATTACGGGTATCCCTTACCGGGTGATAGTTGAGAAGGAAAGGAGTGTCCTTCCCTTCTCACTGCACTCTTATTTTCAAAATAGACACACTAAGAAGAGTTGATAGAAGGTTTTTCTATTGATTGTTCTTAGTGTGTTTTATTTGTGTATCTTCTAGTGTATACTTACGGTGAATCACTTCACAACTGCAGTGAATAAGAAAGGGGCTATCAGAGTGAAACGAAAAGAACGGATTTATCAGTATGTGTTGAAAGAAACACAGGGATATACCAAAAGGGAATTAGAACTTCGAGAAGGGGTCACAACAAAAGACATCTCTGAGAATCTGGATATTCAAAGAAGTAATGTATCCAAAGACTTAAATATGCTGGTCAGAGAAGGCAAGCTTTATAAGTTGGACGGTCGTCCCGTAAAATATATTGATATCAAATTGATGCGACATAAGCCTTTGACTAAGTATGTATCCAGTTATAAGGAAACCCGTCCTGAAAAGGCGCCGGTGCAACCAAAAAATCCTAATATGTCATTTTCAACAGACGAAAACATCTTTCAGACGACAATAGGGGCGAACGGGAGTATGAAAAACGCCGTTGAGCAGGCTAAAGCAGCTGTCTTATATCCGCCTAAAGGATTAAATACACTAATTACTGGACCGACCGGCTCCGGAAAGTCCTTCTTTGCGCATGCCATGTTTCGATTCTCTCAGTCGAATGGACTGATTGACTCCAAAAAAGAACTAGTCGTCTTCAACTGTGCGGATTATGCTCACAATCCAGAACTGTTGATGAGTCATTTGTTCGGATACTCAAAAGGGGCTTTTACAGGTGCTGTTGCAGATCGAGAAGGGCTGATACAGCAAGCGGATGGCAGTATGCTTTTTCTGGATGAAATTCATCGTCTGCCGCCCGAAGGTCAGGAAATGATTTTTTACTTTATGGACCATGGGACCTATAACCGAATGGGTGAAACAGGAAAGACAAGAGTTTCTGAAGTCAGAATTGTAGGAGCTACCACTGAAGATCCAGGATCTGCACTGCTGGATACATTCATGAGACGGATACCGATCAATATTCAGCTTCCTTCCTTTAAACAACGGCCGGCAAATGAACAGTTGGACCTAGTGAAGCTGATGACAGGAATCGAAGCGAATCGGATTCAGAGAAAAATCAGTTTGACAGAAGACGTAGCGAAAGCGCTGATTGCTAGTGTCGGCTACGGGAATGTCGGTCAGCTGAAGTCGAATATCCAACTTGTATGTGCAAGAGGATTTATGCATCAAATGCACAAAGACGAAGTCAACTTAACGGTCAATGATTTGCCGGACGGTATAAAATCCGGATTGATTCAATTGTCGGCTGATCGCAAAGGACAAATGGAACTCTCTAAATATCTTGAACCTGAAATTACAGTCTCGCCAAATGAGTCTTTTGTAAAAATGAAAACAGACGCTTATGAACTGCCGTATAACTTATACGATATCATAGGTGATAAAGCAGCCTTATTAAAAGCAGAAGGATTAGATCAAGAATCCATTAATCATTATATCTCAACCGATATTAACGTTCACTTGAAATCCTATTACCGTAATCATGGATTTTCTTTTAATACAGAGTCTAAGCTGGCAGAATTTGTTAACGCAGAGGTCATCCAATTAACAAGACGACTATATGATTTAGTCATTGACAGGCTCGGCGCAGAATTCCAGCAGAATTTTATCTATGCAATGAGTCTTCATATCAGTTCGTTTCTTAAAAAGATTTATCTTGGTGAAGAGCGGAATATTAATCACAATATTAAGGAAATGGCCATTGATTTCCCAGAAGAATATGCCGTTTCTGAAGAAATTCGCACGATTATATCTGATGAACTGAATGTGAGGATCCCGAATAATGAAGTGTATTATTTAACGGTTCTGCTCGTTTCCTTGCGTGATGTAGAAGGAAACGGAAAAGTAGGGGTAGTCGTCGCAACGCACGGACAGTCTACTGCAAGCAGTATGACCAATGTAGTAGAAGATCTGCTGGATATTGATAAACTGAAAGCCATTGACATGCCGCTCGATATGCCTCCACAAACAGCTTATGAACGGATCAAACAAGCGGTCATTGAAGTGGATGAAGGAAACGGCGTCTTATTACTGGTGGACATGGGGTCTTTATCTACCTTTGAACAAACGATTATTGAAGAAACAGGAATCGCTGTGAAAACCATTGATATGGTAACTACGGCAGTTGTACTTGAAGCAGTCAGAAAAGCTTCATTGGTCGATACGGATTTGAATGCTTTGTATGACTCGCTGAAGAAATTTCGAGGATATGTCGACACAGTGCAAGCGCCGAGGTTTGAACTATCTGTACAAAAAAATAAAAAGCAAGCCATCCTTGCGATTTGTGCCAGCGGTGAGGGAACAGCGCAGCGGATAAAAGAACTGGTAGAGAAAGCCATTGATCAGAATATCGGGTTTGATCTTACGGTGATTGCTTGTTCAGTTGCAGAAATCAAAACAAAGAAAGAACAATTATTGAAAGACTATTCTATCATTGCTTCAACAGGTATCTTAAATCCAAGAATCGATGCGCCGTTTATACCGTTGGAACAGTTTATTGAACAAGATGTCGAAGTGATATTAAATGAATTGAGCAATAAGAACACCGAACAGTTTATTACTGCAGAATTGGATGAAGAGAAAGCAAAAAAATTATGCCAAACTTTTATAGAAGAAAGTTATACATTTTTAAATCCAGTTAAGTTGATCGATCCACTGTGGGCTTTTGCAGAATCGTTTTATGAATTGTCTCAAATAGAGGATAATACCTTTGCTTTTCATATCAACTTTATTATGCATGCCGCTGGTGTCGTTGAACGGTCAATTCTGAAAGACACATTAACGGTCGAGGGAGATCTGGAAGAAATCAAGCATCATCCTGATTATCAGCTTGTTAAGGACCGTGTACGGCAGCTTGAAGAGCAAGTCAATATTACGATTCCCTTAACGGAATACTTTTATTTATACCATTATTTAGAGAACAACAGCCTCTCAGAAAAATCTACAGCTTTAGATGAATTGCTGGAAGAAGAATAAAACACTCTAGATACACTGTATAAGACACTGATTAGTGTGTTGTTATAGTGTATCTTCTTTTTTTGCCGGTACAACAGTCTTTATACACTGAAAAAGTTGGCACGCTTTTTGCTTATATATAAGTGAGCACGTCTTTTTACTCCTTTGCTTGCCAGATGCAGTATTGAATATGAGTCAATATCATCTAGCGTTCAGCAAAGTTCTTGTCTAGGTAAAAAAAGAGAGGAGAATGCCGAAATATCGATACTGGAGGATTTTAGATGATGGATATAAGATTAGCCCGAATCGATGATCGGCTGGTGCATGGTCAAGTAGCCACTACTTGGACGAAAATTACTGGAATCAGCAGAATACTGGTTGTGAGTGATGAAGTTGCAAATAGTGATCTGCGAAAATTTCTGCTCATGCAGGCTGCACCGCCGGAAGTCAAAACGAATGTCCTGACTGTTGATAAACTGCTTCAGATCTCGGATCACACTTTATTAAGTAATGTAAAAGTCATGCTCTTATTTACAAACCCATGTGATGTAGCCCGACTGGTCAAAGCAGGTATTAAAATCGATACCGTCAATATCGGCGGAATGAAATTCTCAGAAGGCAAGAAGATGATCACGAACTTCATCTCAGTCGATGAGGAGGATATCAAGGCATTCAACTATTTAGCATCGCAGGAGATTGAACTGGAAATCCGGAAAGTCCCCAGCGACCGTAGAATCAGTCTGACAGAAGTTCTGAAAAAAGCGGAGTAAGTGGATAGTTTCTGAATCTGATTTATCTGGATAAGAAAAGAGTATAGTATCGAACCTTTTGTGTTCAAACGATCAATCAGCAGTCGTTCTCATATTCAGCGACTGCGTAAAAACTGAAATAACGATACTGCCAATCGTTATTAGTAGGAGGGAACTCAATGGTAGGAATTATTCTAGCAAGCCATGGAAAGTTTGCTGAAGGGATATTACAGTCAGGATCTATGATCATCGGCGAACAGGAAAATGTTGCAGCTGTTACACTGATGCCAAGTGAAGGACCAGATGATATCCGCAGAAAAATGGAAGAAGCCATTGCTTCTTTTGACACAGACGAAATTTTGTTCTTAGTTGACTTATGGGGCGGTACTCCGTTCAATCAAGCCAACACATTGTTTGAAGAACATAAAGACAAATGGGCGATCGTTGCCGGCATGAATTTGCCAATGGTCATCGAAGCTTACACATCTAGATTTTCAATGGAAAAAGCACAGGATATTGCAGCGGCGATTATCAGTGTTGCGCAAGACAGTGTTAAAGTAAGACCGGAAGAGTTGCAACCGGCTGTTGCAGAAAGTGCTTCAAATGGCGAAGAACCAAACCAGCCATTACCAGAAGGAACGGTAGTTGGAGATGGCAAGATCAAGATCGGACTTGCACGAGTCGATTCAAGACTATTACACGGACAAGTAGCAACAGCTTGGTCAAAAGATGTGAATCCAACTCGAATCATTGTTGTTTCAGATGAAGTTTCTAAAGATGAGTTAAGAAAATCTCTGATTACACAAGCTGCACCTCCAGGGGTAAAAGCAAATGTTATTCCGATTGATAAAATGATCGAAATCTGGAATGACCCAAGATTTGGTAAAACGAAAGCTTTACTATTGTTTGAAAACCCTACTGATGTGTTACGAGTCGTAGAAGGCGGCGTAGAGCTTGAAGAAGTTAACGTTGGATCGATGGCTCACTCAGAAGGAAAAGTAATGATCAACAATGTACTTTCTGTAGATCAAAAAGATGTAGATGCATTTGAAAAACTGAAATCTTACGGTGTAAAATTTGATGTCCGTAAAGTTCCAGCGGATCAACGCAAAAACATGGAAGAATTATTAAGAAAATCAAAACTGACAAGATCAGTATAATTGAGGAGGCAGTAAATTATGGAATTTATTTCTATTATTTTAGTATTATTAATCGCATTTATTGCTGGGGTAGAAGGGATTCTGGATGAATTTCAGTTCCACCAACCTATCGTAGCTTGTTCACTAGTAGGCTTAGCTACAGGTAATCCGACAGAAGGATTATTATTAGGAGGATCACTGCAATTGATCGCTTTAGGTTGGATGAATATTGGAGCAGCTGTTGCACCGGATGCTGCTTTGGCTTCAATCGCTTCAGCTATTTTAGTAACTATGCGTGGCGCATCTGTTACTGATGGTATTGCTTTAGCCATCCCATTAGCTATCGCTGGTCAAGTATTAACTATTTTTGTTCGTACAATCACTGTTGCGGCTGCACATGCTGCAGACCAAAAAGCAACAGAAGGTTCTTTTAGAGCAGTTGAGTTTTATCATCTAGGCTCACTAGTTCTTCAAGGGTTGCGTATTGCTATTCCAGCTGCATTGATTTTATCAGTTCCAGCTGAGTACGTTACAGACGCTTTAAATGCCATTCCAGCTTGGTTGACTGGCGGTTTAGCTGTCGGTGGTGGATTTATCGTAGCTGTAGGGTATGCAATGGTTATCAACATGATGGCAACACCGAAACTATGGTTATTTTTCGCACTTGGATTTGCTCTAGCAGCTGTTTCAGAGTTAAACCTTATCGCAATGGGGATTATTGGAGTTGTGTTAGCACTTCTTTACATCCAGTTTGCACCGGAGTTTAATCAAGGCGGCGGCGGTGGAGGCAACTCCGGCGGCGGAGATCCATTAGACGACATCTTGAACGATTATTAAAAAGGAGCGTTGTAAAACATGGCTGAAAACAAAAAGTATAAATTATCAAAAAGAGACCGTTTGAACGTGGCATGGAGAAGTCAATTCCTGCAAGCTTCATGGAACTTTGAACGTATGCAGAATATTGGCTGGGCATATGCAATGATTCCCGCATTGAGAAAACTATATTCTTCTAAAGAAGATCGTGCTCAAGGGCTGAAACGCCACTTAGAATTCTTTAATACACATCCTTACTTGGCATCTCCGATTTTAGGTGTTACATTAACGCTTGAAGAAGAGAGAGCTGCTGGTAAAGAGATCGATAATGCTGCGATTCAAGGGGTAAAAATTGGTATGATGGGTCCTCTTGCAGGAGTAGGAGATCCTATTTTCTGGGCAACGGTAAGACCTGTATTAGGAGCTTTTGCTGCTTCCCTAGCATTAGGAGAAAATTGGTTAGGACCAATCATTTTCTTCCTGGTTTGGAATCTTATTCGTATGGCGTTCCTATGGTATACACAAGAATTAGGGTATGTACAAGGTGGTAACATTACAGAAAACTTAAGTGGCGGGTTGATGCAAAAATTAACACAAGGCGCTTCTGTTTTAGGGATGTTTATCATGGGGATTCTGGTTCCAAGATGGACGACAATGAATTTTGCCTTGCCGCTAAGTAGTGTAAATCTGCAAGAAGGCGAATACATTGACTTTGACGGAATCGCTCAAATGGCGAATGAAGGAGCACTGACTGGCGACTTTTTACAAGGGGTCGTTCAAGACATCCAAAATGGGGTAAGTACTTCACCTGTAGAAGTTACGACACTGCAAAACACTTTAGACACACTGCTTCCTGGTATTGGACCATTGCTGTTGACGCTAGCGTGTGTGTGGTTGCTTCGTAAGAAAGTCAGCCCTATCACTATTATCTTTGGACTATTTGTCATTGGTATTTTAGGATTTGTTTTAAAAATCTTTGCATAATCTATATTAATAGAAACTCTAAAAAGCTGTACGACCTTTTTTAATAGGGCGTACAGCTTTTTTATTCGAATCGTTTTCGCTTAGAAGAAGAAGGGATATTCAGCTGTTTCCGGTATTTTGCAACGGTTCTTCTAGATAATTCTATTTTTTCGGCTTGCAGCAAGTCAACGATTTTCTGATCGGATAATGGTTTCTGCTTATCTTCCTTTTCCACTAGTTGGAGAATTTTCTGCTGAATAGAATGGGTTGAGATATCACTGTCATCTTCTTGTGCTAGTTTTCTGGATAAAAAGAATTTGAATTCATAGATACCGGAATCTGTCTGAATATATTTTCCGTTGATCGCACGACTGATCGTTGATTCGTGCAGATCTAATTCTGCTGCTAGTTCGCTCAGTTGTAAGGGAACTAGAGAATTTTGCTGATCAAAAAAGAAGGCTTTCTGTTTGCGAATAATTGCTGTCCCAACAAGCAAGATGGTTTCCTGCCTTTGTTGAAGATTGGATTGCAAGGTCTTGTACTCCTGTTGTTTTTTCTCTACATAACTAGTCACTTCTTTGTCCTGATGACTTTTCAGTTCCAGGACATATTCAGTATCAAATGTAAGAATTGGAGTATATTGCTTTGCCTCTTTGATCACCAGTTCTTCGTTTGCCAATGTTACGATCAAGTCAGGGCGGATAGAAAGATCCACAACTGGTTGAAATTGTTGTCCAGGTAAGGGATCTAGTTTTTTGATATAGTCAGCTACGGCTTGTACTTCTACCAGAGAGATATCATATTTTCGCGAAATCTCTTTCCACTTGTGCTGCACAAATGCATCAAAAGAATCTTCCAGAATAATATAAGCAGTTCGGGGGGCAGTGTCATCTCGTTCTGTCTGAAGCATCAAACACTCCTGAAGTGAACGAGCAGCGACTCCTGCAGGTTCAAGTTGCTGCAGTAAAACCAAAGCATCCAACAAGACGGTTTCTTCAATCTGCGTTTCCTGACTGGCTTCTTCTAAAGTCTTCTTTACATAGCCCTTTTGATCTAATTGATTGATCCAAAAGAAAATCATTTCTCTAATCATATTGTCTCGGTAGGTCATAAAAACTTGTTCGATCAAATGATCTCGCAAACTGATCTTGGTGTCTGGAATCCAAGAAAGATCCTGATCTGTATTCTGCTGCTCAGTCCCGTTAAAGGGAATACTTATATCAATAAAAGGGTTTTCAAGAATTTTTGCGTTAAAAAATTCCTTCAACTCTTCCTGATTAAACGAGAGCATTTTTATACGCTGCAGCAGCATAGGGTGCAGCTGCTGCTTTTGAGATAAATCGAGATGTTGATTCAATCCCATTTGATTGTTCCTTTCTATTGCCATTCCATATAAGTTGCTGTTAACCCTTTTATATCTTTAGTTTATAGTGTTTACTTTGATACTTATTAAGGATACTGATGAGTTCTGATTCTTGTTTTGTTGTCAATGAAGTAAATTTCACACCATATTCAATGAACTTATCATTTTCTCTAGGGGCTTTTCGGATAATGAAACCTTTCAAGTGAAATTCTTCCCCCTCCAATTCGAATATAAATGAGAATTTCTTATTTTGAGATACCGGAAACTTCTTTTTGCTCATAAACGACAGGCCGCTTCCGCTGATATTGACTAAAATAATGGTAAACATGTTTTTATAGTTATCATTATAAACCATAGTGGCTTTTTCAAACCCTTTTATTTTAACTCTGAAAAGCCTTCTTTTATTGATCATATCGTTTTGCATCCTCTCACACTTAATCCAAGACCGCTTTTTAAAGAGGTTTTGTCTTTTACCGCATAGCATATGTAGGGCTAGATATCTCATAATAACCAGATAGTCTATGTAATTTCGCTACTCTAGTTTAACATAAAAACGGTTATGAAAAATCAATGTAAAAAAAAATAATATGCAAAAAATCCTCTCTATTCTAGTTTAAATAGAATAGAGAGGATAAAAATGATTTTAAAGAGATACGGAAGAAGGCTCTAACGCTTCTTTTGGTACGCCGAAGAAGTAAGTAGCGATAAATCCGCCAGCATATGCAGCAAGTAAACCTAAAATGTATGCCCACCATAAATTGTCAACAATTAAAGGAATAAGAGCTACGCCGCTTGGTCCAATAGCACTGGCACCGACTCCGCCAAATAATCCGATCACAGCGCCGCCGATTCCGCCGCCGATACAGGCAGTGATAAAAGGTCTGCCTAACGGTAAGGTAACGGCATAAATCAATGGTTCACCAATTCCTAAAATACCAACCGGCAAAGCCCCTTTGATCATCGTGACCAGTTGTTTATTTTTACGAGCTTTTACCCATAACGCCAAAGCGGCTCCGACTTGTCCAGCTCCAGCCATCGCAAGGATCGGCAATAGTTGAGTTGCGCCAGTCTGTTCGATCATGGTTACATGAACCGGCGTTAAGATCTGGTGCAGTCCGAACATGACCATTGGCAAGAAAAGAGAGCCGAGTACAAATCCTGCTATGGCACCGCCGACACCAAGAATCCATGAGATAAATCCGACAAGATTGGTTGAAATAAATCCAGCTAACGGCATAATCAAGAAGATGGTCGCTAATCCAACGACGATTAAAGTGATCGTAGGCGTTACGATAATATCGATTGAATTCGGGATGAATTTACGCAGCCAGTGTTCTACAAGAGACAAGATCCAAACGGCAAAGATGACACCGATGATTCCGCCTTGGTTAGCAGTAAGTGGCTCGCCTGTGAAAATGTTGGGTAATGGCAGTTCTTCACTGATTGAAGTCAAGTAAACGATCCCGCCGATAATTCCACCGAGTCCTTCAGTCGCTTTAAATACTTTTGCTGCATTGATCCCGACGTAAATATTTAAGAATCCGAATAAGGCCCCTTGGATCAATCCAGCGATTGATACGAGATATTCAAACCCAACGCCCGAAATAGTGCCGGCCGTCAGTAAGTTGGTAAAAATCGAAGCTATACCTCCAATAATTCCAGCACCTACAAACGCAGGAATCAACGGAATGAAGATACTTGCGATCGAGCGCAAGATTTTTTTCAATGGTGATTGTGGGTTATGTTTTTCTCTTTGTGCTGCCTTGTTCTGAGCCGTCAGTTGGTCTAAATGATCTGTATCTTTAGAGAAAAGTGCCTGATCTTCAGAAGGAGAACCTTCTTCTTCTACAGATAAGTCTGCGATCGAGCCCATCTCATTTGCCACTTTAGCCGCTAGTCCAGGACCTAAAATGATCTGATAAGTATCTTCCTCAACGGTTCCTAATACCCCATTGATTTGTTTAACGCTTTCATCATTCACAAGGCTAGGGTCTTTTAAGTCTATCCTGACTCGAGTCATACAATTGATCAGAGTATTCACGTTGCGGGTACCGCCGATCTGTTCGTAAATCTCTTTAGCAATTTGCTGTTCATTCTGCTTTGCCATACTGCTTCCTCCTATTGTAAAGTTTATGTAAGTTCGCTACATCTTTATCCTATCACATTATAAAAGGAAATCAATAAAAAACATTTTCAATATTAGGTTATTTAAAATGAAATTTTATTTCAAAAGTAAAATAGGCGATTACAAAAGATTCTAAAGTAATCCTTCTTTTAACTGAATAATATAAGGCGGTGTCAACTGCTCAGCTATGATATACTACATTCATCAGTACTTAAACATTTCACAGGGGAGCGCTATAAATGAAATTTCAAGAGTATACTTATGAAAGACCGGACTTCGATGCTTATAAATCAAAAGCAGCAGAGATTATAAAACAGATTCAGTCTGCTGATCAAGCGGAGTCTGCAATCGATTCAATCAATGAGATGTCAGAACAAATGTCTTCATTGGAAACGATGATGACACTGGCTTCCATTCGCCATTCCATTAATACAAAAGATACTTTTTACGAAGCAGAGGATCAATACTGGAATGAACATCTTCCATTGTATCAAGAAATCGATACGGACTTTTACCGTGCAGTAGTGGACTCGCCTTACTATGAGACAATCGAACAATATTTTCCTAAAACGTATATCCAGAATATGCAGTATGAATTACAGTCATTTGATAAATCAGTCATTGAGTTGCTTCAGAAAGAGAATCAATTGAGTAGTGACTATCAGAAACTTATTGCTTCTGCAGAAATCGAGTATGATGAAAAGAAACTGACGCTTGCACAGTTTGGACCTTACCTGCAAGACACGGACCGTACTGTTCGTCGTTCTGCTTCCGATGCACAGTGGAGCTTTTTTGAAGAAAATGAATCCAGATTTGATGATATTTACGATCAGTTAGTAAAAACCCGAAACGAGATTGCTAAAAAGCTGGGCTTCAAAGACTTTGTTGAACTAGGCTATATTAGAATGAAACGGTATGATTATAACCGTGAAATGGTAGACGTGTACCGTAAACAAGTTCTGGAATACGTTGTGCCTGTGACGACTAAACTAGCGGCAAAACAATCCAACCGTATTGGGATACAAAACATGAAACACTACGATACTCCGCTTCAGTTTCTAGATGGCAATCCAGTTCCTCAAGGGGATCCTGATTATATTATTAAACAAGGAAGAAAAATGTACCACGAATTATCTTCAGAAACCGGTGAATTTATCGACTTTATGTTTGATAAAGAGCTGGTGGATCTGTTGTCAAAAGAAGGGAAAGCGGGTGGAGGGTACTGTACGTATATACCAAACTTTGATTCTCCATTTATCTTTGCGAATTTCAACGGAACAGCAGGCGATATTGATGTATTGACGCATGAAGCAGGGCATGCTTTCCAAGTGTTTTCGTCTCGATGGATCAAACAACCGGAAATTGTCCTGCCGACATTTGAGAGTTGCGAAATCCACTCTATGAGTATGGAGTTCTTCACTTATCCATGGATGGAACTGTTCTTTAAAGAACAAACTGAAAAGTATAAATTTGATCATCTAAGCAGCGCATTGAGATTCTTGCCATATGGTGTGCTGGTGGATCACTTCCAGCATGAAGTTTATGAGCATCCGGAAATGACACCGGAAGAACGCAAATCGACTTGGCGCAAGCTGGAAAAACAATATCTTCCAGAAAGAGATTTTTCAGATAATGACTTTTTAGAAAAAGGAACATTCTGGTTCCGTCAAGGTCACATTTTTGGAACGCCGTTTTATTACATTGATTATACACTGGCACAGATTTGTGCACTGCAATTCTGGAAACGCGCACTGATTGACAAAGATGACCAAGCTTGGGCAGACTATCTGGAAATTTGTCGTGTAGGCGGTACTCAAAGCTTCCTGGAAATCATCAAAACAGCACATCTGCGTTCGCCATTTGAAGAGGGTTCATTAAGCGGTGTCGTTAAAACGATTGAAGAAGAGTTAGATAAAGTAGACGATACAACATTATAAAATAAAAGAGTGTACCTCTATTTCCCATGTCTGGAAAGCGGAGCGTACACTCTTTTTTATGAATCAGTATCCAGTTCATCTAATGTCTGTTTTAATGTATCGGTTTTTTGAATGGTCTCATTCAGTTCTTGCTCTAAGTCTTGAATTTCTTGTTCCAAAAATTCAAGACTTTCAAACGCCTTATCAAGTGTTTCACCAACATCAGGTTCATCCGGACGTTCTGCTGGTTTATCAGGATGGACACCATGCAGCATCCACGGAGAAGGCAGCTCAAACGGATGGTCAGCTGGTAAAAGCGCTGCTTCTTCCCGAGTCAGATCGATCCAGAGAATGGTTTCAGGCTGATCTCTTTGGATGCCTTCATAAACTGAAGCAACTGTCGTCCAAAAACCCTCTTGTTCCATGAAGTCGCTCCACGGATAGGTGATATGCAGATAATGATCTCCTTTGTCTTCCTCCCATAAGATCAGATAGCGGGTTTGAGAAGCATTTTCATAAAACTGCCAGTTTCGAACAGTTTCTTCTTTGAATAAATCCTCTGAAGCTGGAAAAGGATAGTAAGCTTCAAATGGGAAAATTGTTTCAGGAAAGTCTTCATTTAAATAAGTCCGCTTCAACCATTCCAGTTTACGTCCGATATTTTCGATTTTAGACCAGGATGCTGCCTTTGAACTGACTAAAGAAGACAAATTAGTTGTTTGTGCAGCAAATAAGGTAATAACATGCGGCAGACCAATTTTTGCAAGGACTTTCTGAGCTGAATGGTTATGTGCTTCAGTGTTGGCGCCGACAAAGGATACATCCTGTAATTGCAGTGCCTGGTCTTTAGCATACTGTAAGATTTCCGTTCCATAGTTGTTTCCTCTAAACCGTTTATCACTGCGCAACCGTCCCAGCATAATATAGTGATGAGCAAAAACAGTATAGCCCGCTGTGCTGACAAGCTGCTCGTCAATAAATAAACCATATAATCGATTTTCTCCGCTAGTTAGCCCTGGAAACAGACGCAGCATATAGTCTTCTTGGAGTCCAGTTTCCATTGTTTGATATAAAGAAAAATCTTCTTTCGCTAGGGGTCTGATCTGCTTATTCATTAAAAACTTCCTCCTGATCAGGTAATATCTTCAGAGCACCAAGCTGATATCCGATGAACATATAATTTTGTTTCAGATACATCTCTCTTGGCGTATCATCTCCATCGGCAACTAAGATCACACGCTTCTGCTGTGATTCAGCCAGCTGCATCACTTGTTTTTGCAGGGCAGTAGCGACGCCTTGATGACGATAATTTTCACTAGTCAACAGGTCATCGATTTCTACAGTCTTATCTCCAACAATAGCGGTCACCGTCCCGACGGCTGTACCATCAATAAAGGCAATATAAGGAACGATAGCAGGATCATCAACCATAGCTGCATACATTCTGCGTTTGAGATTTACAAATTCCTGTCCATGCAAGCGGTCAGCCGGTTCATTCACTTGATAGAAATCTTTCAGAATTTGTGCACTTAATGGTTCTATGGTAATTTCTGAATCTGTTTTTCCGGCTTTAAATTGAGCGGGCTCTATCGAATAGAGTTCAAGCATTTCAATTTGATATCCTTCTTGTTCAAAATAAGAAACAATCTCAGGAGTGAATCCTTTATTTGGCGGCCAGTAAAACTTCAAATGCTTCAATCCAGCATCTAGGTGGTAAACCAGCTGCATTTGCTCAATTAATTCAAACTCCGCGATTGTCGGCTGATACTTCAGCCGGAAAAAATTGGAATCATATCTCTCTGGTAAGTTTTCGTTAAAGAACTGTTCAAAAAATTCATTCTCATCGATCATTGTACTGTGCGTATGCAGTAAGTTGAATTCGTTCATAAGCTGTTTACCTGCTTTCTATGGCTTACTTTTAATATCTATTTTCAATAACAGTTTGAAACATTGTAAGAACTTCTATCAGTATACTGTATTCACTGAAAACTATGCAATCCTGTCGGCGGTCAATCTGGATAATCATAAATCAGAATGCTTGTTTACTCAAGTTTCAGTCAGTATACCTTATAAAATGAGAAAACGTTCATTAAGTAGATAGGTAAGATAACTAAAGTTATAATTTGCTGGACAATTTACTGAATTAACGACATTTTACAATAGGATTATCAGTGAATCATCCTTATGTCCATATTACATTAAGAAAGTGAAAACAAGATACATAAGCATTTATTATAGTCATCGAAGTGGTTTACAAATTTGCAAGTGTAATCAGTACAGCTTTTTTACTTCATTATGCTAATATGAGAATATAAAAAACTTCTTATCAGAATAAATATACAGAATACGCTTCATAATCGTACATTTATTCCACTATAAGAACCTACTAAATATGGAGGAGTGAGTTTAATGGAAAGAAAATACAGTACATTATTGATCCCCTTATTTGCGGTGCCGATCGTATTAGCAGCCTGCGGAACAGGTGGTACTACTTCAGGACCTTCTTCTGATGAAAATCCTGAAAGCGGTGTTAATGGGGATGTGGTCACCATTGACTTTTTCAACCAGAAGCCTGAGATTACCACTCAATTGGAAGAATTAGCAGATATGTACAGTGAGGAAACTGGCGGGAATACAGAAGTTACGATCACGACGGTTGGGAGCGGTGAAGGTTCTGCAGGACTGCAGGCTCGTTTTGCTTCTGGAAATGAACCCGCACTGATGATGTTGGGTGGACTTCCCGAGATCGAGCGATACAGTGATTCACTATTAGATGTGACAGAACTGGAAATGACCGATACGATCATTGATGGCATGCTGGAAGGTGGAACTATTGAAGGAACGCCTTTAGGGGTGCCGCTTAATATCGAGGGTTTCGGATGGATGTATAATAAAGAGATTTTTGAAGCAGCAGGTGTTGATCCTGACTCCATTCAATCTTATGAGGATTTTGTATCCGCGGTAGAGACACTGGATAGTCAGAAAGAAGAACTGGGCATTGAAGAAGTCTTTGCTTTCAGCGGCGGAGAAAACTATATTGTCAATCAATTTTCTGCTAACTTTACCAGTCCGGAATTTAATGAAAGTATCATAGAGTCTTATGAAGCACAAGAGCTGGAGTGGGAATACGGAGATCAGATGAAGAAATATACTGACTTATTCAATCAGTATAATGTTCAACCGATTTTAACCGTTGACTACAGCCGGTCGGTAGAAGAACTGTTTGTTAATGATCAGGTAGCAATGGTACATCAGGGGATTTGGATCGTTCCGACATTGAATGAGATTGATCCTGCGTTTGCTCAAGAAAAACTAGGGATGCTGCCTGTGTACGGAGAAAATGATACAGAAGGCAAGATTATTGCCGGAGCACCATTCTACGTGGGGATTAATAAAAATTTAGATGAAGCTGTCGTTGAAGAAGCGAAAAACTTCTTGGACTGGATGTATACTTCTGAAGAAGGTAAAGAGATGATCACTGGAGATCTTGCTTTTGTTCCTGCACAAGAAGGGTATGATCCTGCGGATATTTCTGATCCAGTTTCCAGTGATTTGTATCAATCGCTTTTAGATGGTGAAACGGGAGCCATGACTCATAAGCAATATCCAGACGGCTGGTTCCAGCAAGTACTGTACCCTGAATTCCAGAAATATCTGAATGGTGATCAGACATGGGAAGAATTCGAAGAAAATACAGCGAGAGCTTTTACAGAAATGCGGTGATTGAATGAAAGGTAAACACAATACTTTGTATTATTGGGCTTTTATCTTGCCCTCGGTTTTAGTCGTATTAGCAGTAATTCTGATCCCCTTATTGCTGGGGATCGGAACTTCTCTAACAAACTCAGACGGTTATACAGCTGCATTCACTGGGTTGGAGAATTACCAAAGATTATTAAGTGATGAACAATTTTTATCCAGTTTATGGTTTACAATTCGTTTTTCATTTGTCGCAGTTATTTTGATTAACGTTATCGGGTTGGGATTGGCACTCGTAGTTACACAAAAACTCGGCAAAGTCAGTACATTTTTCAGAACAGTGTTTTTTATGCCGAACTTGATCGGCGGAATCATTCTTGGATTTATCTGGCAGTTTATTTTTGTCAGAGCGTTCGAGGGAATCGCTGGAGCTACTGGAATCAGCTTTTTCAGTGGCTGGCTTGCCGATTCAACAACAGGATTTTGGGCATTGGTGATTGTTTTTTTATGGCAGATGAGCGGTTATATCATGATTATTTACATCTCCTTTTTAGCCAATATTCCAAAAGATTTGATAGAAGCAGGGTTTATTGATGGGGCGAATGACTGGCAGGCATTCTGGCGAATCAAATTTCCAATGCTTGCACCGGCGTTTACGATCAGTTTATTCCTGACTTTGGCAAATGCCTTTAAAGTTTATGATATGAATCTAGCTTTGACAAATGGTGCACCATACGGTTCTACTGAAATGGTCGCTATGAACATTTACAATACAGCTTTTTATCAATATCAACAAGGTTACGCTCAG
This sequence comes from Marinilactibacillus piezotolerans, assembly GCF_900169305.1. Classification (GTDB taxonomy): domain Bacteria; phylum Bacillota; class Bacilli; order Lactobacillales; family Carnobacteriaceae_A; genus Marinilactibacillus; species Marinilactibacillus piezotolerans_A. The sequence continues at coordinate 929,089 of NZ_FWDP01000004.1, read as the reverse complement.
TCAAAAGCAATCGTATTTCTAGCGCTGGTTGCAGCCATTTCGCTTACTCAAATCTTCCTGACACGAAGAAAAGAGGTTGATTTATAATGAGTAGAGAGAAACGACATAAAGCGCTGGTTATAATCTTAGGATTAATTGTTTCCCTAACATGGATTTATCCGTTTGTGATCATCTTTTTCGGATCTTTCAAGAACCGCTCCGAAATTTTTACCAACACATTATGGGCACCGCAAGAAGTTGTTACAACCAATTACCCGACTGCTTATGAGAGTCTGCAATTTACCATGAGTTTTTTAAATTCACTGCTCATAACAACAGTCAGTATTGTAGTGATCGTTATTTTTTCTTCAATGGCAGCTTATGCTTTAGCTAGAAGGAAAAGTAAAATCAGTAATCTAATTTATTTTATGTGTGCTATCACGATGCTGATACCGTTTCAGTCGGTTATGATTCCTTTGGTCAGTATGTTTGGTCAAGTGGATTTGCTGAATCGTTTTGGATTGATCATTATGAACTGGGGATTTGCTACTAGTATGTCTATCTTCTTGTATTATGGTGCTATGCGGTCAATATCTGTATCATTAGATGAAGCGGCTTACTTGGATGGCGGCAATCCATTGCAGATTTTCTGGAAAGTAATCTTTCCTATTTTGAAACCAACGACTGTAACCGTCATTATATTAAATGCCATTCGTCTCTGGAATGACTTCTTGCTGCCTTCGCTAGTCATCAACCAGGATGGGATGCGTACTATTCCACTTAGAATGTACTATTTCTTTGGCGAATATACAGTTCAATGGGAACTGGCCTTAGCCGGACTCGTTCTGGCGATTATTCCAATTATTATCTTGTATATCTTCCTACAGAGATATATTGTAGAAGGTGTTACGGAAGGTGCTACAAAAGCGTAATGAAATAGATAAGAAGAGAAGAGAGCAGCCGTATGTTTCGGCTGCTTTTTTACTTAGATAAAAATATTAATAGCTGAGATAGATTTGTCAATTTTTGTTCACCGAGGACACGCCGTATAAGCACCAGTTATATTAAATTGTGACTGTTATAAAAGTCGTCGTTAAAGGATTTATGATAGAATTACACGTTCAAAATTTCGTCAAACATCACAATTGTATAACAAATCCTAGTGGTTTTTGTCATGAGATTTAAATCTTACGGCATAGGAAATCATGATAGGATAGATTTTGTCAGCGAGATGCACCCGCAGATCACTGAAAATATCATGAGTAGAATTAGGAGTAATAGAAGTGCTTAGAAAAAAATTATTCATAGTTGCGGCAACAGCAACCTTATCCTTACCAGTATTCGTACCTACAACTGCTTCCGCTCAAACATCAGATCGTTTGGAAGAGCTGCAGCAGCAACAGCAACAATTAAATGAACAAAACAGTCAATTAAATGATCAAATTCAAAATAAAGAATCTCAAATGCAGAACTTGCAACAAGAACGAGAAAAACTAGAATCAGAAGTCAAAGGACTTCAAAAAGATATTGATGCATTGATCGTCAATATTAAAGATCAGGAAAAAGAAATTGAACGTATTGAGAAAGAAATTAAAAGACTGCAAGAAGAAATTACTCAACTTAAAGAGCAGATCGAACAACGTAATAAACAATTGGAATCTCAAGCACGTTCTGTTCAGACTCAAGGAACAGCGACAGATATCATTGATTTATTGATGGCTTCAGAAGACTTTTCTGATTTGATCGGCCGTATTGGTGTGGTAACCCAGATCGTTTCTGCAAACCAAGAGATCATGCAGGCACAAATCGATGATCAAAAAGCAATGGAAAAAGCAGAACAAGATATTGAAAAAGAACGCCAAGAAGTCGAAGCGGTTAAAACTCAGTTAGAAATCGACCGTAATAACTTAGTTGCACAGCGTATGGAACTGGATGACAAAATCGTTCAAGTCGCTGAAAAATTCAATATGACAGAACAAGAAAAAGCTTCATTTGTAACTGAGCAAGCAATAGTTGCAGAACGTACAAGTACGTTGAGTGCAGAAATGAAAAAGGAACAACAGAGAATTATTGAAGAAGAAAAAAGATTGCAGGAAGAAAGACGCTTAGCTGAAGAAAAACGTCAAAAAGAAGCAGCGGAAGCTCAGGCTCGTGCAGAAGCAAAAGCGCGTGCGGAAGCTGAAGCAAAAGCGAAGGCATCTGCAAAATCGTCTGCATCAACTTCTAATTCCGGCAGCAGCAAGAAAACTGAAGAAGTATCTAAGCCGGTATCTAAACCAGCATCTAAACCTGTTCAAAACTCTTCTGGGTGGACTAGACCAGCAAGAGGAAGAATTTCTTCTCATTTTGGGTATAGAATTCATCCTGTAACAGGTAAAAGATCACTGCATAATGGTCTTGATATTGCTGGAGGCGGTCCTATTATCGCAGCCAAAGCAGGTACAGTCGTTCAAGCTACTTATTCTGGAACTTACGGGTACATGGTATTGATTGACCATGGTAATGGTGTATCCACTCGTTATGCTCACATGCAGCCTGGACTAAGTGTAGCTCCTGGACAAAATGTATCACAGGGACAACAACTTGGAATCATGGGTACGACAGGTAGATCAACAGGTGTTCATCTACATTTCTCAGTACTGATCAATGGTAGTCCAGTTAATCCAATTTCTTACATCGGAGGATAGTAGGAAAGTGAAAAGAGGTGCTTACGAGCGCCTCTTTTTATATATACTGGATACATATTATGATAAACTAAAAGTCATAAGAACGATTGAGAGGAAGCTTCCATTGGAAAGAATTGAATCATTAAAGAACCAGAAAGTTAAAGACTGGAAAAAACTTCAGACTAGAAAAGGGAGAAAAAAAGCTCAACAATACATCCTTGAAGGGTTTCATCTAGTAGAAGAAGCCGTAAAGGCAGGTGAAGAAATAACCCACTTACTGATTCGTGAGGATATCCTGCAAGATAGCCTGAAGTTAAACTGGGTGAATCAGCTGTCTGCTGAATGTATAGAAATTACAGATTCAGTTGCTAGAGACATGGCAGACACTGAAACTTCACAAGGGGTATTTGCTGTTGTAAACATTACAGAGAAAATGATTCCGCAAGAGATTCACAGTCCATATCTGTTTCTTGATGCTGTTCAAGATCCCGGCAATGTGGGAACTCTGATTAGGTCAGCTGATGCTGCCGGATTCGAAGGTGTTGTATTGGGAGAAGGTTCCGCTGATCTATATAATGCGAAAACATTAAGGGCTGCGCAGGGCAGTCACTTGCATTTACCAGTTTACCAAGCAGATTTAAAAGAGTGGATCAAGAGGTTTCAAACGGAAGGCAGACCTGTTTTTGGTACAGCTTTGGACGATAGAGCAGTACCTTATAATGGAGAAAAACAAATAGAACCATTTGCATTAATAGTAGGAAATGAAGGATCCGGTGTCAGCTCTGAACTCCTGCTGCTGACAGATAAGAATCTTTATATTCCGATCAAAGGACAAGCAGAGTCCTTAAATGTGGCGATAGCTGCAAGCATCTTAATGTTTTCTCTGTATGCATAAATGTGTACCATGATAAAATTTTAAAATATTACTCATCATAAATATAACGGAAATTTGACAATTTCTGTTATATTTTTATGTAATCGCTTTTAGATAGAGTTTCATCTTTGCATTTAGATCAGTTTGGAGTAAGATAGACAATGTAAATCACATTAAAAACAATGATTGTCTAACATAATGAACTGTTTTATATCGGAAGCAAAAAGGAGACGTTTCATGGAATTTGTTGAATCGATCTGGCAGCAAGACCAAGATTATATGGCTTTGATTGCAGATTTAATTGAAAACAAAGACTTGTTAAAACTGGATGATATTACGCATCATCACTATACAACCAGATTAACGCATTCGATCTTTGTATCTTATGTGAGTTATCGTATTGCTAAAAAAATGAATTTGAATGTCAGAGCTGTTGCTCGCGCAGGACTGCTGCATGACTTTTTTCATGAAGGCCGAGAAGAAATTGCTGCAATGGAGCTAGGATCTCATAACTGTGTGCATCCTAAAATCGCTGTAGAAAATGCAGAAAAAATTACACCGCTCAATGAATTAGAACGTGATATTATCTTAAAGCATATGTTTTTGTGCTCAAAAGTCGGTATGCCGCGTTATAAAGAGAGTATGATTGTAACGTGTGTAGATAAATACTGTGCAATTTATGAAGTCTCACAACCGCTTCGTGCGAAGACAAAAACAAAAGTGACAGACTGGGTCTCTAGATTGCGTTTAGTCAACGCTTAAAATTAATATAAAAAGCTAAGCATTAGAAGGAGTTTGCCTCTAATGCTTTTTTTGGTGCAAAGGAGACTGAATAGCTATACTAAAAAAGCCCTGTACAGAAAATTGTACAGAGCTTTAAACTTATTCTATATAGAATTAGCCATTTACAATGGTACCACCATTAATATGAATCGTCTGACCCGTTACATAACTTGAATCTTTTGTAGCAAGATAGACATAAGCGGGTGCTAATTCAGAAGGTTCGCCCGGTCTGCCCATAGGGACACTGCCGTGTTCTTCATAACTGCTGCCCATTGTTGCGGGAATCAGTGGTGTCCAGATTGGTCCAGGTGCAACAGCATTAACTCGAATGTTCTTTTCAAGGACTTCTGAATTTTGAGAGAATGATCTCGTGAACGAAATGATCGCGCCTTTTGTAGATGCATAATCCAGTAATCCTGGAGAGCCTTTATAAGCCGTTACGGACGATGAATTGATAATCGATCCATTCTCTGCCATGTGAGGAAAAACCTCTCTCGCCCAATAGAACATACCAAAAATATTCGTTCTAAAAGTTCTGTCCAGTTGTGCTGCCGAGACATCCAGAATACTTTTTTGCGGATGCTGTTCAGAAGCGTTATTAACCAATACATGGATTTTGCCCCATTTTTCTGTGATCTCTTTAACAGTGGACTGAACAAAAGCTTCGTCACCCACATCTCCGGTATATAACAAAGCTTGAACCCCCAGATCTTCGATATCTTTTTTGATACTTTGAGCATCTTCTTTATCTTCAAGATCAATCAGTGCAACGTTCGCGCCTTCTTTAGCATAAGCAATGGCCACTGCTCGGCCAATTCCACTATCTGCACCGGTAACGATGGTGTTGAAACCTTTCATTTTACCCGCTGGACGATATTCCGGATCATCTACTTGAGGAACCGGATCGAGTTTTTCCCGATCATCCGGCATAAGATAATCCTTTTTAGGTTCTTGCGTCTCAATCTTTTGTTCATCAGTCATTTTTTCAACCTCTTTCTTTATTAAGTTAATTATTTGTTTGTCTATTTTTCATATCACTATATAGGTGCATCTAATAATACTTCTTCGGTTTCTAAGTCGATAACTTTAAACCGGTTATCTTCTTTGGTAAAAATGCTTTTAAATCTCTGTGTACCTTCTTCTACAAAAACAATGATTCTAACGCCATAAGAGTCTTCGACTAAATAAGCATCGAATTGAGATGGATCGAAAACATCTTGTTCCTCAAATTCTTCATACTGTGTTATATCAGAAATGATTTCCGATTCATCTAGCGACTCAGAATTGACCGGAGCTAATTCTTCGTCTGTTGCGCCAGCGTCAGAAACCTCTTCTTCGACAGCTGCTTCTTCTTCTTGAGAAAGCGTGTCTTCTTCAGAAACTTCCGATGTACAAGCGCCTAATAATACCGTTGCCAAACTAAGTGCTATCCAATTTTTCATCTCGATCTCTCCTAAGATTGATTGATTACTGCCAGTATACAAAATAAGCCTTTCAATCACAAAGAATAGGACTGAAAGGAATTTCGAGCTGTCATCTTTGAAAAAGTAAAGTGAATAGGGTAATGTAAAACTAATAATATTATCTTGAAACGAATAACGTAATTCGCTATGATTATGGAGGAAATTCATCTGTCCACTGAGAAGGTTCTATATTAAAGATGAAAACATTTCTTAGGAATAACGCTTTAAATCAGCTTTAAAAGTCTGAATAAAATACTAGGTTTGTAAAGGTTTATTGAGAGGTTTAAAGTCAGGACTTATAGCAGAGGTGCAGGTCTAATGAATAAGAGTTCATCTTGATTGCATGCTCAGAGCGTGTTTTTTTTATGGAGAAATCAGGGATCGAAGCAGAAGAAATAATCAGTAATACACTCAGGGGTTTTTGTGTTCTTAGAAGCGTTATTTAAGCGCAAAACCTTGTGTGTGTGAATTCTAGTGGAGGTGAAGCATATGGATGCTGTTCCCAGTTCGAATCAGATAATGAAAGAAAATGAAGCAATGTCAGATAAGCAGCTTGGACATATGTCTTCGCTAAAATATGAATCCGAAATGAGTGGCAAGTATGAAAATAGTAGAAAATACAGAACGAAAAAATTACGATGAAATTTTTCAGGCAGCTAAGCAGAACGATCGAGAAGCATTCCGCAAACTATTTCTGCAGCTGCATGACCGAGATCAGCATGAAATTTTTCATCTATTGTATCCAGAAAAAAAAGCAAAAATTTCTGAATTTCTTTCCCCAGAAGAGTTTGCTGAAGTATTTGAATGGATGGAAATCGAAGATCAGGAAGATGCTGTTCAGTATCTTCCTGATGCTTATATGGCTAAAGTCTTTAATCATATGGCAGCAGATGATGTTGCGCATTTTTTAACCAACAGCGAGGATACTGATAATCAAGCTTTACTGTCAATGATGAATAAACGAGAAAGCGACCGGGTACAGGAGCTGCTGTCTTATGCACCAGAAACAGCAGGATCCATTATGACAAAAGAGTTTATCTCGATCAACTACAAGTCTACGACCAGCGACGTTATTAAACGACTGCGCCAGATCGGGCATCATGCTGAAACCATCTATTACTTGTACGTAGTAGATGAAAAATATCGGCTGCTGGGCGTTCTTTCCTTGAGAGACTTGCTGCTCTCTTCAGAAGAAGAAACGGTTGAGTCTTTGATGTATTCGCAAGTGGTCTCAGTCCGAGTGGATGAAGACCAGGAAAAAGTTGCCCAAGTCATCCAAGACTACGACTTGCTGGCATTGCCGGTTATTGCGCATGATGGAACAATGCTTGGGATCGTAACGGTCGATGATGTCATGGATGTCATCCAAGACGAAGTAACAGAAGACTTTAATGAATTCGCCGGTATCAGAAGAGGCGGAGACGACAGAAAAATGACGCCATTTAACGCAGCAAAATCAAGAGCACCATGGATTATTATTTTACTATTTCTAGGTCTTATTACCAGCAGTCTGATCAGTTATTTTGAAGATACGCTGGAATCTGTCGTTATCCTTGCTGCATTTATTCCTATGATTATGGGGACTGCCGGAAATGTGGGGACGCAATCACTGGCTGTGGCAGTCAGAAATCTCACAGTCGATGATAATGACAAAGATAATTTCATAAAAACGGTTAAAAATGAACTGAGTGCTGGAATGATGATCGGTGTAATGGCAGCAGTAGTGCTGCTCGGCATTGTCATGGTTATATATGGCAATCTGATTCTTGGTATTATCATTGGGTCTTCCATTTTCTTATCCGTAAGTCTAGCATCAGTGATTGGAACAGTTATTCCGGTCGTCATCAACAAATTTAAAATCGACCCGGCAGTGGCTTCCGGACCTTTTATCACCACGCTGAATGATACGATCGGGCTAGTCGTTTACTTTACGATTGCAACTTCTTTACTGCAATATTTATAAATACGGGTGAAAAATTTGAAAGATTGAACAAACTGTTTAAAATTTTAGGAAATTGTTTTATCTTTTCTTACAATATAGAACGATTGGTGTTATACTGATAGTGTTTGAAAGTAGAGGTGAACATACATGATTGAAGCTACACAAAATAAAATCATCTGTCCTAAATTTGAACAAACTTTTTCTATTTTAGGTAAAAAATGGACTGGACTTATTATTGATGTTTTGTTGGATGGACCTCGTCGGTTTAAAGATCTTTCTCAAGCTATTCCCGACGTTAGTGATCGTGTGCTTGTAGAAAGACTTAAAGAACTTGAAAAATCAGAAATCGTCACAAAAGAACTGAACGAAGATTGTGATTTGAAATCTGGCTATTGTCTAACAACGAAGGGACATGCATTAAAAAACGTGATGCAAGAAGTCCAAACATGGGCGGACGACTGGATCAGCGAAGAAGATTGTCACAAACATGCGTAAGCAATCGATAAACAATCAGCAAATAATTGAATAAGATAAAACTACTGGTGAAAAAGAGTAATTGAGCGGACTATTAAGAGATCGGATATCAAAGGCTGCAAGTATCCGAATAGGAACCTGAATGAAGTTCACTTTCATCGTACAAGAGTCAGCTTTTCTTGATTCTTTATAAAGTAGATTTCGATCATTTTAAAAGAAATCTCGGTATGCGCCGTTATGCAAAAGTGTAAGACTAATCGTAATTGGTTTTAAACAAGGGTGGTACCGCGTGTTGACCTCGTCCCTAATTGGGATGGGGTCTTTTTTTATACAAAATTTATCATTATTAAGGAGCAAAAGAATGGAATTAAAGGATAAATTAACAGCCATTGCTGAAAAAGCATCCAGTGAAATCAGAGTCGTTTCTTCATTAGAAGAATTGGAAAATCTAAGAGTCTCATACTTAGGGAAAAAAGGCGAGATTACTCAAGTTTTAAAAGGAATGAAAGACTTATCAGCCGAAGAACGTCCAGTTATTGGGCAGCTTGCCAACCAAGTGCGTGACCAGTTGACTGAGCAGCTGGCTGTGACCAGACAGAGAATCGAAACAGAAGCGTTAAACAAACGATTAGCTGAAGAAACTTTAGATGTAACACTGCCCGGCAGCAAACCGAAAAAAGGTCAGTCACATGTCATTACTCAAATTATGGAAGAAATAGAAGATCTATTCTTAGGAATGGGCTATCAGATTATTGAAGGAAACGAAGTAGAAGAAGATTATTATAACTTCGAACGTGTAAATCTTCCGCAAAACCATCCCGCAAGAGATATGCAAGATACATTCTATATCACACCAGAAGTACTGTTGCGTACGCATACATCACCTCTTCAGGCAAGAACGCTTGAGCAGCATGATTTTTCTAAAGGACCTCTGAAAATGATCAGTCCCGGAAAAGTGTACCGACGCGACACAGATGATGCGACTCACTCACATCAGTTTCATCAAATCGAAGGAATGGTCATTGACAAGCATATTACAATGGCAGATTTAAAAGGAACACTTGAAACGTTAGCGAAAAAAATGTTCGGCGAGAATCGAGAAATCAGACTGCGTCCAAGCTATTTCCCGTTCACTGAACCTTCTGTCGAAGTTGACGTAAGCTGCTTTAAATGCGGCGGTTCAGGATGCAGCGTATGTAAAGGAACGGGTTGGATCGAAATACTAGGAGCCGGTATGACGCATCCTGAAGTACTGAAAATGTCTGGAGTGGATCCAGAGATTTATGGCGGATTCGCATTTGGTCTAGGTCCTGATCGGATCGCTATGCTGAAATACGGAGTTGATGACATTCGAAACTTCTACTTGAATGATCAGCGTTTCTTAGAACAATTCAAGGTGAAAGGATAAGATAAAGATGAAAGCATCATATAACTGGTTAAAAGAATATTTAAATCTGCAGGAAGTAACACCTGAACAACTGGCAGATCAGATTACGCTGACAGGGATTGAAGTGGACAGTCTGATTGAACCAGGCAAAGGGTTGAATAACTTGGTCGTAGGCCATATCAAGTCATTGGAGAAAATGGAAGATTCTGATCATTTGAATATTGCTCAAGTCGATGTTGGAGCAGAAGAGCTGTATCAAATCGTCTGCGGAGCACCTAATGTGGCAAACGGTCAGAAAGTGATAACGGCTTTGCCAGGCGCAAAGTTGCCTGGGAACTTTAAAATCAAAAAAAGCAAGCTGCGCGGACATGTCTCTAACGGAATGATCTGTTCTTTAGGAGAACTCGGCTTTTCTGACTCAGTGATCCCTAAAAATGCCGAAGATGGGATTTATATTCTTCCGGAAGAGGCAGTCGTCGGTGAATCAGCATTGCCTTATATTGGACTGGACGACGTCATCATTGATCTGGATATTACACCAAATAGAGCAGATGCAATGAGCATGCGCGGTGTAGCCTTTGAAGCAGGAGCAATCCTTTCTCAAAAGCCTGAATTTGAAAAAATTACAATATCCGAAAGTACAGAATCGATTATCGATAAAGTTCAAGTCGCTGTTCAAAACCAGCAAGATACGCCATATTATAAATTGCGAATGGTCAAAGATGTTACCGTAAAAGAAAGTCCGCTATGGCTGCAGAGAAAGCTGATGAATGCAGGAATCAGACCTATTGACTCAGTAGTTGATGTAACAAATTATATTATGCTGGAGTACGGTCAGCCGTTGCATGCATTTGATTATGATGCTTTAGGTTCAAAAGAAATATTCGTCAGAAGAGCAGAAAATAACGAAACGATTACTACACTGGACGGACAGGAAAGAACTTTGTCTTCAGAAAACTTAATCATTACAAATGGTGAAGTTCCAGTTGCATTAGCTGGAGTTATGGGCGGACAAAATTCTCATGTCACAAAAGAAACGAAAACTGTTTTAATTGAATCTGCTGCGTTTGCTTCTGCATTAGTTCGTAAAACTGCACAATCTTTGAACTTGCGCAGCGAATCTAGTTCTCGATTTGAACGCGGACTGAATTTGGCGACGATCCAAACGGCATTAGATCATGCTGCTGCATTAATGGCGGAGATCAGCGGGGGAACCATATTATCCGGTACTGCAGAGATCAACGCTGAACAGCCGGTTGAAAAAGTGGTTTCAATCAAGTTGGGCAGAATCAATCATGTACTTGGAACTGACCTTTCTCTTGAAGCGGTTGCCGCGATATTTACGCGCCTGCAATTTGAATTTGACCTTATTGAAGATCAATTCAATGTGACAGTTCCCCTTAGAAGATGGGATATTTCGATTGAAGCGGATCTATTAGAGGAAGTTGCTAGAGTTTATGGCTATAACAAGATTCCTTCAACATTACCAACGATGGAATCTACACCAGGCGAACTAGACGAGAAACAACGGTTAACACGCTATGTTCGCCGTTTCCTGGAAGGCAGCGGATTAGCGCAAACAATCAGTTATGCATTGACTACACCTGAAAAAGCGGAAAGATTCAGCTTGAAGTCTTCTAAAACGACCAGCTTGGACTGGCCAATGAGTGAAGAGCATAAAACCCTCAGATTAAGTTTGATCAGCGGCCTGGTGGACAATGCAGCTTATAATATTGCCCGTCAGTCAAAACAGGCTGCTCTTTATGAAGTTGGGCATGTGTTCTACGAAAATAATGAATCGGTCTTGCCGAATGAAGAAGAGCATGTTGCTGGGCTGGTAACGGGATCATTAACAGAAAAAACGTGGTCTGCAGACAACACTCCAGTTGATTTCTATACCTTGAAAGGAATTCTGGAGGAATTGTTCAGTACTATCGGATTAAAAGAGTCTATTCGATACAATGCTTCCCAAGCTTATCCAGACTTGCATCCAGGTAGAACAGCAGAAATCCAATTAGGCGGCACTCCGATTGGTATAATCGGTCAAGTTCATCCTTTGGTTGCGCAGCAATTTGATTTAGAAGACACCTATGTATTTGAATTGAACCTGGAAGCACTTGTACAAGCAGAAAAAAATCCAGTGCTTTACAATACGATTCCTAAATATCCAGGGACTTCTCGAGATATTGCATTACTGGTTGACGAGTCTGTTACGCATCGTCAAGTAATGGATGTCATCGAAGCAAATGGTGGAAAATGGCTGCAGCAAGTACGCTTATTCGATTTATACCAAGGAGAGCACATTGAACAAGGCAAAAAATCATTGGCGTACTCGCTTGCGTATTTGAATCCTGAAGCAACGTTGAAAGAAGAAGAAGTCAACAAAGATTTTGAAAAAGTCAAAACAGCATTAGCTGAAAAACTTTCTGCAGAAATCAGATAAAGTTGAACAGTCACTGAACGGATTGATCTGATAATCAAAACAGTTAAGTGTTAAGTAAGACAAAAAACAAAAAGGCTTCTACGTAGAGATGATTCTATGTAAAAGTCTTTTTGTGCTGTTAGCAGACGGTAAAAAATCAGTCAGCGGAAGGTCTGTAAGAGTTGGAAACAGCAAACAGGCTAGAAAACGACGATCAAAGGATGCATGAACCGCTTTTTCATGTTATTATAATAGAGAATTTGCATGTCTAGGAGGCTAATGCATGCCTGAAGAAAAAAGAAGATTCAAGGCTGAGATTGCTGGACAAACTTATACGATTGTCGGCCCTCGGTCAGAAAAGCATATGCAAGTCGTCGCGCAGACAGTAGATGAACAAATGACATTGCTGCAGAAGATGACAAAGGGATTGGATACAGAGAAACGCGCCATGCTGATGGCCATCAACGCAGTGTCTGATCAACTGGAAATGAAGAAAAAAGTTACAAAACTAGAAGATAGAATTGCAGAACTGGAGCACCAGTTAGCACAAGAAAAGAAATTAAATAGCCAATAAGGAGAACACCATGTTATTATCGTTAATTATTATATTATTACTTTTACTCTCGCTTTACAGCGGAGCTAAAAGAGGATTAGTGTTGCAGCTTGTGCTGACTATCGGATATGTCATTTCATTTTACTTTGCTTTGACTTATTATAAAACAGTCAGTGAATGGGTTGAAATGCTGGTGCCTTATCCAAGCCCGTCTGCTTCTGCTGAGAGTCCTTTTGTCCTATATGGACAGGAATTCACCTTTAGTCTAGATCAAGGGTTTTATAATGGAGCAGCCTTTATTGGCATCTTAGTCATCGGGTGGATTTTGACAAGATTCATCGGCGGGTTATTGAATTTCTTAACTAAAATCCCCGTAGTCAAGCAGCTGAATGCCATCGGCGGGTCAGTTGTCGGGTTTATTGTTCAATATGTTGGAGTATTCTTGATTCTATTTTTACTTTCGATGATTCCAGTCAGCTTCATTCAATCTCAGTTTGAATCCAGTGCATTAGCCAGAGTCATTGTTTCTGAGACACCAGAACTATCTTCCAATATCTACAACTGGTGGGTTGAGGAAGGTTTAGTAGAAGATACAGCACCTGAGCAACCGGCAATTGAAGAAGAATAGTCGTTAATATTATTATGTAGAAATTGATCAAATAAGTATGAAAAGAGGTGTTGGCCTAGAAAACGAGAGCTTAACTAGCCGTTTTCCAGCCGCACTTTTTTTGAATGGATCAGCAGCTGTTAAGAAATCAGCGCAATCAACAATCAGAGATGAGAGAGGTTTGAAAGTTTGAAGATGAAAATTGAAAAGTCCTATAAAACATTGGATTTTCCCAAAGTGATCCAGCAGCTTTCTGGCCATGCTGTTTCTGCTCTGGGAAAAGAAAAAATCCAACATTTGACGCCTTCGTCTGATTATGATGAAGTCAGATATAGACAAGAAGAAACAGACGACGGGGTAAGGATTCTGCGTATGAAAGGCGGTATTCCAATCTCTCCGTTCATGGATGTGAGACCGCATCTTAAGAGAGTGAAGATCGGTGCAGCTTTGAATGGAAAAGAATTAGCCCAGATCGGTAAAGTCATTAGAAGTGTCAGAGAAATCAATCAGTTTTTTACGCTCATGCGTGAAGAAGAAATTGCCTTGACACAGCTTTATAAGGTCAGTGATCAGTTTGTCCCTTTAAAAGGCTTGGAACGCAGTATTTTCGCTATAGTTGACGAGGGAGGATATGTACTGGATGATGCCAGTACAAAACTCAAAGGGATTCGTACAGGTATCAAACAAACAGAAAGCCGTGTAAGACAAAAGCTGGAAAGTATTGTTAGAGGAAGCCAAGCCCGTTTTTTGACGGATGCTATTATTACCATGCGCAATGATCGCTATGTTATCCCGGTCAAACAAGAAAACAGACAGACTTTCGGCGGAGTGGTCCATGACCAAAGTTCAACCGGCCAAACGCTGTTTATTGAACCTCAAAGTGTAGTAGATCTAAATAATCGACTGAAACAGTATCAGAGCGAGGAACGAAATGAAGTAGCCAGAATCTTAGCTGAAATGACTGAAGAGCTGATGCCGCATACGGATGAGATTGATCAGAATATGACCGTACTGGTTATGCTAGATTTTATCAATGCTAAAGCAAAATATGCAAGAGAGCTGAATGGCGTCAGACCTTTGATCAGTACCGAAAATCATGTTTCTTTTATACAGTCAAGACATCCGCTTCTGGGAGAGGATGAAGTCGTAGCCAATGACTTGATTCTTGGAGAAGAGTATCAGACAATGATTATTACAGGTCCAAATACCGGGGGGAAAACCGTTGCCCTTAAAACACTGGGACTGCTTCAGCTGATGGGCCAATCAGGACTGCAGCTGCCTGTAGAAGAAAATAGTACGATGGGGATTTTCTCCAGCGTATTTGCTGATATTGGAGATGAACAGTCGATTGAGCAAAGTCTATCGACCTTTTCTTCACATATGACAAATATTGTAGATATCTTAAACCGCATTGACGAGAATAGTTTGATTCTTCTGGATGAATTGGGTGCAGGAACCGATCCGCAAGAGGGAGCGGCTTTGGCAATCGCCATGCTGGATGCTATTGCAGCTAAAGGGAGTTATGTACTGATCACTTCTCATTATCCAGAATTAAAAGCTTATGGCTATAACCGGCCGCAAACCATCAATGCCAGCATGGAATTTGATGTAGAGACCCTTAGTCCAACTTATCGCTTGCTGATTGGGATTCCAGGCCGAAGCAATGCTTTTGAAATCGCCAGCAGACTTGGACTGGATCAGACCATTATTGAATCGGCTAGACAATTGATGAGCGGAGAAAGCCAAAGCGTCGATGAAATGATTCAAGATCTTGAAACCAAACGCAAACAGGCCAATCAAGAGACAGTTAAAGCGAAAGAAGAACTCAGAAAAGCAGAACGATTGCATAAAGAGTTAAAAGCTGCCTTTGATGAGTATGAAGCGGAGAAAGAACGCTTGAAGAAACAAGCTGAAGCTGACGCAAATCAAATTGTTGAAAAAGCACAAAAAGATGCCAGCCGGATTATTGAAAAACTGCGAGCGCGACAGCTAGAGGGGCAAGCAGGAGGCAATGTTAAAGAACACGAATTTATCGATGCACAAACCCGATTATCTAACTTAAAAACGGAAGAAGAAACTTTGCAGAAAAATAAAGTACTGCAGAAACAAAAACGTAAAAAAGAACTGAAACCAGGAGATGCTGTTCAGGTAGAATCCTTCGGTCAAAAAGGAACGATCATTGAAAAAGCCGGCAATAAACAGTGGGTCGTTCAAATGGGTATGCTGAAAATGAAATTGAATGAAAGTGACTTAACACTGACTCAAGCGGAAAAAGAACCTAAATCAACTCGCACGACTTTGAAATCTTACTCAGTAGGATCTGTCTCTACTGAACTAGATCTTAGAGGTGAACGCGTGGAAGCTGCGTTAAACCAATTAGATCAATATATCGATCAGGCACTATTGTCCAATTATCCTAAAGTGACCATTATTCATGGTATGGGTACAGGAGCCGTCAGAAAAGCGGTTCAGGATTATTTGAAAAAGCATCCGCAGGTTAAATCCTATAGTGATGCCCCTGCTAATCAAGGTGGGAATGGTGCAACAAATGTTACTTTCAAATAAGCAGAGAAAATAAGAGAAGAGAATAGATTTTTTATAAAATGTTTGGTATACTGAAAATGTTGATACAAACTTACTTTTTATTAGTAAATTTATAGGAGGATTTAGAATGGTTAAAGAATTAACAGACAATACTTTTGAAGAACAAACAGGATCTGGCTTATCACTCGTTGACTTTTGGGCAACTTGGTGCGGACCATGCCGTATGCAATCTCCAGTTATCGATCAATTAGATGAAGAATCTAATGGAGAAGTTAACTACTTCAAAATGGACGTAGATGCCAATCAAGAAACACCCAGCAAATTCGGTATCATGAGTATTCCAACTTTATTAGTGAAAAAAGATGGAGAAGTTGTAGAAAAATTAATTGGATATCACAGCAAAGAGCAAATTGAAGCAACCTTAGCGAAACACAAATAATTTCAAATTGAAAATGCTTGAGATCTGAATAAGGACACCCCTCCAAAAATTCCGGAAATAAATATAGACACAATAAGATATACCGTGTCAATGAATGATCCGCGAATTGCAGAGGGGTATCTTTGTGTATATTTATGTTTAAGAACCTTATAGTTAATTGTGTCTAATTTTCAACAGAATTTTCAGTTAAATTGAAGAAATGTATACAAAGCTTTCATTTCCATATTGTTTGAGCTAAAATGTAGCCAATATAATAGTAAAAGAAAAACCAGATTACTTAAAGAAACTTAAACGGATTTACTTATAATATAGATACTATAAAATTATAAACAGTTCTTCTTAAAGTCAATTTTGGTACGACTACTTGTGTAATGAATGGAGTGTGTTGTAGATGGTCCAGCAAAATATGCTTAATAATGATGTGGAAGACACCTCAACGTATGAATATGTAGTAGAATGCAGAGAAAAAACAGTACGTTTAACAGTAGATGTTCGTGATGTCTTTTATAATGCAGACGATGTATTGGATTGTCCTTTGGATGTTGTATTAAGAAAAAACGATTATACACTACAGGATTTAATGAGTTGGGATGCAAGAGAAGTAAGATTTATTCAAGTCGTTAATGGTAAGGAAAATGTTATAAACAGCGTCATACTTAATGTTAATCTATAGTAAAAGTCAAAAATAAAATTAAAAAGAACAGACGAAGTGTTTTTGAACAAAGCAGTAACTGGGATAGAGAGAATGACTGCTGGTTCATGACGCTTTTTTATGTATTTAAAAACAACCTTTCAGAAAGAAGTGTGACTGGGTTCCTTCAAAAGATTGTTTTTTTTATATTATGAAAGCGGTTCTTTTGGGTCTGATTGAACAGTGATCCAAACTTCCTTTTTTCTAACTTTAACTTCATAAATAGCTTCCGTATAAATTTGGTCAATGACTTGCAGCTGCTGGGCTAAATAGCCGGTTTCTAAAGCAAAAGATGCTGAAGAGTGATGGTTCAGTCTTTCTTCTACGACTTCACCTGTTAGCCTGTATTCTAATTTATGTTTCCTTTGATTCTCTAAAGTCAGCGTACCAAAAGAAAACAGATCAAACATAGCGGGCAAATCATTTACTGAGTGTGCATGTTTTTGTCGAGCAAGCTCTTTTCCTGCCCAGTATAAAATGTCGTCTATTTCTTCACCTAAAAGATTTTCAAGCAGTTGATCTCTTAATAAAAGAATGGCATCTAGTGAAGCATTTTTCGGTAACTCTTCTGCCAAGATTTCCACCTCATAGTCTTAATTTAACCTCTATAGTATAACTTAGAATCCAGATGATTTCTAATAGAAATTAAATTGTTCATAAGAATGTGCTATTTATAAAATACATAAACATTCAAACTCAGGTATTGTTCGTGTTACGTTCTGCTTGCGATTTTTATAAAAAAAAGAGAAAATAGAAAAGTGAAGCTGGAATAGACAAAAGTCAGCTTATAGAACTACTGTATCAGTATAATGGATAGTGCTGATATCGTTTGAGAAGGTTGTAGGAAATATGAAGAAACAAGCCATAGGATTATTGGATTCAGGTGTCGGTGGATTGACCGTCATGAAAGAAGCAATGAAACAGCTGCCCAATGAGTCTTTTTATTACATTGGAGACACTGCCCGCTGTCCATACGGACCAAGGCCTGAAGAACAAGTCAAAGCATTCACTTGGGATTTAACAAGGTTTTTATTAGACAAAAATATCAAAATGCTGATTATTGCCTGTAATACAGCAACTGCCGCGGCTTTGCCGGAGTTAAAAAGGGTATTGAAAATCCCAGTGATTGGTGTGATCCTTCCAGGAAGCCGAGCAGCCATTAAAACCACTCATCAGGGCAGAATAGGGGTCATTGGAACGGAAGGTACGATTCGATCCGAAGAGTACCGAAAAGCAATCAAAAAAAAACAGCAGCAAACAGAAGTATTCAGCCAAGCGTGTCCTAAATTTGTACCTTTAGTAGAAAGTAACCAGTTCAACAGTGCAATTGCTAAAAAGGTTGTGACAGAAAGCTTGAGAGATCTGAAAAGGCAGAAGGTAGATACACTTGTGATGGGCTGTACACATTATCCGCTGCTGAAACCGTTGATTCAAAATGTAATGGGCGAACAGGTTACTTTGATAGATTCAGGGGCTGAAACAGTCAATGAAGTAAGTGTGCTGCTGGACTATTACGATCTCGCAGAAGAAAAGACCGATCAACCGAATGAGCGGAAATTTTACACCACGGGATCCGTTAATATGTTCAAAGATATCGCTTCCAGCTGGTTGAAAATGAATGAAATCGAAGTAGAACACGTATCAGTAGAGGAATTGAAAGGAATAGAACTTAATGAATCAGACAGAAAATAAAGTGATCGTCATCGCAACAGAAAATAAAGGGAAAGCCTCAGAGTTTAAATCTATCTTTGAGAAACAAGGATTTGAGGTACGTACGCTGCTGGATTATCCTGAGATTGACAGTATTGAAGAAACAGGAGAAACGTTTGCGGAAAATGCTTTATTAAAAGCAGAAGGAGTTGCCGAAATACTTGATACAATGGTATTAGCAGATGATTCTGGATTAAAAGTTGACGCATTGCAGGGACAACCTGGGGTCTATTCAGCTCGGTATGCCGGAGAGGAAAAAAATGACGCCAAAAATAATGCCAAGCTACTAGGAGAGCTTTCAGAATTACCATTTGATGAGAGAACGGCTCAGTTCCACTGTACGTTGGCGCTAGCTGCTCCTGGAAAAGAAAGTCTGACGATTGAAGGAGAACTGGATGGATATATCTTAGGCGTTCCAAGAGGTCAGAATGGATTTGGCTATGATCCGTTATTCTATGTTCCTGAAAAAGAAAAGACAATGGCTGAGCTGACACAAGAAGAAAAGAATAGCATCAGTCACCGAGCGATTGCAGTTAGAAAACTAGATAAAGTATTGGAAGATTGGATAAAAAATCAATAGAAAAAGAGGGATGCAGAGATGAAAGTACTAGTCATAAGTGATAACCATGGTGAAGCTTATTTAATGGAGGAAATCTTCTCTATTTATCAAGAAGAAGTAGATGTATGGATACACTGCGGAGATTCTGAGTTTAAAGAAGATAACCCTGTTTGGCAAACTTATCAGACAGTAAGAGGGAATATGGATATTACAAAAGCGTTCCCAGAGACAAATGTCATCGAATACTACGGTCAAAAATTCTTTGTAGCACATGGGCATCTTCATCATGTAAAGACTTCTTTTGATGCTTTGAAAAAAGCTGCAAGAAAGGAAGACTGTCAAATTGTCTTTTACGGCCATACACATATCCCGAAAGTCGATAAAGAAGAGGGAATCTATTTTATTAATCCAGGCAGCATCTCACAACCACGAGGTCCAATCAACAAAGGCAGTTACGCCATTCTCGAGATAGAAAATAATAGTGGAAATATCACGTTTTATGATGAAGATCATCATTCGCTTCCTCAGCTATCTCAGAAGATAGAATTGTAAAATTGATAATCGTGAACAGACAGCAGAGAGGTCTTCAACTTGCCAGCGTATTTAGGTGAGTTGAAAAAGATGCTCTGCTTTTTTTGCGAGCAGAATTCGTTAACTGGAAAAGTGGTAAAATAATGAAATAAAAACAACAAGATTAAAATGAAAAAGTTCAAATCGTAAAAATGTTTTCTAAGAAAATTCTCTTAATTGACAGTTTGATTTGGTGAATGTCTTCAAAGATAGTAAAATAGATGAGTGGTAAGAACGTTTACAAGGAGTGGGAATATGATTGGTGAGAAAATCAAAACCTTACTGATTGACCAAGATAAGGACTTAGTAAAACCTGCTGATCAAGTAGCAGTAGTAGGGACAAAGAATCGATTGAATCATGCTTTGCTGATATTAACAACAGATAAATATGCAGTGGTACCAGTGTTAGATGAAAAATCCAGAATGAAAGGATTAATCTCTATGCCTTCAATTATGCAGGCGATTATGGAGATTGAAGATGTTCATTTCGAAAAACTCGGAGAAATAAAAGTAGAGGAAATAATGGATACGGATTTTCCGCATGTTTTTGAAGATTATGAGCTGGAAAATGTGTTACACATGCTGGTCAACCATGCCTTTATTACAGTCATTGACGAAGACCAGACATTCAAAGGGATCATTACCAGAAGTGAAATCTTAAAAGGAACCAATCGGATTGCTCATGAGTTTGAAAAAGTATATGATGTACGCGAAAAACTGCTAACAGATCCTTTAAAGTAGAAAAAAAACGATAGATCACTCAGTGATCTATCGTTTTTTAACGTTGTCTGTTCAATTAAATAGCCGTTGTATCAAAGTTGATTCTAGGCAATTCAATCCCTTCTCTCACTAATGCATCTACGTATCCTTCATAGAAAGCATTGCGGACACCGATTTCTGTTCCTGCTTTTGAATACATAATAATCTGAGCTGCTGTCTGACCTGCTCCGATTGGCACAAAAGCAACTTCTGCTGGTTCAACGGTTATTTCTTCGTATTGAGGAATCAGTTTTTTGTTGACATCTTCTAATACTGCTCTAACTTGATCGAGGTTTGTATTAGGAAATAAGCGCAACTGGATCATTACACGCATATCCGCTCGTGAACGGTTACTGATGACAGTGATGGATCGATTGGGAATAAAGTGAATCGTACCATCAAAGTCTTTTAATTTGGTCGTTTTAAGGTTCACATCTTCCACAGTTCCTAAAATGCCATTGACGTTAACCACATCTCCTACATCCAACTGCTTTTCCAGTAAAATCATGAAGCCGTTGACGATGTCAGAAACAAATCCTTGAGCACCTAGAGATAAAGCTAAACCAATAACCCCGGCACCAGCAACGAGTGTTCCAACTGGAATTCCGATTATCTCTAATATTGTGTAGACCAAGAAAAAATACAGTACGCTGTTAAATAGATTTTTACTTAATTTATATAAAGTGTTATAACGATTCGGTACAGTTTGTTTCTCTCTCATATATCTTTTGAATACTGTTTCAATGACATAGCGTCCTACTTTTTTGAGAATAAAGAAAACAATGACTGCTAATAAGATCTGGATGACTCCAACGATCGCTCTGACCATAATGGCATTCCAGTCTATAGAGTTCCAGAAATCGGTGATGATGTTTGTCTGTTCAGTTACTTCTTTAATGACTTGATCTGTTCCCTCTCCTGATGCTAAATACATATCGTTGATACCCCTTTTACTAGCGTTTATATACAGCCGCTTTAATTTGCTAAAATAAATTGTATCAAAAAAAGGGACAGAATCCTATTGCAAATATGTAACGATTATAATGTAAAGGCTATTTCAGATCTAAATAGAGGACTGCTAATCCTTCTTGGTTAGTCATATTCTCTGGTTTCAAGTAATCTTCAAAATTTGTAAAAGATATTCGGTTAGAAGACCAGATTCTCAGCGGAATGGATTCTCCAGAAGAAATTTCGGTCGGTCCTTCAATTTCACTATACATCGTCATCGAATGGTTAAAGGAAGAGAACAGATCGGTCAGATTTTCAGTATTGGATGTGCCTTTTCCAGACAACAAAAATTTTGCTTTTAGTGTTCCAAAATCTGAATCAACAGAATCATCTGGAAGAATTCCCCAAGTAATGAGTCCATTATAATCAGACTTTCCGGAAGATGATAATCCAGCAAATCCGATGGAAGCTGTTTTATTTTCGAATTCATAATAGTCCAGTCTTAATTCAACAGCTCTACCTTCATAGTTCATCTCATAACTTTCATAGTCGCTGAACAGTAGAGAACTGGGAGTAGATTGCTTGGTTTCAGAAATACGAATATGCTGATCAGAAAGACCACTGACTTCTTCCTCTGCAAAAGACCCCAGATTATAGTACCAGCTCAGTAAAATACCGATAGCTGCTAAAAGGACAATAGACAAGAAAATCCAAAAGAATCGTTTGTGTTTGATCTTCATACCTGATTGCTGATTTTGGGGTTTGCCAAATTGATAACGCGTTTTATTCATTAGACTCCACCTTTCAGTTAGTTAGTTAGTTAATAAGTTTAAAGAGTGTTATTCAGACATAGCTATTATACCGTGAAAGAGCTTTAAATAGATAGCTGAAATATGATTGGATTACCTAAGATTATTTGAATTGAATAAAAGCTGCAATCTTACTATTTGCTTTTTTGATTTGCGGAATGGTATTCTAAAAATGTAAATAAATTACGAAAGAGGGATAAAATATGTCAGGTGGAGAAATCGCTGCTCTGATTGCAGCTATTGCATTTGCAGTTTTAGTTTTAGGACTATGCTATGTGTTATTTAAAGTAGCGAGTGTTGTGTCTCAACTAAATACAACAGTTGAGGAAGCGAACAAGAGCTTAGGAACAATCACTAAAGATGCAGATCATTTACTGATCGAAGTCGAAGGGTTGCTTAATAAGACAAATACAACCTTAGATGACGTGAATGGGAAGTTAGGGTTAACAGATCCGTTATTCAAAGCTGTTGGAGATTTAGGAATTTCTGTTTCCAGCTTGAATGATTCGACTAGAAATCTGACTTCATCATTAGCGGGTGCCTCTAAACGTGGTGCATCAATTGGTTTATCAAGAAAGATCAACAATAAGATTGCCAAGAAATAATTACTAGACTCAATGAATAGAAAAGAAACAAACTTAAAAGGAGAGCGGATAGTTATGGGGAAAAATAAAGCAGAAGGCTTTTTACTAGGAACCATTGTCGGAGCAGTTATTGCTGGAGCGAGTGCACTGTTATTTGCTCCAAAATCTGGAAAAGAAATGCGCGATGATATTACTAAGCAAACGAATAAATCTAAAGGTCAATTTCAAGAGTATGCAGACTTAGCAAAAGAAAAAGGTACTGAACTTAAAGAAACCGCGCAAAAAGCAAGTTCAGACTATATGAAAAATGCTAAAGACACGTACAGCCAAGTTGCAGATTCTTTGAATAAAGGCAAAGATCAGCATAAAGATACTTTAGACCAAATCAAAAAAGAAGCGATGGATACAGTGAATGATGGTGTTCAAAAAGGAAAAGACATGAATAACCAGTCTAACGACACTGGAGTTGAAGGTGCAAAAGATCGTACAATGTCTTTTGATTACGATGAAGCAAAAATGGCTGAAGATGAAGCAAAAGGACAACGTACAGAGAATACAAGTACGGAACAAACAACCGAAGACGGACGTCAAGATAAAGATACAACAAACACAAATGTTGGAATTTAATTCTGTTACTTTCACTTCAAGTCTTATAACAAAGAATGGAGATACTCACTCTAACCGGGAGTATCTCTATTTATTTTAGTCTAAAGGAGGTTTCCTATATGTCTTTACGTTCAGTTATCAATATGATTATTATCGGAACATTATCTTATATGTTGATCATTTTTGTACTGAGGATTTCTGGAAAGAGAACATTATCTAAGATGAATGCTTTTGATTTCATTGTGACAGTTGCACTGGGTTCAACGCTTTCAAGTCTTTTAATCAATTTTCAAAGAAACTTATGGCAGGGCATTATAGCATTCTGTCTACTGGTCTTTCTGCAGTTTCTTACCAGCTGGTTATCAGTACGGTTTAAGTTGGCAAATAAACTTTTGAAGTCACAGCCGACTATGCTTTATTACAATGGAGATTATGATGAAAGAGCTTTGAAAAAAGAGAGGATTGCAAAAAATGAGATTACACAGGCGTTGAGATCACAAGGAATTGGGTCTACTGACACAGTATCAGCAGTAATTTTAGAAACAGACGGCACATTTTCTGTCCTAAAGAAAAAAGCAGATAGCGAAGAAACGTTAAGAAATGTAGAATAATTTAAAAAGCTTGCATGAGCTTTATGAAGCTCATGCAGGCTTTTTAAATGGTTAATTAGACGGTTATAAGTGTCTTTGGCGTATGTGTGAAAGATTTACAGCCATCTGCGGTGACGTAAACACAGTCTTCAATTCTTACCCCAACTTGATTCTCAATATAGATACCTGGTTCAAGTGAGAAACACATACCTTCTTGAACGACCATAGAACTTCCTTTTGATAAACTTGGAAATTCATGAACGGTTTTACCTAATCCATGTCCAAGACGGTGGGTAAAATACTCTCCGTATCCGGCTTCTTCAATAATAGAACGAGCGATTTGATCTAGTTCTCCAGTAGTGATCCCGGGTCTAACAGCAGCTTGAGCGGTTTGCTGCGCTTTTAAAACAATATTATACACCTGTTTCAATTCTTCGGAAATGTCTCCAAAAGCTACTGTACGTGTCACATCACTAGTGTACCCATCAGCGACTACACCTAGATCGAATAATACCAGTTCATTCGCTTTCAGTTTGCGTGAACCTGGATTGCCATGCGGACTGCCGGCATGATCGCCGAAAAGGACCATCGTCTGGAAGCTCATTTCAGAGATCCCCAATTTTCTAAGTTCATATTCTATCTCAGCAACCACTTCTTGTTCGCTGATGCCAACTTTAAGAGCACTCATTCCAATTTCCAAAGCTCGATCTGCCATTTTTCCAGCTGTTTTCATTTTTGAGAGCTCATCGTCTGATTTGATTAGCTGGATCTCTTGAATCATACTTGAAATATCTATGGTTTGTTCAGGATTCGTCATAGCAAGCAGCTGCTTATAACGGTCAACCGTCAATTGATTTTCAACTAATCCGATCGTTTCAAAGGATTGATTGTAACGGTTTAATTGCTTAGAGATAATCTTCCATGGGTTTTCTTCATCCTTGTAACTGATGATTTCTTCGATAGAGGATTGAGCTCGTGCTTCTGACGCTTCCAGAAACGGAGTAAATAAGAATACAGAATCTTTTAACACAAAGAGTGCTAGTACTCTTTCATGAGGATTGCTTTCAAAACCTGTTAAATACCCAATCAGATTAGGGTCATCAATATAGATCATGTCTAACTGTTTGTCTGAAACTCGCTGGATCAGTTGTTGTAATGCTGTGTTCATCGTATTCCTCATTTCCATCAAATTGTTTGCTATTTGTATTGTAACACGATTATAATGAGAGAGCACGAAGTTGAAAGTAAGCCTTTTCTGAAAAACTCAAAGAAATTTTCATGAAAATAATAATTTTATATTGAAATCTCTTTCATGCTTTGATAAAGTAAAAACAGGAAAACAATTTTACCTGATTCAGCCTTACTCAGCCGGCAATTTGACTGATTGGCTGAACATTAAAAACCGGTATTTGACCAAAGGAGAAAATAAAATGGATAAACAAACTATCACGATTTATGACGTGGCGAGAGAAGCGGGCGTTTCAATGGCTACGGTTTCGCGTGTCGTAAACGGAAATCCTAATGTTAAACCTACAACTAGAAAGAAAGTATTGGATGTCATTGATCGTTTAGATTATAGACCTAATGCAGTGGCCAGAGGATTAGCGAGCAAGAAAACAACCACTGTCGGAGTGATTATTCCTGATGTAACCAACTTGTACTTTTCATCTTTAGCGCGAGGAATTGATGATATAGCAACCATGTACAAGTACAATATCATCTTGGCAAACTCTGATGAAAATGAACAAAAAGAAGTACAAGTGTTGAATACACTGTTAGCAAAACAAGTAGACGGTGTCATTTTTATGGGAAATAAAATCACCGAAGAGCTGCGCGCTGAATTTTCACGCTCTCGCACACCGGTGGTTCTTGCTGGAACTGTAGATCCAGATGGCCAAGTTGGAAGTGTAAATATTGACTATACGGCTGCTACAGAAGACTGCGTAACATCACTGATTGAAAAAGGGCACAAAAAAGTGGCGTTCATTTCAGAAAGTCATGATGAACCAATCAATGGGCAATACCGACTTGAAGGGTACAAATCAGCTTTGAAAAATGCTGGAATCGACTATGATGAAAATCTTGTTGTACAATCAGAATACACGTATAAAGTCGGCGATGTAGTCTTTGAACAAATCTCTAAAGCTGGTGCAACGGCTGCCGTAGTGGCAGATGATGAACTAGCGGTTGGTGTATTGAATGCAGCTTTGGATAGAGGAATCAGTGTACCGGAAGACTTTGCAGTCATTACATCAAATAATTCCAAACTAACTGACATGACTCGTCCGCAGTTAAGTACAATTGTTCAACCGTTATATGATATCGGAGCAGTATCTATGAGATTACTGACAAAATTAATGAATAAAGAAGAGATTGATGAAAAAACCATCAAATTACCTTATCATATTGCAACAAAAGGAACGACTAAAGAAGCATAAATTAAATTGTAATACCTAAAAAAGGACCTGCGGTAAATTTATCCCGCAAGTCCTTTTTTCTATTTTATTCATTATCAGGAGATGAGTTGGCAGACTCATCGGGCGTTCCTTCTTTAGATGAATCTTCTTCTGGATCCGGTTTTGAAGGAGCTGTTGGTTCATCAGGAGAAGTGTCCGGTGGATCTTCACTCGTTTCTTCCTCTTTCTCGGGTTTAGATTCCGGTTTTTCGTCTGTTTGAGTTTCATCTGTTGGTTCTTCATCAGATGGACTGTTTGATTCAGGCTTTTTTTCTGGTTTTTGTTCTTGTTTTTCCTCTTCTTGCGGTTGTTCTTCTTCGGTTTCTTCGGGTTTTACAGTATCAGGTTTCGTTTCAGTGCTCGCAGAAGCTATACTGACTTCAACTTGATTTGGCTCTTCCTCTGTTTGATCATTTTTAGATAAAGTTGTATTCCAATATTCAGCAAGCTCTTCATCTGTAGCTCCGATTGCGAAATCATATTGTGACGTTTCAGGGAGGTTATTTGTACTAAAGATTTCTGTAAATGTTTCTCCCGAAACTTCTCGGGTATCGCCATTAGGCAATTCGATTGTTCCCGGCAGCATGCCTGTTTTTTCTAAAACAGATCGCTGTTCAATATTATCCGGTTGCTGATAAGTTTCGCCCGCACCAACTAATTCTGGATTTACTTCATAGATTCTGTTCATTACTTGTGCCCAGAAATTTCGATTTCTTCGACTGGCAGAGAGACCAAATTCATCTTCTATGCCAACATTGATATTATCGTAACCTATCCAAGTACCTAAAGAGATTTTAGGAGTACTGGCAACATACCAAATATCCGTTACTAAATCAGAACGACCGGCAGTACCCGTTTTGGAAATAAAGTCAGAATTAAAGTTCAACTGATTGATTGTATTTCTAGCTGTTCCTTCTGTATGAACATCTCGCAGAATATCTAAGAGCAGATAGTTAGCTTGCGGATTCCAGACACGCGTTTCAACTTGTTCATGCTGATAAATTGCTTCTCCGGATTGATCTTCGATACGCTCGATGACATATGGATCAGCATGGACACCGTCATTTGCGATGCTGGAGAATGCACTGACTAATTCCACTGCAGAAGGTCCAGTAGAAACTCCGCCGATAGCAGTAGCTAACTGAGACTCATAGACATCCAGAGGAATTCTGTCATTACCGATACCCATTCTTTCCATGTAGATTCCAGGGTTTACTTGATCATTTAATTCATTAAAGATCTTGATTGTAGGAATATTCTGAGAAATCGTCAAAGCTTCTCGAGCTGTCATCCAACGGTTTGTAATAGGGCCGGCATTTGTTGGTTCATAAGGATCCTGTCCAACTTGAGGAAAAGAGACTTTCGTATCTGGTATTAAAGTTGCCGGTGTGATCATTCCGACATCTAAGGCGGGACCATAAGTTGCCAGCGGTTTTATAATAGATCCTGGGCTTCGTCCGGGTTTAAAAGCAATATTATAATTGTCTTCTTCATAATCGCGACCTCCGATAAAGGCTAGGACTTTTCCAGTAGCATTATCGATCAGTGAGCCGCTGACTTGCATAGGATACGTCTGGGTATGTGTTTCACCATCTGCATCGGTCCAAGTATATTCTCGGGTTCTGCCTAACGTATCGATCTGCTCTGCAACTACTTGCTCCACAGCATTATGTGCAGCTTTGTCAATCGTTGTATAGATTTTGTAACCGCCGTTACGCATAGCAGCATCGGTTTCTTCTAAATACTGATTATTCAGTTCTTCATCATCAGCAACTTCTTCTGCTGTGAGACCATCTTGTTGGATGAGATGGTTTTTTAGAATTTTGCTTGCCTCTTGGAATGCAAGATCATAAACGTATGACTGATCTTCTTCTTCAATACTTTCCTGATTGATAAAGTCCTGAGTAATATCATACTCAGCAGCTTCTTGATATTCTGCTTCAGTAATATATCCTTCGCGGTACATACGGAATAATACTTCTTTTTGACGCTGCAGTCCGTACTCAAAGCTGTCTTTGAATTCACCTGTTTGCGTATAAGGGCTATACACAATAGGACTCTGCGGTAATCCTGCTATAAAAGAAGCCTGCGGTAAAGTGAGATCTGCAGCTGCAACACCGAAGATTCCTTGAGCCGCTTCTTGAACACCGGCAATATTTTCGCCTTTATTGTTACGCCCGAAAGGGGAGATATTCAAATAAGATTGCAGAATATCTTCTTTAGACATAAAGTTTTCCAAACGCATAGCGAGTAAAATTTCATTGGCTTTACGCTCGTGAGTGACTTCATTTCCGACCAACTGCTGCTTGATTAACTGCTGTGTAAGAGTGGAACCTCCAGAAGAGGATGCACTGTTTGTCAGATCTTGAACAAGAGCTCGAGCCACAGCCTTAGGAACGATTCCGTTATGTTTAAAAAAGTATTCATCTTCGGTTGCAATAATAGCATTGACGACATAAGGAGAAACCTGCTCTAAGTTGACGGGTGTTCTGACAAGGTCACTGCGGACATCGCTGACTAGTTCGCCGCTTCCATAATAAATAGAAGATTTTAACGTATAGTCATCGATTTGAGCTTCCATTTCTTCATATTCTGGAATTTCGCTGCTGTGAACGAGAGAAGCAAAGTACCCTACTGCTGCTCCAGCTCCAAGAGAACCTCCTACTAAAAGGGTAACAGCTAATATAATGACAAGTGCTTTTGCTACTCGATAAGAGATATCAAAATAGTAAAAAAAACCTTTACTTGAAGAAGTCTCTTTTGTTTCTTCTGCTTGTTCGGATTTCTTATTTTCAGATTGATTCATTCTAGACTCCTTTATCTTTATTTTAAATAAGGTATAGCTTGCTATATTATAGCAAACACGCCTTAAAAGTAAAACGAATAGATGTTACAAATTTTACTGTGGTTTGTTTTAAAGAAGACAATAGGGGCTGAAGAGCAAACGCATTCATGGAAATGGATAGAAAAACCCTCTTTCCACTAAAATTGATGAAGCAATTTTAATGATAAAAGGGTTAATCCAATCCGTTATACAGTTTCAGGAAATTTTTCTCCTATTAGTGCCAAACGTTCAGCAACTTCTTCACGGCTTAAATGATGTTCTACAACATAACGATTTTCTGGAGAAATTCTACAGTCATGTGTGCATCCGCGCAGATATTTATGCTCATTTTCTTCTGAAGCTATGATTTGACGGTTGCAAAATGGGTTTCCGCAATTTACGTAACGTTCGCATGGGGTACCATCGAACCAGTCGCGTGCAATAACTGTTTTTTCTTTCCGGTTAATATCTACACTGATACGCTCGTCAAATACATACATTTTGCCGTCCCACAATTCTCCTTGAGTATTGGGGTTGGTGCCATAATTATGAATGCCGCCGTGTAGTTGAGCAACATCTTCAAAGCCTTCTTTCAATAGCCAGCCGCTGAATTTTTCGCAACGTACACCGCCTGTACAATAGGTAACTACACGTTTATCCATAAATTTTTCTTTGTTTTCTTTAATCCAATCCGGCAGTTCTCTAAAATTACGAATATCAGGACGGATCGCACCGCGGAAATGGCCTAAATCATATTCATAATCGTTTCGTGCATCTAACACAATTGTGTTTTCATCTTCAAGTGCTTTACGAAATTCTTCCGGTTCCAGATAGGTTCCGGTCAATCGGTTTGGATCGATATCTTCTTCACCTAATTGAAGTGATACAATTTCCGGACGATAACGTACATGCAATTTTTTGAAAGCATGTCCTTCTGATGGATCGATCTTAAACATCATGTCGCTGAAGCGCTCATCAGCATGCATAGTTTCCATATATTTTTCAGTTTCTTCAATCGTACCTGATACCGTACCGTTTAGTCCTTCATCAGATACTAATATACGGCCTTTAAGGTTAAGATCCTTGCACAGCTGCATATGCTCACTTCTATATTGTTCAGGATTTTCAATTTCTACATATTTATAGTAAAGCAATACTTGGTATTCACTCACGGGGTGTTCCTCCTTGTTCGTTCTACAATTTCGATTCGTATCATAAACATTAAAATTATACTCGAAGGACACAGAGATTGCAAGAATTTGTTACTATATCTCTGAAAAGAGATGTTAAAAAGAAATTAAGATGTAATACTGTTGAAATCTAATGAGCAGATAAACATGCTATACTTTCTCTAGTCCTCAAAAAACTGAGGAAGAGCAACAATACTATGTTACCCGTTAATAAACTCATTCGATGAAAAGTCTATAAAGACAAATTACAGCAGATGGACCGGAAGACACTTTCTTGGAGGGAAGCAATCTTGAAAAGTAAATTATTCGTATTGTCCGCAACTACAACAATGATATTAAGCTCATTAATCTCAGCTCCATTAGTATCAGCTGAAGATTATGATACAAAAATCGATGAAGCAAAAACTCAAGTAGAAAATAATAATCAGCAAATTGACTCATTAAATGAAACGATCAATTCACTGGAATCTGAATCACAAAATACTGAAGCAGCATTAGCATCAATCAATGACGAGATTACCAACAATGAAAACCTAATTAAAGAAACCGTTGAGCGTTTACAGACGGCACACAACAATTTCGATACTTTACAAGTAGAAATTGCAGAATTAGAAGTATTGATTGAAAAAAGAAATGGACAACTGGAAGAACAAGCACGTAAAATTCAAGTAGATGGTCAGACAGCAAATTACATAGAATTTGTGTTAGATTCTGAATCAATTACTGACGTTATCGGACGTATAGACGTCGTAACAAACTTAGTGCAATCCAACAAAGAATTAATGGAAGCTCAAATGCAAGACAAAAAATCTGTAGTGACTAAGCAGGCAGAAGTTGAAAAAACCATTACTCAGCAAAATGCACTGGCTGAAGAACTTGAACAAGTATCTGCAGATCTAGAGCAGCAACAGCTGGAAAAAGAAGTACTGGTTGCCCAGTTATCCGCTGAAAAAGCAACAGCTGAATCAGAGCGTTCAGAATTTCTAGCTCAGCGCGAAGCAGCTGAACTGAAAGTAGATCAATTGATTGCTTCAAGAGAAGAAGCAGCGCGCGCAGCGCAAGAAGCAGAAGAACAACGTCAAAGAGAAGCAGAAGAGCAAGCATTGGCTCAAGCAGAAGCAGAAGCAGAGGCAGCTGAAGAAGAAAATACTGTAACAACAGCTTCTTCAACTCCAGCAGAATCTAGCGAACGTTCTTCAGAGTCTGCTAATGATTCTGAACCGGCTGAATCTACTGGAACAGAATCAGCTTCACAAAGTTCTTCAAATAATCAAAGCTCAAGCAACAATAGCTCAAATAACAATAATTCTAATAACAACAGTTCAAGCAACAATAACTCAAATAACAATAATTCTAATAACAATAGTTCAAGCAACAATAATCAAAATTCAAACAATAGTAGTTCAAATAATTCTTCAGAGAATGAAAGAACTGAAGAGACACAAACTGCTCCTAAAAAAGAGACAGTAGAAAAAGTTGAATCTAAACCGACTCCAACAACAAGCGGAGCTTCATGGTCTGCAATCAAGTCATATGCTGACAGCCAATTAGGAACACCTTATGAATGGGGTTCTGGAGGAACAAGCACATTTGACTGTTCCGGATTTACTAGCTGGGTATTCCGTCAAGTTGGAAAAACCATCCCTCGTAATTCAGCTGCTCAATATGCAAGCTCTCAAAAAGTATCTAATCCTCAACCAGGAGATTTAGTATTCTTTGGTAACGGAAGAGTCACTCACGTAGGGATTTACGCAGGCGGCGGCAGATTTATCGGGGCACAAACCAGCACTGGTGTAGCATATGCCAATGTTCATTCAGGTTACTGGGGTTCAAGATTTATTGGATACGGAAGATATTAATCAGCCAATAACGATTAGTAAACAGAAAAAGGATCGAGATCACAT
This sequence comes from Marinilactibacillus piezotolerans, assembly GCF_900169305.1. Classification (GTDB taxonomy): domain Bacteria; phylum Bacillota; class Bacilli; order Lactobacillales; family Carnobacteriaceae_A; genus Marinilactibacillus; species Marinilactibacillus piezotolerans_A. Next base: position 896,756 of record NZ_FWDP01000004.1, on the reverse strand, counting down.
CAGGTGTGATCTCGATCCTTTTTTAAATCTTTAGTTTTTTGTATACTGATCAGTCAATGCGATGAACTGTGCAACATCTTCTTTCAAAATATTGATTCCTTTTACCCAGAAGTCAGTAGATGTCAAATCTACGTTCAGGTGTTTTTCAGCAAGTTCTTCAGTATTCATTGAGCCGGTGTCTTGCAATAATGCAATGTATTGATCCTCAAAATCGGAACCGGATTCCAGAGCTTGAGCGTAGATACCTAAACTGAACAAGTAGCCGAAGGTATAAGGGAAGTTGTAGAAAGAGATACCGCTGATGTAAAAATGAAGTTTGCTTGCCCAGAAGCTTGGATGATAGTCAGACAGGCTATTATCATAAGCTTCTTTTTGAGCTTCTTCCATTAACTCATTTAATCGTTCTGCTGAAACTAGTCCATTTTTACGTTCATTGTAAAAGTTTGTTTCGAAAATGAAACGAGCATGGATATTTAAGAACATAGCTAAGGCATTTTGTATCTTTGTATCTAGTAAAGCAATTTTGTCTTCATCAGAAGAGGCTGACTTAACTGTTGCATCGGAAACTACGAGTTCAGCAAAGGTAGAAGCTGTTTCTGCAACATTCATTGCAAAATGCTGCTTCATATAAGGTAATTCAAAAATAACATGATTGTGGAAGGCGTGACCTAATTCATGTGCTAAAGTCGCTACTTCTCCCGGTGAATCAGAATATGTCATAAAAATGCGCGATTCTTTTGAAACAGGCAACTCAGCACAATATCCTCCTGGTGATTTACCAGGGCGATCTTCTGCTTCAATCCAGCGCTTTTCGAACGCCATTTCCGCAAAATCAGCCATTTTACCACTAAATTTTCGGAAGTTTTCAATTATGAAAGCAGCTCCCTCATCGAAACTGTAAGACTTTGGCTTGCCATTACCAACTGTAACGGGTGCTTCTACGTCCTGCCAACTTAATTGTGCTTTGCCAAGCAGTGCAGCTTTTCTAGATAAATAGTCAGTAAACGGAGCTTTATTTTCAGCAATAGCTTGCCACATTGCATCTAGTGTTTCCTGTTTCATTCGACTAGCTTTAAGCGGTTTTTCTAGAAAATTATCTATACCGTGCGCTTTATAGTCAGTCAGTCTGAAACCTGCTAGATGGTTCAATGTATCTGCAAATAATTCCGATTGGCTGCTCCAGGCAGCTTCCCATTTTTCAAAAAGCTCAGCTCTTACTTTATTGTTCGGATCATTATACATACGGTTTTCTGCTTGTCCAGCAGAAAGCAATTGCTCATTTCCATTTTCATCTGTAACAGGAATTTCGATTTTTGAAACGAGTGTATCATAGTGCTGTTCCCAGCCTTGGATGCCATCTACAGATAACTTAGCCAGCAGCGCTTCTTCTTTTTCAGAAAGCAGTTGTTCTGCTTGTTCTCGGTCTTCAGATAGATTGAATGAGAACGGAGCTAAGGCAGGGTTTTGCAGCAAAGTTTGCCAATCTTCATCTGAAATGGTCGCAAATTTCTTATAAAAAGGGACAGTAATTGTAGATAATTCACTATACAGAACACTTAACCGTCCCATTAAGGTTTTTGCTTTTGAGTTATTGACATCCGCTGATAAGGTTCCGCTGATAAACATACCTGCTTCAGAAATTTGCGGCTGCAGGGTATTTAACTGTTTTAAGATACTTTGCATTTCAGGGTAACCCGGATGGTCCGCTTTGGGATCCCATTGGCTGATTTTCTGACCAAGTTCAGGAATCTCCTGTTCCCATCTTGATAAATCCTGTTCCAGTTCTGGAGCAGTGACGCTTGAATAGATGGATTCCAGATCCCATTTCATACTATAAGACATTTACTCATTCCTTTACTTATTAATATATTTTTCAGTGATTTCCAGATAGTCATCAATGTCTGTTAAGACCATATCGATCGCTGACTGCCAGAAGTCTGGTTTCGTTAAATCTGCATTCAAGTGTTTCTCTGCTAATTCTTCTGTTGTCATACTTGCAGTATCACGCAACAAAGCAATATACTGCTCTTCAAAATCTGTACCTTCTTCAAGTGAACGAGCGTAGATTCCTAAGCTGAACAAGAACCCGAATGTGTATGGGAAATTGTAGAATGGTACACCTGTATTATAAAAATGCAGTTTGCTTGCCCAGAAAGTAGGGTGATAAGTCGAAAGTGAATCTTGGTAAGCTTCTTTCTGTGCTTCCACCATTAATTCTGATAAACGATCATCTGTCACAATACCGGACTTACGTTCATTATAAAAGCTTGTTTCAAACAAGTAGCGTGCGTGAATATTCATAAACATTGTAGCAGCTCTAGCATTTTTACTGTCTAAAAGATTGATTTTTTCTGCTTCAGAAGCCGATTCTCGGACAGTCGCATCTGAGACTACTAATTCTGCAAAAGTAGAAGCCGTTTCAGCAACATTCATGGCATAACGCCGATTCATGACTGGCAGGTCTCTCATGACATAACTGTGGAAGGCATGACCTAATTCATGTGCCAGCGTCGACACATTGCCGGCTGATCCCGAAAAAGTCATAAAAATGCGAGATTGTTCTGATTCCGGGAGATTTGCGCAGTATCCACCTGGTCGCTTGCCGTCACGGTCTTCTGCTTCGATCCACCCGTTCTCAAATGCCGTTTGTGCTAAGTCTTTCATTTTGCCGCTGAAGGTTTCGAAGTTTTCCATAATGAACTCCGCAGCTTCATCATAAGAGTACTGACGCGGTTCAAAGTCGCCGACAGAAACAGAAGCTGTAACATCAGCCCAAGATAATTTTTCAATATTCAAAAGTTGAGCTTTGCGGTTTAAGTATTCGACTACTTTCGGTTTATTTTTCGTGATGGTTTCCCACATCGTATCCAAAGTTTCTTTTTTAAGACGGTTATATTCCAGCGGGCGGTCCATGAAATCCTCTGTACCATGGAGTTTATAGTTTTCCAGACGGAACCCTGCAAGATGATTGAGTGTGTCAGCGAACAGAGAAGCTTTTTCAGCCCATGCCAATTCCCATTTTTCAAGCATTTGGTGGCGTGTCTGCGGGTCTTTTGCTGATCCCATAACGTTTGCCGCTTGGCCGGCAGAGTAGGCTGTAGTCGTTCCGTCTTCATTCTCAAATTCGACTTGTACAGTTGCCACCAAAGTATTGTACAGGTCGCCCCATCCTTTAAAACCGTCATTTGATAAAACATTGATGGCAGCTTCTTCTTCATTAGATAGCAGTTTTTTCCCTTGTTCTCTCTGTTCGTTCAGTGGAAAAGCACTGGCGCTGAAAGGCTCTTTTTCCAGCAGCTGTGTCCATTCACGATCGCTGATCGCTACAAATTTTTTCGTTAAAATCGTGTTGCTGTTGCTCAAAGTACTGTAGAGCGTGCTGATTTCATTTGTCAGCTTAGCTGCATTTTTATCTCTGACATTAGCAGATAACAATCCTCTTGAGTAGGTCATGGCTTCTGACAATCCATTTCCGACTGTTTCAGTAAGTTGAAGCAACGTTTTTAATTGATCATACTCTGGTGCATCTGCCTCAGGACTCCATTCGGAGACTGATTTGTGAACATTTTTGATTTCTTCTTTCATTGATTCAATTTTATTACGCAATTCAGATGAATCGCTTCCCCCATTAAAAATTGAATCCATATCCCAATTAATTGGATAAGACATAAAATATAACTCCCTTTCATATAAATTGTATACTTCTTTATTCTACAAGTTTTTTCTTTCCATATCCATACACATCAGCTAGAATATGTATATTCGAGAGAAAGTTGGGGTTATATGTATAAAAAAACGGGATGGAAAGACAATCTTTTTATTATTCTGGCCTTAATAATGATGATCATACTCTTTTTTAGTTCAAGTATGACTTATCAGGATCAGAATGTTCAGCCGCTTTTAGAAAAACTGTTGTCCGGGGAACCATTAAGAGGATTATTGGAAGGCATTCGCTTTTCCTATGCTGGAAGTGAAGTCAGCATACAAGCTTCAGGCTATACTGGCTTTATTGAATTCTTTATCCGCAAAGCAGCTCATTTTGTATCTTATTTCTTATTAGGCCTGTTCTGGTTTTTAGGAATAAAAAACAGAGTCCAACCTATCTGGCTTACGGTGATGATTGCTTTATTATTAACGGCCGGGTATGCTAGCTTTGATGAATTGCACCAATCATTCAATCCAAATCGAACGGCTTTGATGGAAGATGTTTTCTTAGATTCCATGGGAGCTTTCACAGGGATCTTGATTTCTTGGATATTTTTTACTAAAAGACGGAAACCAAAAAGCAAAATAAAGAAATTAAAGATCAAATAGGCATAAGATCCTATTGAAAGCGTTCAATACAGATTTGAACAATATGAAAAATTTGCTATAATAGGATAGGTTAAACGTCCGAACGATAATGTAAATCAGAAAGTAGGAAAAAGCATGGCAGGACATTCGAAGTGGAAAAATATACAGCACCGTAAAGGGGCTCAAGATGCTAAACGCGGAAAAATTTTTCAGAAATTATCAAAAGAAATTTATAAAGCCGCAAAAGATGGCGGTGGCGATCCAGACACAAACGCAGCGCTTAGACTAGCTGTGGATAAAGCAAAAGCCAATAATATGCCGAACGACAATGTAGACCGTGCGATCAAGAAAGCGACAGACTCCAGTCAAGGCGACAATTATGATGAAGTTGTTTACGAAGGATACGGACCAAACGGTATTGCTGTTCTCGTCAATGGATTAACAGATAACTTGAACCGTACAAGTACAAATGTGCGCGTAGCTTTTAACCGTAATGGCGGATCAATGGGTGAAAAAGGCTCGGTCAGCTACATGTTTGATCGTAAAGGATATATCGCAATTGCCCGAGAAGGATTGGATGTTGATGAAGATACGATGCTGATGAGTGTTCTGGAAGCTGGCGGTGAAGAGCTGGAAACTTCAGAAGATGTATTTGAGATCTATACAGAACCTCAAGATTTTGCTGACGTAAGAGATGCATTAACAGCTGCCGGGTATACGCTAGACCAAGCTGAACTGACTATGGTTCCACAGACAACTGTTCCAGTTCCTGAAGATAAGCTTGAAACATTTGAAAATATGATTGAAGCATTAGAAGATGACGATGATGTCAGCGAAGTCTTCCATAATGCTGAACTGTAAATTTTTGAATAATACTTGAAAGGATGACAATGAGGTCATCCTTTTTTATTTCGTTTTTTTTCGTTACTTCCTATATTTTTAGACAATATATACATAGACAAGTATAAATGCCTGGTAATAAAACAGGCACCAGTAGAGGAGGAAGTACGTGGATATAGAAGCTTTTGCCCAGCACCTTGTAACATTAGCGGATACATTTAAGACAAGTGATATCCATATTCTGCCTGAAGAAAAACACTATTCCGCTTATTTTAGATTGAATGGAAGAATGGAAAAACAATTTTTTCTGGATATAGATGAAGGCACAAGACTCATCTCTTATTTTAAGTTCGTCTCTAACATGGACGTGGGAGAGAGGAGAAAACCGCAAAGCGGCTCGCTGGCTTTTCAATTGCCCGAGAAAAAAATCGATCTAAGATTTTCAACTATAGCAAATTATCATACGAAGGAATCACTGGTCATTAGGCTGCTGCAGCAAAAAGAAGCTTCTGACCATACCGTTAATACTTTTTTTCAACATGAGCTTAACCAGCTGAAAGAGCTGATCTCTTATAAAAGCGGATTGATCCTGTTTTCTGGTCCAGTCGACTCTGGCAAAACGACGACGATTTATCAACTGGTCAAAAATCGTATCACTGAAGAGAAACAGCAAGTCGTAACTGTTGAAGATCCGGTTGAAATTCATGAATCTCAGTTCCTGCAGACCGAAGTCAATGAAAAAGCCGGTATTACTTATGAACATTTGCTTAAATCCAGTCTGCGCCATCACCCGGATGTGTTGATCGTTGGTGAAATCAGAGACGAGGAAACCGCGAAGATGGTGATTCGAGGCGCACTGACTGGACATTTGATTATCGCCTCAGTCCATGCAAAAAATACCAAAGGCATCATTTCTAGATTAAAAGAGCTTGGGATTTCTCAGGAATTATTGGAACAAACGATTATTGGAGCTGTTTTTCAGAAACTCCTTCCAGTTTATTGTCCTCTTTGTGCAAAGCACTGCAGTTCTTACTGTACCCATATTTCACCAGAACAAAAAAGAGCTGCATTATATGAGGTAGTCTCAGGAAAAGATCTTTCCTGCATGTTTGAATCAGAGAGCAATCATCAAAATGAAGCTATACGGACAATTGATCGATCATTCAATCATTTATTGAAGAAGGTGCAACTTTATGGGTTTATCTCAGAAAAAACATGCCGACAGTATGCTATTCCTTAGTGCTGAACACTCTCGAGCACAGGGACTTTTCTTGAAAAGAATAGGACGACTGCTTTGCGAAGGATTCTCTCTAAAAGAAGCCTTGAATTTTGTAGCCATTGCCCCGGCAAAAAAACAGATGTCGTGGGCAGAAAACATAATGGAACTAATCCATTCTGGAGATACGCTTTCTGAGGCATTAAGCAAAATAGGGTTCAGCGAGCGCATCTGTACGCAGATCTATTTAGCGGCTGCTCACGGTGCATTTTCTGAAACAGTTTTGTTAACGGGCACGCAGATGATCGCTAGTGCTCATCGAAAAAAGAAAATCCAATCGATTATCCAGTATCCCATTATGCTGCTGCTATTTGTACTGCTGATGCTGTTGTCCATGCGCTATGTATTATTACCTCATATAGAACGGATCGCTTCTCCTGACTCCGATTCGATTGACTTCGGTACTAGAATGATGATGTCGCTCGTGAATACTGCTCCATTCTGGTTGATCGGTCTGTTTGTCTCTATACTTCTGATGCTGATCGTTATACAAAGGATGATGAGAAACCGTTCGGCAATAGAAAAAACTTCATTTTATGCAGGTATAAGATTTATTCGACCGTTTATTCAATTGTACTGGACTCAGTTTTTTTCTCATGAGTGGAGCCAGTTATTAAAAAGCAACTGCAGTTTTATACAAATTGTTCAGTTGATGCAAGCTGACACAGCTTCTATTCTAGTTAGAGAAGTCGGGGGCGAATTGGAAAAAGAAATGAAATCGGGAAAACCTTTTGAAGAGGCCATCGCTCACTTACCATTTTTAAAGTCAGATTTTAGAGAAATTGCTTTGCATGGTCAGAACTCAGGGAAGCTTGCCAGTGAGATGAAGGTTTATGCTTCAGATTGTGAAGAAGAACTGAACCGTAAAGTAGAAAAGCTGATCGAAAAAATTCAACCAGCCGTTTTTATTTTTGTCGCTTTAATGATTATTGCCATCTACGCTGCTTTATTGCTGCCCACATTTTCTATGATGAAAGGATTATAAATGATGAAAAACACTTTGAAAAGAGCTATAAAAAAATTCATTACTAATGATGCAGGTTTTACTTTAATTGAAATGTCTCTTGTCCTATTTATTATATCTGTCTTACTATTGCTGATTATTCCCAATATCGGTTCACACCAAGGGACGGCTCAAGAGACAGGAAACGAGGCATTAGAAACAGTGGTACAGACTCAGATCGACTTATATGAAATGGAAAAAGAAATAAAGCCGGCTACGCTTAGTGAATTACAGACAGCTGGATTCTTAAGTAAGAGTCAATTGGAAAAAGTACAAGAACAGTTTGAACTTGACAGCAGTGGTAATTTAGTAAAAATAGGCGGAGAATAACGAAGATGAGACTGCCAGTAGACCATTCAGAAGGCTTTACGCTTATCGAAACATTGCTGGTACTAGCCTTGATCAGCATAATGATGTTATTACCGATTATTCCTTATGATCACCTTAAGACAACAATGGAAGAGGATCTTTTCTTTGAAGATGTCGCTGCCTCTATTACAAGGATACAACATCATGCTGTTTTGAATGGAGAAACAACCGTATTGACTGTTCGACCGCAAGCAAGAGACCTTTCGTTCAGAGTAATTGGTCAATTAGAAAGCGAACTTAACCAAACAATAGAGTTGCCGGAGCATATGGACATTTTAGGCGGGGCAAAGGTTTATCGTTTCAGGGGTTTTTCAGGAAATCAAGGAAATCTGAATATTGTCCGATTCAAAACAAAGAATGGATTCATTGTTTTGAAATTCAAGTTGGGAAGTGGAAGATTTGAGCTCGCTGAAGAAGATTAGGCAAGCTGCAGGGTTTATACTTTTAGAAAGCTTGGTAAGTTTGAGTTTACTAGTATTTGTTCTCGGGGTTACGCTGCCTTTAACTGTGCAGTTAGTCTCGCATCTACAAGCTGAACAAATAGAAGTAGAGATAAATAGAGTACTGTACGATCTCTCAAAAAATCGAGGGTCAAATATTTCGGTCAAAGAAACGATTCACTCACATGAGTTGAATTTGATCACAAACTATACTGAAGATCAGCTAACTGTTAAGGAGCTAAACAGTGGGAGACAAAATAAACTGGAAATTGAATCCATTGAATGGGAAAAATGAAGAGGGATTTACTCTCCTGGAAGTGCTGGCAGCCTTAAGTATTATGAGTTTAAGTTTTTTGCTGCTGTCTATATTTACAGAACAGGCTTCCAGAATACAAGATGAAATAAAAGCAGATCGTCAGATCGAATGGCACTTATTTTTAAATCAGCTGGAATATGATTTGTCTGATGGGAGACTCAAGTCTGTTCATAGAGATGAGTTTTCTGCGGAAAAACCAGCAGAGGATGGCCAGTCAGAAACGATTACTTACGAAAGATATTACACCCTTCTAAGAAGAAAAGTAGAAGGGGAAGGACATCAGCCGGTTTTGACTAAATTGCAGAGCATTCGTTTTGAGGAAAAGGAAGAAGGTTTGCTGATTACAGCAATATTCCAAAATGACGATCAATATCAGGCGGAGTTGAAAATCCAAAGCAGGTAAAAGAATAAGGTGAACCATGAAAAATGAAAACGGAAGTATCTTGATTTCTGCGCTCCTGTTTATCTCTGTTTCAGCAATTTTTGTGACGGGACTAGCAGTCATTATCCAAAAGCAAGTATCTCAGTTAGATCAGATCCAAGAAAGTTATCAGGTGAGAAGTATGCTCCATATTGCTGAGAGCAAATTAAATCAACAGTTGGATCAGGATCCGGTATCGCCGAATAGCGGAACGATTGTGTTTAATAAAGGCAGAGTCACGATCGAGCAGCAAACGGATACTCAGTTTGAACTGAAAACTGTATTGGATAGCGGATTTTCACTAGATAGAATCATCAAAGTAAGTGCAGCAGAGAATCCGGCAGCAGCCAAAAAGGAAACAAGACAAATATCTACTGAATGACGAGCATGAGGGAAGGAGATTCCTTGTGACGGCTTCCGGCTGACTGACTAAACGCTGATCTATAATCATTGATTCAAACGAATCTCAAGCGTACCAACATAAGAAACGTCAGCGGCTCTGTTCGCGCGTTTCTTTTTTTTCAATCGTTTGTTATAATAAAAGAGTTCAAACGACTCTTTTCATGCTGAATACCGAATAATCGACAGGTCAGCGAATGAATTAAGAGATCTTTTATAGATAGGGTGTTAAGATGTCACGGATAAACAATATACAAACGAAACTTGCAGAACAGAAACTTGATGCGATTTTAATTACCAGCAGCTATAATTTGAGATATGCGTCTGGGTTTACTGGGACTACAGGATTAAGTGTCATCACGAGAGAGAAAGCTTTCTTTGTGACGGATTTCAGATATACAGAACAAGCGGCTAAACAGGCAGAAGGATTTAAAGTTATTCAAAATAAAGGGCCTATCTACGATGAAGTGGCTAAAATAGTTGAAGCTGAAGGGATCAGCAAACTCGGTTTTGAAGAAAACTATGTAAGCTATGCTGCATATCAATCCATTAATGCTTCTCTAGGATGTGAACTCGTACCTGTCAGCTCATTGGTTGAACAGTTGAGAGAAATCAAAGATGAAACTGAAGTTGAATTGATCCAGCAAGCGATTGAAATCACAGAAGCAGCTTTTGAACATATACTAACTTATATCAAACCTGGCATGACAGAAATCAAAGTAGCGAATGAACTGGATTTCTTTATGCGCGAGCGTGGAGCTTCAGGCGTTTCTTTCGATACGATCGTTGCCAGCGGGATTCGTTCAGCTATGCCGCATGGAGTAGCCAGCGATAAAGTGATCGAGCAGGGAGACATGGTCACGATCGACTTCGGTTGTTACTACAAAGGATATATTTCAGACATGACGCGTACGTTTGCAGTTGGAGATCCAGGAGAAGAACTGAAAAAAATCCATCAGATCGTTCTTGATGCTAATTTAAAGGTCACGGCCGCTGCAAAAGCAGGGATGACTGGTGCGGAATTGGATGCCATTGCCAGAGACTATATTACTGAACAGGGATACGGCGAAGCTTTCGGACATTCTACAGGTCATGGTATTGGGCTGGAAGTTCACGAAGGACCTGGCATCAGTTTTAAAAACGATCAGCCGCTTGTCGTGGGAAATATGATCACAAATGAACCCGGTATTTATATTCCAGGTTTAGGCGGAGTACGTATTGAAGATGACTTGCTGATCACTGAATCGGGAAATCGCAACTTGATGAAATCAACAAAAGAATTGATTATCCTGTAAAAAGGGAAACCGAAAGTGAAATTCTAATGAAAAAAGACAGCAGAACACTCGGAATATAAGCATTTCTCTTCAAAGCATGGTACAATAAACGTATCTATATCAGCCAAATAACAAATCGATATCTGGGACTGATCAAAGAGGAAAACTGAATAATAGGAAACGATTTTAGGAGGAAACTGACAGAATGATTTCAACAAATGAATTTAAAACAGGTCTTACGATTGAATACGACGGAAATATCTGGAGAGTACTGGAATTTCAACATGTTAAACCAGGAAAAGGAGCGGCATTTGTTCGTTCAAAATTGAAAAATCTTAGAACAGGTGCGGTACAAGATAAAACATTCCGCGCTGGAGAAAAACTGGAAACGGCTCATATCGAAAACAAAAACATGCAATATCTTTATGATAATGCTGGAACTCATGTCTTCATGGATACAGAGACTTACGAGCAGCTTGAAATTCCTCAAGATCAAATCGAAGATGAATTGAAATTTATGAAAGAAAATATGCTGGTCGACATCATGATGTTCGGAAGCGAAGTTTTAGGGGTAGAGTTGCCTACAAAAGTTGAACTGAAAGTTGTTGAAACAGAACCGGGAATCCGCGGTGATACAACATCAGGAGGCTCTAAGCCAGCTACACTTGAAACAGGTGCAGTCGTTACCGTACCATTGTTTGTCAACAAAGACGACGTACTGATCGTCAACACTGCTGAAGGTTCATACGTATCACGTGCCTGAGCATTTTAACTCAGTAAAGATCTAAAAGGAGGAATAGTAGTGGAGGAACAAACCAATATTACACATCGCGACGTTAATCCTTATGGAGAAATCGAAGTAGCACCAGAAGTACTGGAAGTCATTGCCGGTATTGCAGCGAATGAAGTGGACGGCGTCTATGCAATGCAGGGAAGATTTGCAACTGAAGTAAAATCCATGTTTGGAAAAACCAGTCATAACAAAGGGGTACACCTTGTATCTGATGAAGAAGGCTTGAAAGTAGAAGTCTACTGTTACTTTAAATACGGTGTAAATGTGCCTAAAGTGGCTACTGAAATCCAACAGCGTATTCGTGAACAAGTGTATCATATGACAGAAATCGCACTATCTGAAATCAATATTCATATTGTAGGAATAGTGCCTGAAAAATCAAATCTCCAAGAATTATTTGAATTGGAATCGGAAGAAGATGAGGAAAAGTGAGAACCGTTAGGCGTGTGATTCGGGAAAAAGCCTTTCAGTCTCTTTTCCAGTTGGCCACAGATATTGATTGTACAGTAGATGAAGTGATCCAGTTTTCACTTGGCAGTGAACTGGAATTCAAAGAAGAACTGACAGCTGAAGAAGCTATGCAGAAAGTTCTGCCAGAAGATAAAAATGGGACTCAGATTATTAACGATGCTCTTGTGTATCTTAATACGCTGGTCACTGGTGTTCAAAAAAATGAAAATGAAATCGACCATACGATTTCAAAACATTTAAAAAATTGGACATTATCGCGTTTGGAAAGAACAAATTTATTGATCTTAAGACTTGCTGCATATGAACTGCTGTATCAAAAAGAAATAGATAAGCGTGTAGTAATGAATGAAGCAATCGAGTTAACAAAAGACTTTAATGATGAAAAAGCCAGCAAATTTGTTAATGGTGTTCTTCAAAGCATTGTAAACACACAGTCTTAATATGATTTCATAATGAAAAAAGTTGCTCCAGTAATAGACACATGAACTTAACTTCTAATAATCAAAGAAGGTTGCGTTTATTGCCGCAGTAAGCGTGATCAGATGAAGAGGGAAGAAACAGGAGTGCATTGGATTATCGGCATTCCTCTTTTTTCGCTCTCTTTCTTTTTGTATAAAAATGAACACAGAAAGGAGGCAGAAAAGAACATGCAAGAACAATACTTAACCGTTTCTCAGCTGACGAAATACATCAAGATGAAGTTTGATAAGGATCCTTATATGGAAAGGATTTTTCTGACAGGAGAAATTTCCAACTTTAACCGTAATCGCCGAAACAGTCATCAGTATTTCAGTTTGAAAGATGATCAGGCAAAATTATCTGCAGTTATGTTTTATGGAGAGTACAAAAAATTGAAGTTCCAGCCGGAAGAGGGTATGAGCGTTTTAGTCATCGGACGTGTTTCTGTTTACGAACGTACCGGGGCGTATCAGATCTATATTGAGCACATGGAGCCTGACGGCGTAGGAGCTTTATACAAAGCCTATGAAGAATCAAAAAAACGGCTGGCAGCTGAAGGGATTTTTGATGAGTCTCTGAAAAAACAGCTTCCTAAATTTCCTAAAAGAATCGGAATCATTACTAGCCAAAGCGGAGCAGTAATCAGAGACATTATAACAACTGTAAAAAGAAGATTTCCCTCTGTTGAACTGGTTCTTTTCCCTACATTGGTTCAAGGGGAAAAAGCTGCAGCCTCTATAGCTGAGAATATTACCAGAGCGGAGGCAAAAGGCCATTTTGATACGCTGATTGTTGCTCGCGGCGGGGGATCTTTTGAAGATCTATGGCCATTCAACGAAGAAATTGTGGTACGGGCGATCGTGGCTGCTGAAACTCCGATTATTTCTTCTGTTGGCCACGAAACAGATACAACTTTATCAGATCTGGCAGCGGATGTCAGAGCAGCAACGCCTACAGCTGCTGCTGAATTGGCTGTTCCGGTACTATCAGAAGAATTAATGAAGATCGAACAGCAGGAACATCGCTTGTTACGAGCCTATCAAACCAGACTTCAAGCTTTGAAAGAACGGTTGAACCGGATTGAACGATCTTATATTTTCAGACAACCGCAGCGTCTTTATGAAGGATACAGCCAAAACGCGGATCAGCTTCACCAGCAGCTTTTGCAAGTTATGAAAGAAAAACTGATGCAGGCAAATCAAGAAAGCCGGTTGTTGAGTCAGCGATTAAAAGCAGTAGATCCAACCCAGCAGATCGAACAATATCGGCGGGATGTGGATCAGCTGGAAAAACAGCTGATTCGTGCCCAAAACCAACTGATCCGTCAAGCAGATAAGCAATTGACTTATAATATTCAGTCGCTGGAACATCTCTCGCCGTTAAAGATACTAGGCAGAGGATATGCGTATGTTCGAAAAGAAACGCAAGTGATCAAGTCGACGGACGATCTATCAGCTTCTGACAAAATTTCTGTACAGTTATCAGATGGATCATTTACAGCTGAAGTTGTAGACATTAAACAGGATAAACATTAAAAAGAGATGGATAAAAAAAGATTCGAAAGAAGGGGAAATCATGTCAGAAGAAGTAACATTTGATACTGCTTTAAAACAGTTGGAAGAAATTGTCTCTAAATTAGAGCAGGGGGATGTACCGCTGGAAGAAGCGCTGGATCAGTTCCAAGAAGGCATTAAATTGAGCAGACAGTGTAAAAAAACACTTCAAGAAGCAGAGGAAACAATGACGAAGATCGTTAATAAGAATGGCGAAGAAAAACCGTTTAATGAAGATTTGAATATTCAGGAAAACTAGGAGTGGCGATATGAAGTTTCAGGAGTTTTATCAAAAAGAATTAACCCCGTTTGAAACCTACAGTCTTAATTTAATTGATTCTGTCAGCAATACTGTGATTGAAGAAGCTATGCAGTATTCATTGGAAGCTGGCGGTAAAAGACTGCGTCCGCTTCTGTTATTGGCAGTACTGAAGGCATTTGATCAAACTGTCGAGGCTGGTTATCCAGCTGCAGCAGCGTTGGAATATATCCATACGTATTCGCTGATTCATGATGATCTGCCTGCAATGGATGATGATGACCTGCGCCGTGGAAAGCCAACCAGTCACATTCGCTTCTCTGAATCAACTGCCATCCTTGCAGGTGATGCCCTTTTAACAAAGGCGTTTGAATTAATCACTCGTGGAGAAATCGTTCCCGAGAAAAAAGTATATCTGATTAAGGAACTGGCTTATTGCGCTGGGTATGAAGGAATGATCGGCGGTCAGCAAGCGGATATCGACGGTGAAAATGCACAGCTCGATCTAGAAGATCTGGAAGCCATCCATGCTAGAAAAACCGGCGAATTACTGCGTTTTGCTATGCTGGCTGGAGGCGTTATCGCTGATGCGGATGAAGTATCAATTGATTATTTAGAAGAAACAGCTCGTAAAATAGGTATTGCTTATCAGATTCGAGATGATATCTTAGATGTAATTGGAGATTCAGAAGAACTGGGGAAAGCAATCGGTGCGGACAGCAAGTTAGGGAAAAGCACTTATCCCTCTCTGTTGGGGCTTGAAAATGCTCAGAACCGATTGCAGCAAGAACTGGATTCAGCCAAAGAAAACGTTCAAAAAGTCCATCAATCGAATCAGATGTTTGATGCTGAAATATTACTAACATTTATAGATTCGCTGGCACTGGAATAAATGAACTCTAAAAATATAAATGAAAAGAGGAACCTCTATTGAAAAAACAGCGTGCGGATCAGCTGCTGGTTCGACAAGGATGGGCTGAGGACAGTGAGAAAGCAAAAAGACTGATTATGACTGGTTCCGTCTATAATCGAGATGAAGTACAGGTCTTGACTGCTGGAGAGAAGTGGCCGTTGGAAACAGAATTGTATGTAAAAGGCAAACCATTAAAATACGTCAGCCGAGGTGGTTTGAAACTTGAAAAGGCGATTGACCACTACCAGCTAAATTTGAAAGATAAAGTCGTCTTAGATATTGGATCTTCTACAGGCGGCTTTACTGATGCAGCACTGCAGAATGGTGCATCACGCGTATATGCATTGGACGTTGGTACCAATCAGCTGGCTTGGAAACTGAGGAATGATGACCGGGTTACCGTAATGGAACAGACGAATTTTAGACACAGCCAACTGTCAGACTTCAAAGCTGGTCAACCTCAGGCAGCAACAATCGATGTTTCGTTTATTTCCTTAAAAAAAATACTGCCAGCCTTGAAAACAATACTAGAGCCGAATGGCGAAGTGGTTGCGCTCATTAAACCTCAGTTTGAAGCTTATAGAGAAGATGTTGGTGACAATGGAATCATCACGGATACAAGAGTCCATAGAACAGTTCTTCAAGATATTCTATCATTTGTCCAGCAGAATGAATATACAATTGCTGGATTGACGGTTTCTCCGATCACAGGCGGAAAAGGGAATATAGAATTTTTAGCATATTTGAAAAATATAAATTCTGACCACATCGATTTAGAGAAAATCATCGAACAAGTTCTTTCCAGCGAGGATTATCTATCTAAAGAATGATGTATTCCTGTATATAACTTTTTTAAATAGTTTAAAAATTCATAATCAGAATGTACATTTTGCTTTAATCTCAGTGTCTTCTAGAGTATACTATAGGGTGAACAAATGCATAAATATACTGTATATGACCATCGGTTTTTATATATAGTTTAGAGCAGCATTTATGTTCTTAAACTTAAATTGACGAGTACATTAAACCTTAACGTGATCACTGAGCTTAGAGTAGGAGTGTCGTATAGATGAAAAAGAAAGAACGCCATCAGTTATTAAAACAGCTTGTCCAGCAAGAAACGATTCAAAAGCAAGAACATTTTGTCAGTATATTAAAAGAGCGGGGAATCGAAGTGACTCAAGCTACTATTTCCCGGGATATAAAAGAAATGCAGCTGATCAAAGTGCCTTCTCAATCTGGAGGGTATCAGTACAGTGTGCCGCCTGAAATGAATTTCAATATTTCAAAAAAATTGTCTAGATTGATGAAAGATGCTTTTGTCTCCATTGATACACAGAAAGAGTTTGTACTGATCAAAACGCTGCCTGGTAATGCATTTGCATTAGGCGCGCTGGTAGAGACAGCAAATTATGAAGAAGTTTTCGGATGTATCTCAGGAGATAATTCTGTTTTGATTATCTGTCGATCAGAAAAACAGGCAGATGTATTTCAAAGACGTATGATTTCATTTGTATAAAACTTATGAAGCGGTTAATCATCTTTAGAGTGGGAGGGTTTGCTTTGCTGCAAGCATTGCATATTCAAAATTTTGCGATTATCCAAGAATTAACATTAGATTTTAAACAAGGCATGACCGTTTTAACAGGAGAAACAGGTGCGGGGAAGTCTATTATCATTGATGCTGTAGGACTACTTGCAGGAGGTAGAGGCTCTTCTGAATTCGTTCGCTATGGTGAAAAGAAGTGTCTGCTTGAAGGGCAGTTTTCTCTAAATGGTAATAAAGAATTAGCAGAATTATTCGAGAAGCATGCGATTGATTCCGATGATCAAGTGATTATGATCCAGAGAGAAATCTATACTACCGGACGGAATGTCTGCCGGGTCAACGGCAGTATTGTAACGATAGCCGTTTTGAAGGAGATTGGTAATGCTTTGATCGATATCCATGGTCAGAATGAACATCAAGAACTGATGCTTCCTGAAAGTCATATCGAGTTGCTCGATCAGTATGGAGATAAAGACCTTGTTTCTGCAAAAAAACAGTTTGAATCACTTTTCAGAGAATATAGAGCGGTTAAAAAAGAACAGAAAAACTGGCAGTATAATGAACAGGAATTAGCGCAGAGACAAGATATTCTGAGTTTTCAAGTTCAAGAAATCGGTGAAGCGGAATTAGAAGAAGATCAAGAAGAAGAGCATTTAAAAGAAGAAGAACAGAAGCTGTCCAATTATCAGTCAATCGTTGAAGCTCTTTCAAACAGTTATCAAGCCCTTCAGGGTGAAGAAGAGAGCGGCGGTTTGGACCTTGTAGGACAGGCAATGGATATTATGGCCTCGATCGAGTCGATGGATGAACGATTCAAGCAAATTTCTGATACGATTTCTGCAGCTTTTTTCCAGATTCAAGAAGCCTCCAGTGATATTTATAACGAAATGGATAACTTGGAATATGATGAAGAGCGCTTAAATCAGATTGAAGAAAGGTTGAATCTGATTCAGCAGCTGAAAAGAAAATATGGCAGTTCGATCAAAGAAATCAAATCTTTTTATAACAATGCAGTTGAAGAGCTGGAGAAAATCGAAAACCGAGAAGGTCAGATGGATCACCTGATCAAGAGAATCAAAGAACTGGAAGTTGAGTTGCTGAAAGTCGGGAGCCGATTGTCGAGCGCTAGAAGAGAAGCAGCAGTGAAGCTGGAAAAAGCGATTCATGAACAATTAAAAGAATTGTTTATGGACAAAGTCGTTTTTTCAGTTCATTTCAGTCAGTCGATTGAATCTTTTACGATCGAGACGGCTCATGAGAATGGAATGGATAAGGTTGAATTTTATGTAGCGACCAATCCTGGAGAACCTTTGAAACCTTTAGTCAAGGTTGCATCAGGCGGAGAACTATCCCGTATGATGCTGGCAATGAAAACAGTCTTTTCAAAAGAACAGGGAATCACGAGTATCATTTTTGATGAGGTGGATACAGGGGTGAGCGGAAGAGTTGCTCAAGCCATTGCAGATAAAATCTACTCTGTAGCTTATCATTCACAAGTTTTATGTATTACCCATCTTCCGCAAGTGGCAGCAATGGCGGATCAGCATTTATACATCAGCAAAGTTGTTATAGACGAAAGAACCAGTACACATGTCGAACAGCTGGCAGACGAAGATAAAGTATCTGAAGTTGCACGCATGCTGGCCGGTAGCGAGATTACAAAGCTGACGATGGATACAGCCAAAGAATTATTGTCATTAGCAGGACAAAAGAAAAAAGCTTAGCGGTGTTTTATTCAGTAAACAAAAAAGTCATGGAAACAGGTTCCATGACTTCGTCTACAAAATCGCTTGTAGCAGCGCTGCGATCGCTGGAATAATCATTGTAATGACCATCCCCCAGATAATAATCTTAGAAATAATGTTAGATTTTTTTTTGTTGTCTTTCTTTGACATGTGTCTACACCAACTTTCATATTGATGACGTTGAATCAATTTACAGTGTACGCAATATGATCTTTTTTTTCAAGAGTATAGAAGATTGTTTTAAAAGTGTTCAAAGTTTGATACTATTAAGCTAAACAAAAAAGTTTCCAGACTTATTCTTTACTTTTTCTTTGTTCGAGTATATACAGGGAGAATAGTCTAAGTGACTTTGATAATATGCTAGAATGGTCGCCAGAACAGACCAGGTACTCCTTAGTCAAAAGATATCAATGAAAATACAGACTAAATAGGTCAATTGCCTGAAAATAACTGAGCGATCAATTTTGAGAGGAGAGAAAGCAATTGAGTAAACAACAAGTCGGCGTTATCGGAATGGCCGTCATGGGGAAAAATCTTGCTTTAAATATTGAAAGCAGAGGGTATAGTGTATCTATTTATAACCGTACCGGTTCAAAAACAGATGCAGTTATTGAGGAAAACCCTGGGAAAAATCTCGTAGCTACACATGAATTGGAAGAGTTCGTTCAGTCATTAGAAAAACCACGCAGAATTTTACTAATGGTTCAAGCAGGTAAAGGAACGGATGCAGTCATTCAACAACTGCTTCCATTCTTAGATAAAGGCGATATCTTAGTAGACGGCGGAAACACGTTCTATAAAGATACCATGCGCAGAAGCGAAGAGTTAGCAGAGTCAGGCATCAACTTTATCGGTACAGGTGTATCTGGTGGAGAAGAGGGTGCTTTAAAAGGACCAGCAATCATGCCCGGCGGACAAAAAGAAGCATATGATCTGATTGCACCGATCTTGGAAAAAATTGCGGCTAAGGCACCTGCAGATGGAGAACCATGTGTAACGTATATCGGACCAAATGGTGCTGGACACTATGTAAAAATGGTTCACAATGGTATTGAATACGGAGATATGCAGCTGATCGCTGAAGCTTATCATTTATTGCGTGATGTAGCCGGCTTATCTAATGAAGAAACAGCAGAAGTATTCAAGGAATGGAATACCGGAGAACTGGATAGTTTCTTGATTGATATCACAGCAGATGCTTTAACGAAAAAAGATCCTGAAACAGGCCAGCCGATGGTCGATATCATTTTAGACCGTGCTGGTAATAAAGGGACTGGTAAATGGACTTCTCAAAGCGCTTTGGACTTAGGCGTACCATTACCATTAATCACAGAGTCAGTATTTGCGCGCTATATCTCAGCGCTTAAAGATGAACGTGTTGCAGCAAGTAAATTCTTGCCTAAACCAGAGCATAAGCCTTATGAAGGCGATAAAAAAGAATTGATCGAAAAAATTCGCCAAGCCTTGTATTTCAGTAAAATCATGAGCTACGCTCAAGGATTTGCTCAAATGGGAACAGCTTCAGAAGAATACGGCTGGGACCTTAAGTACGGTGAGATCGCCAAAATTTTCCGTGCTGGATGTATCATCCGTGCAGGCTTCTTGCAAAAAATCACAGAAGCTTACGAAAGAAAACCTGACATTAAAAACTTAGTGTTGGATGAGTACTTCATGGGTATCACTGAAAACTACCAGCAATCTCTTCGTGAATTAGTAGGAGTTGCTGTTCAAGCAGGTGTTCCTGTACCCGCATTCTCTTCAGCGATCGCTTACTACGACTCTTATCGTTCTGAACGTTTGCCAGCCAACATTATTCAAGCACAACGGGATTACTTCGGTGCCCACACTTACGAGCGAACAGACAAAGAAGGTACTTTCCACTTTGACTGGTACGGTAATGACGGACAAGAGCAATGGGACTAAAGAACATTCTGCGGTAAAGTTAAAAACCAACCAGTAAAATTGCGGGGTCCGCTTTTGGGTCCCGCTTTTTTGCGTGCCGACAGGTGACACATATCTGTCAGAAATGAGAAAAAAATTAGAATAATGTACTAAGCTTGCTTTTTTTCTATCCATCAACTATGTTAAACTAGTTGTGTATAACTGGATTAGAATAAAAAGTTCTACATTCTTATCTTTTTTTAATATACATGTATATCGATCCCTGGTGAAATTTCTTAAAAAGAGGGTCCGTATAAATTTAAATGATGGCTAGGAGCTGAAAAAATGGGTAAAATTTTGATTATAGAAGATGAAAAAAACCTTGCTCGTTTTGTTGAATTAGAATTAAACCACGAAGGGTTCGAAACGGAAGTCCGATTTAATGGACGTGCTGGTTTAGAAGCTGCGTTGGATGAAAGTGAAGAATGGGATATAATCCTGCTTGATTTAATGCTTCCTGAGCTTAATGGAATCGACGTTGCCCGCCGTATCCGTCAAGTCAGCAATGTACCGATCATCATGATGACTGCAAGAGATTCAGTAATCGATCGAGTATCTGGATTTGATCATGGGGCAGATGATTATGTCGTTAAACCGTTTGCTATTGAAGAACTACTGGCACGTATGCGTGCGTTGTTAAGACGAATCGAAATCGAAACAGAAGAAAATGCCAACAGACAAACAACAGTGGCATATAAAGACTTGACGGTTGAAAAAGAAAATCGTGTTGTTCGCCGTGGTGAAGACGTAATTGAGTTGACAAAACGCGAGTATGAATTACTTGTTGAGTTAATGGAAAATGTCAATGTTGTCCTTTCTAGAGAAGTCTTGTTGAACAAAGTCTGGGGCTATGAAACAGAAGTGGAAACAAATGTGGTAGATGTTTATATTCGTTATTTGAGAAATAAAATCGATGTGCCCAACAAAGAAAGCTACATCCAAACTGTTCGTGGTACAGGATATGTGATGCGTACGTGAAATCGAACTCTGCAGAAAAAGGACGAAATCAGAAGCAGCGTATTTCGTTAAGGTGGAAGTGGACCACTGGAGCGGCTATCGCGATTTTTCTGACTTATACTATTTTTTCAACAGTTTTATATGTCACCTTCCAGCAGATTATGTTGGGTAGTGAAGAAGATGCTTTGAAAACGACTGTCCAGAATGTAGCCAATCGTTTTGGACAGCAGTATTTTCCCTTGAATGAAGAATCCGTTGCCGATACATTAGAATTACGCCGACTTCAATTGCTTCCTTCTTTATCTGGACAGGATAATGATCATACACAAACTTCAGAAGATGATGCAGAATCAACAACCCCTTTGGGTATTGATCATGGGGGTATGTTTATACGCGTTTTTAATTTGGAGGGCGAACTGTTATATGAATCTGCTGAGTCAGATATAGTTTTTGAACCGGTTGATGAACTGCGGATTGAAACCATTAAGGGACCCAATGGAGAAGCCTATTCGGCTAGGACGCCTGTTTATTCTTATTTGAATAATGAGCAGATCGGATATGTCCAAGTCGTCAATACACTAGCATCTTATCATCAGTTGTCGAACAGCGTCTTAGTGGCTATCCTGGTTACAGGCATTATTGCATTGTTATTCAGTGCAATCATCGGTTATTTTATTGCGTTGAAATTTCTGCAGCCGATCAGACGTATGACATCAGCTATGAAAAGTATTGAAAAAGATCCTGACTCTCTTGAAAGAATTGATTCAGGAGAAGGCAGAGATGAGTTGACGGACTTAGCCAATGCCTACAATAAAATGCTGGACCGGATGCAGAGGAATATTGATCATCAAAAGCAATTTGTCGAAGATGTATCTCACGAATTAAGAACACCTGTGGCAGTGGTAGAAGGCCATTTGAAACTATTAAATCGCTGGGGTAAAGACGATCCGACTGTACTAGAAGAATCGCTGGATGCTTCCTTGCAGGAAATTGGAAGAATGAAGAGTCTGGTGCAGGAAATGCTTGATTTATCGCGTGCTGAACAAGTTGAGATTCATTATAAAAATGAACAGACGCCAGTTCGCCAGATCGTAAATGCTACCTATAATAATATTCAACTGGTTCATCCTGACTTTGTATTTATCTTGGATGATGATCTAAGAAAAGAAGTATATGCAAATATATACAGAAATCACTTAGAACAGATATTGATTATCTTGCTGGATAATGCCGTTAAATATTCCAATGAGCGAAAAGAGGTTCATATCTCTGTTTCTCTAGATGGTAAATTTATTCAGATTGCGATACAAGATTACGGAGAAGGAATGACTGAGGAAGATACCGAGAAGATTTTCAATCGTTTTTACCGAATCGATAAAGCGCGCAGCCGTTATAAAGGCGGAAATGGTTTAGGATTATCTATTGCCAAGCAGTTGATTGAGGGATATAAAGGGAAAATCTGGGCTGAAAGTGTTGTGGATCATGGATCCATTTTCCGCATCGTTCTGCCGATTTCTTCTTTAGAAGAACCAGATGATTATACACAAAAAGAGCTGCAAGACGGGGAATAACCTTGTCTGCAGCTCTTTTTAGTACTTAATTTACTTTTTCTGTTTACCTTCGTTACGACGGTTTTTGCTTTCAAAAGGACTTGCGTTACGTTTGTTGCGAATAGGTTTAGGTTCTTGAGTGTTTCCGCCAGTTGTGTCAACTTTCTCAGCTGGTTTTCGTGGTTTGCGTTTCCGTTCAACCACTTGCATTTCACCGTGTTTTTCTTTCAGTTCTGCTTGAACTTTAGGTTTATAGTAAAAAGTAGTAACGACCGATTGCGCAATGGCAACGAATCCACCGACTAACCAGTATAAGGCTAGACCAGCTGGACTTGAGATAGAAATGACCAGCAGCATAATCGGATTCATCAGCATCATCATATTAGACTGTTTTCTCTGTTCTTCAGGCATACCTAAAAGCATGACTTTTGACTGAGCAAAATAGACAGCACCTGTGAATAGAGCCAACAGAATACTAGGGTTTCCTAATTCAATGCCTAAGAAGGAAGCGTTCTGAATCGTCTCTGACATTCGGATCGCCTGGAACATCGCTGTAAAAATAGGCAGTTGGATCAATAAAGGCAAACATCCGCCAAGACCGCCGAGCATATTTACATTGTTTTCACGATACAGTTCCATCATTTCAGCTTGAAGTTCTTGTTTTTCTCTAGGATCGTTCGTTGCTTTCATCTCAGCTTGGATCTCATCTGTAGCAGGCTTGACTACAGACATTTTTACTTGTTGTTCCATTGTCGCACGCTGCTGACGAATGCTGAGCGGCAATATCAGAATTCTTACGATAATCGTGATCGCAATGATGGCTAATCCATAACTTCCTGTAACTTCATTCAGCCACTCAATCAATTGTTGTGTTGGAACGACAAGATAGTCATATAAAAATTGTGAGATAGAGCCTGCAGGTTGTCCTGTTTCCTGATCGATTCGTATACACCCGGCCATAAAGAACAGTGTCGAGAGCATGACACCCGAAAGCATCCATTTTTTTGTTCTAGTTTTCAATAATATTCAATCCTTTAAATAAGTTAGTAGAGCATTAAAAACGCTAATTCTCACTATACCTTATTAGATAGGATAATTCAATTAGCCTGTGAAAAATTTGATTTTTCTTCAATCTTTTCATCGAATTTAATCACAACTTTATCTACTGAAGCTGCTGGACTAGGTCCTTTGCGCAAAACTTCTATAAATTGATCGATCTGTTCAGATGAACCTACTGCCTCAGCATAAACCGATCCGTCACTTTCATTCCGAACAATACCGGTAACACCGATCTCATCCGCAGCTTGTTTAGTACTCATACGAAATCCGACACCTTGGACGTGGCCATACACTTGTGCTGAGATCTTGTCTTGATCTGTATGGGGATTTCTTTCGTTCAGATAGTCTACAGGGGCTGGCTGCTTGTTCTGCTTTCCTTTGTTTAAAAAACTGTCAAATAGAGAACCCATTTGTTTTCCTCCTTTATTTAGTACCTTATTCCTTTATTCTACAAGGAATGAACCTAAACTACAAAAGTAAAGGCAATGTTCAGAAAAGAAGGCTATGAAGTCAGAACAAACTTTCGACTAGACTGGTTTCATGCTATAATAAAATAGAATTTTATATAGTTAGGAGAAACAAAAATGGCTCGTGCTCGTAAAAGAGGTAGACCTAAAAAGAAACAAAAGAAAATATCTTCAGAACTGATCGGCGTTATCCTGCTGCTCGTTAACTTTCTGGCCATTGGACAATTTGGTTTTGTGGGCAGGTTTTTTGCTAATCTTGGCAGATTCTTTGTTGGAGAGACGTATATAGTCGTCTCGATTGCTGTAATCGGGATAGGGAGCTATCTGATTATCAAAGGAAAAAGTCCGAACTTTAAGAATCCAAGATGGCTGGGTGGTGTACTGCTCTTTTGTGCAGCAGTTGTCTGGCAGCATGCACAGTTGTTTGCACCTATTATGGAAACAGATGTGAATATCATACAAGCGACATGGAGATTGATTACGCCGCAGTTTACGACGAACACAATTGGTCAATCGGTCGGTGGAGGCATGATCGGTGCAGTTCTTTATGCAGTCAGTTATTTCCTTTTTTCTGCTATCGGTACATATCTGATGATGGGTGTCTTTATTTTTGTAGGCATCATGACATTTTTTCAGTTTTCATATAAAGCATTGTTAGATAAGCTGCGTACTGCAGGAAGAAACGCTGTGAACTTTGTAAAAGGAAAAGCTGCAGCCATCAAAGAAAATCGTAAGAATAGAAAACCAAAACAAAAGAAACCTGCAAATAAAAAGAATCAGAAAAAGAGAAAGTGGGCTGAGCAGTTAACACAATCAGACCAGGAAACGCCGCTTCCGGAACCTGATCAGGAGTCTCAGCTAGCTCCCGCTTCACAACAAGAAGAGGAACTGGATACAGCTTCTTCTGGACAAATGGCATTGAAAATAGAAGGATTCCAGCAGAATAATCAAAGTAAAACTGAACCAGCAGAACAAGAAACAGAAGAAGAAGGTACGGTAGACTTTGAAATCGGCGAAGAAGAAAATGAACAGTATAGAATGCCTCCGATCTCTTTATTGAACCAGAGAGAAGCCGTCGACCAGTCCGATGAATATACCATTATTCAAGAAAACGTGAAGAAACTTGAAGAAACCTTTGAAAGCTTTGGTGTAAAAGCAACAGTAACTAAAGCAAATCTAGGACCGGCTGTAACGAAATATGAAATTCAGCCGGCTACTGGTGTCAAAGTCAGTAAAATTGTAGGACTGACAGATGATATTGCACTAGCTTTAGCAGCTAAAGATATTCGTATGGAAGCGCCGATCCCTGGGAAAGCTCTGATAGGAATAGAAGTCCCTAATTCTGAAGTCAGTACCGTTTCGTTCAGAGATGTGATCGAAGGACAGATCAAAAACAGAGATCAGCTGCTTGAAGTACCGCTTGGGCGTGACATTGCCGGAAATGTTGCGATGGCAGATTTAGCCAAAATGCCGCATTTACTGGTGGCTGGGGCAACGGGTTCTGGTAAGTCAGTAGCGATCAATGGTATCATAACCAGTCTGCTGCTCAAGGCAAAGCCGAATGAAGTGAAACTGATGATGATCGATCCGAAAATGGTTGAGTTGAATGTTTATAATGGAATTCCGCATTTACTGACCCCAGTTGTAACCAATCCGAAAAAAGCTGCACAAGCTCTGCATAAAGTTGTACAGGAAATGGAAAGACGATACGAATTATTTGCTGCCAGCGGAACGCGGAATATGGCAGGGTATAATCAGTTTGTCAAAAAGAAAAATGAAGAAAAAGAAGAAGGACTGCTGCCGCTGCCTTATATTGTTGTTATCGTAGATGAGTTGGCCGACTTGATGATGGTCGCTTCCAATGATGTAGAAGATGCCATTACACGACTAGCACAGATGGCTCGTGCTGCAGGAATTCATATGATATTGGCGACACAGAGACCAAGTGTGGACGTCATCACCGGAATCATTAAAGCGAATGTTCCTTCAAGGATTGCTTTCGCCGTTTCCAGCGGAACGGATTCTAGGACAATCTTAGATGGCAACGGGGCTGAGAAGCTGCTCGGACGAGGAGATATGTTGTTCCAGCCGATGGGAGAAAACAAACCGAACCGGGTGCAAGGAGCGTTTATTTCTGACGAGGAAGTAGAAGCAGTTGTCAATTTTGTTAAAGACCAGCAAGAAGCCAATTATGTTGAAGAAATGATTCCTAAAGACGAACCGAAGCAAGCACAGGGAGAGGCAGAAGACGAATTGTATGATGATGCCGTTGCGCTGGTAGTCGATATGCAGACTGCAAGTATTTCACTGCTGCAGCGAAGATTCAGAATCGGCTATAATCGTGCCGCTCGAATTGTTGATGAGATGGAAATGAGAGGCGTCGTTGGGCCTTCTGAAGGTTCTAAGCCAAGAGAGGTGCTGGTTCAGGCAGAATTAGATCCGACTTCATCTGAAACACCAACAGAGATTTAAAGTAAATATTCTGTAAAGAATCCAGCTGCAGAGCTGGGTTCTTTTTTTGAATGATCAGCTAATTTAAGGATAAATCGAGGCGAATTTAAAGAACGTACGGTTTTACAGCGTTTTCAAGTGAACAATCAGATATATTCAGTCATTAAATAATCGTATTTTAACTTTATTTTTCTTTACAAAGATGTTACTATTAGTTCGAGATAAAAAACGAAGACGTTGTGAACGGGATGGACGGCACTTATTCATTTTGATGTTTATGCTTTACTTCTTATTCTGCCACATGTCTACGACCATTTTAATTGGAGGAATTTCATAATGACGAAAAAGTTAAGAAATCTTTTTGCAATTGGAACATCAGCACTTTTACTAGCAGCTTGTGGACAAGACGCTGGTGACTCTACAGGCGGTTCAGGAGAATCAGCAGGCGGAGATACTGAAGAAACAACTGACGAATTTTCACTAGGTATGGTTACTGACGAAGGTGGAGTAGACGACCGTTCATTCAACCAGTCAGCTTGGGAAGGTATGCAAGCTTGGGCGGAAGAAGCAGGATTCAGCGATGATGCTGTTAACTACTATCAATCAGATGACCCGTCTCAATTCGTTCAAAACTTAAATACAGCAGTACAAGATGGTTATGACATTATTTATGGAGTAGGATTTCAATTAGCAGATGCTGTAACAGATGTTGCTAGTCAGAACCCTGATCAGCATTTTGGAATTGTTGATGCTGTTGTTGAAGCAGACAATGTTGTTTCATTGAACTTTGAAGATAACCAAGCTGCATACCTTGCAGGTGTTGCAGCAGCAAACACTACTCAAACAGATAAAGTTGGTTTCATCGGAGGCGTAGCTGGTCCAGTTATCGACAAATTTGAAGCTGGATTTGTTGAAGGTGTTGAATCTGTAGACCCTAATATCGAAATCGATATTCAGTATGCTGAATCATTCTCAGATGCTGCTATCGGACAACAAATTGCTGCTGGTATGTACAGCTCAGGTGCTGATATTATCTATCATGCTTCTGGTGCAGTAGGAAACGGTGTATTTACTGAAGCAACCAACCGTATGGAATCTGGTTCAGAGAATCAGTTATGGGTTATCGGAGTAGATAGAGACCAAGCTGAACTAGGCGAATGGGAAGAAGGAAATCTAACATTAACTTCTACACTGAAACAAGTTGGAACAGCTATCCAATTGGCAACAGAGAGAGCTAGAGAAGAAGGTTTCCCAGGTGGAGAAAACATTATTTATGGGTTAGAAGATGATGGTGTTGGAATCACTGAAGGAAATATGCCTGAAGAAGCTTGGACTGCAGTTGAAGAAGCAAGACAAGCCATTATCGATGGCGAAATCGAAGTGCCGGTAGCACCTGCTGAATAAGCAATTTCATTAAAATTATTCAATTGAATAGAAAAGGCGCTGGTCGTATGGCTAGCGCTTTTTTAGAGCGATAATAAGTTAGTATGCTTTATTAAATTTGTCATTTTTAGTACAAATGAAATAGAGGTTTAAAACAATTTTCTAAAGCAGCTTGAATAGTTTTAAGTGATAATAGATAATAAGTAGGAATGTAAAAAATAAGTAAATCATAACAAGGAGGGCTTCATTTGCCGACTTCAGAACGTGTAATCGAAATGAATGGGATCACGAAAGAGTTTGGTTCGTTTAGAGCAAATGACGATATTCATCTTGATTTGAAAAAAGGTGAAATCCATGCATTATTAGGTGAAAATGGTGCAGGAAAATCAACATTGATGAATATACTATCAGGTCTTTTAGAACCTACTTCAGGTGAAATCAAAGTAAAGGGTAAATCTGTTAACATAACCTCCCCAGATGTTGCGAATGAATTAGGTATCGGAATGGTGCATCAGCATTTTATGCTTGTAGATAAATTTACAGTAGCAGAAAATATTATGCTGGGAAGAGAAAAAAGCAGATTCGGCTACATCGATAAAAAGAGTGCTGAAAAAGAGGTTCAAGCTTTATCAGACCAATATGGTTTAAAAGTGGATCCGAGTGCATTAGTTGAAAATATCAGTGTCGGCATGCAGCAAAGGGTCGAGATCTTAAAAACGTTGTACCGAGGTGCAGATCTTTTAATTTTTGACGAACCAACTGGTGTACTGACGCCTCAAGAAATCGAAGAGCTGATTGGTATCATGCATAAGATGGTAAATGAAGATAAATCAATCATTTTGATTACGCATAAGTTGGATGAGATTAAGCAAGTTGCCAACAGATGTACAGTGATCCGCAGAGGAAAAAGTATCGATACCGTTGATGTTTCTAAGACTTCTCAACAAGAATTAGCAGACATGATGGTCGGTCGTTCAGTTTCATTTAAAGTAGATAAAAAGCCAGCAACACCTAAAGAGGCTGTTTTAAAAGTTGAAGATCTGACCGTTAAATCCAATCGCGGCTTTGATGCTGTAAAAGGTATCAGTTTTGAAGTGAAAGCAGGGGAAGTCCTTGGGATTGCCGGTGTTGATGGAAATGGACAGTCAGAATTAATTCAGGCTATCACTGGACTGACAAAGTCCAGCAACGGCAGTATTCATTTAGATGGAAATAATATAACAAATAAAAAACCTAGAAAGATCACAGAAACAGGTTTGGGGCATATTCCAGAAGACCGTCAAAAATACGGACTGATTTTACCAATGACCCTTGAAGAAAATATTGCACTTCAAACTTATTATCAAAAACCTTTCAGCAGCCACGGATTTTTAAATTATAAAGAAATCAAACAACATGCCAAGAGATTGATCGAGGAGTTTGATGTACGTACGCCAAGCGAAGAGCATTCAGCAGCTTCTCTTTCAGGCGGGAATCAGCAAAAAGCAATCATCGCAAGAGAAGTGGATAGAGATCCAGCGCTATTAATTGCGGCTCAACCCACACGAGGATTGGATGTAGGCGCAATAGAATATATTCATAGTCGTTTGATCGAAATGAGAGATAACGGCAAAGGCGTCTTGCTGATGAGTTATGAGTTAGATGAAGTGATGAACGTTTCTGATAGAATCGCTGTAATGTACGATGGAAAAATTATCGCGATTGTTAACGCGAATGAAACCAATGAGTCTGAATTAGGTCTTTTAATGGCAGGAGTACCGTTAAAAGAAGCGAAGGAAAAAGCAGATTCAAAAGGAAAGGAGAAAGAGACAATTGATTCGTCAATCTAGAGGCTTTTTAAGTAGTTTGGTTGTACCCATTTTATCCATCATTTTCGGATTCGTTTTCGGTGCAATATTAATGCTGTTATTTGGATATAACCCAGTTGTAGCTTATGATGCAATGATATCTGGTGTGTTTGGAAGTCAGTACTTTCTTGGTGAAGCTCTAAGACAAGCAACATCACTGACGTTTACCGGGTTAGGATTCGCTTTAGCTTATAAAGCAGGCTTCTTCAACATTGGGGTATCCGGTCAAGCTTTAGCTGGATGGGTTAGTGCGATTTGGGTAGCTTTAGCTTTTCCTGAATTGCCGCAGCTCGTATTGTTGCCCTTAAGTATTTTAGCAGGTACGCTTGTCGGTGCATTATGGGCATCGATTGCAGGTACCTTGCGTGCGTTTTTCGGAACAAGTGAAGTTATTGTAACGATCATGTTGAACTATACGGCTTTACAATTAACCAACTTTATTATTAGAGATATTCTTTCAGAAACTGGAAACTCTACAGAGAGTGTTGGAGAAAACGCAAGTTTATCCTTACAGTGGCTGACTGATTTAACCCAAGGATCGAGATTAAATGCCGGATTATTCATTGCAATAGCTGTGGTTATCTTGTATTGGATCTTTATTACTAGAACAACTGCCGGGTTTGAGATTCGCGCTGTAGGACTGAACTCATTCGCTTCAACGTATGCTGGGATGAGTGCTAAGAAAAATATTATCCTTTCTATGTTTTTAAGTGGAGCTTTGGCAGGTTTAGGCGGAGCGATCCATGGACTAGGAACATTCGGCAACATTTTCACTCAAACTGGATTGCCTTCTATAGGATTTGACGGTATCTCAGTAGCACTGCTGGGATTAGGAAATCCAATCGGAATCTTTTTCTCATCCATTTTATTCGGCGTCCTTAATGTAGGTGCTGCATTTATGCCTAATCGTGCAGGAGTTCCAGATGAAATGGCAAGCATTGTAACAGCTGCTATCATATTCTTTATAGGTGCTAATTACATTATTCGTTATTTTATTGAGAAGAGAGCTTCTCGAGATCAATCACCAACAACAGCAACAAGAGGAGGAGAAGAATGAACGCATTAGATATTATTCAACTGATCGTATCCAGCTCATTGATTTATGCTGCTCCTTTGATTTTGACCGCATTAGGCGGAACATTTTCTGAACGAAGCGGTGTCGTTAATATCGGTCTGGAAGGTATCATGGTTATGGGCGCTTTCATGTCAGCCATTTTTAATATTTTCTTTGCTTCTACATTCGGAGGATGGACACCATGGCTTGGTTTATTGGCCGGAGGTATAATAGGAATTGTGTTTTCTCTGATTCATGCCGTTGCTACAATCAACTTGAGAGCAGACCATATTATCTCAGGAACAGTCATTAATTTGGCAGCTCCAGCGCTAGGTGTATTCTTAACAAGAGCTATTTTTGGAGCAGCACAAACTGGACCGCTTCCGGAATCATTCGGAATCACAAATATCTTTTTATTGCATAGAATTCCTATAATAGGACCGATTCTTTTCGGAAATACATCAGCTCCTGCCTTTTTCGGGATCGTTATAGCCATTATCTCATGGTTCGTTTTATTCAAGACGACTTTCGGACTTCGCCTGCGCTCTGTGGGAGAACATCCGCATGCAGCTGAGACTCTAGGAATCAAAGTGTACGCTATGAAATATTCAGGAGTTATGCTATCTGGTTTATTAGGCGGTATGGGTGGTGCGATCCAAGCACAAGCGATTTCAAATGAGTTTGGTATTTTAACGATTGCCGGACAAGGATTTATCGCAATGGCTGCGATGATTTTTGGTAAATGGAATCCTATCGGTGTTATGGGTGCTGCAATCTTCTTCGGATTTGGACAGAGTTTGGCGCGAATCGGTACGTATATTCCGATTATCCAAGACATTCCGTCTATCTTGCTTCTGATTATGCCTTACTTGTTGACAATCATTGTATTGGTCGTTGTAATTGGACGATCTGAAGCACCAGCTAAATTAGGCGAAACTTACGTTAAAACAAAATAGATAGAAAACAAAAGCTGCGTCCGGTTAATAAAACCTGACGCAGCTTTTTTTAATGCCTTTTTTTCTCGATAGCCAACAAAAATGGCGGGTTATTTTTCTGATTAATAAATCCATACTCTAAAACAGCATATTGTTCTTGCGGCAGCTTTTGCAAGTAGTTTTTTACTGCATTTTTTTCATCTGTTCCGCCTTCATGACCATAGTAGACCATGATCAGAATAGTTCCACCAATAGCAAGCCGGTTCAATCCTTGCTCAATAGCTGATATCGTCGTTTCAGGCAAAGTGATAATGGATTTATCACTTTTAGGTAAATAGCCTAAATTAAATACGACTGCTTGCAGTGTCACTGATTCAGGAAGGGTTTTATCCAACGTTTCATGACCTTTACAATACAATTCAATTTGTTCTGTAAGCCCGGTTAAAGTGACTTTTTTCTGTGTTTCTTCAATTGCCTGAGGCTGAATATCAAATCCATAAACTTTTCCGGTTTTCCCAACAAGTTGAGCCAGTTTAATCGTATCATGACCGTTACCAACTGTAGCATCAACAACGTGGTCACCTGGAGAAACCAGTTGCGACAACAAAGTATGACTGAATTTTAAAGGTGAAAGCAGCATTTTCATCTTCCTATCTTTTTAAATAATTGTAAATATGCGAGTGTCTAATGTATTGCTGGAATTTTAGTGATCGTTGCCAATTTACTGTGCAGTGTTGAACGTTTATAAGATCATTGACACTGTTACAATCATATGACATTTTACAAAATCACCAGCTTCTTATTCCTTTTGCTCTTTACTAATTGTATAATAAACTGGAAAATACACAATAGAAGACCTGTTTTTTTGAGAGGGGTACAAAGTAATGATCAATCGAAGTGAAAAGTTAGCTTTATACAAAAAACAACAGAATAAGCGTGCATTAAAGCTGACAATGTCTTCCAGTATTTTAGCGAGTATGGTAGCTGTTTCTGCCTTTGGAGAAGCGGTACAAGCTGAAGAAATCGATTTAAATAAAGAAGATATACAGGCATTATATGATCAATATAATGAACTTCAATCCACCGTCAATGACCAGGAATCAGATGGAAATTCAACTGAAGATACTGATATCCCTGTCTTAACAGAAGCAGAAAAAGAAGAAATGGCATTTGTAAGATCTCAACTGATCAAAATGATCGAACTGGCTGGAGGAACAGCATTAGTAGAGCAATTGAATGTTGACCAGCTTTCATCTAGTGAGTTGGATGCCGTTTTTGAGACATTACTTACTTACCAACTAGAACAAGCCGAATCAAACAGCGCTGTTAAAGCTGTAGAGACTGAGGCTGTTGAACATACTGAAGAAAAGCCAACTGAAGATGCTGCTGCGGAAGAAACCACTGAAGTTTCTGAAGAGAAAACAGAAGAAAATCTATCTGATCCAGTTAAAAAGACGGAAGAAAAAATTACACAAGAACTTGGTAGCAAAGAAACTGCCGATACCACCAATACTATTGAGAACACAGAAGCAGAACTGGAAAAAGAAACAGATCAATCCGAAAATGTTCAGGTGACATCTTCACCTGATGATGATGAAACCATTGAACCCGTAAATTCAGCACCGATCGAATCAGCAAGAGCAGCTTCTGTGAAAGTTGCTGGTTCACAAGAGGAGTCTGCAGCAGATGAAAGTAAATCAGTTCAAGAAAATTCTGCTGAAACAATAACAGAAATAGATGCAAAAAATGACTCTGAGCTAGACGCTGAAACGACAGAAAAGGCAACAGATAAAGCTGCTGAAACTGCTGTAAATACTGAAGATGAAGCAGAGGAAACTGCAAAAGAAACTAATTCTTCTAATCAGTCAGCTGAGACTGTTTCTAAAGATAAAACTGAACAAGTGACCGAAACAGAAACAGTGAAAAAAACAGAAAAAACCGAAACTCAAAAAACTGATGCAGAAATAACGGAGAATAAAAAAGCCGAAACTCAGAAAGCTGAAACAAAAGAAACCAAGACTGAGGAAAAAGCAATTGTCCATACTGTAAAATCAGGAGATACGCTTAATAAAATCTCGAAACAATATGGAACAACGGTCAGTAAAATCGTTTCATTAAATAAATTAGCGAGCGCCAATTTGATCAAAGTTGGACAGAAACTGGCAATCAATACAGCGGGATTAGAAGCAGTAACGACAACAGCTGCCAATACAGGTAATTTGAACAAGGCACAATCTGCTGAAGACTTCATCAACCAAATTTCTGGATATGCTAAGACAGTAGCTAAAGAAAATGGAATCTATGCTTCTATTATGATTGCACAAGCTAGTCTGGAATCTGGTTATGGAAAAAGTCAGTTGTCGTCTCCGCCAAACCACAACTTATTTGGAATCAAAGGAGAATACAATGGTCAGTCAGTAGCAATGAAAACCCGAGAATACTACAATAGTACGGGTTGGATTACCATTACCGATTACTTTAAAAAGTATCCTAGTTACGCAGAATCGCTTCAAGATAATGCTCGATTGATTCGTAATGGTACAAGTTGGAATAACGAGTACTATGCAGGAGCTTGGGTAGAAAATACGACTTCATATAGAGATGCTTCAGCTTGGCTGCAAGGACGTTACGCTACAGATCCGACTTATGCCAGCAAGTTGAACAACTTGATTGAATTATACAATCTTACAAAATACGATGGTGTCATTCCTGATACTGGAAATGAAACTACTCCATCTAAGCCGGTCGATTCTTCTAAACCAGCCCAACCTGCAACGCCGCCAGCTGAACAAACGGATAGCATCAATTACAAAGTGGTCAGCGGCGACACGTTAAGCGGAATTGCAAGAAGATACAATACGACCGTTTCAGCAATTAAATCAGCGAATAAGCTGACGTCCGATATGATTTTTGTAAATCAGACTTTATTGATTCCGGGTTCTTTATCAGAAACAGAGGATGATAAAGTAACAGAACCATCTTCACCTTCAACTCCGGAAACTAAACCAGAAGCTGGTCAGTCAGCTTACAAAGTAAAAAGCGGAGATACATTATCAGGTATTGCCAGAAAATATAAAACAACTGTATCTGCAATTAAATCCGCAAACAACTTGAAGTCAGATATGATTTATGTGAACCAGACATTAATGATTCCTGGAAAAGCTGCAGAGACTGCGCCTTCAGAGAGTCAGCAGCCTGAAACAAAACCTGACACTACTCAAACGACTTATAAGATTAAAGCCGGAGATACACTTTCTGGGATAGCGAGACGCTATAATATGACCGTTTCAGCAATCAAATCGGCCAATAAACTATCATCTGATATGATCTATGTAGGTCAGACCTTAAAACTTTCTGGTCAACTAGCAGAGACCAATGAAAAAGAACCAACGGCTCCAGAAAAAGAACAAGAGCAAGAAACAATACAATCCAGTTATCAAGTGAAAAGCGGAGATACGCTTTCGGGGATAGCTAGAAAATTCAGTACAACCGTGTCAGCAATCAAGAAAGCGAACAACTTAACTTCTGACTTGATTTTTGCGAATCAGAAACTAGCGGTTCCAAGGAAAACGGGTGAAAATGCTTCAGCAGGAAATACGGAAACTTCAAAACCCGATAATTCTGAAACAGCGAAAGAAACGCGTTATACCGTTAAAGCGGGTGATACACTATCTGGAATTGCAAGACGATTCAACACAACGGTATCAGCCATCAAGTCGACTAATCAACTTAAAACCGATTTGATTTTTGTAAATCAGACGCTGTCTATCAATAGAACAGTTGTATCTGCTGATCCAGTGGAAACAACTAAACCTTCTGAAGAAGCCAGCATTACCGGCACACATAAAGTGAAAGCAGGCGACACGCTCAGCGGTATCGCTCGCAGCTATAACACGACAGTTGCCAAACTGAAAAGCGATAATCAGTTAAAATCAGATTTGATTTTCGTTGGTCAAACGTTGAAAGTTAGTGGAAAAGCAGAGTCCGTTAAAGAAACAGAGAATAAAACAGATAGTGAAACGGCTCAATCAAAAGGAAAGATTACAGTAGAACCGGGTAATACCTTATCTGGATTAGCTAAAACATATAACACAACAGTAGCTGCTTTGAAATCTGCTAATGGATTGAAATCAGATCTGATTTTTGTCGGTCAAACTTTGTCAGTGCCTCAGGCTGAAAACCAGACACAGAAAACGGACAAGCAAGTATCGTCCGAGCCTTCTGAAAAAGAAGATTCACACAATACAGCTGTAAATTACACAGTTGTATCAGGAGATTCACTTTACAAGATCGCTTTGGACTATCAAACTTCAGTAGCGAAACTAAAAGAGTGGAACAAACTTGAATCAGATACCATTTACATCGGTCAAAAATTAACAGTCGGTCAAGTCGCTGAATCAAATAAGACTATTAAAGATAAGCCAAATGCTGAACAGACCGATTTAACAAAGAATCAGTATCGTGTAGTCAGCGGAGACACTTTGTCTGGTATTGCCCGCAAGTTTGATACAACGATCCAGCAATTGAAAGAGAAAAACAAACTGTCTTCAGACTTGATCTTTGTTGATCAATTGTTATCTTTATAAGAAGCTGGCAGATTAATCAACACCAAAAAGATGTTGCAGGTATGCAATCCCTTTGGTAAGATAAAGAAAATCCAACATAAAATAGATTTGAGTAATCAAATCATAAAAACGATAAACAGGAATAGTACGTTGACCCTTTTTTCTAGAGAGTGCATGGCTGGTGGAAATGCACATAAAGGAGACAGAACTCGCCTGGAAGTTGCTCAAGTGAAAGGACGATCCAGTTCTATTAGCTTGATCCGTTTATCCGCGTTAAGGATTTGAGATCGTCTTCTTATGAGACGATAAAATTAGGTGGTACCGCGTTAATAACGCCCTATAGACTATACAACTGTATAGTCTATAGGGCTTTTTTTATTCAATTTAATTAATGTATAAGGAGAGAATACAATGTCATTCAACCATAAAACAATCGAACGTCAGTGGCAGAATTACTGGGCTGAACAGAAAACATTTAAAGCCACAGAAGATGAAAATAAGGAATACTTCTATGCACTGGATATGTTCCCTTATCCTTCTGGACAAGGGCTGCATGTTGGTCACCCCGAAGGCTATACAGCTACAGATATCGTTTCCCGTATGAAACGTGCTCAAGGATATAACGTCCTTCATCCAATGGGGTGGGATGCATTTGGACTGCCGGCTGAACAGTATGCACTGGACACCGGAAACGACCCTGCTGAATTTACAGCCAAAAATATTCAGACATTCAAGCGTCAGATCAATTCACTAGGATTCAGCTATGATTGGGATAGAGAAATCAATACGACTGATCCTGACTATTATAAATGGACACAGTGGATCTTTATCAAGCTTTATGAAAAAGGACTGGCTTATGAAGCAGAAGTACCGGTCAACTGGTGTCCGGCTCTTGGAACCGTTCTGGCAAACGAAGAAGTCATCGACGGAAAATCAGAACGCGGGGGACATCCTGTTTACCGTAAACCAATGAAACAGTGGATGCTGAAGATTACAGCTTATGCCGACCGTTTGCTTGAAGACTTGGAAGACGTCGACTGGCCGGAGCACATTAAAGATATGCAGCGCAACTGGATCGGTAAATCTGAAGGGGCAAACGTCACCTTTAAAATCAAAGACTCAGAACTTAACTTCACTGTCTTTACGACTCGTCCAGATACATTGTTCGGTGCAACTTATGCCGTTCTAGCGCCAGAATCAGAGATTGTTTCCAGCATTACAACAGCCGAACAGAAGGAAGCAGTAGAAAACTATATCCAAACAGCGAATAATAAGTCAGACCTTGAAAGAACTGACTTGAATAAAGATAAATCCGGTGTCTTCACTGGAGCGTATGCTATTAATCCAGTAAATGGTGAAGAACTGCCAATCTATATTGCTGACTATGTACTGGCTTCTTATGGAACGGGTGCAATCATGGCAGTACCAGCGCATGACGAACGCGACTGGGAATTTGCGAAAAAATATGATTTGCCCATCATTCCTGTACTAGAAGGCGGCAATGTAGAGGAAGCAGCCTTTACAGAAGATGGTCCACACATTAATTCTGACTTTCTAGATGGATTGAACAAAGAAGAAGGCATCAATCAGATGATTGCATATCTTGAAGATTTGAAAGTCGGCGAAAGAAAAGTGACCTATCGTCTGCGCGACTGGCTATTTGCCCGTCAGAGATATTGGGGCGAGCCGATACCAGTAATCCACTGGGAAGATGGCACAACCACTACTGTTCCAGAATCGGAACTGCCGATCGAATTGCCGAAAACAGATGCCATCAAACCATCAGGCACAGGCGAGTCACCGCTTGCTGTGATCGAAGATTGGGTAAATGTGGTAGACCCGGAAACCGGCAAAAAAGGGAAACGCGATACAAATACAATGCCGCAATGGGCAGGAAGCTCATGGTACTTCCTAAGATTTATTGATCCAAAAAATCCGGATCAATTGGCTGACCCAGAAAAACTGAAAAAATGGCTTCCAGTCGACTTGTATATTGGCGGAGCTGAACACGCTGTATTGCATCTGCTATATGCACGCTTCTGGCATAAATTCTTGTATGATCTTGAAGTTGTTCCTACAAAAGAACCGTTTGAACGTCTATACAACCAAGGTATGATACTGGGAGAAAACAACGAGAAAATGTCTAAATCAAAAGGCAATGTTGTCAATCCGGATGATGTAGTCGAAGAGTACGGAGCGGATACATTGAGAGTGTATGAAATGTTTATGGGGCCGCTTGATGCGGCAATTGCATGGAGTACAGATGGACTGGAAGGGTCTAGAAAATTCCTGGACCGTGTCTGGAGATTGCTGATCGATGAAAATGATCATGTAAGAGACCGGATTACGACCTTTAACGATGGAACCTTAGATGTTGTATATAATCAGACTGTT
This sequence comes from Marinilactibacillus piezotolerans, assembly GCF_900169305.1. GTDB lineage: Bacteria > Bacillota > Bacilli > Lactobacillales > Carnobacteriaceae_A > Marinilactibacillus > Marinilactibacillus piezotolerans_A. The sequence continues at coordinate 857,780 of NZ_FWDP01000004.1, read as the reverse complement.
AAGAAAGTCACTAATGACTTTGATCAGCTGCAGTTTAATACAGGTATTTCTCAGTTGATGGTCTTTGTTAATGCAGCTTATAAAGCAGATGGACTGCCAATCGATTATATCAAAGGATTCATTAAAATGCTGGCACCGATTGCTCCGCATTTGGGAGAAGAATTGTGGAAACGCATCGCTCAAACCGGCGAAAGTGTTTCCTATGAAGCATGGCCAACGTATGATGAATCAAAACTCGTCACAGATGAAGTAGAAGTGGTCTTCCAAATTAATGGTAAAGTCCGCGGTAAAGCAACGGCTTCGAAATCAATCTCAAAAGAAGAGCTTGAGAAAATGGCAATGGAAAATGAAAATATTCAAGAACATCTGGAAGGGAAAACGGTTCGCAAAGTGATCGTCGTACCCGGAAAACTCGTCAATATAGTAGCACCAAACTAATCAATTTACAGTAAAAAAAGCAGCAGGAGCATCTATCAAATGGACTCCTGCTGCTTTTATACTTTTTTAAACAAATTTGAAAAAACTTATCAAAGAATTAAGAGTTTTGAAATGGTTAATATCATTTTGTTTAGATATACTCAAAAGGCGGGTAAATTAAACAATTGTTGACCTGGTAGTATAATCACTTCTAAAATAAAAGTGCATAGACTAGAATAGTTTGTTAAAATGTTAGTGCACTATGCTAAATACATAAATCACTGGATTGAATTTTTAGTTTTATACAGAGGAGAAACTTTGATGCAACAAAATTTTATGCAAAATGAACTGATCGTACAACAAAACTTAAGCAAACATGATATGAAAAAATTTATTAGACTGATCTGGTCAACAAACCTATCAAAATCTTTACTGATTTTCGGTTTGCTGGGCAGTATTCTGACAACAATGACCCAATTGATGATCCCTCTCGTTACCCAGAGATTCATTGACGGAGTAGAACTGGACTTTTTCACACCATGGATGATTGCGGGAATTGTCGGTGTCTTTATACTGCAAGTATTATTGGACGCAATGTCCAATTATATCCTGCACAAAGTAGGACATCAAGTTATCGCCGGTTTACGGACTTTTCTATGGAATAAAGTCACGAGGCTGCCCGTTAGATTTTTTGATCAATACGCTTCTGGTGAGATTGTCAGCCGAATTACGAATGATACGATTATTGTACAGAATCTGATTACTGCATTCTTTCCGCAGTTTGTTACAGGGATCGTCACGGTTATCGGTGTTTTCTTTATCTTGATCTTTATGGACTGGCAAATGACATTAGTTATGCTGATCGCCATTCCGCTGGCAACGTTTGTAATCAAGCCGCTGGGAAATAAAATTGCTTCTATATCCAAAGAAATGCAAGACGAGACGGCAGTATTCTCAGGAAGAATTCAGCAGACAATCTCTGAAGCACGACTGATGAAGTCATCGACTGCTGAATCTTATGAAAAGGAAAAAGGAAAAAAAGGCGTCAACCGGTTATATAAAATCGGTTTAAAAGAAGCAAGATACATGGCTTTTATTGCACCGCTGATGTACACAATGATGATGGGTATTATTGTAGTTGTTATCGGTTACGGCGGATATCGAGTAGCTCAAGGTGTCATGACCACTGGTTCGTTGGTAGCTTTTCTGCTTTATCTGTTTCAAGTGATCTTTCCAGCAGTCACTTTCATGAATTTCTTCATGCAGATCCAAAAAGCAGCAGGTGCGACCAACCGAATTATTTCTATTTTAGATGAGCCGGAAGAGCCTAACGATATAGGAGAAGAAGTGAACATTACGGACCTTCCGCTCCATTTCAAAGATGTTTCATTTGCCTATAATAAAAATAATCCTATCTTAAAACAGATAACCTTCTCAACTGCTCCGGGTGAAAAAATTGCTTTTGCCGGACCAAGCGGCGGTGGAAAGACAACACTCTTTGCGTTGGTCGAACGGTTCTATGAACCGAAGTCTGGAGAAATTGCAGTCGGTGATACGCCGATCCAAAGCATTTCTATTCAGTCCTGGAGAAGTCAGATCGGATATGTCTCGCAGGAAAATGCAATGATGTCCGGAACGATTCGGGAAAACCTTTGTTACGGATTGCCGGAAGAAAAAGATGTTTCAGATGAAGAATTATGGAAGGTCGCTGAAATGGCGTACGCCAGAGGATTTATTGAATCTTTCCCGGATGGACTGGATGAAATGATTGGCGAACGCGGTATCAAGCTCTCTGGAGGTCAGAGGCAGCGGATCAATATTGCCAGAGCCTTCTTACGCGATCCGAAGATTTTGATGATGGATGAAGCAACCGCTAGTTTAGACAGTCAATCAGAAAGAATCGTTTCTCAAGCTTTGAATAAGTTGATGGAAGGGCGGACAACGTTTGTGATCGCTCACCGTCTCAGCACTATCATTGATGCAAACAAGATTTTATTCATAGAAGATGGAGAAATTACTGGGATGGGAACGCATGAAGAATTGCTCGCGGATCATCCATTGTACGCATTATTTGCGAAACAGCAACTGAACTAGTTAGTTCTGTCTTAAATAAGTCAAAAGCATTAAGATTTCAATAAAATAGACTTTTCTCGTGAAACGAGATTGCAACGCATACGGTAAAACAGTAAAATAGAATCTAGTTGAAAAGGAGCGCTCAGCGGCTCCTTTTTCTATGCTTTAAATGAATACCAGTTGATCAATTATAAGCTGCACTTAATGAAGCCCGAATTATTGAAAGAAGGTTCAATTCAGATGGACAATCAAACAACTTCAAAACCTATAAAAAAAGAATTATCAAATGATCAGAAAATGGTCAGCGGCTCTGCCTGGATGACCGCAGGCAGCATGGTTTCCAGAGTATTGGGAATCATTTATATAATTCCCTGGATGGCTTGGATGGGTGCGGAGGCGAATGCGGCAAATGCACTGTTCCAAATCGGCTACACGCCCTATGCATTCTTTCTAGCACTAGCTACTGCCGGCGTACCATCAGCAATTTCCAAGCAAATCAGTCATTATAACGCACTCGGTGAATATGAAGTTTCCAAATCGATTTATAAACAGGGACTTAAACTAATGGCTTTAACTGGACTCATTTCCGCAGTGGCGTTATATATTTTAGCACCTGTTTTAGCGACCACAAGTCCTTCCGAAAGTACAGATGACGCCGTATTAGTCATGCGGGCTCTTGTTCCTGCATTGCTGATTATTCCATCTCAAAGCGTAACAAGAGGATTTCTTCAAGGGCACAATACAATGGCGGGTCCGGCAATCTCACAGATTATAGAACAGTTTGCCAGAATTTTATTTATGCTGTCATCTGCTTTCATGATCACTCAGCTGCTTAGAGGGGAAATGGTTACAGCAGTAGCCTATTCTACATTCGCTGCTTTTATCGGTGCGCTGTTTTCACTACTGTATTTAGCTTGGAAAATTAAACGAATTGATACTGCTTTCAACTATGGAGCAGAAGAAAGTACCGGAAAAGTAGAAGTCTCCTCTAATGCTTTGCTTAAAGGAATTATAAAAACTTCTATACCCTTTATTATTATTGCAACAGGCATTACAATCTTCCAGATGATCGATCAGATCACTTATGCACCGATCATGGAATGGTTCTCAGAGTTAAGCAAAGATGCCATTGAAGAAACGTATGGGATTACCCAAGCGAATGCGCATAAATTGATTATGATACTGACGTCCTTCGGTACAGCATTGTCGATTGCCACTGTTCCGCTGATCAGTAACCTAATGGCGAAAAGAGACATTAAAGAAGTCAGCAAACAGTTCTCTAAAGGCGTCCAATTATTATTCTTCGCAATGTTTCCTGCAGCAGTCGGTATGGCTGTTGTAGCGGAACCGTTATACAATGTCTTTTTCCCTGCGAGTGATCTGGGGACTTCCGTGACAGTCGTTTCTGCTTATATGAGTATTTTTATTGCGTTATATGCTGTTTTAGGAAATATGCTTCAAGCTGCAGGTCAAACTAGGCCAGCAATCAAAACGCTGATGATTGGTTTTGCAGTAAAGCTGATTACTCAACCTCTATTTGTGGGAATAATGGGACTAGGTGCTTACGGGATGTTGTATTCTACGATCGCCGGTTTTGGCGTTACTTGCTGGCTGATGATGCGTATTATGCACGGAGCGACAAACTACTCTGCGAGTCTGCTGTTCAGACGATCCTTGTTGATCTTGATCTTATCGCTCGTTATGGGAGCAGTCACAATGGTGACACGAGAAGGTGTCAGTTTGTTCTTAGATTTCGAGAACAAAGTACAGGCCGGTTTATCTCTGCCGATTATGGCTGCTGTCGGAATTGCAGTATACGGCTATCTCTCTTTAAAAACACGCTTAGCAGATAGACTCATAGGCTCACAAGCTGCTTCTGTCAGAAATAAATTAAGAATGAAATAGTGTGAAATTCAAAGAAATACGGTACACTGAAAGTGAGGTGACTAGATGAGAATTGATAAATTATTAGCTCATAGTGGATTAGGAACAAGAAAAGAAGTCAAGAAACTGCTTAAATCGTCTATTATAGAGATTAATGGCGAAATCGTGAAGGATCCGAAGACACAGGTAGATCCTGACCAGGATGAAATCAAGATAGCTGGGGATCAACTGGACTATCAAGAGTTTGTTTATTTTATGCTGAACAAGCCAGCAGGTGTCATCAGTGCCACGGAAGACGTGATGCATGAAACCGTGCTAGATCTGCTTGAGCTCAGCGATATTGTTCAAGAACCGCATCCTGTCGGCCGATTAGATATCGATACAGAAGGATTGCTGCTGCTGACAAATGATGGGGGACTGACTCATCGTTTATTGTCTCCAAAACATCATGTCGATAAAACTTACTTGGCTGAGATTGAAGGAATCGTAACCGAAGAAGATGTTGCGGCTTTCAGAAAAGGCGTAGAATTAGATGATGGATATCAGACCATGCCGGCCGAGCTAAAGGTTTTAGCTGTAGATGAAGAAAGTCAGACTTCTAACATTGAGATCACTATTCAAGAAGGCAAGTTCCATCAAGTCAAAAGAATGTTCCACGCAGTCGGAAAAGAAGTGCTTTATCTAAAACGACTTTCGATGGGACCTTTAACACTGGATCCGCATCTGGAACTGGGTGCATATCGAGAATGCACAAAAGAGGAGATTGCACAATTAAAAGCTGAATAAGTTTGAGCTGTCTTAAAGGAAATCTTTGAGGCAGCTTTTTTAAATAGGATCCTGACAAATAGGACTTATAAGAAAGCATAAACAGGATAAGCAATAATAAAAAAGCATACTCGCAAAGCGTCAGCCTTTCAGCTGAAGGACGAGTATGCTTCCTAGTCATGTCCAGATACGGTTATCCAATAAACAAAGCTGAAAATCCAGATAGTACATATGAAAAGCCAACCCACATCATGATGATGATCCGCTGTCTGTCTCGCTTAAAGGCTTCATCATCCGGATTCTGATCATATTTAGGACCAGCAGTAAAGCTGTATAATGCGATTAAAACCATTCCCAAAAAGAATCCGGCTTCTAATCCATAATACATCAATAGAAATCCTAAAATAAAAGCACCTGCACAAAACCCTATTAATTTTTTATTCATCAAACTCGACCTTTCTTTTTTCTCTCATCCAGTATAACGAAGAAAAAAGAGGAAATCTACTGTCTTTGTGCGTAGGCGTGCATCGTTTCAGGTATCTTTTCAATGATCATAGTAGGTAAAGTAACGTAGTGTGTGTTGGATAAAGTATTGGCGATATCACTGTGAAGATACACAGCCGATAGGATACCAAGATGCTGGTCTTCATACTGTCCCATAAATCCGGCGATCATTCCAGCCAGAGTATCTCCCATACCACCTGTTGCCATAGAAGGGTTGCCAGGAATATTCTGCCATACTTCATCATCAAAATAAACTTCAGATTGTCCTTTCTTCAATACAATGATGGCATCTAACGCTTTCTGTTTATTGCGATTATCTTCTTCATTTTCTTCCTCTTTACTTAGTCCGGAGAGTGTTTTCCATTCACCGACATGCGGGGTAAACACGACTTGTGCATTTGGATGAGGCATTTGCTCATTTTTATAGATTGAAATGGCATCTCCATCAATCAATAAAAATTGCTCTTTTTTTAAATGGGTTAAAACCGTTTTGAATACTTCTGTGGCTTTTTCATTTCGACCAAGACCAGGCCCCATTACAATACCATCCATTTTTTCTACCATATTACCCAGTGCTTCTAGATTATACATATTCAAAAACATTGCTTCAGGTAATCTGGCGTGTAAAGCGTGAACATTTTCTGGTGCACTGGCAACAGTCACTAGACCAGCACCAGAATAGACTGCTGCGGACGATGACATAATAATGGCTCCGCCCATCTGCGCGCTGCCGCCCACAAAAAGCAGTTTACCGAAATTTCCTTTATAGCTATTCTCTTTTCTGACAGGAATAGCCTTTTCAACAAGTGATTTTTCTATTGGTTTCAAGTTGAAACCCTCCTCGTATAATAAGTTTGTAGTTAAGAATTGTTCTTAACTTAGTTGATGGATTAACTGTTTGAAAGAATGGAGCTTTCTCCCCCATGGGGGAGAAAAATTTCAAAAAGTCGCTTTTGATGATCCATTCACTTTAGTTCTTTGATAATTAAATATCTTGGTTATCGCTTGGTCATTCCGTGCTGTTTCTGTGTAAAATAGAACTAGATGGAAGATGGTTCTAAATGGGATGAAGCTTTCCCCTCCTTGTAGTTCGACTACTCATTAAGCATGCTTCCCGTCACAATGTTGAGACTATTTACTCATAAGCTGTATGGCTTGGTTCTTGTGTCCGTTGGTCTTAGGAAACCTTCGGTCTTGGCAGCTACACAAGAAACGAGTTAAATACTTATGCTCGAGGTTAAGGCACGCATTGTGTTACAGGGATAGCCCGGAGTGACCAAGCTTACCTTCCAAATTTATAACGAAAGGGGGAACCCTTCCATGAAATTATTTGTCGGTTTAGACGTAAGTAAAGCGAAGCTTGATGCTTGTTTTCTCTTACGTGAAGATGATACCAATACGATTCTTTGGCAAGAGACAGTAGCGAATAGTGAGTCAGGCGCCACAATGATTAAAGATAAAATCCTTCGCTTTCACGAGGAGTTGGATTTTGACAAAATACTTGTAGGTATGGAAGCGACGGGTCAATACAGTATGCACCCGTCCCTATTCTTCTCAAATGATCCAGAGTTGAAACTGATTAACGTTGAAACCATTGTAGAAAACCCGCGGGTTATTCATCGTTTTTCTAAAGTCTGGACAGAAGAAAAGAATGATAAATTAGACGCCCAAATCATTGCAGAGTTTTTGACAACTGGAAAGCATACGAAATCTCAACCACGAGAAGAAAAATTCGTTGCTCTTCTACGTTTTACTCGTACACGCTATCAGTTGATTCGACAGATGACCGAAGCCCAGCAGCACTACGTGGAAAATCTTTATTACAAGTGCAACACTCTTTCGAGTGACTTAAAAGCTGAAAATATAAGCACGTCTGTGTTTAGTTCAACGATGATTCAATTAATGAATGGCGACATTTCAATGGCTGAGATTCGGACAATGAATAGCGTTGAGCTAGCTGCTTTACTTCAAAAGTTTGGACGAGGACGCTTTAAAGATCCTGTCAAATTAGCTAAAGTCATTAGAAAATCTGTCTCAGACTCTTATCGCTTAGGCAAATTAGCACAAGACAGTATTGATATCAATCTAGGTGTTCAAATGCGTGTTATACGTGGATTTGAACAAGAAATAAAAATCATTGATAAAGCCATTGAGAATATTATGGAAACCATCGATAGCGCCAAAACATTGTTAAGCATTCCAGGCATTGGACCTGTTTATGCCGCAGGCATTATCGCTGAAGTTGGTCAAATTGACCGATTTAACCATGAAGCTCAACTGGCAAAATACGCTGGTCTTTATTGGCCAAAACATCAATCTGGTAACTATCAAAAAGAAAAGACACCGATGTCTAAGTCAGGAAACCGTTATTTACGTTATTACTTAGTTCAAGCTGCCAACTCTGTAAGACGATATATTCCTGAGTATGAAGCCTATTACCAGAAAAAATATAAAGAAGTACCGAAAACACAACACAAACGAGCCCTCGTCTTAACTGCACGAAAATTAGTGCGTCTGGTGTTTGCACTCCTAAGCGATCACCAACTCTATATCGCAAGATCGGAGGCGATGGAGTCTTAAGAGAAACTATTTCTTAAGGACGACTATCCGAAGATATAAACCGAACGTATTTTCGAATACGTGGCGGTTTAGTTCAGTGTACCCTTTTTTATGAAAATAGGTTGTCATTTTAATCTATTCTCTTGACTTAACACCATAATGCTTTTAAAGCTTATTTTACGATAATCCATTTACCTTTGCACTTATGACACTTTTCCTTAGTAATTGAAAAATTGGTGTTTAACGGAAAAAGTGCTAAAATGGTATACAGAAGCAAAGATCGTGTACGTATTTTAAAAAACGCGGTCTTTACGATTCAGATAATGCAATGGGAGGAATTTTACCAATGGCCAATCAATCAATTGACTGGAAAGCAGAAGCGGCAAAACGCAAAGAGGACTTTCTAGAAGATTTGTTTACGATTCTTAGAATCGACAGTGTTAGAGATGATTCAAAAGCAACAGAAGATGCTCCGGTAGGTCCGGGACCAAAAGAAGCGTTAGAAGCATTCTTGAAAATCGGAGAAAGAGACGGGTTCAAGGCTGAAAACTTCGATAACTGGGCTGGACATATTGAATATGGTGACGGAGATGAAACAATGGGCGTACTTGCGCACGTGGACGTTGTTCCAACAGGTACAGGCTGGGAAACAGATCCTTTCGATCCAGTAATCAAAGACGGCAAATTATATGCCCGCGGCTCAAGTGATGATAAAGGTCCGGGAATGGCTGCTTACTATGCAATCAAAATGATTAAAGAGCTGGAACTGCCAGTATCTAGAAAAATCCGTTTCATTCTTGGAACAGATGAGGAAAGTGAATGGAAAGGAATCAAGCATTACCTTGAAACACAACCGGAACCTGACTTCGGCTTTTCACCAGATGCAGCGTTCCCGATCATCAATGGAGAAAAAGGGAATGTGTCAGCGCAGTTAGCCTTTGAAGGAAATGCTGACGGCGGTACGCACAAGCTTGTTGAATTCGAATCTGGTCTGCGCCCGAACATGGTACCGCAAGATGCAGTCGCTGTCATTGATTCTGAAGATCCTTCAGAATTAGAAAGTGGGTTCCAGGATTTCTTATCCGGACAATCTGTAACAGGCGATCTAGCTGTTGACGGCAATCGAGTAACGATCAGAGTAGTCGGAAAAGCTGCACACGGAAGTACACCGGCTAAAGGGGTCAATGCCGGAACCTATCTGGCTCGTTTCTTATCCGATTATAATTTCGGAGGAGACGCACAAGACTTTATCCAAGTCATTGCATTATACTTGCATGAAGATCCTGCTGGCGAAAAATTGGGAATTGCACACACTGATGCCGTAATGGGTGAACTGACTTCCAATACAGGAGTCTTCAACTTCAACGTTGATCAAGGCGGACAGATTACTGTCAATATGCGTTATCCGCAAGGAACGGACGAAGAGACGATTGGTACCCGCATAAAAGAAAAAATGTCTCAGTACAACGTTACAGTGACATTGCCAGAAGGAAAAGTCCCTCATTATGTTCCAGGCAATGATCCGTTAGTGACCACTTTGTTAGATGTTTATCACCGTCAGACTGGCTTAGAAGCGACTGAACAGGTCATCGGCGGCGGAACCTACGGACGTCTGATGAAACGAGGCGTTGCATATGGCGCAATGTTCCCTGATAGTGTTGACACTATGCATCAGGCCAATGAATTTATGGCGGTAGATGATCTTATGAACGCGATGGCCATTTACGCTGAAGCAATCTATGAATTAGTAAAATAATCTTTACAATTATAACGCTCTGTATGTTACGATGCATACAGAGCGTTATTTACATATAAATTCATTATTTCAACGAAAGGAATAGAAAGATGTATAGAAAAGCCATTATCGGTTCAGTTTATTTTTCTATAAAAAAGAACGATTAAAAGAATCAAAATAACTGATCGAACTGAACGAATGTTGTGATACACTATTAAGAAATCATGCAAAATGGGGGGAGAACATGTTTAAAAAGATGCTATTGGGGGATATCATCGTTTTAGCTATAGGTTTTATGCTTTTATATGGCGCTGAAAGAACGGATCAGAATTGGCCTGTGTATATTGGGATTTTTATCATTGTAGTCCTTTTAAGAAAAGGGATCAGCCGCTGGTTTGCAGAAGTTGACCGGACCGTCTACAGTCATCCTTATAAAACTCAAATTTCGGTTGTGCTGATTGTCCTGGTTTCCGTTTTAGCCACCTACAATGAAAGCAATATTTTTGTGGTTATTGCCATGTATTCATTTTTAGAACTAATGAATACATACTTCTTTTACAGATTCTTTTCAACAACAAATGAAAAAAGCGAGCGGCTTAGTGATTCAAACTAAGTCGCTTGCTCTTTTTAGATAACGCTTATTCTTCTACAGAAGAAAGATCTACTTGCATCGTTTGACCTTCATCCATAGCAATATGTCCTGATTCATACGGTTCTGTTTCAACAGTCACCAATACTTCATCGGTCTGATAATAACCGCCGATTGTATTCACGATACTTTGCAGCAGGAGTGCTTCTATCCCTGAACCTGCATTCATTTCTGTAATCAGTTCTTCAGAGAAGTCAGCATGCACGATTCCATCATTTCCCATATACAAATAGTTGAGTTCAACATTTTCTGTTAGAGAAGGAACGGACATTACATCTGTGCTGCCATTTAAGATTTCGGTCAACGCTAACCGAGCCGGATCGTTGGTGTACAGCTCCAACGTTGTTTCAACAGTATTTAGAGCAGTAGCCATTTCATTCAATTCATATACCGTCAACGGTATTTCTTCCGGTACTTCATCTTCCAGCTGGCTCAATGTAGAAGTTACCGTCATATCACCATCTGGTTCATAAATACTTTGGATCATACCAACTGCCGGTGCGTAATATAACAGGGTCGTTGTGTCATTCAGTGTGCGCGTAATTTCCAGAGCATCATAGGTTCCGGCAGGTGTCTCAATGGAAACATTTGAGTCAGTGATCTCAGAAATTGAACCAGATGGGCTCTCCCAGCTGTGTCCGACTTCGATAGGTGCCTGAAGAAGAACTTCGTATTGATCCTGTTCGCTGGTCAATCCAGTATCCACCACATCATCGCGGAAGTAAGTTTCGCCTCTTAAAAAGACTTCGCGGACCTCATTTTCTGCGTATTCGTAAACTTTCACTGAATCAGTACCAGTCCCAGACTGGACGACTTGCAGAGTATCGCTGTGTGTGAACTGCGGATAGACCGTGTAAGCAGCACTTTCCGCGCCTTCACCTTCGTAGACGTAGCGCGTATTTTCGTTCATGGGAATCCAGTCAAGCATATTTTGCGAAAGGTTTTCCGTAGTTTCTTCATCTGTTGAGCTGTCTGTATTGGTATCAGTATCTGTTCCGGCAGCCGAATCTGTCTGTTCGGTAGTATCTTCTGTTGTCGGCTGAGCTTCATCTGAGCAAGCAGCCAGCACAAGACCAGATAAGGATAGGAAAGCCATTTTTTTGAACATCGATTGATAGGACATTTTTTTCCTCCTAGGAATCTGTATAGTTGGTGTGATTAAATTTCTAGTGATAATGCTTTTTCATAAATGTCTCTTGAAACTGCTAATGTCTGATCGCCGCGTTCAGAGATTGCTGTATTGCCGTGAGCTTCAAGCTGTTTGACTAAATAATCGATATCTTCTTGCTTTACATCGATTTCAGTTAAAGACACAGGCATATCGATAGATTTCAAGAAAGCAGCTGTTTTCAGTATGGCTGCGTCCGCTTTTACTTCATCAGAACCTTCTTGGATATTCCAGACATTTTCAGCATATTGAACAAGTTTGTCAAATTTCGCTTCTTTACGAACCGATAAGACAGCAGGCAGAATCGCTGAGAGCGTACGGGCGTGATCGGTGTGATTCAGCACTGTGATCTCATGACCTAGTGCATGGGTTGACCAGTCTCCTGGAACTCCGGTAGAAAGCAGGCGGTTCAAAGCGATCGTAGCTGTCCACATAAAGTCAGCACGTATAGCGTAATCTTGTTTTTCTTCATCAATAACTTCTGGACCGATTTCGATCAGTGTCCGCAACAGACTTTCTGAGAAACCATCTTGAACACGTGCACCACCGACTGGATAGGTTAAGTATTGTTCTAAAATATGCACAAATGAGTCGGTTACGCCGTTCGCCAACTGTCTTTTCGGCAGAGTATACGTTAATTCAGGCTCTAAAATGGAGAATGCCGGATAAACTTTGATACTGTTGAAGCTGACTTTTGCTTCTTTTTCTTTGAAAGTAACGACAGCTGTTCCGTTCATTTCTGATCCCGTTGCCGGCAATGTCAGAATCGTACCAAGAGGCAGAGCGGACTTCACTTCTTCACCGGTTCCAACGCCTTTAGCGAAAATATTGACAGGGTCACCGTCAAATTCAGCTGCAGCCGCAATAAATTTAGATCCGTCAATGACTGATCCGCCGCCGACTGCTAGTATATAGTCGTAACCTTCTTTTTGAATCAGCTCAACAGCTCGCATACAAGTTTCGTAAGTCGGGTTTGCTTCAATTCCGCCAAACTCACCAATCTCATAGTCTGCTAATGCTTCACGAACACGATCCAATGTTCCAAAGCGTTTGACACTTCCGCCACCATAAGTAATCAAAACCTTTTTATCTTTAGGGATCAATGTTGAAAGAGATGGAATCTGGTCTTTTCCAAAAACAATTTTTGTAGGATTATGAAAAATAAAATTTGCGACTTCCTGCTGCATAATATAGCGCTCCTTTTTTATTAAGTAAGTCCATTGTATCACAAAATGCGATTGTAAAAATATGAAAGCAAATCGACAAAAAACGATCAGATTTTAAAGAAAATAAAGTTGAAAGCGGGTTACACCTTATAATATACGAATAATATCATTATTTATATTTTTTTTATTCGAATATTATTAAAAGAAAGCGGATTATCTATCAAAAATTAATCGATTTTCTATTTCAGTACGAATAAGAATCTGATAGAATGAACTCATTCAATGAGTTGCTAGTTTCAAACAACAATTAAGCAAAGAAATAGGAATACATAACAAGGAATACGATGCTTCTACCAGCTCTTCAGTCACGGTAAGATAACCAAAATCTTGTGACAGGCAGGGATGAAAGCAGATTGTGAGGGAGTTAGATGTCTGGATCATTAACAGAAACGCTCAAGCGGACGCCGCTGTATGAGTATTATTTAGAAAAGGAAGTAAAGCTGGTTGATTTTGGCGGGTGGGCATTGCCGGTACAATTTTCAAAAATCGGTGAAGAACATCAGGCTGTCAGACAAAAAGCCGGCCTGTTCGATGTCTCTCATATGGGGGAGATTGATGTATCAGGGGAGAAAGCTGCCGAGTGGCTGAACAGTTTAGTGACAAATGATGTGTCTTTAATGAGGACAGGTCAGGCGCAATATAATACGATGACGAATGAAGCGGGCGGTACACTGGATGATCTGATTCTTTTCAAATATTCAGATCAGCATTTCTTAGTGACACCGAATGCAGGGAATACAGACAAAATCTGGAAATGGATGAAAGAGCACCAGACAGATGAAATTCAGCTGCAAAATGTGTCCAGTGACTATGGGCTGATTGCTCTGCAAGGGCCGAAAGCAGCAGAAATCCTGCAAAGAATAACTGATGCAAGATTGCCAGACTTAAAATCTTATCATTTTCTTCCGGATGAAACTGCAGCGAGTATAGAAGGAATATTGATTGCTCGAACCGGTTATACAGGGGAAGATGGATTTGAACTCTATGTCCCTTGGAAGCAGACACGCCAACTTTGGGAAGCACTGCTGGATGCAGGGTCATCAGCTGATTTGATAGAATGCGGCTTAGGTGCCAGAGATACGTTGCGTATGGAAGCCGGGATGGCTCTATATGGACAAGAATTGACCGAAGACATTTCACCGCTTGAAGGCGGGGTTGGCTTTGCGGTCAAAGTGGACAAGTCTGAATCATTTGTCGGACAAGCGGCTTTGAAACAGCAGAAGTCGGAAGGGTTGAAGCGGGTTTCTCGTGGATTTGAGTGTGTGGATAAGGGGATTGCGCGCTCGGGATATCCGGTGTTAGATGCGTATGGCGAAGAGATCGGCGTGGTGACGTCGGGAACAAAATCTCCTTCGCTAGATAAAAGTATCGGGATGATGCTGGTGGAAAAAGAGGCAGCTGAGCTGGGTGAATCTGTCTGGATTCAAGTGAGAAAGAAAAGAATTGAAGCACGAATCACGAAAAAAGATTGGTTGAAAATAATTAAACAATAATGAAAGCGGGCGATCAAGATGGCAGAAAAAGAAACGTTGTATTTTACAAAGGAACACGAGTGGATTGAAATAGTGAATGAGGATTATGTCAGAATCGGTATTTCAGATTATGCCGTTGAGCAACTGGGCGATGTAGTTTTCGTTGATTTGCCGGCTTTGAATGATGAGATGGAAAAAGAAGATGAATTTGCGACAGTAGAATCGGTGAAGTCTTCTTCTGAGATTTATGGACCGGTGACTGGGAAAATCGCAAAAGTGAATGATGCTTTGGAAGATGAACCAGAAAAATTGAATGAGTCGCCATTTGGGGAAGGCTGGATTGTTGAAGTTCAGACGACTGAAGCACTGGATACTTCAGAGTGGATGGATGCGGATGCCTACGATACCTACGTGAGCGGGTTATAAGCCTGATTAGAAGTTAAAATGTATGACACTGGAGAGTCTAAAAGGGATTTCTCACTTAGCGGAGAAGTCTCTTTTTGTATTGGAACCTATTCAACTAAACAAGGAGTGTTAGGGATGACCCATCAACATCAGAATTTACCGACAACTGAACAAGACCGAAAAGAAATGCTGGCTGAAATCGGCGTAGACTCTGTGGCGGCATTATTTTCAGATATCCCCGTCTCTACAAGAGCAACGGATCAAAAGGCGATTGAATTGCCAGATTCTTTAAGTGAACTTGAGCTGGTCAAGCATATGAAGAAATTGGCTGATCAAAACAAAACGGCAACTGATTATCCGTTTTTCTTAGGCGCAGGGACGTATGATCATTTTATTCCGAGTGTTGTAAATCATGTAACATTGAAGTCAGAATTTATGACAGCTTACACACCTTACCAGCCGGAAGCCAGCCAGGGAGAACTGCAGGCTTTATTTGAATTTCAGACGATGATCTGCGAACTGACCGGAATGGATGTCTCTAATTCCAGTTTATATGATGGCTTTACTTCCTTAGGCGAAGCGTGCAATCTAGCTGCCGCTGTGACTAAAAAGAACCGTATTCTGATGTCAGCTGCACTTCATCCGCAAGCAAAAGAAGTGGTTGGTACATATGCTTATGGAATGGAGTATTCGGTCACACCGATTGGTCTGGACACAGAGGTCACAGACTTGAAGCAGCTGGAAAATGAATTAAATGATGAAACAGCCGCTGTTGTTATCCAGTATCCTAACTTTTTCGGATCGATCGAAGACTTGAAAGCCATTAAAGAGCGGATGAAAGAAACGAAGGCACTGCTGATTGTGGTGGCGAATCCACTTGCCTTAGCTAAACTTGAAGCTCCTGGGAATCTTGGTGCCGATATTGTAGTGGGAGATATGCAGCCGCTTGGACTTTCCATGTCTTATGGCGGACCACACTGCGGCTACTTTACTGTTAAAAGCAAATATATGAGAAAAGTTCCCAGCCGAATCGTAGGAGAAACCGTCGATATCGAAGGAAAACGCGGATTTGTAATGACCTTGCAGACAAGAGAACAGCATATCCGTCGAGAAAAAGCGACATCCAATATGAGTTCAAACCAGGCATTAAATGCATTGGCCAGCTCTGTATTCATGTCTGCTCTAGGCAAAGTCGGTGTTCAAGAAATGGCTCAGCAGAACATCAACAAAGCTCATTATCTAGCCAAACAACTTCAGGAGAAAGGCTTTGAAGTGTTGAACCAGTCTGCTTACTTTAATGAATTTATATTGAAACTGAGTCTGCCGATCGAAGAAGTCAATCAAGCATTACTAGAAAAAGGCTTTATCGGCGGCTATGATGTGTCTGAACTAGTTGGAGTAGACCATGCTGTTTTGTTATGTGCAACAGAAAAAAGAACGAAAAAAGAGATCGACCAGTTCGTTGAGGCATTAGCGGAGGTGGCAAAAAGATGATGAAGGAAACAAAACTGATATTTGAACAGTCAAAAACAGGGAGACAAGCATACAGTTTACCGGAAAATGATGTTGAAATGTATGACCTTTCAGCAGAACTGCCGGAGCATTTATCGCGTAAAGCAGCAGCAGAACTGCCGGAAGTTTCTGAACTGCAGCTGATGCGCCATTACACTGCCCTTGCCAACAATAATTTTGGTATCGAAACCGGCTTCTATCCATTAGGATCTTGTACAATGAAATACAATCCAAAGGTCAATGAAGATATTGCCAGATTAGATGGCTTTGCCAATATCCATCCTTTGCAAAATCCTGAGACCACACAAGGCGCATTGCAGCTGATGTATGGACTCCAAGAAGATTTGAAACAAGTTACAGGAATGGATGAGATTTCATTACAGCCAGCAGCGGGGGCACAAGGCGAGTGGGCTGGACTACTTGTATTTAAAGCCTATCATGAGCAGAATGGCGACGGGCAAACACGCAAAACAATCTTAGTACCTGACTCTGCGCATGGAACCAATCCTGCCAGTGCGGCCGTAGCAGGGTATGATGTCGTTGAGATCAAATCTAACGAAAACGGCACGGTCGGAGTTGAAGCTTTGAAGGCTGCGCTTGGACCAGATACTGCTGGATTGATGCTGACCAACCCGAACACCTTGGGATTATTTGAAGTAGACATCGTTGAAATCGCAGAAATCGTTCATGAAGCAGGCGGTTTGTTGTACTATGATGGTGCCAACGCCAATGCTATATTAGGAAAATCAACGCCAGGAGAAATGGGATTTGATGTGGTCCATTTGAACTTGCACAAATCATTCAGTACGCCTCATGGTGGAGGCGGCCCAGGTTCTGGTCCGATTGGCGTTAAATCTTTCCTCTCACCTTTTTTACCTGTGCCTAGAATTGAAAAAGATGGAGATCACTACTTGTTGAATAGCGACTATCCACTATCAATCGGTCGAGTTAAAGGCTACTTTGGAAACTTTGGGGTAAACGTCAGAGCTTATGCATACATTCGTTCAATGGGTGCAGAAGGATTGCAGCAGGTTTCAGAAGATGCTGTCCTGCACGCCAACTATTTGAAAGCCAGATTGACAGATTATTACGACACACCCTACAAGCAGCACTGCAAGCATGAATTTGTATTAAGCGGACTACGCCAGAAAAAACAAGGCGTAAGGACGCTCGACATTGCAAAACGACTGCTTGACTATGGCTTTTATGCGCCGACCGTTTACTTCCCGCTGATTGTTGAAGAATGTCTAATGATCGAACCGACAGAAACGGAATCTAAAGAAATGCTGGATGAATTTGCGGATGCAATGATCACCATTGCAAAAGAAGTAGAAGAACAGCCAGAAGTCTTGCATGAAGCACCCATATCAAAAGCCGTCCGCAGATTAGACGAAGTTACTGCTGCGAGAAAACCCAAAGTCATTTACCAAAGATAAGATTTTATTTATAATGAAAATAACTGTTTATCAAGATAAAGGAGGATCACTAAATGGATTTGAATTTAACAGGAAAAGTTGCCCTTGTACTGGCTTCCAGTTCTGGTCTTGGAAAAGCGATCGCCAAAGAGCTGGCTAAAGAAGGGGCTAATGTAATGCTGACCAGCCGTAATGAGGAAAAGCTTGCCGCAGCCAAAAAAGATATTGAAAAAGTAGCTGTAGGAAAAGTTGCCTATACAGTGGCAGATATTACAGATGCAGAAAATATCAAAAATCTAGTTGAAAATACTCGTTCTGAATTTGGTCCGATCAGTGTACTCGTCAATAATGCTGGAGGTCCTCCAGGGGGAACCTTTGAAGATTTTGATGATGAAGATTGGCAAAAGGCATTTGATTTAACCCTGTTCAGCTTTATCCGAACGATCAGAGAAGTGCTGCCTGATTTGAAAAAAACAGGTGGTCATATACTGAATAACACGTCTTCATCCGTCAAACAGCCGATTGACGGACTGACATTGTCCAATGTGTTCAGAATGGGTATCTCAGGATTATCTAAAAGTTTAAGCCAAGAATTGGCAGCGGACGGAATTCTAGTCAATACGATCGGACCTGGACGTATCGAAACAGACCGTATCGTCGAACTGGATTCAAAAAAAGCTGAAAAACAAAACAAAACGCAAGAAGAAGTTACCGAAGCAATGGAAAAAACAATTCCGCTGGGACGTTACGGTGAACCAGAAGAATTTGCAAAAGTCGCAACATTCCTAGTATCAGGAGCCAACACTTATTTAACCGGTCAAACGATCTTAGTAGACGGCGGCATGGTCAAAGCTTATTAATCTACTGAACATAACTAACCTTTCTCTATTGAGTAATCAATTGAGAAGGTTAGTTTTTTGTTTAAAAAGGGTGTTTTGTCGTATGACAAAACAGACAGTGCTGAGAATAAGGAAGATGAGATAGGAAATTTCCTGGCTGAGTATTGAATAATGCATGAGTGGGGAAAACTGGAGGTGCATTGTTTGTACTCAGAGTTGGAAAAAAGTCGAGTAGCGAAAATAAGAGAGGAATTGTTTGAACTCAGAGTAGGAAAGGGTTCGAGTAGCAAAAATAAGAGAGGAATTGTTTGAACTCAGAGTAGGAAAGGGTTCGAGTAGCAAAAATAAGAGAGGAATTGTTTGAACTCAGAGTGGAAAAAGGTGTGAGTGCCGAAAATAGGAGAGGAATTGTTTGAACTCGGAACAGGAAATGGCATGAGTAACAAAATTAGGCGTGATATTCTTCGTACTCAAAACAGAAAAGAATACGAGTGCTGTTAATAGTAGCGGAATTTTAGGTACTCAAAGATGGAAAGAAGATGAGTGCCGAAAATAGAAGCCGAATTATGCGTACTCAAAGTTAGGAATAGGGTGAGTGGCGAAAATAAGCGCAAAATTTTCCGTACTCAAAGCGGAAAGAGAGCGAGTACCGAAAATAGAAGCAAAATTCTCTTTACTCAAAATGAAAAATAGACAAAGTCCAGAAAATAGAAACAAATCCTCAGCATTAAAATCAAAAAATGCCAAATCTTAAGAATACCTAGTATAAGATCCGTCAGACCTAAACATGAGGATATACAAGTTAAAGGGATTCCTAAACTAAAGTCAGAATGAACAGTAAACTGATGAACGACATTTTCAAAATATAACAAATTCTAATCATCCCTTGCATTCCCTTTAATTTCCTTGTAAACTATTTTAGGTAATTAAATACAGATAGAGGTGCGGGGAAAATCAGTATGATGCTGGAGGCGGACAGCCGATGAAGGGATCAGAAAGGGTTCTTTGCCGAAGCAGGGTGGATTCGTCAAACCATTTTGCTGGGGGTCCGTTGAAGAAGCGGGCAACTGTCACGAATTTCGTGGAGCACTATCAAGCTATGTGCAGAGATAACAGCATTTAGGGTGATAAGGCCTTGAATGCTCTTTTTTTTGAGCAAAAATAGAGAGTATACTGCACCTTTCGATCGTTTGAGAGCGTCGAAACAAAAAGAGATGATTGGAGTAAAAAGAGGTATGAGAAGATTAAAATGGGGTATGTTGATTCTGATGAGCATCTTATGGTTAATACCGCAGACAGTTCATGCGGAAGAGGTAGAAGCCAGCATGGCTGGATCAATCGGCTGGTTGACATTGATACCGCCGATCCTAGCTATATTGTTGGCGTTTGTTACAAAAAATGTGGTTTTGTCTTTATTTGTAGGCATTTTTTCTGGATCAATCATCATTCAGTTCTCTATGGGAGAAAATATGCTGATGGCGCTGATCAACGGATTTACAGCGATCGTTGACTATATTTTAGGGTCTTTAGCGGATCCTTGGAATGCGGGAATCATTCTACAAGTGATGACGATCGGCGGACTGATTGCACTGATTACGAGTATGGGCGGTGCTCAAGCAGTGGCAGAAAGTTTGGCTAAAAAAGCTAAAGGGCCGGTCAGTACGCAATTGATCACATGGGCACTCGGAGTATTGATTTTCTTTGATGATTACGCCAATGCTCTAATTGTTGGTCCAATCATGCGGCCGGTTTCAGATAAAGTGAACATCTCAAGAGAACGGTTAGCATTTCTGATCGATGCGACTGCAGCACCAATTGCAGGGATCGCGTTAGTTTCTACTTGGATCGGTTATGAAGTAGGGTTGATCAACGATGCCTATCAATCAATAGGTGAAAATGTCAATGCATATGGTATCTTTTTAGAAACCGTTCCTTATCGGTTCTATAACATTCTGATGCTGTTCTTTGTTGTTGTAACTTCCCTTACATTAAGAGAATTTGGTCCAATGAAAAAAGCACAGGAACGCGCTAGAGATACTGGACTGCTGATAGCAGAAGATTCAGAAGTTGAAAGCGGCGAAGAAGAACAAGAGAGCATGGTAAATGAAAAAGCTTCTATTATGAATGCATTAGTTCCAATTGGAAGTCTGATTTTGTTTAGTTTTATCGGATTTTACATGAATGGCCGCTCAGCGATATTAAGCGGCGACAATGCTGCACTAGCACAAAGCATTTCCAATGCTCCTTTCTCTTTCAGTACGATTAGAGAAACGTTTGGCGCTTCAGATGCTTCTGTTGTACTATTTCAGGCAGCACTGATTTCAAGTATAATTGCAATGGTTATGGGTGTGTCACAGGAAATATTCAATTTTGCTAAAGGGATCGAAATTTGGGTCAATGGGATGAAAACGCTGATGATCACTGGGGTTGTCTTGTTGCTTGCCTGGTCATTATCAAGTGTGATGAACGAGTTAGGCACGGCTGATTATCTAGTATCGCTGCTTGGTGATACGATGCCGTCAGTTCTTTTGCCAACGGTGATTTTCCTGCTTGGTGCCATTATCTCGTTTTCCACAGGAACTTCTTATGGAACGATGGGGATTTTGATGCCGCTGGCAATACCATTGGCCACAGGAATGCGCCCTGAAGATCCGCAGTTTGTCATTATGTCAGCTGGAGCAGTGTTAACCGGTGCGATTTTTGGAGATCATAGTTCTCCAATCTCGGATACTACGATTTTATCTTCAATGGGTGCTGGTTCAAACTTACTGGATCATGTGAAAACACAAATACCTTATGCAGTGTCCGTTGGCGGGATCTCCATTTTATTTGGATATTTGCCGGTAGCTATGGGATTGAGTATCTGGCTATCTCTGCCGCTTACGTTAGCAGCAGTAGTCGCTATGGTCTACTTGCTCGGCAGTAAAGTAGATACAACGGAAAATCTCAGTAAAGAAGTAATAGAATAAAACCTAATAAGCTTAGGCATAATGAGAAGCCCTTTTAGCGGTTCTGCTCATTCTGTCTAAGCTTTTTGTTTGCTCATGATTACTTAAGGATATAGTATAAAGTTAACGTCATAGAAGCAGAATAGATAAGCGAGGAGGTGTGGAAATGGAGAAAATAAAGGTTTGGCAAGGCGATATTACAACACTGGAAGCGGAAGCCATCGTAAATGCGGCGAATCACTCACTGCTTGGAGGCGGCGGAGTCGACGGTGCTATTCACCGAGCTGCTGGTCCTCAATTGAAAGAAGAATGTAAGACATTGAATGGTGCAGAAACTGGAGAGGCTAAGTTGACAAAGGGGTACCAATTGCCGGCAGATTATGTGATTCATACTGTAGGCCCAGCCTATAAAGACGGCAACCAAGGGGAACCAGAACAGTTGGCAGCCTGTTACCGCAACTCACTAAAAGTTGCCGCAGATCATGAGATCAAAACAATCGCATTCCCGGCGATCAGCACGGGGATTTATCAGTATCCGGCTTTAGAAGCTGCACAAATTGCCGTTAAAACCATCAATGAAAGCCTTAATTCTTACCCAACGATAGAGCAAGTTATACTTGTGGCTTTTGATGCTCACACAAAACAGCGGTATGAAACGGAACTGGCGGCTATTAAAGCCAATAATAAATATCATTCGTAATTAATAGGAGGAGAAACATGAAACAATATATCAGATTTGGATTAATGATTTTAACATCTACAGTTATTATGTACTTTTTAATGTTTTTGAACGTCTTCGATTTCGCTCATATTCATTTAAGTGAAACAAGAATCTACATGGCCATTATGATGGGAGCAGTTATGTCAGTCATCATGATGCTGTTCATGTGGAAAATGTACAAAAATAAAAAATTGAACGGGATCATCCTTGCAGTATCTGCATTGGTATTCGGTGTATCACTGTGGCTGGTTAGAAGTCAGACGACAGTGGAAGATGTTTCATATATGAAAGCGATGATACCGCACCATTCTATCGCCATTTTAACAAGTGAGCGTGCGAACATCTCTGATCCGAGGGTACAAAGACTGGCTGATGATATCATTAGTGCACAGAGAAGTGAAATTGAAGAAATGAATCAATTGATCGAAGACCTTGAAAATGAAGATGAAGAAGAGGATAATCAAGCAAGCACGAGAAAATCAGCGAGTAACGCTGAATAAGAAAACAGAAAGATAGAAAAGAGGCAAAAGCAACTCATGAATGGTAAAAAAAGAGCGGATATTCAAATCGGCGCATTAGTTGATATTGTTTTGAAAAAAGATCAGCGTTCTGGGAACTTGACAAGAGGGCATGTTAAGCGGATTTTAACTAACAGTCCTACTCATCCGCATGGCATTAAAGTAATGCTGGAAGAGGGAGATCAAGTAGGACGAGTCCAGGAAATAGTAAAAGAACATCAAAAATAACTAATAGACTAAAAGAAATCAACTAAAAAAAGACGCTTACTTGAAAGGAATGAATCAGCAAATGCTGAACAGTACCTGACCAAGTTTGCGTCTTTTTTTAGTCGGCAGCTTGAGCTGGCTCGACTGAAGCACCCGTATCTTTCGTGTTTCCTAAAGCGAACGTTAATACGAAACATCCAATGCCTAAAATTAAGGCAATCAAGAAATACCAGATTGATTTGTCAGACTGAAAATCTGCTAGAGAATTGGTGTTCGTTAAAATAGCTATCGGTGAAGCGACAACTAACCCTAAAATACTGGCATAGGTATATGTCGGTTTTGTTTTAAAGAAATAATCAATTGCCTTACTGATCAGAATAATTCCAAACAGCATACCTAAAGCATAAGCCCCAAGCAGCGTACCGAAAGTTAACAATGCATCAAAATTCATTGCTGACAATGCTTCGGTAAATCCATTGATTGCAAAAATTACAGCATAATAGTAGCCAAGGATCAGCATCAGTAAAGATCCGCTGACACCAGGTATGACCATTGCCGCTGCCGAGACAAGTCCGACTAAAAACATGGCAATCATATGGCCAACACTAAAAGAAATTGATTGTCCGGTGTTGCCGCCGGTTTCGACGAAAGCCATCCATGCCACAATTCCAAAAAAGAACAGAAAAAACAAGCCATGAATAACATTAAGCTGTTGCTGCTCTCTTTGCATGCTTTCTTTGAAAGCGCTCCAGAGAATTGGCAGACCGCCTAAAATCAAGCCGATGAAAGCGATCGCCGTTGCCAATGTGTACTGTTCCAACAATAATTCGATGAAGTATGAAAAACCAGCAACCCCAATCAAAGCTCCAATAAATAATGGTCCTAAAATCTTACTAGCTGACTTGAACTCGCTTTTGATATGTGTAACTGCATGAATCACATCATCATATATACCAAATGAAACAGCCATAGTGCCGCCAGAAACGCCTGGTATGACATTCGTGATCCCAATGAAAACTCCTTTAATGATCATCCATATATAGTGCATAATCTTCTCCTTTAACTTATGAATATAGAACTTAGAACACAGATTACATTCTATCACAATTAAACGAAAAGAATCCGGAAAAATTTAAAAGAAGGATGACAAATACTGAAACGATTATCGTTTAATAAGACAAACAAGAAAGACTTTCGCCATTTTAAGAATCAAAACGATGCATTAAAAATGAAACTTGGATAAATTTATCAAAATAAGGAACAATTAAATCTGAATGATACGAATGAATAGAAACTTTAACTTAAATAATCCAGAAAGTGATAAGCCATAGAAGCTTAAAGAAACAGATTAAAGAACTTTGATAATTAATTTTTTGAAGAATCCGGACGATCTGGATAAGCACTAAGAGACGCGCGTTTTTGATTCAATAATTCTTCGTAAATCGATTCAGAGCCCATCAAGTCTGCGACGATATAAGCGCTTAACACGACAATAGCCAGAGGCATCAGTTGAGCAAGATTGCCTGTCATCTCGATCATTAATATTATAGAGGTCAGAGGAGACTTCGTAACAGCTGTCAAAAATCCACCCATGGCATAAAGGATGAAACTGCGTATAAAAGCATCTTCTATCCCAGTAAAATGTAATACACCGTTCCCATAAATTCCTCCAATCAGTGCACCAATACTGAGCACTGGAATAAAGATACCGCCTGGTAAGCCAGAACCATAAGACAACTGAGAAAACAAGAAACGAACCAGAAAGATCCCCAGTAAAGCGATCGTTGGAAAACGTGTCGAAGTGATCATTGTAATGACACTGGTTCCGCCACCAAGCAGATC
The DNA here is from genome assembly GCF_900169305.1 of Marinilactibacillus piezotolerans. Lineage (GTDB taxonomy): Bacteria > Bacillota > Bacilli > Lactobacillales > Carnobacteriaceae_A > Marinilactibacillus > Marinilactibacillus piezotolerans_A. The sequence goes on along the minus strand of NZ_FWDP01000004.1, from coordinate 832,921 downwards.
AGGTAGAAAAAGACCAATTGGAATAACCAGCAGAAATGGAATAACACCATGATAGTGGGAAGGAATCGGCAATTTCTGATATAAATTGGGCGTAAATAGAAGCGAAGCTTGATAAATTCTTCCAGCAACAGCAAGCATTATGCCCATAATGACTAAATGAAGATAGTGTTCGATCGGAAACTGCAGTAAGGTTTCGATCTGCAAAGGCGGTTTGAGACCAACAATCTTCAATACAACAAAATTTGCCATGATAGATGCAGAGAAAGCGGAAAGCAGTAAAATACTGGAAAACTTATGATGAATTTCTTCCAGAATAAATACTATCCCTGAAATCGGAGCATTAAACGCAGCAGAAAGGCCTGCACTCACGCCAGCAGAAATCAAGATTTTTTTCTGCGTTAAGTCACCTTTTATGAAAGCATTAATGCCTTGACCGATCGCTCCGCCAACCTGAATAGCTGGGCCTCTTCGACTCAAAGCCAGTCCTGCTCCTAGAGCAATCAGACTGCCGAGGAACTTGCGCCACATTACAGAAAACCAGTTGATTTCAAATAAGTCATAAAGCTGACCGCCGATATTTTGTATACCTGATCCTTTTATATCCGGTTCATCTTTACTGAGCTTTGAAACAATGAGTCCTAATGTTGTCATGAATAAAATCCACCCGATTAAAAGAGGGGGATCACTTTTAATGATTTGATACCAGCTTCCTAAGTGGTTTAAAAAGAAGACGACGATGATACGGAATACACTGATCACCAATCCTACTATTGATCCAATCAGAATACCCAGTGCAATATAAGTTAATTTTTCTATATTAAATGTACGAGAGCTTTTCATTGTCGGTCTCCTTGCTGAGATAAAATATAGCGTCTATATTGAAAACTATCGAAGATAGACTAAAAACACAAATTATTTACCTGACAGCTTACATTCTATGAATTCAATTTCTACAAGAATAAAAAATATGGTATGATAATTAAGTTGAAACAAGTCTAAATAGTCTAAAAGAAGAGGGTGGCATTTTATGAATACTGCCACTTTTCAAACATAAAAGGCAGGGATGATAATGGTATTGATGGGCATGCAGCTGACAATACTTTTATTTGACGCTTATTCTTTAAAAGACAAAAGAAGTGTCATTAAAAGTATTCTTCACAAATTAAGCAATCAATATAATGTCAGTACAGCTGAAATCGACGAGCTGGATACATTGAATAAAGCAGTCATCGGTATTGGAATCGTCGGAAATAATCGCGTACTTTGTGAAAAAGTGCTGCGTAAAACTATTGACTTTATAGAAGCAAACTATGAAGTTGAGATCATTGAAACAGAAATGATGGAATATTAATCATATTATAGGTCAAGTTTATAGTAAAGGATGAAATGAACGTGAAACTGCAGGCAAGTTTTCCAATCATAACGAAAGAAATCAGTACGTCACTAGCAGGATCATTAGCAAACTATACCAAGCCGCAACTGGTGGCACTAGCAGGAGAAGCTGCAAGTGAGATCAAAAAAAGCTCGAAAAAAGAAGTGTTGATCAATACACTTACTGAAGACATTCAACTGAAGTTTGAACAGTTTTATAAACCAGTCGTTATGGATCTGCTGGATAAATTCAGCAGTGAAATGGAACAAGCGACAGGCTTCAGCAATGTTGAGCAATTAGAAAGGCTAGCTCCCCTGATCAACAAAGGAATATTCTTTGTCTATCAGCAAGACGACTTGCTGGTGCTGGTCATTCCAGATGAACTTTGGGAATCTACACAAAATGATACGAGTACAGATGAGGTAGAAACAGCTTTTATCGAACTGGATCCGAAAGTCGTTGAAGAAGGTGCTGCAGTAAGGGATACATTCAATAAAGAAGCAGGATCTTATGCACTTCTGCATCAATGGAAACAGAATGCTGAGAACATATATGGGAATGTATCCCCAGAATATCTTTCCACTGTCTGGAATCGCTACTACACAGAACAGTTGACACCTCAGGAGATTGAATACATTATAAATGATCAATTATCTGATCAATAATCTGAAGGAAAGCAGGGATCTACCTTGAACATCGTAATAGACTCGGGAATTGACCAAAATGAATTTATGAGAATACGGTATGATTATCAATTTCTTCCGCTTAGCGTCATCATTAATGAAAAAGACTTCTTGGATCAAAAAGAGATCTCACTGGAGCAAGTTCATGAATATATGAGACAAGGCATTCTTCCGAAGACTTCTCAAATCTCTCCACAGTCTTTACTGGATATTCTTGAAGAAAGCCGAAGAAATAGAGAAGATGTTCTCTATATTTCTATCTACAGCCAATTTTCCGGTACTTTCCAAGTGGCGCATTCTCTGATCAATGAGTATAAAACCAACCACCCGGAGATGAATGTTGAACTTGTAGATTCTCTCGGCGGATCTGGTGGAGGTGCATTACTGGCGCTTCAGGCAATGGAAATGGCCAAGCAAAATGTGCCTTTTAGAACCGTTGTTGAGCAGACACGAAAGAATGCCAAGCATATCCGCTATCATTTCACATTGAGTGACTTGAATTGGCTGGTAAAAGGCGGGCGTTTATCAAGAGTAGCCGGTGCAGCTGGAACTGCCTTAAACATTAAACCTTATCTAACGGTCGATCACACGGGTATTATCGTTAAAAAACTGGTCAGAGGAAAAGAAAAAATCTATAAAAAGATCATCCAAGACGTTAAACAGGGAGTCGGAACCTTTGATGATCAACTTGTTACCGTTAGTCATGTTAATGATCTGGCATCTGCTCAAAAATTGGAAGAGATGGTCAAAGAAGCTTTACCCAATGCCTCTACGCAGATTTTTGATATCGGTGCAGTACTGGCAGCCCATCTAGGAATCGGAGGCGTCGGTGTCTTTTACTTCGATGAGGAGCCGGAAACATATTTGTATATAGAAGAATAAACATACAAACTATAAAAATAAATTACACAAAAAGCCATCCTGCATCAACGTGCTGGATGGTTTTTTTGTGTATAAGCGTATTATTTGTATACAGAAAACACTGTCTATATACTAAGTAGTAGTTAAGAAAAAAACAAAAAGGAGAGGTTCAAATGGAGAACATAGGAGACATGTTCCAAAATGCACTACAATCGTTTATTAACTATTTACCGCAGTTAGTTTCGGGTATTATTCTTATATTAGTGGCCTGGATTATTGCTACATTAGTAGGTAAAGCAGTTACTAAAGGGTTGAAAGCAACAGGTGCTGGAAAGCACATGGAGAAAATGTGGAATTCAGATTCAGATGGTTCATCACCATCAATGGTCGATACACTAGGCAAAGTAGCTTATTATCTAGTATGGGTATTATTCTTACCGGCAATCTTTTCTGCATTCGGGTTAGATTCAATCAGTCAGCCAATCACAAATATGATGGATACTGTACTGAACTTCTTGCCAAGTCTGATTGCAGCCGCAATTGTATTGGCAGTAGGATTTGTCGCAGCTAAGTTTGTTAAGAATCTGGTGTATAACATCTTATTGGCTGCAAACATTGATAAGCATCTTTCTAAATTAACTGGACAAGGTGAAAACTCTCCTAACATCCAGAAAAATAAAGGTACACTTGCTTCAGTGGTTGCAAATATCGTTTACTTCTTGATTTTGATTCCAATTATACTTGTAGCATTGGACGTCTTGAACATTGATACGATCGCTCAACCGATTAGTTCTGTCTTGAACACAATTCTTTCAGCGATTCCAAACATTTTAGTAGCAATCGTTCTGCTTGCAGTAGGATTTGCTATTGCTAAGTTTACTGGGGATATCCTGACAGATCTGCTGCAAAGTACAGGCGTCAACAGATATACTTCTTATATGAAAAAATCCAGCAACATGAATATTGATCTTGCGAAGATTATTGGACAAACTGTCGCTGTACTAATTGGCTTGTTCTTCTTAGTTGAAGCATTGAATGCATTAAATCTTGAAATGTTGAACCAGATTCTTAATGTAGTGATTGGTTACCTTCCAAATGTCCTGTTCGCAGTGATTATTATTGGACTTGGGTTTATCGGAGGCCAATTGTTAGCTTCTGCAATCAAGAGTACAACAGGCAGCATGATGGCTGGACTTGTAACGAAATATATCTTGATTGTCTTTTCAATCTTTATGGCACTTGATCAATTGAACTTTGCTTCTCAAATCGTTCAATATGCCTTCATCTTTATCATTGGTGGATTAGCTGTTGCTTTTGCACTATCATTCGGTTTAGGCGGACGAGAATTTGCTAAGAAACAATTACACCGTTTAGATCAAAAAATTGATGAAGAAGCACAAAAAACTGGAGATCCGAACGCAAAACCAAACTTGGACAACCCAATGCCAAAAGCATCAAAAAATGAAGACCCAAAACCAGATTTACCAAAAAAACCAAATAAACCTCAATAAGGAAATAGACAGATGACTGATCGTTTCTAATGATATAGAGGTGGATAAAGCACGGCTTTCTAATAAGGGAAGTCGTGTTTTTTTTGCTGTTTACAGCGACCATTTTACAGTTGATTAATCCATAAAAAATCGACACAGAAATGACAAAAATTGAAAACATTTGAACTTGTTGATTCAAATTTAACTTAATTAAAGACGCTGAATACAGCGGTTACATTATGAACAAAAGCCGCCACGCCAACATAGGATAAAGCGGTTGTAAAGTGAAGTGTTAGTTAATATCTTATGAATATACAGTAGAATATTTGCTGACGAGTCCTGTTAGATAAGCAGTGGAAACAATAGTCCAACTGTGAACTAGAAGAAGTCGCAAAATGGACACAGACATTTAATAAAGATTGTTGTATAATTTTATTTATCGATAAGCGATGAACGGAGCTTCGTTAAAAAACTGCAAAAAATATTGTGGATATTTATGACTGTTTTAAGAGAGTAGGCTGTAAAGTGATGCAAGAACAACAAAAAAGATTCATTTATGTCATAGAAACCGCTACAGAGTCAAGGGAATTGCTGATTGAAGACAATGAGATTTTGGAAAATGCAGATGGTGAAATCGATTGTCCTTTGGACTCTGTACTCAGTAAATACAAATTAGGGTTAGAAGATTTATTTGCGATGAAAGTTGCGACAGTTTCATTGATGGAAGAAGCCTGCAGCGCCCGTAAATTGATCAGAAGTATTTCATTTGAAAACTTAAGATTAAATAAATAATCTTTTAAAGATGAGGCAAGGTCTCAATAAAAAGCACAATCGCTTATATATCTAACTGCTAGATATATAAGCCGATTGTGCTTTTTGCTGTATATAGAGATTGGATGGCGAAGTTTAAGTGCTTATAAAATGATAAGTCTATTATTGATCTTTTCGAATATTTTCTTATTTTCGTTATTCTCGTTCTTTTCTATCTTTGCGTTCTTCTTCTTTTTCTTTTTCCAGTTGGTCGATCTTGTCTACATCAAATTTTTCAAAATCTTCTGGACGAGTTTCTTCCTCATTGTGATTCATTTCCGAAAAATTTTCATCGCCTAATAAGGATTTATCACGGTCAGGTATATGACCGTTTTGATCACTGTGGTCTCCTAATGGATAGGGTCCTTTAAATAACGGATCATCTGAGTTTGGCATCGTTATCCACCTTTCTGTTTTTTCTTTTCATCGCAAATCTATTTCTATTGTATCATCTAAAATTAAAAAGCGCTTACGAAACGATTCTGTGATACAATGAAGAAGAATATAAGCGGAAAATAGATATGCTGCCGATCGATTCTCATAAGAATAAACCAATAAATATGGTAAACTAGAGGGAGCATAGGAGGAAGAACGATGGATTGGCTTTTAATTATATTAGTAGTATTCAGTATTGGATTGTTGATATACCTTTATCTGCAGAATTATTACTTGGAAATAAATCAGTACACAGTAACGATTCCCAAGTTACATACAAATTTAAAAGGGAAAAAGATTTTGCATCTTTCTGATATACATTTAAAACCTCGATACAATAAGGGCTATATTGAACAAATCATCCAAAAGTCTAAAGACTGTGAACCGGATATAATTGTATTGACTGGGGATTTGGTTCAAGCTGGTCTGGAAGATTTAACGGATGTACCAATACGAAAATTATGTGATGGATTGACATCGATTGCCCCTACTTATTTTATAACAGGCAATCACGATATCCAGACGGCAAAATTTGAAGATTTAACCTTTGTATTGAATACGTCCCGGGTAAGAATACTTTTAGATGAGGCGGAATGGATTGATTTTGGAGAAAAGGAAGGCGGCATTGTGCTGATGGGACTCGCTGAACGTGCCAAAACGGCAGAAGTTCCCAGACCGAGACTGAAATATATTGAGCTGACGCCAGAAATGAGCAAACAGCCCAAGATTTTATTAGCGCACCGTCCGGAACATTTCAAAGAATATCTGGACGATAAAACCAAAGCTCCTGCTTTAACACTGGCTGGGCACACCCATGCCGGTCAGATGAGAGTGCCTTTTATAGGAGGAGCATTTGCCCCGGGACAAGGATTTTTACCGAAATATGACTACGGTATTTTCTCAGATGAAGAAGATGCTTCAAAAAGAATGATCATCACAAGAGGTATCGGGAATTCCAGTTTTCCTTTCAGATTGAATAACCGACCGGAACTAGTATTGATTACATTAAATTAAAGGATTTCAAACTAAAATAATTAATGAAAGAGGCGATGATATGAGTAAACTACAGTTAGGTGTTATCGGGACAAGCAGTATCAGCGAGGTTTTCGTTCAAGCGGCGCTGGATACGGAGGCGTATACATTAAAAGCAGTGTATTCAAGAACAAAAGAAAAAGCGGAAAAATTTGGGAAACCATTTAATGCAGAAGAGTATATTGATGACTTTGAGCAGTTTGTCCAACACCCGGACCTGGATGTCATATATATTGCTTCGCCAAACGGACTGCATTTTGAACAGACGATGGCGGCACTGAACGGCAAGAAACATGTCATCGTTGAAAAGCCGGCTTTTACCAATCCTGATCAGTGGGAAGAAGCCAGTCAGCTTGCTGAAAAAAATGATCTGGTCCTTGTGGAAGCAGCCAGACATATTCACGAAGATAACTTTCATACTGTGAAAGAAAAAATCAGTCAGCTGGACAGTATTCAAGGAGCGACTTTGACTTATATGAAGTACTCCTCAAGGTACAATCTGGTACTGGAAGGCGAAGAACCGAATATCTTTTCTACGAAATTTGCCGGCGGGGCATTAATGGATCTTGGGATCTATACGTTATATGCAGCGGTCAGCTGGTTTGGAGAGCCTGAAGAAGCGCATTACTTTGCTCAGAAAGTTCGCACAGGAGTTGATGGTAAAGGAACTGCGATTTTAAGATATACTGACTTTGACATCACATTGATTTTTGGAAAAACGGCAACATCCACCTTGCCATCAGAAATTTACAGTATCGAAAAAACGTTGAGATTAAATGGCGTGGTAGGAATCGAAGCGCTGGAAGAAATCAGTACTCAAGATGGATCAGAATCTAAAGTGGACATTCACCCAGCAGCTGAGAACACACTCTATGAAGAAGCAAAAGCTTTTGCTAAAGTGATCAACCAGAAAGAAGAACCAGAATCAAAAGAAAAATTGGCAGAGTGGACAGAATTAGGAAAAGCCGTAAACCGTACGCTGTTTAAACTAAGAACGAGTGCAAAATTGTCTTTTAATGACGGGAAGCAGTAAATAAGGTAAAATAAAGATATAGTTGATTATCCAGCATTCGATGACGTGTATCAGTGAAAGGGTCAAGGGGATTCCATAAAGGGGAGAAGGAATATGGCTGCCACACATATCATGTTGATTTGTGCTACAGGATTAAGTTCTAAAATGCTGAGTTCTAAAATGCGAAAAGCTGCTGATGCAAAGGGAATAGACGCGGTTATAACGGCTGTATCTGCTAGTGATGCCCAGGCTCAACTGGCAACCAGAGAAATTGATGTACTGCTTTTGGGCCCTCAAGTTCGTTACATGAGATCCAAATACACCAAGACATTGAAAGAAAGAAACATTGCTGTAGACGTGATAGAGATCAAGGATTACGGTATGCTAAACGGAGAAAAAATATTAGAAAAAGCCATGCAGGTAAGTAAAACGGGAGAACTTTCCCAATAAAGAATAAGAAAGACGCTTATGGATCGACGTTGGTTCATAAGCGTTTTTTACTGTAAAATTGAACACTTTATGAAATATAACTAGTTTTAAAAAGGGACATATTTAACTTTTTAAATTTTTTTAAAATAAAGGCTTGTTTTTGAAATTGAATTTGTGTATAGTAAATTTTGTTAAGTGATTTATTTTAACTTTACCTTAGCAATAGCAATTATAATGGTTTATTTCATACATAGAAAGGAGGCGCTGCATCATGAAAAATTTAATTATTACTCAATTGCAGCTGAGTCTAAATTCATTATACGTTAATATTTTACGACCAAAAACCTCCTTTTCCCAAATAGAATGGTAGTTTTGTTTTTTGAGTGATGAGTGTCAGTGTGCACGCATAGAAAACCTCAAGGAACACACATAGTGACCACAGTCTATTTCTCGAGTTTCGAGGGGTAGACTGTATTTTTTTGCACTCAATTACAAAAAAGTTAGGGTCACACAACTACCTCATTCACTTGAGGAAAAGGACGAGAGGAAGATGTTATGTTCGATGTAATCAAAAAACTGAAATTCTTTTTCAAAGAAAATGCTCTTCAGTACATATTATCATTTATCGCCTTAGGATTAGGGAATCTTTGTGCAGTAACCATTCCTTACATTGTTGGTAGAATAATCGATGATATTGTCAGTGGAGCAATGAATACCCAGCGGTTGCAAATGTACAGTATTGCATTTGCTGCACTCATTATTATCACGTACCTACTAGATTTTTCTTGGGTATTCGGACTATTTTCTGGAGCTTACAAACTTCAAAAACAAATGCGCAGCAAAATGATGCGTCACCTATTAAGGATGCGTGCCCCTTATTTTGAACAATTCAGAACAGGGGATCTGATGGCCCGCGGAACGCAGGATATACGTGCCTTAGCAGATACAGCTGGTTACGGAATGGAAGTATTGATGACTTCTACTGTTTATCTAGGTGTACTCATCGTGATGATGGGCGTATCTGTCAGCTGGACGTTGACGGCAGCTACGATCCTGCCGCTGATTCCGATTATTCTGGTATTTAGAAAAATGGGTGCACAAATCGATGAACAATTCGAAGTATCACAGCAATCATTTTCTAAAGTCAATGATGATGTTTTGGAAATGGTGGACGGTACACGAGTCATCCGCGCATATGTTAAAGAAGAAGATTTCATCAATAAATTCAAACAGCAAACACAAGATTTATACGAGAAAAATAATCGAGTATCAAAAACCGGTGCGATATTCGGACCGACAGTCAAAACTTTTGAAGGCATCAGTGTAATCGTTGCATTAAGTTACGGCAGCTTCCTGGTTGCATCTGGAGCACTCTCGGTAGGAGACATTGTAGCGTTCCAACTATACTTGGGGATGACAATCTGGCCGATTATTGCCGTTTCAGAACTGATTTTGATTTTGCGTCAGGGTAGTGCTTCAATGCGCCGCGTAGAAGAAATTATGGATGCAACTGATGGTGTAAACCTAAATGGAAAAGCAGATATATCAGAAGTAGAAGACATTGAGTTTAATCACTTTAACTTCACCTATGGATCCAGTGAATCCATCAATCTTGAAAACCTGGATTTGGATCTGAATAAAGGGAAAATGCTGGGTATTGTCGGGAAAACTGGTTCAGGAAAGACAACATTGATTCGTCAACTGCTGAATCAGTATCCCATTGGTTCAGGCGCCTTCAATATGGGCGGAAATGCTTATCATCACTATCAAGATCCGGCCTTGCGCCGTCTGATCGGGTATGTTCCGCAAGACCACGTTTTGTTCAGCCGCAGTGTCCGTGAAAATATCAGCTTTGGTAAAACGGGTGCAACGGATGAAGAAATTATGACCAGCATTCGCTACGCATCATTTGAAGAAGATTTGAAAAAAATGGAGCGCGGTTTAGATACATTGATCGGTGAAAAAGGTATGTCCATTTCAGGCGGTCAAAAACAAAGAATTTCAATCGCAAGAGCATTGCTGAAAGATCCGCAGATACTGATCTTAGATGATTCCTTATCAGCAGTGGATGCCAAAACGGAACAGAATATCATTTCAAATATCCAGGAAGTCAGAAAAAACAAAACCACCATTATCACTACACACAGATTATCAGCAGTGAAACAAGCCGATGAAATCATTGTAATGGATAATGGGAAAATCATTGAACGGGGAACGCATGATGAACTGATTGCGCAGCAAGGCTGGTATTATGAACAGTTCCTCCGACAAGAAATCAAGTCCAAAGAATCAATAGATGAGGAAGGAGAATAATTTATGCGAACAGTCAAACGACTCCTCTCATATATGAAATATTTTAAATGGCAGTTTGGAATCGGTATCTTATTACTGCTTTTTGCAACCATCACAGATTTAAGTGCACCGATCATTGCACAAAGAATCATTGATAATGTCATTACACCGGCCGCCGAAAGTGGAGAAGCATTCGGTCCTGTACTGATGCAGCTGGTCATCATTTATGCCATTTTGATGTTTTCTACAGCTGTACTCAGGTACTTCAGCCAAATCATTCGAATGAAAGCCGCTAATGGTTCCGTAAAAATGATTCGTGATGAAGTATATGAAAAAGTTCAAAAAATGCCGGTCCAGTACTTTGATAATCTGCCGGCTGGAAAAGTCGTAGCCCGAATCACTAATGATACGGAGTCTCTTCGCCAGCGCTTTTACGTTACTGCAATCGGGCAAATCCTGATGAACGTCATGTATGTCGTCGGAACGTACGCGGCTATTACGATCTTTAACCAAACGCTTGGATTGCTCTTATTGCTATTGATCCCAGTCATTTATTTCTGGAACAAGATTTATACGAAATATGCAGGTGAATATAATCGCCGAGAACGGGACTTAAACTCAGATATCAATGCTAAATTAAACGAGTCGATCCAGGGTATGCCGATTATTCAAGCTTTTGAACAAGAAGGCAAGATTGAAGAAGAGTTTTCAGAAATCAATGAAGAATGGTACGGCGTCATGAAAAAATACGTGATACTCGATGCCAGCTTCCAATTTACAGTAGCCGATCTGCTGAGAAGACTGACCCTATTAATTGTATTCGTCTATTTCAGTACTCAATTCATCGGCGGTACGTTAGGTGTTTCAGTCGGGATGCTCTACTTGTTCAGCGATTATATCAGTCGTTTGTATGAACCGATCAAAGGAACGATTCAGCAAATGACATTTGTACAGCAAGCCATTGCAGCTGGAGATAGAGTATTTGAGCTGCTGGACAAAGAACCCGAAGAGAATGCTTCAGAAAAAATGACCATGACAAATGGACAAGTGAAATTTACAAATGTCGGATTCGGATATAATGAAGAAAAACAAGTATTGAAACAAATTGATTTCACTGCTGAACCCGGACAAACCGTCGCTTTAGTCGGACATACAGGATCAGGTAAGAGCTCAATCATGAACTTGCTGTTCAGATTCTATGATCCGCAAGAAGGGACCATTGAAATAGATGGACAGAATACTAAGCTGTATTCAAGACAGTCCGTTCGAGAAAAAATGGGGATCGTTCTTCAAGATCCATTCTTGTTTACGGGTACCATCTTGTCTAACATCACATTGGACAATCCTAATATTTCTAAAGAAACCGCAATGAAAGCATTGAAAGATGTCGGCGGAGAAGAAATGCTGGAAAAATTTGAAAAAGGACTGGACGAACCGGTCGTCGAAAAAGGCAGCACCTTAAGCTCCGGTCAACGGCAATTGATTTCATTTGCCAGAGCCTTAGCCTTTAATCCGAAGATTTTGATCCTGGATGAAGCAACCAGCTCCATTGATACTGAAACAGAAGACATCATCCAGCATGCCATGGACGTGTTGAAAGAGGGCAGAACGACATTCATCATCGCTCACCGCCTATCTACGATCCAACATGCCGACCAGATCTTAGTATTGGATCAAGGAGAAATCATCGAACAAGGCAACCATGATAGTTTGCTGTCACAAAAAGGCGCCTACGCAGAAATGTACCAAATGCAGAAAAAAGGCGTAAAAATGGTCTCATAATATTAAAAGGAATGTTGAGCAGTGTCTCAGCATTCCTTTTTGTTTTTGGAGAAAAGTGAAGAGCGGTACGGTTAGATTTTAAAATAATACGAGGGCGAAAGGGAGGATTCGGAGAGTTAATGATTCTTCTCGAAAATAACATGTAGAATAAAGGGGAAATTCAGCGACTTAGCGTTGCATAAGTGAAGTAACATGGTGAATAGAGGATAGATTCAACGAGATACTGTTCTATACTGAAAATAACGTGTAGAATAACAACAGGATTCGACGACTTACGAAGATAAATTTAAAGCAACGTGTGGAATAAGATGCGTATTCGACGAGATACGGATCTATATTGAGAATAACGTGTGGAATAATGACTTGATTCGACGACTTATCGGTTAGAGATTTGAATAACATGCAGAATAAAGGATGAATACAGTGAGATAAAAGATAAGATTGGAAATAACGTACCGAATAATGAACCTATTCGTCGAGATAAGTATGAATATTGAAAATAACATATGGAATAAAAGTCTAATTAGTAGTTTTTCGCATCCTCAAAAGGCTTAAAACGAGCAATCGTCAAAACGTGGTGTAAAAGTAAACGGAGGGAAAAGTAAACGACCCTAGAGGGAATTGAACCCCCGACCTAGTGCTTAGGAGGCACTTGCTCTATCCTACTGAGCTATAGGGTCATGACAGTTTAAAAAATCAATAAACGAATGTAACTCAACTATTATATCAGAAAATTCCTTTTTTTGCTGAAAAGGTGACATGGATTCTTAACTACTATAGAAAAGTAAGACGAATTATCATATAATGACGATAAGACTAATGAGATGGAGTGGTAGACATGAAAGTATCTACGAAATGGGAAGGCAATCTGGCTTTCACAATGAATAATGGCAAAGGAAAAGAACTGAAAATGGATGCTGGAGAAGCAGCCGGCGGTAACGGCAATGGAGTCTCTCCAATGGAAGCTGTTCTGGGTGGACTAGCCGGATGTATGGGCATTGATATGTATATGATATTAAAACCCTATCAAGAGAAATTGGAAAATATTGAAATCGAAACAGACGGCGAAAGAAATGAAGAACCTCCAAAATATTTCAAAAAAGTCTTAGTAACCGTTCATGTAGACGGAGATGTTCCGGCAAGCCGTGTATGGCGTGCTGTAAAGTTAAGCGATGAAAAATACTGCTCAGTGGCTAATTCATTGAAAGCTGAATTGAGTTATAAAGTCGTTTTAAATGGAGAAGAAGTCGAACAAAATTAAATTGAATGTTGGGAAGCCTTTCTCGCTTTGATCGTATTTAACGACAAGTGAAAGAGGCTTTTTTCAATAGGATAATAGTGAAGTCCAGTAGCAAATACTGTAGGCCTTAGTTGAATGTTACGTTAAGCAGCATAGAACCGTTCCTTATTTTGCGCTCTCATATCGTAATTTATGCTGAGTGCCGAAAATAGGCGGCTATTCTATGAAGCCGAGCCAGCGTTTAGCGTGAGTACTAAGAATAGGCGGCTTATTCTGCGAACTCGAGCCAATAATCAGGGTGAGCACCGAGAATAGGCGGCTTATTCTCCGAACTCAAGCCAACAAACAGGATGAGTACCGAGAATTTGCGGTTTATTCTGCGAACTCAAGCCAACAAACAGGATGAGTACCAAAAATGGGCGGACTACTCTACGAACTCAATCCAGCATCCAAATTGAGTACCGAGAAACTGCGACGTATTCTACCAACTCACCGCAGCACTCAAAACGAGTACCGACAATCCGCAACACATTCTACCAATTCACCACAGCATTCAAGTTAAGCACCAAAAATTCGCGACTTCGCCTAAGAAGTCAGATCAAATTTCCAACTCAGCACCAAAAACATCTTCTTAAACCGACATATGAAACTCCGCAGCAGCGGACTAAAATCTCTATGACCACCTTTTAAAATACCAAGCTCCATCTATCTTCTGAATTGCTTTCCTAAATAAAAATCTCTAAACTGAAAGTAAAGAAAGCAATTACATAAGGAGTGAATTGAATGGCAACATTTACTGGAACGATGCAGTCGAAGGAATTGATGCGTAAAGTAACATTCTCCGCGATTCTTCCTTCAAGCACAAAATCGATCTATGACCCGCAGTCGGAGGCATATGCGACGCAAGGGCCTTTTAAAACTTTGTATCTTCTGCATGGATGGGACGGAAATCACGATGACTGGATTCAAAATTCCAGGATTGTGGAGGTAGCAACGAAGTTTGGGATTGCAGTGATTTTGCCCTCTGGAGAGAACAGTTTCTATGCGGATCACCCGAGCGGAGAAAATTATGGAAAATTTATTGGGGGAGAACTGATTAATGAAACAAGACACCTGTTTAATTTGTCGTCTAAAAGAGAAGAAACTTATATCGGCGGACTTTCTATGGGAGGATATGGTGCTTTGCGAAATGGTTTAGCCTATCCGGAAACCTTCTCAAAAATTGCTGCGTTTTCCAGTAGAGTGCTTAAAGCTGATGAGCCGCTGCACGACTTGTCCACTACGGATCGATTAAACTCTAAACTACAATCGATCATAGGCTCCAACTCCTACAAGGATCTCAAGCCAGAAATGGATATTTACAAGCTTGTGCTGGGGCAACCTCGTCCAGAGTTATACATTGCTTGCGGAACAGAAGATTTTATTTATGAAGATAGTCAAGCGCTCCATAGGTACTTAAATGAAAATGAGATTGATCACATTTATAAAACTTCAGCCGGTGGTCACGAATGGGATTTTTGGGACCATTATATAGAGCAAGCAGCACAGTGGATGGTAGAAGAATAAAGGGAAATATTAGAGAACGGTTTCGCTGCAAATTAATGGATTCAGCGAAACCGTTTTATTAAAAAAATCTCATCTTTAAGAAAAGGCTTGCAAAAATAAATTTGATTTAATATAATTCATTTATCGAAACGTTTCGAAAGGACGTGGTTGGATATGACAATCATTGATGCTTCATTTTTTTCAGAGAATTTAACAAGGAAAGTCAGCTTTTCTGCTATTATTCCTGAAAATAACAGAGCATCGGGTGCATTGCAGACACTTTATCTTTTACATGGATACAGTGGTGATCGTAAAGATTGGTTATATGCAGGACAGATTGAACAGTTGGCAGAGAATTATGGCATTGCAGTCATCCTGCCTAATGGAGAGAACAGTTACTATGTTGATCATCCAAACGGATTAGGATACGGAAAGCTTACTGGAGAAGAATTAGTAAGAGAAACTAGATCTTTATTTCCGCTTTCTGAGAAGAGAGAAGATACATGGATTGCTGGACTTTCGATGGGCGGATACGGAGCGTTAAGAAATGGTCTGTACTATGATCAGACATTTAGTAAAATTGCTGCACTATCCAGCCGGATCTTGACTAGGAAGCCGGAAGATCCGACGCATACTTATCCGGATCGCATTATGAAAGTATTAATTGGAAGTGACAAGACAGCAGATATGCCGGATGAAATGGATTTATATCATTTAGCGGAAAACAGCGGTCAGCAACCAGCACTTTATATGGCATGCGGGACTAGTGACTTTTTGTATAAAGATAATGTAGAATTTCACGCATATCTGAAGCAAGCAGACTATCCTCATCAATATGTGGAAGACGAAGGAGACCATAATTGGGAATTCTGGAATCAGCAGATTATATCAGCTTTAGATTGGCTGACTGAAAAAGAACAGCTAAACACGTAAGGGTTTACAACTATAAAAGAACATGCTATATTTTAGGTGAATTAAATTTTTTTGAAGTTTTGTCGAAACGTTTCGACAACCAGATTTCAAAATTAGCGTAAATGATCAAATAAGAAAAAATTAGGAGGAACCACAATGGTAAAAATGAATAAATTAGTATTTGGAACTGCATCTCTACTATCAATGAGTTTGCTAGCAGCATGCGGAAACGGTGGAGATGGCGGAGATGAAGGTGCTTCAGAAGGCGGGTCAGATACATTATCTGTTTGGGTAATGGGAGACGGAAATGAGTCTGTTCAACCGATTTTTGACGCATATACAGAAGAAACTGGCGTAGAAGTCAATCTTCAAAGTATTCCTTGGTCAGCTGTTCATGACCGTTTATTAACGGCTGTAGCTTCCGGAGAAGGTCCGGATGTTGTGCAAATGGGATCAACTTATATGGCTGAATTTGTTGATGCAGGTGCATTGATGGATATCTCTGAATATATTGAATCTGAAGAAGCGCTCAGTCCTGATAACTTTTTTGAAGGAAACGTAGCGACAACAATGTTTGAAGACAACTATTATGCTGTACCTTGGTATACAGAAACACGTGCGCTATACTACAGAACAGATTTGCTGGAAGAAGTTGGTTATCCAGAAGGACCGAGCACTTGGGATGAATTATATGACGCGGCTGTACAATTATCAGAACGCGGCGACAACATGTACGGATTTGATATCAACTTACAAGAGCAGACCTTTGGACCTATGTTCGCAATGCAAAATGGTTCTGAAGTGATCACAGAAGACAATACTGCTGTAATGAATGAACCAGAATTTGTAGAAGCCATTGAATATCTTCACAGTTTTGCAGAAGCAGGAGCTTCACCGATGCAGGACTTAGGTATTGAAATTTCTCAAAGCTTCGGTGGTGAAGGAATCGTTCCAATGTTTATTTCCGGACCATGGTCAATTACAGCTATTGAAGATCAGACGACGGATATTGAAGGTGAATGGGATATCAGAACACTTCCAGAAGGACCTGTCAGCAACGTTTCTAACACCGGCGGCGCAAACTTAGCCGTATGGGAAGGATCAGACAACCCGGATCAGGCAATTGATTTGATTGAGCATATTGTCAGTACGGAAAGCTTATTGACTTACTATGATACAACTAGTTCTCTGCCGGCATTGATGTCAGCTTGGGAAGAAGAGCCGTTCCAAGATGAAAAAGTTGCCGTCTTTGGAGAACAGCTTGAAAACTCTGAACATATGCCATTGATCGTTGGATGGGATAGAGTCTCACAAGCCTATCTTTCAAGTTTCGAACAAATTATGGTTGGTGGATCAGACATTCAAGAAACGCTGGATAACTTGAACCAAGAAGTACAATCGATCATCGAATAATCAATCAGATTATTAGAAAAGTAAACTCCATAAATTCAGAGAATTGAATAGATCCTATTCATTCTCTGAATTTTGATTTTAGAGAGGACGTTTTATATGAAGAGTAAAAAAGCACCCTATTTCTTTATTGCACCAGCTATTATATTACTGCTGATGTTTTCCATTTTCCCTATCCTGATTGCGTTGCTGATCAGTTTTACAGATATGAGCCTAGCTGGCTTGGCAGATTATTCAAGAATTGAGTTTCTTGGTCTGCAAAATTATCAAAATATCTTGCAGGATAATGTCTTTATTCAATCTATTACCAACACCTTATTTTATGTTTTGTTTGGTGTTCCCCTGGTGATTCTTTTTTCACTGACGATAGCGATCTTGATCAATATGGGGAAAACGAAGTACTTTTCCTTTATGAGAGTGGTGTTTTATTCTCCATCAATCACGAATATTGTAGCTGTTGCCATTGTTTGGGCGTTTCTATTTAACCCTAGTGAAAGTATCGGATTGATCAATCAAATGTTAAGCACAGTGGGCATTCAACCGATCGGCTGGTTGACAAACACTGATGTTTCAAAATTTTCACTAGTTATCCTTGCAGTTTGGAGAGGGATCGGGATTAATATGCTGATTTTCTCAGCAGCTTTGCAAAACATTCCCAAAACCATGTATGAAGCTGCCGAACTGGATGGCGCAACAAAATGGGAACAAATCTGGCATATTACGATTCCTCAGCTTAAATTCTCAACGTCATTCGTTACGATCACTACGATCATCGGATGGCTGCAGTTCTTCGAAGAGCCATTTGTAATGACAGACGGAGGTCCGTTGAACAGTACAATGAGTGTGGCGCTATTTATCTACCGCAACGGTTTCCAAAATAACCAGTTCGGTTATGCCGCAGCAGGTTCACTGCTTTTATTCGTTGTGATTATTGCAGCGACTATGATTCAGTTAAGACTGCAAAGACGTGGACAGAATTAAGAGGAGGATCAATCAATGATTAATATCAGTAAAAAACTAAAGATTACGATAGGGGTCGTCTTGGGGCTTTGGGGACTGGTTACCGTTATTCCATTTTTGTGGATGATTTTATCAGCTTTCAAAACCAATGCTGAAATCGTGTCGACTCAACCCAACCTTTTTCCAAGTGAATGGACACTTGCGAACTTTGCTGAGCTGTTTCAGCGTCTGAACTTCGATGTTTATCTAGTTAATACAGCGATCATTACGCTGCTTGGCTTCGTTGGGCTATTCCTTAACGCCATGGCAGGCTTTGCGTTCGCACATTATGATTTTAAATTCAAAAACTTCTTATTCATATTAGTGCTGGCGACGATGATGATCCCAGGACAAGTAACGATGATTCCAGTGTACTTGCTGCTGAATCAAATGGGATTGACAAACACCTACCTAGGGATCGTTTTGCCGGGTCTGACCGGCGCATTCGGAATTTTCTTGTTTAGACAATTTTTCTCTAGTATTTCTGAAGAATTTTTTGAAGCAGCGAGATTAGACGGAGCCAGTGACTTTTATGTGTTTTTCCGAGTTGCCTTGCCGTTGTCCAAACCAATTATTGCTGTACAAGGGATCTTAACCTTTATCGCCGGTTGGAACTCTTTCTTATGGCCGTTGATTATCGCAAATGATCAAAGCTTCTACACACTATCTGTAGGCCTTCAGTTGCTGCAGGGACAGCATGCTACAAACTTTGCCTTACAAATGGCAGGAGCAGCGTTCATGGTGGTTCCGATCTTGATCATATTCATCATCTTCCAAAAATATATCCTCAGCGGATTTAATATTTCCGGCGGCAAATAAGCACTTTTGGATATCAGGAGAAACTAAAAGCAATACAAAAAGGAGCAGACAGATGAAAAAAGAAGAACTGAAAGCATTACTAGATGAAATGACGATTGAAGAAAAAGTCGGTCAGACAATCCAGTTGTCAGCGGATTTTTTCTCAGATAAGTCTGAAGATATCACGGGCCCTATGAATGAAATGGCGATGACAGAAGAAAAGAAATATCAAGTCGGATCTGTATTAGGTGTAGCAGGCGCAAATGAAACGATTGAATTGCAAAAAAGCTTTATGGAACAGCATCGATTAAATATTCCTTTGCTGTTTATGGCGGATGTTATTCACGGTGATCACACGATCTTTCCGATCCCGTTAGGACTGGGCGCGACTTGGAATCCTGAATTGGTTAAAGAAACAGCCAGTATTGCAGCTAAAGAAGCAGCAGCACAAGGGCTGCATATTACCTTCTCACCCATGGTCGATCTTGTCAGAGATCCAAGATGGGGCCGAGTTATGGAGTCTACTGGAGAAGACAAACTGTTAAACAAACGGCATGCCCGAGCTTTTGTTGAAGGGTATCAGGGAGACGATTTAAAGCAGGATCTTACGAAGCTGGCAGCATGTGTGAAACATTTTGCCGGTTACGGAGCACCGCGAGGCGGACGGGACTATAATTCTGTGGATCTAAACGAAAATACCTTGAGAGAGCATTACTTGCCGGCGTATCAAGAGGGAATAGATGCCGGGGCTAAGTTAGTCATGACGGCTTTCAATACGATCGATAATATCCCGGCAACTGGAAATAAAAGATTGATGCGAGACATTTTACGAAAAGAAATGGGCTTTAACGGGGTATTGATCTCTGACTGGGGTGCAATCGGCGAATTAGTACCGCATGGTGTGGCAGAAGATCTTGAACAAGCTGCCAAACTGGCGATGGAAGCCGGTGTAGACATTGAGATGATGTCAGCTGCGTACAGTGAACATCTTGTCAAATTAGTCGAGACAGATTCAACGCTTAAAGCCTTGCTGGATGAGACGGTCATGAATATTTTAACACTGAAAAATGATCTGGGACTCTTTGAACAGCCTTATCGAGGAGCAGATCAAGCAAAAGAAGAGGCTGAGATTTATAGTGAAGCGAATCAGCAAGTTGCTTTAAAAGCGGCTGAACAGTCACTCGTTTTACTTGAAAACAACGGCGTATTGCCGTTAACAAAAGAAGAAAAAGTTATTTTGACGGGTCCAATGAAACGGTCCAATGATCTTCTGGGTGCGTGGTCATGGAAAGGTGATCGCTCGAAAACGGCGACACTGGAAGATATTCTAGCGGCACAAGTACCGACAGAACAGTTGACTATCGTCGAAGAAGCTGAAATCTTCAATGGCGCACACAGCTTTTTGATGAATGATGTACAAGAAGCGGACACAATTATTGTAGCGTTTGGAGAAACTTCTGAAATGAGCGGAGAGGCAGCCAGCAGAACGAACATTAAGCTGCCAGAATCACAGTTGCTGCTCCTTAAAGAGTTGAAAGCATTAAATAAAAAAGTGGTTGCGGTCTTATTCAATGGACGTCCGCTGGATCTGACAGATGTAGTGCCGCTGGTCGATGGTCTGATTGAAGCTTGGTTCCCGGGAACAGCTGGAGCTCAGGCAGTCTTCAATCTCTTATATGGAAAAACCAGTCCTTCCGGAAGATTATCGATGACGTTCCCTCGCTCAGTTGGACAAGTCCCGATTTTCTATAACGAAGACAGCACCGGCCGACCTTTTACAGCAGACAAAGGAAGCGAAAAATACTTTTCTCGCTATATCGATCGTGCTAATTCACCGCTTTATCCATTTGGGTATGGACTATCCTACACTCAGTTTGAGTATTCTGCATTAACACTGTCTGATACAGAAATGACAAACGAAGAAGCGATTGAGCTGTCCGTTACGGTGAAAAATACCGGTGAACGTTCAGGTACTGAAACAGTTCAGATGTATGCAAGAGATAAAGCGGGCGAAGTCGTTCGTCCTGTAAAAGAATTGATTGATTTCAAACAAGTAACACTAGAACCAGGAGAAAGTCAGACCATTACGTTCAGTCTATCAGAAGAACAACTGCGGTATACACACTCAGATCATGCAGTGAAAAGTGATGCAGGAGAATTTTTAGTCGGGATCGGCTCTAATAGTTCTCTAGAATTGACACATGCTTTTCGATTGACCAAATAACCAGAAGCAGTTAAAGCAAGTATTCAAATCATTTTAGCAGGATGATAAAACAGTATGACAAGAAAAAGCATTCGTTTTAAGGAGTAGTATAATGAAAAAATTAGAGCAATCAGCAGAACAGATGACGACGCTGACGTCGGGAAACACTGAAGCAGTCTTTTTACAATCTGGGGATCTTTATAAATTATCACACCAAGACATCATGATCAATCAGGTCGAAAGCAACATGATTGACGGTTCCTTGAACAATTTGTATTTAAGAACATACGACCAAGACGGTACGATAAAATCCTATACACCTTTACTCGGTATTCGATCCAACAGTACTTTTTCAGCCGGCCAATCCCAGGCAACCTGGACGGGAACGGCTGAAGAAATCGAGTATACGGTTCGATTCAGCTTGGCAGAGGAATCAGTCTGGTTCTGGGAAGTAGAACTTTCCGGTGCGCAGCAGACAGTCGACGTGATCTATGGACAAGACTTAGGGTTGGCAGGAGAAGCAGCACTGAAAGCGAATGAAGCTTATGTTGCCCAATATGTAGATCATAAAATCATTGAATCCGATTTAGGCTATTCTATCAGTTCCAGACAAAACCAGCCGCAAGATGGGAAGCATCCTTATCTGCAGGAAGGGAGTCTGACAGGAGCGGACGGATTTCTAACTGACGGATTCCAATTCTTCGGAACAGAATACAAAGAAACGGCTATTCCAAAAGCGCTGCTGAATGCCGAGCTGTATAATAAAAACAAGCAGTATGAATTTGCCTACAGTGTATTGAAATCAAAAAAAGTCAACTTAGAGGGTCAGACCAACATTGTTTTCTATCAATACTATCAGCCGTCGCATCCGGAAGCCGTTGAAAAACTTGAAGGAATTGATCAAATTCAAACGGCCTATCAGCAATTGGCAAAAGAAACCGTAGAGCCGGTAGAACCAGTCAAAAAGAACCCGATCTTTGGACAACCGCTGAGCACTGCAGCATATTCGAAAGCGGAGTTGGATGAACTGTATCCTTCTAGAACCCAAGAAGAAAAAATGGATGGTGAACTGCTGTCATTTTTCACGGATCAAAAAGCGCATGTTGCTTTAAAGGAAAAAGAAGTACGATTGGAACGTCCGCATGGACAAATATTATTTACGCATAATCATACTGTACCGGATGAATCGATCATGAGTACAACGTCATGGATGTACGGCATTTTCAATGCTCAGTTGGTCATGGGCAATACGGACATGAATAAAGCAGTATCTAATGCACGAAATGCTGTCAATTATTTCAAGACAAGCGGACAGCGCGTCTATGTTTGGATTAATGAACAGTATCACTTGCTGGCGCTGCCTTCTTTGATGGAGATCGGCATCAATTATGTAAAATGGCTTTACAAAACAGCCGATGAGACATTTATTGTTACAAACTTATCTTCTTCAAATGAATCAGCGATTCAGCTATCGGTTGAAAGTACCAGCGGACAACCTTACGAATATTTAGTAACGAATCAGATGACACTGAACAGTCGAGAATATCAGACACCGATCTGGTATGAAGAAAAAGCGGATGGCGTTTACTTTACCTTTGACGAGCATACTGCTGCACATGAGAAGCTGCCCAATCTGACATACCGATTTTCTATTAAAGAAGCTGACTACACAGTTGTCGGCGAAGAAGTATTTCTGGAAGGTGCTGGAGAAGGAACAGCTAATCTAGTCAACTTCAAGATTGCGGAAACAGAACGTTTTGAGCTGCTGATGCAAGGATCGCTTAAAGGTGAATCGTTCCCGGATGTCAAACTGTCTTTTGCAGAAGAAGTCATTGCTTTCCATCAATTTTTTGAAACAATGAGTAATGGACTGGAATGGTCAGGACCCGATGCAGTAGAAAAGCTTTCAGATAAAATGAATTTGACGACTTGGTGGTACACGCACAATATGCTGGTTCATTATCTGGTACCGCATGGCTTAGAACAATTCGGCGGTGCAGCTTGGGGAACCAGAGATGTCTCTCAGGGACCTTCAGAGTACTTGCTGGCGATGCAGAAATATGACAGCTTAAAAGAAGTGGTTAAGCGCGTATACGGTCATCAACATGTTCAAGATGGCAACTGGCCGCAATGGTTCATGTTCGATTCTTATACGCATGTACAGGCAGATGAGAGTCATGGAGATGTCATCGTCTGGCCGCTTAAAATGCTGTCGGATTATATTGAGGCGACAAATGACGTCAGCATTTTAGACGTTGAGGTTCCTTATTTTGACAAGACGACAAAAGAACGGACTGCCCAAACGGCTTCAATCAGAGATCACGTCCAGAAACAGATTGATTATATACAGTCGCATTTTCTTTGGGATACATTTTTATCTTCCTATGGCGATGGAGACTGGGATGATACCCTGCAGCCGCATGACCAAAGTTTGAAAAAATATATGGCGAGCAGCTGGACGATTGCGTTGACGTATCAGACACTTACAAAATTTGCTCAAGTATTGAAAAAGCAAGAAGATAAATGGTCTGAAACTATTAAGACCTTGGCAGAAAAAATCCGCTCAGACTTCGATCGCTACATTTCTTCAAATGAAGTGGTACCTGGATTTGTCTATATGCCAAGTGAAAAAGAAGTAGAGAAGATGATTCATCCAGATGATCAGACGACCGGCATTCAGTATCGTCTGCTGCCGATGATTCGTGGTATGATCAGTGAACTGTTCTCCAAAGAACAAGCACTGGCGCATTATGAAGTTATCCAAAAACACTTGAATACACCAGACGGCGTGCGGCTGATGAATCGTCCGGCAACATACCGCGGAGGCGTGAGCCATCAGTTCAAGCGAGCTGAGCAAGCAGCGAACTTTGGTCGTGAGATTGGATTGATGTATGTACATGCGCATATTCGTTATATTGAAGCCATGGCAAAAATCGGTAAAGCGGATGAAGTCTGGAAAGGGTTCGAGACTATTAATCCAATCAACCTTCCTGAAGTCGTCGAAAATGCAGAAATCAGACAGAGCAACAACTATTTCAGCAGTTCAGATGCGGATTTCTCAGACCGCTATGAAGCGCAGAAGAACTTTGATCTTGTTAAAAAAGGTGAAGTAAAAGTCAAAGGCGGCTGGAGAATTTATTCCAGCGGACCAGGGATTTATCTGAACCAGCTCATTGCCAGCGGACTAGGTTTTCGGGTACAAGGAAAGTCCCTTGTACTGGATCCGGTACTGACAAAAGAAATGGACGGACTGCAGATACAGTACCGATTTAACGGTCATCCACTGACGATTCATTATCTTTATACAGAAGAAGAACAGTTAAGAGTAACCATTAATGGGTCAACAGTCGATCAAGAAACAATCTCTAATCCCTACCGGAATGCCGGTGTTCGAATTGCTCCAGCGGCTCTAGAACAAAGCTTGGACGATTCAGAGACCGTGATCGAAGTACGGTATCCCGTTTATGGATAACGAAACTGACGTTAAATAGTCAGGAAATAGGGTTTAAGTAAATAGACTGAAGTTGCAAAAGTACTGTTCATTAAAGCTGACCAATTGAGGAAGGCTTTAATGAACAGTCTTTCACTATCAAAAATGTCAAAGGGGCGCCTTAGACCTTTCTCGTCCATCTTAAAATGAAGCTGGATCCAAATTAGGCTTTTATATTATCTTGTAAAGCCTTTCTTTTGCAGATACAATAGAAACTAAGAATGAAAAAAGAAAGTAAGGTAAGCCATATGGTAGGAATCAAAGATATTGCTAAAAAAGCCAACGTCTCCATATCCACCGTTTCCTATGCGTTGAATGGAAGTCCCAGAGTAAGTGAAAAAACAAGGGATCGCATTTTAACGATAGCTAAAAATATGAATTATGTTCCAAACCGCGCAGGTCAGAACTTGCGGAATAAAAAAAATAATATTATCGGTGTATATCTTTCCAGTTACAGCGGAAGTTTCTATGGTGAATTGCTGGACGGGATTCAGCACATGGCACGAGAACTGCAGTATGATATCATCGCCTGTTCAGGAGAGCGTTCTAGATTGTTTCTTCCTCAAGGAATGATCGATGGGATTATCGTAATGGACTGGTATTACCATGACGAGCAATTGCTTGAATATGCAAATGCGGGGCATTCGATCGTCGTATTAGATCGACAGCTTGATCATCCCAATATTCGTCAGGTCCTTTTAGATAATAAAAAAGGGATCCGCGAAGCGGTTCAGCATTTGAAACAGTCTCCAGCGGAAACGATAGAAATTATCAGCGGTCCAAAAGGAAATTTCGATACAAAAGAACGGTTAGAAGCTGCTACCCAGGAAATATCCAGAATTGGCAAACAGTTCCGTATATATAAAGGGGAATTTACTGAGATATCAGGGTTTCAAGCGGCTCGCGAGATTGAAAAAGAAGCAAAACAGCATAAGCTGGACAACATTGAAATTTTAGCCTTGAATGATGAAATGGGCATCGGTGCTCATAATTACTTTAGTCACACACCCTATAAGCTTGGAGAACAAGTAAGGATAACCGGCTTTGATGATCTGCTCGTCAGCCGCTACATCACTCCGCCGATCAAAAGTGTTGCCTACTCAAAAAGAGAATGGGGAGCAGTCGGCATGAATACTTTGTATAAAATGCTGAATGGTCAAAAAATAGAACATACCTTGATTTCAACCAAATTTCCCTATTAAGAAAAGGAGCTTATGATGACTTGGTGGAAAGAAGCAGTTGTTTATCAGATTTATCCTAGAAGTTTTCAAGATTCGAATGGAGACGGCATCGGAGATATCCCAGGAATCATCCAGCGTCTGGATTACTTACAGACACTAGGTGTGGATGTGATTTGGCTAAGTCCGGTTTATGCATCGCCAAATGATGATAACGGCTATGATATTAGCGACTACGAGGCAATCCATCCTGAGTTTGGAACGATGGAAGACATGGAACAGCTGATCGATGAAGCAAAAGAACGCGGTATCCGCATTGTTATGGATCTCGTCGTGAATCATACATCCGACGAACATGCCTGGTTTCAGTCTGCAAAATCCAATATAGACAGTCCTTACCGTGACTATTACATCTGGAGAGACCCGGTGAATGGGAAAGCGCCGAATGAACTGCGGTCGGCTTTCAGCGGGTCAGCATGGAAATATGAACCGCAAACAAATCAGTACTATCTTCACCTTTTCAGTAAAAAACAGCCTGATTTAAATTGGGAAAATGAACAAATGCGAAAGGACATCTATCAGATGATGAACCGCTGGCTGGATAAAGGCATCGGCGGCTTCCGAATGGATGTGATCGATTTGCTCGGAAAGGATGCGGACAACCAGATCACAGGGAACGGTCCCAGACTGCATGAATTTCTAAAAGAAATGCGACGAGAGACGTTTGAGCATTATGATGTTATGACCGTTGGAGAAAGTTGGGTTGTAACGCCAGAGACAGCCCCATTATTCGCGGATGAATCAAGTAAAGAGCTGAATATGATGTTTCAGTTCGAACATTTAATGCTGGATGAACAGCCGAATACGTCAAAATGGCAGTTAAAATCATTGGATTTGCCTGAATTTAAACAGGTTTTCAATAAATGGCAGACGCAACTGCCGGAAACGACTTGGAACAGTTTAT
The DNA here is from genome assembly GCF_900169305.1 of Marinilactibacillus piezotolerans. GTDB lineage: Bacteria > Bacillota > Bacilli > Lactobacillales > Carnobacteriaceae_A > Marinilactibacillus > Marinilactibacillus piezotolerans_A. The sequence goes on along the minus strand of NZ_FWDP01000004.1, from coordinate 805,984 downwards.
TCTGGAACAATCATGATACTCCGAGGATTGTTTCAAGATTTGGAGATGATCAAACTTTTAGTGTAGAAAGTGCGAAAATGCTGGCGATTCTGCTGCATATGATGAAAGGAACACCATATATTTATCAAGGGGAAGAAATCGGAATGACCAATTATCCGATTCAACAGATTGATCAAGCACAGGATATCGAAAGTCTGAATCTCTATGAAGAAAAATTAGCTGAAGGCTGGACTGAAGCGGAGATTATGGAAACCATCAATGCAAAAGGAAGAGATAATGCCCGTACACCAATGCAGTGGACGGCAGGCCAAAACGGCGGCTTTACTGATGGAGAGCCGTGGATGACCGTAAACCCAAATACTTCTGAGATCAATGTCCAAGCAGCGGTAAATGACGAGCAGTCCGTTTTTTATACGTACCAGAAACTGATCCACTTGCGCAAAGAGCATCCGATTATCGTAAAAGGTACTTTTAAACTGCTGCTGAAGGATCATCCACATATCTTTGCATATGAACGAGAATTTGAAGGAGAAACCTGGTTAGTCACAGCGAATTTCAGTCCTGAAACGATTCGCTGTTCCCTAGCAGAAACATCAACACCTAATATACCGATGATCGCAAACTATGATCGCTCGGAATATGACTTGAATGAACTGACATTAGCGCCATATGAAGCCTTTGTCGTTAAAGTAGAGTCTAATGAAAACTAGACGGCATGATAGTAAAAAGACAGCGCTGAAGTGCTGTCTTTTTTGTGATACCATAGAATGGATAGAGCCAAAGAAATAGTCAATGACTAAATCGACAGTAAAGGGAGAACAAAGTGGATACATTATCAATCCGTCCAGTAACTGAGGATAACTGGCGAGCCATTGCAGAGCTGAAACCTCATCCGCATCAAGCGTCATTCGTTGCTCCGAATACAGAATCTATGCTTGAAGCAGTCTACGAAACCCGGTTTGCTTGGTCAACTTATGGTTTATATGTAGATGCCTATCCAGTGGGATTTGCTATGATCGGTGCCTTCCATCAAGAAAAAGGCTACATTTGGCTGGACCGGTATATGATTGACAGTCAGCATCAAGGAAAAGGCTACGGATCGCTCTTTTTAACTAAAATACTTAACTATATCCAGCAGAATTGGCCAGTAAAGGACATTGTTTTGAGCATCGAACCGGAAAATCAGCAGGCAGAACAATTATACAAGAAAGCAGGCTTTACAAAGACTGGGATCATAGATGAGGACAATGGGGAGCACGTTATGGTTTATAAAGTGAAAAAGAGATAGCCGCTTAGAAAGCAGCTATCTCTTTTTCATTTAGTCATCTTGTTCATCTTATAGTGATTATGCCCAAGCACCTTTACGGAATACTGGAACGCGAGTACCATCTTCACGTATACCATCAATATCCATTTCATTTGATCCCACCATGAAATCAACGTGTACGTCAGAACGATTTAGTCCGGCAGCCTTAAGTTCTTCTTCAGACATTTCTGTTCCGCCTTGCAGGTTGAACGCGTAAGCAGACCCTAATGCAAAGTGGTTAGAAGCATTCTCATCAAATAATGTATTGAAGAATGTCAATCCTGATTGAGAAATTGGAGAAGCATCCGGTACTAAGGCAACTTCGCCTAAACGAGCAGAGCCTTCGTCCGTATCGACCAGTTTAGTAATCACGTCTTCGCCGTTTTTCGCTGTTACTTTTTCAACTTTTCCATCTTTAAAGTGGAATTCCATGCCTTCAATGATATTTCCAGCATAGCTTAGAGGTTTCGTTGAAACAACAACCCCATCAACACGGTTAGCATCTGGAGCAGTGAAGACTTCTTCAGTCGGCATATTCGCCATGAAGCGTTCTCCGCGAGCGTTTAAGCTTCCAGCACCTTCCCAGCGGTGACCTTTAGGCAATCCGACAGTCAAGTCAGTGCCCGGAGCAGTATAATGAAGGGCAACAAATTGTTCTTTATTCAACTCTTCAGCTTTTGCTTCTAGCGTTTTGTCTTTTTCTTCCCAAGTTTTGATTGGGTCTTCATCATATAAGTGGACGGCTTTAAAAATAGCGTCCCAAAGAGCATCTAGTTGTTCTTCAGTCGACTCTAAGTCCGGAAATACTTTTGCAGCCCATGCTTCTCCAGCAGCTGCAGCAACCAGCCAGCTGACTTTATTGGATTGAGTTGCTTTTCTCTGTTCAGATAATGCTTTTCCTAATGCCGCTTGTGCAGCAGCGATTTTAGAACTGTCTAATCCTTTTAATGAATCTGGGTCAGAAGAGCGGACACTAATACGGCTTGCCCCTTTTTCAATGTGATCCAAACTTTCATCAATTCGGTACTGAGGAACGTCAGTCAAGACTTCTTCGGGAGCATATTGGAATTTTGAACGAGTGATGCTGTCGTCAGCCCATTTGACGATCACTTCTTTTGCGCCTTTTTTATAAGCAGCTTCAGTAATCATACGCGCAAGCGGAGCTTGTTCAACATCAATGCTCAATACGACAGTGTGACTGTCTTGAACATTGACACCAGTAGTGACGATTAAATTAGCGTATTTCTGTAATAAATTGTTAAAATTTTCTAAACTCATTGTAATATCCTCCTGTAATGAATATTTATACCTCATTTTATATAATAGCATATTTTAATAAACAGTGCGAGAATGTCCGAGTCTGAGAAAGCAGACTAGATTCTTTTAGGTTGAATTTAGCATTGATTTTTAAATTTTTGTTACTATCTAACTATTCAAAAATAATAGTTATGACGAGATTAATTCCAATTCGTATAATAACATATGTTATATAAAGGCTTGAATATCAGTATTTTAATAACTTTTGTTTTTTAGTATACTGTATTTAAAGGATACATACTGTCTTTTCAATAGATGTTAAGTATGTTATACTACTATCTATTGTCAACTAGGCAAGGTTGAAAATATGAATTGAGGGAGATAGGAAGGTGCCAAGACAACGAACGATTTTGAGAGAGAATATCTTAGATGCTTCTATGGAGCTTCTCAGAACAAGCGGGTTTAAGCAATTTACCGCTAGACAAATTGCAATCAAGATGAATTCTTCAACGCAACCCATCTATAAAGAATTTAAAAATATGGATGATCTTAAAGTTGGACTGCTTGACTATATTAAGCAGTATTTAGCTGAAGAAATCTTTATGGTTAACACTCCGCAATCTGATCTGACTTCTGTATGCAAAAAGTATATTCTATTTGCAAAAGAAGAACCGACACTATTTTCAGCAATTTTTATGGATCGTGAACTGCAAGCGGTCGAATTGCATGCATTCTCTTATGAAGCCATTAAAGGACTTTTAAATAAAGAACTGAATGTTTGGGATGATGCAAGTCTGCAAGAGCTGCTGGATATATTGTGGCCGGTTATCCATGGTGTTGCTATGCTGGTAGCACAGGGTCAGTTGGTGTACAATGAAGAAGAAATCAGCCAAAAAGTACAGGCGATCATTGATATGACCACTAAGCTTTGGAACAAACAGGTACAATGAAAAAAGAAGACAATTCTAACTAGATTAGAGTTGTCTTCTTTTTTTGGTTTTTTCTATAGTTTGAGAGTAAAAAAACGCATAAGCAAATAATAGTTTTTTAATGAAAAGACAAATTAATCCATTGAAGATTACTGAACGTGATAGAATAGCTATTGATAGAGTTACGAGATAGGAGAAGTTAAAATGGCAAAATTATTTGAACCGCTGCAATTGGGAAAGCTGAACTTGAAAAACCGGATCGTGATGGCGCCCATGTGTATGTATGCTGTACATAAAGAAGATGGCGTCCTAACGCCTTTCCACGAAGCCCACTATGCCAGCCGTGCAATCGGAGGAGCAAGTTTGATTATCCTAGAAGCATCAGCCGTTTCTCCGGAAGGCCGCATTACCGATCAGGATTTGGGTATTTATAGTGATCAGCAGACAGATAAACTAAAAACGCTGGTCAGAGTTTTACATGAATTAGGCAGCAAAGCCGGTATTCAATTGGCTCACGCTGGGAGAAAAGCTGAAGATGCAGAAGATTTGGTTGCCCCGAGTGCACTAGCTTACAGCGCCCAGTACCATACACCGAATGCACTGACTGCTGAAGGAATCGAAAAAATCATCCAAGATTTCAAAAACAGTGCGGCAAGAGCGCAAGAAGCCGGATTTGACGTTATTCAAGTACACGCAGCACACGGCTACCTGATCAATCAGTTCATCTCACCGCTTACCAATCAGAGAACAGATGAGTATGGACCGCAGACACTGGAAAACCGCTTCCGATTACTGAAAGAAGTGCTGCTTGCTGTGAAGTCTGTATTTCAAGGCAGCGTCTGGGTCAGATTTTCTGCCAGTGACTATGATGAGAACAGTACAACTTTAGAAGAGTTTGATCAGATGAATCAATGGCTTGAAACATTATCTGTTGATGCAGTCGATGTCTCGACCGGAGGCTTACTGCCCAAACGTCCTGACAGTATTTATCCTGGATACCAGACACAATATGCCAAACGGTTTAAAGAGCGTTCAAACCTATTTATTTCAACAGTCGGAAAACTAGGCGATCCAAGCTTGGCCAATTATATTCTGGAAGATGGGCAAGCAGATTTAATTTCGCTCGGCAGACCGTTATTAAGAAATCCGAACTGGCCGGCATTTGCCGCAAAAGCATTACATGATAAAAACTATGTACCCTATAATCATTCTTATGGACGCGGATTTAACGAATAAAAAAAGGGTACTGAGTAGAATTGAGGAAACATGATGAAAAAGATTTCTGTTATTATTCCTGCATACAACGAGGAAGAAGTACTCCCGCAGCTGGTCGAGCGGTTGAATACGGTCAGTGAAACGATCAGCCAGTATGAATTTGAGTTTTTATTTGTCAATGACGGCAGCTCTGACCGCACGTTGGAATTATTACGAGAATTGAATCAGCAAGATCAGCGGATGCAGTATGTGGACTTATCCAGAAACTATGGAAAAGAAACGGCGATGCTGGCCGGATTTGACCATGTAACAGGAGATGGTGTCGTCATTATTGATGCCGATCTGCAGCACCCGCCGGAAGTGATGCAGGAAATGATCAGCTGGTGGGAACAAGGTTATGAAGACGTGTACGCTGTGCGTAAAAAAAGAGAAGGAGAGACTTTCCTAAAAGTCTTGACATCCAAACTCTATTATAAACTCGTACAAAAAATGACGCCTGAAAAAGTCTTTCCACAAGCCGGTGACTTTAGATTGCTGGACAAAAAGTGTGTAGTAGCTTTAAGGCAGCTTAGAGAATCCGAGCGATATACAAAAGGCATGTACGGATGGATCGGCTTCAAGAAAAAAGAAATCTCATACTATGCAGAAGAACGAGCAGCCGGCGTAACCAAGTGGAAATGGAGCAAGCTGTTTAAATTGGCGATGGATGGCGTTACTTCTTACAGTACCGTTCCGCTGAAAATCTGGTCCTATATCGGGTTCATCATTTCCTTTTTAGCTTTTATTTTTTTAGCGGTCGAAATTACGAAGACACTGCTGTTTGGAACAAATGCTGCCGGCTATCCGACTTTACTGGCCGCAATTTTGTTCTTAGGCGGAATCCAGTTGATTTCATTGGGAGTCATCGGAGAATATCTTGGCAGAGTGTTTGTAGAAACGAAAGGCAGACCGCCTTATTTTACAAGAGAATCTTCCATAGAAAATGAGCAAAAGACTACGGATGAAATAGAAGTCACTCCAACTGATAAATCAGTGGATGAAAAGAATGAAAAGGACGAATCTCTTTTATGAAGCAAATCAAATCCTTATACTTTAAATATCAAGAAGTAATAGACTATCTATTCTTTGGCGTTCTAGCGACAATTGTGAATATCGGCGTATTTTATGTCTTCGACACTTTACTGGATACACCCTATTTATTTGCCAACGCTATATCTATTATTGCAGCGATTCTATTCGCTTTTGTGACCAATAAAAAGTACGTCTTTAAATCCACTTCGACCTCGACTAAAGAAGCGTTCCGCGAGTTTTATCTTTTTGTCGGATTCCGTCTAGTGTCCGGACTTTTTGATATGCTGAGTATGTTTATTTTAGTAGACTTTTTGACGATCGATACCAATATTTCTAAAATCATTACTCAATTTATCGTTGTGGTCGTGAATTACGCCTTCAGCAAACTGTTCATTTTCAAACAGGAAGAGGGGTAAAATGAATCAGACCAAACAAACGAATCAAGCGGATTTGGCTATTAACCAGCAGATCAGCTTAAAAACCTTGTGGATTTATACCGCTATTTTTATAGTCATGATGGCTGCAATTTTTTCTGCTTACTTTTTAGTGCTCGATGCTTCCTTTATCTGGACAAGTGACGGTTTGACACAGCATTTTCTGATTTTTGGCGATTACCTTGAAAAGCTGCGCGGCTTACTCAGTGGTGATGGATTTCCGTTATGGGACTGGTCGATCAGCATGGGTGCCGATGTCATCCAGTCTTATGGCTATTACGTTATCGGAGATCCCTTTATTTACTTAGGTTTACTATTTCCGCCATCTTGGAGCGAATTCGCTTTTCACCTTCTCAGTTTCGTCAGAGTCTGGAGCGCAGGTGCAGTCTTTTTGTTCTTTGCTAGAAAAATGAATTTTTCTCATTCTGCCGGATTGACCGGAGCCATTCTTTATGCATTTGCAAACTATGGCATCTTCAATATGTCCCGTCATCCGTTCTTTATTCTAGCGTTGATCTGGTACCCGCTGTTATGCTTGGGTGCTGAAAAAATCTTGCGAAAAGAATCCAGTACTTTTTTCATGCTGGCAGTAGCCGTCAGTGCTTTCAGTAATTTCTATTTTTTCTATAAACTGACGATTCTGATTTTTATCTATGCTATGGTGCGCTATTTTACAATGAAAGAAGAACACTCCTTTAAATCATTTTTCAGCTTATTTATGAAGACAGTGTATGCGTACTTAGTCGGTTTGATGATTGCGGCAGTCTTGTTTTTACCCATGGTCTATGGGTTTCTCCACTCGTCCAGAAGTCCGGGCGGCGTAGAAATCAACTTATGGATTTACCCGCTGGAATATTATGTTGCGCTCATTAAGCATGCGATTGCGCCGGGAAGCTATTTCTGGACTATCGGCGGTTTTTCACTGTTGTCGTTTATCGCATTGTTTTCTTTGAAAAAAGATCATCAGACTCGTTATGTAAAGGTCGTTCTAATCATTTTAGGAGTCTTGCTGCTGTTTCCACTTTTAGGCTCCCTGATGAATGGACTGTCCGGACCTTATAATCGATTTTCCTTCGTCTTTGCCTTTTACATGGCACTCGCCGGTGGTTACTTGATTGACCGGCAGACTGATCTGGTTTTGAATGCTCGTAAAAAGGTGAAATGGTTTTTGGTCATCTATACGGGCATAGCCTGTTTGGCCTTGTTCATTCGAAATCACCTAACGTTTTACATGCTGATTCCGCTGCTGTTTGGCTGGCTGATGTGGTTTGCATTGTTCTCAAATCGCTTTAAAGGTCAGCAGCTGAATATAATCCTGCTTGGCTTAGTATGCTTGAATATGATTTCCAATGCCGTCTTTTTCTATTATCCGTTTGGAGATAATATGGCCGGACAGGTCGTGGAGCTTGGAACAGCAGAAACCTCTTATAGAGAAGCACTCGGCGATCTAGAAGACTCAACAGACGATTCAGCCAGTTCAGCGGCTTCAGCGGCTTCTAAAAAAATCAACCGAATCGGCGTAACGTCAAAAGACAATCAGATAAAAAATCAATTCATTTATCTGGATGAAATGGGCTTGAATTCCTATCTTTCTGTTTCAAATGGGGCTCTGTCCGAATTGGCTCAGGCTATTGAAACCAGCGGCTATCAAATTATTCAACCATTGCGCGGCGGGATTGATGATCGAAGCGGCATCAATCGTCTGCTGGGCATTGACACAATTATTACGGAAACGGAAAAAGCAGCCTACATTCCATTCGGTTATGAGATAGTAGAGACTGAAAACGGGTTTGTCAGAGCACAAACCGACTACGCAGCACCGCTCGCTTACCTTGAAGACAGTGCAGTAACAGCAGAAGTTTTTGAACAGTATAATGCACTGGAAAAAGAAGCTGTTTTATCTGAAAATGCTGTACTGGATGAAGAAGTTGTGAGCAACTCGGAGTTGGAGGGAATTGAACAAGAACCAACTATTTTAAAAGTGCCTTATGAATTAACCATTTCTGAAGAAACGCCTACAACAGACATTTTTGATAAGCAAATTGTTTCAGAATCTGGCGAGATCAATATGACGTTAACAATCGACTCTCCTGAAGCTGTGGTTGGCTCAGAACTCTATGTTCGTGCAAGCGGTTTGCGATACGACCCGCTGGATGAAAATCCCTTACTGAGGCAGCCGACCAATTATCATCTGACAGCAGAGTATGGGGACATCAGTAAAAGTATCTACCAATCTGACCGCTACAGCTTCAGTTCTTATTTCAGACGAGAAACGATTCTGATCAATATGGGCTACGTAGAAGCAGCGACAGACGAAACTGTCACAGTGAATTTAAATCGGCCTGGTATCTATACTGTCGGGCCCATAGACTTATTTGCTAAACCGATCGACGAAGCAGAGATCGCTGCAGAAGCTCAAAAGAAAAACGAAAATGCTCTAGAGATCTCGACGTTCGGCAGCCAAACAGTAGCAGGTTCCGTCACAAGCCAGGGGAACGAAATACTGGTCACTACGATTCCTTACTCAGAAGGCTGGCACGCTGAGCGGAATGGAGAACCAGTTGAGATCGTCAAAGCAAATCTCGGCTTTATCGGTATCCCGGTGGTTGAAGGTGACAATGAAATTCAACTTGAATACAGAACACCATGGCTCATCGCCGGCGCAGTTATCTCAGCAGTAGGATTGATTCTGCTTGCTATAAACATTCTGTCAGCTAAGCGGAAAAGATAATTGAAAAACGTTCGAAGCCGCTCTCGGCTGATCAGCACGAAACTGCTGAATCAGACTGAGAGCGGCTTTTTTAGTTAGAGCGTTTGCCTGTTAGAGAAACTATTCTTTGTTAAAGAAGATAGACTTTTAAAGCTGATGTGAGTTGAATTGCCATTTAAAGAGATAGGTGGGACGGATTAGGATAAGATATCGAATAAGGGCACTATTCAGCGAGATAAAAGGGGAGAATCAGGATAAGTCGCCGAATTAGGTCGTTATTCAGCGAGATAAAAGGGGAGAATCAGGATAAGTCGCCGAATTAGGTCGTTATTCGGCGAGATAAAAAGTAAAATTCAGAATAAGGTGTCGAATTGAAGGCCTATTCAGTGAGATAAAAAGAAAAATTCAAAATAAGATGTCGAATCAGGTCGTTATTCAGTGAGATAAAAAGGAAGATTCAAAATAAGTCGTCGAATTGGAGGATTATTTAGTAAGATAAATGGAAAGAATCGAAATAAGTCGCCGAATTAGGTCGTTATTCAGCGAGATAAATGAAAGAAACCGGAATAAGATGACGAATCCGATCCCTATTCAGCGACACATTTCAAAAGAACCTGCCAAATAGAACGCTCAGTCCTCAAAATACCTAATCAAAACAGATTAATAACGACAATATTCTCGGCACCAGGCCGAGAATCCACCAGTCCAACTTAAAACCACCAGCCCCTAAACAAAAAAGCCGCCTCAGACAAAAGACAAACCGTCTTCCGCCCAAAGCGACTTCCCAAATTTCATTTCAACCGAACATAAATCAATTAAAATTGAGTTTGATCAGGATCCGCAGCTTCACCAGCACGGCCTTTCAAAGCATCGATCTGCTTCATATCTTCTTCAGAAATTTCAAAGTCAAAAATATCCGCATTCTCGCGCACACGTTCCTCATGAACAGACTTAGGCAGCGGCAAGAATCCATGTTGCAGGCTCCAGCGCAACACAAGCTGAGCAATCGACTTATCATACTTCGCAGCCAATTCCTTCAACTCTTCAACCTCAAAAATCTTACCAGTACCCAGCGGGCTGTATGCCTCAGATACAATACCGTGATCCTTGTTATACTGAACCACTTCCGGCTGCATATCGCTTGGGTTCAATAGAATCTGATTCAGTGTAGGCTCGATCTTAGCCGTTTCAGCCAATGCATCTAAATGATGGCCATGGAAATTGGAAACACCTAAAGCACGGATTTTACCCGCTTCAACCGCTTCTTCCATCGCACGCCAGCTTTCAGCATTCGCTTCCTTCCAGTTATCGCGATATTTAATAGGATTCGGCCAGTGAATCAAGTACAAATCAATATACTCGCAATCCAGCTTGCTCAAAGAATCCTCAATCGCCTGTTTCGCTTCCTCATAACCATGCTCCTTGTTGCTGAGCTTCGTCGTCACAAAAATTTCTTCACGCTTCAAACCGCTCTTCTTAAGCGCGCGACCAACACCCGCCTCATTGCGATAAGCAGCAGCCGTATCAATATGACGATATCCAGCATCCAGCGCCCAAAGCACAGACTGCTCAGCATCCTCCTCAGAAGACTGCCAAGTCCCAAAACCAACAACCGGAATCTCCACACCATTCTTTAACTTATAAGTGTCCGTTAACGACATAACACAAACCTCTTTCCATATTTAAAGTAAGTCACTAACTAAAAGTATACACAAACATACAAAAGAGTGCGAATAAAAAAACCGGCATCACAGAGATCCGCTCCACAACACCAGTTTCAAAACAATTATACCCCTTGATTCTCGTGTGCTTCGCACAATGCCTTCGCAAACGCTTGGAGATTTTCAATATCCGGCTGCTCCGGATCCAAGTCGACTTTTACACTCTCGGCACCTTTGATTGCACCCGCCTTCTCGAACTGATCACTAAAATCATCCACCGACTTGCAGTATTTCTCATAGAATGTATCGCCGGAGCCAAACGTTCCGTAGATTTTACCCGTCAAGTCGACTTCTTCCAATTCTTCATAAAAGTCAACGATCTCATCCGGCAGATCAGCATCCGTTCCGTACGTATACGTCCCAACGATCACAATATCCATATCTAAAAAGTCTTCTGGATCAGCAGAAAAACTTTCCACCAACTCGACTTCTGCACCTAATTCTTCAAAAGCTGATTCTAAAATCTCAGCACATTCTTCCGTATTGCCTGTCAAGCTGGCATAAACGATCATTACTTTAGGCACGCTTGTCATCCTTTCTGTACACCAATTATTTCATTAAACGTCCATTTATTTCACTATTCATTTAAATAGTATAGCAAAGAATCCACCTTAAAAAAAGCAAGCACACAATAAAAAACACCTACTGCATTAAAGCAGTAGATGCCGATATTACATTAACCTTTTAGTCCTTTAGACTGGCGGAACATATCTTCCACCACAATATCAAAAATCTCTCCGAGAGTAGAGCAGTACTCTAGAATCTCCCAAGGTCTGTTTGTATGATAATGAATCTTGACCAGCGATTCATCGCCGACAGCCAGCAAGCTGTCGCCTTCAAACGTATTTTTTATATGATCGAAAATGTTATCCTCAGAAAGATTTTCTCCTTCAATCAATAATTGCGTGTCATATCTATAATCTGTATCCATAATCCTTCTCCTTAACGTAATCAAATAAGCAAGCATTCAGTACTTAGTCATCTTTTAAGCACCTTGTCACTAGACTAGATAAGTCAAAAAGGAGCTTAAAAGGGTTACTGTAGTAAAGTATAAAAGCGTAATAAGTACGATTTAAATACTTCTATAACTTAGTTGGTTTTAAGAGAAAAAGCAAATAAAAAGAAGCAGCTTTCTAAAAATAACGAAAGAAAACCAGCCCTCAATTGCAAAATGGAAAATAGCCCGATCAAATTCATCAGGAGGAAGGGGTTTTAATATTAATGACGATTTTTCCTTTTGCATGGTGGGTTTCACTTAATCGGTGCGCCTCACGCAAACCGTTTTCTGAGAAAGGGAACTGGCTGCCAATTGTCGGTTTCATTGCGCCGCTCTCCATCAATTCTCCTAGTTTAGCAAGACGTGCACCATCCGGTTCCAGGAAGAAATAAGCTGTTCTGATGCCTTTGCTTTCAGCAAGCGCTTGATTAGGTTGTCCTGTAATAGAGACCAGAATGCCGCCTTCTTTCAAGACATTGAAGCTTTTTTCCTGAATGTCGCCACCCATGGTATCAAAGACGATATCATAATCAGCTAATTCTTTTTCAAAATCTTGCTTTTTGTAATCAATGAATACATCTACGCCTAAGTCTTTCAGGTAATCTTCATTATCCTCGCTGGCAGTAGAAGCCACAGCAGCACCGAAATGCTTAGCAATCTGAATAGCCAGGCTGCCTACACCGCCGGCTCCAGCATGAATCAGGACTTTATCGCCAGCTTTTATTTTCGCAAGTTCGACAAGCGCTGTCCACGCTGTTTGTCCAACCAAAGGCACAGAAGCGGCTTCTTCAAAAGAGACACCTTTAGGAAGGGGAGCTAACAGATTTTCGTCTATTGCAATATACTCTGCGTATGTCCCTCTCGGATTTGTCTCAGGTCTGGAGAAGACACGATCGCCGACTTGATAGTTTTTTACCGCTGAACCGACTTCTTTAACGATTCCCGCAGCATCCCAGCCTAAAATAATCGGAAATTCATAATCAAGCATTTGGGCTAAATAGCCTGCACGCATTTTCCAGTCGATCGGATTGATAGAAGTAGCGTAAAGCTCGACCAGTACTTGATCGTCTTTGATTTCAGGAGTTGGAAGATCGCGTTCTACTAATTGATCCGCAGAACCATATTCTTCGATAACAATAGCTTTCATTTATTCGTCCTTCTTTCTTTAATAGAATGATATTCGATCTCATTGTTTTTGAGTTGTTTTCAATTCTAAATCAAGCATATCAAAAATCAATAGGACCTTAAATCATTTGCATTCAGTAGCAAGTATACAAATTAAATTGTGCAAAATCAAATTACAGTCTTCACCATCTTCTCACTGGTTTCTCTAAAAGAGAGAATGTGGTAAAATGAAAGCGGATAACTCTTAACGGTAAAAAGATGGAAAAGGATGTACATAATGGCGAAGACAAAAGCAAAAGAAATCTTGCAATCAGATGACCCTTTCAAAGAAAAACTGACTTACTTTTGGGAATATTATAAATGGCATGTGATTGGCGGGATACTGCTGGTATTTTTTATTATTTATATGGGATTTCAGTGGTTTGGGCGACCGCAAGTCGGCTATCATGTGGGTATTTTAGGACCAGCCTTATCTGATCCGCAAATACAAGCGCTACAAGAAGAAGTCAGTTCAGAACTAGAAACAGAAACAGTTGAAGGAGACGTTCTCGTTACGGCAACGCCGACAGGACAGATGTCAGAGCGCTTTTTTGCACAGCTGACAGCGGGCGAGTATGACTTGATCCTGATCTCTGAGGCAGCTTATGAAAGCTTCGGCGCTGATGGCGGAATGACGCCATTTGTTACTGAAGATATAAATGATTCCGGCCTTTATTTTGATAGTGAGTCAGAGGAGAAGGTTGGTCTTTCTTCCGACATCATTCCTGTCTTTTCTGACCTGGGATACGTACAGAACCTGGTAGCTTTAGTCCCATCTAACTCGCTGCACAAACCTTTGACACAGGCATTTTTCAACAATCAAGAAGTAGATCTGACGTTAGAGTATCTTGATTAGCATACTGCTGCCGCAAATGAACAACTTCTCATTTTGAAAGAATGATGGTTCCGAACTGAACGTTTTTTCGGTATAATAGAGAATAATCTAAATGTTTAAGGGGACTGATGACGTGATTACATTGAAATCACCCAGAGAAATAGAAGCGATGGATAAGTCAGGAGACGTCTTGGCAGATATCCACGAAAAACTGAGAACCTTTATCAAACCAGGCATTACTGGAACTGATATTGATCAGTACGTTGAAAAACTGATCGAAGAACACGGCGCGATCGCTGAGCAAAAAGGCTTTGAAGGATACGAGTATGCGACCTGTGTCAGTGTCAATGACGAGATCTGCCACGGATTTCCCAGAAGCCAAAAGCTGAAAAAAGGCGACTTGATCAAAGTGGATATGGTCATTAATTTAAATGGTGCTTTATCCGATTCTTGCTGGAGCTATGCCGTTGGAGAATCCACTGATGAAGTAAAGAAACTGATGGACGTGACTTTGGAAGCTTTATATAAAGGAATCGAAGCAGCACAACTTGGCAACCGGATCGGCGACATTGGACATGCGATCCAAACCTATGTTGAAGCAGAAGGCTTTTCAATTGTCCGTGAATTTATTGGACACGGCATTGGACCCACACTGCATGAAGGACCAAGTGTTCCGCATTACGGACAAGCTGGGAAAGGCATGCGCCTGAAAGAAGGTTTGGTCATTACAATCGAGCCCATGGTCAATACCGGAACATGGAAATCTAAAATGGACAACAATGGCTGGACAGCCCGTACCCAAGATGGCGGATTAAGCTGCCAGTACGAGCATACGATTGCCATTACAAAAGAGGGTCCAAGAATTTTGACCAAACAACAAGGCGAATAATCAGCGGATACATTCGATAATAAACATTCGATCATATCCACTCGATCATATCCATCAACTCCATTAATATCTGGAAATCTGGGAGTACGCAGCATCATAGCCGAATTCAGCGGTCATGATACGGCGGCTTCTGGATTTTCTTGTTTTTAAGCAGAATGGTTACAAAACAAGCGTTCCGAAAAGGGTTCTTTTACATTATTTGATATGATAGAAGAAACAAAACGGTTGAGAGGAATGAACAAATGAAGCAGCGCGTATGGTATGCGGATGTCTTAAGGATTCTGGCGATCGTTATGGTCATCTTCATTCATATTATCTCTAAGGATACACACCGCTACGAAATTGATACTTTTCAGTGGCAGTGGATGAATCTATTAAATGGGATTTCAAGAATTTGTGTCCCGCTGTTATTTATGGTCAGCGGTATGTTTTTTCTGGATCCAGAAAAAAAGATCGAACCTAAACAAATGTATACAAAATATATCTGGCGGCTTGTCCGTGCTTTTGTATTCTGGTCAGTGATATATGTTGTTTTTAACAGTTTTCCAGAACCTGATCCAACTGTCTTAGTAGAAGAAGTAGACCGAACCGTATTGGAAATTGTTCAGGGCTATTTTCACTTATGGTTTCTTTACCGTTTGACAGAAATCTATGTGATCGTCCCTTTCTTAAGACCGATTACGCGAGACAGGCAGTTGACCATCTATTTCTTACTGCTCAGCTTCGTTGTGGGCATACTGATTCCTACGATCAACCAATTTCCGGTGCGATCAACAGACACAGTGGTGGACAATGGGCTGAATGTAGACATTACACTCGGCTATGCAGGCTATTTTGTGGCTGGATATGTCCTGCACAAGATTGCTTTATCTAAGAAATGGCGAACTGTATTGTATGTGCTTGCCGGCATCGGCTTTGCCGTCACCATTATCGGAACGTCCATCAGAACGATGATGGATGGAGAAATGTACTCGCTGTTTTATGAGTACTTGACACCAAATGTCTTTTTCGCAGCCGTCGGGACATTTGTTTTTGCAAAATATGCTATGCAGGATTTGGAGCTGAAAAAGCCGATTCAAAACGTCATTGTCCATATATCAAAATATTCTTTTGGAATCTATCTCGTGCATGTGCTGACTCGAGATTTGATTTGGGATGCTGGAATCAATACAACGCTTTTTCCAATTGTTTTTTCGATTCCTGCACTCGCGCTGCTGGTCGGCGGCATCAGTTATGGTATCATCTGGGTTCTAATGCGCTTCTGGAAACAAGGCAGCCGTCTGTTAAATTTAGGCCAATGGAAGATACCTTCTAAATAAATCACAACTTCAAAGTATTAAGGAGAAAAATCAATTGAATTACAAAACACATCTGGCAACGACCTTCGCCGTCTCGCTGCCGTACATGACTTCCAACGATGCACTAACCGTTGGAAGTCTTTCTTTGCTCGCCGTCGGTGCAGTATTTCCCGACATCGACGAGCCGAATTCCTATATCGGAAGAAGACTGACCGGCGTCAGTCACAGCTTCAAATCCATCTTCGGGCACCGCGGACTCACGCACAGTATCGTGGGATTGCTGCTGATGGGCGCTGGTGCATATGCACTCGCAGAAGCATTCGGGTTCTCCGAGAACCTGGCTTTCTGTTTCTGTCTAGGCTACTTTGCGCATCTAGTCGAAGACTCCTTCTCCAAAAAAGGCATCTCCTGGCTGCAGCCTCTTTCCAAGAAAAGATTCCAATCCGGCTTCAACCTCATTTACTATAGCACCGGCAGTATAGTGGAACAGCTGATTTTTATTTTGTCAATTCTAGCGATCCTGTATCATTTTTCACCGTTAGAATTCGGCACACTGCTTCCTGTTTCTCTTGAAGGCTGGCTGAGCCGCCTGTTCGATTGACGAAAGCCGGCATAACTGTATACTGAAAGGGTTTTTCGAATGGCTCTATACCAATGATGTAAGCGGGTATTTGTAAAATACTGAAATATACTTTAAAATAGATGAACACGTAGAAAGCATTTTACTAAAAAGGAGGTCGGACTTTGCCGAAGTATAAGGAAGTTGCAGAGAAAATCAGGGAGCGGATCAAGAGTAAGGAGTATGCGGTGGATGAGCGGATTCCGGATCAGCATTCACTTGCCGAGGAGTTTGGGACGAGCAGGGTCACGATCAAGCGGGCGCTGGATCTGCTGACGACGGCCGGGCTGGTGTATACGATTCAGGGGTCAGGTACATATGTGAAGCGGAATGCGCTGCTGCAGGCACAGTCAAGCATCCAGATCGGGCACAATGTGGGGCTGACGACTGCGATTCAGGATGAGGTGGAGCTGGAGAGCAAGGTGATTCGTTTTGATGTTCGTTTTCCAGATGAGACGGAACAGCAGCAGCTCATGATCAACAAGGAAACGCCGATCTATCATTACCAGCGGCTGCGCATTCTCGGCGGCCGTCCGTACTCGCTGGAAAACACGGTCGTGCCGGTCAACACCATTCCGGGTATTACCGAAGAGGTGCTCAAGGATTCCGTTTACCGCTACATTCGTGAAGAGCTGAGTATCGTTTTCGGCGACAATCGTCAAATCGTCCGCGCAGCCAAGCCGACCGCAACTGATAAAAAATACCTCGACTGCAAAGACGACGATCCCGTCCTCGAAGTCGAAAAAATCATGTTCCTCAAGTCCGGCGTCCCCTTCGAATACTCGACCGTCCACCACCGCTTCGACATGGTGGAAATGTCCTTCATCAACCAAGACAACTAATGCGCAACGTCACCCACCAAGCAGCCAGCTTCCATCAGGGTGACGTTCTTTTTTCTTGAAATGTCACCCATGGAGGACAGTGCTGCTAAGACAGGCCGCGAGTTGCCGAAGAGAGTCGTTTTAATATAGGTCAAAGCCGCTTATTGATGCGGATAGCAGGGCAGTGGAATCTTGCCGAAGCGAACGAATGAGGTTGGAAGCCTTCGTTCCTCAGCTTATCCTACATAATAAGGCCGAATTCGACATGCTGTATGTGTGAAGAAGATGTAGCATACAGAATAGCGCTCGAATTCAGCACGATAAATAGGCGAAGGAGAAATAACGTGACGAATAGAGGTGGCATCCGACACGATAAATTGATGAGCAGAAAGTAACGCGCCGAATAAGCATCGCATTCCACACAATAAATCTTCAATCAGGAAATAACGTGCCGAATAAAGCACGCATTCCACACAATAAATCTTCAATCAGGAAATAAAGTGCCAAATAAAGCGTTCATTCGACACGATAAAGCCCCGATTGGAAAATAACGTGCTGAATAGAGCACGCATTCCACACGATAAATCTTCGAACAGGAAATAACGTACAGAATAAGGCAATTATTCGACATGATAAAGCTTTGAGTAGGAAATAACGTGCTGAATAGAGCGCACATTCGACACGATAAAGCTCCGAACAGGAAATAACATGCTAAATAAAGTACGCATTCGACACTATAAAACAGCGAGCAGGGAATAACACGCCGAATAAGCCTCGCATTCCACACGATAAATCTTCAATCAGGAAATAGTGCACTGAATAAGGCACTTATTCCACATGATATAACTCTAAGAAAGGAATAGCGCACTGAATTTAAGGTTTTAAGCTGGTAAAAGCAAAAATAGGAACTTAATTATCTGCGTTCAAGCTAAAAAAATAGCGAATAATGATAATACGTCGCCGATTCTCACAACTTAAAACAAAATAGCGAACGAGTACCAAAAATTGGCAGCTCATTCTCCGTACTGGAATCGAAACTAAGAGTGAGTGCCCACAATAACGCTCTGATTCTTCGAATTCAACTCCAAACTGAGAGTGAGTGCTCACAATATGGCTTTAATTCTCTCTACTCAAATACAAAGTGGAAGTGAGTGCCCACAATAACGCTCTGATTCTTCGAACTCAACTCCAAACTGAGAGTGAGTGCTCACAATATGGCTTTAATTCTCTCTACTCAAATACAAAGTGGAAGTGAGTGCTCACAATAACGCTCTTATTCACCGCACTCAAATCGAAACAGAGAGTGAGTACCAACAATAATGCTCTGATTCTTCGAACTCAACTTCAAACAGAGAATGAGTACCCAAAATAAAGCTCTTATTCACCGCACTCAAATCGAAAAAGAGAATGACTGCCCAAAATAAGGCTCCGATTCACCACACTCAGATCGAAATAGAGAGTGAGTGCCCACATTAAGGCTTTAATTCTCCGTACTCAAATTCAAAGTTGAAGTGAGTGCTCACAGTAAGGCTCTTATTTTCCGCACTCAGATCGAAATAGAGAGTGAGTGCCCACATTAAGGCTTTAATTCTTCGAACTCAAATTCAAACTAAACGTGAGTACGGAGAATAAACCATCAATTCTCTGCACTCAAATCGAAACAGAGAGTGAGTACAAACAATAAGCCGCAGCTTTTTCAAAAGCGAAGTCAACGTCAAATTAACTCAACGACAACTGCCCATATATGTATCAGACTCTGACACAAAGCCTCAAAACGCCTCCTCAAAGGTAAAACTCAATTTAAAAAACCACTAAAGGTAAAATTTGTAAATACAAATTTATAATAACGCTTTACATTTAAATCGCTTTCAAGTAAACTTACGTTGTAAGCAGTTACAGAAAGTGATAAATCAAGGAGGAAAGAAGATGGAGAATAGTAAGTTTGTGAATGTGCTGAATCAGGTTGCTTATAAGATCAACAGCTATAAATACATTATTGCAATCAAGAACTCATTCACGTTATTACTGCCGATCATCATTACGGGAGCCTTTGCGACGCTCTTTTCAAATATGGTGTTCGACAGCACGAATGGATTGGCGCAAATCAGCTGGTTAAGCTGGCTGGAAACACTCAAGCCGCTTTCACAAATGGTAAATTATGCGACGATGGATATGATGGCGCTCTTAGCTGTATTCCTTATCGGGAATGAAATGGCTAAATTGAATAACTTGAATGGGCATTTCCCAGGGTTGTTAGCAGCCGTATCTTATATTGCAGTCATTCCAACGACCATTGAAGTGTTGGTTGAAGGGGCTGGCAATGTCTCAGTCGCTGATGTCGTTTCAAGCAGTTACACGGGTTCAAGCGGGTTGTTCTTAGGAATGATCGTGGCGATTGGATCAATTGAATTGTTCACCTGGTTAGGGAAACGAGAAGTACTGAACATTAAAATGCCGGATTCCGTTCCGACTAACGTTGCCAGATCCTTTTCAGCCTTGCTGCCGACATTGATTACCATTATTGCTATTGCAGCAATTGGTTTTGCCATCAATATGGTAACCGGTGTTCATATTTACGATATTATTTACAACGTTGTTCAAGGACCGCTGGAAAGTTTAGTTCAAGGCTTGCCGGGTATTTTACTCTTGATGCTGGTCGCTCAATTGTTCTGGGTTATCGGGATTCATGGTAATCAAATTATCAAACCAATCAGAGAGCCGATTTTGCTAGCAGCGATTGCAGAAAATACGTCAGCACTTGAAGCAGGACGTGAAATTCCAAATATCATCAGTATGCCATTCTGGGATATGTACATGTCTATGGGTGGTTCCGGGATGACGATCGGTCTATTGATCGCACTCTTCATCGGAAGCCGCAGAGATGATTACCGCTCAATCGGTAAATTGGCAACACCGCCAGGATTATTTAATGTAAATGAACCGGTTATCTTCGGAATGCCGATCATGTTGAATCCTATCATGGCCATTCCATTTGTCATCACACCGCTCATCACCGGAGTGATCGGCTACTTCGCGACAGTCATTGGATTTGCCGGAAGAGCCGTTGTTATGATTCCTTGGACAACGCCGCCGCTGCTTAGTGGATGGCTAGCAACAGCAGGAAGCTGGGGCGCAGTGGTTACGCAAGTAGTTTGTATTGCTGTCTCTGTACTGGTCTATCTGCCGTTTGTCAGAATTGCAAACAAAGAAGCCAGCGTGCAGGAAATCGAAAAAGAAGAATTTGGCGAAGAAGTGATTGGCGAGCCAAATATGGAAAATCAATAAAATGAGTGTCAAAAATTACCAGATATGAACTTTCAATTGATCATTACTAGAATAAATTACAGCAGTAGGATCAAAAAAAATAAATCAAAGATTAAAAAGATGTAAGGGGTTTAATAATGAAGCAGAGCATACCGGAACAATTTGTACTTGGAGCAGCTTCTTCAGCTTGGCAGACGGAAGGCTGGAGCGGCAAGAAAGAAGATCAGGATTCCTATTTGGATTCTTGGTATAAAAACGAAACATTCGTCTGGCATGAAGGTTATGGACCAGCCGTTGCCACCAACTTTATGGAAAACTATCAAGAAGACATCGATCATATGAAAGAAATCGGATTGACGCATTACCGGACCAGCATCAACTGGGCAAGATTCTTCACAGACTATGAGAATCTGATCGTTGATGAATCCTATGCGCAGCATATCAGCGACATGATCGATGCACTGATTGAAGCAAATGTGGAGCCGATGCTATGCCTGGAGCATTATGAAATGCCGGCACAGCTGCAGGAAAAATATGATGGATGGAGTTCCAAGCAAGTCGTCGACCTGTTTGTCGAGTATGCCAAAATCGCCTTTGACCGTTTCGGCGACCGCGTAAAACAATGGTTCGTGTTCAACGAACCCGTGGTCGTTCAAACCAGAGTCTATCTAGACGCCATCAGATGGCCGCATGAGCAAAATACTAAAAAGTGGATGCAGTGGAATCATCACAAAGTACTGGCGACTGCCAAAGTCACGAAAGCTTTCCGTGAAAGCGGCCGAGAAGGCAGAATCGGGACAATCCTTAATCCGGAGGTAACCTATGCCCGTTCTTCTTCGGAAGCGGATCAGAAAGCAGCTCATCTCTTTGACTTATTCTACAACCGAGTATTTCTGGATCCGGCCGTCAAAGGAACTTATCCAGATGAACTGATCGACTTGCTGAAGCAGCACGATATCTTGTTTGACCATGACGAGGAAGAGCTCCAGTTGATTATGGAAAACACAGTGGATTTTCTGGGTATCAATCTCTATTTTCCAAAGCGCGTGCAAGCACCGAAACACGAATGGAACAAAGAGACACCATTCCACCCGGAGATGTATTACAATTCATTTGACCTGCCGGGGCGCCGGATGAACAAGTCGAGAGGCTGGGAGATTTATCCGAAGCTGATGTACGATATGGCGATGCGGATCAAGGATGAGTATGATAATATTCCGTGGCTGATCACCGAGAATGGTATGGGGATCGAGCAGGAAGAGCGGTTTATGAATGATGCGGGCGAGGTGCAGGATGATTACAGGATCGACTTCATCGGGGAGCATATTTCCTGGCTGCTGAAGGCGGTAGAGGAAGGATCGAGCTGTGAGGGCTACATGTTATGGGCGTTCACGGATTGTGTGTCGCCGATGAATGCGTTCAAGAATCGCTACGGACTGGTTCGCATCGAGCTGGACGAGCAGCGGACGCGGAAACTGAAAAAATCCGGATCGTGGTACAAAGAATTGATCCAGTCGAGAACGCTGGTTCAGTCGGATGCTGAAATTAAATAATAGAATAGAAAGAGGGATGTTGCGGAAGTTGAAAAGCTTTCGCAGCATCTTTTTTGTTCAAGAAAGCGTTGTATCGATTGCGGTGATAGGCTATACTTAACCAAAAAAGGAGGGCAATACCATGTGGAAAAAACTCGTTGCATTCATAAAACAAAACCCGTTTTACCTCATCTACATCATCTACATAATCCTGATCAGCACCCAAGCCAACCAAATGATCTCACGCTACGGCGCCACCAACTTCAGCGTCTTCTTCCTCCTCACCTTCATCCTACTCATCTCACTCTTGAAAGTCCTCGAAAAACGAACCAAAAACCACTAGATCAACCCCCGATTTCAGTGAAATGTCATTCCCGAATCTTGACGACAGCATAAAACTGGCGGTTCAACCTGAGACAGCAGTACCATTCAGAGAGAATCGCCAGATTCTTCACCTTTAGTCAGAGGGTTAATAAGCAGACTTGAAAAAAACAGCTCCTCTTACTATTGCAGCACGGTATTAGAAGGCCGATTCGGTGAGCTAAACGTTCGAAAAGGAAATAGTGCGCTAAATAGGAAGCAGATTCATAGAGTTAACTGTTTGAAAAGCAAATAACGTAACGAATCGAGTGTCTATTCAACGAGTTAACCGTTTAATGAGAGAATAACATAACAAATAGAGCGCCGATTCAGCAAGATAAAAGCGCCAAAAAGAAATAACGTGTAGAATAAAGCACAGATTCAGTGCGTTAACCGTTTAATGAGAGAATAACGTAACGAATAGAGCACCTATTCAACAAGTTAAAAGCACCAAAAGGAAATAACGTGCAGAATAGAGCGCCGTTTCAGCGAGTTAACCGTCTAACGAGAAAATAACGTAACGAATAGAGAGCTCATTCAGCAAGTTAAAAGCGCCAAAAGGAAATAACGCGCAGAATAGGCCGCTGATTCAGTGCATTAACCGTCTAATGAGAGAATAACGTACCGAATAGAGAGCTCATTCAGCAAGTTAAAAGTGCCAAAAAGCAAATAACGTAACGAATCGAGTGTCTATTCAGCGAGTTAACCGCAGAATGAGAGAATAACGTAACGAATAGAGCGCTCATTCAACAAGTTAAAAGCGCCAAAACGAAATAACATGCAGAATAACTCGCTGATTCAGCGAGTTAACTATCTAATGAGAAAATAACGTAACGAATAGAGCACCCATTCAGCAAGTTAAAAGCGCCAAAACGAAATAACATGCAGAATAGAGCATAGATTCAGCGAGTTAACCGTCTAATGAGAAAATAACGTAACGAATAGAGCGCCGATTCAGCAAGTTAAAAGCGCCAAAAGGAAATAACGTGCAGAATAGAGCATTGATTCAGCGAGTTAACCGTCTAATGAGAAAATAACGTAACGAATAGAGCGCTGATTCAGCGAGTTATCAGCTAATAGCCGAATAAAGTGCCAATTCAGCGAATTAAACACGCAAAAAAGGAATAGGGCATTAAATAGCGTATATCTTCACCACTATTAAGACATCAAAGCGAGATACCCTTATAAGAATCAGGAATCGGAAAGAATCCGCTTGTTATCTGCAGTCACTTACGATTATAATGTAGATAGAACAGAATGATTACGATTCATTCATTATCTGATATAATTTTTAATCAAGAAATAAGGAGAACAATCATGACAGACAGCACCAAATCTAAGTTAGATAAAGAGATGATCCAACCGATCAGTCAGTTTTTTAAAGTCATCAGTGACAAAACAAGACTCTCCATTCTCTTTATGCTTCAAGAACAAGAAATGAATGTAGGCGATATAGCAGATGCATTAGATATGCATCAGTCCGCGATTTCGCATCAGTTAAGAACTTTAAAGCAAAATCGTTTAGTCAAACCAAGGAGAAACGGAAAAACGGTATTCTATAGCCTAGATGATGATCATGTCTTCAAGATTTTGGAACAGGTAAGAACACATACAAAAGAGAGCATTCCAGATGAACAAAAAAAGTAAGACAAAATTCAAAGATGATGTCTTACTTTTTTAGGTTTATTGTAATGATGATTTTATTGGTAACAGTAATCTTAATCCATTTAAAATGACTAATATTGTACTTCCTTCGTGAGCTAATACACCGATTCCGATATCGACTCTGCCAAAAAAGTTCAAAGTAATAAGCAAGACGACGATCAACATTGAGAAAAGAATGTTCTGCCACACGATTCGGTTCAATTTTTTCGAAACTCTATGTGCATACTGAAACTTCGTTAAATCATTTTTCATAATTACCGCATCCGCCACATCAATAGCGACATCAGTACCTTCTCCCATAGCAAACCCAATATCGGCAGCTACTAAAGCAGGTGCATCATTGATCCCGTCACCGACCATAGCAGTATAGCCATATTTTTTCTGAGATTCAGCAATAATCTGAGATTTATTCTCCGGTAAAACATTTCCAGCCACTTCATCGATCGACAGCATGTTCGCTACCGCTTTTCCAGTCAGTTCAGAATCCCCGGTAATCATTGTGGAATGAATACCTTGTTTATTTAAATAACGGATGACAGCTTTAGCATTTGGATTTGGTAAATCCATCATAGCGATAATGCCAACCACTTTGTTCTCTTCACTAAAATAGACAACGGTTTTTCCTTCATTAGAAAATTGGTCAGACTGTGTTTGTATTTCGCTTGGAACATTTTCAAATAATGAAGGTTTCCCGATCTGATAGTGTTTGTTTTGAACCATTGCTGCAAGGCCTTTTCCGATATTGTTTTCTACGGATAAATCTGGAAGGAAATCAGATTGAGACTGGAATTTTTCCAGTATAGCATTTGCCAAGGGATGATTAGCGCTTTTTTCCATGCTTACAATAATACTGATCCATTCATCTGCTTGATCTTCGTTGATAAAATAATAGTCTGTTACAGACGGTTTTCCTTCAGTAAGGGTTCCGGTTTTATCAAATGCGATGGACTTGATGTTGGCAAGGTTAGATAAATAAGCGCCGCCTTTGAACAAAACACCTCTTTTGGCTAAATTAGAAATACCCGATAATGTAGCCGGGACGGCACTGGCTGCTAAAGCACAGGGAGAAGCGGAAACTAGCATAATCATTCCCCTGTAAAAACTTTCATTCCAGCTCCAGTTTAACAAGAAAGGGACCGAAAGAATAAATACCGGCACAACAATCATAACAACTGTCACATAAATCGGTTCGATTTTATTGATTTTGGTAGCAGTCTTGGATAAATTCGTTTGTGACTGATTGACCAGTTCGACAATTTTAGCAAAGACCGTATCTTCACTATTTTTTGTTACTTTCATATTGAACGAGCCGTCTCCATTAATCGTGCTGCCGAACACTTCATCTTGAACCGTTTTTTCCTTAGGAATACTTTCACCGTTGATACTTGCTTCGTTGATGTAACTTGATCCACTTATGATTTCTCCATCAGTTGGAATCTGATCACCCGGCAAGACCTTTAGTTCATCACCGATTTTCAAAGAAGAGACGTTGACTATTTTTGTTTCTCCGGAAGAGAGCACTAGTCTGGCTTCGGTTGGATTCATCTTCAGCAGATTAGTGATTTCTCTTTTACTTTTATCTTCTGCATAGTCCTCTAAAAAATGAGCACCTGCAAAAATCAGTATTAACAAAGCTCCTTCATCGAACGCACCAATAATGGAAGAACCTAAGGCAGCTAATGCCATCAGTAAATGGACGTTGGGATGGAACCTTTTTCGTTTAACTGATTCTGTAACAGTATCGACAATGCCTTCTGATAAAACGTGATAACCAGATAACAGCATCGTCAGTATGAATAAGCTGTTTTCGATCAAAGGATTAAAACTTCCGAATAGAACAAGCAGATAAAGAAGCAATCCTAAACTATATAAAATAATAGGGGATTTACCATGATGGTGATCTTCCTCAATGTATTTACGATCTGCAACATTTGCTTGATTTAAAGATTTTGTGTGCATTAATCTCATCCTTTACTGTTAGGTTAGTCACTGAAGGAGTATCAAGTTTATAAATGAGTGACTATTCATATGTATGAAGTGATTATACATGAATTTCCATTCATTTGTCAAAAGAAATAAAGAAAGAAAATAAAGAAAATAAAATAAGTGATGATTTAAAAAAGAGTAAACTTTGATGAACAGTCTAGATTCAGATTCAAAATAAAAGAAAAAGAACTATCCAATAAGACATCAAAATCCTAATAGTAAAATAGGGTTTACATTGAATATTCTCCATGGTATATTATTTAAAGTGAGAAAAATAAAGGATTGTCACTGATTCGATCAGGCATTACCTAAATCTGAATTCTTCGGTATGAACCGTTGTATTCAATTTAGGCTATTTTTTTGCTCAAAATAAGGAGGATATCTGTGAAATTTTTGAAAAAATTCAATAATAATGTTGCATTAGTAGAAGATTCGTCAGATATCGAATGGATCGTTATTGGCAAAGGAATAGGATTCGGTAGTGAAAAGGGCGATAACGTAGATAAAACGATCATCGACCGCAGATTTGTTGCTGAGCCGACGAACGGACAAGTTGATTTACTACAAACGATTGCGAGTATAGATCCTGAGATTATTGAACTAGCTTCAGAAGTCACTAAAGAAGCAGAAAGATTTCTGGAAATCACATTTAGTACACGTAATTATATTACATTAGCAGACCATTTGAATTATGCTATTCAGAGAACACAAGAGTCTGTAGAGTACACAGAAAATCTGCGCTGGGAAGTTAAAAAACTTTATCCAAAAGAATATCAAGCAGCTTTAAAAACAATAGAGACCATTAACAATCAACTGAATGTTACCTTACCTAAAAGTGAAGAAACGTTCATCACGTATCACTTCGTCAACGCTCAAAATGATGAAGGGAAACTTGAAAATACGGTTAAAATGACTAAGTTAATCAATCGAATCTTAGAAGTAGTGAAGTACCATTTCCAGATTGAACTGGATGAAGAATCTTTGAATTACGTGCGTTTTCTGACGCATTTAAGATATTTCATTATTCGTCAGACACATGGAGAAAACATGCATCAAGAAAGTATTGATCAGACGGTTGTTGAAGCAGTTAAAACAACTTACGGAAGAGCCTATGAAGCTGCTGAAAAGGTATCTAATTTATTATATAAGCAAGAAGGTTGGAAACTGTCTTCGGATGAAATGCTTTACTTAACTCTTCATATCAGACGCGTTACAAGCAGAATAAAACGATAGAAAATAAAAGGATTGTCACTGATTCGATCAGGCATTACCAAATATTTTCTTATTTACGGGATCACTCTTTTTTCCTGTACATAAGAAAATATTTGGTATTTTTTTTACCAGTTATTTGTCCTCGCTGTGATGGGCAGCAGGGAAACAACAACAACAGGAGGAAAACAATGAGCTCTAACAAAGAAATTGCTCAGAAGGTCTTAGAACTGACTGGCGGAAAAGAAAATATCAACAATGCCTGGCATTGTGTAACACGTTTACGCTTTAACTTGAACGATAAAAGTAAAGTTCAGCTAGACGAAATTAAAGAAGTGCCGGGTGTTATGGGGGCACAATTTTCAGGAGACCAGTTCCAGGTGATCGTCGGGAACAAAGTTGCTGATGTATACGAAAACCTTGAAGAACAACTAGGTGGAAGTACCTCTTCTGAGCCAACACCAAGTGACAACAAAGAAGGCATCGTCTCTAAAATCATGGATGTCGTTTCCGGAATTTTCTCACCTATCTTACCGGCATTAGCAGGTACAGGATTACTTAAAGGATTTTTAGCACTATTTATAGCATTAGGCTGGATGTCTAACACTAGCGGAATTTATCAGTTATTATTCCTGATTTCAGATATCGTATTCTATTTCCTGCCATTCTTACTAGCAGTTTCAGCAGCTAAGAAATTCAAGACCAGTGAGTTCCTATCGTTAACAGTTGCTGGTGGATTGATGTATCCGACGATTTTAAATGCAGCTGGTACAGATGCAGCACCGATCAATTTATTTGGTTTAATCGATGTGCCTTATATCAACTACAGCTCATCTGTTGTTCCAATCATTTTAGGTGTCTGGTTACTGTCATACATTGATAAGTGGGTACGTTCGTGGATGCCTAGCGTGATATCAATGATGTTCAGTCCATTACTGTCTTTGACCATCACGATTCCCATTACACTCCTATTCTTAGGACCACTAGGAAACTATATTG
The DNA here is from genome assembly GCF_900169305.1 of Marinilactibacillus piezotolerans. Lineage (GTDB taxonomy): Bacteria > Bacillota > Bacilli > Lactobacillales > Carnobacteriaceae_A > Marinilactibacillus > Marinilactibacillus piezotolerans_A. The sequence goes on along the minus strand of NZ_FWDP01000004.1, from coordinate 777,703 downwards.
GGGTAGGATTAGCGGATGTCATCAACTGGTTATTTGCCAATACAGGACCTTTTGCCGGATTGATTTTAGGTGGAACGATGTCCTTGATCATCATCACTGGAATGCATTATGCCTTTACACCGCTGGTAGTCGGGAACCTTGCAACACTGGGATATGACACAACGATCATTCCAGTTATGTTTGTAGCGAACATCGCTCAATCAGGTTCAGCGTTTGCCGTAGCAATTAAATCTAAAGACAAAAATATGAAACAACTTGCAACATCTTCAGGAATCTCTGCTTTATTCGGGGTAACGGAACCGGCAATGTATGGAGTGAACTTGAAACTGAAAAAACCTTTCTATGCAGCAATGGCGGGTGGTGCTCTAGGTGGAGCGTTCGTCGTGATGTTCATGGTCAAAGCATTTGGTACAGGTGTACCAGGTCTTCCAATGGCTCCAGTATTTATTGATCCAGATAATGGGGCAAATATCTTCTACCTGATCGGCGGAATCTTGATCAGTTTTGTTGCCGCTTTTGCGTTAACATTTGTATTCGGTTTTGAAGAAAACGTTATTGAACCAGTCGCTTCATCTAAAATCGACAACGATCCAGAAGCAAAATCAGAAGCAGTCGTAGAAGCGAACAATGAAGGCAACAAACCAGCAGATATTTTTGCAACGGTAAAAGGAGAAATCGTTCCATTGAATGAAGTTCCTGATCCGACTTTTGCAGATGAAATCATGGGTAAAGGGGTTGCCATCAAACCCGCTTCTAACACTTTTGTTGCACCAGTTTCCGGTGAAATCACTGTATTCCCGGACTCTCACCATGCGATCGGAATCAAAGCAGACAGCGGTGCGGAAGTACTGATTCATATCGGAATTGATACTGTACAGTTGAAAGGTGAGCACTTTTCTCCTAAACTAAAAGTTGGAGACCGCGTGAATGTTGGAGACGTACTTGTTGAAGCAGATGTCAAAGCTATTGAAGAAGCTGGCTACAATACTGTCACCATGATCATTGTAACTAATACCTTTGACTATTTAGATGTAGTATCCGTTACAACAGAAGGCGAAATCTTTGAGAAAGAACAATTACTATCTGCAATTTCATAATTTAATTTGAGAGGAAGAGATAAAATGAGCTTTAATACTAAACCCGTTACCGGATTCAAAGATGGATTCCTATGGGGTGGTGCAGCTGCTGCAAATCAGTTCGAAGGTGCATTCGATAAAGACGGAAAAGGTCTTTCTGTTCAAGACGTCACACCTAACGGAGGATTTGGAGAAATTACTGACGGACCGACTGAAGTTAACATGAAACTAGTAGGGATCGACTTCTACAATCGCTACAAAGAAGACATCAAGTTATTTGCAGAAATGGGCTTTAAAACGTTCCGTACTTCAATCGCCTGGACACGTATTTTCCCTAATGGTGATGAAAACGAGCCAAATGAAGCAGGACTGCAATTTTACGATGACTTATTTGATGAATTGAACAAATATGGAATCGAACCATTGATCACATTATCTCACTACGAAACACCTCTGCACTTAGCGAAAGAATACGACGGCTGGGTCAACCGCAAAATGATCGGATTCTATGAAAACTATGTTCGCACTGTCTTCAATCGTTATAAAGGCAAAGTAAAATACTGGTTGACGTTCAATGAAATCAACTCTGTATTACATGCACCTTTCATGAGTGGAGGCATTTCTACACCGCCTGAAGAGCTTTCAGAACAAGACTTATACCAAGCAGTTCACCACGAATTAGTGGCGAGCGCTTTAGCAACGAAACTAGGACATGAAATCATGCCGGATGCTCAAATCGGGTGTATGGTATTGGCGATGCCGACTTATCCACTGACACCTAATCCAGATGATGTGATTGAAGTCATGGAATCTGAAAGAAAGAACTACTTCTTCTCAGATGTACACGTACGCGGAGAGTATCCTGGATACGTCAAGCGGTACTTCGCTGAAAACAACATTGAACTTGACGTAACACCTGAAGACGAAGAACTATTGAAACACACAGTAGATTTCATCTCATTCAGTTACTACATGAGTTCAACCGATACAGCGGACGAAAGCAAGAAAGTCAAAGGGGAAGGAAACATCCTTGGCGGCGTTCCAAATCCTTATCTAGAAGCTTCAGAGTGGGGATGGCAAATCGATCCTAAAGGACTTCGTATCGTCTTGAACGAATTCTGGGATAGATACCAATTACCCTTGTTCATCGTTGAAAATGGTCTAGGCGCCAAAGACGAATTGATCACTGATGAAAATGGCAACAAAACAGTAATCGACGACTACCGTATCGATTACTTGAACGATCACCTGGTTCAAGTAAAAGAAGCTGTCAAAGACGGCGTAGACGTTATGGGCTACACAACTTGGGGCTGTATCGATCTAGTCAGTGCATCAACTGCACAACTAGCAAAACGTTACGGATTCATCTACGTAGACCGTCACGACGACGGATCAGGAACCCTTGAACGCTACAAAAAGAAAAGCTTCAACTGGTACAAAGAAGTCATCGCAACAAACGGCGAAAGCTTAAAAGCATAACCGCATAAAAGAGGCTTGCAGCCCTAGTGAATACTAGCGACTGCAAGCCTTTTTTCTATATATATAAATCGAGACCCAACCCCAAAGCAATATTAAAAAGGACTCAATTCACAAGACGATACGATGATTCTAACGTAACACGCAGGCTGGACTATTTCAACTTAAGTTGGAATCAAGCAGTTGCATACTCATGATGTCTAGTTTCCATAGTCAGTATTTATCATAAAATTAATGATAATTTCCATTATGAGGCGTTTTAATTGAAAATACGTGTTATTCATCGTATAGTTCAGATAGGATAGAAGAAAAGGGGGTAAGAAAGATGAAACGAGAATTAAAAGGAATCAAATCGATTACCTTCACTCAAGCTGACTTGAAAGAGATTATTAGAGATGTCAACCAGACTCAACAACCCTTTTTCGTTTATGACAATCACCTAAACCAAGCCGTGATTATCAGCAGAGAAGAGTACACCAGCTTACTGAACAAAGTAGCTGTTATGGAGGAAAGATTGGCACTCAACGAAATTGAAGATGCACTAGCATCTAACTACCCTGGCGCTCAACAAGAAAAAAGACGCTCAAAACACTCAGTATACGACTATATTACAACAGATGATTTGTTTGAATAGAACGAACTCATCAGACTGACGCTCAACAAACCAAATAAACGACCAGCCCCTCTCAAACAGCGGATCTTCCGTTTGAGAGGGGTTTTTAATGTTCTTTGGATATATATGGAATGAAGATAAATGCATTTCAAACCAATAGTATGATAAACTTTTCAGTAGAAACAGGGCAGATTAGATAGATAAAATAATATAAGGGATAAAAATTCAGTTTGTGAGAATAAATAGTACTAATGGTCTTTAACATATAAAATAGTCGTTAGTAACACATGCCGCTTAAACTGTTTTTGACTTTTTTGACTTTTGGACTAGTGAGACTATAAGAATAAAGGGGAGAAAAAGATGGGCAAAGTAATAATCAATTCAGATGATTTTGGCTATAGCAGCGGAATCAATCATGGTATTTTAGAAGCACATAAAAAAGGAATACTAACCTCAGCCACACTGATGACGAATACGCCGGGGTTTGAGCAAGCCGTCCAAATGGCAAAGGAAACCTCTAGCTTAGGGGTAGGCATCCATTTAACACTGACGTTTTTGAAACCGCTTAGCGGAAAAGTCAATTCATTGACCGATTTAACTGGTCAATTTCACAAACTGTCTGAATACAAAGCAGGAACAATAGCAGTAGATTTAGATGAGCTGTATGAAGAGTGGAATAGTCAAATCCAAAAAGCGATTCAGCACGGAGTCCAACCCACGCATCTAGACAGCCATCATCATATACATACAATAGGAAAACATTCAGAAGTCATCATCAGATTAGCAGAAAAGTATAATTTGCCTATCAGAAGAAACTTTGATCAAAAAGCAGCTGTTAAAACGACAGATTACTTTGAACCAGATTTTGACCTGATCGGAACATGGATGCAAGAAGAAAAGGAAGAGCAGAAGATAGAGCCTTATACTGATCAGCTGATCGAAAAACTCCATCAATATGACACCACAGAAATCATGTGTCATGTAGGGTATATCGATCGATTCTTAGCAACCCATACGTCTTTCTCAGTGCCGCGTATATACCAAACGGATTTCTTAATAAAATCAGCATTTGTTAAACGTATAAAAGAAGATACCGAAATCCAGCTCATTAACTATCGAGATATCTGATTTTCAAGTTTTTTCAGGCAATCACATTCTACTACTATTCCCACTCAATAAAAGGAAATTGTCTATTGATCCGGGCAATCTCTTTTGGTGTATCTTTATTAAAATAGGTGGATTCTCGGTCTAGTGCCGAGAATATTGTCCTTATTGCCGCTTTTGTTTCATTAACTCGCTGAATAGCGATTCAATTCGGTGACTTATTCTGAATCCCTGCAATTAACATGCTGAATAGCGACGCGATTCGACGCCTTATTCGGGTTCATTGCAATTAACTCGCTGAATAGAGGCCAAATTCGGTGACTTGTTCTGTTCAAATACAATTAACATGCTGAATAGCGACCCAATTCGTTGCCTTATTCTGACTTATTGCAATTAACTCGCTGAATAGCGGTCCAATTCGGCGACTTATTCTGGTTCCCTACAATTAACTCGCTGAATAGAGACCAGATTCGGCGCCTTGTTCTGATTCCCTGCAATTAACATGCTGAATAGAGGCCAAATTCGGCACCTTATTCCGCACCACTCCAATTAACTCACTGAATAAAGGTCAAATTCAGCGACTTATTTCCTTCCATTTTCTATATCACGCTGAATGATCTACCACCCCCATAAAATGCATACATCATAGGATACAAAAAAACTGATTAAAGCTGCTCAATGAACAACTCTAATCAGGTCACAGGATACTTTCAATGTTAAATTAAGCAAACCCGTTCGGATTTGTCTTCTGCCAGTTCCAGGAATCGCGGCACATATCTTCCAGACCAAGTTGAGCGGTCCAGTCCAGTTCTCTCTGTGCTTTTGTCGCGTCAGCGTAACTGGTTGCAATATCGCCAGGTCTGCGGTCCACGATTTCATAAGGAACTTCCACATCATTGGCGCGTTCGAAGGCTTTGACGACATCCAATACGGAGTAGCCGACGCCGGTTCCAAGGTTGTAAGCTTCCACACCCATTGTTCTCAACACGCTTTCCAGTGCACGAATATGACCTTTAGCCAAATCGACAACATGGATATAGTCTCTCACACCTGTCCCGTCTTCAGTGTCATAATCATTACCGAAGACAGACAGTTTTTCGCGTTTGCCGACTGCGACTTGAGTGATATATGGCATCAAGTTGTTTGGGATATCATTCGGGTCTTCTCCGATACGACCGGATTCATGGGCACCGATCGGGTTGAAATAGCGCAGCAATGCAGCACTCCACTCAGGGTCAGCCGCCACTTGATCTTGGATAAACTGTTCGATAAACAGCTTAGTCGTTCCGTACGGGTTAGTCGTAGACAACGGCATATCTTCTGTAAAAGGTGCCTGATTGTTCATCCCGTATACCGTTGCGCTTGAACTGAAGACCATATTTTTCACATCAAATTCGTTCATCAGTTCCATCAATGCAATGGAGTTCATCAAGTTATTGCGGTAGTACATCAGTGGTTTAGCCACAGACTCGCCGACAGCTTTATAGCCCGCAAAATGAATCACCGCTTCAAGGTCATCGTGCTGTTCGAATACTTTTCTTAATGCTTCTTTATCTGCAACATCTACTTCGTGAAATACAAAGTCTTTACCTGATAACTCTTTGATGCGGTTCAGAACTTCCGGTTTTGAATTGGAAAAGTCGTCCGCGATGACAACTTCATAATCTTCATTCAACAGTTCGATCACGGTGTGTGATCCGATATAGCCGGCACCGCCCGTTACTAAAATAGCCATAAAATCGCTCCTTATATCGTTATGTATTCTTAAGATCAGTTTTTAGTACGTATTTCTAATCTAGTCAATTTTAACATAATCACAAAACTTGCGCATGGAATATCAATACAATAAGAGTAAAAGATTTTACTTTCGAGGTCACTAGCTGTTTAATTGTACTAGGTCTTTTATTAATGCAGTTGTAAAAAGATAACATTAAAAAGTATTCAGATAAAAATTTTAAAAAAAGCCTCCAGATTTCAGAGTTAAAGCTGATTTCTGGAGGACGCTCTAATTTGTATGAGCGGTTTTTTGATCTTTAAAAAAATGTATTCCTTCCGTATCAATATGATGCTTAAGTGCTGTATTTTCTAAAGAGTCATAATGAACGAGATCTACAGAATAGGGGATAGGCAACTCTTGATTGATAAACGCACGAAGACTGGAGACTGAACTGGATGTTAGTAAAGGCCCTTTTAAAGCTAAATCAATATCTGATCCTTTTCGTGCATGTCCTATAGCCCGACTTCCAAATAGAATGACTTCATCAATGCTGCTTTCGCTTTTCAAGAACTTAGTCAGTCGCTGATAGCTTTCCATTTCGATACCAAAAGATTCTTTATCATTCATTATATAACCCTTCTAACTTATGATGAACTTTTTGAATGGCGGGATAGTACTGATTGAGAATTTTATCAAATGCTTCTTTAAATGTTTTTTCGTCATATGTGTGGGATAAGAGATTTCGATCATTCAGCATATCAATCCATAAAGTTCCATTTTCAAGAAATTCGTATTCAAATGATTTTTTGATGACCGACTTTGGAGATCTCACCAATTCTCCTTTGGATTCAAGGTAATCTTTTAATGTTTTACATGTTAATTCAAAAGTATATTCAAAGCGGTGGATAATGCCTTCTAGGAGAAGTTTATCAAATGATTCACTATGATACCGTTGTATTCCCTCAGCTAATTGTCTAAAAGCACGATCAAAATCAGTATACCTTAGTTTCCACCTGATTTCTTTTGGGTGAGTCATCAGTATCTCTCCTCAGAATTTGTTTGACTGTATTTTAACACATATTGATACTGTTAACACATTCTTCAATTATTGATAAACTAAACTGAGAACAATTTAAAGAAGTTTAATCGTTAAAAATTTTTTTTATATTCTCTACAAAAGAAGTTAGGCAAACCATCTATGATAAAGGTTAAGTATGTTGTATAATAAGTCAGTATGATTTTAGTCAGGTGAGGAGTAATTCAAATGTTCGATGTGTCCATTATTATGCCAGTTTACAATGTCTCAGCTCATTTGCCGAGGGCTATTCAGTCTGCCTTGAAGCAGACAAAAATGGACTTTGAACTGATCTTAGTGAATGATGGCTCGACAGATGATTCCGGATTGATCTGCGACCAGTTTGCGGAAGAAGAGCCGCTTTTGATCCAAGTGATCCACCAAGAAAATATGGGTTCAGGAAAAGCGCGCAATGCAGGATTGAGAGCAGCGAGAGGCAAGTATATTTATTTTGCGGATCCGGATGATTACTTTAAGCCGACTTTACTCGCAGATAACGTCCGGTTAGCTGACGCAAAACAGGCTGAAGTCGTCGTCTTCGGTTATACTAGAGAAGCAGAGGGCAAACCAGAAGACCGTGAAAGTTTCTTGCCGAGACAACCGCATTTCTATACAAAAGAAGGATTCCGGAAACACTTCCGCAACTTTTATCATTTCACACCTTATGCATTGTGGAATAAACTATATAGAAGACAATATTTAAGAGAGAATCGCATCTGGTTTACAGACCAGAAATTGGGACAAGATGCCTTGTTCAATCTTAAAGTCTTCAAAGAACTGCAGCATGTCGCTTTCAGTCGAAAAGCGTATTATCATTATGTAGAACATGCAGGTTCAGCGGTCAATCGCTACCGAGAAGACCGGTTCGAGATGGAGTTGAATATTGCACTTCGTTTCAAAGATCTGGTGGAGTACTGGGACATGAAAGCCGACTTCAATGATTTACTGAAGCAAGAATTCTGGCATCCAGTCTACCTGGAAATCGCCAATGTGGCACATCCAGACTGTCCGATGACTGAAGAAGAAAAAGTCGAATGGATTCAAACCATCTGTTCAGAAGAAAACATTCAAAAATATGTCATCAAACAAGACAGAAGAGAACCGAATCCGTTCAGAAGACTGTTGCACCAGCGGATCCAAAAAGGCCATTATGCTATGGCCATCAAATTGATGGAAAAACGAAATGAATCGGCGAATAACTACCGCAAAGTATTCCAGAAAGTCAGACGCTTTTTTACGTCTTGAGATAAGAATGGACTAAATTAAATGTCTTAGTTAATGCTTGAATAATTTAAAATTAGTGAAAAACGTAGAAAGGAGGTTTCTATGCACCAGCCATTAGTTTCTATTATCGTTCCGACATACAACGTTGAACGATATGTTGAGGAATGTTTAGATTCCATATTAAACCAAACCTATTCAAATTTAGAAATCATTGTCATTGATGATGGATCGACTGATGCGACACCGTATCTGCTTGAGCCTTACCGCAGCAAACTCTCGTTAACGCTGAACAAAACCAACCAAGGACAAGGCGCCGTCAGAAACCAGGGAATAAAAGCAGCGAGCGGCGAGTATATCCTTTTTGTTGATTCAGATGACTGGATCGAACCAAAGACAGTTTCAAGTCTTGTTCAAAAGGCGATCCAAACAGAGGCGGATCTAGTACGCTTCAATGGACAATCCTTTTTCGAAGGCGGAACTGCCATTTCTGAAGAAGGAAAATATGATTTTTCTGCTGTTTTGAGTCCTGATCAGATTTATTCAAATGAAGAGAGTCTGGTCAAAAATCAGAAAGCTTACTCGGCTTCTCCTTGTTTATACTTAGTTCGTAAAGATTTACTAGAAGAACATCGCATCCTGTTTCCTGAGGGAATCCTGCATGAAGATGAGTACTTTACGACGCAAGTCTTTCTGCACACTAAAAGAATGTGCTACGTAGATCAGGCCTACTATCATAGAAGATACAGAGTCGCATCAACGATGACGGAGCAGACTCCGCTGCATAAGAAACGGTCTTTCGAATCTTATTTAAAAGTATTTAAGCTGTTAGAAAATGAGTATCAATCTGACCAATATACAGAAAAACAAAAGAACTTTTTGAAAAGACAACTGCTCTCAATCTACAATGGGCTTCAGCAAAGCAAAGTAGAACCAGAATTAAAAAAAGAACTGCAAAAGCTGAAGACAATCTCACTAAAAGACAAACTTAGAATTAACCTTTCAAGATTAAGACAATATATGACAAAATAGCCTGAATGTTAAGTGAATCTTTAAAAAACTTCACTAACTACAAGGCTTTTTTTATGGTAGAATACTTGTTGAATGCGTAAACGTCAATAGGTATAATGTTTTAATGCATTAATAGTACAAATCATCAAAAAAGTGAATTTCCCAATGCGATATAAAAGGACGATTAATTGGATGAATAGAAAAAAGATTGCTGTCATTTTTGGCACTAGGCCTGAAGCCATTAAAATGGCCCCAGTCATCAAGGAATTAGAAAAGCATACTGACCAGTTTGAAACTCAAGTAATTGTAACAGCACAACATCGTGAAATGCTTGATCAAGTGCTGAAAGTATTCGATATCCATCCTCATTATGATTTGAACGTGATGGAAAGAAATCAAACTTTATCCGATATTACAATGAAAGTACTCAAAGGGCTGGAAAATATTTTTATAGAAGATAAGCCTGATATGGTACTGGTACATGGAGATACGACGACCAGTTTTGCAGCGGCACTGGCTGCCTATTATCAGCAAATTCCCATCGGCCATGTAGAAGCAGGACTAAGAACATACGACAAGTATTTTCCGTTTCCTGAAGAAGCGAATCGTCAGCTGATCGATAATCTGGCAGACCTGTTCTTTGTACCGACGGAGTTAACTAAACAAAATCTAATAAAAGAAAATAAACCAGAAAACCAAATTTTCGTAACAGGTAATACAGCCATTGATGCCATTGCCTTCACGCGGAAGTTAGAGATGGAACACCCCGTACTGGATAAGATGACATCTGACAAAAAATGGATTCTTCTTACAATGCATAGACGAGAAAATCAAGGCGAGCCGATGAAGCAAGTTTTTCAAGCAGTCAAACAGATAGTAGAAGAACACCCAGAAGTGGCAATTATTATGCCCGTACATTTAAGTCCAAGTGTACAAGCATCTGTCAAAGAAATGTTAAACGGACATGATAGAATCCTTCTAACGCAACCACTAGAAGTGGATGTTTTCCATAAAGTCATTTCCAAAGCTCATATTGTTCTGACTGATTCTGGAGGTCTTCAAGAAGAAGCTCCTGCATTTGATATTCCAGTGTTAGTATTAAGAGACAAGACAGAGCGGCCTGAAGGACTCGAAGCCGGGACGCTAAAAGTAATTGGCTCTGATAAAAATAGTGTTTATCGAGCTGTTGACGAACTGTTGACTGAACAAGAAACTTACAATGGAATGGCATTAGCTGAAAATCCTTATGGAGATGGAACAGCTAGTAAGGAAATAGTAGTTAAAATTAATAAGTTCTTTAGTAAAAAATAACACTCAAAATGAGATTTAAAGTTTTTAGGAGGATCCATTATGGCCCATTCTAACGGGTTTGATCGAACAAGAAAAGTCGTAATAGGGATTATCGATATTCTAATCTACCATTTTTCTATTTTATTATCATTCTTAATCAGATATAGCTGGGAGCTTCCAGCTAGAAATTATCAAGCTTTTGAAGAAGCAAGCATATACATCTATATTGGTTTTATATTATTAAACATTTTGTTTGGAATATATATATTATATAACAAGCAAAAATCAGACTTTCTATATCTGACCATTATAGTCCAACTACTGATGACTATTCTTATTATGGCTATGACATTTGTAGGTAGATGGTTTGCGTTCCCAAGGACAATTATATTAATTAGCTTCATAGTCAGTACAATCTTACTGTATTTATGGAGAACATTAATCTTTAAACTGTACGAAAGAATAGATGGTACTAAAACAGTTATGGTTGTAGGAACCGAAGATAATTGTAGAAAAGCAGTTCATAATTTTGAAAATTCAAAAAATAAAAGACATGTTATTACCAAAGCAGTAATGAATAATTATTACGAAAATATCAAGAAGCATATGCAATCAGTAGATATCGTTTATCTTGCCGGTCATATTAAAGATGAAGAAAAAACTAAAATTTACGATATGCTGATCAGAAATCAAAAAAAGTTATTTTTAAATACAAGTTTTGAAAATATGGTTTTAGTCAATCCTAATATGATGAGTATTGAAGATGAAAGTGTCATAGAAGTATCGAATTTTAAAATACCACCAGAAGACGATTTGATTAAACGGATAGTGGATTTAGTAGTATCACTTATACTAACAGTGATTGCTTCTCCAATTATGCTTGTGACTGCTATTTTAATTAAAGCTACTTCTAAAGGACCTGTCTTCTATAAGCAAGTTAGAATAACGAAAGATCAAAAAGAATTTAATATTCTGAAGTTTCGTACGATGAGTGCAACAGCCGAGAAAGACTCTGGGCCCGTTTTAGCCACGGCAAACGATACACGCGTAACGACTATTGGAAAGTACTTGCGATCACTGCGTATCGATGAACTGCCTCAATTACTGAATGTATTAAAAGGAGATATGGCCTTAGTTGGTCCAAGACCAGAGAGACCATTCTTTGTAGATCAGTTTAATGAAGAAAACCCTTATTATTACCTTCGTCATAATGTAAGAGCTGGTATAACGGGATATGCACAAGTTTATGGTAAGTATGCAACCGACTTTAACAGCAAGTTAAACTTCGATTTAGTGTATATCAAAAAATATTCATTTATTTTAGATATAAAAATCCTTTTACAAACAATTAAAATTTTATTTGATAAAGTTTCTTCACAAGGTTTAGAAGAGCAAGCGGAAATCGGAGATATACCAAACAGTATTGAAATAATAAAATGAGAGTGACGAATATGCAGGATACATTGATTTCGATTGTAACACCGGTATACAAAGCAGAAAAATATATTTTAGAAACGATTCAATCAGTACAAAATCAAACTTATAAAAATTTTGAAATGATACTGGTTGATGACTGTTCACCAGATAACAGTGCAGAAATTATTAAAGAAATTGCAAGCACTGATCAAAGAATAAAATATATAAAATTAAAAAAAAACTCGGGTGCAGCAGTAGCAAGGAATAAAGGTATTGAAACTGCGCAAGGTAGATATATCGCTTTTCTGGATAGCGACGATAAGTGGTATTCAACTAAATTAGAAAAACAGATAGGGTTTATGAAGCAAAACAATATTGCGTTTAGTTATACCAAGTTTGAGTTAATCAACAATGACGGTACACTGAGAAAAAAAGCTGCTGATCTTCCTAAGAAATTAAATTATTACGGGTTGCTTAAAAACACGGCTATAGCTTGCAGCACAGTTATTTTAGATCGGAAAATAATAGGTGATTTTCGTATGCCTCTAGTCAGAAAAGGGCAAGATACAGCAACTTGGTTAAAAATTTTACGGGATATTGATTATGCATACCTTTTAAACGAAACTTTAAACCAATATAGAGCAGTAGATGGTTCACTATCAAGTAACAAGGTTCAAGCGATCAAAAGAACGTGGAATACGTATCGCAATTTAGAAAAATTACCGTTGCCTCTTGCTGTTTATTTTTTATCCCGTTCGTTAATTAATGCCTTTTTAAGAAGAGTTTAAAATAAAGGAGATCTATAATGATCAATGTACTTCATATAAATTCAAATTTTCTAACCTCTAAGTTACATGAAAATCTGATAGATCAGCTAGAATCAGACAAAGTGCATAATAAAATATTCATGCCTATGAAGAGAGAAAAAAAAGAAGAAATTATATATGAATCTAAGCATGCAGTCTATAACCCAGTCTCTTTTGTTGATAAAGATAAATATATTTTTTCTTTAAAACAGTATAAGATTATGAAACAACTGAAAGCGAATTTAGATCCTAAACAGTTTAATCTTACACATGCACATACTTTATTTACAGATGGAAATGTGGCGTACCGATTATTTAAAGAGTATCAGATTCCATACGTTGTTACAGTAAGAGGTTATACAGATATTAATAGTTTTTTCAAAAAACGTCCGAATTTAAGAAACAAAGGCAGAGCAATATTAAAAAATGCCTCACGTATTGTTTTTCTTTCAGCGTCTAATCGAAAAGAATTACTAGATGGTTTTATAAAGAAGCCAGAAGATAAGAAAGATATTCTTGACAAAAGCATAATTAATCCTAATGGAATTGATGACTTTTGGTTTGAGAATGCTAACAAGCCTAAAAGTGAAATAGATCAAAAAGACATCAAACTGATCTATGCAGGTAAAATTATGAAACTGAAAAATATTATGGGGACTGTTAATGCGATTAGAGAATTGAACCGGAATCCTGAATACCATGCCTCTCTGACAATTGTAGGTAAAAAGTTTGAAAGTGATTACGTTGATATTGTCATGAATGTAAAAGATATAGACATTACAATAATTGAGCCTAAACCAAGAGAAAAACTTATTGATATATATAGAGAAAATGATATTTTCATTATGCCTTCTTTTTCAGAAACTTTTGGGCTTGTTTATCCAGAAGCAATGAGTCAAGGTTTACCTGTTATTTATACAAAAGGACAAGGATTTGATGGCCAATTTCCAGATGGAGAGGTTGGATATCCTGTTGTCGCAACAGATCCTAAAGATATTTCTGAGAAAATCAAAACAGCCGTTGCTCATTATAATGTACTGTCTGAGAATGCTTTAAAAAATTTTATGAAATTCAATTGGATGGATATCTCAAAAAAATATATAAAAATGTACAATGAGATTATAGATAAGTAGGAGTTGGAGTAATGAATTTATATGAAAGTATTGTAAAAAAAGATGACATCATTTCTTTGGTAGGGTTAGGCTATGTAGGAATGCCGATAGCGGTAGCATTTGCAAAAAAAGCCAAGGTCATTGGATTTGATGTTAATGAAAGTAAAATTAACCAGTATAAAAATGGAATTGACCCTACCCGTGAAGTAGGAGACGAAGTAATAAGAGATACAGAAGTCATATTTACCTCGAACGAGCAGGATTTACGTAAAGCTAAGTTTCACATTGTTGCTGTACCTACGCCTGTAAATCCAAACCATACGCCTGACTTAACACCATTAGAATCAGCTAGCAGAACACTTGGGCGAAACCTAACTGCAGGATCTATAGTCGTTTATGAATCTACAGTGTTTCCGGGTGTAACAGAAGATATTTGTGTCCCTATTCTAGAAAAAGAGTCAGGACTAAAAGCCGGATTGGATTTTAAAGTAGGTTATTCTCCGGAAAGGATCAACCCAGGGGACAAAGTGCATCGTTTAGAAACAATTATCAAAATTGTTTCTGGAATGGATGAAGAATCACTGGAAACTATCTCAAAAATATATGAGCTAGTAGTAGATGCTGGAGTATATAGAGCTCCTTCAATAAAAGTTGCAGAAGCAGCTAAAGTGATTGAAAATGCTCAAAGAGACATCAATATTGCATTTATGAATGAACTCTCTATGATTTTTAATCGATTAGATATTGATACAAAAGAAGTACTAGAAGCAGCTGGGACAAAGTGGAATTTTCTTAAGTTTTTCCCTGGTTTAGTAGGGGGACACTGTATCGGAGTAGACCCTTACTATTTAACATACAAAGCTGAACAGGAAGGTTACCACTCTAAAATTATCTTAGCTGGACGCCAAATCAATGATGATATGGGTAAATATGTTGTTGAAAACATTATTAAAAAACTGATTCAAGCGGATATATCTATTAAAAATGCTAAAATTGGTATTCTAGGGTTTACATTTAAAGAAAACACTCCAGATTCAAGAAACACTAGAGTAATTGATATAGTAAACGAGTTAAAAGAATATGGGATAGATCCATTTATTGCTGATCCAGTAGCAGATAAAGATGAAGCTATGGAAGAATATGGTGTCACAATTAACGGCGTTGATCAAGTAAAAGATATGGATGCTATTATTTTGGCAGTTGGACATTCAGAATTTCTTTCTTTAAACAAAGATGCTATTGATTCAATGTATAGTAAACAACATACAGCAGATAAAGTCTTAATTGATATTAAAGGTTTACTGGATAAAAAAGAGTTTTCTAGTAATGAGTACAACTACTGGAGACTATAGATCATACTAGTTTTATCATCTATCCATTAAAAGCACCTAATGTACAAAATAGGTGCTTTTAATGTGAGATTGGGTAATCTATATGATCATACATATATTTGTAACTTATAAAAGCTATAAAAAAGATTTATTATATAATAAAAATATGTAGGTGAAAAAGTGAGAAAAGCATCAGCCATTCAAAAGTTAAATTATAAGATAGTAGAATATAGCGGGATCATAAATATCATGATATTATCGTTGATCAGTCTTTCTTTTTTGACGAGTGACTGGCTGGTGGGGATTTTTTCGTTTAGCGAATTCATACTGGCACCTATTTTTTTTGTGTTATTAGTGTTAGTTTTCGGTAATATAAAGAAAATAGATATTGTAATAGTGACCGCTATAATAATGATATTAGGTGTAATTTTTTTTGCGAATGCTATACTAAACTCTGACTTCTTAGTTAAACCAGCGATTGCTGCAAGTATAAAAGCTATTTTTTACTCCAGTTTTGTCATTATAAGTTATCGATATATCTATTATAAAAAAATAGAAGAAACCTTTCTCAAAATAATCAATATTGTAGTTGTTATAGGTATACTAATTGGTGTTTATATTTATATAGCTATCCTAACAGACAGTCTTCCTTTTGAATTTTTTTGGACATTTACTCGAAATGATCCTCAAAGTTATTATTTTAGAGGAACCAGATATCTTGTAAGGATGAGAAGTACATTCTCAGAACCAGCGCACTTTGGATTCTTCTTAAATGCAGTTCTAGGCGTAAATCTATTCAATCGATCTAAAATCAATATATCAGCACTGGTTAATGGTGTAATTATCACTGCAATAGTACTAACATTTTCTTTTTCTTCCATATTAATTTTAAGCTTAATTCTTATAATGAAGTTCATTTCTCTGCTTAATGAGGGTAAATTCAATTTAATTAAGGGACGATTCATTATTATAGCAGTAATTATACTATTTCTGATTTTCCTTACTCGTGATTTTATCTATGTGTCACTTATTGAAAGGGCACAAGATATTTTGACCGGAGAAGATAATTCAGCAGTGCAGAGATTAGTGGAAAGTTGGCAATATGTAAATAAAGACAACTTGATTTTCGGAAATGGTCTTGGTAATACACCGATTATTTGGAATGTTTATGCTTATTTTCTATCTGATCTCGGCATAATAGGATTGAGTGCTATTGCTGCTTTTTCTATATATATTTTATTTTTAAACCCAATGCTGGGGTTACTGTTTATAACTATGAATTTTCAGCGTGGAGGGTATCTCTCTCCGACATTTGCTCTGTTTGTATTAATGATTTTGATCTATTCAAAAACACCAAAGCAGAATCAAAGAAATATGGTTCCGTATTATTTGAAAAAGGGAGGTAATAGACTATGGTAAATAAAACAAGAAAATTCTTAATAATTATATTAGCACACTACCTGTTTTTCCCATTTTATTTACAGGTAACAAGTAATGCAGTGCAGCAACTGTTAATATTTGGTTTTTTGGCTCTATATGCATTTCTAAACTTTAATCAAGTCGCTGCAATGTTCAATAGTATTCAAAAAAATAAAATACCTCTCTTTATTGCCATGGTGCTCTATACGATGATTGTCGTTTTAACGTTTTTTATACCTTTAGTGTATCAAACCTATGATTTCTCATATTTTAGTCAGTACTTACGTTATTTTATATATCTGTTTTCGTATATAGTTTTATTATCTATGATACGAACCTATTTCGACACCAAAGATTTAAAAGAAAAAACGATGGAAATATTTTCGCTCGCTACTCGTAACTATGTAATATTTACAATTGTATTAGTTATTATTCCGAACCTAAAAACAGTTTGGCTGAACATTATTAAAGAAGCACCGAATCGTTTAGAACTTCTAGAAAATTCTAGTTATTTTGCCCGTATTGGTTGGGCGGGTTATTCTGGATTTTCTGTTACTTTTCTATGCACACTATCAGTTCTTTTTTCGGTCTATCTTATTTTAAACAGTTTAAAAAGAGAACACAAAATCCATGCTAGTCATGTTATTTCTATGCTTTTTTCTTTAATCGGAAATTCTTTTTATGGTCGATCAGGATTATTAACATCTTTATTATTGATTTCTCTAGGAATACTCTATGTTGTTATTGTAAATAAGAAAATCTATTATGCCATTTATCTAACAGTAGGAATATTGGTGGTTTTTATTTTCTTGACTATTCTTCAACAGTATAATGAAACACTAGCCAGTTGGTATAATTGGATGATGCAACCCATAACTAGTCTTATTACAACCGGTAGTATTGAAACTTCCTCTACTGATGTGCTTTGGACTATGTGGTTTATCCCGGACTTTCCTACACTATTGTTAGGAAATGGATTTTATTCTAGTCCAACCAGCGGCGGCTATTATATGGGGACGGATGTTGGTTTCTTAAGACCTGTTTTATTTTCTGGTCTGCCATTTCTTTTGACAACCTATCTAATTCCTTTGATTCTTACATTTAAAATGGGAGAAGGCTCAAAGCTAAATAAACTCTTCGTATTAATGCTGGTTTCTACTTTATTCATTTTTGAAATTAAAGCTGAAGTGGTTATCATGCTAATACCTATAATTATAGTGTTATATATTGCAGAGTATACAAGCAAACCTATCAATAGAAAAGAAGAATTGCTAACTATTTATACTGCAGAGTCCAAACTTTCTTTATTTAACTATGGAAGGAAAGAAAATTTTTGAATGCTAAAAATGAAGCAAACATTAAAGTACTTCACATAATGAGCGGTTTTGGAGGAGGAATTTCTTCCTTTGTAAAAAATAAAGCGCAAGCCTTAAGCTTAAGTGGTATTCCATTTTATGTGTTAACTTATGATGAAGTCGACAATGGTTTCAGGAAATCAATCGAAAGTACGGGTGGAAAAATATTTTTGATGAAAAACCCTAAAACAGAGGGGTTCAAGCAGTTCTACAAGACTGTAAACGAAACTATTAAGTCTTTAGGAAAAGGCCTGATCATTCATTCTCATATCCAAGGATATCGCGTGCTGCCCTTTTATCTGATTGCTAAAAAGAATAGAGTAGAAAGGTTTATCATTCATGCTCATAGTGGGCTGTTAGAAAATGAGAAAAATAGAGTTGTAAATAAGTCTTTGAATATTGAAAAAATCTCATGTGGAAAAAAGGCATCTATCAGTATGTTTGGTAAAAAAGCAGTTGAAAAAAAAGAAATCATGCATATACCTAATAGTATAAATGTAAATGCCTATTTCAATAATCGTATTCAAAATACATTTGAACCAGACTTTCTACAGAGGATTAAAGGCAAAATCGTTATCGGACATGTTGGGAGATTTCATCCAGTTAAAAATCATTCTTTTATGATTGACTTGATTCAAAGGTTAGCTGACTTAAATATATCTTTTGTATGGCTATTTATTGGTGATGGTGCGTTACTTACGGAAGTAAAAGCAATAATCAAAGAAAAAGGGTTAGATGATTATGTATTGTTTCTGGGTAGAAGAAACGATTTAGCTGAACTATACAAAGTGATGGATTACTTTGTATTACCTTCTTTTTATGAAGGGTTGCCTACTGTTGCAATTGAGGCACAAGCTTCTGGTACACAGGTTTTACTTTCTGACAGTATTACAGAAGAAAGTGACTTAGGATTGAATCTTGTTGAGTTTTTATCATTAGCAAATAAAGATGAATGGATTAGTAAGCTTTCTAAGCCTAGTGATTTGAAAGGGTTAAATTCTGCAACAATACAAAATACGTTGGTTGATAAGAAGTTTACGAATGAAGAGTCAGCAAGATTATATTTAGAGTTTTTAAAAAAAGAGCGAAGCCATTATGAAATTTAAAAATTGAAGGAGACAGAATCGATGCAGCCTTTGGTTACTGCAGTCATTACGACTTACAAAAGAAATCAACAGACTCTTGATAGAGCTATTAAGAGCGTAGTTCATCAAACCTATAAAAACATTGAACTGATCATAGTAGATGATAATGGAAAAGAGTCAACTTTTTCTCAAATGACATCAAAATTAGTGAGCGGTTATAAAGATCAGTTTAATATCAAACACATCGTGAATCCTTTTAATATGGGAGTTCAAAAATCACGTAATAATGGAATTGAAAATGCAAATGGTGAGTATATTGCGTTTCTTGATGACGATGATGAGTGGTTGACAAACAAGATTGCAAGACAATTAACCCCTTTTTTTGATCCAAGTTTCAAAGATTTAGGACTAGTATACTGTTGGTACAACGAATTAATTGAAATGACAGACGGTACAATAAAAAAAGTTCAAAGAGAACTACCTGATTTTCAAAACGAAAAGGTCTTGGTGGAATTGTTACGAACAAACTATATAGGATCCACTTCATTTCCGTTAATCAAAAGAACCGCAATTGAAAAAGTAGGATACTTCGATGAAAGCTTAGAAGCGAGTCAAGATTATGATATGTGGGTAAGGGTGGCAAAAGAATATTCTGTTACTTGTGTTAAAGAACCATTGGTTAATTACTATAAACATCAAGGAGAAAGAATTACTGGAAATCCACAAAAAAAGGCAAATGCAGAAAAGAAATTTCTTGAAAAGTATTATTCAGATATAAAGAAAGATCATGAGGCTCTTAGTGATAAAACTAAAAAAATCGGGATTTATTTAATGAGAACAGGCAAAGGGAAAGAAGCAAGAGAATACTTAGTTCAAAGCATGCGGCTTCAGCCTTTTGGCGTAAGAATATACAAATATTATCTTGAATCCTTTATATTAGAAGCAAAATATCGAAATAATTAACTTAGGAGGAGAAAAAGTGAGAAATATACGAATTGAAATAATGAGATTTTTGAAACAAAATATTAAAACAATTCTTTTGGGAGCACTACTGCTAGGAATCATTTTTAGTCTAGGTTCGATTCTTTTAGATCGTGGCAACCCAGAATCAGAAATAGAAAATGATAGCGAACTAATTGAAGGAGATGGTCGTCCTGCCTTCTTTAATTTTTATGTAGAAAACCCTGATGGTTCTATTTATACAAATACCTCTATTATCGAACAATATTTATTAATGGATGAAACACTTGAAGACGTAAGTCAAGCTACGAATACTAATTTATATGAATTATTCCAGAAAGAACTGGAGATAGAATATCAGCGCACCCCAGAAGACAGAGGAGTTTTGGGTGTTACTATGAATCCATATTCCTATCGAATCAGTTTAGTAGCTAACACAGGAAACGAACAAGATAACTTAAACATTGTTCAATATTTTTATGAGCAGATGCAGAATCAAGAAATAGACTTCTTAACTACAAAAGATGTCTATTATTTCGAAGAACCAGCTATTCAAGAACTAGATGAAAATATCGAGCTAGATGAAAATTCCGCTTCTGATGCAGCCTCATTAAATATAGTGGATATCCTAATACGCTTTGTAATAGGATCAGTATTAGGTGTATTATTAGTTACTGGTATTACAGTCCTAATGTCGCTATTCAGTAAAAAGTTAAAATACTCATTCACTTACTCTTGGGATGAAAAAGATGTTTTCTTCTTAAATGATCCTAAATTGAACAATAATGATGAATTGGTGCAATTTATTAATTTTCCTAAGGGAAATAATAAATTAGTTGTATCTAATGAGCCGTTGGAAAGCAGGATAAAAAGTAGCTTATCAACTCAAAATGAAGAAGGTCAAACTTTAGTGACTTCATCTGTTACAGAAGCTCATTCTTTAGAAGAGATAAGCGAGATTATTTTAATCGTCAATTCAAATAAAACGGATAGAAAATGGTATAAGAAACAAAGAAGGTCACTTGAAATGATTCCTTTACCGACGAAAGTAGTTCAAATAAACGCTAAATAATAGAAAGAGGTAATTATGAAACTTGGTATTGTGATTCTCAATTATCTGAATTGGAAAGATACTATTGAATGTGTCGACTCTCTATTACAGCAATCGAAAAAAGACATAGAAGTTGTAATTGTCGATAACCATTCGAATAATGAATCGAAAAAAAAAATATCTGAATACTGCTCAGAATATGAACATATTACGGTTATTGAAACTACTTCAAATGTTGGTTTTGCAAAAGGAAACAACACAGGAATTAAGTTTCTCAAAGATGAGAAAGGCATTTTTAATATATTCGTCTGCAATAATGATGTTATTTTTAATGACCAGCACTTCTTTGAAAAATTGTCCAGACTAGAAATAGATAAACAAACAGGAGCCATCGGTACTACAATTATAGGTTCTGATGGTAAAAACCAAAATCCGGTTAAATTGAAAATTGATTTTTATACTTTGGTCAAACACTTATTAGAGCCCCTATTAATGGAAATCGGTTTTTCTAAAGTTTTAGCTAATACTCACCGTCTTGTACAAAAAATTAAAAAGTCTAAGAGTCCTAAAGAGAGTACTTCACAGGTAAATTCTAAAACTGATTCTCCTAGTCATCCATACTTATTGCATGGAGCAGCCATTTATTTTACAGAGAACTACTTGAAAAAATCTGACGGGTTTTACCCTGAAACGTTTCTATACTATGAAGAAAATATCTTAGGGATCGTATTTGAAAAATTAGGATTGAACATGCTTTATTTAGAAAAACTAGCATTGTACCATAAAGAAGATCAATCAATGGCTTTAAGTTTTTCAGATGTTTCAAAAGCTAAGAAAAAATTATTACGACAAAGTATAATTACTGCTATGAAAGTACGACTAATGAATTTAAGCTCAATAAACAAAAAACTGATAACTAAATACACCTATAATATAATTAAATAAATGAACGATATAGAGGCTTAGTGATGCTATTAGTGCTAAGGCTCTATTTTGTTTTCTTGTATAATTTAATTAATTGGACTGATTGAATACATATTAATGTTGTGATACCAAATGTTTTATGAATAGTCAAGTTTTTTTTCATAATACTAATTGTCAAAGTTTTGAACAAAAAAATATTACATTTGAAAAAAATCGCTTCATTATAACTTTTTGTTTTAAAAGTATGATATCTTATTAGTAGATTAAATAGAAAGGAAAATATGGATGAAGCAAATTCGCAAGAAGTTTTTTGCTGTTTCGGCCGCTGTTTCGATGTTGTTTACATATATCAGTCCTATAACAGTGTACGCCAGCGAAGAACCAGCAATGCCAAAAGTACAGCAAGTTACTGATGATAAATTATCTGAAAGCAATACAGATGAGGTCAACTCAATAGTAACAAGTGATACTGAAATTGTCGATGATCTTAGTCAAAATACTGATGAATCGATAACCTTTGGTGAAGTATTGTCAGATGAAGAAGTACAGATGGTAGGTGTCGTAAAAGAAAAAAGTTATGATATTTACATAGATTTAAGCAATACTGATAAGTCCAATATTATTGATTCTACAGATGAGTATATTGATGAAGCAGTCGGTATTTTAAGAAAAGCTGAGACTGAACTTAATCAATATTTCTATATCAGCTATGACAATAATCCTATTGGATGGGTCAACGCAGAATCAGTAGAAATCTCGGAAGAGAATAGTGTACCTAAAGTAGATGATTCTATTAATCAAGAAGATTCATCTGAAGAAACAACAGTTGTAAAAGAAGAAACTGATGGAAAAGAGCAAGGTGAAGATACTGTCATTGCAGAATCTGAGTCTACAGTTAATGATTCAAAAGAAAAAACTGACGCAGAAGAATCTATAACAACAGACGCGGAGAAGGAAGCAGAAGTTATACAAAACCGTGCATATACTAGTTCTTCAACAGTTCCTTCAATTCAAGTTCGTGCACATGTACAGTCAGAAGGTTGGCTGCCTTGGGTAGGAAGCAATGAAATTAGCGGAACTATTGGAAAAGCATTAAGAATGGAAGCTTTCCAAATTAAAACGAATTCCAAAAATCTAGGCATTCGTTTTCAGACTCAATCAGCTGGGTTAAACTGGTCCAACTGGGAAACTGGTGATCAAATTGGAGGGACAACCGATCAGAAACGACAGTTAGAAGGAGTTAGATTTGAGTTGACTGGCTCAGATGCTTCTAACTACGATATTTACTATCGAGTACATTCTAGAAAATTTGGTTGGCTGCCATGGGCGAAAAATGGTCAAAGAGCTGGAACTCAAGGATACGATTATCGTATTGAGTCTATGCAAGTAACTGTGTTGAAGAAAGGCGACAAATCAATAAGCACTTCTGAAAATGCTTATCAAATATTAACAACACCTGAAGTTAATTACAGAGCTCATGTTCAGACTAAAGGTTGGCTTTCTTGGGTTAAAAATAAAGCAACTGCTGGAACAGTCGGAGAATCACTTAGAATGGAAGCTTTCCGGTTAACTAGTGATCATAACAGCGTAGATATTCAATACAGAACAAGATCTGAAAATGGAAATTGGACAGATTGGTTGAATGAAGGCGCACTTGGCGGAACTATAAATCAGAAGCGTCAATTAGAAGGAGTTAGTTTTAAGCTAACTGGACCTCAAGCTTCGAAGTTTGATATTTATTACCGAGTTCATAGCCGTTCATTCGGGTGGATGCCTTGGGCAAAAAACGGGGAAAAAGCTGGAACTGAAGGGTTCGATTATCGCATTGAATCAATGCAAGTAACTGTCTTACCAAAAAATGATACTTCAATAGACACTACTGGTAATGCTTATGAAATTCCTGAAGTTCCAATTTTAAACTATCAGTCTCATGTAGAATCAATTGGATGGCAAAATTCAGTTTCTAATGATAAAATTTCCGGAACACTTGATAAAGCTTTACGTTTAGAAGCCTTAAAATTAGATCTAATTGATTACCCTGTTACTGGGAATATTGAGTACCGTACTCATGTGAGTAAAAACGGCTGGACATCTTTTTCTTCTAACGGTGAGCTTAGTGGAACAGTTGGAGAGAAAAAAAGGCTTGAAGCAGTTGAAATCCGTTTAACAGGTGAACTAGCAACTAAATACGATATTTACTACAGATCTCATATACAATCTAATGGATGGTTAGGATGGGTACGAAACGGTATGTCATCTGGCTCTCAAGGTAAAGCTTTAAGGATGGAAGCTATTCAAATTAAAATTGTCCCTAAAGGGCAAGGTCCAGAAGTGAATAGTAGTGCAGGCTTTCTCGAAGATCCACTGATTTATATCGATTCAGGACATGGAGGAAGATATTCAGGTGCTGCCTATCAAGGTTTTGCAGAGAAAACAATCAACTTGCAAACTGCTAAAAAAATCGAAGCAATATTAAAGGCAAAAGGATATCGTACAAAGATGTCTCGTACAAGTGATAAACACTTCTCTAATACCTTAAGTTCAGATTTAAGATATCGAGCTAATGAAGCGAACAGCTTAAATGCTGATATTTTTTTGAGTGTCCACTTTAATGCACATCCTACTAGTACACAAACTGGTATAGAAATGTATATTTATAATCGTGACGGAAACAGCAGCAATCCTGGATTGTCTAACAACTATACAAGAATTGCTAATTCAAGATCGTTAGCTACAAAAATGCAATCTGAATTAATTAAACAGACTGGGGCAAAAGATCGTGGAGTCAAAGAAGCAAACTTCCATGTTATTCGAGAAACGCATATGCCAGCTGTATTACTGGAATTAGGATTTATGGATAATCCTAGTGATTTGAGTAAAATAACTACAAGCAGCTATCAATCTAAATTAGCTGTTGGTGTAACAAATGGGATAGATGATTACTTTGGTAGATAGACACTGAAACTTCTAGTTATCAAATAAGTATAGCTAAAAGAGACACTTTCAAGAAGTTCACGTTGAAAAGTGTCTCTTTTAATTTGGAAAAGAAACTAAAGGGAGATAGAAATGAATAAATTTTTACTAATTGCAAAAAATATACTAGTTTATACATTCAGTATAATGTTCGTCAGCTTATATATTTCATCTAGTGTAACTGCTAGTGAGTTGGATATTGAAGAAGAAAATTTACTAGAACAATCAACCGATGTGAAAGAAGAAGACTATATATACGACCGTGAATATTATCATGACTATGCATTAAGTGTAAAAAATGAAGCTTCACATAAAGTTTTTACAAGTTCTTCTCAATGGCCATTTAGTTATTACCCATCTAATGTTAAGAACTTTATCAATGCACATCATGATCGGGTAAAAAAATATGCAAATCAAGCGAATTTATATCCGTCAGTCATGATGGCTCAAGCTATTTTGGAATCTGGTTGGGGGTCAAGCAAGTTATCGTCCCCTCCTTATCATCAGCTATTTGGTATTAAAGGAACAAGTGATTCAAGAGAAACGATTACAATGCCAACTAGAGAATGGATTATAGATAAAAACCACAAAGATGGGGGTTATTTTATAACGATTAATGCTGAATTTAGAGTATATCCTTCTTACAACGAAGCCTTTCAAGATCAGGCTAAATTCTTACAGAATAATCGTCGGTATAAGCTTGTATTTAGAAATTATGCGAGCACATTTAAAGACGCGACAAAAGCTTTACAAGATGCTGGATATGCAACAGACCCAGAATATGCTGAAAAATTAAACAGTATCATTGAACGCTGGGATTTAACTCGTTTAGATGAAGGTGTCGCTTATTCAACTCATATTGAGTCTATTGGTAACACTGAATTTGTTAGAAACAGTCAAACTTCAGGAACTGTAGGGTCTAAATTACGTTTAGAATCTATAAAATTGAAATTAGAAAATCTACCAAATTCAACTATTGAATATCGTACGCATGTTGAAAGTTACGGTTGGCAAAACTGGAAGTCAACAGGTCAATTAAGTGGAACCACAGGTGAAGCTAAACGATTAGAAGCTATTCAAATTAGACTTAAAGGAGAAGCAGCTGAACGCTACGACGTTTATTACCGTACTCAGGTAGAACATTTTGGCTGGTTAGACTGGGCTAAGAATGGTGAAAAGTCGGGAACCGAAGCTTATAAATATAGAATGGAAGCAATAGAGGTTCAACTTGTGCCTAAAGGAACTCAATTACCGGGATATTCTAAGGCTGCATTTAAAAAAGCCCCTACTTTAGTAGCTTTAACTACACATGTTGAAAAAGATGGCTGGTTAGAGTATGTGCGTAATGGTAAAAGATCTGGTACTGTCGGAGAAGCTAAAAGGCTAGAGGGTATTAAATTGAAACTTGAAAATAAAGAATATGCTGGTTCAATACAATACCGCACACATGTAGAGTCATATGGATGGCAGGATTGGAAAACTAATAATCAAGTATCTGGAACCTCAGGAGAAGGGAAAAGATTAGAAGCGATTCAGATCAAATTAACCAATGATTTAGCACAACACTATGATGTGTACTATAGAACACATATTGAATCAGAAGGTTGGCTAGGCTGGGCTAAAAATGGCGAGAAGTCCGGTTCACAAGGTAAAACACTGAGAATGGAATCTATTCAAGTTAAACTAGTTCCTAAAGGTCAATCAATTAGTGGATCTACTTCCAATCATTTTGTTCAATAATTTATGAGAATTATATACTTCATCCAATAGATCATTCAAAGGAGATTAGAATTGAAAAAAATAGCATTTTTATTTGTTTTGTTTTTCAGCTTTATAAATGCGACAAATCACGCACAAGCTGAGGAGTTAAATCAAACAGTCATAGAAGATGCACAAAAAGAGATTGTACAAGTTAAATTAAGTGAGATATTTGAAGATAAAGAAGTAGCGGGAATTGTATTAAAAGAATTGCAGAAACAAAATATTTCCATTGAGTCTTTAGACGAGGAATTTAGTATTCAAGAGTTAGATAAGATTACTCGAATTCACGATTACTATCACAGAAAAAGTATATATTCACTAGGAGGAGTAGAATATTTAAAAAATTTGGAAAGTATTTCTTTGAAAGGTACGAGCATAAAAGATATTTCCCCTTTATTTACACTTCCTAAACTGTATAATATCAGCATGACCAATAGTGAAATTGAGGATATTAGTAATTTGGTGGATTTTTACACTAATGGAAATGAAGCGAGTATAAAATATGTGAATTTAAATGGAAGTAATATAGTCGATTTTTCTCCATTAGAAAAGATCAACGATTCCATGGGCAGATATGATTCTCTGGATCTTCGTTATCAGTCAAAGATCATAGAAATGACTTCTCCAGTAACCCAATTACCTATGAATGTAGATCTGTCTTTTTATAAACTGCATAATGGTGAAAAAATTAATGTTGGCTATAATGAACAAGGACATTTTAAAGATGGTTTGTTTGTCATTGAAAGTGTCAGTGCATTTAATAATGGATTATCAATTGAATTTGAAAGAGAATTTCATAATATAGAATATGGAGCAGATATCAGACTCAATTTTCAAAATAATCTCTTACCTACAAATTTAATTAATAATTTCCAAGTAAAAGCTAATTCAGACTTTGACTTTTCATCACCATTTGAAAATATTGATTCTTTTATAAACATGCATTCTTATCGAGTGGATAAAGGAGACTTTGATCCGACTGTTCCAGGACTTTATACCTTAAAATATACTATGGCGAAAAGTTATGCTTTTAGCGAGACTAAGGAAGAAAATCGTGTCCATTTCGACGTAACAGTAGAAGTGTTACCTGTGAAGGCGGATAGCATTTCCATATTCCCGAGTATAAATAGTGTAGAACGTGGTTATACTAAACCAATCAATATAACGATTAAACCATTTGATACTACTGAAAAAGAAATCATTTGGGAAATAGCCGATCCTTCAATAGCATCAATAAACGAACAAGGAATCGTTACAGGTTTGCGAGTAGGAAACACGGAGTTAACAGCCAAGATAAAAGGAACAACTTTAGAAGCCAAAACAAGAATCAACGTATTCAATAAAGTAACAAATATAGAATATCAGTCTCATGTTGAAAAAATAGGTTGGCAATACGTTACAGGTAATGGATTAACTAGTGGAACAATTGGGCAGTCTAAGCGTTTAGAAGGAATAAGAATTAATACAAACATGGATGAAAATAGTGGAGTAACTTATCAGACGCATGTTGAATCATATGGATGGCGAAATTGGGTCAAGGATGGTCAGTTCAGTGGTACTGAAGGAGAAGCCAAACGACTAGAAGCTATTAAAGTCAAGTTGACAGGTGAAGTAGCACGACATTATGATGTTTATTATAGAGTTCATGCAGAACATTTTGGTTGGTTAGACTGGGCTAAAAATGGTGAACCAGCAGGAACATCGGGGTTTGCCTACAGGCTTGAGGCAATTGAAATTAAAATCGTTCCGGACAATGAACCAGCTCCAGGTCCGTCAGTAGATACTTTTAAAAAGTATAGAAAACCAATGCAAGTCAAGTATAGGACGCATATAGAATCTTACGGATGGCAAAATAGGGTTGCTGATGGTAAAAGCTCTGGAACAGTAGGGCAATCTAAACGATTAGAAGCGATTCAAATGGGTGTAGACAATGCACTATATCCGGGTGGTATTAGTTACCAGACCCATGTTGAATCGCATGGCTGGATCGACTGGAGCAGTAATGAACAGATAAATGGAACTGTGGGAGAAGCTAAAAGATTAGAAGCTATCAGAATTAAATTAACTGGTCAACTCTCAGAATACTATGATATATATTATAGAGTCCATGCTCAACACTATGGCTGGCTTGACTGGGCTAAAAATGGTGATAGTGCAGGTACTTCAGGTTATAAGTATCGTTTAGAAAGTATTCAGATTCAACTCGTCAAAAAAGGGGTATAAAGCACCCGGCAGCACTCAAAAAGCTTATTACAATAAATATTAAGTTATCTTAATTAAATATACGGAAGAACCTTCTCTATGTTATTATTGATAGATGAAGGTTCTTCATTTTTGATAAGCAGTTGTAGTGTTAATGAGAAAGAACTTCATAGTGTTCTTAAAACTTTTACTATATTTTCTCTACTTCTTGTTTAGGAAATATTAATTTGTCGGTAGTATTATAGTCTTGGACTAAAATCAATTTTATCTAACTTAGTGTTTAATAAGAAGGGAAACTTCGCAATGTCAAAAAATGCTTTTAAAACAGGTATACTTTTCAGTGCATTCGGGAAATACTCGAATTTTGCCATCAACTTACTGATCAATTCAATACTTTCCAGGATATTAACTCCAGAAGATTATGGAATTATAACAATCGTACAAATTTTCCTAGTCTTTTTTGATATGCTGGCTGATATGGGATTTGGACCAGCGGTTATTCAAAATCGGACTTTGGATGATGATGATATAGGATCGATTTTTAAATTTTCTATCCTCGTTTCAATACTGTTAGGAATATTTTTTGCCTTATTGGGGCAACCAGTTAATATTTTTTATGATAAAGATGTTTTTGTACCTATTTTTATTATTTTAGGATTTGAGATTTTCTTCTACGGATTAATGGTTGTTCCGAGAGCACTTTTATTGAAGAAAAAAGATTTTAAATCTGTAAACTTACTTGAAGTAGTTTCTAATATTATTTATGGTATTGTAGCTGTAGCATTAGCTTTACTTGGCTTTACGTACTATTCGATCATTTTAGGGCGAGTCGTTAAGATTTTTTGTATGTTCAGCTTTTACTTTACGCATAATAAAATCAACTACAGAGCGAAACTCAGAAAAGAACCCATCATAAAAATATGGGCATTCGCTAGAAATCAGTTCTTATTTAATTTTATAAATTATTTTTCCAGAAACTTAGATAATATCTTAATTGGTCGTTATATTGGATCAACAGCTTTAGCGTTTTATGGCAAGTCTTACCAGACCTCTATCTATCCGAATTCACTTTTAGCTGGTATTCTTTCACCTGTTATTCAACCTATAATGTCTGACTACCAGGATCGAAAGCATATTATAAAAGACGTCTATCTAAGAGTAGTTCGCTTATTAGGTAATCTAGGTATTCCGCTTTCAATTTTCTGCTTTTTTGCTGCTCCTGACATTATTATGTTTTTATTCGGAGATCAATGGACTGAAAGTATACCTGTATTTAGAATTTTAGCAATATCAATTTGGCTTCAGATGATAGCTTCAAGTACTGGTGCCTTTTACCAATCTGCCAACCGAACGGACTTGTTGCTGTTTTCAGGTATTCAGTCAACTATTCTTAACGTAGCAGCTATCATTTATGGTATCTATCTGGGTACAATTGAGTCAGTTGCTATCATGGTTGTTATTTCCTTTACACTGAATTTTGTCGTTAATAATTATCTGCTTTTAATTAAAACATTTGAGTCAAAATATAGAGAAGTACTGGAGGCATTGGCTAAACCAGCGGTGTTGGGGCTGATTCAATTAGCCATCTTTGCATTTCTTCCTACAATAACTGATAATCCTTTCATTAATTTAGTTGTGAAAGGTACACTGTTTGTCATCGGATTAGTTGTTGGTTTACTAGTTACCAAACAGTTAAAAGAAATTGTCAGGTTAGTCAAGGACTAACAAAAATCGACTTTAATTTTAAATATCAATACGACAATGAGCTTATAGTAATAAAGAATTGAAAAACATATCGTTCTAAAAGAAAGGATTGTTAGTATGAAAGGAATTATATTAGCAGGTGGAAGTGGTACAAGACTGTATCCATTAACACTTGCAGTGTCAAAACAATTAATGCCAATCTATGATAAGCCGATGATCTACTATCCGTTATCTATTCTAATGTTGGCTGGGATAAAAGAAATTTTAATTATCTCTACACCAGAAGATACACCAAGATTTGAAGAACTACTAAAAGATGGTTCTGACCTTGGAATATCAATTGAATATGCCGTTCAGGAAAAACCGGAAGGATTGGCACAAGCCTTTTTAATTGGAGAAGATTTTATAGGTAATGATTCTGTTTCATTGGTATTAGGTGACAATATTTATTACGGTGGTGGACTGTCTAGAATGCTGCAGAGAGCTGCGGCTAAGCCGACAGGAGCAACTGTTTTCGGATATCATGTTAATGATCCTGAGCGTTTCGGAGTAGTAGAGTTTGATGACCAGAATCAAGCGATTTCGATTGAGGAGAAACCTAAAAATCCTAAAAGCTCTTACGCTGTCACCGGACTTTATTTCTATGATAATAAGGTGGTAGATATCGCTAAAAAGATTGAGCCGTCTGAGCGTGGTGAGTTAGAAATCACAGATATTAACCAAGCTTACTTGGAACTTGGCGAATTAGATGTAGAACTATTGGGCAGAGGGTATGCGTGGCTAGATACTGGGACGCATGAATCTTTACTGGAAGCTGGACAATTTATTGAGACAATTGAAAAACGTCAGAATATGAAAATTGCTTGTTTAGAAGAAATTGCTTGGAGAATGGGCTATATTTCTAAAAAACAGCTAATACAATTGGCTCAACCATTCAAAAAGAATGAGTATGGACAATATATGTTACGAATTGCGAACGAAAAATAACTGGAGGTTCACAGATGCAAGTTTATAACACAAAACTACAAGATGTAAAAATTATAGAGACAGACGTTTTTGGTGATCATAGGGGCTTCTTCACAGAAAGCTATTCTAAAGTGAAATTCGAAGAGGCAGGGATCAGTCATACGTTTATTCAAGATAATCATTCATTATCTGTAGAACCAGGTGTCCTAAGAGGAATGCATTTTCAAGTGCCTCCAAAAGCACAGACAAAGTTAGTTCGAGCTACGACCGGAGTCATTTATGATGTCCTAGTAGATATTCGTTTAGGTTCTCCAACGTATGGTCAATGGGAAGGCTATATATTAAGCGAATATAATCATAGACAACTACTCGTTCCTAAAGGATTTGCTCACGGCTTTGTGACACTTACGCCTAATTGTAATGTTCAGTATAAGGTTGACGAAGTATATTCGGCTGAACATGATGGTGGAATTGCTTTTGACGATTCTTCCATTCAGATTGATTGGCCAATACAAACTGAAAAAGCAATCCTTTCTGAAAAAGATACAAAACATCCAACCTTAGGTCAATTCGATAATCCTTTTAAATGGGAGGAAATGTAAACATGAATATTTTAGTTACTGGTGGAGCAGGATTCATTGGAAGCAATTTTGTACACTACATGCTGGAAAACCATCCCAATGATGTAATTGTTAATATAGATTTATTAACTTATGCTGGAAACATTCATAACTTAGATGATGTAATGAATCATCCTAATCACTATTTTGTTCAAGGAAATATAAATAATGCCGAACTAGTTAAACACTTAGTAGATCAGTACGAGATAACGCATTTTGTTAACTTTGCGGCTGAGTCACATGTAGATAGAAGTATCTTGAATCCAGAGATATTTGTAGAAACGAATATTAAAGGAACTCTTTCGTTATTAAATGTTGCGAAGGAAATGAATATAGAAAAATACTTACAAGTTTCAACAGATGAAGTATACGGTAGTTTAGGAGAAGAAGGTTACTTCACTGAGGAGACTCCCATAGCTCCAAACAGTCCTTATTCAGCTTCTAAAGCAGGGGCAGATTTATTAGTACGCTCTTACCATGAAACATATGGAATGAACATTAATATCACAAGGTGTTCTAATAACTACGGTCCATATCACTTTCCAGAAAAGTTGATTCCTTTAATGATAACGAATGCTATGGATGGGAAACAGTTGCCGGTATATGGGGATGGGAAAAATATAAGAGACTGGCTGCATGTCCAAGACCACTGCCAAGCAATTGATCTAGTATTAAGAAAAGGCAGAAGCGGGGAAGTCTATAATATTGGTGGACATAATGAACGGACAAATAATGAAATCGTTGATTTGATTATAGAAAAACTGGATGCTCCGAAAGAATTGAAAGTATACGTAGAGGATAGACTAGGTCACGATTTAAGATATGCGATTGATCCAACAAAATTGGAAAAAGAACTTGGCTGGAAACCGAGATTTACATTTGATACGGGGATTTTAGAAACGATAGAATGGTACAACAATAATGAGAGCTGGTGGCGACCACTGAAAGAAAGAGCGAAGTTAGGTTAAGTAAAAGCAAATGTACATGCTCATTTATCAATAACTTAAAAAGGAGCTTTTTTAATGAAATTTCTCGTAACAGGTGCCACTGGACAGTTAGGAAAAGAAGTAACCCGTTTACTAACAGATTTGAATCTAAACTTTACAGCTTATGGTTCTTCTGAATTAAACATTTTAGATAAAGTGAAAATTAATAAGACGTTTAAAAAAGATCAGCCTGATATGGTTTTCCATTGTGCTGCCTATACAGCGGTTGATAAGGCAGAAGATGAAGGAAAAGAGATGAACTGGGCGGTAAATGTTCAAGGTACTGGAAATATTGCTGCAGCTTGTAAGGAATTGGATGCGACAATGATTTATATTAGTACCGATTATGTATTTGATGGTAATGGTGAAGCAGAGTACGCTGAAGATGATTCAACCAATCCTCAGAATGAATATGGTAAAGCAAAGCTAGCTGGAGAAAAATCAGTCGAACAGAACTTGGAGAAATATTATATTATACGTACTTCATGGGTTTTTGGAGCATTTGGAAACAATTTTGTCTGGACAATGAAAAAGCTGGCAGAAACAAGAGATGAACTGAAAGTGGTAAATGATCAGGTTGGCAGACCTACGTGGACTAAAACCTTAGCAGAGTTTATGCTGCACCTTGCTCACACTAAACCTGCTTACGGAATTTATCATTTGTCAAATGATCAAACAGCCACCTGGTATGATTTCGCTAAAGAGATTTTAAAAGATAACAAGATAAAAATTGATCCTGTCACTTCAGAAGAGTTTCCCCAAAAAGCTGTAAGACCAAATCACTCAGTTATGAATCTGAGTAAGGCTAAAAATACGAATTTTGATATTCTGGATTGGTCGGTTGCTCTTGAGCAGATGTTAAAAAACTAAGCTTATCATAATATAGTGAAAACAAGAGCTCGTCTATACTCTCTTTTTTTAAAAGTAAGTATGGTAGTAACACTAAATGCTCTATTCTCTTCTAAGAGGATAATGCTGCATGAAAATTATCATAATACAAAAAAGTAGTATCAGTTCATTAGATATGGACTGATACTACTTTTTTATGCCAAGTCATTCAATGTTACTCAAATACATATAAGAATAATGTGTATGGAAAGATAGAAGTAGTATCATTAGAATCAATTATTCCTTTTTATGTTTAGCTTTACGGTAAACAAGTTTGAAGATTGATGATGATAAATTAAGAGATAGTAGAAGTTCCAATGCAACAAACTGATGATAGTGTTCCTGGTGTAGTAAAATGTAGGATTTATTGGAAAGAAGAAGTTCACCAAGAAATTGAATTTATTCCTGCTGATCTAAAGGTTATAAAATTATATGCTATACTTATGAGTGTCCAATCTGTAAGGAAGATATTTTATACATTACTATCAAAGTCGATCTCCTTGTATTACCATGAAGTAAAGTAGTTCAAGAGAACTGACCCCCCCCTCTATTGTAATACAAATCTATCGAAGCTATGATTATTTGCGATACCTATATACCATTGCTTTTTGCAGTGACTTTCGCTTTGGTTAGTTAAATTTATAATAAAGGTTTTGTACTACATCTTGATTAACAAGTGAGTTTCTATTAAAATAGTTGGGATACTCCTTTTATAATTTTTTTATACAATTGTAAGATCATTAACATTTAAATTGAAAGGAAAGCTTATGCTAGTATTATTAATTCGTTTTTTTCTATTAACGATAATTTTTATAGGTTATTACCAAGTTGCTACTGTTTACTTTAAGGTCAAAGAAGAGTTCAGTCCTGTTGTAATATGTAGTGTTTTGGGGATTATTGTATTTATTTCAGGGTTACTCAATCTATTAATTGAATCAGTAATTATATTATCTATTGTATCATTACTTAGCTTGATATATATAATTTGGCAAAAGAAGTTAAACTTATCTTTTCCAGTCGGATTGATTTATTTTGTAGCCATGACAGTCTATTTTGTTTTATTACTTAGAGGAAAATCATTAGCACACTATGATGATTTTTCTCACTGGGGATTGGTCACTAGAGAAATTGTAAATTCTAATCAATTTCCGTCCAATTCTTCTGATTTAATTATTTTCAAATCTTATCCAACCGGAAGTGCTAGTTTTATCTACTTTATAGCTAAAACACTTGGTAATACTGAAGGGGTATTCCTTTTTGCTCAGAGTATTTTAGTTTCTGCAAGTATTACAACTTTGTTCTCATTGGTAAAAGAAAATCGTATTGTCAAAAGTATTGTTATCATTATAGCAACAGTCTTTTTCTTAACAGCTTATAATTCTCCATTTGTTTTGCTAGTTGATACGATTCTCCCCTTAATTGGAATTGCAGCAACTTGTATCGTAATCTTTTATAGTACTGAGAAAAATATATCTAAAGGCTTTTATACTGTCTTACCAATACTAACATATTTAGTAACCGTTAAGAATAGTAGTCTCTTTTTTGTGGTTATAGTATCTTTACTGATCGTTTATTATTCATTTATTAACAGAGAACCACTAAAAAATATTTTACTTTATATAATTGCGAGTATAGGAGTTCCATTTACTATCAACTATCTTTGGTCAAAGCATGTAGCTTTTACCTTTCCAACTGGGCTGGAGACAAAGCACTCATTCTCATTAGAGAATTATAGAAATGTTTTTGACGGCAAAACTTCTCAAGATATCAAGGAAATTACAGACTTATTTATTAATAAAATGATTACCTTGAGTAATGTTGATGTCAAAATTTTAGTCTTCATATTTAGTTTTATCGTTATTTTTAATGGTATAAGAGCGTTACAAGGTCAAAAAAGCAAAAGACTTTTTAGTTGGAAAATTATAGTAGCACTACTGGCAGTCTATTCACTCTATCAATTAGCATTATGGGCTATGTATGTACTGTCCATGCCTTTAGATGAAGCTCTAATATTAGCTGCATACAGTCGTTATAGTTTTACAATCGTTATATATTTGTTTGGGGTTGGATTAATATATTTGCTTAAAGCAACGCAAGAAACACAATCACGGACTAAAGCCAATTTTATTACTTTGATATTATTATTTACTTTTGTAGTTACACCAATTTTAATTAGAGAGAAATATACTGAAGTTTTCAACTTAGTGCAACTCGAACATAAAGAGACACCAGTAAGAAGGTATTTTAATGATGCCTTATCGGATCAGCCATATATACCTGGAGAGAAGTACACGATTTATATCTCAGATAATGAAGCGTTAAAAAGCAGTGGTGCATTGAGGTACATTGCACGTTACGAACTAAGAAGTTCAGATATCAAAATTTTAGATAATCAAACAGTAGACCAGTCTATAATTGGTGAAGACAGATATCTATTAATACTAGAGAACGATCAAAAATTAACAGAAATATTAGAAACAAGTTTTGAAGATAAAGAACTTGATTCACTTATTTTCCTAAATAAATAGTGAGGGCGTTATATGAAAAAAACATTAATCGTAATTCCTGCATATAATCCAGGCAATGAAATGATTCATTATGTGGATGAACTTGTTAAAAAAGGGTATCAATCTATCTTAGTAATTGATGATGGCAGTAAAGCTGAATGTAAGCATATTTTCAAACAACTCGATCAAAATAAAGAAGTTACACTAATAAACCATTCCATTAATCTAGGAAAAGGAAGAGCTCTAAAAAATGCTATTAACTATTTTTTGAATATGCCGAATCTTGAACAGTGGACAGGGATGATTACTGTTGATTCAGATGGTCAGCATTTAGTTAGTGACGTAGAAAAACTAGCAAAAGAATTAGAAGCAAATCCAACTACATTGATTCTTGGAGCCAGGGACTTTAACAGTAAAATGGTCCCTTTTAAAAGTAAATTTGGTAATAAGTTGACGAAAACGATTTTTAAATTACTTTTTGGAAAACCAATAAAGGATACACAAACGGGCCTTAGAGCTATCCCTACTTCAATTATGCATCACTTTATCGATCTAGATGGAGAACGGTTCAGTTATGAGACCGATGTGTTGATCAAAACTGTCAGAGAACTTATACCGATTAAAGAGATAACAATTGAGACGATTTATATAGAGGGAAATAGCGAAACGCACTTTAACCCGATAACAGATTCAATTGAAATATACTATCTATTATTTAGAAACTTCTTTAAATATATTTCTAGTTCTGTGTTATCTTTCATTATTGATATTTTGATTTTTCAGTTGGTTTTCAATCTTTTAGGGCCGATTTCAGCAGCATTTAGAATAGCATTAGCCACTATATCTGCTCGTGTAATTTCTTCTTCTGTCAACTATACAGTCAATAAAAATATTGTATTTAAAAGTACTAAAAATATATCGTACTCTATGTGGCGGTATTTTACACTAGTGATCTTACAATTGACTCTATCAGCAGTACTTGTTTATTTAGTTTACTCTGTCACAGGCTATCAAGAGTCAGCTATTAAAATAGTTGTTGATGGAATTTTATTTTTCATTAGTTACAGGATACAAAGGGTATATGTATTCTAGTCAACTAGTTTTGCGTAAAACGCATCGGATACTCTCGTGAGAAATACTGGAGAATATCTAAAATGCCTAAAGTTCATTGGGCACTTATAACGAAAAGACGCTGCCAGCTGGCAGCGTCTGCTTACGCAAGGTATTTGAACAGCAGTGTACGGAACCGTAGGCACGATGGTGTGGGAGGGCAGCTAATCGAAAAGCGATTAGCTCTTTGCTCGATTTTGACTTTAACCCTTTAGATTAGTGACTTTCTTAATATCATTTTATACTCTAAAATTCCTTTTCTCCATCATGAGCGACCAGCGAAGCGGCTTTGACTGAATCAAGATTGACAATTTCCTGCATTAATTTTGCTTCTTCTTTTGTTCTGACTTCTGCAATCATATCAATACCATTTGAAGAGAAATTACGAGATTTAACATTTACGTTGCGGGCATATTGATTGACTAAAGCTAATACAGTGTCTTCCTCTTCAATGTCTTTAATATTGAGTACCAGTAAATAAGGGGCTTTACCAAGCGGCATAAAGTCAAGTAATAGGATAAAGACAGTAACGACTACTGAAGTGAGAAAGGCTACTTCATATAATCCAGTACCTACTACGATACCTGTATGTACTGACCAGAAAAGGTAAACCATATCTAAAGGATCCTTAACGGCTGTACGGAAACGAATAATGGCTAACGCGCCGATTGTTCCTAAGGTAACTACAAGGCTGCTTTGAAGCGACATGATGATGCTCGCAATAAAAAATGGAATAATCGCTAGTGAAATGTTGAAGTGTTTAGAATAGAAACTTCTTTTAGAGACATAGCGATAAACCAGAAACTCATAAAACGAGAATATTGATACCATTAGTAACATTGTGAGAATGGTAGTGGTTGTAATTTCTTCATTTTCAAATCCAGGGCTAATGCCGTCTAAGATATTTTGTAATTGATACATAATTTAAATTCCTCCGTGATTTTGAGAAGTGATTCTTCCCATATAGTATTTTGAGAATGTTGCTTGTTCTAAACTATCTAACTGAATGACCTGTTTGATGTAATCAGGCAGAAACTCATCATACTTTACTTCAAGCAGATGCTGTCCTTTCTCCAGTATTGGAATAACAGTATAGTCACTGTCTAAGAAGCGGTTGATTTGAGTAGAACAGGAAATATTACGATCAATGGTTACTCGCACATTTCCAGGAAAATCAATAAAAGCTGTTCGTTCATATTTAATGACGACTTTTGGGGTGAACCGTTTCAGCATAATCTGCAAGGAGAATTCTTTTAAAAGCTCATCTTCTGTTTCCCAGTATAATCGTTCTACTTCTCCATTAAAAAGTGCATGATATTGCTTTTTTGATAATTTACAACTTGTTTTTCGAGACATGCTGTTTTCTTTTTCTTTTTTTTCTAAAATGATCAGCTCAGCATTGTTTCCATACATGCGGATACGATATTTTTTTCTCCGACCTAGACTGTATTCATTGTGATTTAAGCACGTATCATCATAGTCATCAAAGTAAAGACTTTTAACAATATAGAATCCTTTTTCTTTATCTACATAAGGATCAAGATGAATTAAATTTTTGAGACGATTTTCAACCACATCTAAACTATTGGCAGATACAAAATACTTTAATTCATTTCGATAATGTACACCAGACTTACTCATTTGGGGTCTCCTTTCTACCAAGCGTTTCTATGAATTGATCGAGATAAATCAATCGCGTTTCAACATAGTCTTTTAACTCTTCAGCGTTTTCCGTATAGGCTGAATCCGGCCATCTTTCATGCTCTCTTAACATAGCACCAGAACCATATATCTGTTCTTCGTATGAAGATAAGGTATTTAATAAATTATTCGTTTCCCAATCACTATTGCGTAACTCATCATACCTTTGTTCTATTTTTTTAATAACATCTTCCATATTCAAATCTACGGCATGAGTGATCAAAGAAACTGAAGGGATAAAGTTTACAGCAGGATCTCGACGAACGACTGAGAGAAACTCACTTTCTGGTGTCCATTGCAATCCCCATGTCAAATCTAGATCCCAAGGGGACTCTAGCATCATTCTCTGACCATCACTGATTTTAGAAATGTAGTTATGGTTCTTTTTATCGTTATCAGATGCTTGAGATAAATTTAAAAACAGGTAATAGTCAATTAAGTTTTCAAGATAAACTTCTTCGTTTAAATAAGATCTTAGTTCCTTTTCAGAAGCTGTTAGCATAGACATATGACGAATGATTGGGTCCCACTGCTTTGGATCATAAAAGGGTTCGGGATCTCTAAATTCGAAACGTCCATTTACCAAATGATTCTCAGAAGCTATCATCTGTTCTTTATCGAATGGTACATTGGATACTGTACGATAGTATAGTTCACTTGTTTCAGGATCGTTCGTTGTTGAGAGTTCGAGCTGTTTATCATCAATTGGATGCATCAATGTATAGACCCCCCAATACATATCATCTATGAATACTTCAACAATTTTCCCTTGTGTACCATTGACGATGCCAAGTGGATTGTTATCTGCAGCAAATTCATACCATAGATTATTAGAAAATGTATTTCGTATTTTTTCAGGATCATTATAAGCGGCATATAGTATCCAGTCATCGTCTTTTCTCATATCGAGTAAGGACAAGTGGTTGTTACTTTCGCTAGCCCCAATTGAAAACTCGCGTAAGTTCAAGCGGAACTGCTTTTTAGGGTGCATTCTACTTGAAGCACCTCTGAGTCGAATGTATGACTGACTTTCAATCAATCTTTCAGCGGAAGGAACATCCTTACGATTATCAAACAGACTGAACTGAGCAGAAGCATCAAGATCTCCAATGGGATGAGTTGGGTCTTCCGGAGACTGATCAAGGTTAATATTTACAACAGGCAGATCAGTCATTTTCAAAGTATACTCTTTATAATTTGAATCCGTATATAGAAGAATCTGGACAGAATCGTTTTCGTTTAAACTTTTTTCAGTAATAGCTTCTCCTGATAAGGCTACATCGTATTGAGTCAATTCATGCGACAAAGTCTTGACTACAGGGTTAAAACGATTTGCGTTGTCATCAATTAGAGAATATAGATAAAAGCCATTTAAAGAATCAAAATTGAGAGACTGACCATCAAACTGAATTTCTGGATGAGTATCTTCTGTTATATGGGTTCTGTTTTCCTTTATTTCTTCGTAAGCCTCTGCTTCAATAAAAAGATCTTCAAAGCGATTTGACTGACCAAAGTCTAATCCGAAAGCAAAGAAAACAATGCCGACTATACTAAACACAAACAAGACAAGTTTTATTATATTTTCAAATTTCATAAAATCCTCCATAGCTATTTGTTGAAAGCCGG
This sequence comes from Marinilactibacillus piezotolerans, assembly GCF_900169305.1. Lineage (GTDB taxonomy): Bacteria > Bacillota > Bacilli > Lactobacillales > Carnobacteriaceae_A > Marinilactibacillus > Marinilactibacillus piezotolerans_A. The sequence continues at coordinate 736,617 of NZ_FWDP01000004.1, read as the reverse complement.
TAAATAGTGTAACAAAATTATTACAAAATTAAAAGGAAATATCCCTTATACCTATTGTAAATCTTCAATAATTGGTTAATACTTACAAATTTATTCTGCCATACACAAATTGTTTACTGATTAAATAACAGTTTCAAATGTGTTTTTATATTATTTATCATTAAAGTAGTGAAAGGTGAAATAATTACAATATTACTTTATAAAGATAAGAAGTGATAGAAGGCACTGATGAAGTGGGCAGGATTAGAGAGAGTAGGTATCAGGGAAAAATCAAAAAGTTACATTTTAAATAGTGATACTATAACAAATAAAATGTTAATAAAATCTTCATAAGTCAGCTATTGTATTCTTGATATACACTGGTAAAATAATGAAGAATGCAAAGCTACTTATTTAGAGAGAAGGTAAAATATGGAAGAAGAAAAACGTGTAAGAAGAAAACGTAAAAAAAGAAAAAAGAAATCGATCTGGAAAAAGATATTGATTTCTCTAGCAGTTGTTTTATTGCTTATTGTTGGTGCAGGAACTTTTGTAGCATGGAAAGTGTATAGTGATGTACAATCTTCTACAGATGAGATGTATACAGAATCAAATCATGAGCAGAAGAGAGAAAAGCCTGTGGTTGTAGATCAAGGTAAAGATCCGTTCTCTGTACTGTTAACAGGTATTGATACTGGAGCTCTAGGTAGAGAATACAAAGGACGTTCAGATTCATTAATGTTGATGACAGTGAACCCTAATACCAATGAGACTACGATCGTTAGTATACCAAGAGATACGTACACTGAGATTGTTGGACATGGAACGATGGATAAAATTAACCATGCTTACGCTTTTGGCGGAATTGATATGACACTAAATACAGTGCAGACATTGTTTGATATTCCAGTGGATTATTATGTTTCAGTAAATATGGAAGGGTTGCAGCAAATCATTGATGCTGTAGGTGGAATTGATATTACTCCTCCTCTAACTTTTGATTATGAAGGTGGCTACCACTTCGAAGAAGGACAGCCTACTCATATGAATGGAGAAACAGCGTTAGCTTATTCAAGAATGCGTTATGATGATCCTAATGGAGATTATGGACGACAAGAAAGACAAAGGGAAGTCGTAACCACAACTATCAAAAAAATGGCCTCAGTAGAATCTGTTATGAACTATCAGAGTGTGCTTAATTCTTTGAGCAGCAATATGCAAACGAATCTAACGTTTGATGATATGGTAGATTTATTTACAAAATACAATTCAGCTATCGGAAAAATGGAACAAGTTCAGATGTCTGGAACGGGTAGAAAACAAAATGGTGTTTACTATGAGTTTATCCCAGATGAAGAAGTTCAGAGAATTAGTGACCTTTTGAAGTCTGAATTAGAGCTTTAAAGTAAAAAAGTACAATTTATCTCAAGTGAATTGTACTTTTTTGATTGCTTTTATAGCTTTCTGTCACAAAATGTTTTATTTTATTGTTTAAATTTTCATACACTTATTGTTTTTTATATGAGATAAGTTATAATAGAAGTACTTGATTACGGAAGGAAATAACAACATGAATGTAACCGTTGTTGGCATGGGCTACGTTGGCCTTTCAAATGCCATCTTACTTGCTCAACATAATAATGTTAAAGCATTAGAAATTGTTGAAGAAAAAGTAGAGATGATTAGAAACAAAAAATCACCTATTGAAGATAAAGAAATTGAAGAGTACTTAGCAAATAAAGAATTAAATTTAGAAGCAACATCTGACAAAACAGTTGCATATGGACATAACCCTGAATATGTCGTCATCGCTGCTCCAACTAATTATGACGACAAAAATAATTATTTTGATACTTCTTTAGTTGAAGTCGTAATTGAAGATGTACTTGAATATGCTCCTAATGCAACAATAATTATCAAATCTACCATTCCAGTAGGTTATACAGCCTCTGTTAGAGAGAAATACAATACAGATAAAATTATTTTCTCGCCAGAATTTTTACGAGAAGGAAAAGCTCTATATGATAACTTGCATCCTAGTCGAATTATTATCGGTGAAAATTCTGAGCGTGCACAAAAGTTTGCAGATCTATTAGTAGAAGGCGCTGAAGATAAAGACATCTCTGTCTTACTAATGGACTCTACGGAAGCAGAAGCTGTAAAACTATTTGCAAATACCTATCTTGCACTTAGAGTCGCTTACTTCAATGAATTAGATACGTATGCAGAAGTACATGGTCTTGATACGAAATCCATTATTGATGGTGTAGGATTAGATCCTCGCATTGGAGATCATTATAATAATCCATCATTCGGTTATGGCGGATATTGTTTGCCTAAAGATACGAAACAGTTATTGGCGAACTATGACCAAGTTCCCAATAATATTATCGGGGCAATCGTAGATGCAAATAGAACTCGAAAAGATTTTGTAGCCAGCCAGATAATCGCTAGGAATCCTAAAAAGGTTGGAATTTACCGTCTGGTTATGAAAGCTGGATCAGATAACTTTAGACAAAGTTCTATCCAAGGCATTATGAAGCGTATAAAAGCTAAAGGAATTGAAGTGGTTGTTTATGAACCAGTTTTGCAAGATGAGCTGTTCTTTAATTCAGTAGTTAATAATGACCTTGAGTCTTTTAAATCAGAAGTAGATGTTATCGTAGCGAACAGAATTACGGATGATATTGTTGATGTTAAAGATAAAGTGTATACAAGAGATTTGTATCATTTAGATTAGAGTAAAGGACTAGTTATCATATACCTCTATTATTAAAGAAGAGGTATATGATCTTTTTAAGAAAAGCATTTATGCAGTAGTTAAAAACTAAAATAACGTTTATACATACATCAGGAGGATACAATGGAAGAAGAAATTAGTTTAGTTGAACTCTTCAATATATTCAAGAAGAGGTTAGGTTTAATTATTAATATGGTATTGGTAGGGCTGGTTCTCTCAGCAGCTTATACTTTTTTTATCGCAACACCTAGTTATAGCGCAACTACGCAATTGTTGGTCAATCGAACACAAGAAACGGAAGTCATTCAAAGAGCCGATATCGATACAAATGTCCAATTGATCAATACATATTCAGACATTATTCGAAATCCAGTTATACTTGACCCAGTCATTGAAGAATTAAATTTAGAGACAACAACTGATAATCTTAAAGATAAGATAAATGTTACAACAGAAAATAACTCTCAAGTTTTTTCTGTGCAAGTTAATAGTGACAACCCCTATACTGCAGCAGATATTGCCAATACAACAGCCACAGTGTTTCAAAATAATTTAGCAACTATTATGAACGTAGATAATGTAACGGTAATTTCTGAAGCAATTGCAAATACAAATCCTATTTCACCTAACAATCTATTAAACGTTATTATAGGAATTGTGTCGGGCGGAATAATAGGAATTGGTGTAGTCTTTTTATTAGAGTTTTTAGATACCTCTGTAAAAGATGATAGATTTATTACGGAAGAATTAAGTTGGAATAACTTAGGTCATATATCTGTTATGACCCCAGAAGAATTAAAACGTGAAAATCATCCATCTTTTTCTCAGAAAACAACTGAAGTAAGAACTTCACGATCAAGAGTGTAAAGGGAGTATATATGTTATTTAAAAAAAATAAACGAGTTCAAAATAATGAAAGACCAGGATTAGTAGTTGTTAACAAACCGACTTCTGTAGTATCGGAGCAGTTTAGAACCATTCGAACTAATATACAATTTTCAATGGTGGATGAAACATTAAAATCAATCGTGGTAACATCGGCTGGACCATCATCTGGTAAATCAACTGTTTCAGCAAATCTAGCAGTAACCTTTGCTTCTGAAGATAAAAAAATTTTACTGGTAGATGCTGATTTAAGAAAACCTACTGTTCATAAAACTTTTAATATAAAAAACATTGATGGACTGACAAAACTGTTAACAGATAAAGAAACGAAGATTGAAAACACAATATATAGAACTCACACAGAAGGATTGTATTTGTTAACGAGTGGCGCAATTCCACCTAATCCGGCAGAACTTTTGTCTTCAAAAAGAATGACTAGCATTATAAATGAGATGTATAAGTATTTTGACATGGTAATTTTCGATATGCCACCAGTTCTAGCAGTTACAGATGCTCAAATAATGGCTTCTAAAGCAGATGGAGTATTATTTATCATTCCTAAAGGGGAAGTATCTAAAGAACAAATGATTAAATCAAAAGAATTGCTTGTTAATGTAAAAGCGAACATATTAGGAGCAGTATTAAATAAAGTGGAGAAATCAGATGACAATTACTATTATTATTATGGAGAATGAGTTAAGACTGTTCAAAAAGAGAAGTTAAGAGTGATATGATATATGATACAGATGTAAATAAAAACTTCGTTATAAATTATCATATAAAATAAAAAACAAAGTACTTTGAAAGGAGAATGAGAATGAAAGAAGAATGCGAACTAGAATTGTTAAAAACACAGTCTTCAAAGAACAGTGTTGTTATTACCTCTTCTTTTCTTAGAACTGAAGAGGTAAATAATGATTTTATTTATCGTTTTTCAAAGCGTTTGATTGATATCTTAGGAAGTTTGATAGGGGTAGTAATGTTATTTCCATTACTTCTTTTTGTAGCCATAGCAATTAAACGAGAGGAGAAAGAAGGACCAGTTTTTTTCTCTCAAATACGTGTTGGTAAAGATGGAAAAAAATTTAAAATGTATAAATTTCGTTCTATGTGTGTAGATGCTGAAGATAAACTAAGAGAATTACTAAAGTACAATGAAATTGATGGAGCAATGTTTAAAATGAAGGACGATCCACGAGTTACAACTATAGGCAAGTTTATTAGGAAAACAAGTATAGATGAACTACCACAACTTCTAAATGTCTTAAAAGGGGATATGAGTTTAGTAGGACCTAGACCACCTTTAGAAAGAGAAGTTATAAATTATTCTACATACGATAGACAGCGTCTATTAATAAAACCAGGATGTACTGGTCTATGGCAAATTAGTGGACGGAATAACGTTAGTTTTTTTGACATGATAGAATTGGATTTGAAATATATCAAGCAACAGAGTCTTATTAATGACATAAAAATTATTATTAAAACAGTTTATATTATGATAAAACCAAACGGAGCATATTAAAAGTGGAAAACAACATGAAAAAAAGGGTATTGTTAATTAGTGAGTCAATGAGTGGAGGACTCAGAAAGCACGTTGTTCAATTAATTGAAAATCTAGATAAAGATAGTTTTGAAATATATTTTATACACGGAACAAAAACATTAGATGATGTATTTCTAAATCGATATGAAAGTTTAAAATTAAATGCAAAATTGTTTCCTTGTAATTCATTCGTTAGAAAAATAAATATGAAAAAAGATATAGAAACTTATCAGTTTATTATAGAAAAAATTAAAGAGATTAATCCTGATATTATTCATTGTCACAGTTCTAAAGCAGGAGTTGTTGGACGCCTAGCAGCTAAAATGTGTGGTGTGCAAAAAGTATTTTATACGCCTCATGCTTATTCTTTTTTAGCTCCAGAATTTAATACAAATATGAAAAAACTATTTATAGGTATAGAAAAAATATTAAGTAGATTTGCTACAACTAAAACTTTTTGTGTTTCAAACGGTGAGAAACAATCTGCATTAGAGAATTTATTAGATAAAGAAGATAAATTCGAAGTAATATACAATGGTTTGCCAGAAGTTGAGCTTCCAAAAAAAGAAGAAGTAAGAGAGTTACTAGGTCTTAAAAAAACTAGTTTTGTGATTGGGAATAATGCACGCATGTCACATCAAAAGAATCCTAGGTTATTTCTGGAAATAGCTAGAAAAGTGATTCAAACTGATGAAAATTATCATTTTGTATGGGCTGGTAATGGACCGTTAATGGATACTATTAAAGATTTCATACATACCAATAAACTAGAAAAAAACATTCATTTGCTAGGAGATAGAAGAGACAGTGAGTTTATAGTTGCTGGATACGATATTTTTTTGATAACTTCTTTATATGAAGGGTTGCCTTATGCACCTATTGAAGCTATGAGAGCTGGCGTTCCAATATTAGCCACTAACGTAGTTGGGAATAATGAAATTGTAGCTACTAACGAAAATGGAGAATTTATAGATTCCGATATAGAAATATATGATTTGATTTCTCATATAAAAAATAACAACGGATATTCTATTAAAGCAAAAGAAAAGTTTAAAACTCGATTTTCATTAGAGGTTATGATCAATAACATTCAAAATAATTATTAGCTATGAGGAGGTGACGTATGTTCTATTTCCTTTCTGTCTTTTTTGCGGTAGCATACAAATACATTTTGGTTAATGAAAAAATTTCATTAACTTATGCAATTTTTTCTTTAGGTATGTTTATCTTCTTTTTTCTAATTGATTTTTATATTTTACAAAAAAAAGGAAAGATGCTTTCTGTAGAGAAGTGGAGTGTAAAAACACTTATCGTAGTAGTGGTCAGTTTTATCCTGACTGGGATTTCAAAAGATACAACGTTTATAATGCCTGTCATCTTTGCAATAATGTTTGCTTATAGGCATCCTAGTCTATTTTTTAAGTCTATTTTTTTTAGCTCGACAATTTGCTTTTCGATTCACTTTCTCTTCTATTTTACTGGATTTTTAGAAAGTCATGATTTAATCAGAATATATTCTACTGGGGATGTTGGGATTAGACATTCATTGGGATTTACACATCCTAATGCAGTATTCATGTTTTTTCTTCCTATATTTTTTTCAGTACACTTTTATCTGAGAAATACAAAGTACCATATTCTTGTGGAATTTTTGTTTTTAATTATTGGTTGTTGGCTGTTTTTCTTGACCAACTCTAGGACTGCTTTTATTCTTCTAGTAATGTTTTATTTCTTAAACTTAAAATTTTTTAAAAAGAAAGTTTTACAATTTTTGTCTTTTAACGCTTTTCGTAAAGTAGTTAAATACAGTTTTTTTATATTTTTAACCTTGTCAGTGGTTATCGCTGTCATCGGAACCGATCCTAACTCAGCTATTAACCGTCTATTATCTGGAAGACCGTATTTGTTCAATCTATATTTAAATAATCAAATAAAACTAATTAATATTCAAGGGGTTAGTGTTATAGATCCTTATTTAGTACCAGGCCAATATGATGCTACTTTAGATAATATATATATCTTTTCTATCACTCAGCATGGTATTTTACCAACAATATTAATTAGTTTCTTATTTGTAAAGATGTTCAATCATTTAATCAATACAAGAAATACTATGTTATTGATTACATCTTTTATTTTCTTAGTATATGGTTTTATGGAGACTAATGCTATTGTTCCTAGTCTTAATTTTACATTACCATTTCTAGTAATATCATATTTTAATAAAAATTATTTTAGTAACTTAAAGGTAGGTTCGGATGAAAAAAATAGTTCATTTAGTTAATACTGGCAATTACAGTGGATTAGAGAATGTAGTTATGAATATTTGTAAACTCGATAAAAATAACGAACATATATATGTATCACCTCGGGGAAAAATTAATAATATATTAAAAAAAAACAATGTTCGTCATATTGATGTCCAAAAAATTTCATGTAGAAAAATTAGTAAGATAATTAAGCAAGAAAAGCCTGATATTATTCATGCACATGACGTTACTGCTTCGGTAATTGCTGCTGTGCTATCTTTTAGATTTAAAAAAAGAATTATATCTCACCTTCACAGTAATGATCCTTTAATGAATGTATTTTCTAAACGTTGGTTACTATATACTCTATCAATTCCTAGATTTGAAAAAATATTTATAGTTTCTGAATCAGTAAAAGACGAATACAAAGGTAATTTTCTGAAAAATAGTATTACTTTAGGAAATGTAGTTTTTTTTAGTGGCATAGAACAGGTAACTACTGAGAAACTGTATGATGTCATAATGGTAGGTAGATTAGAACCTCAAAAAGACCCAATTAAATTTCTATCTATAATAACACATGTAAAAAAAGAAATTCCTAGTATAAAAGCTGCATATGTGGGTGAAGGTAGTATGTATGAAGAATTTCATAAGAATATAAATAGTATGGGGTTGAAATCTAATATTAATTACTTGGGTTTTCAAGAAAATCCTTATCAATTTATGAAAAAAAGTAGAGTATTTGTATTGACCTCGTTGTATGAAGGTTTTGGACTGGTAGCCCTTGAAGCAATGTTACTAGGACTACCAGCAGTTGTGTCAAATGTTGGCGGACTTCCTACTATTGTTGATAATAAATCGGGCTTAATATCTAGTAACATTGATTATCAAGTAACAGAAATAATAAAATTACTAAAATCAGATTCCTACTATAGAAATAAAAGTAAACATGCACAAGCAAAAGCTATAAAGCTTAATGATATTGATAAATTTTTGAGTAAACTCCAAACAGTGTATGGCAATTAATTGATTTATACTGTTAGTGATTATCTTGAAAAAAACAAAATTAGCTTTAATTTTATGACGGTTATTCATGCTATTTAAATCTGTTAATTTTTTTGAAGCAAAGGGAACCGTAGATAGGCTCAAGATGATTAAATTTTTTAGTTCACTAATAAAGCTTGCTAGTTTTTTAAATACAAATGAATTGATTCAAATATAATATTTCCCAAATTATTTCAAAAATATTATTAAAATTGATGATCTTTGCCAAAAAGATGAAATTTATTCAAAATTAAGACTAAGAAGAATGTGTTTATATATTTCTATGCTAGAGATTTTTTGTAGGTCTACGCTTAACACATTATTTGATGTCTATTTTCAAAAAAATTCTTGGAACGGCCAAACAAAAATTCATGTTCCAAAGCACCTATTCGTTTTTAAGTGAGCGAGATACCGGTTCTTGTGTTCTTTATTAACTTTAAAGGCGTTTCATAGACATACTGTTAACGCTGATTAGATTGTAATTTACAGGAAAATATAATTAATATGCTCAAATAAAGTTTAGGTTAACTTTTTGCAACATTTAGGCGTGTTTTATTTTCTAGAACGCATTTTCTTTTTAATACAGCATGGGTTAAACCTTTAAAAGTCATCAATAAAATAATGTTAGCACACACTTTAATTTATTTTTTTCCTGATGGCTTATTGTTTCTTGAGAATTATAATCAGCAACTAGATTAATAGAGTCTCTAATTAGTTGTTATTATCAATAAGATCTGATTCAATGTTGTGAGTGGATTAATCATTGCTTTAAACCGTTATAGATAGCGTCAGAAGAATTCGAATTATACCGGAAAAAGATTTAAAACATCCATATCAGGATCACCTTATTTTCGTGGTGGCAACTTATTTAGTTATTTACCATCATATAAATCTTTAGGTATTTTCGTAAGCTATAATTTTTTATAGATTTAAAAAATCTCAAATGAAATTGCTTGAAATATATTACCTCTATAAGAAGTTTAAAATATAGTTTACAAATTTTTCTTGTTGGAATTTACGAAAATTACTTATTAAAATTACTTTTTACTTTGAGTAAAATCTGTTACTTAGACTATATTCAAAAATGAGGTGTTTGATTACTTGCAAAACAAGTTTAAACAAGTATAAATTATTATAAAAAATATAAAATATCTAGGGTAGGGAGTAAGGTAAGTGAATATTCTTTTTATAGCTACATATCCTGAAATGACTGGAGCAACTAATTCATTAATAGGATTAGTTAGAGAACTAAAAAAATTGAATTATAATCCTATAGTAATTTTAAAGTCAAAAGGATATTTAACAGAAAAGTTGAATGAAATAAAAATAAAATACTATATAATTAATTACTATGATAATACAATAGGAGAAAATGAGTTAGGAAATTTTAAGCATTTTTTTAAGTTTATTTTAAAAAAAACTATTAACAACATAGCGAACACAAAAGTGAAGTCAATTATTTTAAAAGATAAAATAGACATTCTTCATATTAATGCTAGCACTGTAAACGTAGGATATAAAGCGGCTAAAAGTTTGGGGATTCCTATTGTTTGGCACATTCGGGAATTTCTAGAAGCTGATCATAAAATAAGATTAATTGAACCAAAGAAAAGTATAAATGAGATACGAGAAGCAGTAAAAGTAATTGCTATCTCTAACAGTGTTAAAGAGAAGTATTCAGGAGTAGTAAATAACACAAAATTAGTAACAGTTTTTAATGGTGTTGATTCAAAAACATTAGAAACATTAGAAAAAAAAACTATAAATATTAAAAAGATTCAAATTGGAATAGTTGGAAGAATATCTCCAAGTAAGGGACAGTTAGAAGTAATTAAAGCATTTGGCGAATTAAAAGAGAAAGGCTACAATAATATCTTTTTGAATATAATAGGACCTACTCATGACAAAAAGTACCAGTCTGAACTTACGCAGTATGTTAAGAAAAATTTTTTAGGAAAATATGTATCTCTTAAAGGACCTAAGCATAGTGTTGAGGAAATATGGGGAAATTTAGATATTGTAATCATTGCTTCGGGAGCAGAAGCGTTCGGAAGAGTTACTATTGAAGCAATGCTAGCAAATAAAATTTCAATAGGAGCCAATGTAGCAGGAACTCAAGAAATATTTAAATTTGTTAAATCAAATTTGCTTTATGAATCTCATAATCACTTAAGTTTATTAAATTGTATAGAGAAAGTTTTAAAAAACATTAAATATTATTCCCTTGAGACTAATAGAATTAAGAATATTGTATTAGAAAACTTTACTGCAGAAATTAATGCTAAAAACATATCTTTAATATATGAGGACATCTCAAAAGAAATGAAAGAGCAAACTGCTATTAGATAGTACGAATATGTATGAGAAAATTAATACTTGTATTTTATACTAGTCATTATTAATTCAGTTGAACATTTAGTCTTCTCATACGCATTTTCAAATATATTAGTTTCTTTATGAACACATAAATTAACTAAAATTAAAAGGTTCTGTCAACTACTGTAAAATTTGAAGTAGTAAAACTTTTATTTATTATAATTTAATAAAAGAAAAATAATCAAGAGGATTCGATAAGTCTTAAAGGAGAAATATATGAAAATTGCATTTGTTAATGGTAATTTTGAGTTAGGCGGGATTCAACGAGTTACTACCATAATAGGTAAAGAGTTGTCAAAAAAGCATGAAGTATATTATTATTCTATGCATAGTGCAGAGAATTTTTATGGAATAGAAAATAACTTAATAAATGGTGAAACGTGGTTGGATAAGAATCTATTATTAAGAAAGTTTGTGAAATCTCGAAGATTGCTTGAGCAGTACCTTTCATCCGGAGAATATACTCCTTCAAGATATGTTACAGCAAATCTAAAAAAATTAATTAACTTTTCAAAAAAAAATAATATTAACTGCTTAATATTAAGTGGGCCAGATCTAACCTCATTTATCCCTTACATTAAGCGTCGAGCACCAGAATTATTCTTAATCGCGTGGCAGCATAATAATGCTAACACGTACATAAATGATTACGCCAAATCATATAAAACTGCCTATTTAAAAGGATTGACTCAGGCTAATCATGTAATATGTTTAACTGATAGTGATTTCACTGTATATAATAATTATGCTAATTCTATTTCAAGGATATACAATCCTCTAACAATAGATAATAACAAAGTTTCGTTATTAGAAGATAAAATAATCTGCTTTGTAGGCCGTGTTGATATTCAGCATAAAGGTATTGACTATCTAATAGAAATAGCTTCAAAACTTCCCAAAGATTGGAAAATCTCGGTAGCTGGCTCTGTAGATAAACATACCAAAAAAAAGGTTGAAAAATTATTAACTAGATTTGATGCTAGAGAAAAAATTATATTTCGTGGCCCTTTAAATGGCCTAGAATTACACAAGCATTATTTTAAAAGTAGTTTTTATTTGATGACTAGTCGATGGGAAGGGTTTCCGTTAGTTATAGCAGAAGCAATGAGCTTTGGATTGCCAGTTATATCTTTTGAAAACACAGGATCAATTGAGGCATTAGGTTTTGGTAAATATGGCAAACTAGTAGAAAATGGCAATATAGAAAAAATAATGAAAGAAGTTATTTCTATGATTAATAACGATAAAATAAGAAAAGAATATCAGAATAAATCACTAAAAAGAGTAGAAGAATTTTCTTTAAAAAAAGTGATTACTCAATGGGAAGAGGTATTATCAGAAGCTCACTTAACAACTTTAACCTAAGCTATTAGTTTATTATATAATCAGTCCAAGAATCATTATATTATATTTCTAGAACTGTTATATGATGATCCGGTATTAGTAGAAATGTTTCTAAATCAACTAATATTTGCTTTAAAATCAAATTAGGAATAACGAGGAGAATGTGAAATAATGAAAAATATAACTTATAAAATTTTTAATCAAACTGTACAAATGAATTATGACAATTCAGAATTTTCCGCTATTTTAATAGATGAATTAAATTTATATCCAATCGTGACTGATAAAGAAAAAGTTGACTTAAGTATTTTCGTTAACCCTAAAGTTAATATTGAAGAACAATATAATTTTTCTAGAAATCCAAAGGAGCATTATTTTGATTCCGATGTGTTTGGTCTAGATTTTTACTGGGGAAAAGTATTTTGGGTTTTTAATAAGAATGAAATCTATGTATATCCGAATAAATACAAATACAATTATCTTCGTCAATCTTATGTTCTAATGAGAGATATACAGTTTTCTCTGCCAGATCAAGCGGCGGGTCAAAAAATACATGAAGATATTTTAGTAGGAAATATTTTGTTTCGTGACAACATGTTTGTATTACACGGTAGTGCTATGGCAACTAAGGACGGTAGGGTCGCGATGGTAGGAGGTACTGGGGGAACTGGGAAAACATCAACTTTATTATCACTGGGCCAAAGAGAAGATATTTTCTTTGTGTGTGATGATTTATGTGTATTGAATGATGAGGGAAAGGTGTTTGTTAATTATGCTTATCCTAAAATATATGCCTATAACACTATTGGATCGAAAAATTTTGAAAAAAAAATTCTAAATGATGATGGATTATTTGGTAGATTTCAATGGAATCTAAGAAAAAAAATTAATCCGTCGAAAGTTAGGCGTCGTAGAAACCCTCATACTCTTTATCAAATTATGCCTGAAGAAGATTTAAATAATTTGAAATTAAACACATATGTGATACTAAATAGGGATGATAAAGTTGCAGAATTAAGTGTTGAAAAAATTGATGCTGATAAAGCCTGTGAAATGAGTTATTACATTATTCGAAATGAAATGAACAAATTTTTTGTACCACTCTCATATAGAAATTTGAACGCATTGTATAATAATTCAACTAACCAGTTTGATCCTGATGATATTTTCATGGCTTGGAAGCAAAGAATGTCTACGGTTTTCGAAGGAACCAGTACTTACAAAATTAATATACCTTTCCATTATGACAATGAAAATTTAAAGATTGAAATGGAAAAAATTTTATGTGATTTAATAGGACTATAGAAATAAATCTAGAAAGGAAGCCAATTTATTGAGTCTTAAGAGCAGATCTCGGAGTCAGAATGTTATTATTAATGGATTAATTGGTATCAGTAATAAAGTTTTCATGTTACTCTTAATGTTCCTTAGCCGTACAGTATTTATACGAATATTAGGAGCTGAATATTTAGGTATTAATGGTTTATTTACTAATATTTTAACAATGTTATCTTTGGCAGAATTAGGATTAGGGAACGTGCTGACATTTAGTTTATATAAGCCGTTAGCAAATGGTGATAGGCGTTCAGTAGGAAGACTTCTGAATTTTTATAAAAAGCTATATCGGTTTTTAGCGTTAGGTGTATTTTTACTTGGGGTTACAATTATTCCGTTTATGAAATATATTGTGAATTCATCTCTACCTAATAATGATGTCATCTTGTATTATATAATTTATCTAACTAATTCTGCTTTATCTTATCTTGCAGTTTATAAATCTACGCTTATTAAAGCAGATCAAAAAAATTATATTATTGACCTGATCACTACAATTGCAAGCATTATTACAACGATCATTCAAGTTTTGATATTGTTTTTATTCCATAATTTTATTTTATATCTTTTGATTACTATTTTAAGTACATTATTACAAAATATGTTACTTACATATGTTGCAAATAAAAGGTACCATATTTCGGATAATAATGAGACGTTGCATGATGAAGAGAAAAAAGTAATAATTACTAATGTAAAATCAACTTTTTTGTATAAGATTGGTCAGACTATAATCAATTATACAGATAATATTTTAATTTCAGTTTTACTTGGAACTATTGTAGTTGGATACTATTCTAATTACTCTATGATTGTTTCACAGATACAAGGATTTATTAGTATTCTGACAACAGCAATTATAGCAAGTATTGGTAACTTATCAACAGAAAATGATACGAATAAATCTTATGATATTTTTAATCATCTTCTGTTATTTTTCCATTTTATTACTGCATTCTGTTCCTTGTGCTTCTTATCAATTTTTAATGATTTTATAGTTATTTGGCTAGGTAATGAGTTTTTATTACCGGATCTAGCTGTCTTTGCCATTGTGTTTAGTTTCTATATACAAAATATAATAAACCCGATTTGGATGTTTCGAGCAGCTTATGGGCTATTTAAACAAATACGTTATATAATGTTGGCTACTGCTGTAATTAATATTTTAATATCTATTTTGTTAAGTTCCGTCTGGGGAGTTGCAGGTATTATTATTGCTACTGGTATATCAAGAGTTTTAACAACAGTATGGTACGAACCATTAGTTTTAAACAGAAATATATTTCATAAGAATATTTCTACTTATTATTTCACACAGATTAAATATTTCTTATGTACTGTAACTTCATATGTCATTTTATGGTTTTTGACTCAACAAATGAGCGCTTCTTTTACAACAATAGGAATAAAAATCATTGTCAGCTTCTTATCAGTAATAATTATATTCAGTTTGGTAAATTTTAAAACAGATAGTTTTAAATATTGGTTAGATAAAATCATAGTGGTGTTTAAAAAAAAGATTTTTCATTAAATGACATGGATATGCTAAATCACAGCCTGTTGAATAAAACCGCCTACCTACTTTTCTTAAACTTACGTCTTTTTTGGACCTTCACTATAATTAGGACTAGATAGCTAGATATTTTCCATAAGTCATAGTCTCTTATTTTACTTAAGTATCTATTCAAGCTTTAATAATGGCTCTGTGTCAATTAGGGTTCTATACTATAATAAATGACGTTAGTGATTTCACCAACGTCGTTTATTAATGCGCCAAAAATGCACCATTGGATGCTAAACCATTATCCATATCTTGCCCCGGTATACATATTGAGCGAGCATGTAACTTTAAATAAATGATATTTATAAAATCGATAGATAGATGAGTATTGCGAAGAAATAGAGCCAGCTGTGCGGAGTTTAGAGCCAGTGATTGCGGAGAACTGAGCCACTGAGTGCAGAAGAAAGAGCCGCTCATAGTCATAGACTACAAGCAGCTCGTTCAAGCTTATTCTTCTAGTGCTTCGTCCATACATGCGATAGCTAATTTAACCATATCATCTGCCGATGGCTCTTCCTCGCCTAAGTAATAGGGAAGTAAAAGAAATTCTAATTCTTCCATCACTTCAGAAGGAAGGTAGCGATGAAAATAATGTAAAGCAATTCGTATCTCTACATCTTCTGAGATCATTTGAATGCCCCCAAACCATGTCGCTCGCGCATTGAGATTTCTCCATCTAACAAAACATTATAGGAATCATGAACAACGCGGTCAAGGATAGCGTCTGCCACAAGAGCATCGCCTAATTTCTCATACCATCTTTTAGGGGCGGTTTGAGAACAAAAAAACGTAGAGGTAGCCTTCAATCGAGCTTCAATGATCTCAAATAAAGTATAGATATGTACAGCCGGAAGAGTAGTCAGTAACCACTCATCAATAATGAGTAGCTCAACTCTCTTATATCTATTGAGTAATTTTAGGAAACTTCCATCGGCTTCATTTTTGGCCACCATAAATTCATCCAGCAATTCTGGAAGGCGAACATATTTTACTTTGTGGTGTTGACGACAAGCCTTAATGACTACTGCCTCTCAAATGAACCATGCGGGGGTGGCTCTATTGAGATGCAATATTCACTATTAAGATTAAAGGTGTTATGTTAAAATGATTCATAGAAGTCTAAACTTTTTAACTTTTAGAAAACTTCAATTATAAAAGGAGTGTCTCGAAACATGTCGAGTGAAAAATTTGAAAATGGAATTAATTTTGTAAACATTAAATCTGCAGTAAGTGATAGAGAACTTAGAAAATTAAATAATATAAATAGCGATTACATAAACTATAACTGCATCAAATTTGTTCCAGCAAGTGGAGCTGCTACTAGAATGTTTAAGGACTTATACTCATATTTGGAAAATCAAGAAAAAACTGAGTTTGTAGAAACCTTTTTAAGTAATCTAGAAAACTTTGCTTTTTATGACGATCTTCAAGATACAGTAAATTCAGTTGATTTTTCTATGGGTGATAAAGAAGAAAATTATCTTATTAATAACATTGTAAAAGATGGTTTAAGTTATGGCAGCTTGCCAAAAGCGCTGATCAAGATTCATGACTATGGTAATGTTACGACCACACCAATTGATGAGCATATTTACGAAGGTGAACAATATCTTAATGATGAACGTATTCAACTGCACTTTACAATTGCAAATGATCACGAAGAGTTGTTTAATACATATATTGAGGAAGCGATCAAAGACAAGTCTAATGTAGAAGTTACCTATTCTTTCCAGAAGCCGGAGACAAATACAATGGCAGTAGATATGGAAAATGCACCGTTCGTTTTAAATAATGGAGAGGTGTTATATCGTCCTGGTGGTCATGGCGCATTGCTGGAGAACTTAAATGATCTAGACGGAGACATTATCTTTATTAAAAATGTAGACAATGTCTGCCATAGAAGTCGTATTGAAGATACTCTATCTTCTAAAAAAGCGCTAGCTTCAATTGGTTTGGAAGTTAAAAAACAAGTTGATCAATACTTAATGCAACTAAAAACCGATGAATATAACTTAGAAGAAATTGTGCAGTTCTTAAATGAAACGCTGAATGTAACCTTGAAAAGCGAATGGACGAAAGAAAAAGCGATACAGTTTTTAGATAGACCGCTTAGAGTTTGTGGAGTGGTTGAAAACGCTGGTGAACCTGGTGGGGGACCATTCATAGTAGATAACGGAGAGTATCTAGATCTGCAGATTTGTGAAAAGTCGGAAATTGATTTATCAGATCCAGCTAAAGTGGAAATCTTGAATAACTCTCAATACTTTAATCCAGTAGATCTAGTTTGCTTTGTAAAAGATTATGAAGACAACAAGTACGATTTAACCAAGTATGTTAATGAAGACCGATACTTTATCAGTGAGAAATCACATAACGGCAGGAAGCTGAAAGCTTTAGAACATCCGGGGCTATGGAATGGCGCGATGCACCACTGGAATACGTTATTTGTGGAAGTACCGTCATCGACATTTAATCCAATCAAAACAGTGAATGACTTGTTGAGAGATGGACATCAAGAGTCAGTTCTAGTCTAAACTTCAATTGATGAAAAGAAACTGTTAATTCATCTGATCTATATATTCATTAATTAAAATATTATTCGTTATTTTCAGAATTATTTTGTTGTTAAACAGGAACGAGATGCTTTTGCAAAAGACTTATTTTGTTCATAATTACGTTACTTTATCTGTTTAGATTATGCTATTCTATAGGCAAACAGAAAAGGAGATGTAATATGAAAAAACAACTTGTGAAATTAATAGCTGCAGTAGCTGTATTGATAAGTTTTAACAGCAACTTTATTTCAGCAAATGCTCAGAATAGTGATATTGAATTCAACAATCTAAGTGCTGATCAGAGTAATGATACTTTAGAAATGGATGACTCTGATATAACGTCAAGCACACAACCGTCTCAACCTCTATATAGAACGCATGTCCAATCATTTGGCTGGCAAGGATATGTCACTAACGGGGAAGTAAGCGGCACTTCTGGTGAAGCTAAAAGGTTGGAAGCCATACAAATTCAATCGCCGAATATAGCTGAAGGTGACATTACATATCAAACTCACGTTCAATCATATGGATGGCAAAACTGGGTGAAAAATGGTCAAACTAGCGGTACTTCTGGCGAGGCAAAAAGGTTAGAAGCGATTAAAATCAAACTGACTGGAAACTTAGAACGCCAATATGATGTATACTACCGAGTACATGCTCAGAGTTTTGGGTGGTTAGACTGGGCAAAAAATGGAGAAGCTGCTGGAACGGAAGCGTATGCTTATCGACTTGAAGCAATTGAGGTCAAAGTGGTGCCTAAATATCAAAATGCTCCTGGTTCTACTAAGAGACCTTTTGTAAAATATACCAAACCAAAAGCTCAAATGAAGCTTAATTATTCAACTCATGTTCAATCTTACGGTTGGCAATCTCCAGTAAGCAATGGAGCAACCTCGGGAACTGTAGGCAAAGCAAAGAGATTAGAAGCGTTAAAAATCAATATTGAAAATCCAGAATACAGTGGGGGAATCACTTATCAACCACACGTTCAATCTTATGGATGGTTAGATTGGAAATCAAATAATCAAGTAAATGGAACTTCGGGAGAAGCGAAACGTTTAGAAGCAATTAAAATCAAACTAACTGGTGAAATGGCAAAATACTATGATGTATACTACCGAGTACACTCTCAGACGTTTGGCTGGCTAGGATGGGCTAAGAATGGTCAAATTTCTGGAACTTCAGGGTTCAGCTTCAGATTAGAAGGTATAGAAATCCGATTAGTTAAGAAAGGCAATAATCCTCCAGGTTCAACGACTAACGTTTACAGAGATGGGACTAAACAGTATGTCAAGAATGGTAGAGGACTGATCAAAGGATCAAGCAGCAAGATTTACCATCTTCCAAATAGTCAGTACTACAACTCAACAACCAGACCAAAAGCTATGTTCAAGACTGAAGCTCAAGCTATGAAAGCAGGGTATAGGCCAGCTAAGTAAAAAATAAGACCAATAGAGCCTGTTTACAAGAAATCATTCTTGCATATAGGTTCTATTTGTATTGTCCAACTTTAACAATGAATGTTCCTGTGTGGAGAGTAAGCCACTGCATGCAGATAATAGAGTCAGTGAGGGGTAGTAGAGAGCCACTCTTAGAATTAAATAGTCTTATCCGAATAGACTTCCTGTATAATTAGAGCTATGCTTGACGGCATACTTATTATATAGGTGGTCATTTTGTATGCTCCAATTGTAACGGATTGGTGCTTACCCCTTAAAGTTAGAGTTTAATATTATGCAGCCTCTTGGCTGGTTTGAGTTCGGTATTCCACTGGACTTAGGCCAGCCAATTTTTGTTTTCCACGAATAGTGTTGTACCACTCAATATACTCTTCGATTTCTTTTTTGAGTTCCTCATACGCCTTCAAAGGCTCTCCGTGATACATTTCTTGTTTCATAATGCCAAAAAAGTTCTCCATCGCCGCGTTATCAGAACACGTTGCTTTACGAGACATACTTTGAAAAACCTTGTTTTTCTTCAAGTAAGTTCTCCATTGTTTGTGTTGATAATGCCAGCCTTGATCGGAATGAATCGTCGTACGCACTGTAGCGTTGTTTTTAACTACCTGAACAGCTTCCTTTAGTGGATGTATTACTAAATCCAAAGTTGGACGATGACTGAGGCCATAAGAAATGACTTCTCCATTATATAAATCCATAATAGGATTGAGGTAGAGTTTATAGTCTCCAAGACATTTGAATTCCGTAATATCTGTCACTAATTTTTGTAAAGGATAAGGAGTAGTGAACCGTCGGTTTAGAAGGTTTTTTGCAACTTTTCCTACTGTTCCTTTGTAAGAGTTATATTTACGCGTTTTACGGGTGAACTTAGTACACTTTAAGTGGAGTTCTTTCATCAATCGATAAACTTTTTTATGATTGATTTTGATTCCAGTCTTATTCAACTCTTTTGTGATTCGCTTGTATCCATATCGCTCTTTGAAGTGATAAAACAGCTCGGAAATAGTTTCTTTTAAGAATAGATTCTGATCTGCTTTGTTCCATCGCTTTACATGATAATGATACGTAGCTTCAGGAATTCCTACTACTAAAAGTATATCCTTTAGTCTGTATCCTTCTTCTTTGAGCTCGAACGCCACCGTTGCTTGTGCTTTTCGAGAAAGGCATTCGGATTCTTCTCGTAAGCTTCTAATTTTTTTAAGTAAGCATTCTCCAATCGGAGAAGCTCATTTTCCCGTTCCAGTTCTTGTTCTCTAGATAATTTATTTTGATCTTTACCTGTTTTTTTCTTTGGTTGCTTAGACATAGAAGGTCGCCCCTTGGCTTTAGGTTTCAGGCCTTCTATTCCTTCTTGATGAAACGTTCGATTCCAGTTCGCAATTATAGAAGATTCTCTGATTCCGAAGGAATGAGCTGTTTCTTGATAAGAAGCACCTGTTCGTTTCATAAAGTGTAATACATCTAATTTAAAATGAACAGAGTAGACTTCTTTAGATTTTTTACGCTTTAATCCATCTTCTCCAAAACGTTGATACAGCTGAACCCACTTTTCAACAGGGGTGTTACTAGGTAATCCGTATTTTTTCGCTAGTAACGTATACCCTAAAGGTCCCTCCCGATATTCATTTACAATTTTTAATTTGAATTCAAAGCTGTATTTTACCATACAAAAATCCCCCAGAAGTTAGATTGTTTACTCTAACTTCTGGGGGTCGGCACCATTACTCCCTTTTTTATGGTTCAGCACAATCTAAAGTCTTATAAAGATATACAAATTGGGCTCAAATTCAATTTTAATTTAATCGCTTACATAATATAATGAAAACAAGGAGGATAGTAATGATAGATAATCGCTTGTTAGCTCTCTTAGGAAAATTAGTAGAGATGCCGCAATTTTCTTTAACTGAATTGTCAGCGCTTTTGCAAAAGAGAAGGAGGGATATTGAAACAGACATAATAGAAATTAATCGTTACTTAAAAGATAATGACCTTTCTTTGATACTAATAAATAATGATCGATATCTAGTACCTGAGAAATTAATTCAAGAGTTTAAAACACTCAGTCAGTTGCCGAGAAACATTCAAATCTTCTTAAGTGAAGAAGAAAGAATTAAATTGATTTATCTTGTTACTTTTGTCCGAAAAAATCAGTTATCGAATTTTCATTATCAAGAATTTTTACAAGTCAGTAAAAATACGGCTTTAAACGATGTGAAAAAGTTAAGAAAAGATTGCACGTTATTTGATCTCAATTTTTCCTATTCAAGAAAAAAAGGGTACTTTATTCAAGGAAATGAAATCAATAAACGTAAAATGGCATTTAGTATTATCTCAAAGTTATTAGAATCGACTAACGGGAAATGGATCGTGGATTATCTTTTGAACTATTGGGGTGAAGAAAATAATCTAAAGGTCATCATCAACGAGATGAAAGAAAAAGCCAAACAGTATTCGATTTCATTAGTGGAAGATCGCCTTAATGAGATTGCCCACATGATCATTTTAGTAAGACTGCGGAATAAACCTTTGGACAAAGAAAATGAAAGATACAAAAATAATATTTCAAGCGATATGGAAATATATCAATACTGTAAAAGCATATTAGAAGATTTAATAAAAAATCAGATGAATCAGGAAGAAATCTTCTTTCTAAGCAGTTTACTAATGAGTATTGCAGAAGGGAATAGCTTAAAAGATAGGGATAGAAAGTTATATAAGGTTACATCACAAGTAGTCAATATAATGGAGGCATTATCACTTGTATCTTTTGAATCCAAAGATAAACTCATCAATACACTGTATATCCATATGGTTCCAGCGTATTACCGTTTAATATTTGAATGGCGTTTCAAAAATGGATTAACAGAACAAGTAAAAAAAGAGAATCAGGAATTATTTAATATCGTCAGTCGGGCATTAACGCCGCTAAGAGAAATAGTTGAAACAGAAATAACAGACGACGAGATTGCTTATTTTGTGATTCATTTTGGAGGACAGTTAGAAAAACAGCTGAGGAAACAAAAGAAATATCGAGCTTTGATAGTGTGTCCGAATGGTATCAGCTCCTCCCTTATTTTGAAAGCAGAGTTGCAACAGCTTTTTCCGGAATTTACTTTTCTGCAAAATCATTCTGTAGATGATTTTAAGAAAGTGGCTGAAACAGAGTATGATATGGTGTTTTCGACTGTTTACATTTCTACTCAGAAACCTGCCTATATAGTCAAACCTGTTATGGAGCCTTTAGCAAAAAACCAATTAATACAAAAAGTAACGAATGATTTTGCATTAGAACATATTAAAATTCCAAATATCGAAAATCTTTTAAAAGTTATCAGAAGAAACGCAACCATTCATGATGAAAAAAAGTTATACAAGGAACTATTTTCTTGCTTACTAGAGCAGGAAAATATACAAAGGGAGGAATTGCCGGTGTTAGAAGACTTATTAACGGAAGACTATATCAAGATTCAAAAAGAGGAGGAAGTAAATAACTGGAAAGAAGCCATTTCACTAGCCTGCCAACCATTAATAAATAAGGGGAATATTGAGCCTAGTTATATAGAATCCATATTTTCTAAAGTGGAAGAATATGGTCCTTTTATTGATTTAGGACAGGGGGTAGCTATTCCTCATGCAAGACCAGAAGATGGGGTGAAAGAATTAGGAATGAGTTTCTTAAAACTAAAGAATCCGGTTTACTTGCTAGATGATGAAAATCATAAAATCGAATTAATTATAACTTTAGCTGCAATAGATAATGAAACGCATTTAAAAGCATTATCTCAGTTAACAAAGATTTTAAGTGACAAAGTAAAATTGTCACAATTGAAAAAAGCTGCAGATAACAAAGAAGTGTTGGAATTGATAAAAGAAAAAGGAGTGTAAGATTATGTTAAGAATAGGTACAGCATGCGGGTCAGGGTTAGGATCGAGTTTTATGGTTCAGATGAACATTGAACAAATACTGCAAGAATTGAATGTAGATATGTCTACTGTAGAAGTAGAACATTATGATATGGGTTCAGTTACACCGGATGCAGCGGATGTCTGGTTTATAGGAGCAGACTTAGAGGAAGCATCAAGTCATATAGGAGATGTGCGTATTCTAAACAGTATTATCGATATGGATGAGTTAAGAGAAAAAGTTACACAAGTAGCAGAAGAAAAGGAATTGATATAAAAATATAAAAGGGGAGTGGTTGACATGAATAATATTCTACAAATTATAATTGATATTGCTAGTACACCTGCTTTACTGGTTGCTCTAATAGCTGTTCTAGGATTAGTTTTACAGAAAAAAGGGATATCAGATGTTATAAAAGGAGGAATCAAAACATTTGTAGGATTCATTGTATTGACTACTGGAGCAGGAGCGGTAGAACAATCTTTAATCCCATTTGGAGAAATGTTTCAAGTAGCGTTCAATATGCAGGGGGTTGTTCCAAATAATGAAGCAATCGTTGCTGTTGCTTTAAATGAATTCGGAACGACAACAGCTTTAATCATGTTATTTGGTATGGTTTTTAATATCATCATTGCAAGACTTACTAAGTTCAAATACATCTTCTTAACTGGGCATCATACGCTTTATATGGCATGTATGATTGCTGTTATCCTAGCAGTTGTAGGCTTTAACACTGTACCACTGATATTATTAGGTGGAGTGACTTTAGGGATTATTATGACGCTTTCGCCGGCCATTGTTCAACCCTATATGCGGCAGCTGACAGGGAAAGATCAAGTTGCGCTAGGTCACTTTAGTGCAGTTACCTATGCATTGAGCGGGCTGATAGGAAGTAAAGTCGGAAAAAACTCCAGATCTACTGAAGATATTAAATTCCCTAAAGGACTGGGATTTTTAAGGGACTCAACTGTAAGTATAGCGATTACGATGGCAATTATTTATTTAATCGTTGCTTTGTTTGCGGGAGGAGCATATATTACTGAAAACTTAAGCGGTGGCGTGAATCATATTATGTTCGCCATACAGCAAGCTGGAACGTTTGCAGCAGGGGTATTCGTAATCTTAGCCGGTGTTCGATTGATTCTGGCAGAAATTGTACCCGCTTTCAAAGGGATCTCTCAAAAGTTAGTACCGAATGCAAAACCGGCTTTGGACTGTCCCATCGTATTCACTTATGCTCCTAATGCTGTATTGATTGGATTCTTCGCAAGCTTTGTGGGCGGTATAGTCAGTATGCTAGCGATGATTTTAGTAGGAAGTGTCATCATTTTACCAGGTGTGGTTCCTCATTTCTTCGTCGGGGCAACCGCTGGTGTTATGGGAAATGCCTCAGGAGGAATCAAAGGAAGTGTTATCGGTTCTTTTATAAATGGTGTAGTGATTAGCTTATTGCCTGCTTTATTGCTTCCTGTACTTGGAGATCTCGGTTTTGCTGGCTCTACCTTCTCTGATGGAGATTTTGCAGTGTCAGGACTGTTTTTAGGAACACTAGGTCAATACGGTGGTCAGATTGCAGTAATTATCGGTATTCTTGCTGTACTGGCGCTAATGTTTGGTCTGACGTTCCTTTCAAAAAATAAAGGCGCTGAAAAACAAACCAATCAATAAAAAGGAGGACTGAATCACATATGGTAAATCATGATGAAATAAAAGATTTAGAACTTTTTGCTAAAAAGATTCGTTACTATACACTTAAAGAACTAACGTTAATGGGATTTGGGCATTATGGGGGAAGTCTATCTATTGTTGAGACACTGGCTGTTTTATACGGGAAACAGCTGAATGCAAGTCCTGAAATCAAGGACGACTTGAATAGAGATTACTTTGTTTTATCCAAAGGGCATGCAGGACCATCTCTATATGCCACTCTTTTTCTTAAAGGGTACTTTCCTGAAGAATGGCTTTATACTTTAAATAATAATGGAACAAACCTTCCTTCTCATCCTGACAGAAACTTGACTCCAGGAGTAGACATGACGACAGGTTCTCTAGGACAAGGAGTTTCTGCTTCGACAGGTATAGCATTAGGAAATAAGCTTTCCGGAAGAGATAATTATACATTCTGTATTGTTGGAGATGGTGAGTTAAATGAAGGACAGGCTTGGGAAGCAATACAGATGGCTTCCCACAATAAATTGGATCATTTAATCATTTTTGTTGATGACAATAAAATGCAGCTGGATGGTCCAACTTTAGATATCAGCAATCCACTTGATTTTGTATCGAAGTTTGAAGCATTTGGCTACCATTCCAAACGAATCGATGGCGCATCAGTCAAAGAGATAAACGAAGCCGTTGAATGGGCAAAGTCAAGTGAAGGTAAACCTACCGCTATAATACTCGACACAATAAAAGGACAGGGAATACCTTTTATTGAGAGTATGAGCGACAACCATCACTTAAGACCAGATGAAGCGACACATGCAGAAATCGTTGAAGCTTTGAATTCAATAGGTGAAGAAATAGGGGTGATCAGCTAATGACTTTTATGCCGATAAAAGAGGAAATTGAAATGCGAAAGATGTATGCAGATACTTTGATTGAATTGGCAGCAAAAGATGAGAAGGTTATTGCTTTGGAAGCGGATCTCTCAAGCGCCATTACTACAAGTAAAATCAAAGATCAGCTAAAAGATCAATTTTTAAACTTAGGGATCATGGAAGCAGAAATGATTGGTACAGCAGCTGGGTTGTCAGTAACTGGATTTAAGCCATTTGTCCATACTTTTGCGAATTTTGCTACACGAAGAGTTTATGATCAAGTCTTTGTATCATTAGCTTATGCTCAATTAAATGCAGTCATCTTAGGATCGGATGCTGGAGTAACAGCTGAACATAATGGTGGAACACATATGCCGTTTGAAGATTTATCCTTGATGCGCATCATACCTCATAATAAGGTTTATGAAGCTAGTGACTCAACCATGTTAAGACATTTACTTCACAAAGGATATAATGAAAAAGGCTTAACCTATATAAGAACAATTAGAAAGAAAGCAGTAAAACTATATGGAGAAGAAGATACTTTTGAAACAGGTTCAAAATTGTTAAGAGAAGGTAATGACATCGCCTTGCTGGCATCGGGTATTATGGTGTCGGATGCTTTAGAAGCGGCAGACCAGTTAGCTGAAGAAGGAATCGAAGCTATGGTAATGGATATGTATCAACTAAAACCAATAGATAAAGAAGCCGTTTTAAAAGCTGCTAAAACTGGAGCGATTGTCACAGCAGAAAATCATAATGTAATAGGCGGATTGGGAAGTTCAGTTTCTGAAGTTTTAGCAGAAGAGTCTCCTGCACATCTTTACCGTGTAGGTATCAGAGAAAAATTTGGTCAAGTAGGTACCACAAGTTGGTTAAAAGAGGATTACCGCATCACGGTAGAAGAAATTGTAGAACAGGCGAAAAAACTGATTCTAAAAAAAGCGAATATAGCATAAAAGTGAACAGAATCCTGTCTATGATGGGGTTCTGTTTTCCTTATAAGGAGGAGAATGTAATGCTTATTGATTCAGGAAACATTGACATTTTTAATCTATATGAAGGTACTGGGATTTTTAAAGGAATAACAACAAATCCAAGTATTTTATTGAAAGAAAAACTGCAGCGAGAGACAGTGTTGCAGATGTTTAAAGGTAAGGGTGCAGAAATTATATTTGTACAGATTGAAGGAAAATCATTAGCTGAGATGGAGAAAGATTTCCAAGATTTAAAGGATTCCAAGTATTTTAATGAGAGGGTGGGAATAAAGATCCCTGTCAATTTAGAAGGATTGAAGCTAATCAGCAAGATAAAAAGCGAAAATCCTAAACAGATCGTTTTAGGTACTGCAGTATATTCAGCCAATCAAGGGATTTTAGCCGCACAAGCTGGATGCGATTTTCTGGCGTTTTACGTGAATCGGATGGAAAATAATCACATCGATCCATATGAAGAAATCAAAGCAACAAAACAGTATATCGACTCTCAAAACTTGAAAACAAAAATAATGGGCGCTAGTTTCAAGAATACCAAACAAGTAACTAAGACGCTCAGTGCCGGAGCAGATACCGTAACGATTCCTCCAGAGATCGTACACTCTATGCTGAGTAACCCTTTAGTGGAAGCAGCTATTGATAAATTCGTCGGTGATTCAGTTAAACTTAAAGAAAAATAAGGCTTAAGTACACAGTGATTCAATTAATTATTACTTTAGCTGCGATAGATAATGAAACACCTTTAAAATCTTTACTAAGTTTTTAAGTAACGAATGTATGTTATCAGTTTCGCAGCTAAAGTTTAAGTATTCAGGTTAACTAAATAATGGAAAGCTATATATTTTACTTTTTCAGAAAAAATAAAGTGATATATAATATATTCTGCATGTAAAAAACAAAACATTTAATAAATTAACTTTTAATATTAACAGAAATTAAAATAGTCCGATATAGATAAAGACCCTTTTATTCATTGAGGAGTATTTTAACTATTAATTAACCATTATAATTGTAATAGGTATGTAAAATACTAATTAATAGATTTGCTAAATAATATAATTAATAACTTAATGAGCAAACAGGGAATGTGAATGAAAGGGGGTACAAATTTAAGAGACTGTATAGTTATTTACAATCTGATTAGATTTATACTTTTCAGGTATTGATATCAGGCTGACTATTTTAACTTAATGTTTAATGCAGATATCAAAAAATAGAAAATATTGAGGAGAATCGTACTTATGATGACAAGACAACAAACTGTACAAAGAAAAGTTTTACGTAAGGTAAAGAAAAATTGGGTAACAGTGGCAATTGCAGGGCTAATTGCTTCAAATCTTGTTGCCCCTGCAACAGCTAGTGCTCAGTCATGGACAGCAAGAACTCCTGAAGAGATCTCTCAAGATATACAAGGTTATAAAACTGTAAAAGACCTATCTACATATCAAATTGTCTGGGGAGACACGCTTTGGGGTTTATCGCAAGCTAGTGGTTTCAGTATTTCAGAATTCATTAGTGCGTTTGGTATTCAAAATCCTAACCTGATTTATGCAGGAAATCGCTTAGGCGAATCGTCTGTGGGATTCACACCTTCAAGAACTAAATCAGCTGAAGGTACTTATAAAGTGGTGTACGGCGACACATTATCTTCTATTGCTGCATCATTTGACACAACCGTTGAACGTTTAGTTTCTTGGAATAATATCATGAATAAGGACTTAATTTTTCCAGGACAAGTTTTGCGTGTGACTGAAGATGCTCAAGTAGCTGAGTCAGCAACAACAGAAACTGAAGAAGCTCAAAATGATGTTCAAGAAACTACACCTGTGACTGGTAGTGAAGATGAAACCGAAACAGTTGTTGAGCAGCCTGTTATCTCTGACGACGAATCTGACCAGGATAACGTAGATGAAGAAGAGGAAACTGAATCTGATGTAGAAACACCAGAAGATGAAGAAGAAACCGGATCTGATGTAGAAACGCCAGAAGATGAAGAAGAAACCGGATCTGATGTAGAAACACCTGCAGAAGAAACCCCATCTGAGCCAGAAGAAGAAACACCAGTAGAAGAGGAAGATAATACAGAACCCGTTAAAGAAACTCCTACTGATTCAGAAGACGAAACTGACTACGATGATGAAAATGAACCAATTGAAGAAGAAATAACAAGAAATGAAGCTTTCTTTAACACTTTACGTGTAGAATTAGGAGAAGCATCCGAACATGTAAGATTTGGCGACTCAACATTTACAGAAGAACCACAATGGGACGTTAAAGTTCAACTTAATTCAGTTGAATTATTAGGTATCGAAGGAGAACAAAATCCATTCCCAACTCATGAAGAAGTTCGAGAAGCAACAGAAACAATTAGAAATTATCTTGATGCTCAAGGATATGATTACTTCTTAAATGAAGGTATGGTATCTCATGTCTTCTTTATTGATCTTGACAACCCAAAATCCTGAATTACCTACTGAACCAGTTGAGGAAGCACCATTAGAAAAAGCCGTTGAAACTCCTATTGAAGATGACGAATCATCCGAATCACAGGAAGAAACGCCAGAGACATCGACGAATTTAAAATTCGATCAAGCAAGTGTGTCGTATATTGAACAGGAAAGCTGCCTAGATTCGGATGATCCTAGAGAAGCCTACGCAATCATCAGCATAACAACGTCTGACACTAGTAGGTTAAGCCACGTGATCTTACCAGACGGTTCAATT
Organism: Marinilactibacillus piezotolerans; assembly: GCF_900169305.1. GTDB lineage: Bacteria > Bacillota > Bacilli > Lactobacillales > Carnobacteriaceae_A > Marinilactibacillus > Marinilactibacillus piezotolerans_A. The sequence continues at coordinate 707,380 of NZ_FWDP01000004.1, read as the reverse complement.
TTAACACCACAAGCTACAGGTCAAACTGAATACTTGGATAGTATTGGACAACAAGGTAACGCGCATTCTTATACTTTAGATACGTGGGAATTTAATCTGAAATGGAAGTTGCCTATTGATGAAAGTTCTATTGGAGCATACACATTTACATTAGTTGATGAAAATGGAACAACAGTTGAAGAAACAGTTGATGTAACAGCAGAAGATTTAACTTTATAAATTATAAAAAGATGACATATAGAAAGATTCATGAAAAAATGTTTAAGATAATAAATTATATATGAGTCCTTAAATCGGGATCGAAATGATGAATTGTTTCTAAATGCTATACAGAAGCATATAGTACTATAGTTAGTCAGAATCTTTATATTATATTTAAACTTACTTGTTAAACGTTTAATGCAGTTAAGCTCTTAAGTAGCTAGGCAATCAGGACAAATAAAGTTTTGATTGCCTAACTCTTTGCGCATAAAGTAAACGCGTACAATTTGAATTGCTGGATTATGTCTAAATTGTCATACTTTACACTTAGTCCGTGTCCTGTATAGTAATGCATATTGATAATATGATTTTGTTTATCCTCTACAATCAAAATTATCCCCAATTGGTTGTCTATATTAAGTACATTTCAAGAAGTCATTGTTTTTTAATCGCTTTTCATCAAAATTTTATTAAAATATATCATTGACCACATATGCAAATGTTGGAAAGATATCGGAGTATGGATTCCAAATGAAATAGCTGAAAAATTAGAAGCTTTAGTAAGGAACAGAGAATTTTATCTATACAGAAGGAAATAGACTAAGGATTGAACCAAAGCAAAAGCATTTAAGTATCAATGAAATGGTGGACTTAATCTCACAAGAAAACAAGCATGATCAAGTAGACTTAGGGAATAAATTGGGCAGAGAAAGACTTTAAAGAAAATAGAACTAGAAAGCGAACCTTGAGATTGCTTCCTAGTTCTATTTTCTTGCTCTAATTTCTTGAGACATTAGACCACTAGAAATTCACTAACTTTCTTTTCATGCTTATCCAAAATAATCTGATTAGGGGAGATGCCAGCGCCTTTCATAGCGCTAATTGTTTCACTTAAAAATTCGTCACTGCCAACTACATAAAAGAGGGCATCATTGTTTTGGATGAGTTGATTTAACTCTGTGTAATACTCCAAACGGTTATCAACATATTGAGTCGTCAAAGGTAAAGAGGATTCGTTGAGAAACGAATTTCTGAATAAAAATTGCCCAGAAGAATCGACATTTAAAGAATGAAGGCTTTTAATTTGAGCAGGATTTTGCAAGTACTGCAAGATCAAGGGTCTAAAAGTCGCAATACCGACGCCACATGATAGGAGAATAATCGGTTTGTCCTGTCTTTTTAATTGAATGCGGGATCCTGTTTTAAACAGAGCAACATTATCGCCGACCTTAAGTTTGTTCAATATAGTCTTGAACTCTGAAGCATTTTCTTTGATACGCGTCGTGATACCGATTTTTTCTTCATGGGGAAGAGTAGAGATAGACATGTGTCGCACTAAGCTGCGATTCGGTTTCTCACCAGCGTTGAAGCCTTCTAAAGCAAGATGAGTATGAGCGCCTTCTTCCCAAATGAAATCTTCAAGACAACTAAATAAATAAGTTTTCGTATTTGGTGTTTCTTCAATGATTTGGTTAACTTCTGTCCAATATATTCTCATTCAATCAACTCCCAATTAAATTTTTCAACAAAAATTAAGTGCTTTCTTTTTACTATACTGAAATTGAGAATCATTCTCAATTAATATGGTAATCTAAATTGGATTGAACTATTTTACATAGAGATTCTTTTTGATTTTTACTAAAAGCAGTTTGACAAGTAAGATGAAGATCAGTATCATTGGAATTGTGATAGATAACACAAATAATTCCTAATGAGTTTAAGGGAAGGAATGAGATAACTGAATAAGTTTAATTTAAGCGGTCTCAATGAATTGGAATTACTGAAATTTCAAGTGGCCGATGAAATACATAGATTTGGATTAGATACTCCGATAGCACTCGTATTGTATAACGATACATTCAGATACGTGGATCATATTGTAGAAGGAGCTCCAGCAAATAAAATGCCAGACTCATTACAGCTGATTTCAGCAGGATTGGTACTTCATGAAACGACTCTTGGAGAATTCGGTGAAACCTTAAGTAAGAGAGAAACATTTGATTTTGCAAACTAGTCATACTTAATAGCAAAACCGCCGGTAAATTTTTACCAGCGGTTTTTTTCGATATAATTTGACAGATACAAGCTCTTTTGAGTATCCGTTTAAAATAATTTAGCTGTTCTGTTTTTTATAGATTCCATATAGCTGTGTTAAGAACATGGGATCTCTGACTGTAGTTTCTAAAAAGTTAAGAATTGCATCAATCACCTCGGCATCATCGTTATTTTCAATCATATCTTTTAAAGCTTGATTATTGTCATAGAGATTATCGAGCATCCGATGATAATCTTCTACGAAACCTCTAAATTGTTCATTGTCTTTCAACGCTTCTCTCGTCATAGCATTCTTTTTATGAAGATTTAGCACATAAGTTTCTTTTGATATATCCAATTGCTTAACAAGAGCCTCAATATCGCGCTTGTCTTCGGCGCTAAATTTTAAATGCACGTGTCATTTCTCCTAAAATTTTTCACTATTTTATAGAAACTATGATAGTTTTTCATAAAGTAAATGTAAATTTATAACTTGTTATTTTTATTTAAAGTTATATAGTATTCTAATGTATTCTTTAACAATAGAATTTATGTTGAAAAATAAACGGTAGTTTTAACTTATAGAGAAAAAAGAAACGAGAGAACTGAAAAGTTTTAAATAATAATCACAATAATTTGAGTTGAAGTTACAAGAGATTGAGTAAATGCATTTATTTGACCTTGAAACGAAGGTGTACTCTTATTGTATGACAATTCATTCAGTTATTGGGAATAATTTGAAGAAGGGTTCAAATTTCATCCTATTTTGTAGTGGATGAAAAGAAAGGACTCTAATTAAAAATTAGGTTTTATCATAAAGAATGTTCTCTGAATAGTAAAAAATTGATCAAACAGAAAAGACCATTGTTTAATTTCTATAGGATAAGCAACGGTCTAATTCGGTTCATAAGTCAATTAACAATCTAGTGTTCCAAATTCAGAAAGCAATTCTTTAATTTCTTTGCCGAAAGACTGTCCTTCCTCTGAAAAAGTATTAATTAAATGAACGGCAGCATTTAAATGAGAACGACTGATTCCATCAACTGGTTCTATAACAGGATGGTCTTTCACATAAGCAGCATGTGCTCGAGACAGATAATTATCTTTATACAACTTAGATTTCTCTTCGAACCAGTGTTTTAACATATGGTAACTATCCAGTTCGGCTGAAAACATTGGTAAGGATCGGTCAACCATCGAATCAATTTGCTGCTTTGGAATATCAAGCGTCAGTTCATGGTAATTCTTCATTTTGATCAATGTTCCTCTATCCTTTGAAATGATTGCTACGAGATGATGCAGCCCAATCCAGCTGACTGATTTTTTTGATGGCCCGTTAGTGGGGGCGAAAATAATATGCCCATAGACATATGGAACCTTTCGCGTTACGTTGACCGTTTTACCAAGAAACTGCATAGAATGATAGGCAGCTCTTGTAGAGAAGTAGCGACTCATGATGACATTTGTCTTCTCCAGACTTTTAAGCGCAGCGCCGTCAGCTTGCAGAATCAGGCTGTTGAACGCTGTTTCTGAGGATCTCGATAAGTCATGTACATAGAGAGTATCGTCATCGATGGCAATACTCTCCTGATTAATCGCAAAGTCAAGATACTCTTGAATGCGATCAAAATGAAACTGATGAATCGGCGGAACAGACTGATAAGGTTGATATGACTCACGAACAACCGGTACAGGTTGAAACCTGTACTGAATTTTACTGATAATCTCTTGTTTATTTAGATCTTCTATTTCCATACATACAATCCCTTCATAATTTAGTGACGATTATCACAAGACAAGCTGTACTTCCCGGCCGGGTAGAGAGTTGCTGCAGCTTTTTTGAGATAACCATCACCATAATGGGGTTCAATTATATGCGCAATATAAGATAACCTTACAAACAGTATATTAAAATCCTTATAATATTGAAAGGGTTTTTATGATAAGTTTTTTTCAAGAGAACTATTTTAAAATTGAATTTGAATGAAAGCGAAATAGTTCTATTGCAACGTTTTAGATTAAAGATTATGAAATTTATTATTTAAGAAGTATAAAATTCAAATCAAGAATTCAGCAAAAAGAGACTTAAAAAATGTAGCAAAGAGCAATTTGAAAGATCAAGTTAAGGATATAATAGATACCTTAAAAGAGAACCCTTACAAAAAAACACAGTCATTTGAAAAGCTTCTTACAAAAGTTGAAAATCGGTATTCGAGAAGGATAAACCGACAGCATAGAGTTGTCTATCGTGTTGATGAAGTTGAAAAGGTTGTCAGTATTTATTCAGCATGGGCGCATTATGAGTAATAAATAAAGAATAAACTATAATGATTTTCTAAATAATCCCTTCGAATAAATGTTGATTATGATAACAAAAGGAATCTATTGAATGAATCATTACAATTCAATATCAATTTCTAAAAGAAGTCCTATATTGGGCTTCTTTTTAAGTCAATTGAACAGTTAGAACCGAATACATAATATTAAGATACAATCAATCATATAATAGAATATTGACTGTGGTATACTGACTTTACATAGAAGATAGAAGGAGATCGTTATGAAAGTAGTCATTATCGGCGCGTCATATGCGGGAGTAGCAGCAGCGCTGGAAGTTCGTAAGCAGCATAAAGATGCAGAAGTTATTTTACTGGAGAAACAGCCTACGTTAGGCTATATTCCCAATGGTCTGCACTTATATTGGAACGATCAAATCCGCTCTTTAGATGAGGCCTATTTTATCACAGAAAAACAATTAAAAGTCCAACAGATTCATTTTCAATTAAATACAACCGTTAAAAAAATCCACTCAGTATTAAAAGAAGTCATTTATGATCAAAACGGAATAGAAGAAAAATTGACCTATGATAAGTTGATTATTGCAACAGGCTCTAGTCAGCTTTCTCAAAAAATCATTGGCAGTGACAGCGAACAGGTTGTAAGATACAAGCGTCATGAGGAAGCGGAAGCGGCACTTGCAACGATTAAAGCGAGTAAGCGTGTAGCTATTATCGGTGGTGGTCAGGTAGGCATTGAAGCAGCGGATTTACTGAGCCGTCAGCAGAAACAAGTCACCCTGATTGAAAGTATGAACTACGTCTTATTCAAATATTTTGATGAAGAGATGATTCAGCCGGTTCAAAGAAAGATGAATGAACAAGGGGTCGACTTGAGGTTGAACGAAACCGTTTCGGCGATTCAATCTGAAGCAGAACAGTCAGCTGTTATCCAGTTGGGAACAGATTCGATAACAAGTGATACGGTACTATTGAGTGTTAACGTCAGACCTGATTTGCATTTTTTGGATGAGCACATTCAGCTTCATATGGACCAGACGATTGCGGTGGACGAATATATGCGGACTTCGGCGAAAGATGTTTTTGCGATCGGGGACTGTATTCAGTTAACATTCGGTGAAGATAGTGAAATGGCTTATATCCCGCTCGTAAACAATGCCGTTCGAACAGGGATTGTGGCAGCGTCGAATATAGAAAGAGCAAATATCCCTTTTAAAGGTTCTCTCCGTACCATCGGAACATTTGTGTTTGGCTATTACATTGCCAGCACAGGAATCACAGAGGCCGAAAGTTTGTTTACCAGCCAAACGGTCAAATCGGTTCGACAGGAAGTCCGTCTAAACAGCTTGTCGAATTCAGAAACGGTGATGATCAAGTGGATCTATGATGAATCGAGCCGCGTTCTGCTTGGTGCACAACTGGTTTCAAAGACTGATATATTAGAAAAAATCAATATCCTGGCGTTAGCGATCCAAACGAAACAGACGCTGGAAGATCTGCAGCAAAAAGACTTTTTCTTTCATCCAGCTTATACTTCACTCCTGTCAACCACTAACTTATCTACCTGGTTGCATGAAGAGGAGGACGAAGATGAAATTTGAACACTTTCTTGAGAAAAATGAGATTCGAGAAGTCACGATTTTTAAGCAACTCGTTTTAAGCGGAGGAACGCTCACTTATTCAGCTATGCTGGAACATTTAAATGTCACCAAAGCTTCTCTCGATAATGATCTGGATTCTATAGCTGCAAGAATTCAAGTGTTTAAAGGGGAAGTAGAGATTAGCTATGATGGCAATCAAATTACATTAATAATGAGCGATGAGATGTCTCTGCAAAAAATCTATCGTCTATATTTAAGCCAATCCATTAAGGTGCAGTTGATCAATTTTCTGTTCAAGCATCAGGAATTTTCCATTTTACAGTTGACACAGGAACTGGCCATCAGCGATTCTTCGCTGTTTCGTAAAATCAAAGAACTGAATAAGTATTTGAAAGAGTTTGAAATCAAAATTCGTAATGGACGTCTGCAGGGAGAAGAACTGCAGATAAGGTACTTTTACTTTCAATTCTATGGGTATATTGAGGATAAGAATGTATTGATGGCTAATCGGGCGAACAAGCAGATTTCCCAAGCTGTACAAGCTGTCGAAAACTTTCTGCAGGTTTCAATCGACTCAGAAAATAAACAGCGGCTCAATCAGTGGATGATCATCAGTAAACATCGAGTGACCAGTAAAAATAAAAAATATGTTTATTTGAGAAAACAGATGAAGCCGTATCTGAAAGATCCTTTATATCAAAAAATTCGGATTATGGTGCTGCGCTATTTCAGTCGCTATTCTATCGAAGTGGATGAAGAGGAAGCCATGCTGCATTTTGCCTTTCTACTGGCATTTCCAATATTAACGGAGCCTGATTTTCATGAGTATGCTTTGATTAGAGACCGACGAGCGCCCATTGCGACGCTGGATACGTATATTGTCGAGACGATCATTATCCACTTTAAGTACCGTAAATTGCATTATATGCTTGAACGCGACATGTTTTACCATTTATCTCACATTCATACTAGACTCTATTTTTTTCAAGGGGATATTGAAGTCTATGAATATGAAGAGCTGATGGCCAAAGAGCAGGAATTCACTGGTCGGAGTCTTTATTCCTTTGCTCAAAGACTGCTGAAGACAAGTACTGAGAAATTCGAGGTAAACACCGACGAAAACAATAGTCTGCTGAAGATGGAGCTGTTGAAGTACATCAGCTTGCTGACGATCGTTACGTTCAAAATGACAACAGTTGTTGAGATCGGAATTGATCTGAGAATGGATCAAATTTATAAAGAAACCTTGAATCAGCTGCTGCTTTTAAAGATGCGCCACATCAACGGTACAAAAATAGAAGGATACAGGGCTGGAAAAGCGTACGATCTAATACTGACAAATGAGCAGCCGGCAGATCAAAAACACTACGGAGATGCCAAGGTGTATGTTCTTTCAGAAATCTTATCACCCTTTGATCTCCAAAACATTCAAACGCTCATTCAAGAGTTGAATACCTAGAGCAAGCTCCGAATTTAAGGCAGCTTGTTCTTTTTTATGCACGCTTACACACTGATATCATCGCTTTTAGAATAAAAACTCTCAAAAAATTCAGAGAACCAAAAAAACCTGACATTTTTATCTCATGAAAAACGGTTACAATATATTTTGTAAAGTAATCGTTTGCAAAAACAAGGAGGAACAACACGATGACAGAGAAAAAATATATTATGGCGATTGACCAAGGAACGACAAGCTCAAGAGCTATTATTTATGATAAAGAAACAAACACGATTGGAAGTTCGCAGAAAGAATTTACACAGATTTTCCCGCAAAGCGGATGGGTAGAACATAACCCGAATGAAATTTGGAACTCGGTTCAATCTGTTATTGCCGGTGCATTTATTGAATCCGGTGTCAAACCTGAAGAGATTGCTGGTATCGGGATTACCAACCAGCGTGAAACGACTATTGTTTGGGACAAAAAAACCGGAGCACCAATCTATAACGCGGTTGTTTGGCAGTCTCGTCAATCAGCGCCAATCGCAAACGAATTAAATGAAGCAGGACATGCAGACATGATTCACGAAAAAACAGGTCTGATCATTGATTCTTACTTCTCAGCGACTAAAATCCGCTGGATCCTGGACCATGTAGATGGCGCACAAGAACGTGCAGAAAATGGCGAATTACTATTTGGTACAGTAGATACTTGGTTAGTATGGAAGCTGACTGGTGGGGAATCATTTGTAACAGACTACTCAAATGCCAGTCGTACAATGTTATTCAACATTCACGAACTGGACTGGGATCAAGATATTTTAGACTTATTAAATATTCCGCGTGCGATGATGCCGGAAGTAAAATCCAACTCTGAAGTTTATGGACATACAACAAATTACCATTTCTATGGGGCGAACACTCCGATTTCAGGTATGGCGGGTGACCAGCAAGCTGCCTTATTCGGACAAATGGCCTTCGAGCCGGGAATGGTGAAAAACACTTATGGTACTGGTTCATTTATCGTAATGAATACAGGTGAAAAACCGCAGCTTTCAGAAAACAATTTACTGACAACAATTGGATACGGTATTAACGGAAAAATTTACTATGCGTTAGAAGGAAGTATCTTCGTTGCAGGTTCTTCTATTCAATGGCTGCGTGATGGTCTGAAAATGATTGAGAACTCTGCAGATTCAGAAGCGTTGGCGAAAGCTTCTACAAGTGATAATGAAGTCATCGTTGTTCCAGCCTTCACTGGACTAGGTGCACCGTACTGGGATTCAGATGCACGTGGAGCAGTCTTTGGCTTGACACGAGGAACTTCAAAAGAAGACTTTGTTAAAGCGACACTACAATCAATCGCCTACCAAGCACGTGACGTTATCGATACGATGAACAAAGATTCAGAAATTGATATCCCATTATTGAAAGTAGACGGCGGAGCTGCGAATAACGACTGGTTATTGCAATTCCAGGCAGACATCTTAGGTACAAAAGTACAGCGTGCGCATAACTTGGAAACCACTGCATTGGGAGCTGCTTATTTAGCAGGACTAGCAGTAGGGTTCTGGGAAAGCATGGATGAGATTAAAAACATGTACGAAGAAGGTGGAAGTTTCGAACCGCAAATGCCAGAAGCAGAACGTGAAAAACTATATAAAAACTGGAAATTAGCCGTTCAAGCAACACAAATCTACAAACCAGAAGTATAAGCATTAAATTAGGAGGAACAGATTGATGGTTTTCTCATTAGAAAGAAGAAAACAAGATATACAAGCATTGAAAGAAGAGACATTGGACGTATTGATCATCGGAGGAGGAATCACAGGTGCTGGAACTGCTTTGCAGGCTAGCGCTTCTGGTTTGAAAACCGGTCTGGTTGAGATGCAGGATTTTGCGGAAGGAACTTCTTCCCGCTCCACTAAGCTCGTTCATGGCGGACTGCGCTACTTGAAAAACTTCGACGTAGAAGTAGTGGCAGATACGGTTCAAGAACGTGCCGTTGTTCAAGGAATTGCTCCGCATATTCCAAAAGCAGATCCGATGATTCTGCCGATCTATGATGAACCCGGCTCAACGTTTTCAATGTTTTCTTTAAAAGTCGCAATGGATCTTTATGATCAATTAGCCAGCGTGACAGGAACAAAATATGCGAACATTACTTTGACAAAAGAAGAAGCGTTAGAACGTGTCCCTCAGCTGAAAAGCGAAGGACTATTAGGTGCTGGTGTTTATCTGGACTACCGTAATAATGATGCACGTTTAGTGATTGAAAATATCAAACGCGCAGCTGAAGATGGCGGTCATATGGTCAGCCGAATGAAAGTAGTCGGTATTCTGCATGACCAGCAAGATAAAGCGTGCGGCGCAAAAGTAGAAGATTTGCTGACAGGAGAAACTTTTGAAATCAAAGCAAGAATCGTGTTGAATACAACCGGTCCTTGGTCTGATACGATTCGTCAGATGGATGACAAAACAGATGCAGCTCCTCAAATGCGTCCGACAAAAGGTGTGCATTTAGTTGTAGATAACAGCAAGCTGCATGTTCCGCAGCCGACTTATTTTGATACTGGCAAGCAAGATGGACGTATGGTCTTTGTTATTCCGCGTGAAGAAAAAACGTATTTTGGAACGACAGATACAGATTATAAAGGCGATTTCTCAAATCCAACGGTAGAACAATCCGATGTTGACTACTTGCTGGATATCGTCAATGACCGTTATCCGTCTGCCAATATTACTTTAGATGACATTGAATCCAGCTGGGCTGGATTACGACCGTTAATTGCTACAAATGGCGGCTCTGACTACAATGGCGGAAGTAAACAGGCGATTACGGATGAAAGTTTTGACCGAGTCATTTCTACGATCGAAGCGTATCAAAAAGGGAATGCAGACCGCATTGATGTAGAGGATGCTCTGCAAAGTGTTGAAAGCAGCAATGCTGAATCTGGCGCAAATCCGTCATCGATTTCTCGAGGTAGTGCTCTGGATATTGATGAAGACGGCTTGATTACAGTAGCCGGCGGAAAAATCACTGATTACCGCAAGATGGCATTAGGGGCTATGAGAAAAGTGATTGAAGTGCTGGATCATGACTTTAATAAATCTTTCCAATTGATCGATTCTACTCAATATCCAGTATCTGGTGGAGACTTGAACCCTCAGGAAGTGGATGAAGAGACCGATAAATTGACTCAACAAGGTGTGGAATTAGGGCTGAGCGAGTCAGAAGCTTCGTACTTGGCTAATTTGTACGGATCTAATACACCAAAAGTTTTTGCTTTACTGGATGATGTCGAAAAAGCAGAGGGACTGACGTTAGCAGATACGCTCAGCTTACGCTATGCAATGGATGAAGAAATGACACTGACACCAAGCGACTTCTTGATTCGCCGTACGAACCACATGCTATTTATGCGCGACACGCTGGACAGTATCATTGAACCTGTCATTGAAGAGATGGCTCGTTATCAAGGCTGGACTGAGGAAATGAAAGTACAATACAAAAATGAATTAGAAGCTGCTGTTGCGGAATCTGATTTAAAAACATTAAAAGGAGAATGAACGTAGATGACAGGAGATATGTTGACGATATTTAGTGAATTTTTAGGAACAATGATTTTGATTTTATTAGGTGACGGTGTAGTGGCAGCTTGCAACTTGAAAAAGAGTAAAGCAGAAGGTGCCGGCTGGGTTGCCATCACTATGGGATGGGGTGCCGGCGTAGCAATGGCCGTTTACATCTCAGGATTTATGGGACCCGCTCATTTGAACCCGGCTGTTACATTAGGAATGGCTATTATCGGTAATTTGGAATGGTCAATGGTTCTGCCATTTATTCTTGCGCAAACTGCTGGCGCAATTGTTGGAGCTGTACTGGTTTGGTTAACGTACCTTTCTCACTTCAGAGAAACAACAGACCAAGGTGCAATCCTTGGAACCTTTGCTACAGCGCCAGAGATTTATGACACAGTCAGCAACGTATTGTCAGAAGTTATTGGGACATTCGTATTAGTATTTGGAATCATGGCATTCGGACAAAACTCATTTACTGATGGATTGAATCCATTAGTTGTCGGGGTACTGATCTTATCTATCGGTCTTTCACTTGGTGGATCTACTGGGTACGCGATCAACCCTGCTCGTGACTTAGGTCCCCGTATTGCTCACGCATTCTTGCCACTGAAAAATAAAGGCGGATCAGACTGGGGTTACTCATGGATTCCAGTTGCTGCACCAATGGTCGGAGCAGCATTAGCAGCAGCCCTTTATATGGTAATTGTTTAAATAGGAGTTTTAAAAGATTTCATAGCTCACTTTCGAGTGGAATATGAAATCTTTTTTTTATGGAAAAAATTCGTTGGAAGAATGGGTAGTTGAATGGATAAAATGGGGATTATAACAACTGTGGTAGTAGAAGTGTGTCGAGTTGGTAGAAAGAGAGGTGAATTCTATCAACTGAAGCGGTAAAAGAACTTGAGTAGCAAAAATAAAGGGCTAATTTTAGCTACTGGGGCAATAGAAGAGATTGAGTAGCTAGAATAAGTGGTAAATTTTATCAACTGAAGTAGTAGAAGAGGTCAAGTAGCAAGAATAAAGGGTAAATTTTATCAACTGAAGCGGTAAAAGAGCTTGAGTAGCAAAAATAAAGGGCTAATTTTAGCTACTGGGGCAATAGAAGAGATTGAGTAGCTAGAATAAGTGGTAAATTTTATCAACTGAAGCAGTAGAAGAGGTCAAGTAGCAAGAATAAAGGGTGAATTTTACCTACTAAAGCAGAAAAAGAACTTTAGTAACTAAAATAGGAGATGATTTCTATCAATTGGAGCAGAGTAATCACCCTAAATAAGGAAAAAGTTGTCCCAACTTCCATAAAAAAATTAAATGTTTGTCAAAAAGGCGTGCCTTTTCTCCTTATTTCTTTATCAATCTTCGAATTGGCTACATTCTAATCGCTTAGACAAAAATGGAATAAGGTCTTAACTAATCTTCCTTACAAATAAAACTCAACCAAAAAGGACGATGCCGGTTACTGGCATCGTCCTTTTAATCCATCAGAATAATTAAGTTTGCTATTTTACTTTATTCATTTATATCTTAGAAGTTTTCGCACGACTGCTCATGTATGTGTCTTTTCTCAATCCAGGAATGGTCATCATGACTGCAAAACTGACTATATACAGCACACTCAAGAATCCCATGACGAAAAACAAGTTATAGTTATCCATCAGAAACCCAATGACCAGAGAAGAAAACCCGCCGATTGCACGACCAACATTCAGTACGGCGTTGTTCGCGATAGAGTGAATTCGACTAGGGTAAAGCATACTTACGATCGCGCCATATCCAGGGAACATACCATTGACGAAGAACCCTACAAAGGCGCCGCCGAGTAGTAATGCCCATTGTGTACTGGCATAAACAAACAAGAAAACAGATGCTGCAGAAGCCAGCAGGAAAGCTGCGAAGATTGTGCGCGGTCCAAATTTATCCAACAGTCGTCCGAAAAGCAGCATACCTAGAGACATCCCGATGATCGTCACGACCATCCATAAAGAAGAGCCTGTTACTGTCAGACCGATACGCTGCTGCATGATAGAAGGAAGCCAATTCATTAAGCCAAAATATCCGGCAATTTGCACAGTGGTCATCAACATTAAAGATAAAGTCGTTCGAGTCATTTCTTTAGTGGCAAACAATTCTTTCAACGAAGGTTTTTCTTTATTGATCTCTTTTTCAGAAGCCATCAGTTCAAATTCTCCATCAATCGAAAAGTGCAACCACAAGACTAGAGCAAGAGGTATCAGTCCGAACAAGAAAAGTCCTCTCCAGCCAAGCAGCGGAATCATCGCGCCAGCTAGTAAAGCAGCGGAAATGGAACCGATTTGTCCAGCCACACCATTCCAGGAAGACATTTTGCCCAACTTTTCTGGAGGCGAAACTTTAGCGATTATGCTCATGGCTATGCCATATTCTCCACCGGCTCCGATTCCGGCAATAAAGCGCAGTATACTGATCCATAAAAATGAATCCACAAAAAACATGCCGGCAGTAGCAATAGAGAAGATTGCAATCGACCATTTGAACAGTTTTAAATTCCCGTTTCGATCAGCTAATACTCCAAAGACCAGTCCACCCAGCAGCATACCGAGATTGGTGATCGTTGAAATAAGCCCTCCTTGAGCACCTGTAATACCGAGATCTGTAATAATGGAAGATAATGCGAATGACAGAAACATGACATTCATATCGTCCATCCCAGATCCGGAAAGGGCTGCAAAGAGGGCTTTCTTTTGATTATTGGACACACTGATTGTGCGGGTTGTGCTAGTTGTGCTTAACATATTGATCTACTCCTTAAAATAGATGCTCACTGGCATCTTTTATTTTAATCTTTCAACAGTATAGCGGTTAATCATTCTTTTGACAAGTCTTAATATTTAATAACTAGAAAGCAAGAAAGTATTTGCTTGGAAATTTTATTGAGAAGATAATTCAAATATAGCTATAATAAAGTCAATTTCACGTACCAATGACATTTGACATTATTAGCAGTTGAGATCGTTTTGTAACCTATCTCTTTCTAGTGTAAAATAAGAATATCTATAAAGTAAATAATTGACAGCAGAATTGATAAGAAGACTAATGTTGAAAGAGAGTGAACTTATGCTGGATTTACATTGCCATATACTGCCTGGAATCGATGATGGCGCGAAAACAATGGAAGAATCATTGGAAATGGCTCGAATGGCTGAAGAAGAGGGAATAACTCACATCTTAGCCACGCCGCACCATATGAACCGAAGCTGGATGAATGAGAAAAAAGATGTTTTGGAGTTAGTAGGAAAAGTACAGGCTGAAATAGACCGGGAAGGTATTTCTTTGAAGCTGTTTCCAGGACAGGAAATACGAATCTATGGTGAGATTTTAAGCGACTTAGAAAAAGATACACTTCTGTTTACGGATGAATTAGAACAATACTTATTAATTGAATTTCCTACTGCAACTATTCCAAACTATACAGAGCGGTTATTCTATGAAATGCAGACGAATGGAAAGACCCCAGTGATCGTCCATCCGGAACGAAATCGTGCGATTCAAGAAGATCCTAAACAATTGAAACACTTAGTAGAACACGGTGCTTTAGCACAGTTAACGGCAGCAAGTTACACTGGCGGGTTTGGAAAACATATTCAAAAGCTGAGTAAACAACTGGTTGAAGCGAATATGGTCCATTTTATTGCTTCTGATGCGCATAATACAAACAATCGTGCCTTTCATATGAAAGAAGCACGAGCAATGATTTTGAAAGATTTTGGACGCAGCAAGTGGCATGAATTTGATCAGACTACAAAAGATCTGATTAATGGAGATCCGGTTATACCGCCGACACCTACTTCTATCCCTAAGAAAAAATTTTTAGGATTATTTTAGAAAATGGCTTTTTCGTTTGTAGATGTATTTTGTTCTATAAACACGAAAAAGGAGATGCAGAGCATTAAGCTGCATCTCCTTTTTGATTGAAATTTCCTAATGCACAAATTCCAAAGCTTTATCCAATACTGCTTCTCCATTCATATTTTCAAAATTTCTCATATCAATGATTTCAACTGGGATATTTTTACTAGAAACTTTTTCTTGGATTTGATCTTTCAGAAATTTTACTTGCGGTCCTAATAACAATACATCTATGTCTTTTGAAGAAAGGTAGCCATCTGCTTCATTTGGGGATACGGCAAAAATATCGGCTTCGATTCCTCTATCATCGGCTGCTGTCCTCATATTTGAAACGAGTTTACTCGTACTCACACCTGCTGTACAGACTAACATGATGGTTTTTATAGACATTCCACATCTCTCCTTATCTTTAATTGGTATAAGATTGACCCGACAATGGATTCCTAAAAAAGTATAGTCAGAATGTAAACGTTTTCTAACTATACTTAAGTTATACACTAAATATCAATATGATTCAATTGATGTGTTCTCATAATCAAATAAGCTGATTAATTTTAACAAAAGTTGAGTTTAAACACGGATAAGAAAATATTACTTAAAATACCATTATTTTCATTTAAAACAGATATATTTGTAAAAAAAAACGAGCTTATTTCCGGCAGCTGCTTTGAAGATGGAACAGAGCTGGTTAATGTGCCAAAAGTATATCCGCATCCCTTGTTCAGTTGTTGAAAGTACCTATCTTTGATACAATATAGAATATTTATAAGAAGATGTCCGAGTAGGTTTTTCAACAGCAGGGAGTCGTTATGCATATTTTATTGAGCAAAAACAATGATAGTGAAAAAATTATTCATTATTTAATGTGTCTGATTGGTGGATTTTTTGGAAGTTATGCACTATTGTCCAGAGGTAATTTCGGATCTGCACAGACGGCTAACTTAATCAATTTATTCATTAACTTAGGTGCTTCTGATTTTCTAGATGCTGTCTTAAGATTGCTCGCGTTAATTGCTTTTGTTTTACTTTTAGTTATTTCCACCTTTATTAGAGAGAAATTTGACGAAGAATCCATGAAATATTGCATACTGGTTGAAATAATGGGTGTCATATTGATTGGGTTTATTCCTTCCCGTATCAACGAACTGCTGGCTTTACTGCCGCTATTTGCATTATCTGCATTTCAATGGGGAATCTTCAGCGGAACAAAAGAGTATAACAGCTCAACATTATTTTCCACAGGGAATATTCGCGAATGCATCAATTCGTGGGTAGGCTACCGCAGACAAAAGATGAACAGTCATTTTAAATCTAAACTGAAACCAAAAGCTGTTTTTTATACGGCTACCTTACTTTATTATCATATAGGAGTGGTTTTTGGAATTTATCTTGTCACCTTATTCGATATAAAAAGTATCTTGTTTTGTATTATTCCTTTAATTTATGCCTTCTATATCACTCAGCAGGTAGAACAAACATAACGACTTTATTATATAAGAAGCCTTTCAGCAGTCATTTGATTGCAGGAAGGCTTTTTTAGTCGATATGAGTAAAAGTTTAATGAGAAAAACAGAATAATTCTGATAAATGATCTGGATAGTGGCAATAAAAAGCTGAATCGACATTTTGGCTAAGTATATTCCTTTTTCTGTCTTTTGAATGAGAATAACCCTAAGATTATAGTAAATGCATACAAGGCCTTGTATCAATTTATTCAGAAGATCTTCTAGAAATAGAGGGAATATGAAAAGCAGAGAGTTGCACGTTGAAATGGAAAGTGACTTTTTCTTTGTTCATGATTCAATTATTTTTGGAGCAATGAAAAAATGCCATATCCGATTAGACAGTGACAGTTATGATGATTTTGTTCAAATCGGGAGATTGAAATTAGTGGAAGCGTATGAACAGTTTCCAAATGATTTATTTAATGAAGAATTTTTTTATCAATTTACTGGATATGCGTATCGAAAAGTCTATTGGGGACTGCTTGATCAGATCCGGAAGGAACAGAAAAAGCATGAGCGGGAAGAGAAATTACCGGAACAGTTCGAGCAATTAAATACCGATCAAACTGAAGCGTTTGAAGAAGACGTCTTGTTCTGGTCGTTGTTCCAGTCGATGCTGTACTGTTTGAATGAGCAAGAACAGCAGTACTTGAAAGATGCTGTAATCGAACAGCTGTCGGTAACGGAGATTTCAAGAAAGCGGAAAATCAGCCGCAAGACTGTTTATCAACGAAAGAAACGAATAGCAAAAAAATTGCAGCATTTTTATACGGTTCTTAAGACTTAACCAATTATGAGGAGTGAACAAAAATGACAAAAACAATTATCATTGATGCAGGACATGGAGGTAAAGATTCTGGAGCCAACGGGTTTGGCGTGCTGGAAAAAGACTGGGCACTTGAAATCAGCAAGTACCAGTATAGTCGATTAAAAGCAATGGGTGCAGATGTAAGGATGACACGGAAATCCGATATTACACTAAGTCCGACAGAACGTATTGCTCGGATCAAAAACCAGTATGATGTATGCTTATCCAATCACTGGAATGCTTTTGATGGAAAAGCTAGAGGAGTAGAAACCATTCATTCTATTCATGCAAAGCCGATTTTTGCAACGGATCTGGCAAAGAGACTCGTAGAAGTGACCGGACTGCCATTAAGAAGAGTTTTTACTAGAAAAATAGGTGCAGGTGTTGATTACTACTTTCTCCACAGATTGACCGGCAGAACGGAAACTGTCATTATGGAATACGGGTTTATTGATCATGAACTAGATCATAAGTATTATCATCAAAAAGCTTCATTTATTCTCGCAGCAGAAGCTGTCATCGAAGTGATTTGCGGGAAGATCGGACTAAAGTATATCCCTTTAAATGTTGATGGAGCAGCAAAAGAGACTCATAAGGAAAATCAGAAAACGGAGCTGAAGTCTTTTTTAGGAAGAAGACTTGAAAGCAAGTATGATGGACAGTTGAGATTCTATAAGACACCCAGCTGGAAAGATGCTGACGTTTACGGCTTCTTAACGAAGGGACAAGGATTTCCTAGAATTCTGGATAAAATTTCTGTTGGCGGCGGTGAACAGTATAAGGTAGAAAATTCCAAAGGACAGCAGTTTTACATTACTGCACATTCAAATTTTGTAGAAGTAGAATAGTAAAAAGCATATAAAATATTTTATTCACAGGAGTGTTTCTATTCAGAGCACCTTATATTAATTGAGATCTCTGTTAATACTATGGATTGAGTTTCAATAAATTTAACGTTATTTCTATATCATTGAAGAAATATTCTATAACATAACCTTTACTATACTATGTTTATTGATTAAAAACATTGTACAAAAGATTCAAAAAAAAATCGTGTTTCTATTTTAGTAATGATTCAATTTACTAAAGATAAAACACGATTTTTTTCCTATATATTACAATCAGATGTTAGAAATTTGAAGAATTATACTTTTATAAAAATTCTTTATTTACCAGGTTTTCTCAGTGGATTCTAGAGCTTTTATAAATTTATTCAAAAAGGCGTCTTCTCCCCATGTATTGATTTTCAGGACCATGGCTTGACTCCCACCAGAAGAAATTGCTGCCAGCTGAATTTGACCATCTGATTCTGTAATTACTATACTTAATGAAACTCGGCTGCTGCCAATGAGACTATAGCGTTCGTACACTAGAAAAGCAGTATTGGAAGTAAATCGATGTCCACCTTCAAATTCAGTCGTATTGCTTAGATGAGCAGCAATATCTTGAACCGTTCCAACAAAACGATTAAAGTCGCCATTCGTATTAAATATGTACTTTGTCATGTTTAGACTCCTTTTACAAAGAACTATGATACAATTATTTTATCACTGATTAGATTGAAAACCTATATTGGAAGTGATAAAAATTTACAGAAAGGAGATAATTATTATTTTAGTTCTTTTACCAGTATTTTTAGTATTGACATTATACGCATTGATTCTTGTAAAATATTACATTGAGTTTAATCAGTCAAATTACGGGGAGGCGAGCGGTAACAATTACGTTAAAACATTTTTCAATAAAGGAAATGTAGGTGAATTTAAAATATTCCGGCTGTTTGAGCAGATAAATGTTACTAGCAAGATAATGACTAATCTATACATACCAAAAAGTAATGGACAAACAACAGAAATCGATACTGTATTTATATGCTGCTGGGGTATTTTTGTAATTGAGTCTAAAAACTACAGTGGCTGGATTTATGGAAATGAAAAGCAGCGTCAATGGACTCAGACCTTTAAAAACGGTCAGAAATTCAAATTTTTTAATCCTATTTGGCAAAACAGCGGACATATTACTGCATTGAAAGAAGCTCTACGACTATCAGATGACCAACTATATCGTTCTTTGATTGTCTTCAGTGATCACAGTACATTAAAGAAAATCGACTATAATAAACAAACGGCGACCGTTCTGTATAGAACTCAGCTGAAACGGTATGTTAAGAGTGTAATCCAATCATCCCCGCCTGTACTGCAGAAAGAGCATGTAGAGGCAGTAGCTCAGCGCTTAAGCAGCTACCAAAGAGTTAATTCTTCAACGAAGCAAAGGCATATAGATCAAGTTAAACAAAAGCAGTTATAATTGATGTTCAAAAAATAATTTTGTTCTTTAATTATAGGCGGCACTTTTCAGCAAACACCTTTCTTGTTATGATAAACTGCGTATATTAGTATTAAGTTGTCTTTTTATTTAAAGGGAATAAGCGATAAGCTGAGAATCTGAATGTTTAGAATTTGCTTATCGCTTTATTTTTTTTACTGAATATGCTTTTTAGTACAGTTAAATGAAAGCAATGGAATTATTAATCATTGAAGCACCAGTTACAGGAGATTATGGTACTGCTTTACAAGCATCTACAATCAATCTTTTAGTTCATACCGGCGAAACAGCTAAGAAAATAATGGATAAATTGATCATAGTGCGTAAAAACTACCTGCCTCAATTCGCTGAAACAATTGAACGATTAGAAGCAGAAAAAGTTACAATCAAGATAAAGTTGTCCGCGATCTAAGATAAATTAGTCAAAAAACAGGAAAATGTTCGGAGAGGCTTGGATATATTAAAAATACCTAAATCTCTTTCGAATACTTATTTTTGAGCACAGTTTAAACAACCTTAATGGTTAAAGTAGTGCTTATTTTGTACCTGAGAATGGAAAGGGTTATAAAGGAAGTGGAACAATAGCTACTTCATAAAGCTTTAGAGTCAGGAAGCAGTCACTTAAAAGGTGGAAAAACTAATATCAGATTGTTGCAGTTAATGGATAGCTGATGCGCAGGCAATATAAAAAATTCTTTAGCGAGCACGGTTCACTATTAAAAAACTGCACAAAATAAAATGTCTCTGCTTATCTATGTGCTAAAATGGATGAAAGAATTCGTAAAGGCAGGTAATCATTATGATCATCAGTGTAACCAAGAAGTGCTTCAAGAAAATCAAAAAGTACAGAAAAGGGACTGCTAACGACTCTACGAGTATGGATGAGAATTTTATTGAGCATCTAAAAGCAGAGGAACAGTTATCTAACTGGTATGTGAATATAGTGTCAACAGACTCTGCTGAGATGATTGTCTACTACAACGATTTCACTGGTATGATGTTGGTTTCTGCAATCGATGAAAAGACTATTACAAACAGCTTATCAGAGAACATTCTGCATCATTTAACGGTTCTCCTGCAGCAACTAGACGGAAATCATCGTTCGCTAGACACATACATAACCGACCCGCAAAAGACGATTCTGACGAACGCCACAGATTTGAAAAAGATTGGCAGAATGTCTGCGATGACATCTGAAGTATTAAAGTTGATTGACCATTATGCAAGTAATGGTGGAATTGAGCATCATGTTGCTGAGATAAATTTAAAACTCAATCAGTTTGCTTTTAAGCGGTTAGAGGGAAAGACTCCTATTGATCAGTTATTGGCCGTTTTAAATGAGACTCCAGCAGAATTAGAGAAGAGTGTTCAGAAAGCTGAAGTCCACATTCATTTAAAACTGGACGACCATCAAGATGTTGTCAGAGTGGTACATGTACCAGTATCAATGACGCTGGAAGAGCTGCATATAGTGATTCAAACGTGCTTTATGTGGAGTAACTCACATCTTCATTTGTACATCCTTCAAGACGGCACGGTCATCCAATCTAGCGAGACAGTATCCGACGAGTTTGCAATAGAAAATGATCATTCTAAGAAAACGATCGTTGAGCAAGAATGGACAATTGAGAAATTGAATCAATCTCAGAATAAGACCTTTCAATATGTGTATGACTTAGGTGACGACTGGATACATGAAATCCGAATACATAGGATATTTGAAGAAACTGAACTATATCCGATAGAATGTACAATGATGATTGGGCATCCTATGCCTGAAGATATTGGGGGTCTGGAAGGATATTTCATGCTGCTTAACATCCTCAACAACCCAGATGATGAGCAATTTGAGGAAGCAGTAGAGTGGAAAGCCAGCTTTGATGAACAAAAAAAGCCTTATCTGAATCTGGAATTTATCAATAAACTTTTGAATGAAAAGATTCAATAAAGATATTGTCCGACCGGTGTTTGTGAATGAGAACTTGTTTACGCAGGTAATAGAGTGATGGATCATATTTATTCAGAAAACGTTCAATCCAAAACCCAGCTTAGAAGTGTGCCTCTTCATACAAAAAACGGTTGTATTGTAGTTGAAATGAATTGATGCGATAACAGGTCAATTTATTCATCAAGATAATTATACAGATAAATCGGATCTAAATTAATCATTTAAAGAAAGCGATCGATATATCAGATGGTTCTCTTTTCTAAGAAAAAAGGCCAATTGAGTTTATCATAAAGGAGAAAAAGATGAAGCAGTTAAATAGAGTGATTCAATACAGTGAAATCCCTTCACCGAAATCAGAGGCAGGAATACACCCCATCGCTTTAACAGATCAGACGATGAAGCAAAGGTATGAAAAAATCCTTTCTAAAATGAAGACAGAAGGCTATTCAACGTTAGTGATCTACGAAGATCTAGAGCATGGCTCTAATTTCGAATATCTTACTGGATTTTTGACACGTTTCGAAGAAGCGCTTTTAATTCTTCATGATGATGGTAATGTATTTTATGTATTAGGAAATGAGAATTTGAAACTTTCGGCACATACAAGGCTAGAAGGAGAAGTCGTACATTGTCCATACTTCTCCTTACCCAATCAGCCGATGAACGATGCAGTCTCAATGGAAGAGATTTTAGATGAGTCTCTTTTTAAACAGGATGGCAAAGTCGGATTAGTCGGATGGAAACTATTTACTGGTTCGGCAGATAGAGCCAGCAAACAGTTTGATGTGCCCTACTATATTGTAGAGACCATCAAAAAAAGCGTCGACTCGAAAAAACTGGAAAATGCGACGGCATTATTTATTGGAGACGAAGGGGCTCGGACCGTTAACAACAGTAATGAAATTGCGCATTACGAGTTTGGAGCTGCTCTGGCATCTGCTCAGATGCTGAAAACACTGGAGATGGTAGAAGTAGGGAAAACGGAGATGGAACTAGGACAACAACTTAATGGCTTCGGGCAGCCCAACAGTGTGGTGACCATAGCAGCAACAGGAGAGCGATTTGAACAGGCAAATCTCTATCCAGCATACAAAAAAGTTGCCTTAGGAGACAAAATCTCACTGACTGTCGGTTACAAGGGCGGACTTCAAAGTCGCAGTGCTTTCGCTGCTAAGGGTCCCGCTGACTTGCCGGATGAGTATCAAGATTATTTAGACAAGGTCGTTTTTCCTTATTTTAACGCTATCACCACTTGGCTGGAAACCGTTCATATTGGAATGCAGGGCAAAGAAGTTTATGAACTGATTGAAACCGAGTTGCCTAAAGAACAGTACGGATGGCATTTGAATCCTGGACACTATGTAGCAGATGAAGAATGGATGGCATCTCCAATTTATTCGAATTCTGAAGTAGTGTTAAAAAGCGGGATGATGTTTCAAGTTGACATTATTCCATCGATTCCTAAAATGCCCGGAACAAGTGCAGAAGGTGGGATTGTCTTAGCTGATGCGCCATTGAAAGAAGATATCAAGAGAGACTATCCTGAGCTGTGGAGCAGAATGCAAGAAAGGCGTCGGTATGTTACCGAGGTATTAGGGATTGAACTGCACGAAGATATACTGATGCTGGGGAATGCGACACCTTATTTAAGACCATTCCTGCTGGAAAAAGCAAAAGCAGTCAATATTTTGAAAAAATTAAAATAGGAGGAAGATCATGTCAGTACTAAATAAAATTAAAGGTGGTTTAGTGGTATCGTGCCAAGCTCTTCCAGATGAGCCGCTGCACAGTTCATTTATTATGGGACGTATGGCGATCGCTGCTGAACAGGGCGGGGCCATTGGGATTCGTGCCAACACAAAGGAAGATATTGCAGAAATCAAACAACAGACTGCTTTACCGATCATAGGAATCGTCAAAAGAGATTATGCAGGTTCAAAGGTCTATATCACAGCAACGATGAAAGAAGTCGATGAATTAATGGAAGTCGGGTGCGACATTATCGCGTTGGATGCGACCGACCAAACAAGACCAGAAGGACAGACGCTTGCGTCATTTATAAAAAACGTTCGTGACAAGTATCCAGATGTACTTTTGATGGCAGATGCTTCAACAATTGATGAAGTGATCAATGCTGAAAAACTAGGATTTGATCTTCTTTCCACTACGCTAATGGGCTATACAGAAAAATCGAAAGGGATGAACATCGCTGATCAGGACTTTGAGCAGATGAAGCAGATTTTAGCTGCTGTCTCTACTCCTGTTATTGCAGAAGGGCATATCGACACACCTGAAAAAGCAAAACGATGCCTTGAATTGGGTGTTCATGCAGTAGTCGTCGGAAGTGCTATTACGAGACCTCAATTAATTACCGAAAAGTTCGTAAACGTAATGCAGTAAAATGATTTTAGACGTATTAGTCTTATCAATAGTGGTAAGTGTAATATGTAAAAGATAAATTAAAAAAGTGCTGGACAGATCTTCTTTCATTGATAGTAGGCTTTGATTTAAAATCATCGAAATCAAAAAATGTTTACCCAGTTAAAAACTTCTATTTAAAAGCAGCAGAGTTTATATTTTGAAATGGTTCCTTTATTTCCTTATGATAGATATTAAGACTATTATTTATCCTATAAGAATAGAAAGTAGGAACACTTATGAAAAATAAAGAAGGAACAAAAGAATCTCCATATTACCAGAGGAGCAGCGAAGAGCTCTCTGAGCAATTCAATGTTGATTTAACGGAAGGTTTATCTGGTGAAGAAGCGGATAAAAGACTCCAAAAGGATGGATTGAATCAACTAGAACAAGAAAAGACATCAAAGTGGACCATTCTAATCAGGCAGATTAATAATGTAGTGATTTATATACTGATTGTTGCGGCAATATTAACTGTCATCTTAGGTCACTATTCAGATGCTGTTGTCATTGGACTGGTAATTGTTGCTAATACATTGATTGGTTATTATCAGGAAGTTAATGCTTCTGATGCATTAGAGAAAATAAAAGATATGCTCTCTGCTCATGCTACTGTCATTCGAGATGATCAGCGAAAAGACATAGAGGCTATTAATGTGGTAAAAGGCGATCTTGTCTATCTAGAAGCGGGAGACAATATCCCGGCCGATGTAAGAATCGTTGATTCAGATCGATTAAAGATACAAGAGTCATCTTTGACAGGGGAAGCAGATTCTATTGAAAAGACTTCCGACTCAATTGAAGAAAAAGTCGGTTTAGGAGATCAAATCAATATGGGATTTGCCTCTACTTCAGTCACAAATGGAACGGGAACAGGAGTAGTAGTCGCTACTGCAGAAGAAACTGAAATCGGTAAAATCAGTACAGCTGTCAGCGATCAAGAAGATAAAAAGACTCCATTAGTAAAAGTGATCGATCATTTAGGAAAAACGATTTCTTATGTCATTATGGGCGTAGCAGTTGTCTTATTCATTTACGGTCTGTTAAGCGGTGTATATTCACTATCAGCTTTATCATTAGCTGTGGTAACGATGATAGTTGGGTCTGTACCTGAGGGTCTTCCGGCTACTACATCTGTTGTATTAGCGATGGGTGTTAGTGATATGGCAAAAAACAAACATACAATTGTTAAGACGCTGCCTTCAGTTGAAACATTAGGATCTGTAGATATCATAGCGACAGATAAAACAGGGACTCTGACAAAAAATGAGATGACCGCTCAAGATGTTATTACCTCACATGGAGAATATAAAATAACCGGTATCGGCTACGCTCCTGATGGAGAATTAAAGAAGAATGATCAGTCAGTTAACGTGAATGAAGATGCCGATTTAGAAAAGCTAATCATTGCCGGATTTGAAGCAAACGAAACAGAGCTTGTTAAAGAAGAGGGACATTGGTCGATTAATGGAGAACCAACGGATGGCGCATTTTTAACTTTGTATAGAAAAGCTTTCCAAGATGCTGAGTCTCCATACCAAGAAATCAGTAAAATTCCTTTTGATTCAGAGTATCGCTATATAGCAACACTTTCAGAAAATAAAGACAACAATGAAAAACAGATATTTATTAAAGGTTCTCCTGACAAGCTGTTCGATCTGGCAGAAGAAACAAACAGCGACTTTGATAGAACGTTCTGGAGAGACAAGGTAGTTGCTCTTTCTTCTCAAGGTAAGAGGGTAATCGCAGTTGGTGCAATAAACGCAGATATTAACAAAGAGGATCTTGAACATGAAGATCTGAGGAAAGGTCTTCAGTTTTTAGGAGTCGTCGGAATTATTGATCCGCCAAGAGAAGAAGTAATTGAATCAATTAAAGTCATGCGAAAAGCAGGCGTTGAAGTGAAAATGATCACTGGTGATCATCCTACTACAGCTAAAGCCATTGCGGAAGCATTGGGATTGGCTGAAGAGATCAAAACGATTACCGGTGTAGAACTAGACGAATTATCGGATAAAGAATTACAAGAACATGTCAATGAGTATCAAGTATTCGCTAGAACAACACCTCAAAATAAATTGCAGATTATAGAAGCGTTCCAGAAAAGTGGTAAAACAACTGCTATGACAGGTGATGGAGTAAATGACGCACCGGCGTTGAAAAAGGCTGATATAGGAGTGGCAATGGGTCTTAAAGGGACCGATGTATCAAAAGACTCTGCAGATATGGTATTAACAGATGATGATTTTTCTACGATGTCTGTGGCTATTGAAGAAGGACGCAGGATATTTGATAATATCAAGAAAAGTATCCTCTATCTTTTACCAACTTCGTTTGCTGAAGGACTGATCATTGCGTTCACCTTGCTTGCACAAAGAGATCTCCCTCTGCAAGCAACACAGATGCTTTGGATCAATATGGTATCGGCAATTACGATTCAATTTGCCTTTATCTTCGAACCTGCTGAGCCCGGTCTAATGGATAGAAAACCTAGAGATACAACAGACTCGCTTATTGGAAAACATGACGCCTTCCAAATGGCGTACGTTTCAATATTAATGGCTGGATTCAGTTTAATAGCATATGAATGGCTGATCGCTGCAGGTGCCAATCAAGCAACTGCCAGTACGATGGTCGTCAATATCATTGTTATCAGTAAAATCTTCTATTTGTTTAATATTCGAACACATGCATTAGCATTTTCAAAAGAATTCTTTACCAATAAGAAAGCTTTCATGATAATAGGAGTTATGATTGTCTTGCAGTTAATGCTGACGTATGTTCCGTTCTTCCAAAGGTTTTTCTATACAGAATCTATTAATTTCACAGAATGGGCAATTGCAACAGGAGTAGGTGCCATTGTTTTAGTGATTGCAGAAATTGATAAACTGATCCGTATGAAGATAGCAAAATAAACTTAAAACAAAAAGGTCGGGAAAAAGTAGTAATATGGCTAATCTAAAAACTAACCGAGTAGAATTGTACAACCGTACAATTCTACTCGGTTTTTTAATTTATCTCTTCAATTCATTCTTAATGGTGGAACTAGCTGCAATCATACTATAGTAACCAGTCGAAAACTTTATTATTCCTGCAACTGATTACTAAAGCGGGATATTAAATAATTCATTCAATTATGCTCGGTGAACTCGCCGCATTTTAGGTATGTAACGAAATATACAAGGGGCATTTCTCCAAACGAGTTACAAACAAACGATTTATATCAGAAAATTTAATAGGAACTTGAAATGTTGAAGAAAGGTAAGTCTATTCAGTCAAAGGATCATCATAATGGATTAAGCTTTACTTTTTAGTTCGTTTTTTTCACCTCTCTCTTTAATAGCCAAAAAAGGGATCAGTAATGATGCGTTTACCAGAAATTTGTTTACTTTTCAGAGTCTTTTTAACGGAGGAAATAACTTTTCCGCTGCCTGAAATGTAATAATAGGCTTGATTCCCGTACTGTTTGGAAAGAGCTGCTAAAGCGGAAGAAGCTTCGGTGCGATTCTTCAAGCATTGAATAGTCATTTGTGCGTTTTCAGCCGCGATCTTTTCTAACTCTGATTTAAACAGATGGTAATCATTTGAAACATAGACTAAGTGAACCGGTCGACTGGAATCAGTTGCTATTTGATTAAATAAGGCTCTTATGGGAGTGATGCCGACACCGCTGGCAAACAAAACGATAGGCGACTTAGAATCCTGAATTTTAAACCAACCAAATGGACCTCTGACAGTGACTTCTTCGCCTTTTTGCATGGTGATCAGTTCTTTTTTGAAGCTGCTGAGGGGTTCTTTGGTTTTAATACCGATTATCACTTTACCTTCTTCTGGAATGGAAGCTACAGAAAACGGACGAAACTTCTGCAACTGTTTGACTCTTCTGTTCGGCAGGAAAAACAATCCGTGCTCTCCAGCTACCCATTTCATACCATCTGGAATGTTCATTCTTATTATGTAATAGTGTTCAAAAGGATTTTCAATAGTATCAATCGTAAGCGATGTTTTTTTCATTACACCAGATAAATCAGAAAATTTCATATCGTTTCCTCCGGTCATGTTTTTAATGTGTATAGGGTAAGTATACCTTACTTACAAAAGAAGAGTTATTTAAATAATGATGATTATTTTAAGGATATTTGAAAGAAGAAAGCTGATAAGATATATATTTTGAGAATATTAGAGTAGTACGGTACAGTAAATTTATCAAACGTTTTAATGGATCACTCACTGAAATTATTCGAGGAGGAAATAAGCGTGTATAAAGACTTAGAAGGCAAAGTAGCTGTTGTAACGGGCGGTTCAAAAGGAATTGGTGAAGAAATTGCCAGACGACTCGCAAAAGAAAAAATGTCTGTAGTCATTAATTATCATAGTGACGAAGAAGGAGCAAAAGAATCTGTCGATATGATCAAAGAAAATGGCGGCGATGCTGTAGCCATTCAAGCAGACATCGGGGATGAAGAGGGTGCTAAAGCGCTGCTTGATGCGGCAATCGAGCACTTTGGATCCTTACATCTCTGGGTCAACAATGCCGGTATGGAAAATAAGTCACCGACCCACCAGCTTAGTTATGATGACTGGACGAAAGTTATGAATGTGAACTTAAATGGTGTGTTTCTTGGCTCAAGAACTGCTTTAAATTACTTTGTAGAAAACGACATAAAAGGATCTATTATTAATATGTCTTCTGTACATGACAAAATACCTTGGCCGACATTTGCCCATTATGCAGCAAGTAAAGGCGGGGTCAAGATTTTCACAGAGACGATAGCCTTAGAGTATGCTCACAAAGGAATTCGAGTCAATAATATCTCACCAGGAGCGATCAACACTTCAATCAATGCAGAAAAATTCGAAGATGAAGAAGCGAAGCAGAAAACACTGAATATGATTCCGATGGACTATATTGGAAAGCCGGAAGAAGTCGCGGCTGTGGCGGCTTGGCTGGCCTCTAAGGAAGCAAGCTATGTTACAGGAACGACTTTATATGTTGATGGGGGCATGACGCTGTATCCTTCTTTTGAAAAAGGGGACGGTTAATCGTTATATAGGTTGAAAAAGTTCACTGAAGTCTATGAACTGATTAAGTTATCCATTTTCGTTATACTAGAATGAAGATAGAATTGAAAGGATGGAGTTATTGAATGGAACAACTAGAGAAATTCCGTTTAAATGATGGATCAACAATTCCCGCAGTAGGATTAGGCACGGTCAATGTGCAAGGAGCAAAAGGAGTCAATAGTGTATTGTCAGCTCTTGAAAATGGTTATAGATTGATCGACACCTCTACAAATTATATGAATGAAGGTATGGTAGGTGAAGCCATTCGCCGTTCTAACGTCCCAAGAGAAGAAATCATGGTCAGCTCAAAACTGCCTGGTGCAGCACATGACTATGATAAAGCCATTACGATGATACAAGAATCGCTCTACAGATTAGGACTAGATTACTTTGATAAATATCTGATCCACTGGCCATTACCGAAACAAGACAAATATGATCAAGCTTGGCAGGCGCTTGTAGATGCACAAAAATTCGGGTTGATCAAAACGATCGGTGTTTCCAATTTCTTAGAAGAGCATTTGAATAAAATCATCGATAAGACTGGAGTAACACCAGCTACCAATCAAATCGAACGTCATCCGTATTTCAATAACAATGAATTAGTTGAAACGAATAAAAAGCTGGGCATATTATCGGAAGCCTGGAGCCCGTTTGGCCGTGAAATCAATGACGTTATTGAGCACCAAACGATTATTGATATTGGTCAAAAATACGGCAAGTCGCCTACTCAAACGATTCTTCGCTGGAACATTCAAAATGGTGTTATGCCAATAGTGAAGTCATCGTCCTCAGAACATCAGAGAGCGAACCTCAACATTTTTGATTTCTCATTAGACGAAGAAGACATCAAAGCAATTGATGCTTTGGATCAAGGAGAACCGGGACGTGTAGAAGGCCAGCATCCTAATGAGTATGAAGAATATAGTTAATTTAGAATTTTAAATCAAAGTCCGTCAACCTTACTATTATAGTAGAATTGACGGCTTTATTATTTGGAAAGTTTATTACCAGCCTAGTTACTTGTTCAATTTTATCTATATTACGAATAAATCTTTCAACATAGTAACAAGTGTTATATTAGATTCATATTTCAGATAAATCTAATTGAATTTTTCTTTAATATTACTTATGATTAAATTCAGCGTTTAAAAAACACTCATTTTAAGTAAGAATTCATCTTGTGATTTTTATTATAAGTGAAACGAAAGATTCGAGGGATACTTATGAATTACGATAAAGCAGCGGAAAAAATCCTCTTTAATGTTGGTGGAAAACAAAACGTTAGAGAACTTACACATTGTTTTACAAGACTGAGATTTGTCTTGAATGATCAAGATAAAGCTGATTTAAATAGATTGCGGACAATAGATGGCGTGATATCTGTTGTAGAAAGCGGCGGACAGACACAAGTGGTCATTGGAAATGAAGTGGCAAAAGTTTATGAGAAAATAGAACCGCTTTTAAATAATCAGCCAGATCCTGATAATGCACAATTGGATCGAAACGAATCATTAGGAAATCGAGCGTTGAATACTGTAGCGGCCATATTTACACCGACTATTCCAGCGATTGCTGCTTCAGGAATGATCAAAGGATTGTTAGCGATAGCTGTTATGATCGCAGATAGCTTTTATGGAGCAGATATCAAAACGTATGATACATATATTATTTTAAGCGCTGCTTCAGATGCAGTCTTTTATTTTATGCCGATCATTCTAGCTTATACTTCAGCAAAAGTCTTTAAAGCCAATGAATTCGTGGCTATGGTCATAGGAGCAACGCTAGTTTACCCAACGCTTGTTGAACTGATGAATGGCGATGGTGGAGTTACATTGTTTGGCTTAGGGGTCACACAAGCTAGCTATACTTCTTCTGTTATACCGATTATTATAGCAATCTTTATTTTGTCGTATGTTCAAAGATTTTTTGAACGTACGATACCTGAAGTACTAAAAATTATTGTAGTGCCTACGCTCTCTTTACTAGTAATGGTTCCTTCAACTCTGTTACTTTTTGGCCCTATCGGGATTTATATTGGAGAAGCTGTGAACTGGGCATATTACTATATTATGGACTTTAGTTCTATTCTGCTGGGAGCCTTTATAGGCGGATTGTGGTGTGTTTTAGTAGTTTTTGGAGCACATCGAGCAATTATTCCTATCGGTATCAACGATGTAGCTCAAAACGGTCGACAAAGTTTGTTGGCGTATGCAGGAGCGGCGAATTTTTCACAAGCGGGTTCAGCTTTAGGTGTGTTTTTGCGAACAAAAAATAAAGCGTTAAAGACAGTCGCATTGTCAGCATGCGTTACAGCTTTATTCGGGATCACTGAACCGGCTATCTATGGTGCAAACTTACGCTTAAAAACACCGATGGTTTATGCGGTTATTTCAGGAGCGCTTGGCGGAGCCATTATGGGATGGGGCGGTTCTTATGGGACTGCATTCGCCAACCAAGGTGTATTGACCATTCCAGTCTATGCTGAAGCAGGAGCTGCAGCCTTTATTGCTTATGTAGTCGGTATTGCAGTTGCTTTCTTTGGTGCCTGCGGGATGACGGTTATTTTTGGATTTAAGGATTTGCCTGACGATACAGATGAACAAAGTAAACACAGTAAATATAGTAATGATGAGAAGTTAGGGTTTAAAGAATTGAGCGAGGCACCTACTTTAGTTGCTGCAAATGCTGATAAAATCGTTTCGTCTCCTATTCAAGGACAAATTCTCCCCTTAAAAGATGTTAAAGATGAAGTGTTTGCTTCGGGAGCTATGGGTAAAGGATTTGCGATCTCTCCAGAAGTTGGAGAAGTGATTGCACCGGATGATTGTACTGTTACAGCTTTAGCTCCTTCGCTTCACGCAGTAGGGCTGACCTTGAATAATGGAGTAGAAATGTTAATTCATATTGGTTTGGACACTGTAAAACTAGATGGAAAACATTTTACACAGTATATGACAGTAGGAGACAAGATAAAAAAAGGTACTAAGATTCTGTCCTTTAACATTGAGGACATCAAAGCAGAAGGCTACGATGTAACGGTTCCTGTAGTGATTACCAACACACAAGAGTACCAAGAAATTCAGAGTGTATCTAAAACAAGTACAGCACCATTAGACGATATTTTATTTATTCAAGACAAGGAGACTCGTTATGCATAATCATTTTCCAGAAGACTTTTGGTGGGGTGCTTCCTCCTCTGCCTTTCAAATAGAAGGAGCATGGGATGAAGACGGCAAAGGAATGACCGTTGCCGATTACAATTCATTTAAAAAGTCAGCTGTCCAAGCCGATACGAAAGTAGCCAGCGATTTTTACCATCACTATGAAGAAGATATTTCACTAATGAAAGAACTTGGCATGAAAACATACCGGTTTTCCATTTCATGGGCTAGAATCATTCCCGACGGAGATGGTGAGATCAATCAAAAGGGCATTGATTTCTATAATAAAGTCATTGATTTTCTTTTAGAAAAAGACATTATTCCTTTTATCACGTTGTATCATTTTGATTTGCCGTATGCTCTAGCTGAAAAATACAATGGGTGGGAAAGCCGAGATTGCGTTTATGCATTCGAGCGTTTTGCTAAAACCTGTTATGAAGCTTTCGGCGACCGCGTGAAGCACTGGCAAGTCAATAATGAGCAGAACCTGATGATCCGGGTTAATGAACGGATGAATATGTCCGATGTTCCAAAAGAGGACGCAGAACGTGTTCGAGCTCAGATGGATTATCATATGTTTGTTGCTCATGCATTGGCTACGACTGTCTGTCATGAGATGATCCCGGGCAGCAAAATAGGACCGGCCGTATCTTCTACTAAAACCTATCCAGCTTCAAATAAACCGATGGATGTCTGGGCCGCTGAGATGAATGATAATTTTAAGACAAATTACGCCTTAGATATGTACTGCTATGGCGACTATCCCGGATATTACAAAGAATACCTTGAAAAAGCTGGCATCAGTCCAATCAGACAGCCTGAAGATGAAGAGATTTTGAAAAAGGCTAAACCTGATTTAATCGCTTTGAACTATTATCGTACATTGGTGGCGAGTTATCTACCTGAGTCAGAAGAACATCCTTATGGAACGAAAGTAAACGAAATCGATTATGACTTATATGGCTATTTCAAGATTGAAAAGAATCAACATCTAAAATCCAGCAAGTATGGAGCACAAATTGATCCAATGGGCTTACGCCTTGTGTTGAACGATTATTATAATCGTTACCGTCTGCCATTGATCATTACTGAAAATGGCTTAGGAACTCCTGATGAGTTGACGGAAGATGGCAAAGTGCATGATGATTACAGAATCGACTATATTCGTGATCATATTGCGGCATGTAACGATGCAATTGCCGATGGTGTTGAATTATTCGGCTATTGTCCTTGGGCAGCTATTGATATTCTAAGCTCGCATCAAGGGTTCAAGAAACGTTATGGATTTGTATATGTAAATAGAGAAGATCATGATCTTAAAGATCTTGCAAGAATTAAAAAAGATAGTTTTTACTTCTATCAAAAGGTCATCCAGAACAATGGCTTGACAGATTAAATCAAAAACGGCTTGAGCTGATACTCAAGCCGTTTTTGATTACCTCGTTATATCTAATCTTTAACTTGTTTTGAATCCTTCTGATGTTCTTTTTTAAAAACCCAGTTTTTCTGAACAAAGAAACCGAGACAGAATATGATGATGTCTACAAAGATTTTTACCATCCATTCTGTTTCTAAAGCCGTATATAAGATCAGTCCCTGAACGATCGCTCCTGACAAGAACATTTCTATCCCAAATAATAAACTGTATTTATAGACAGAAGTATTTCTTTTTTTAGCTTTAAAAACCAGATACCGGTTTGATAGGTAGTTAAAGCTCGCTGAACTTACTCTGGCTACTACCGTTGAGACGATAATATAACTGACTGGCAAAACAGATCTCAAAAGAGATACAAGCAGAGTAAACAAAGCAATATCAATCAAAAATGAAACCAACGCAGACAGACTATATTTGATGAAGACAGAATAAATTTTAAGAGAATCTATCAGAGGATTAAAATGAGATGATTTATTTTCTTCTATATAAATCGTTTCAATAGGAATCTCTTCTATGTCAATATTATGGTCTCTAAAATAAAACAGCATATTCATTTCATATTCATAACGCTCTCCTTCGATATTCAAGAGATCTTTTAGTGTGGAATAGGGGAGAACTCTTAATCCTGTCTGTGTATCTGTTAACTTCAATCCGTTAAGATTACTAATGAGCTTACGTGTAAATAGATTACCAAATCGACTTCTAAGCGGAGTGGCAGATTTACTGAAATGACGGCTGCCTAAGATGACCGTCTCCGGATTGCTCAAGAAATACTCAATACAACGCTTAACATCTTCTGTTGTATGCTGTCCATCACCATCCACTGTAATGACGCCGGTACTATCGGGATATTGATTAAGAATGTAATCAAATGCCGTTTTCAATGCTTTTCCTTTTCCGCCATTTTCTTCGTGAGTTAAGACTTGACAGTGATCGTCTGAAGCTGCCTTCTTAAAAAACAAGTGTGTTTCTGGGTCGCTGCCATCATTTACAATGACCACTGGTACTGATTCGCTGATTGATGACCGAATACGCTGCATCAGTTCAATCAATTTCTGATCAGGATTCAAAGAAGGGATCACAATGATAACGCTATCTATTTTATTTTGACTTTTTTGAATGGTAGATGCCATCATAGGTTCCTCCTTTACTTAAATAAAATATATCAAAAAAGCTGCCTATGATTAGATAGACAGCAGTTTTGATTTAAAAGGCAATCCGATTAGATAGGGCAGCCTTTTATTTTCTTACGTCTTCCATATCCATTAGTTGTTTAAGGTCATCTTGAGAAATCTCAAAATCTACTTGTTTATTCTGCTTAATACGTTCTTCATGTGTTGATTTAGGAAGAGGTAACGTATCTCTTTCTAAACAATAACGAATGAGCAGCTGTGCAGGTGTTACACTATACTTATCTGCCATGTCTTTAACATCCTGATTGTCTAACAATTGACCTGTAGCAAGCGGTGAATAGGCTTCTACAACAATTTCATGCTGCTTGCAGAAAGTTAGTAGTTCCTCTTGATCGCGTCCCACATAGAATGGAATCTGATTTGCCATTGGAACAATGTCGCAATTGTCTAACAAGGCTTGGATATCTGAAATCTCAAAGTTTGAAACTCCGATGGCACGAATTTTACCATCGTTATACAGTTTTTCCATTGCTTTCCAAGACTGGATATTTCCTTCTGTATAATCTTTTCCTTTTTCATCCCATGGCCAAGGTGCGTGAATAAGGTACAGATCCAAGTAATCTACACCAAGATTTGAGATCGTCTCATTGAAAGCGTCCATTGTTTCGTCATAGCCTTTTGTTTGAGCAGGCAGTTTACTAGTAATGAATACATCTTCTCTAGAAATATCGAAGTCTTTTATGGCTTTTCCAACATTTTCTTCATTTTTGTAGGCCAGTGCAGTATCGATATGAGTATAACCATTTTTCAGTGCCATTGTTACGGCATCATAAGCTTCTTCATTAGGGATCTGCCAAGTACCGAAACCAAGATTTGGGATTTCTACATTATTATGAAAAACAAAATTACCTTTAGTCATTTAAAAATCCTCCATTTAGATTTATTTCACTACATCTATTAGTTTACAACAAAAGGAGAGATGTGTCTTTTCAGACAACTTATCAGATTGGAAATGAAAAAATTAAAAAAGTATGCAAAGGCAAGCTGAATAGCTTGTCCCATGCATACTTTTTGTTGAGCATCCATTTATTTATGCGATCGGTAATCCACCCGTAATTCCGATAATTTCACCGGTTACGTAGTTTGATTTTGCAGAAGCTAGATATACATACATATCTGCTAATTCAGCCGGTTGACCAGCACGGTTCAATGGTGTTTCTTTACCGAATTCAGGAATTTTCTCTTGAGGTTGGCCGCCTGAGATTTGCAGTGCTGTCCAGATTGGTCCTGGTGCAATCCCGTTTACACGGATACCTTTAGGAGCTAACTGCTTAGCCAGCGCGATGGTAAATCCTCTAATGGCAAATTTAGTTGACGCATAATCCAGCAAGTTTTGAGATGGGCTGAATCCTTGAATTGAAGTAGTCGTAATGATAGAAGCTCCTTCAGACAAGTGAGGAATTGCAGCTTGTATCGTCCAGAACATAGAATAGACGTTTGTTTCAAATGTACTTGTCAATTGTTCTGTTGTAATATCTTCAATGTTGCTAGTAGATTGTTGTTTACCAGCAACTAGTGCGAGAACATCTAAGCCACCCAATTCATCTACAACCTTTTTGACGATTTCTTTAGAAAATTCTTCGCTTTTCAAATCACCAGGAATCAATACAGCTTTTTTACCTTCTGCTTCGATCAGTGATTTTACATCATCCGCATCAGGTTGCTCTTCAGGGAGATATACGATTGCTACATCGGCGCCTTCACGTGCATAAGCAATAGCAGCAGCACGTCCGATTCCAGAATCTCCACCGGTCACTAAAATACGTTTACCTTCTAATTTCCCAGTTCCTTTATAGGATTCTTCACCGCAATCCGGTACAGGATCCATTTCTTTCTGAAGTCCGGGAGGGGACTGCGGTTGTTTTGGATACTCATCGTTGTAGTACTCATTTAACGGATTGACATTTTGTTCATTACTCATAAAAAAATCGCTCCTCAAAAATTATATTTACTATCTTAACTATGCAATCATCATATTAGATGTTTTTCGAAAGTACAACATTAATGCTTGAGTAACAAAAGCTCCATATTTGTAGTTCCTCTATTTTTTTTACCAAACTTGTTTACTCAGTTAATGCCGAGTAAAGAGAAAGTGTGTATGAAGAACCTTTTGTATTA
The DNA here is from genome assembly GCF_900169305.1 of Marinilactibacillus piezotolerans. Lineage (GTDB taxonomy): Bacteria > Bacillota > Bacilli > Lactobacillales > Carnobacteriaceae_A > Marinilactibacillus > Marinilactibacillus piezotolerans_A. The sequence continues at coordinate 670,367 of NZ_FWDP01000004.1, read as the reverse complement.
AGTGAGAATGCTGCAGCTGTTGATTCTGCACATACGAATTACTTATATATCGCTGTAGTCATATTGTTGGTTGTTGTAACTTTGATGTTTATTTATATTCTTAAAATGAAATACAGATGATAAAAATGCACAGGATTGGCGGGGGTTTCCCATTCAATCTCTGTGCATTTTAGTCTTTATAACGATGTAAAAGTCTTATTCGTTCTTTTATTCATTTTTTAATGAAACGAGCACCTTAAAGTCAGCTGTAAGGCTGTTATCATCGTGTACTATAATATTTTCTACTATTACGATCATCTCTGCGGCGTCATTTTCTTCTGAAAAAGTTAAATCTTCGGGCTCAAGCATCTGAACTTCATAACTGTTTTCAAATCTACCTTCACGTAAGAAATTCAGATCATGATCTAGTAAAACCTCTTCCTGATTGTCTAGCAGACTGACGGTAAAGGTGTTTTCATCCGTTAAAACTCTAAGTTGATGATCGTCCATCGAAACAGATGTTTCAGTTGGTTCATCTGTGTGAATTCCATAAGAAATATTCAATGCTGCATAATAATCTGCAGCTTCCGCTGGAATAGAATAAGACGCTTCAGAAGAAATACGCACTTCAGCATAGGTTGACTCTTCAGAGGATCCATAAAATGAATCTTCATCTCCAGTAAACGCATAGTTATAATCGTTAAATCCAAAAACACGCTCAAAATCATCATAAAAAGAAAAATTGTCAGGAAGCCATTTCGTTTGATCTAATCCATCGTTAAAATATAAATAACGAACACCATTAACAATTTTCTCGCGATCTTCCTCAGAAATCGTTTCGCTTTTAACAATTTCATCGTTTACGAGCATATCATTTTCTCTAAGGACACTTTCCACGAAATCCTCTTGGGCGTTTATTCCGACTGTCACGGCGTCTATTGGAGGTGTAATGGAGATAACAGAAAATACAACAAAAATAGCAGGAACAAACAGTTCTTTTTTATTGAAAAAACTATAGATTATACTAGCGGCAATGGAAAAAACGCCATAGAGAATGACATAATACCGGCCATGCGTAATTCCTGATTCACCGATTTTAAGGATTGAGGCAATCGTTTGAAACGAAGCAATAACGAGCAAAACTTTTGGAAAAACCTTCTTAAATAAATCTGTACTTCTATTTTGAATGTTCTCGGACAAAAATAATGTCAGCAGTCCAGTTATGGAATAGCTTACCAATAAAGGTTCGAGCAGGTTATCCGTCCAAAAGCTGCCGGCAATATTCGGTAAAATATAAAGAATCAAGATAATGGTGTACACAGCAATCAAAGGAATGACTATATAAGCTACCAAGATCTCCAGCAATTTCGGGATCGTTAGAGCAGATTGATCTTTTTCAGACATGCTTTTGTTATCAAATTTGGGAACATAAGCTAGAAAATATAATGGGAAAAACAAGTTGTATATAATCACAACCGTATCAAAAAAGAACTCTGGATCAATTGGAAACAGCAGCAAACTAATGGTGCCTAATATAGACATTAACCCAATGGTCAAGACGATTGAGAACAGTAAGCTCGTAAAGAAGCCTTTAAACGCAGTCGTAAATGTTGTGCTGAAAGAAAACGTTGTTTTAATAGAGGGAATCCAGACAAAAAGTGTCAAAAAGATAGCAGTCAATACATTCAGTTGAACAGCAGCAGTCGCCGTCAATTGATCAAGCGGTCTTAAAAATATCCAATAATACAAAAGAGTTAAGACAGCGATCCCGCCAAAAATCGTCCAGCGAAAAACAGGTCTGTCATAAAAGAAACGTTCATAAAATACTTGACCCGCAGCACCGGCAAGTCCTCCAATAATAAAGATAAAAGATAAATAATAGCTTTGTTCAAACGACCAGTCAGTATTGGTAGAAAAAAAGCTGTCATGTATGTAATAAATAATATTCACAACCGATACAATAAACAATAAAGCAGATAACGGATATCTGATGATGGCCTCTGTCAAACCTGCCATTCTCAAAGCGTTACGTTGAAATAGATTCATAATCAGTTCTCCTTTAAATAGTATGTAATTATATCAATATGATAATCTAATCCCTTAAGTAAAACAATCGTTATACAGAACAATTAAATAATAAGAAGTGTATACTATATTTATATTAAACCCAGTTCATACAAAAAAATAAGCAGTATGGAAGACAAGTGAAAAGGGGTGAGGTAATAGGTCGGAAATTGTGTGAAATGTTCATTTTAAATAGAAAAGGTTTGAATAAGAGGTATATCTTTTCTCAAATAAAAACCGATATGTTATAGTTTTTAAAAGTATAGTTTTACAAATTTATATAGTTAACTCTTTCACATATAAATCATAGTGTTCAGTATAATTTCTGATAACCTAAAGTTAGAAATAAAAATTGAAAGGGGTACAATCATGACAAAAGTTGTTTTTCGTTCACCCAGTCGTTATATCCAAGGAGCCGGAGTCATGCAAGACTTGGCAAAGGAAGTCGAAGCGTTAGGGCAAAAACCGTTGTTGATCGCTGACGATGTCGTATGGGAAATTACACAAGAAGCTTTGAAAAGCAGTTTTGATCAATCCGAGACCGATTTTTACTTCGAGGCCTTTAATGGAGAAGCTTCTACAAAAGAAATCAATCGCTTAACGAATGTAGGGAAAGAACAGAGTGCTGATTATGTGATCGGCGTAGGCGGCGGTAAAACACTGGATACTGCCAAAGCGGTTTCTGATCAACTAGCCGTTCCTGTCGTGATTGTACCGACGACTGCTTCTACGGATGCACCGACAAGTGCGCTTTCTGTGATTTATTCAGAAGACGGTGTATTTGAAGGATACAAATTTTATGATAAAAATCCAGAACTGGTTTTAGTGGATACACAAGTGGTCGTGAATGCGCCTATTCGATTATTTGCGTCAGGCATCTGTGATGCAATGGCAACTTTAGTAGAAGTCAATGCAACGTTGAAAAGAAATGGAAATGCTATGGCTGGCGGAAAACCGACATTTGCAGCTAGAGCAATTGCTGAAATGGCAGAGAACGTATTATTCGAATATGGTTTAGCTGCATATAAAGCTGCAAATGAAGGTTTAGTAACTCCTCAAGTCGAAGCAATCGTTGAAGCAAATACGCTGCTTTCTGGTTTAGGATTCGAAAATGGCGGGCTCGCAGGTGCGCATGCTATTCATAATGGCTTTACAGCTTTGCATGGAGATATCCACAATTTGACTCACGGAGAAAAAGTCGCCTACGGAACGCTCGTACAGTTAGTATTAGAAAGAAAAACGGAAGCAGAAATCATGAAATATATTGAGTTTTACCAGGCCATCGATATGCCGACAACCTTAAAAGATCTTCATTTGGAAAATGCATCCTTAGAAGACTTGAAAGAGGTTGGAAAATTGGCAACAGCTGAAGGCGAAACAATGGAAAACTTAGATCCGGAAATTACAGCAGAACAAGTGGCTCAAGCTATACTAGCAGTTGATACACTAAGCAAGTCATAAATAAGAAATGGACTGAAAAAAACGGAAAAGCAGATATACTGATGAACACAACAGAATAAATTTAAATTTATTGTTGACGTTTCCAAAAACTGATGATATAGTGATATCAAATAAACAGGCATGTGACTGGTAATGCAGGCAGGACCTTACACTTCTTAAATTTTACGGGAAAACTGTAATCTTTTTGAGTGTGGTGTCCTGTCTTTTTTGTTTGTTTTGGCCAAGCAAACAAAATATGATCATAAGGAGATGAAATGAATGGATTATCAAAAGACAGCTAGTGAAATTGTAAAAAACATTGGTGGAAAAGAAAACGTTGCGCATTTAGAGCATTGTTCTACTCGTTTAAGATTTACATTAAATGATGATAGTCAGGCAAACATAGATCAATTAGAATTAATTGATGGTGTAATGGGTGTACGTAAAAATGTTCAAACACAGGTTATCATCGGAAATGATGTCGTAGAAGTTTATGATGAAGTAAAAGCGATAGTGGGTAACGGGAATGGAGCTGCTGAAAAGCAGAATGCACCGAAACAAAAATGGAGTGCTGTATTCTTAGACTTTATCATCGGTGTATTTCAACCAACAATTCCAGCCGTAGCCGGTGGAGGAATTCTTCGATCTCTGTTACTGCTCTTTGACATGCTGGGGTGGATGGAATCTACTTCTGAAACGTACCAAGTTTTAGATTTAATCGGTTCTGCGCCGCTATACTTCTTACCCATTATCGTAGCAATCACTACAGCGAACAAGTTGAAAGTCAATGCAGTTGTAGCTGCTTCAGCAGTAGGAGCTTTGTTGCTCCCGGGTATGGTGACATTATTGGGTGATGGAGTCAGTTTGTTGAGTATTCCACTTCAAAACATTACGTATTCTTCTCAAGTGTTTCCGGCAATCCTTTTAGTTTTGTTTTATGCTGTACTTGAGAAATTCTTTACGAAGATCTCTCCAAAAGCTATTCGAATTTTCTTTGTTCCACTCATGTCACTGGCTATTTCTGTCACTGTAACACTATTGGTGTTAGGGCCAATTGGATATGTTGTCGGTGAACAATTATCAGCTGTCATCTTATTTATTTTTGAGAATGTAGGTTGGGTTGCTACAGGTCTTCTGGCAGCTGTATTGCCTTTCATGGTTGTGACTGGGATGCATAAAGCAATGATCCCTTATGCTGTCTCCTCAATGAGTGGTATCGGGAGAGAGCTTTTATATCTTCCTGCTTCACTAGCACACAATATTTCTGAATCAGGTGCCTGTTTTGCTGTCGCAATCAAAACGAAAGACGAAAAATTAAGAGCTACAGCAATTTCTGCCGGAATTTCAGCTTTCTTCGGTATTACTGAGCCGGCACTATATGGGGTAACGATTTTACACAAACCTGTATTATATAGTGTCATTATCAGTAGTTTGATCAGTGGATCATTTATCGGAATTATGGCAGTTGAGGCTTTTGCTTTAGTTGGACCAGGTTTTGCAAGTATTACGATGTTCGCAAACCCTGATAATCCTATGAACATTGTTTGGGCAGGGGTTACGTTTGTATTATCTCTGTTTATCTCATTTGTTGCCGTTTTAGTATTATGGAAAGACGAGAAAAAACATGTAGAGGAAGCTCAAGAAGAATTCAATACTGAACGACAAACAACAGCTGATATGAATAGTCCGGTTGAAGGAACCATCATTCCGTTATCAGATGTAAATGATGAAGTATTTTCTAAAGGATTAGTAGGATCAGGATTCGCTGTTCAACCAGCAACAGGTGAATTAAGAGCACCAGCAAAAGGCTCAATCAGTATGGTCTTTGATACAAAACATGCAGTAGGGATGAAGTTGAATAATGGTGCTGAGTTACTATTTCATATCGGTATAGACACAGTACAATTAGAAGGGAAACCTTTTACAGCACATGTCAAAGCAGGAGATACAGTGAACGCAGGAGATTTACTGGTTTCTTTCGATATTGATGCGATTAAAAAAGCTGGATACGACTCTGATGTTATCGTAGTCGTTACGAATCAAGATGATTATGCAGTTGATCAGAAAGTCAGTAATGAAACAGTGTTAATCAACCAATCAGTTATGACAGTATCACCAATAGGAGGATAAAAATGACAAAAGGATTTCCAAAAGATTTTATGTGGGGCGGCGCAATTGCTGCAAATCAGGCAGAAGGAGCTTGGAATGTTGACGGGAAAGGGTTATCGGTAGCGGATATTGCAACGTATAAACCGAATGTGGACGTTAAAAACTATGCCAAGCATATGAGTATCAGCTCTGAAATGGTAAAAGAAGCCGCAGAGGACCCAACTGATAAATGGTACCCTAAAAGAAGAGGGATCGACTTTTACCATAGATATAAAGAAGATTTAGCACTATTTGCAGAGATGGGATTTAAAACACTGCGCGTTTCCATCGCTTGGGCAAGAATCTTTCCAACCGGAGAAGAATCAGAACCAAATGAAAAAGGTTTACAATTCTATGAAGATTTATTTACTGAGATGAATCGATTGAATATCGAACCCATTGTCACTTTATCTCATTACGAAATGCCTTTATCATTGAGTTTGAAGTATAACGGATGGGTAGATAGACGAGTTGTAGATGATTTTGTACGGTTTTCAAAAGTTTGTTTCAAACGATATAAGAATCTAGTAAAATATTGGTTAACGTTCAACGAAATCGACAGTATCCACAGACATCCATTTACTACAGCTGGAATCATTCCAGATCAGTGTGAAGAAGGAAATGAAAAACAAGATATTTATCAGGCTCTTCACCACCAGTTTGTTGCTTCGGCAATTGTAACGAAAGACTGCCATGAAATCATTGAAGGCAGTCAAATTGGCTGTATGATCACAAAATTAACGACTTATCCTAGAACTTGTCATCCTGAAGATGTGGAACTGACATTGAAAAAGAATCTTGAAAATAACTTTTATGCAGATGTGCAAGTATTTGGTCAATATCCTCGTCTGATCTTAAGAGACTTAGAATTGAAAGGTATCCAACTTCACTTTGAAGAAGGCGATCTAGAAGTGATGAAAGAACATACTGTCGACTTTGTTTCTTTCAGCTATTATATGTCGATGACAGAATCTCATGATGAAAATGCTGAACGAACTCCGGGAAATACGGTTTTAGGCGTTAAGAATCCATACCTGGAGTCCACTGATTGGGGTTGGCAAATTGACCCTAAAGGCTTGAAAATATCTTTGCTTGAATTGTATGACCGTTATAATGTACCACTCATGATTGTCGAAAATGGTATGGGTGCTAAAGATGAAGTAGTTAATGGTGAAATACATGATCCATATAGAATTGCTTATTTTGAATCTCATTTTAAAGCAATGAAAGAAGCCATTAATGAAGGGGTAGATTTGATTGCTTATACAAGCTGGGGTGCAATTGATATTGTCAGTGCAAGTACCTCTCAAATGTCTAAACGCTATGGATTTATCTATGTAGACCAAGATGATGAAGGAAATGGAACGATGGAGCGGATCAAAAAAGATTCATTCTACTGGTATAAAGAAGTGATTGAGACAAACGGAGAAAACCTATAGAATAATAAGTATTTTTTTTCAAATGGTCTAAAAGGAGGGGTTCTGTGGCGCGGATCAAAAAAGTCTTAAATACGAGCGTGGTACTAATCGAAAGAGAAGGTAAAGAAATCGTTGCGTTCGGCAAGGGAATTGGCTTTGGAGCAAAACCCGGTGAACAAATCGATCAGTCGAAAATTGATCAAGTATTCTTATCTGCAGAAGACCTCCGAATGCAGCAAGTACTGGAGCTGCTGAGTAACATACCGGAAATTTACTTGTCAATGGTTCAAGAGATTATCCTTTATTCCAAACAGCATCTAGATACCGAGCTGCAGCAAAGTATTTATTTTACTTTAATGGATCATTTACATTTTGCAGTGGAAAGAGCCAGAAAAGGGATCAACATTTCAAATCGTGTATACTGGGAAGTGAAAAACTACTATCCAGAAGAATTCCAAGTTGGTGAGTACGCTAGAGTATTAGTGAATAAAGAATTTGATATAGAACTGCCTGAAGAAGAAGCAGCAAATATTGCTTTCCACCTGATCAATGCTCAAGGTTCAGCCAATGACAACAAAGATGGAATGAAAAAAGCCAAAATGATTGGCGGTATCGTCAATCTCGTTCGATACCATTTGAATACAAATCTGCAAACTGACTCTATTCATTACAGTCGTTTTATTACTCACGTTAAATTCTTTGTGGATCGCTTTTTATCTGGTCATCTTATGGAAGAGAAAGACGATGAATTGTTTGAACAAATCTCAACCTTGTATCCTGAAGCAATGAATATTGCTTTTAAGATTAAGGAATATATGCAGGAAGTGCATCACCAGTCGATACCGAAAGATGAACTGACTTATATAGCAGTCCATATCAACCGACTGTTGAAATACTCAGAATTGAATCGTTAATTTTAGCACGCTGACATTTATCGTCAGCGTGTTTTTTAAGCAGTCGTTTTTATGTATTCCTGTATGTATAAATAAAACAACTGCTTCAAACTGTATCTTTTGATTTCAATGAACGATGAGCGTTAAGATGATGTTGGAAAAATCATTCTAGAAAACTTAAAGGAGCAATGCGAAATGAAATTAGAAAATAAAGTAGCTTTGATTATTGGCGGGACTTCTGGGATTGGTGAAGCTACTGCAAAGAGATTTGCAAAAGAAGGCGCAAAAGTAGTAGTAGCCGGACGAAATGAAGAAAAAGGCAACCGAATCGCTTCTGAGATAAAGCAAGATAACGGAGAAGCCATTTATGTAAAAGTTGACACTACAAAAAAAGAAGACTTGCAAGATGCAGTTAAGTCCATAAAAGATGCCTATGAAACCATAGATATCTTATATAATGGAGCTGGTATCCATGATTCTTACAAAACAGTATTGGATACAGAAGAGTCTGACTATGATAAATTGATGGAAGTCAATGTTAAAGGACCTTATCTTGCGACTAAAGAAGTGCTGCCGATCTTTGTAGAAAAAGGTAAAGGAACCATTATAAATGTTGGGTCTCAAGCGACATTTGCGGCTGGTCCTGGCGGTTCAGCGTATGTAACATCAAAGCATGCGATTTTCGGCTTTACGAAACAACTGTCTTATGACTTTGGTCACAAAGGAATAAAATCGAATCTGCTGGCACCTGGATTCATTCGAACTCCAATGACAGAAGGTATTGAAGAAGATCGTTTAAAAGATATTCCTGATGAAAGAGCCGGTACTCCAGAAGAAATCGCTGCAGCTGCTGTCTTTTTAGCTTCTGAGGATTCTAACTATATGCAAGGTGCTTCGCTAACGCTAGACGGCGGGTGGACTGTCGGAAGATAATTTAAGGATGATAGTAGAGTTAAATCAGATAAACTGGTTTAACTCTCTTTTTTAATGTTCATTTATACACAAAATAGACAAAAAATATAGTATGAAACTATTTGAATCTATCAATTTATTTGTTATACTATTCACAAATAAAAAGGAGTGGACAGTATGAAAAAAGTGATGAGCGGATTGAAATTCATTTTTAGAAATGGAGAAACATGGACAATTGACAGAAAATATATTGGAGATTTATGGATTAAACAAGTAACCACTAGTTTTGGGCGTATTGGGGAGGACGATTTTCAAGAAATCCATCCTTGTGGATCCTTCAAAATTGAAATCGACAGCGAAGCAGATCATGTAAATTCCAATGATATCAACTTAGGCGGACTAGAAACCGGAATGTTTGATCGTGTTCTTCAGTTCAAAGATATTGAAAAAATGGACATTATCTATAAAAATTCAGCAGAAAAAGATAGAATTTACTTCCCTTATGAAGCGTTAGATAGTGATGGTCATGATAATGCTTATCAGACTTCTATGATCGGCAGCCAGCAAAAGTTGTATATTGTTATTGATCCTGACAAAACAGTCGAGAAGATTTATGGAAAGGATTCTTCTGTTTCAAAATAGTTTGTTGTTTTAAAAGTTGATCAGTAATATATGAGTTGTCTTTTCCATTAGGTAAAGTTACAATTAGTAAGTGACTTTATTTAGGAGGATGACAGTAATGAAGAATTTGGGAGAACCAATTAAGTTAAATAGCGGTATTACGCTTAAAAACCGAGCAGTTATGGCACCTATGACCAATATGATGAGTTTTTTTGATGGAACCATTACCGATAATGAGTTAGACTATTATGCTTTAAGAAGCGGTGAAGTAGGTGCTGTTATCACAGCAGCTACCAATGTACAGGAAATTGGCAAAGGCTGGGAAGGTGAGCTGGGTGTTTATGATGATAAGCATATTGAAGGATTATCAAAACTTGCCTCATCTATAAAAAAAGCCGGTACAAAGTCTATCCTGCAGATTTTTCATGGAGGAAGAATGACGAATTCTTCGATTTTAAGAGGAGAGCAGCCAGTTTCTGCCAGTGCAGTTAAAGCTTTGCGTTCTGACTCGGAAGAACCTAGAGCATTAAGTGAAGAAGAAGTGCTGCAAGTGATCGAGGATTTTAAAGCAGCTGCTGTAAGAGCGGTCAAAGCTGGGTTTGACGGTATCGAGATTCATGGTGCAAACACATATTTGATCCAACAATTCTTTTCACCGCATTCTAATCGCAGAGATGATCAGTGGGGCGGCTCACTCGAAAAACGGTACTCTTTCATTGATCAATTGGTTAACGGGATTGTTGAGACGGTCAATGAATACACTTCTGAACCGTTCATAATCGGTTATCGATTCTCTCCTGAAGAGTACGAAAATCCTGGTATTCGTATGGAAGATACGCTTTACTTGGTTGATCAATTAGCGGAAAAACCGTTGGACTATCTTCATATCTCACTAGGGGACTTCAGAAAATCTGCTCAAACAGATGAAGAAAACGAGCAGACAATTCTAGAACGAGTTCATGAAAAGATCAACGGAAGAGTTCCACTGATTAGTGTAGGCGATATTCGTAACGGAGCCGATGCAGAAGAAGCTCTTCATAATAGCGAGATGGTAGCCATGGGAAGAGTGCTGCTTGCTGATCCTCACTGGACCAGCAAAGTGTTGAGCGGGAGAGAAGATACGATCCGTACAACCGTTACTGCAGAAGAAAGAAATGAACTAAAATTAAATACCGGTGTCTGGATGTTCATGCAAGCAATGATGCCAGATAGAATTAAATAGACAAAAAAGAAAGCTGAAGCACATTGAAGTGTTTCAGCTTTCTTTATTCGTTTTTAACTGAATTGAATGTATAGATTAAGGTCAAACGGTTCGCTTTTCTTTACAACAGAATCCGTTGCTGCATCATACGTTTTATAAGGTCCGCCTTTGATATAGGCAAATGCCATCACAATCGTCGACTGTAGAAAGTGAAGGACATCAACAGTGTACTCATCTGGCAATTGGCCAAGAAGGATCTGGTTAACATATACATCTAAATGATTGACATCATTTGGAACCAACTTTACATCCTGCGTTAAAAAACTTTCATATTTATATATTTTGTCACGATAGGTTTTGAGGTCTTGGTCTGATTTACCAGCATATTTTCTTTTCGCAACATCTTCTTCAATTATCTGGTTAGCGATTCTATCTATAACCTCTTGATCAGAAGTTATTTTCTCAGCATTAAGATGGATCTTATACTCAATCTCCATAGGGAGACTATTTTTGTCTTTTAACTTGGGTAATTGCTTGATTAACTGCTGAGATTGATAGGTCTGCTTTTGCCATAACCTCTTTATCGAGTCCATGAATTTGATAAAAAGACCTCCTTCCACAAAGTCTAAAAATTCATGATAAAAATAACATTATATATTTTAACGAAAATTCGCATTACAATCAATTATTATGCTCCTACGTATATATGTTGTAATAATCTAAATAAAATTCTCTCTTAGATCATTAATGTTGGACTCTCGATTAAAATTAATTAGATTATAGACAGAAAATACTGCTTAATCAAAAACTCCTCTTCCCAAAAATGGAAAAAGGAGTTAAAGAGAAGTGATCGTTTAAGGTAAAACTTTAATAATTTGATCTCCTGGTGTTACTTCTGTATTGGATAAATTTAAGATATCTCCATAATCTGCAGAATTTGTAATGACTATAGGTGTGACCGTGTCGTAGCCTTTTTTAGTGACAAAGTCTAAGTCAACGCTCAGTAACGGTTCTCCTGCAGATACCTTTTGTCCTTGTTCAACCAGATAGTGATATCCTTCTCCGGCAAGTTGAACAGTATCAATACCAACATGAATTAAAATTTCTAATCCTGATGTGGTCGTCAATCCTATGGCATGTTTAGAATCAAAAGTAGCAGTGACTGTTCCGTTTATTGGGGAAGTTACCGTACCATCGCTTGGACGAATCGCTATCCCTTTTCCTAAAATTTCTTCTGAGAACATACCATCATCGATTTGTACTAAGTCTATAGCTTTTCCGGTCATAGGAGATACTAGTATTTCTTCAGTTGATTGATAATTTTTACTGCTTAAAGTTCCATCTTCTGGATCAACTGCTTTTTGTCCTTTTGATACAACTGGATCCTCTGTAGCTGCTGGATCTTTATACAAAATATATGAAGCGATAAAAGCAATGATGATAGAAATAGCTGCACCTACACAAGCATGAATCAGAAATTGCAATGTATCATCACCAATGTAGCTAGGTAAGGTCAGTAGACCAGGTGAACCACCAGTAAAGTTTCTCACACGCATAATACCCATATAAAGCCCACCAATTCCTCCACCTAGCATGGCACCGTATAATGGTGTTTTAAATCTTAGATTTACTCCATATAAGGCTGGTTCAGTAATTCCAAACAGACCCGTTAGACCTGCAGAAGAAGCTAGCTGTTTGATTGTTGAGTCTTTTGATTTAAATCCAACTGCCATAGCGGCTGCACCTTGTCCAACATTTGAAGCCAGCATTCCTGGATAAATCACGGTATCAAAACCATTAGTCAAACGATTGTTAATCCCAATTGGAACTAACCCGTAGTGAGTTCCTGTTGCAACAAACAGTGGAGAAAATGCCCCGATAATTGTAGGTACCAACCAAGGTGCTAAGTTTTCAAGCCACTGAATACCAGCTGAGATCAATTCACTGATATAATGACCAAGAGGCCCGATTCCAGCTAATGCAACGGTTCCTACAACTGCAATAATAATCAATGGTTTGCTAAAGAATTTGATTGCTTTTGGAGATACTTTGTCAGCAATCGGTTCTACATAAGACATAAACCAGATAGATAAAATAATTGGAATAACAGAAGAAGAATAATTAACTGGAGAAATCGGAATACCAAAAAATTGGATGCCACCAGTTTCTTCTACAGCAGCAATCATATCTAAGAAATTAGGATGAAGGAGAATTCCTCCAATCATGACTGCTAAGTAGGGATTTGTTTTAAATTTTCGAGCCGATGACATTGCTAAAAGCATAGGCAAAAAGTAAAATGCTGAATTACCCATAAAACTGATAATTTGATAGTTTTGGCTTTCATTATCGATCCAGTTAAAAACAACTAATAATGATAATACTGCTTGAATCATACCAGCAGCTGTAATTGCTGGCAAAATAGGTGTGAAAATACCAGTAATTGTGTCAATGATTCTAGCAACGACTGACTTTTCACTATCTCCTTCAGCTTCCTGGTCCTCACTTAATGATGGAATTTCATTTACAATCTCATTGTATACACTTCCGACATCGCTGCCGATAATGATTTGATACTGACCACCTTTGGAAACAACCCCCATAATACCTTGGGTTCCTTTCAGTGTTTCAGTATTTGCTGCAGATTCATCTTTAAGATTGAATCTTAGACGAGTTGCACAGTGAACAAGTCCATTAATATTATCCTGTTCACCGACGTTTTTTATTATTTTCTTTGCAAGTTGGTTGTAATCCATATTTTTCTCCTTAATTTGATTAATGAAGGCAATAAAAAATACCTAAATAACAACACCTAATGGAATAGGTGAGATTATCCAGGTATAGCCTAATTGAATAGTAACAATCCTTATTTACTTGTAATTCTGCGAATGTGGATGGTCAGATAAATCATTTCGTCTTCTTTAAGGTCACGACCAAACTCTTTAATAATGTAATCTCTGATCTTCAATGCACATCCATATTCTTTTGCATAACGTTCTTTCAGCATAAAAAGAAAGCCGGTATCTTTATCTGCTTCTAATTCAACACCGCTATATAACCGATGTACAAAAAATTTAAGATGTGTTATGAATCGTTCATAATTTAAAGAGTATTCATCTATGTCCACCTTGTAATGATATTTTATGATGTTCATGATTCTTTGAATAATTTGCGTCATTTCGGAAACTTGACTAACCTTTGCCATGTCAAGTTCTGCATTAACGATATGAAGTGCTATAAATCCAGCTTCGTCTTCTGGTAATTGAATACCGAGTTTACGCTGTATAATGGTCAGTGCTTCTTTACCAATTAGAAATTCATGATTGTAAAATCTTTTAATTTCCCATAGTAGAGCATTCTTAATAGGGAGATCAGTGTTAAAACGTTCAATAGCATAATCAATATGATCCGTAAGGGTCAAAAAAATATTTTCACTCAGCTTTTTACCTAAAGAAACTTTTGCATAGCTGATGATTTCATTGGCTACCTGCAAGTGTTCTAATTTGATATTAGCTAATAATTGTTCCAGCTTATTGGTAGATAAGTGGGAAGTGATTGTGTACACCTTTTCAACTTTTTCTTGATCAATAAGATCGCCGACACTCTTTTTAAAACCGATTCCTTTTCCCATAACAAGTACTTCAGCATCTGATTCATTTATAGATTGAACAATATTATTATTAATTACTTTATTTACTTTCATTTGCGTCTATCCCTTTAGACGTATTAGTCGACTAACAGATTTGAACATAAAATATAGCCTGATTTAACAGTAACAATTTTCACGTTCTTTAACATTGAAACATAGATTAAAAATAGTGTCAACAGTTATTTTAGCGGTTACATATTATAGATCATAAACCTTTAATTCTATGATTATTTGAAGGGCGCTTGCTGTTCTGATTTGTCTTGAGCTATACTTAGATCATCAATTAGATCATCAAGTAGATTTGGAAGGAGGGAGATGATGTTAGGGTTCTGGACTACGTTTATTTTTATTGCGTTAAGTTGGTTGTTTGCTGCTATGACAGCTGGTTTTTCAGCAGTAATGATCTTCTCAGCTGCTGTCTTCTTTACAATATACTTTATTCTTCCAATCATAAATACACGGATGCAGCAGATTGGGATTATTTTTTTAGTAACACTGACGACTATCAGCTTCTATTCAGATACTTTAAACCTTTTTGCTTGGCTGGTACTGATCCTTTTGGCATCACAAGCAACAGATTTATTTAAAAGAGGACAGTTGTACGGAATGATCAGTTTAAGTTTTGCGGCAACTTCTTTTTCTGCTGTCTTTGAAGCTGATCTGCTCGAGATAGTCTTTCTGTTTCTCTTCGTAGTCATTTCGCTGGTTGCGTTAGATCGTATAGAAGAGAAATCATTTCAGATAAAAAAGTGGAAAGAACAGTACATATCAGTATCAGAAGAACTAAGAAGCAGTAAGCGGCAGAATGTCAGCAATGAAACACTGATCAGGCAAGAAGAAAGAAATCAGATTGCAAGAGAAATCCATGATTCGGTTGGGCATCGACTGACTGCCTTATTGATGCAGATGGAAGTGGCACGGTTGAAAGCACAAGATGACAAAAGCAAACAGCAATTTACAGAATTAAAAACATTAGCTCAAAGTAGTCTGCAGGATACGCGTAAGGCCGTCCAGTCACTTAAAACAGAAGAATATTCAGGACTTCAAGCTGTTATATTGCTTATTAGAAAACTGGAATCTGAAAGTCACCTTCGGTTGTCAATCAAATTGCAGCCTGGAGTACTGAACCTGTTTTTTACTAATCAGCAATCTGTTGCATTATATAGGTCTATCCAAGAAGCTTTGACTAATATGATGAGACATGGAAACAGCCGAACCGCAGAAATAGAATTTGAAATTATTGCTGAACGTGACTTTCGATTTAAAGTCAGCCATCCAATCCAAGAAAAAATTCAGATAAAAGAAGGCTTCGGTCTTACCAGTATGCGGGAAAGGCTGAACAAGATCGGAGGAAGGCTGAGTTTTAATCAAACTACAGAGCAGTTGAGTTTGATAGGACAATTTCCATTAGAGGTGAAGCAGAATGATTGATATATTGATAGCTGAAGATCAGGCATTAGTCAGACAAGGACTGAAAATGATGCTGGAAACAGAAGCAGACTTTCGAGTCACCGGAGAGGCAGTAAACGGACAAGAAGCCGTTGAGTGCTGTAAAAAAAACCGCTATGATCTAGTTCTGCTGGATATCAGAATGCCTGTCATGAATGGGCTGGAAGCAGGTAAAAAAATCAGAGAACTGCTTCCTGACAGCACGATTCTTATGTTGACAACGTTTAATGATGAGGAATATGCACTGGAAGCATTAAAGAATCGTGCAAACGGCTATTTATTAAAAGACGGAGATGCGGAAGAATTGATCAAATCTGTCAAAAGTGCATTAGGCGGCGGTCTAGCATTAGAAGATCATGTAGCGGCTAAGATTATGCCGACTTTACTTGAACAACAGAAATTCACTCAGAAAGTAGATGAACGATTGACAGACCGAGAACTTGATCTCATTGCCCTGATTGGAAAAGGGCTGAGTAATCAGGAGATTTCAGCGACACTATTTTTATCAGTTGGTACAATTAAAAATCAAATTTCTGGTATTTTACACAAATTGGAATTACGAGACCGTACTCAATTAGCAATCTATGCATTAAATCATGATATTCAGTAAATAGTGACTTAAGTCATAGGAATTCATGACTAGAGACAGTGACCGTGCTGTCTCTTTTTATATACAATGAAACTAGTTAAAAAAGAGCAAAGGAGTTGAACTGAAATGTTAGAAGTGCAAAATTTGGAAAAAGTTTTCAAGAAAAAGGCTGCAGTGGATCATATCAACTTATATATTGAAAAAGGAGAGTCAGTAGGTCTCTTAGGACCAAATGGAGCGGGGAAATCGACAACCATTTCTATGATATCTACTTTACTGCATCCAACGAATGGACGTGTACAATTCTATGGGAAAGATGTTTTCGAAGATGCTCGAGATATTCGTTCTAAGATGGGGGTTGTTCCACAGGAGATTGCATTATATGAAGAACTTTCTGCCTTAGAGAATCTGCAGTTCTTTGGCAAGATTCACGGACTAAGAGGGCAAATCTTAAAAGAAAAAATTCAAGAAACACTCGGTTTAGTTGGATTAAAAGATCGGCAAAAAGACCCGGTAAAAGATTACTCTGGCGGTATGAAACGGCGCGTAAATTTAGCAGTGGCTCTTTTACATGATCCTGAACTACTGATTATGGATGAACCGACTGTCGGTATAGATCCGCAATCCAGAAATTATATTTTAGAAATGATCCGCAAATTAAATAAAGAGAAACAGTTGACGGTCTTATATACCAGTCACTATATGGAAGAAGTAGAAAAACTGTGTGACCGGGTTTATATCATGGATCATGGTCAGGTCGTAGCTTCTGGAACAAATGAAGAACTGCGCAGTATATTATCGAATGAAGAGACGATTGAAGTAAAGGTGAAACAAACTAGTGAAGCTTTTAAAGAAAAGCTCTTAGAACATCCTAGTGTCAATCAAGTGATCGCAGCGGAAGGCAGCTATACTTTGATCGTAACGAATAGTGAACAGTTACTAGTACAGTTATTCGAATATGCAGAAGAGAGCAGCATGTCGATTTTAGGAATACAGATCAAAAAACCTACACTGGAAGATGTTTTTCTGCATTTAACAGGTCGAACATTAAGAGATTAGAGAGGAGTTCCAAAATGTTCAGTTTAATTAAAAAGGATTTATTGACGCTCTCTAAAAGTAAAAATGAACTGATTGAACTGCTGCTTACCCCTCTTCTACTTCTCTCTATATTAGGATTCGCTTTAGGCGGGCTGATGAATAACACGGAGGTCGAATTGGAAACAGCTGAATTTGGGGTGATCAATCATCAAAACTTACAAGATAGTTTAGACAGATTTGAATCAGATTTAAGAGAAGCTGGAATGCCAGAAGAAACCGTCCAAGGTTTGCTGTCAGCAGCAGCAGCGATGGATCCTGCAGAACAGTTGAATAGGATGTTCGAGTCAGAGGAGATCAGAGAAATGATCAATATCCAGCCATACGAATCTATAAATGAGGCGGAAGCCGCTGCAACAGATGATGAGATTGGAGGCTTTATTGAAATTCCTGAATCTTTTAGTTACTCCGTTTGGAAAAGTCTGTTTTTAGAGGAAGAAACTACGGCTGAATTAGAAGTGACTGTCCAAGATCCTTCTCAAATTCGAGCAGTCGTTTTAGACACTATTTTGAGCAGTTTTATTGAGGAATATAATTTGCAGGCTTCGGTAGCTATCGCAACGGAAGGCGAAGCCCAAATTGCTGCAGCTGATAACCAAGATTATGGAGAAATCCAGAGATTCTCGACAGAAGAGCCGATCAATTCTTTTCAATATTATACTATTGGAATGGGCGTGTTTTACGCTTTGAGTGTAGCAGGATCAGTAGCTCTTAGAGCATACAAAGAAAAAGAGCAGCATGTTTTTGCCAGGATCATGTTGAGTAATCAGTCTCCAATGGCTTATCTGTTCAGTAAGATGGTCTCCGGAACACTCATTACGTATCTTCAATTACTGATTTTGTTTGTGTTATCTACTGTCTTTTTTGGAACTTTTAGTGGTAAAGGATTAGATTTCTGGATGAATACACTACTGATCACTTTCCTGTATTCGTTAGTAGTGGGCAGTGTGACCAGCCTGTTGACGTCGCTGTCTTTAAGAAGTTCGAGTGATGCAACAGTAGGATTTTTCAGTTCATTTATTGCTGTACTGGCCTTTTTAGGTGGGAGTTTTACTCCGGTAGAAACATTTTCTGAACTAATTAAAGAAGTTGGAAACTGGACACCAAACGGTGCAGCATTAAGCTCATATCTTCAAATTATGATGGGATTTGATCTCGCAGAAATAGCTCCCCTGCTCGTTAGAATGATTGGTATGTCGTTAGTAATGCTGATTAGTGCAGTCTTGCTGTTTCCAAAAAGGAGGTTAAACTGATGTTGACTGTTTATGCATTGCAATGGAAAAGATTAATCAAAAAACCATTCCTTGTTCTGCTGTTCATGGGGTTAACAATAATGATGGTGACCGTAGTAGCCGGTTCTCAAGGAAATCAGAAAACAACCGTTAGAGCATTCAGTGAAACCTTGTCCAGTGATCAGTTAGATACGTTGGTAAACACATTGAATGAGGATGAGAACTTTCATTTTGAGCAAATGACTCGTGAAGACATTCAAGAAGATATTCGTATGGACAGATATGGATATGGGGTGAATCTGGATACCGAAAATTATCGGTTTCTTGTTGGCAGAGAGAGTCAGACTATGGCGATAGTTGATCAGTATTTGCAGCAATTCTATCGAGAGAAGAATACGCTGGCAGAAGTTCGTGCTGACTTTCCTGGTTCAGATCTTGAAGCGAACGAAGTAGTAAAGATTCAAACGAATTCTTTAACCGAACTAAGTGGTAATATTACAAGTATGTCCGTTATTTTAGGTATGACCTTTTACTTTTCGATTTATTCCATTTTATTTCTGATGCTGAATTTATTTGAAGAAAAAAAGTCTGGAACTTGGAATCGACTGATTTTCTCACCAATATCAAAAACACAACTTTACCTGGGTCATCTGGTTTTTTATGTGACGATAGGTTTCCTTCAGGTACTAACGCTGTTTATTATACTAAGTCAATTATTATCTATAGAATTCACTGGAAACACACCGGCCTTACTGGCCATTACGTTCTCATATATTTTATGTATTGTTTCGATAGGCATCTTGTTGACAGCTTTATCAAGAACCGTATCGATGCTGCAAGTCATTATACCAATTGTGGCAACAGCTATGGCTATGCTAGGTGGTGCGTTCTGGCCGCTGCAAGTTGTTAATAATGCTTTCTTGGAGTTTGCCGCTGAACTGATGCCGATCAAACATGCTGTCTATGGAATGATGGAGACGATTTTACAAAACCGAAGCTTCCTGGAATCGATTCAACCAATCAGCATATTACTTTTAATGAGTGTTCTGTTCATGGGCGTGGGCATTAATTTGATGGAAAGAGTCAGTAGATAAATAGGATAAAAGCTGTTGACCAACCCGGTCAGAAGTGCTAAACTTCAGTTGTTGACCGGGTTGGTCGATTTTGTTTAGGAAATTGAAAGAAGTGAAAGTATGAATGAAGCATTTTTGAAATTATCGAGTGAAAAAAAAGAAACGATTTTGAATGCCGCTTATAAGGAATTCTCAGAAAGAGGCTATGAAGAAGCATCTACTAACACTATTTCCAGGCAAGCTGGGATTGGGAAAGGTACACTTTTTTATTATTTTGGAAATAAAGAAAAACTGTTTCATGCATTAATAGAAACCGCTTTTGAGCAAACTTATGATGTATATTTTTCTAAGATTGATTATGATCAGACTGATTTCTTTAAACGATTAGATGAAGTGAATGAATTAAAACAGTCCATATACCAGCGATATCCTTATTCTATGCGTTTTCTTTCTGAAATCTTAATGGGGCTGGATAAGTATCCTTTGTCTGAAGCAGAACTGAAAAAAAGAGCTGAAGTAGAAGCTGCATGGGCTGATATACTAAAGAAGAACATTGATTTAACTAAATTCAGAGAGGATCTTTCAAGAGATTCTGTGCTGGATCTAGTCAGATGGACAGTTGACGGGTTTCGCCTAGAAGCAGAAGCGAAAGTCAAAAAGCTTCAAGACAAACAATTTGATCAAAAGACCATTGAATCCATATACGAAGAATATGAACAGCTAAAAGATCAACTGAGAAAAATTTATTATAAACAATCGGCAGAATAATGGATCAAAAGGAGAAAAGCAACATGAAAATGATTAAAATCGAAAGTCTCTCAAAATCATTTGGCAGACATCAAGCGTTGGATCGCGTTTCATTTTCTTTGGGAAAAGGAGAAGTGTTGGGGTTTATCGGACCTAATGGAGCCGGCAAATCTACGACCGTTCGCATTTTACTGGGGATGCTGAAACCCACTTCTGGTACGGCTGAACTTTTTGGTCAAGATGCCTGGAAGGATGCAGTAGAGATCCATAAAAGAATTGCTTATGTCCCGGGGGATGTGAATCTTTGGCCGAATCTGACTGGTGGAGAAGTGATTGACTTATTTCTAAGTATGCGTGGTGCTGCTGTTGACCAAGATAAAAAAGAAGCTCTCATGAAAGCTTTTGAATTTGATCCGACGAAGAAATGCCGAGCATATTCTAAAGGAAACAGACAAAAAGTTGCATTGATTGCTGCTTTCGCTGCAGACGCTGACCTTTATATTTTTGATGAGCCGACCTCAGGCCTTGATCCGCTGCAGGAACGAGTTTTTCAAGATCAAGTACGAAAAGTGAAAGCAAGAGGCGCAAGTGTATTGTTATCCAGTCATATTCTTTCAGAAGTAGAAGCATTATGTGACACAGTAGCTATCATTCGAAATGGCAAAATTGTTGAAACAGGAAAACTTGAAGCATTAAAACATCTTACAAGAACACAGATCAGAGTGAAAGCTGAACGTTCATTAGACCATTTAAAAGAAAAAAACTGGATTCATGATTACTCCAAAGATAAGTCTGAGACGGTTTTTCTGCTAGATACAAACCATTTAGCTGACTTGCTGTCCGAACTGCAAAATTGCAACGTTACAAAATTTGAAAGTGCACCGCCAAAATTAGAAGATTTCTTTATGCGTCATTATGAGACGGATGAGGAGGTAGACTAACATGCGCGCGTTTAAGCAAACAGGATCGCTGCTTTTTTTCTCACTAAAAAAAGAATGGTTGAAATTCAGCTTATGGGTCTTAGGTTGTTTGTCTTTTGTATTAGTCGGAATCATCGCTTTTGTCAGTATTTACAGTGGCGCAGCGGACCGGCAGGCAATGTCAGCAGCGATGTCCAATCCAGCAATGCAAGCTTTGTTTGGGAAAGCGATCGGACTGGACAATTATACAATTGGTGCTATGTATTCTCATACAATGACGGTGATGACCTTGTCTTTAATTGGTATTCACTCTATTTTGCTAGTAGTAAGAAACACTAGGCAGGAAGAAGAAGAAGGGATGCTGGAATTATTCCGGTCCCTGCCTACAGGAAAAATGGCTCATTCTACGGCTGCTTTGAGTATGCTTTTGATCAGCAATATATTGATTGCTGTCTTTACTATACTGATACTGCTGATATTTGGAGATAGCAGTATTTCTCTAGAAGGAGCGATACTCACAGGGATTATTTATGGTTTAAATGGTCTTTTCTTTGGTATAACGGCTTTGCTTGTCGCACAATTTTCAGCGAACAGCAGGAGTGCATCTGTTACAGCATTTTCTATTTTAGGCATTGCCTATGGATTGCGTATTATCGGTGATACAGGATTGGAACTATTCAGTCTGCTGTCACCTTTAGGACTTCTATACCGAACGGAACCTTTTGTGACGAATCAATGGTGGCCTGTTTTAGTGATTATACCCATTATGATGGTATTGGGATTAACCGCTTTTTATCTGCAGAGCAAAAGAGACATGGGAGGAGGGTTATTTCCTGCTGGAAACGGGAAAAGGGCAGCTTCATCATTTTTGAAATCTTTGCCTGGTATTATATTCCGACTCCTCAGAATGCCGTTGATTATCTGGATTATGGCGTTTGTGTTATTAGGTATTGCATATGGATCTGTCATTGGAGACGTTGAAACCTTGATTGCCGGAAATGCGGTAATTGAACAAATCATTGCAAATGACCCTTCACAGAGCATCGTCAATCAGTTTATTTCTATATTGTTGGGTGTACTGTCGATAGCGGCGGCTATTCCCGCACTTCAGGTAATGATGAAAGCCTATAGTGAAGAAAAGAAAGGGAGAATAAGTCATCTGCTGGTCGGAAACCGCTCAAGAACTCGAGTTCTTTTAAGTTACACTGCATTTAGTTTCCTTGTCAGTGTCTTCATGCAATTGCTGCAAACTGCCGCTTTCGGCGGAGCAGCGATGACCAGTCAGCCAGAAGGACTTGCATTTAAGGATGTCGTCTTAGGCGGCATGGCTTATATTCCAGCACTTTGGGTATTGATTGGAGCAGCAGTATTCCTTTATGGCTGGTTTCCGCAAATAATCTCAGGAGTTTGGGGATTATTAGGATTCTGTTTCATGATTCTTTACTTTTCTAACCTTTTTGACCTTGCTGAATGGGTCAAAGGTATTTCACCGTTCTATCATGTTCCGGAAATTTTAAGGGGAGAAGAGGGAACGCTTAGCTTAATTTTATTAATGATGATGAGTGCAGTGTTGACAGCAAGTGGTTTTATAGGGTTTAACCGCAGGGATTTAATCAACGATTAAAACAAAAAATCAGATTTGAGCTAACTAGGTCTCAGGTCTGATTTTTATTATTTTACTGCATCTGATGTAGTAATGCTGAAAGTACTCTGGTATACTGATTACAACGACAGATGAAGTAATTTATGGCTCCATTCCGTATACATAAAGAGGTGAGGTGGATGATCAGCAGTGATGTCAGCAGAGGATATAACGATTCATTTATCTTATCTATTTTGATTGATGGAGATTCGTATGGATACGAGATCTCCAGACAAATCAGAGAACGAACAAATGAACAATATGTTATGAAAGAAACAACACTTTATTCTGCTTTTACGCGGTTGAAGAAGAAAGGATTTATTACATCATATCCTGGAAAAGAAACGCAGGGAAGAAAACGAACGTATTACAAAATTACGGCTAAAGGAAAAGGGTATTTCCTGGAAAAACAAAAAGAATGGTTGTTAACGAAATCTGTTGTGGATACATTTTTTGGAGGTGGACAAAATGAATACGATTCATGACTATGTAGAAAAGATGTTTAAACATGTGGTAAAAACTGAAGAAACAGAACAATTAAAGATCGATATTCTAGCCAATATGGAAGATCGTTATCAGGCACTGATTGAAGAAGGGGCTTCTGAAAATGAAGCGGTCGGTACAGTCATCGTTGAATTTGGAAATATTGAAGAAGTACTGGACGAAATGGGCTTAAGCCAGGAAGAGAATCATCAAAGAGAATACGATGATATAATGGTCGTCGAATTAGAGGATGCTCATGAGTATCTCGAAGCACGGCGAAAAGCAGGACTGGGGATTGGTCTAGGAGTCGTCGCTTGTTCAATTGGGGTAGCTGGACTCGTTAGCAGTGTCGCTATTGATATGTATTCAATTTCATACATTATGATTGGAGTGATCTGGCTGTTGATTATGGGAGTACTAGGTGTTTCTCAATTTATTCTTCAAGGTCTGCAGTTATCAAGGTACAAAGCATATCACAGTCCATTTATACTCGTTCCAGAAGCGCAGGAAAAAATAACAGAACTAAAAGAACTGTACAAAAAGTCACATATTTATAGCATTATCTCTGGAATAGCCTTTTGTGTGTTTTCTTTGATACCTGTTTTACTTGGGGTGATGACATACCATGATGATGTTATATTGCTAGGCGCGGCAATGATGTTTATTGTTGCTAGTATCGGTGTCTTACTGTTTATTTATACAGGAATGAAGTGGACGGGGTATAATAACCTTTTATCACAAGGAAAATCATTTGAAGAAGTTACTGCAGCTAGGGAGCGGTACTATAAAACGAAAAAAGTAGATCATCTGTTATCTAATATTTACTGGCCCATTGTTGTCATATCATATTTTTTAATGAATTATATTTTTGGAGGCTGGGCATGGACATGGATTATATTTCCTATAGCTGGTCTCTTTGAAACGATCATCAAAGATATGTTTAATCTTGAAGAAAAATAAAGTGAAAGAACTGCTGAGTGCACTGATTTGGTTGCTCTTAGCAGTTTTTTAATGGAAATTTTTTGCAAAGTTGAGGGAAAGAAATCAGATAAGCTTTGAAGAGAAGTGCTTCTATTGTGATAGGCGTTTGTGTATGTGTGTTTATTTTGTTATAATTAAGTTTTTTTAACTTCTATTTTATGTGAGTAAATCAAAACTGATTCTATTTTAACTTATAAAATTTTAGCAGTGAAAAGTCTTATTATTTGCTTCTTCTTCTTTTCTGCATTATTGTAGAAAGCAGAAGAAGAAGCAGTTAGACGGATACATAATCTTCTTCAGTCAAAACTTAAGGAGGGTTTCCATTGAAATCATTATTTAAAAGAAATATCTTAAAATACGGCTTGACACTTGGAAGTGCAGCTTTACTCTTGTCTGCTTGCGGTGGAGAAGAAAGTGCTTCTGAAAGTGGAGCAGCAACTGAAGGAGAAGATGGTAGAACAACTTTAGAGTTCTGGTCATTTTGGGGATCTGGTTCTCGAAGAGATGCCATTGAAGATATCATCAGCGACTATAATGAATCACAAGAAGAAGTAACGGTCGAATATGTTTATCAGCCTTGGGGAGATATCTGGACGAAGTCACTTGCAGCGATTGCAGGTGGTAATGCACCGGACGTGATTGTACAAGATATTAACAGTGTAAAGCAGCGAGCAGAAGCGAATCAAGCGACAAATATTCAAGAATATCTCGATGAAGATGATATTTCAGAAAATTTTTATCCACAATTATGGGACACTGTTTTATATGAAGACGAGGCTTATGCATTACCGTTCAATACGGATACTCAAGTACTCTTTTACAATAAGACTGCATTTGAAGAAGCTGGCTTAGATCCAGAAGATCCGCCTTCCACATGGGCTGAGCTGGAAGAAGCCGCAAGAGCATTAGATCAAGGCAGCGGCGATAATTGGGAACAGATTGGTTTCTACCCTCGCTGGAATTTAGGAGCTGACATATGGGCATTGAATGCTGATAATGGTGTCTCTTGGTTTAATGAAGAAGGCGATATTCGAATCAATACTCCTGAAAAGGTAGAAGCGCTGGAATGGATGCTTGAATGGCAAGACTATTATGGAAGAGACACAATTAATCAGTACGAAGCAGAATTTGGTTCAGGTGTTTCTGACCCATTTATCTCTGGTTTAGTAGCAATGCGCGGCCAAAACATTAATTACTATACAAATCTGCTTGAAAATGCACCTGATGATTTTGAATACGGTGTTGCGCCGCTTCCTGAAAAAGAAGAAGGCAGTGGTCACTGGTCTTGGGGTGGAGGATTTGTTCTTGAGATTCCAGGAAATACTGAACATCCTGAAGAGTCATATGACTTCATGAAGTATTTATCTTCTACAGAAGTACAAGAGCAGTTTGGAATGAACAGTTTTGATATTATGGCTAATACAGAAGCAAATGAAAATCTGCAAAGTCATCCAGAATTGGATGAAATGGGACACAGAATCTATGAATTAGCAGATGCCAATTTAGACGTTACAACCATAACACCAGTACCTTTAAATGCTCCAGATTTCTCTTCTCTAGTCAACGCAGAGATTGACGCGGCGTTCCTAGGTGAAAAATCAGCTGAAGAAGCATTGAATGATGCTCAAGAAGCAGTTGAAAACTTAGCTGAGTAAAGTTTGACTGTTTAATCTATTAAGCAGGATGAATAGAACAGTGGAAAAGGTGAGAAGGAGAGCGGGGCAGCCCTTTTCCTTCTCACTATTCTTTTTTTAAGGTGGCGTGAGAATACATGCATGCAAATCAAACATCAAATAACAATGGAAAAAACAAAAGAAAAAAAATGAATTGGAATAAACGAAAACGAAATGAGGCTTTATGGGGCTTGCTTTTCGTTTCTCCATTTATTATAGGATTTTTAGCTTTTATGTTTCTGCCTATGATGTTTTCTTTAATCGGTAGTTTTACCAACTATAATATCACTTCTCAAATGGATTTTATTGGATTAGACAATTTCATTAGAATGTTTACAACAGATCAACTATTTTTAAAGTCACTATATAATACTATTTATTATGTTATTTTGAATGTACCGCTGACAACTGCCGGTGGTGTGTTTTTGGCTGTACTATTGAACCGAAACATCAGAGGGATTACGATTTTTCGGACAATCTTCTACTTGCCGGCAATCTTATCTGGTGTAGCGGTATATGTATTATGGATGCAGCTGCTGTCGCCAACGAGTGGGTTGATCAATTTAGTGCTTTCTTTCGTAGGTATTGATGGTCCTGCTTGGCTATTTGACCCGGACTGGACGAAACCAGCACTGATCCTGATGAGACTTTGGAGTGTAGGCGGCGCGATGCTGCTTTACTTGGCAACGCTGCAGAATGTCCCTAGACAGCTTTATGAGTCAGCTGAAGTAGATGGTGCGAACAGATTTAAAAAGCTTTGGCATATCACTTTGCCGATGATTACACCGATCATTTTTTATGACGTTATTACTTCTACGATTGGTGCATTCCAGATTTTCCAAGCTGCTTATGTCATGACTGAGAATGGAACTGGCGGACCGGCAAACTCCTTATTATTTTATAATCTGCATATGTGGAACAAAGCATTTGTGGCTTTTGATATGGGGTATGCCATGGCTATGTCGCTGGTACTGTTTGCCATTGTACTGGTATTGACCTTTATCAATCTTAAGCTGGCACCTAAATGGGTCCATTACTGATTCCGATTATAAACCGTTTTTTGTCGGATAGAAGGAGAGGGAATAACCTTGATAGAATCATCTAAAACGAAATACGTCCAGGAAAGCGACAGCTCATCCTCGACCTCAAAAACAAAGTATTTTAAAAGCAAGAAAAAACAAGATAGAAATGGTAAAATTCTTGTCTATATTGTCTTGATTTTAGTCAGTGTTTTGCTGTTATCTCCATTGGTATGGATGGTCAGTACATCACTGAAGCCAATGCAGGAAATCGTTCGATTTCCACCTACTTTTATACCTGAAACGATTGTCTGGCAGAATTATGTAGACACGGTTCAGTCTTTTCCATTTTTTAAATATATGGGAAATACACTAATTATAACCATATTTGTCGTCTTAGGAAACGTCTTGTCAAATTCCTTTATTGCCTATGGATTTGCCAAAATTGAATTTCCGGGTAAAAAAGTGCTTTTTGCACTGGTTCTCGCTACAATGATGGTACCGGGATTTGTGACGATGATTCCTCAATATATTTTATTTACAAGAATCAATTGGGTTGGAACTTATCTGCCGTTGATCGTTCCATCCTTTTTCGGTAGTGCGTTTAATATATTCTTATTACGTCAGTTTTACTTATCGATCAATAATGAATTGATCGAAGCTGCTAAGATAGACGGTGCAAACCATCTTTATATCTGGAGTCATTTAATGATTCCTTTAACTAAACCGGCATTGATTACCGTAGGAATTATGTCTTTTAATGGTGCATGGAATGATTTCCTTGGTCCATTGCTCTATATAACAGATGAAAGCATGTACACATTGCAGATTGGACTTCAGTCTTTTTCGAATCAGTCAACGACTCAATGGAATTATCTAATGGCTGGAGCAACACTCGTCTTGATTCCAAGTATTTTACTTTTCTTCTTTGCACAGAAATATTTCATTGAAGGAATGGACTTGACTGGAGGGACGAAAGGATAGTGGGAAACATGTCTAATGAGCATATGCCTAAGCAGAATACAGTCATCGTTAAAGCAACTGAGTGGTTTGCTCGCTTGGCTATACTGAATCTGATGTGGCTGTTATTCTCACTTCCGATCATTACGATTCTGCCGGCGACAGAGGGGCTATATTATAGTCTCTATAGAATTCGCCAACATCAGGAAAAGCATCCCTATAAACAATTTCTAACTTATTTCAAAGCTGAATTTCTGAATAGTTATAAGAGAAATTGGCCGCTAATCGTTTTAAGCGTTATATTTGGTATAGACTTTTTAATCCTTTGGAACCGTTCGGCGATACCAGAATGGTTTAGTATCGTTTCGGTTGCCATTGGTTTACTGTTTGTGTTGTTTTTGATCGTGACGAGCTACTACTTTGCAGTCGCACAGCAAACAGAGCGACCGCTTAAAGAACAATGGCTGCTTTCTTTTTATCTGATTGTAAAATATCCATTGATCAGTATATCAACCTTTCTTTTTTTCGCTGTTTCAATGGTTGTATATATTTTCTGGCCGGCGTTTGCTGTATTTTTCTTGATAAGCTTTCCAGCTTTTGTCAGTTACCTCGCAGTAGAAAAAGTACTAAAAAAGATGACATCAAAAAAATAACTGAATCAATCAAGACTGGAGAGAAGCTATTCCTTCTTTTCAGTCTTTTTTTGGTTAAAAATAGGACTTTTGGTCCCTAGTATTCTGATCAGCCTTCTTGTAAACTGGATTAGACAGAGATTACATATAAAGAAAGAAGCGGTGGAAATGAAAAGAATCCTAATAGTTGAAGATGATAATGCGATCAATGAACTATTATATGATTTATTAAATGAGCAATACGATGTTACTCAAGCTTATGCAGGATCTGAAGCTAAGCGATTAACAGAGACTGAATCTTTTGATCTTATATTGCTGGACTTAATGCTTCCGGGAATCAGCGGAGAAGCTTTTATTGAAGCGTTTCGACGTACATCAGAAGTCCCTATTATTGTTTTGACTGCAAAAGCAGAAGTGGATGTTTTGGCCAATGTGTTGAGTATCGGAGCGAATGATTATGTCTCTAAACCTTTTAACACAATAGAAGTTCAAGCGAGAGTAAAAGCACAGCTGAGAGACCATAAAGAATTTTTTGAGAAGACTGAAGTACATAGGAGAGGACCAATCGAGCTGGATGAAGCAGCCAGAGTGGTTAAAGTCAACGGTTCAGAGGTTACTTTAACGCAAAAGGAATTTGATATGCTCAAAAGTTTCCTGCTTCATCCGCAAAAGGTTTTTACGAAAGCCAACTTATTTGAATCTGTCTGGCATGAACCTTATTTCGGGGATGATAACACGATATCAGTACATATTTCAAGATTGAGGTCAAAATTGTCCCAGTATAATGAAGAAGAACTGATAGAAACGATCTGGGGTGTCGGATTCAAGTTAAAACAATTCTGAAATTCTGATCAGGAATTAAAACTTTTGTAAGATTTAATACAAAGTTTTGAAAAGAGTGCTCTATAGAATGATAAGTGTCGATAAGAGATCTTACGATTGATGAGAACAAGTTGGAAAAAGGAGCGTTAAAATGGAGAATTTAATAGAAACCGTCAATTTGACCAAGCGTTATAACCGGTCTGTGGCATTAGATGATGTATCGATTCATGTAAGACAAGGAGAAATTTATGGATTGATTGGAAAAAATGGTGCGGGTAAATCAACATTATTTAAAACGATGATGGGGCTTGCACCTAAAACTTCTGGAGAAATCAAACTGTTTGGTGAAACTTCATCTAGTGGTTTGGACCATGCTCGTCAAAGAATGGGCTTTATGATGGGGGCAAGTTTCTTCCCATACCTTTCTGCCAGTGAGAATCTGGAGTATTTCAGAAGATTAAAAGGAATTTCTGATAAAAACGAAGTGCATAGAGTTCTCAAATTAGTTGAAATGGACAGTGTGAAAAAACCATTTAAGTCATTCTCATTAGGGATGAAACAGAGAGTCAGTATTGCTAATGCACTGATGGGCTATCCAGATGTGATTGTTTTAGATGAACCAATTAATGGATTAGACCCGCAAGGAATCGCAGATTTTCGAAGAATTGTTCAAAAACTGAATAAAGAAAATAAAATTACCTTTCTGATTTCTTCACACATTCTGGGTGAATTAGAATTGATGGCTACTCGATTTGGTTTTATTCATGATGGAAAACTGATTGAAGAATTGAATAGAGAGACAGTCCGCAAGAAAACAGAAGAAAAAGTATTAGTGAAAACGGATGATCCTAAAAAAGCAGCTTATCTGCTGGAACAGCAATTTGACGGAGTAGAGTATATCATCAATGGAGATAAAGAGCTTGTCGTTTCTAAAATGACAGATCAGTCGGATGAAATCGCCAAACTGATGGTGACCAATGATTTGAAACTGTATAAATTGATCACTCAAGAAATTTCGATTCAAGATTACTACTTGAATCTTATTGCTAAAGGAGGAACTCAACGTGCTTAATTATATACAGGCAGATCTTTACAGATTGTTTCACAAAAAATCTAATTACATCTTTTATGGGGTTCTATTTGCTGCATTTATCGCCTTAGTGACTTGGACTTATACAGCTTTTGAACAAGGTGAAGGATTCACAAATGGATTTGTTGAATTAGCTGGCATACTGCTGACACAATTATTTCCGTTGGTCTTTGGTGTTCAGGCGTATAGTACTGTATTTTTAAATGATGTGTCTTCCAATAGCTATCAGAATATCTTCAGCAGTGGTTTGTCAAAAGTAGAATTCGTTCTTAGTAAACTGATGATCATGTTTACTTATATGCTGATCACTTTCTTGTCTGGTATTGTGGTATATCTAGGATTTTATGGAGTGCTGTTATTGCTTGAAGGCGGAGAAATCTACTATGAAGGATTCCAGAAAGTTGCCGTTATGACCTTTAATGTATTCCTGGGATTGATTGGTTATGCAATGGTTGCTAGTGTAGTTGCATTTTTCACTCAAAACACGACAATATCGCTTATTACATTCGTAGCGCTGATTTCAAATATGGTTTTGACCATTTTGAATTTAGCCAGCTTAGCAACAGATAAACTAGAATTTCTTAGAGAATATACACTTTCTTACCATTTGAGTGAATCAAACAACACTTTATTCACTCAACTCCTTGTGCCAGATAGCGGATTTACGATGCCTTTTGAAACTTGGGGCGTAACTTTGATTTATATTGTTGTTGCAAGTGTATTGGGTATTCTAGTCTTAAACAAAGTGGAAATTAAAGAAGGCAAGTAATCAATCCAGAAGCTTAGGTTTATTTTAAACAATAAATGCAGAGAGGAGGACTTGGTATGCAGTGGATCTGGTTATGGATTGCTATTATCAGTTTGTTGATCAATACTTTGTTTGTCGTAAAATTTTATCAAGACCGAAAAGCCTATAAAAGATTGACAAAACAACTGAACTGGATTATTTCTGGAGATGCTCTATCCAAACTGCGGCATTCCAAGTCTTCGTCTGCTCAAGATTTGTTAGTCGATGAAATCAACGAGATTATCGAACAGTTAAGTAAATTGCAGGTTGAGTTTGAAGAAGTAACTTTACAGAATAAACGGATGATTTCTTCGATCTCACATGATTTCAGAACTCCGCTGACCTCTATGCTTGGCTATGTACAGATTTTACAGTCTGGCAGTCATTCTAAGAAAGAAGAAAAATATCTAAGAATCGTCGAAGAGCGAACGAAAGCATTAAGCGAATTAGTGGAAGAATTCTATCGTCTCAGCCTGCTGGAATCCAATGAGTATCAGCTGACAATCGAAAACGTCTATCCGATCCTTTTGATACAAGAGCAGATTGCCCTTTATCATGCAGAACTGGATGAAACGTTTGATCATATTACCGTACAGCTGATGGAAGAACAACAATCGATCGAAACCAGCCCGATAGAGTTCAATCGAATGCTTGGCAATCTCATCAAAAATGCTTTTACACATGGAACTAACCGCTTTTCTATATACAATGAGTTGTCGGAGCATCACCTAATGATTTATATTGAAAACGAGGTGGATAGTCCTAGTACTCTGGAAGTCGATCGACTATTTGAAAGAATGTACAGAGGGGATGAGACCAGAGCAACGGGTTCAACTGGATTGGGTTTATCTATCGCTAAAAAAATTGCAGATACGCTTGGGTATGAACTGGAAGCTGACTTAAATCACAAGCGACTTCAATTTAAGTTATCGATACCACTAAATAAAATCAAAAAGGACAAGAACGTTTATCATTAGAAACGTTCTCGTCCTTTTTAAGGTTATTGATGTTCAAGGACAATTTTTCCGTTAGTATGTCCTGTCATCAGCTGTTCGTATGCTTTTGAAAGAGTCTCTGTATTCATTTTGTCAAAACGATGGTTAAGGGTCGTCTTGATAGCGCCGGATTCGACTTTTTCTTTTAGTTCTGTCAAATATTCATGTTGTTTGATCCAGTCAGTGGTTTCAAAAACAGATCGTGTATACATCAGTTCATAACTGAAGGAAACACTTTTTCCGAAAAAAGATTTTGGAAGTGGGTTGCTCAATGGCAAGATAGAGCAAACATGGCCTTGAGGACTGATGATCTTGCTGACTTCTTCGATATTCTGGTCTGCGTTTGCTGCAAGAAAAACATAATCGACAGACTCTATGCCAACTTCTTCTAATTGCGGCTTGAAATTTTCTTTGTGATTAATGATCTCTGTTACGCCTAAATCCTTTAGATGATTTCTTGATTCTTCTCTTGAAGCTGTTCCGATTACTCGAATGCCGTCTTGTAAAGCAATTTGGGAAGCAATTGAACCAACACCGCCAGCAGCACCTACGATCAGTAAAGCAGCAGTCTGTTCTGACTGCTTAGGTAAATGCATGCGATCGTTAAAGGTTTCATAAGCTGTCAGAGCCGTTAATGGCAGTGCTGCAGCTTCTGCAAAGTCTAAATTATCTGGCTTCAAAGCGACCATTCGTTCATCTACTACATGGAAATCTGCCTGAGCACCTTGTATATTACTTGATCCTGGATAATAAACTTCATCGCCTGGTTTGAACATGGTCACATCGTCTCCAACTTCTCGAACGATGCCCGCAGCATCTCTCCCTAAAACCGTAAATGTGTCATCATCTTTTTTCGTTTTCCAAGTCATGATATCGGTAGGATTCAGTCCGACTGCTTTAATTTCGACAAGCAGCTGATGTGCTGAAGGCTGAGGCTTTTCCAATTGTGTTTCCTCGAATATAGGTGTTTTGCTTGTATCTCCTGGTTTAGAAAATCCGTAAGCTGTCATTTTTTCTGACACGTTTCATCTTCCTTTCTGAGTATGATAAATCCAGTTTACTCTTTCAAAAAAGCGAGAACAAATATAATGTGATAAAATGAAAAAAGAATAAACAAAAAGGATGGATCGCATTGACACAATACATCATTAATGCTCAAAAAGTTTTAGAGAACAATTTTGATTTGCAGTCAGAAGAAAAAGTACTGATTGTTACGGATGATGATATGAAAACTATTGCGCAGCACTTTTATGAAGCAGCTAGTGCAAAAGGGAATGAGACTGTACTGATCCAGTTTCCCGCAAATTATAAAAGCGGAGAAGAACCACCAGCTTTGATTGGTAACTCTTTAAAAGAAGCAGATGTAGCACTTTGCATAACTTCTGCCAGTCTGACACACACTAAAGCTAAAAAAGAAGCAGCTGCAACTGGAACAAGAATCGGTACGATGCCAGGCATCACCTTAGAGATGCTAGAGAAAGGAGCGATTGAAGCAGAGCCGAGTGTCGTCGTATCTTTAACCGCTCAATTTACTTCACTGCTGGAAAAGGGATCAGAAGTCAGAATTGAAAAAGATGGAGAAACGTTGACCTTTAATATAAATGGCAGAAAAGGCATTCCGAGTACCGGCATTTTCCGGGAGAAAGGGCAAAGTGGGAATATTCCTTCTGGAGAAGCCTTTATAGCACCTTTAGAAAATTCCGCAAACGGATCGATCATAGTAGACGGGTCCATTGCACAACTGGGAAAAGTCAGCGATCCTATCAAATTGACATTAAAAGAAGGCCGCTTGATGGAGGCAGAAGGAAAACAGGGAGAAGCTCTGTTAGCTTTGCTTGGAGAAGCAGACGGTCGATTGATTGCTGAATTCGGCATTGGGACAAATCCAGCGGCACGAATCACAGGAGTCGTCTTAGAAGATGAAAAAGTCTATGGAACCATTCATATCGCTTTTGGAAGCAATAAGCCGTTTGGGGGACAGACAGAAGCAGGAGTCCATATCGATTGCGTTGTTAAAGAACCGACAGTCTGGATCGATGGCCAGAAAATATTGGATCAAGGAAAAAGTTTAGTTGATGCTTAAGCTCGCTTTTTCTCTCGATAAAGCGTAAAATAGGAAGATAGTTTTAAAAATTATGAGAAAGGGGAGCGTCTATGAGAAAGCAAACCACTTCCTTTTACCCGATCCTCTTTGCTTGGCTTGCCGTTCTGATTTGGATGGCGATCATTTTCTGGTTTTCTTCGCAGCCAGCGAACGAATCTGCTGAATTAAGCTTTAGTGCAATGGAGGTTGCCGGACAGGTAGTCAGTCACTGGCGGATAGTCGGCATTGCCGGATTTGTGGCGGTCTTCAGCTTATTTTTAGTATGGTTGGGAAGAAGAGATGCTCCGTTATGGGGAAAAGTCTTGCTGTTCATACTATTCTTGCTGTTTTGTGCTGCAACAGTCTACTTTTTGATCGGTATTGTACGACCTAGATTCAGCATCAGTGAATTAAGAGAAATGAACTATTATGTCCTGCATAATTTTTTAAGAAAAAATGCTCATTTCTTTATTTATCTCTTACTTGGGATTATAGTGAAAAATGCCCTTTCTACTTCAGGAGTTAATGGGGTTAAAGCCATCTTGCTGGCTTTGATCATTTGTGCTGCCTATGCTTCTACAGATGAATTTCATCAGAGGTTTATACCAGGAAGAACGGCTTTGGTCAGTGATGTGCTGATTGATTCTACAGGTTCGTTTCTCGGAATAATATTTTATTCTTTCCTGGATTGGATATCTGGAAGAAGAAGTATCTGGCAGGCATTCTGGAACACTAAAAAAAGATAGCAATAAAAAGATGACTTGAGCCATTCAAGTCATCTTTTTATTAGAACAGATCCATCTGCTGCGGAGAAAGGCCCTGAAAATCTATGTCTAGTAGATCCTGTAGTGTTTTAGCGTTTCCGGCAGCATGTCCACCTGAATTGTTATTAAAGATCACACAAACTTCTTCTGCAGACTGTTCTAAGGTTTTAGCAGTGGCTGCAAACTCTTTTAACTCTTTTTCTGAATAGTTGTATAGGGTGCGTTCTGCACGCCAGTCTTTGATATTCTCTCCCAACCACCCCTCATAATTTCTTCCATGCAAACGATAGAAAGAAAGCGTTGGGTTTGTGACAGTTGGAATAGCAGGGACGCTGTTATTCGGCGTCTGAGGTTGATCTACGACTACATGAATAAACTGCTGCTCAGCTAAAAAATGGAGGGTCCTTTCCTTATTCTGCTCACTAAACCAGCTTTGATTTCTGAATTCAATCGCAACTGGCCAGTCTTTCATAAGCGTCCTCACTGCCCTTAAGTACTCAACATTCTGTTTTGTACAGTCAAAGTAAGGCGGAAACTGAAAAAGAAACATTTTGACTTTTTGGGCAGTCATCATCGCTTCAAAAGTATTGCAGAATACTTGGAACATGTTTTCTACACTTGAGAATTCTTCTATCCACTCTTTATGCTGTGTCATAGCTTTATAAGCTTTAGGAATAAATTGAAATCCTTCTGGTGTTTTGGCTATCCAGCTCTGAATATTTTTCTTTGGTGGAATCGCATAATAACTTGTATCTAACTCAACAACTGGAAAATGTGCAGAATAGTCTTCCAGCTTTGTGGATGTTTTTTGTGTAATGGTCGGATGGTCACTCCACCCGGTCAGTCCTATCGTAATCATATATATTTACCTCCTCGTATTTCACTATTTGATTCTAGTGTAGCATGATACAGGATTGCTTTCTATATTTAGCATTTTGATGAGAATCAAGAACAAGTCTGATTAAAAGTTTGTTATACTAAGTTAGAATGAACAGTCAGGAGGATCAGAAATGTACTTTTACGAGCGCCTTAAAGAAAACCGGACACATTTAAACCAGAACGAAGAAAAAATTCTTACCTATTTGATCAATGAAAAAAAGCACCTGCAGCATTGGACGATTAGAGATATTGCAAAGCAGTTCTATACTGTACCTAATACGGTCGTTCGATTATGTCAGAAGTTAGGATTCAAGGGGTATCAAGAGTTTAAAGAAGAACTGCTGAAAACCTTTGAAGTAGAAGAAACGATTCTTGAAATGACAGATATGGATGCAAAAGTCATCAAGACAAAGCAGTTGTTGAATAAAGAAGTGATGCAATCAGTTCTAGACTTAATCCATGAGTCGGATAATATTTTATTTTTCGCAGTGGGGCTTTCTCGTTTTCCAGCGGAAGAGTTCAGTGAACGTTTGAAAATTCTGGGAAAGAGAAGCCAGACATTTATAGATCCGCATTTGATGAAGCATAATGCCAAACAAATGACGGAAAAAGATCTGGGAATCGCCATCAGCTTAAGCGGATCCGGGAATTCCAATGTCTTTTCGGCAACGAATCGGGCAAATATCGCTGGGGCTAAAACCGTGAGCCTGACCGGTTTTTCCAGCAATGATCTATCTAAGATCACTGACTTTCAATTGTATGCGTACAGTTCTGAAATAAGGATAGAAGGGATAGATGCTGCAGATCGTTTCGGCTTGCATTACTTAGTCAATAAACTGTTCAATGAATATCTCAGTCAATATTATCCGGCAACCTGAAAAAGGACTCTCCTGACAACAGGAGAGTCCTTTTAACATACCGTTTATTTTAATTCTGGCCAGTAAGCTTTATTGGCTTCAATCAAGTCATCCAGCAGTCTGCGTGCTTTTTTCGCGTCTACGACTGTCCGATTCATGGTCAAAGCTTGGAGGGCTTTAGTATAAGAACCTTCCATATAGGCTTCAACTGTTAATTTCTCATATGCATGCTGCGATTCGATCAACCCTTTATAAAAGGTTTCGATTTCACCGACTGCATAAGGGTGAGGACCGTTAGCACCTAGAGATGCAGCGACTTCGACCATACTGTCGTCCGGCAGATTTGAAACAATTCCATTGTTTCTGACCATAACAACGTAGGTTTTTCTCAAGTTGTGAGCAATAGATGCAGCGACTTCAACCATCATATCTCCGTGGGCATCATTATGAACGACAGAAGAGTCTTTTGCCGTCCCATTTTCTACAATTCTTCGGCATTCTTCAAAGACTTTCTTTTCGCGTCCTTCGCGAACTTCGTCGGTTCTAGTATGGTTAGGATCCATTTTAGATAATTTATACTCAGGGTATAGGTAGTACTGTAAATAGGTGTTTGGCAGATAATCCGGGAAGTCTTTCAGCATATCTTCAACCATTGCATAAGTGTCTAACCAGGATTGATCTCGCTGTTCTGCATCAACTGGTCTGAACCCGCCGTTCAAAATAATGTCTTTGATTTCCGGCATGCGGTCATGTCCCGTTTCGTCATAAAGATGGGTGAACCAGCCGTAGTGATTCAATCCGAAATAAACTGGTTCAAAGTTACTAGCATCGAAATCGATCAAGCTGGCAAAAGAGCGCAGCAAGTTGACTGGCTGATCACAGATATTTAGAATCTTATCTTCTTTAGGGAATATCTTATCCAAGGCAAGGGCTACAATTGCTGCTGGATTTGTATAATTTAAAATCCAAGCGTCAGGGGAATAGGTTCGAACGCTTTTAACCATTTTCTCCATGTCGCGAATCGAACGCAATCCATAAGCAAACCCGCCTGGTCCGCAAGTTTCCTGACCAATTACACCATGCTGTAACGGTATTTTTTCATCTTTGTCGCGCATCTCAAATCCGCCAGTTCTCATTTGGCAAAAGACAAAGTCTACATCTGAATAAGCTTCTTCTTCATCAGTGGTATAAGATACTGTTACTTCAGGTGCTTCTTCTTTAAACAATATTTTTGCGAATTCTCCTATAACTTTCTGACGTTCTTCGTCAATATCATACAAGGTAACTTTTTCTAATGGGAATTGTTTTAAATGTGTCGTCATCGCTTTGAGAATTCCTGGCGTCCATGTTGAGCCGCCACCTACGAGTACGATTTTACTTTTTTTATTCATCATGATAATTTGCTGCTCCCTTCACTTGTGGTGCAATATTTTCTACTTTTGGTCCATAAATTACTTGGTAATTGGTCTCATCTAGTTGAACCGTTCCAGCTGCACCGGTCTTTTTCAATGCTGCTTCATCAACAAGAGAGGTATCTCCTAAAACTAATCTTAAACGAGTAAAACAGTTGTCGATGCTTCTAATATTATTGCTGCCGCCTAAAGCTTGAACGATGGCGGTTCCCAGATCTCCTGAATCAGCAGATGGAGAAGCTGTTTCATTTGTTACTTCATCATCTTCTAATTCTCGACCTGGTGTCAGAACATGTCTTTTTTCTATAACGGTCTTGAATACGAAGTAGTAGATTGGGGCATAGCATAAACCGACTAACACTGCCCAGTACCAATTCGTTGCTGTTCCTTGTAAAATACCGAAAACAAATAGATCAATTACGCCGCCTTGAACATTTCCGATTACAACCCCGAAAGCGTCCATCAGCATAAAACTCATTCCAGCCATAAAAGCATGGAATAAATACAAGATAGGCGAAACGAAAATAAATGAAAATTCAATCGGCTCAGTAATTCCGGTGGTAAAGCTGGCTAAACCGGAAGCGGACATTAATCCTTTAACTTCTTGTTTTTTCTCTTTCAAAGCCGTTTTGACCATAGCAAAGGCTGCCGCCGGAAGACCGAATACCATAAATGGAATTTTACCTTGTGCCAAGAATCGAGTAGCTTCTGACATGACGCCCATATCTGGTGTATCTTGTGCAAGAGAGGTATTAAAAATATTCAGCGCACCTACTACTTGTTCGCCATCGATCTCTGCTATTCCTCCAATCGGTGTAAAGCGAACCAGCTGATTCAGAATATGATGCAATCCAGTAGGAACCAGCAGTCTCTCGAGGAACCCAAACAAGAAAGTTCCAATCAAACCCGCTTGTGCAATCAAGTTTCCGACCCATTCAATAGCAGCTCCAAAATAAGGCCAGACAAAATACATTAATAATGCAAGAAATGGTGTTACTACTGCAGTAATAATAGGGACAAACCGTTTTCCGCCGAAAAAGCTGATAGCAGTCGGTAAGTCGATGGTGTGGAAACGATTATGCAAGAATGAAACGAGCAGACCGACTAAAATACCGCCAAACACGTTCATGCGCAGTGTGAATATGCCTAACACGGTCTCATACTGAGAAGCAGTTTGTGTTGCTGCGAGTTCTGACATACCGCTTTCCATAAGTGCTTCAACAGAATAAGTTGCGGCGGTGATATCGTTAACGCTCAATAAATACTGAATCGTAATATGGAATAAAATAAATCCGATCACACCGGAAAAAGCAGCGGTCGTTTTCTCTTTTTTTGCTAGACCATAGGCAATGGCTACCGCAAACAATATCGGCAAGTTTCCGAAAATTCCTCCGGCTAATGCGCGGACGATTCCGATAAAATGCTGTACAACAGTCAGTGAGACAAAAGCCTCTCCTACAATATCTGCGTTTTGAAGAACAGAACTGATCCCTAGAAAAATCCCTGCTGCAGCAATCAGAGAAATAGGGGTCATTAAAGATTTACCCAGACGTTGCCAAAAATCTTTTGACATGATGATGCCTCCTTATATTTTTGATAAGCTTATTGTAAGGGTTTTAATGAACCGTTTACAAGAAGAAGCGCACCTGTACACTTTCATTCTTTTTGTACACATTCCGGTGTACATAAGACATAAAAACAGCGATTTCAGTTTTAATGGTGTGATATCTATAATCAAACTGAAACCGTAAGTATTCAGTCTGAATAACATAAGCAACTATTTAAAGATTAAGTTTTACCTAGTCATTTAATGAGTTATGGCAGCTATTAAAGCATAATTTGGATTGCTTGATATAGAAGAGGGGGAAAAGAACATCCCTGGATACACTTAATAGATAAAAGTGTATCCAGGGATGTTTTATCTTCATGAATAATTATTAAGCGGTGGATTGGGGAAATGCAAAGGTCTCTACTTTAAAATAATTTTTCAAACATAAGACGGCGCCCCCATAAAGACTGGCATCACTTCCCAACTGTGAAGGAAGTACAGATACATCTTTATAAATTGTCTGCTGGATATACTGATCAATTTGTTCTAGGCTGTCTGGAAACAGCTCGAAAATTTCAGAATTCAGGTAGACGATCTGAGGATCATATAAGCCGATCAAGTTGGTCAATCCGATAGCCACTTCTTTAGAATACTGATTTAAAAACTGCTGTGTCTGAGAATCATCATTTCGGTAAAGGGCTGCGATGCTGTCCAGTGAAAGTGTATGATCTTTTTTTAAAGTGTGCATTCGGTTGACAAAAGCAGTGACAGAACAGTATTGTTCAAAGCAGCCATGATTGCCGCAGGCACAAAGTTTTCCTTCTGGATACAACACGGTATGGCCAACTTCCCCAGCTCTGCCCTTAAATCCTTTATAGAGTTGCTGATCAAGGATGATCCCAGCTCCGATACCTGTATGAGCACTAAATGAAATAAGGTGTGAACGATAAGGGTTGAACGAAAGTTCAGCTAAAGCCGCTAAATTCGCTTCATTTTCGATAAACACAGGAATTTGCAGGTGTTCTTGTAACTTTTCAGCGAGCTCTATTTCATCTAAATCAAAATAGGGGGTCAGTAAAATATGATTCTGATCAACGATTCCGTGGATTGAGGCAGTGACACCAATGATACTAAACGGCAAGTCGCTATAGCGTTCATGCAAAGCTTTATAGACTTCCGAAATCAATGGAATCACAGTATGTTTGTTGACTTCTATCTCTCTTGAGTGTCGTTCAATTTTTTCTCCATTCAAGTAGGTGACTAGGTAACTCAGTCGATTGTAACGAATATCGAAACTAACAGCGACGCCTGCTTGATGATTGAGCGTCAGCATGATCGGTTTGCGGCCGCCTGAAGGAGTACTGGTGCCGGCTCCCGTTTCAATAACGTAGTGATCAGTGATCAACTGTTTTACAATTTCTGAGACAGTCGCTTTATTGAGACCTGTATTCTCTGAGATTTTGGCACGAGAAATTGTATACTGATTGATAATTTCTGACAGCACGAGCAGTGAATTTTGTTCTCTAATGGATTGGATCATAATGATTCCTTCTTTTTTAAGTATAGTTTAGCAACCGCTGCTCATTTGCTAAAGATAAAGCAATGAAAGCGGTTGACAATAAGTTGTGGATTCGATATAGTAAGCTTGCAAGTTCGTTTAAAATTTAAACAAACTAAGAAAGTATTTTTACTTTACCATAATTTATCAGAAAATCAAAAGCTTTGTTGATAACTCGAAGTCTTTATCATCGAATAAATAGACTGGAAAAGTAAAAAGATCAAAGGAGTGAGTCAATGCGTTACGTTGTTGGATTAGATATCGGTACAAGCGGATTAAAAGGTATTTTGGTAAACGAGAATGGTGATATCGTAAGTTCAGCGGTTGCTGAGTATGATCTATATACTCCTCAAAAAGGGTATAGTGAACAAGATCCTGATGACTGGGTTAAAGCAGCTAAATCAGTTTTGAAAGAAATTGCAGCTTCGACTGAAGATGCAGCGGAAAATATAGAGGCTATCAGTTTTTCTGGTCAGATGCACTCGCTGGTTCTTTTAGATGAAAATG
This sequence comes from Marinilactibacillus piezotolerans, assembly GCF_900169305.1. Classification (GTDB taxonomy): domain Bacteria; phylum Bacillota; class Bacilli; order Lactobacillales; family Carnobacteriaceae_A; genus Marinilactibacillus; species Marinilactibacillus piezotolerans_A. The sequence continues at coordinate 628,247 of NZ_FWDP01000004.1, read as the reverse complement.
ATGTTGTCCTTAGAAAAGCCATTTTATGGAACGATGTCAGGACAACTAGACAATGCAGAATGATTGAAGAAAAACTGGGAGATCAGTTGATTGACATTACAAAAAATAAAGCTTTGGAAGGCTTCACACTTCCGAAATTACTTTGGGTAAAAGAACATGAACCAAGGATATGGGAAAAGGTTGCAGGATTCTTACTGCCTAAAGATTACGTAGGGTTTAAACTGACCGGAAGCAAACAAATGGAGTACTCAGATGCAGCAGGGACCTCATTATTGGATGTTGAAAACCGAAAATGGAGCACAGAGATTTTAGATGCCTTTGATATCAGTCCAGAAATTTGTCCAAAACTCGTAAAGTCTCAAGACAAAATCGGAACGCTTTCTCAAGAGCTGGCAGAAAAGTTGAATCTAAGTAAAGACGTTGAAGTCTTTTCAGGAGGAGCAGATAACGCATGTGCCGCATTGGGAGCAGGCATCATTCATCCTCACCAAGCGATGGCAAGTATCGGGACTTCAGGAGTGTTTCTGGCATTTGAACCTTCAGATAGCAAAGATTATCAAGGGCACGTTCATTATTTTAACCACGTTATTCCGGGGCAGTTTTATTCTATGGGCGTCACGTTAGCAGCAGGGAACAGCCTGAGCTGGTATAAGAAGACCTTTGCTCCAGAAACCAGTTATGAGACGCTTTTAGAGAAAATCGACAACATTGATCCCGGTTCTAATGGTTTGCTCTTTGCACCTTATATTACAGGTGAACGGACGCCTTACACAGACAGTGAGATTCGCGGAACGTTCATCGGAATGGATATCAATCATACTAGAGATCATTTCACCCGTTCTGTTCTTGAAGGCATTACTTTTTCGCTTCGAGATTCATACGAGCTGATGAAAGAATTCTCCGGGAAGTCCTTTAAAGAAATTGTCTCAGTCGGAGGCGGTTCCAAAAACGTTGAATGGCTGCAGATGCAAGCGGACATTTTTAATGCACCCGTCACTACATTAAAAGCTGAACAGGGACCGGCATTGGGCGCTGCTATGATTGCTGCGGTAGGTGCAAGGTGGTTCACTGACTTCAGTGACTGTGCAGATCGTTTTGTTCAATATAAAAAAGCCGTCATCCCAAACCTGGATAATGTCGAGCGGTATAATGAACTCTATAATATCTACCGAGAAATTTATCCATCAATCAAACCAATAAGTCATAAATTAGCGAAATTCTAAGAAAAATAGAGATATGGCAAAATGGATACTGTTAGACAGAAAAAAGAGAGAACATTTAACGTTGACACCGTTTACAAAATAACATATAGTTAGTTTGTAAGTTATACTAACTAACTAAAAATAGGAGATGAAGTAATGAGCTACTTTGATTCAGTTAAAAAAATTCAGTTTGCAGGGAGCCAGTCAAAAGATCCATTAAGCTTTAAATTTTACAACCCAGCCGAAAAAGTAGGCGACTTAACGATGGAAGAGCAATTGAGATTTGGTGTGGCTTACTGGCATACTTTCACAGAAGATTTATCAGATCCTTTTGGAAGCGGAACTGCTATCCGTCCATGGGATAAATTTTCAGATCCAATGGATAAAGCAAAAGCTAGAGTTGAAGCTGCTTTTGAATTTTTTGAAAAGCTGGGCATTCCTTATTTCTGCTTCCATGATGCAGATATTGCTCCAGAAGGGGCTACATTAAAAGAGACGTTTGATAATCAAGACATTATTGTAGATTTAATGGAAGATTACTTAAAAGACAGTAAAGTGAAGCTGCTTTGGAATACCGTTAACAACTTTACCCATCCAAGATTTGTTCACGGTGCAGCTACTTCTAACAATGCCGAGGTTTATGCGTACGCAGCAGCTAAAGTGAAAAAAGGATTGGAAGTCGGAAATAGATTAGGCGCTGAAAACTATGTGTTCTGGGGCGGTAGAGAAGGATATGAAAGCCTATTGAATACTGACTTGAAACTGGAGCTTGACAATCTAGGAAGATTCTTCCATCTCGCTGTAGATTATGCAAAAGAAATCGGCTTTGATGCGCAGTTCCTTATTGAACCAAAACCAATGGAACCAACTACTCATCAATACGATTATGATACAGCACACGGCTTTGCATTCCTTCAAAAATATGGCTTGGAAAAACATTTTAAATTTAATATCGAAGCCAACCATGCAACCTTGGCTGGTCATACATTCGAACATGAATTGCGCTATGCTCGTATCAATGGCATGCTTGGTTCTGTAGATGCCAACCAGGGTCATCCGCATTTAGGGTGGGATACAGATGAGTTTCCTTCTGATTTATATGCGACAACATTAGCCATGGTAGAGATTCTGAAAAACGGAGGCCTTGGAAAAGGCGGATTGAACTTCGATGCAAAAGTACGCAGAACGTCCTTTGAACCAGAGGACCTGTTCAAAGCTCACATTGCTGGTATGGACAGTTTTGCAATTGGGCTGAAAACAGCGCACCGTATTATTGAAGATGGAGCACTCGATCAAGTCGTCAGTAAACGCTATGCATCTTTTGAATCTGGGATTGGTCAGAAAATCGTCGAAGGAACAACCAGTTTGAAAGAATTGCAGGAATATGCTTTGAAAAATGATCAGCCTGTCAATCAATCAGGACATTTAGAAGAAATACGGGCTACTTTAAATCAATATTTAGTTACAACACTTGACAGTAAATAATATAAAAGAATTGTTCCCGGATTCGACAGTGAACCAACACTGTTGAATCCGGGAATTTTTTTACGGTATTATATTGATACTGCTTTCATTCCTCAAAGAACTCATAATGAATTAATTTAATTTATTCAGTTAGCCTTCAGCAATTTTTCATTATTTAGTAATTTTTACTATAGATGTAAAAATAGTACATAATATATTTGAAAATTTATTAATCTAAGGAAAGAAAACCAAAAGAACGGATGGTCAACAAGAAGTCAGATATTAAATTATTAAGTAGTTTGAAATGACTTAAGATAAACAGTACCTTATATTTAGCAGCTAGTTTTTAAAAGTTGCGTTTAGTATCCTGACTTTATCAAAACCATTTGAATAAGAAACAGGATTAAAATGTGACATGAATTTCCAGACGTATTCAATGTAACACTAAGAACATAAAAATAGTCTAAATCAAGAAAAAGTTGTAGGTCATGTTTTGTCTGTTTATCTTATATCGGATACATCGATAGGTAATTTATCTTACTATAAAAATAGCTCTATAATGCTCAAAGTTGCCAAAGAAATTTTGAATAACATTTCAATAATAGAATCGACCAATTTAACAAATGAAAGTCATGATGTAAAACTATATAAATTAATCTAAAGAGTAGATGAACTGATCAGCTTATGATCAGTTCATCTACTTTTTAATCTTTGACTACTAATCCTAATAGCTGCAGAAATCCGAGAGCTTGTTCGCGGTTAACGATGGCCCCTCTAATACTGTCAATATCAACACTGATTTGTTCAAATTTTGAAGTACTTAAGTCAATCCCTTTGAGAGACGTATTAGAAAATCGAGTGCCTGACAGATCGCATTGATCAAACTGAATGGATTTAAAGGTATTCTCGTAAAAGTCAGCCTCTTTTAGCTGGGAATCAGAAAAGCGGACGTTTTTTTGCTTTGCATAGGCAAAGCTGGAAAGATCCAGCATGGAATGATTGAATTGTACGTCCTCTAAAAAGCTCTCACCAAATGAGATACCGTTCATTCTGCACTGACGGAATTCAACTTGTTTTAGTGCTGATTCGGTCAGTTCCGCATTGATACATTGACAATGATCAAATTCAACATCTCTTAAATAGACATTTGGGGCAATGAAGTTCATAAATATTACATTTTTGAAACGAACTTGTCTGAATTCCAAGTTTCGAATGGAATCAATCGAAACTGTGCAGTTCTCAATCAGGACATTTTCTATAATGGGATCTTCTACATCTAACAGAACCTCCAGATCTCCTGCAGCTAACTGGTCGGGTAAATTAGGGGATACAATTTTTCTCTTTGGCATGATTATTCTCCTAGTCTAAATTCGTAGATTTAGTGTATCTCTTTTGTGAATGTGTTACAAGTTTCTTCAATGTTTGTTATAATATATAGATGAACTTTAAGGAGCAATCCTTTCTTCTGTTTAAAACTGTTTAAAGGATGACATGCATGTTTAAAAAGCAATTTTTTCCCGAAACAACCATTAATTCATTAGCCTCTAGTTCCAACGTTTACTCAGAAGGCAGTCAGTTGTTTAAAGCAGGCACTGTACACTTGACTAGTGTAGATGAGCCGGCGAACACATTATCATTTAGTGTAGAAGATCAAAAAACAGAACAAGTCAATCTGAGATTCTACCCAAATGGTGTTGCGAAAAAATATCACTGTTCTTGCCTTCCTTTTGAAAAAAATGCCGGAGCTTGTAAACATGTGGTTGCCAGTATGTTGAGAGCGAATGAAATCCAATCCAATGACTTAAAAAAAGTCGGTCAATTAAGACCTGAATCTACATTAAAAGAGCCAATGTTTTCGTATAAGAAAAGTGAAGAAGCCATTCGGCAATTGATACAAGTCTCCAAGCAGGAAATTTCGAGACAATCTAACGATTATAAGAATCAGGCAATCAAATTTGAATTTGTGCTGAACATTAGCGGGACTGGATACGCCTATGCATATGACTTCTATATGAAAGCCGGTATTGATCGGTTGTACGTGGTCAAAAATATTCCTCATGTTATTTCTGAGATTTTGGAAGGCAGAACATATGAATTTGGAAAAAACTTCACGTATGATCCAGATCAGCATGGACTGAATCCATGGGATCGTAAAATGCTTGAAGTATTGTATGATGTCTATCAATTAGTCCGTTCAGCGACTCCAGTGGGATACGCGAGTTCGTATCAGAATAAAAACGAACTGGAAATTCCATCGAGAAGCTTGAAGCTGGTTCTGAAAACGTTGGAAAAAACTGATGGCGGATTTGTCCGCTTCGGAAGACCGCCGAAGCATTTGATGAAGCTGAGCGATTTGGACAATGTTCTGATTACTGATTCTTTTGACCGCTTTCCACTGTCTTTCAAGCTGGAGAAAAAAGATAAGCTGTATCATTTCTCAATCGCTGAAGAAAATGCGGATGAGCTGGAACTGAATTTTCATCGTGGAGCTAACTTAGTGGAATGGAACCATGAATTCTTCTTTCTGAAGACCGATCAATATAAGCTGTTAAGCAGTCTGATGGAAGTATTTGATAAAACAGAACGCGCTCCATTAGTATTGAGATCAAGAGAGTTGACGGAATTTGCTTCAACTGTCCTTTCTCAACTTTCATCCTTTTTGGATATTGAAATGAATACTGATGTTCAGCAGACGGTCTATCAAGAAGAACTTGTAGCTCAATGCTACATCGACACAGTGAATGACCAGCTGCATGTCAGTCCAGTGTTCAAGTATGGCAGTATTACCATCTATCCGCTCAGAGATCAGCCGATTGAAGAAGAAGCCGACAAAGTAGTGATTCGTCAGCTGATCAAAGAAGACTACTTGCTGCGTATGGCACATGAAGCTTTAAGTACAGCAGTAGTCAAAGATGGACGCTGGGTACTGGAAACACTAGATGAATTAAGTGAGTTCTTGTATGAAAGTCTGCCTGTACTGGCAGAACAGTTCGAGATCTTTATGTCTGTCAATGCCAGACGACTGGTTTATGAGCCTAAAACTGCTCCATCACTTTCCATTGAACTTAACAGAAATTCTAATCTGCTGGATGTCAGTTTCGATGCTGAAGATATACACGCAGAAGATCTGAAAGAAATTATCAAGAAACTAAATAACAACAAACAATACTATCGCTTATCGAATGGTAAAATCTTGAACTTAAAAGAAGAAAAGTTCAGACAGTTAAATGAAACAGTCCAGAAGATGGATATTGAATCTAAAGATATATCTAAAAATATGTCAGTACCTGTTTTTCAAGGGTTGAGTGTTCTAGAAGATTCGATCATTAAAAAAGGAAATCAATTCAAAAAATTGGCTGAGCAGTTATTGGAACCGCAGAATATTACCTTTGACTTACCGGATCATCTGAATGCTGAATTGCGTCCTTATCAGAAAACAGGATACAACTGGCTGAAATCCTTGGATCATTATGGTTTCGGAGGGGTGCTGGCGGATGATATGGGTCTTGGAAAAACGCTCCAGACCATTACCTTCTTGCTATCTAAAATTCAAGAATCTGGTGGACGGTATATGATCATTTGTCCATCAAGCGTCTTGTATAACTGGCAGCATGAATTTAAGAAATTTGCACCGGAATTAGATACAGTGCTGGTTTCTGGTTCGATTGAAGAACGTGAAGCCATCATCAGTCAGACTGAAGATCAAGATTCTGTTATCCTCATCACCAGCTATCCGTTGATTCAAAGAGACTTCTTGCTGTACCAGAATCAATCCTTCAAGACGATCGTATTGGATGAGTCGCAAAATGTTAAAAACAGTGCAGCGAAAACGACGCAGGCTGTTCATCAGCTTAAAGCAGATACAAAATTTGCACTATCTGGAACACCGATTGAAAATAATCTTGGAGAACTGTGGTCATTATTCTCCATTATTCAGCCAGGTCTGTTTAAAAACAGAAAAGGGTATAAGCAGCTGGATCAATCCAGAATTGCAGCGAAGATACGTCCTTTTGTATTGAGAAGACTGAAGCGCGATGTGTTAAGCGATCTGCCGGAGAAAACAGAGACTACAGAATACATCGATCTGACGACCGACCAAAAACGAATCTATCAATCTCAGTTGAGCTTGATCAGAGAAGAAGTAAAAGGAATGATTCGAGAGAACTCATTCGAACGTAACCGAATAAGAGTCTTAGCAGGAATGACGAGACTGAGACAGATCTGCTGCGATCCTTCACTGGTTATAAATGACTATGAAGGACATTCTGCAAAACTTGAACGTTTGCTTGAATATTTAGAAGAAGCAAGATTGAATGGCAAGCGGGTCGTATTATTTTCTCAGTTCACCTCCATGCTAAGCATCATACGGGAGCGGCTGGATCAACAGGAAATTGATTATCATTATCTGGATGGACAGACAAAAAATGAAGATCGACTGACTTTAACGACTCGATTTAATATGGGCGAAAAGGATCTCTTCCTAATTTCACTCAAAGCAGGCGGTACTGGCCTGAACCTAACTGGCGGAGACACAGTTATCTTATATGATTCTTGGTGGAATCCGGCGATCGAAGATCAGGCCGCTGACCGAGTTCATCGCTATGGACAGAAAAAGGCCGTTCAAATCATACGCCTCATCGCTACTGGAACGATTGAGGAACGTATCAATGAATTGCAAGCCAAAAAACGGGAATTGATCGATACGGTTATAGAAACAGGTAATGAACAAACCATTTCCAGTCTTTCAAAAGATGAAGTCTTATCCTTATTAAATGATTAACAAAACCAGAAGTGTTTTAGTTGTGATTAGCTTAGGGAAGTTTTAAACTATGATTAATTCAATACTGACTCATAAAGAAGGTGTGTATATTGAAAAACAGTAATGAAGCTTCAATTTTTCCACCTGATGAGACACAAATCATAGATAAGAAAGCAAAGCTCAAGCACAAACGTTATGATTTTATCAGTGGAACGATCATCCTTACAGATCAGGCACTTTATTTTAAATCACTTAAAGGAAGCCTCTCTGACGAACCATTGCGCATCAAATTAGAGAATATCCATGTGCTTCGTAAAAGCAAATCGATCAAGCTGGTTTCCAATCGACTATTTATTAGCGACAACCAGGGTGATGAATTTATCTTTGCAGTCGCTGGCAGAAATGAACTGTTAGACAAGATCGAAACTCAAATGAACGCGTAATACAGTGAGCAGTACCGTACAGGTGCTGCTTTTTTGTTTAGAGCCTATCAGTCAATATGGTATACTAAACGGTACAGAAAGTGACTGGAGGCAGAACGTGAAAGAAAAAGTAATTGTGATTGTCGGTCCTACCGCAGTTGGAAAGACAAGTTTAAGTATCTCTTTGGCACAGCAGCTTAATGGAGAAATTATCAGCGGAGATTCTATGCAGATCTATAAAGGTCTGGACATTGGTACAGCAAAAGCGACTCAGAAAGAAAGAAGTCAGATCCCGCATTATCTAATTGATGAAATTGAACCGACGGAAGCTTATACGGTTTCTGATTTTAAAGAAAAGGCTTCTGCGAGAATAGAAGAGATCGCTAGTCGAGATAAACTGCCGATTATTGCAGGCGGAACGGGTTTATATATCGAGTCCCTTCTATATAATGTCTCTCATGGCGGATCAGCAGCACCTAATCCAGTTTACCGTGCTGAAATGGAGCGTTATGCAGCTAAGCATGGCAATAAATCTTTATGGAAGAAACTGGCAGATACTGATCCTGAAGCTGCAGAAAAAATCCATTTTAACAATGTACGCAGAGTGATTCGAGCACTAGAAGTATTTAAAACAACTGGTAAACGTTTTTCAGTACTGCAATCAGAAAAGCAGCAGAAAGAGAAATTGTATGATGCTTTCATCATTGGTCTGACGACTGACCGAGCGTTGTTATATCAGCGTATCGATTCACGAGTGGATGAAATGCTTGAACTCGGCTTGCTGAAAGAAGCTGAAAAACTGATCCGTTCTGTTCCAGCAGATGCGCAAAGTATCAAAGGAATCGGCTATAAAGAATGGATTCCCTATTTTGAAGGCGAGGAATCATTAGAAAAAGCGACAGAAAAAGTCAAACAGAATTCCAGAAGATATGCAAAACGTCAGTTGACCTGGTTCAGAAATCGGATGGAGGTCAGCGGCTGGTGGAATTTAGTAGAGTACCCAGAAACAAAATCTGAGCTTCTAGAACAAATAGAAGTATTTTTAAGGACGTGAGACGATGGAACAAGAAGAGCAATATGAAAAAGTGATCGTTGCCGGCATCCAGACTACGGAAACCGATCAGCAGTTTCTTTACTCATTAGAAGAACTGAAGCAGTTGGTCGAAAATGCCGGAGGAGAAGTAGTCGGAGAATTAACTCAGAAAAGAGAACGGCAAGATGCAAAAACCGTTATTGGAAAAGGAAAAGTGAATGAGTTAAAACACTTGGTGGAAGAAACAGAGGCTGCCACCGTTGTATTCAACCAGGAACTCTCTCCCAGACACATCCGCAACCTCCAGGAAGAAGTAGAAACAAAAGTCATTGATCGGATTCAAGTTATTTTAGATATTTTTGCTTTAAGAGCCCAGAGTAAAGAAGGACGTTTACAAGTACAACTGGCGCAGTTATCATACTTGCTGCCGCGTCTTGCCGGACAAGGGGTCAATATGTCAAGATTAGGTGCTGGAATCGGTACACGTGGTCCTGGTGAAACGAAACTAGAGACAGACCGCAGACATATCCAGCGACAAATGACAGACATCAGACGAGAACTGAAAAAAATTGAAGCTCACCGAGAACGCAGCCGTGAACAAAGAAAACAAAGCAATGTCTATCAGATCGGATTAATCGGTTATACAAATGCCGGGAAATCCACTCTATTAAATGCTATTACTGAAACAGGCACTTACGAAAAGAACCAGTTATTTGCCACATTGGACCCGCTAACAAGACAAATCGTTTTGCCATCAGGTCTGCAAGCAACCCTAACTGATACAGTAGGATTTATTCAGGACCTGCCGACACAGCTGATTGAAGCCTTTCAATCGACTTTAGAAGAGTCAAAAGGGGTGGATCTGCTTTTGCATGTTGTTGATGCATCAGAAGAAAATATATCCGGGCATGAACAAACGGTCTTGGATTTATTGAAAGAACTGGATATGGATAACATTCCAAGATTAACCGTCTACAATAAAAAAGATTTAGTTGAAGGAAATGTTGAGCCGAGTTTGTACCCGAATGTCGTCATTTCAGCCAAGTCTGATGAAGATATTGCTTTATTGTTGGAGAAAGTTGAGAATGCCATTCAGGAAACAATGGTTCCATATCAGCTTGAAGTGGAGCATACACGTGGAGATTTATTAGTGCAGCTCCGTAATGAAACTATTATTGAAAGACAGTTATATGACGAAGAGAATCAGGTTTATCACTTAGAAGGATATACTAGGGAAGATTCGAAGTGGAATCGATTTGAAAAATCATAAATCATAAAAAAGCTTCTATGCTGCTGATAAAACAATCAGCTGGCATAGAAGTTTTTATTTTATGTAAAGAGTGTTATCTAACGATTACAAAGAAGTAAGGTTACTGAAAACAGCCTTAAAACAATAGTTTAGTCTCCGATTATACGAAAGGTTGTAAAATTTAACTGAAAAGGAAGCGTGGGAATAAAATGGAAGGTTCTATTCAAGAAAATGTTAAAGAAAAATTCAGAAACTTTTCTAAAGCTGATCGAAAAAAGAACATTAAGCGAAAGAAATCTCTTAGAAATCGATTAATTCTGATTTTCAGCTTACTCGTTCTGATACCAGTTGTACTTGTATCTTATGTGTTATATCTTGAAATGGAGGAAACGGTAGAGCATCGTTTGCTCAGAGAGCAAAAAGAAGCGACAGGACGAGTGATATCTTTTCTGGAAGATGCTGAACTTGAAGCTGAATCAACGATTACTGCCGTAACGAATGCTCCTGAAATCGGACAACTAGGACAAGACGCTCCCGTAGCACAATTAAATCGATCAATGGAGTTGATGAAAGAATCATTGACTTATGTATCGGATATTTTTGTTTACCAACCAGGTATGAATAATGTAAGTACATTATCTGAAGAAAATTTATACTTATCGGCTAATGCATGGTTCGATGGAGCAATGCAGACAGATGAAGAATTCTATGTGTCAGATACATATATTGATAAAGAAACTGAAGCGACTACAATGGCTATTATAAGACAAGTGCCTAACCAGGAATTAGTTGTCGGTGTAACACTCGATTTACAGAATATCAGCGATTTTGTTGACAATAAACAGATCGGACGTACCGGCTATCCGTTTGTTATATCAAATAAAGGAATCAGACAACTAACCAGTAATCAGGAATTAAATGGACAAGACGTCTCGGATCAGTCGATCTTTTTAGATGCAACGGGTGAATCAGGTGAACTTTTCAACGATCTAAATAATCGTTCTTTCCCCATTTACTATGAGAATGTTGAGCAGTTGGGACTAACAGTATATGGTACAGTATCAGCAGATGAAATGGCGAATGAGAACCAGATGTTCTTGAATAGAGTTGTGATTGTTCTATTCATTACACTCATACTCGCTGTCATTATCGGATGGCTGGTGTCTCAGTATGTTGTCTCTATAACCCGTACGATTCAGCAAGCTCTATATAAACTAGAGCACGGAGACATGACGGCACGTATTTATGCATTTAATTATGACTTATTTGGAAAAGACAAGAAAAAAGACCCGCAGGCACTGCTTGAAGAACAAAAGGAAAAAGCGAATCTGGATCCTAACGGAAATGAATTACATCAGATTGCCATTAGTTTTAACCAGGCAGCTCGTTCATTTAACCAAGTCATTCATATGATCATTGATAAAGCGACAAATGTCACGTCTATGTCTGATAATTTGTATAATATTGCAGAACAGACACAATCTGCGACAGAGGAAGTTTCTGAAACGATTGCTGGAATTGCTGAAGCAACCAGTATACAAACTAAGGACACGGAAGAGACAGCAAATCAGATGAATGAATTATCGAGTTCAGTAGACCGAATCTCAAAACATGTAAAGATCATTGCTGATAAATCAGATACGACTACGAGTGCTTTGAAAGAAAATAACGCTAATCTGGATAATGTTAATAAGAATTGGTCTGCAACGTTGCGCACATTAGAGCAGTTGAAAGGCAATATTTTGACGGTCGATCAAGACATTCAAAATATCGAAGGAATTCTTGAAGTAATTCAAGGAATTGCAGAGAAGACGAACCTCTTGTCTCTTAATGCATCTATAGAAGCGGCGCGTGCTGGTGATTCTGGAAAAGGATTTGCTGTGGTTGCTGAAGAGATCAGAAAACTGGCTGAGCAGAGTCATAAATCTTCTGATACCATTAGTACAATCATATCGAATGTTCAAGATAAATCAACCGGAATGGTCCATACATTAGAAGAAGCCTTTGAAGAGAGTCAAAATCAGACTAGTGCATTGAGTGAAGTAACACAGACCAATGCTGATATTTCTAAACGGATCGAAGAACTGGTGGTATCTATTGATAAAACCATTGATTCAACTTCGACGATCGAACAAAAAAAAGAACAAGTTGTTGGTGCTTTAGTCAACATTGCTTCTTCCGCAGAAGAAAATTCATCAGGAACAGAAGAAGTCTCTGCTAACGCTGAAGAAATTTTGGCTACAATGGATGAATTCTTAGATACGATCCATCATCTAAAAGAATTATCAGGCACATTAAAAGAATCGACTGATCATTTTACGATCAAATAGGATAATTTTATCTTCAATTCTTTCTTAATACGGTACCATTATTCATTCTATTCTAACAACTTTAAGTTAAAGAGTGAGATTTCTATTTTAAATTATTCCTTTTTTAATATAAACTTTAAAGAATACTTACCGATAATAAACTATGTCGGTTAAGTATTCTTTAAAGTATATTTTAATGAGGTGCATTGTTGCACTGAGAAGGAGTTCGTAAATTTATGGATAAAATCAAAGCACAATGGAACACTTTCAAGAGTCAATGGAATAAAGTCGATTGGTCTAAACTGAAGGGTTCTAAAAACAACATACATAAGAAAGGTCACAAAAGCGTCAGATGGCCGATTATGATCGCACTCACCGTCGTGATGCTGATCCCGGTACTAGCATCGCTGACCTTTGCATACATACAGACAACAACCGTTTTAACGCAGCGAATTGAAGATCAAGAACGTCAGATCACAACAAATATTATCAGCACGATCGATAGTGCTGCAGCAGCAGCAGAGTCAACCGTTGAACGATTGGCGATGGACAGTTTGTTGAACCAGGTTTCTTCTGGAGTAGAAGATGCCAAACAAGACTTGAGTTCCCGACTCAATTATGTGTCTACTGGAAATCGTTACATAGCTGATGCTTATTATATACCGACAGAAAATACTGAAGAAAATGCTGTAACTACTGTATCACTAAAAGGAAAAGCGATTACTGAAATCCTGCCGTGGTTCAATACAGCTAAGGAATCGGTTGGAATGGACTGGTCTGAGCCGTTTATTCTAAATAATCGAACTCGCATGACAGTTACTAGACCACTTGTAGCTGGCAGAACGACGATTGGAATCCTGGCAGTTGATTTGGATTTAGAGACAATCAAACAAGACGTTCGAGAAGCAGAAATCGCAGAAACAGGATCCGTACAGATTATTACGAATGATGGAATTGTATTGGCTTCTCCAGATGAATCTATTATTGGACAGCGATATGAAGATAAGCCGTTTTTCGTCAAAGCAAAAAATGAAATGACTGATGATAATACCGGCATGATCTATGATCAGACTGTTAACCAGTCTTCATTCGGAATTTACTATGAACGGATTCCTAATTTAGATTTGATGGTCTTTGGGATGGTCGATGCCAATGAAATGAGCAGTGAAAAAGCTGCTTTAACCACTATGCTGATCATCATTATCATTTTTACGATTATCCTCGCAGCGATTATTTCTTACTTTGCAGCAGGATTCATCATGTCCATTACCAATAGTCTGATGGAGAAATTCGAGCAAGTGAAAAATGGAAATCTAAAAAATCGTCTATCTTATGGGGAATTAGTCAGTTTCAAAAATCCTATTTCAGCTTTGGTGAACAAAGCGGCTGGCAGCCAGCCATCTAAAGAAAATACAAAAAAAGCTGCTCGATCTGATCTGGATCCTAAAGGGAATGAGATTCACCAAATAGCGCTAGCATTTAATGAGACCATGGATACTTTTGAATCTACGATTGCGACTATTCAAGGAAATAGTAAAAATGTATCTGAAATGGCTACAACTCTGACTGAACTTTCGGATCAGACGAGTAGAGCGACAGCAGAAGTTTCTCAAACGATAACGGGTGTAGCAGAAGCAACGAGTTCACAGACACAGGATACAGAAGAAACAGCTACCCAAATGAACGACTTGTCGCAGGCTTTGAATGAGATCAACGAAGCAGTCGGTAAAATGGGTGGACATGCAGATGAAACAATGATACTGAACGGGAATAACATTTTTGCTACTCAAGAAGTAGATGGAAACTGGAAAGTCACCTTAGAGACCTTAAACAATTTGAAAGAACAAATTGAAGAAGTGGATGGCGACATTCAAAGTATCGAAGGCATCGTTTTAGCAATCACAAATATTGCTAAGAAAACGAATCTCCTAGCCCTTAATGCTTCGATTGAAGCAGCCAGAGCTGGCGATGCAGGAAGAGGATTCGCTGTAGTAGCAGAAGAGATTCGCAAATTGGCTGAACAAAGTGCTCAGTCTTCCAAAGATATTCAAAATATTATTCATACTATCCAAGGGAAATCTACTGGAATGGTCAGTCATTTAGAAGAAACGAATCAGGAAAGCGAAGTTCAGACACAGAAAATCAATGAAGCATTGACAGCTTCTGAAAATGTTGCGAGTTCATTAGAACAATTAGTTGCGAGTATGATTGTCGTTATGCAGTCTTCTACCGTAATCAATGAACGGAAAGATGAAGTGGTTGCTCAACTGGAAAATATTGCAGCTTCAGCGGAAGAAAATTCTGCTGGGACTCAAGAGGTTTCTGCTAATGCAGAAGAAATTCTGGCAACAATGGAAGATTTCTCTTCTCATATCAGAACGCTTGAAGAAGTTGCTGCAACATTAAAAGAATCTGCAGCTGGTTTTGAAATCAATGGTTCACGCAAATCAGCAGCTGGACCGACAGTAGACGAAGGTAACTTGACAGCTCAACCTGTCTAATTTGTAGAAAAGAGGAGCTAAATTGAATAAACATATTTTGTTTCGAGTAGGAGAACAGACTTTTGCTATTCCAATCTCGAGTACGGATCGAGTGATCCATATTGAAAATCTCACTGTTGTGCCCGATATGTCTGCCTCTGTCATTGGAATCCAAGACGTAGAAGGTGTGATAACACCACTCATAGATATGGCACAAAGATTTTATGGGATGAAGATTGAAAACCTTGACCGCTCAGATACAATCATCGTTAACTGGAAAGGCGAGAAAATCGGTATCGCTGTAAATGAAGTTTTATCAGTTGAAACGTACTATGAAACTCAAGTTTCAAAAGACAGAAAACAATTAGATAAAATGGATGGACTGGCGACGTCCTATATTTCAAACTTTGTTCAAACGGATACTGGCATTATTCCTATCTTAGATACGAACCTGTTATTCAATGCTGAACAAGCTGAAGAAATCCGAGCTTTGTTAGAAATCGACAGCATTCAGCATTGAGCGCAATGCTTTATCAAGTGATGGAGGATAGGTCATGTCAGAACAAGTGAAAGTGGGGATTTCAGATTATAAAATCTCCGAGCCGCCCAATCAGCTGATTACGATAGGGCTGGGCTCTTGTGTGGGAATCGCTTTGTACGAACCCATTACTAAAGTCGGGGCGCTGATCCATATCATGCTGCCGGAAAGCAGCGGATTCAAAGATACGACCAAATGGGAAAAATTTGCTGATCTTGCGATACCGAAAGTAGCTGAGCTGCTTTTTAAACAGACAGGCAATAAGAAGCTGATTGCAAAAATTGCTGGAGGTGCCAGCATGTTTTCATTCAGCTCGAAGCCTGATTCTATCCAGATCGGAAAGCGAAATATAAAGGCGGTCAAAGATGTCTTATACTCAATGAACATTCCTGTCCTGGGAGAACATACTGGAGGAGAAATGGGAAGAACCATGTTTGTTGATTTAGAAACGTTCAAAGTGACTGTGCGTATGGTCAATCGCGAACTGCACATACTATAAGAAAAAAATCACTATTAGAGAAGGATGCTGGAAGATGTCAATAAAAGTTATGGTGTTGGACTCTTCCACATTAATGCGAAAAATCATGAGCCATATTCTCCGAGATATAGAAGGAGTAGAAGTTTTTAAAACGGTCAGCACGGAAACTGAGTTATTTACCGAATTGAGAAAAGAACTGCCGGATCTGATCACGATTGACATACAAGATTCAAGTAGTGTTGGCTTGAACCTGTTGAGTAAGCTGACTCATCTATATAATGTTCCAGTACTGCTGATCTGCTCATCGACAGATGGAAAAGAGACAACATTAAAAGCTTTGGAACTTGGCGCTTTAGATTTTATCTCACGACCTAAAGATATCAATAAAGACTGGACACTGTTCAGCGAAGCGTTAGAGAAAAAAATCAAAGCGCACTTTTCAGTCATCAAACTAGCAGTCAAACAGGTCGAACAACCTATAAAAGTTCAGCAGACTTTTGCATCACCAGTGGATGCCATCGTCATCGGAGCCTCTACTGGAGGACCTAAAGCGATTATCGAAGTCATAAAAGAATTGCCGGATAAAGTGGGTATCCCGATATTTATCGTTCAGCATATGCCTAAAGGATTCACTGCATCATTTGCAAAACGGCTAGACACTTTATCGGCTCTCAAAATCGTCGAAGCTGAAGACGGAGAACGAATATACAATGACATCGTTTATCTTGCACCAGGTGGAAAACACATGGTGATTGAAAACAATAAAATCCGCTTAACAGAAGATGAAAAAATTCATGGAGTCAGACCTGCTGTCGATTATTTATTTGAAAGTGCAGCAGAAAAGTATCAAAATCATCTAGTGGGTGTTGTGCTCACTGGAATGGGAAATGATGGATTAAAAGGGAGTATGGCCATCAAAAAAGCTGGCGGATATATGATCACACAAGATCAAGAGACTTGTGTGATTTACGGTATGCCAAAGAATGTGGAAGAAAAAGGATTTTCGGATAAAGTAGCAAGGCTGGATGAAATCGGCGGAATATTAAAACATATGATTGGATGATAGATATGTCGACATTAAATTTTGAGTTTTTTTATAAGTGGGTTCTAGATAATCTGGAAATCAACTTAAATGCTTACAAAGAAAAACAATTGCAGCGCAGAATCGGCACTGTAATGAAACAGGCTGGAGCTGCTACTTTAGAAGAATATGCCCGAAGTATCTCAACAGATGAAATCATTAAAAAACAATTCCTGGATTACATAACGATCAATGTAACCGAATTTTTCAGAAATAAAGATTTATTTGAAAACTTTGAACTCATGGTCAATACGCACTTGTCGGTTAAATTTGATGCATTGAAAATCTGGAGTGCCGCTTGTTCTATCGGTGCAGAACCCTATTCATTAGCTATTATTATGGAAAAAAACAACATCAAATTGAAACAGAAAATCCTGGCAACAGATATTGATACGACCATTCTTGAAAGAGCTGGGAAAGGCTACTTCCGTGAAGGTGAACTGAAAAATGTATCGCTTGTAGATAAAGAAACGTACTTTACTAAAGACGATGGATATTATACGATTCATCGATCAATAAGGGATAAAGTCCAGTTTAAACAGCATGATCTAGTGCAAGAAAATTATGAGAGTGGGTTCCACGCAATCGTATGCCGCAACGTGACGATTTATTTCAAGTCGGAAGTGAAAGATGAAATTTATCGGAAGATGGCAGATTCTCTAGTCAAGGGCGGCCTATTGTTTACAGGAGCAACAGAGACTATTTATCAGCCGGATCAATATGGACTAAGAAAAGTTGCATCATTTATATATGAAAAAATAGTTTAAATCAATTTAGAAGGAGGCGATCAGCATGGAAGATAATAGTGCATACCGCGATCTGTTTTTCGAGGAAACAGACACCAATTTAGAAGTATTAAACGAAGAAGTGCTGCGTTTAGAACAAAATCCTGAAGACCGTGAGATTATTGATGCTATATTCAGAGCCGCTCATACCCTAAAGGGAATGGCTGCTACAATGGGATATAATACAATGGCAAAATTAACCCATTCAGTCGAAAATGTCTTTGAATTATTTAAATCTCATACTGCTCAGGTAGACACACAGTCGATTTCACTGATATTTGACTGTCTGGATGCATTAACAGATATAGTAGAAGCGCTTCGGGCCGGAGAAAGTGATGATATGGATATCACTCATCTTGTCAAACGTCTGGAAGCTGTCGGAGACGCAGAATGGAATGCAGTAACTGAGGATACTGGTGATCAGCATTCTGCTGAAATGAATCTGATCTTATCTAACTTGGAAGACTCTGACTTAGAAGTGATTGCCCAAGCTGAACAGACTGAGTACAAAGCCTATTCGATTGCTGTAAAAGTCGATAACGAGAGCTTTATGAAAGCTGCTCGAGCTTTCCTTGTCATCAATAAGCTAGAGCAGGAAGGCGATATTATGCATACAGAGCCTGCTTCTGACAAAATCGAAGAAGGCGACTTTGAGGATTATTTCAAACTGCTGCTGCTCAGCAAATCAGATACTGAAGACATTAAAGCACAAATTATGGATACCAGTGAAATTGAACAAGTGCTGATTGAACCGTTCCAAAAAGAGCAGCACGTAAAAAAAGCAGAGGTCATTCCGATCGAAACAGCTGCGAACGCAGTCGAAACACCAACTGCTGCTGCTGACCAAGCAACAAAAGCTGCCACAGCTAAAAAATCGATCGCAAAGCAAACGATACGCGTAGATCTATCCAGACTAGATCAATTTATGAACTTAGTATCTGAATTGGTGATTCATCGTACCCGTTTGGAGGACTTATCTGAGAAAGAGAAATTATCTGAACTTTCGGAACCACTGACTCAAGTTGGAAGAATTACAACAGAACTGCAAGAGTTAGTTCTTCAGTTACGGATGCAGCCTTTTAGTGTGGTCGTTCAACGTTTTCCTCGAATGCTGAGAGATCTGGCGAACGAACTGGGGAAAGAGATCCAGTTAGTCACTGAAGGAGAAGACACTGAGTTAGACCGTACGGTTATTTCTGAAATTGGCGAGCCGCTGATTCACTTGCTCAGAAATTCGGCCGACCACGGTGTGGAAATGCCGGATGAACGGGAAAAACTGGGTAAACCAAGAACAGGTACAGTTAAACTGGCAGCTTATCCTGAAGGAAACAGAGTGGTCGTTACGCTATCTGATGACGGTAAAGGATTAAAACCGGAAATCATCAAAGCAAGTGCAGAGAAAAAAGGCATATCAACCGATGGCTTATCCGATGAAGAGATTCAGCAGCTGATTTTCCACCCTGGCTTTTCAACAGCTGCTAAAGTGACCGGTATTTCCGGACGCGGTGTAGGGATGGATGCTGTTAAACAAAAAATCAACAGTTTGAACGGAACGATCGAAACGATCAGTGTTCCAGGAGAAGGAACGACCTTTAAAATCGTTCTGCCGCTGACCTTATCTATTATTCAAGCCCTACTAGTTAAAGCTGGTGGAGAAACCTTCGCGATGCCGCAAGCCATCATAGATAAAGTAAACCGATTTGAAGAACAGGATGCTATTCAAGTTCACCAAGGAGAGGTCTATCAATACAAAGAAACAACCATTCCATTGACCCGTTTAACGGAAAAACTGGAATTGCCAGAAGATGAGTCCGGCAGTCCGCATGTGATCATTGTTTCGATCGGAGATGAAAAACACGCCTTAGTTGTTGATGAGTTAGTTCAACAAAAAGAAATCGTCATCAAAAAATTAGGGAAAGAACTGGGTGAAATGGGTCACTTCTTAGGTGCTACGATCATGGGAGACGGTAGCATCAGTCTGATTCTGGATCTCACTTCCATCTGCAAAGGCAGAAGGGAAGCGATACAATGAAGCAAAAAAAATCTTTGCTTCGCTTAGATGCTTTACAGGAGATTGTGAATATTGGCGGAGGTAACGCAGCAACTAGCTTAGCAACAATGATCGACGGGCAAGTTGAGATGGATGTTCCAACGTTAGAAATCATGGATTACGAGCAAGTCTTTCAAAAAATTCGCAAGGAAGATGAAATCGTCAAGGCGGTATTGATGAACGCTTTTGGAGATTTCAAAGAATACGGTGTCTTTCTGTTTGTCGTTCAACCCGAAAATGCAGAAAAGCTGGCAAGAATGATGCTTCAGGAAGATGTCGAGTTGACAGATGAACTTGTTGATTCAGCGATCAAGGAACTTGTGAATATCCTTGTACACTCCTTTATGACTGCTGTCATGAAGATGATCCAACGTAATATTGTGTCAACCGTTCCCATCATGACAGAAGATATGTTTGGATCCATTTTAAGCAGTGTTTATATGGAACAAGAACAATTTGATCAAAATATATTTATCATCAAAAATGAATTTTACAATTTAGGACACAAAATTGACGGAAGTTTATATTTTGTACCTAAGCCTGGTGTGTTAGAATTATTATTGCGTCAACTAGGAATTTAAGAACGAAAAGGAGAAATGTTAAAATGGCTAAACGTGTATTGATCGTTGATGATGCAGCATTCATGCGCATTAAATTAAAGGATATTCTTGAGAAAAATGGGTATGAAGTAGCAGCAGAAGCTCAAAATGGAATTGAAGCAGTAGAAAAATTCAAAGAAACTCAACCTGATTTAGTAACGATGGATATTACCATGCCGGAAAAAGATGGTGTTGAAGCTTTGAAAGAAATCAAAGCGATCGACCCTAGTGCTGTTGTATTGATGTGCTCAGCTATGGGACAACAATCAATGGTAATGGATGCGATTCGTGCAGGAGCTATTGACTTTATCGTAAAACCTTTTGATACAGAACGTGTCATCAAAGCACTAGATAAAGCAAGCCAGTAAGACTACATAACGGTGGGGATGTGAAATTCAAAAAATTGTCACACCCACACCGTTTTATATTACGTATAATAAGGAGGGACGAGCCATGCAAATGATCGTGTTTCGTCTAGGTGAAAGAATTTATGGATTTTCCACAGACAAAGTAGAAGAAATAACGACTGTACTGGACTCAACGATTATACCGCAGTCTCCTGAGTGGACGGTAGGACTGGTTAATTTAAGAGGACAGGTGATGACACTTGTAGACCTCGATATACTCCTTAATGGATCCCATTCTTCTGAAGGCGATTGGTATAAAAATACAATCATCATACATACCGAAGAAAATCCTATTGCACTTAAAGTAGGCGCTGTAATTGGAGTAAGCGATATTGAAGAGGACCAGCTGCAATCTGTGGGGGAAGAAGAATCTGTAATTTCTGGATACATCTCAGCTTACGGTGAGATCGTAAGCTGTATTGAACTAGAAAAGATCTTTAAGGAGAAAGAGGAAGTATAGTGAGCCAAAAAGTCCTGTCACAACAAGAAATCGATGCATTGTTGGATGCGATGGACAGTGGCGAAATCGATACAGAACAAATGGTAGAGGAACTGGATTCCCCTAAGGTAAAACCGTATGATTTTCGCCGTCCTGTTCGTCTGTCTAAAGAATACTTATCAACCATTACAATGGTCTTTGAAGACTTTGCCAAAATTGCCGTTAATCTGTTATCTACTCAGTTGAGAAGACCTGTAGATATCAAAATCGCTGCAATTGAACAAGTTTCTTTTGATGAATTTGTCCATTCTGTTCCCAGCTTTACCCTAATGGGCATTTTTCAAAGCAAACCGCTTAACGGGATGCAGATCATTGAAATCAATCCGCAGTTCAGTTTGCAAATGATCGAATTGCTGTGCGGATACAATGAAGTTTCAGAAGATAACTTCTCTTCAGAGAAAAACAGTTTTACAGATATCGAACGAGCGATACTAGAAGATATTACGAAATCTTTTTTACGTTCATTCGAAACCGCATGGCGGGAAATCACTGAGCTATCCGTTGAGCTGGAATACACAGAAACCAATCCGCAGTTACTGCAGACCATGTCTCCGAATGAACCGGTCTTACTGGTCACTTTCTCAGTAGGTCTTGAACAACAGCGGACTTTTATCAATATGTGTGTTCCGTATATCTTCTTTGAAGAAATTCTGGATAAACTAAGTTTCAAAAACTGGTTCCATTCTGGTAAAGACTTTGATTCATCTGAAAGAGGCCAATTGTCCAAAAATCTGGATCACGTCCCTTTGAACTTAGAAGTGCTGCTGGGTGAATCACAGATGACCATCTCTGATTTTTTAGAGATGGAAGAAGGCGACATCATTCAGTTGAATGAAAAAACGTCTAAACCATTGACAATGTATATTGAAGATAAACCTTATTATCAGGTTAAACCTGGCATGATAGAAGATCATTTAGCAGTAGAAGTATTAAAATTTATGGGAGGAGAGAGCGCAGATGAGTAGCAATCAGTTATCACAAGAAGAAATCGATGCATTGTTGAACGGCGGCAGTGTGAGTACTGCTGATAAACCGGCTGGCAATCATACTGATTCAGCAGACCTGATCAGTCAAGAGACAAAAGATATCTTGGGCGAAGTCGGAAATATTTCCATGTCTCAAGCAGCTACCACTCTTTCTCAATTATTGAATCGTACGATCAAAATCACGACACCAAGAGTGTCTGGTGTGACGTTGAAACAAATTATTGAAGAGTCTGATGTTCCAAAAGTCGTAACAACTATTGGCTTTAAAGAAGGGTTAGAAGGCGACAACATCTTGATGATCGATGTACAAGATGCCATCATTATTGCTGATTTGATGATGGGTAACGATGGAACAGATGTAGAAGGAAAAGAGTTTACAGAACTGGAACTAAGTGCCGTTGCTGAAGCGATGAACCAAATGATGGGGTCAGCTTCAACCGCCATGGCTACGATGTTCAATAAAAAGATCGACATCCTGCCGCCTAAGGTAGAATCATGGAATAAATTGGAAGATGCAGTTCTTGAAGGAATGACCGATGAAAGCCTGGTTGTAAAAACCTCTTTCAACTTAAGCGTAGAAGGATTGCTGGAGAGCGAGATCATGCAGATTTTACCGCTGGATACGACTTCGGAAATCGTAGAGATTATGCTGGGTGATGAAGCAGAAGTGTTGAACGGAAGAGAAACCTCTCAACCACAAGAGGCTGTTGCAGAGACACCATCCGCTTACGAACCTGAACAGAAAGCTGAACCAGCTCCAGCAGAAGAAACAGTGAATGTTCAGAAACCGAAATTCCAAGATCTTGAACAATCAAGTTTAAGAAATTCACCGCGTAATCTGGATCTGATCATGGATGTACCGCTGGACTTCAGCGTTGTTTTAGGAAAAAGCAAAAAGACGATCAAAGATATTTTGTCGCTTGGGACAGGCTCAGTCGTTGAATTGGATAAAATGACGGATGAACCATTAGAAATCTACGTAAATGGAAAATTGATCGCTGAAGGCGAAGTCGTTGTCATTAATGAAAGCTTCGGTATCAGAATCACAAATATCCTCAGCAAAGAACAAAGATTGAATCATTTGAAATAAACTGAATACTTAATGGCATCAGCTCCGGCTGATGCTTTTTTGTACTTTCAACCTGTGACGATTTTCGCTATACTATTTAAGTTGGAGAAATAGAAATTAAACCTTAAACTTATAAAATCTTGACCGATAATAGTACTGTATACCGTTCACCTTGTTGTGAACACAGTTGATCACCTAATAATCTATTTAAAAAGAGGCGATAATCATGAAAATCGATAACCAATATAATAAATATTTGAACTCTATCAACCAAACCAAATCAGGCGCTTCAAAAGCTGCTAAGCCAGCTGCCGCGTCTGCAAAAAGCCAGTCACCCGTTGAAGTCAATATCTCTAAAGAAGCGCAAGCACTGCTGGATGCTGAAAAGACAGCTTTTTCAGAAAAAGTTCAAGCCATCAAAGCCGCAATCCAAAACGGTGAATATGAAGTGGATGCCAGCAAAATTTCTGAAGAGTTAGTTCGTACGATCCAGGATCAAAAGGAGCTATAATCCATGTCAAAAACAGAACAAGTACTGGCTAAAATGCTGGAATTGAAGAACCTGCTGACTGAAGAAAGCACCGTTCTGATCCAACATAATGGCGAGCGACTTGTCGAATTAGTGCAGTCAAAAGAAGAGATCATGACTGCACTATCTGCTTTTGATGAGGCAGATATCGACATCGACCAATTAATCGAAACAACAAAAGAAATCAAAGAGCTGCAGGAAATAAACTTAATGCTGACAGAACAATCTTTAAGTTTTACAGAACAACTTGTCAGTAATATTCAAAAGAATGTCACAAAGAAAAATACTTATTCTAAAAAAGGCACCTTTGAAAAAACAGGACAAACGGCCTTTATTGATCAGTCATTATAAGGAGTACATACCATGTCAGGATTATTTGGAACACTAAATACGGCAACCAGCGGACTGCTTGCACAGCAAAATGCACTACAAACGATTGGACACAATGTTTCGAACTTGAACACACCAGGTTATTCAAGACAGCGTGTAGATCTGCAGACTAATGTCGCGCAACAAGTACCGGGAGTCGGTCAGATCGGTACAGGCGTACAAGTCGGCGGGATCTCTAGAATGACTGATCCCTTTATTATGAATCAGTTAATGAATGGGTATTCTACAACAAGCAAACATCAAGCACTATCGGATACAATTGGACAATTAGAAGCGACGTTCAATGAACCTTCAGAAACTGGGTTATCCAACCAGATCTCCGAAGTGTTCAATGCATGGACCTACTTAGCTTCCAATCCGGAACAAGCAGCTTCTAAAACTATGATTGTTCAAACGAGTGAAACATTTGTAGATACCATCCAACATATGGCTAATGCTATGAAAGCACTAAAAGCAGATACTGTACAGCAACTGGATAAAGCTGCTGTCGATGCAAACTCAACGCTTAAGCAGCTGGAAGATTTGAACCACCAGATCTGGCAAGCTTCTGTTAGAGGATATACACCTAATGATTTATTAGATACGCAAGATCAGCTTGTCAATAAGTTAGCGAGTCAGGGAGATATCCAAGTCAGCAAAGACAAGTATAACCGAGTTTCTATTACCATGGATGAACAAACGCTGCTAAATGAAAATACGCGTAATGAAATCATGACCGTTACCAGCTTAAATGATTCTGGGGAAGCCGTTTTATCAGACAAAACAACTTTAACTGCCGAAGCAAAAGTAGGACAATTCGTTATCAAGTCGGATAATGAAGGAACTGCTGCGTATCAGCCCATCAACCTTGATGGCGGAAGTGTTAAAGGAACACAAGAAGCTTTGACGGTTATTGATGATATGCAAGCGGGATTAGATCAATTTGCTTATGACTTTGCTACTGCTGTTAACACCATTCACAGCAACGATGGCGATGAAGATGGAATTGATTTCTTTACTGTCAGCGAAGAAGGATCGGCTTTATCTTTGCAAGTTAACCAAGAGATCAAGGAAAATCCAAGTCTGATTGTAACCGGAAAATCTTTAAACAATGAGATTGCTGGGGATGGTTCTAGAGCACAGTTGATTTCAAGTTTGAAGAATACACCCATTAACTTAGACGGTGATTGGTATAATGAGAATACTATGAAAATCAACTCAGATGTAAATAGTTCAACACTATTTGACAGCTATAACGGGATGGTAACGGACATGGGCATTATCAAGCAGCAATCAGATAATATGCTGGATACCCAAGAAGGATTGATGGCACTACTGGAACAACGTCGTGAATCTGTATCTGGTGTTGACATTAACGGTGAAGTTACCGATATGATCAAATATTCAAGTGCTTTCCAAGCAAATTCAAAAGTGCTTGCCACATTGTCAGAAATGCTGGATACATTAATCAACCGAACAGGGGTGTAATCATTGAGAATCACAAACTCATTAATGTCTAAAAACTTTATGCGCAACTTAAACAACAATATGAAAAGTGTTTATAAATATCAGGAGCAGCTTTCCACAATGGAACAAGTCAGCCGTCCTAGTGACGATCCGCTGAAAGTTTCTAAAGTATTAGACCTGAATAATGAAATCAAACAAAATGAAGAATACAAATCTACGATCAACGACTCAATTGATTTTACCAATGCTCAAGATTCAGCACTGGCAAATGCAACGAATTCAATGCAGCGAATCTATACACTGACGCAACAAGCAGCGAATGGTACCTATAATGAACAAGACCGAGATGCCATCAGAACAGAAGTAGAGAATGAAATCGATACGCTGCTGGATTCACTGAATACCAGTTTCGGTGGTCGATACATTTTTGCGGGTAATCATACAACATCAAAACCTTTCGAAAAAACTTTAGATGCAGAAGGCAACTTTACAGGTATCCAATATAATGGAACTACAGAAGAAAATGGCCCTGGCATGTCTGGAAATACAACGAAAGAAATTGCCCGTGGGGTTAATGTGGAGCTGCAGACCGATGGACGCGCTTTAATGAATAGCCAAGGTGAAGAAGATAATTTAGGTGCTTTCTTTAATAAATTGCTGACTGCGCTTGATGAAAACAATACAGACGATCTTGGCGGAGAGTTATTAGAACGAGTGGATGCTGAAATGAATAATATCGTTAACCTTCGAACAGGTATTGGAGCAACCAACAACCGATTGACAGCAGCTAAAGATCGTAATGAATCAGAATATTTGAATTTAAAAACAACCTATTCCAACACACAAGATATTGATCTTGCTGAAACATATATGCAGTATTCAATGGAAATGGTAGCTTATGAAGCTTCACTTCAGATGGGAAATAAAATACTTCAGAACAGTTTATTGAATTACATGTAAAAAATAGCTTTCTATCAACTTAACTTTCTAATTCTGAGTTCACACTCGATTTTAGAAAGTTTTTTTTTGAATATTTTCTTTAAATGGGCTTAATAATTATAGTACTGAACCGATACTATAATTAGAAGGCGATAAAGCCTTAAAAATTATTAAACAATTATTGGAGGAAATCAACTATGCGTATTAACACAAACACAGCAGCTTTGAATACATACTCTCGTTTGACTCAAGCAAATTCAGCGAAGAGTGGTTCATTAGCTAAACTATCATCAGGACTTAGAATCAACAAAGCAGGCGACGATGCTGCAGGACTTTCAATCTCTGAAAAAATGAAAAATCAAATCTCAGGTCTATCTCAAGCAACTCGTAACGCTCAAGATGGAATTTCTCTTATCCAAACAGCTGAGGGTGCTTTGAATGAAACACACTCAATCTTGAACCGTATGCGTGACCTTTCAGTTCAAGCGGGTAACGGAACAAACAGTACTGAAGATTTAGAAGCTATCCAATCTGAAATTGATGAATTAACTACTGAAATTGGTAGAATTGCTGATACTACTGAATTCAATGGTACAAAATTATTAGACGGAACAGCTAGTGTTTCTTTACAAATTGGAGCTAAAACTAGTGCAGATGACAAGTTGACAATTCAAATCAACGGAATGGGTAAAGATGACTTAGGTACTAAAACAGATGCTGAAGGGACGACTACTGGTGTTGCTTTATCTGCAATTGATGTAACTAGAGCAGCTGTTGAAGCACAAGATGCTGTTGAAGCACAAGATGCTGTTGTTGGTGACAATCCTGATACTGATGAAGTAGAAACTGATTATGAAATCACTCCAGCTGTTGTAGCTGAAGCCGCCGTTGAAGCAGTAGAAAGCGGAGCTGATGAAGCAATCGCAGCTATTGATAACGCAATTGCATCTGTTTCTGAAGAACGTTCTAAATTAGGTGCTAACCAAAACCGTTTAGATCATACAATTAACAACTTAACTACAACTAAAGAAAACTTGACTGAAGCTAACTCACGTATCCGTGACGTAGACATGGCTGAAGAAATGATGAGCTTTACTAAATCTAACATCCTTTCTCAAGCTTCAACTGCAATGCTTGCTCAAGCAAACCAAATGCCACAAGGTGTTCTTCAATTATTGGGTTAATCTCCAATACTCTTATTATACTAAACTTAATGGGATCGAAGCTGGTTTTCCAGCTTCGGTTTTGTTGTACATATAAGATGCAGAGATCCATAGCTTTTAGTCAATATGGATACTGAACTGTATCCATATTGACTAGAGGAGCTGGATTCATGGTACAGCCTATACACACGCAGACAGCTATAAAACATATTGACCGAGTTTTACAACAACCTAAAAGTACGATATCATTATACGAGGATTCTTACATAGAACCTATTCAGCCGGTCCGAGAAATCAGAAGAGCTGATCAGACATCGGATCTGTATAAAGAAACGATTTCAGAAGAACAGGTTAATCAGTGGGTACTAGAAGCTAAAGAAGTTATGCAGAGAGTGAATACGCAATTATCTTTTCGTAAACATGATGGTACGGGAAGAACAGTAGTGGAATTAATAGATATTAAATCAGGAGAAGTACTAAGAGAAATTCCATCAGAAAAAATTCTGGATATAATTTCTGGAATCTGGAAATGGTCCGGACTTATTATAGATAGAATGGAGTGAGAAAATGAATATTATGGGTACTTATTCAGGGATTGATATGTCAACGATCGATCAGTTGATACAAGCAGAGTCCTCACGTGGAACAAGATACACTCAGCAAAAAACAGCGTATCAACAAGAACAGACGGCTTGGAAAGATGTTAATGGCCGACTTGACAACCTGTATACTAGATTGGATGCTTTAAAAAAAGCGGAATCTTTCAATTCTAAAACGGTAAATGTCAGCAGTAAAGACTATCTTTCTGTTAGTGCTGATGAAAATTCTGCTACTGGCGAGTATCGTGTTCAGGTCAAACAGCTGGCCAGCGCATCTCGTTTGACAGGAAACCGAATAGATGTTGCCTCTATAAAAGATGATCTGAATATTACTGCAGAGTCTACACTTTCTTTAACGGTCAATGATGGAGTCGATGATGCCGGCATACCAATCAATGAGAGAGAACTGAACTATGTTATTCCTGCAAATGCTAGTTTAGAAGAAGTGAAAGATCTTATAAATGAACACGCTGAAGATAATAAAATCAAAGCTAATATTGTTGATAATCGATTGATATTTACGCATATGGAGACTGGGTACAAAGGTCTTACCGTTAATGACACAGGTGAAAACGGAGTTGAAGATATCCTTCAACTGAATGTTGCTGCTGCCGATGGAAAAAGTTCTATATTTACTATTGACGGAATAGAAATCGAGCGGGATTCCAACAAAATCGAAGATGTTATTGAAGGCGTCACTTTTACGTTAAAAAATATCCATGAAGGATCAGAAGCAGATACTCTAACAATAGCAGAAGACACTGAAAAGGCAGCAGATACGATGAAAGCTCTGATCGATCAATATAACTCTACGATTAGTTTTATTGATGATCAGTTATCCGTTGGGGATCCTTCTGCTGAAGATAATGAAACGGGAGCACTATCTGGTGACAGTGCACTGACTAGACTTCAAACGAATCTAAGAAGTATGTTTACCCGCAATATTGTATCAGATTCTGAATCGATCAATAACCTTCAAGATCTCGGAGTAGAAATTGACCGGTACGGTGTAGCGACTTTTGATCGTGAAACATTCATTGAAAAGCTGGAAACAAACCAGCAAGATGTTGTCGACTTTTTCAGCGGTACAAAAGAGATCCAAAGAGAAAATGCAGAAGGCGTTATGGAGACTGAGACAGAACTGACAGGATTTGCAAATGAAGCACGCTCTCTTGTGGATGAGTATATCTCCAGTACTACAGGGATTATTAAGACAAAATCAGACACGTATGATCGTATGATCAACGATATCAATGATCGAATCGATTCATTCAATCTGCGAATTGAAACCAAACGCCAACAGTATATTCGCCAGTTTACAGCTTTAGATACGGCGATGATGCAAGCAGAGTCTCAATTATCTTTTATGATGGGACAACTTGGAGGAACGACTGGAGCATAATAAGAGAAAGGGTAGACCATGGCAATACACAATCCATTATTACAGAGAAAAAAAGCATTGCTGCTGAAGGTATTCAATGAATATGAGAACTATGAATATTCACTGGAGTCTGCGGTTACTGTTGTACAGGAAGTTGAAGAATACTTCTTAGAAATGACAGACATTGATCTTCAACTGTCAGATGCAGAAAAACAGGATTTTACAGAGCAGTACCAGGATATCTGGAAAGAAATTATTTCCAAGCATCTTGAGATTCTTGAGCTGATGAAAGAAGAGAATGCGCAAGTCAGAAAACAGATGAGCCAGGTCAACAAAAAGAACCACATCATTGAAAACTATATGGAAAAGAACCAGTCCATGTTTTTAGACAAACAGGCTTAAAGATAGACAAGGAGTCCATTATGGCATACGGAAATGCATCGAGTGTGTACAAAAAGAACCAAATTCAAACGGCTTCTCCTAAACAATTAGTTATTTTGTTGTATGAAGGAGCTATTAAAAATATTCGCTTGGCAGAACTGGCACAAGAGAAACAGGATATTGCAAAGGTCAATCAGTACTTGATCAAAGCACAAGATATCGTTTCAGAATTATCTAATGCATTGAACCATCAAAATGGTGAAAACGCGATTGCTAGTGAACTGGAAGTATTATACGATTACTTGCTGAATGAATTGCTGCAAGCAAATCTAAAAAAAGACGTTGAAAAAATGAGCAGCGCTCGTAATATCTTAAGTGAATTATTGGAAGCTTGGACCAGCATTTAGTTGCTGGTCTTTTTTTGTAGCATAATGAGACTTTTATAGATAACATAATGTATAAAAATTGATAAAAAATATACACAAAAAAAGATTGATTTTTACAAAATTTACTATAGCTGAAATATTTAAAAATTGATGTAAAAAATTGGGTAAACTCCAGCATAGATGTAATCGGTTATATTCTATCGTTCACAATATTGTCGATTGTTTACTTTTTGACAGAAAGTCCGTTTGATAACAACTATAATATAAAACAATGTAAACTGGTTCAATCCTTGACAAGTGCAATTGGTTCCAGAATAACGTTGATATTATAAGGGTTGTCTTGTTTACGAGTTTGAGAGAACTTGAAAGAACGTACCAGTTTAGATTGATGAATTTTCTTAAATGTTCACAATTACAGACTTAATATTTTCATTTCAATAAAATTAAGATTGAAACTTTTTGATGACTAATTTAAACTAATTACTGTTGTATAAATCCTTTATATTCGATTTTTATACAAAAGAATAAGTACTCATACAGTTTAAGGAGGACATGAGATGAATGTTCATAATCTCAGCTTATTACATAGAGCGTTAGATGCATCTGATCTGAGACAAGAGATGGTATCAAACAATATTGCCAACGTGAATACACCTGGCTACAAAGCTAAACGAGTGGAATTTGAATCTTTGCTTACAGAAGCGATGAATGGTACTGGATTAAGTCGTACAAATGACCGTCATTTTGGAGCAAACAGCATTAACGAGGTTACGGCTCGAGTAGAAGAACAAGAAGGTAACATGGTCGGAGACGACGGAAACAATGTGGCAATTGATACAGAGATGGCTGAATTATCAGCGAACAACTTGTATTACCAGTCACTGATTTCTCAGACAAGTGCACAGTACAGCATGCTTCGCTCAGTGCTGCGTTAATTTAAATTTTAGACAGGAGAGAGAGTATGTCGATTTTTGATGGAATGCGAATCAATGCGAGCGGACTGACACTGGAGCGATTCAAGCTAGACACGATTTCAACAAATATTGCAAATGTGAATACCACACGAGTTGAAAACGGAGAAGGACCTTACATAAAACAGCAAGTACTATTCGAAGAAAGCATGAGAACACAAACTTCGGGATTTACAGGAGAAACTTCAACACAAAGCGCGGGAGTACGTATTACAGGTGTTGAGGCTGACGAAGAGAATATCAAAATGGTTTTTGAACCGGAACACCCAGATGCAGATGAAAATGGCTATGTGGCTTATCCTAACGTGGATATGGCGGATGAAATGGTTGATATGATGACAGCGATGCGGACATACGATGCTAACGTAACGGCAATCAACAACAATAAAGACATGTTGACAAAAGCACTAGAAATCGGGAAATAAACCAACATTTAAAAGTTAAATCAGAATGAAACAAAAAGGGGATTTAAATATGAATGAATTAAATGGAATGAGTTCTTTATATACGAATGCTTTAAGTCAGATGAACCAGGCAGCAGGTGCTGGTCAGAAAGCGGGCGTTTCAAAAGAAGAATCAGAAGCATTCTCTAACATATTTACAGAAGCGATCCAAACGATGGAGCAAAAGCAGACAGACTCTACACAAGCGGTTGAATCACTAGTGAATGGAACAGCAGATAATTTACATACTGTAATGATGAAAACGACAGAAGCACAGCTTTCTTTGGAAGTAGCTGTCCAATTAAGAAATCGGGCGTTAGAAGCATACAACGAGATTAAGGGTATGCAATTCTAGACTGGATTCAAGTTCAATTGCTGCTAGAAGGAGAAAGAGTGAATGGATAAGGTAAAAGAACTATGGAACAACCTGAGAAACGGTTGGATAAATCTGGATTCAAAAAAGAGAACGCGACTGATTTCAGTTGTTGTGGTTGCTGCTGTATTACTGGGTGTACTAGCATATATTACCCAACAGATCCGCTATACCGTTCTGTTCTCCGAGTTGGATGAAGCCGACGCAGGAGCAATCGTAGAAAATCTTGAAACAGACGGTGTAGATTACAGACTGGAAGACGGCGGGACAAAGATCCTAATTGACGACACAAAAGTTGACGAGTACCGTCTGCAGTTAGCTACAAACGGATTGATGCCGGAAAGCTCTACTGGATTTGAGATTTTTGATGAAACCAGTATGATGGCGACGGATGAAGACCGCGAGATTATGTATCAGAGGGCGGTTACTGGAGAATTAGAACGATCTATTTCGTCTTTAAAACAAATTGATTCTGCAAAAGTAATGCTGTCACTGCCAGAAGAGAGTGTATTCCAAAATCCCGAGTACAGTAGTGAAGCTTCTGCTTCTATTGTAGTCGATGCGACCGGCGCTGGTCAGTTAACGACTCAGAACATTCAAGGAATTGCTGCGCTGGTTTCTGGTGCTGTAGATAAACTGCCCATTGAAAACATTCAAATCGTGGATGCGAATGGGAATCTTTTGAGTGGATTTTTACAAAGCGGCGAGAGTGCGATGGGTGCGACAGACATTTCTAATCAACAGTTATCTGTACAAAATAGCTATGAAAAAGAAATGGAAGAAAGTATTCTGACGCTCTTAGGACCTGTATACGGACGAAACAATCTGAGAGTTGCAGTTAATGCGAGAATGAACTTTGATGCTGTTGAAGGAGAAACAGTGGAATACACTGCTCCTATGACAGAAGAAGGCGAAGAAGTTGAAGACCCCCAAGGACTGATCAGAAGTCAGACAGAAAGCTATAACGGTTCTGGTGATGCGGTGCAAGGTCTGATTGAGCAAGGAGAACTGCCTGTTGCTGAAGAAGCAGAAGCTGAAGATGGAAATAATACTTCAGCAGATCGTACAACCAATTATGAATTAGACAGCAAAACAGAACGTTATGTAGAAGCTCCTGGCAAAGTCGAAGCAATCAATGCTTCGATCATTGTGAATCAGAATGCTGAAGTTGTACCGAGTGAAGAGCAAATTGTAGAAATTTCCAGAAGAGTTTTAGGCTTAGATGATCCGGGTAATGAAGAATTAGTTGGGGATGTAGCATTCCAAGCAATGCCATTTGCTGAAGGGAATGAGATTGATCCGATCGGCAGCAACTTAATGGATGACTTAATGATCTTCTTTAATCGATACTGGCCATACATGGTCGGCAGCATTGTATTACTTGTCACGCTGATTATTGTATTAGGTATTTTCCGACGCGGCAGAAAAGACAACTTGGATGAATTTGATCAAGCTTTTGAACCGGTCAATTCAGTACCACAAGAATCCGTTGAACTGACACCAATCGAACCGGATCCGGTGGATATGAATCAAGAACGGAAGAAACAGAAGATGAAAGTAATGAGCGAGAAAGAGGATCTTGTTCGTGAAGAAGCGAAACAAAATCCAGAACTTGCTGCAGAATTAATGAAAATCTGGATGAAAGAATAAGAGGGATAAGATGGCAGAGATCAAAGAAGAGAAAAAGAAACCTAAAATTGATGGAATAAGAAAAGCGGCTATTTTCATGATTGCTTTAGGTCCGGAAACCTCTGCTCAGATTATGAAACAGCTGCCGGATCAGTACATCCAAAAAGTCAGTTATGAAATTGCAAATATCGATCATGTCAGTCGAGAAGACAGAGAAGCCATTGTCGATGAATTCCTTGAGATGTCTCAGGCTCGTGAATATATTTTAGATGGGGGTATTGACTACGCGAAGACCCTTCTGAATAAAGCCTTGGGATCAAATCGGGCAAAAGAAGTGATCGATATGCTGAACCAGATCCAGCTGCGCGAGCGTCCTTTCAATATTGCACGCAAAGCAGATCCGCAACAGTTGACTAACTTATTATTGGGTGAGCAGTCGCAGACAGTTGCATTGATCTTATGCTATATGCAGCCGGATAAAGCAGCTCAGATCCTTGTTGAGTTTCCGCCGGAGAAACAGATTGATATTGCTGAGAGAATCGGGACGATCAGCAGTACTTCTCCAGCAGTGATTGAGAAAATTGAAAAGGTCATTGAAAGCAAATTTTCTTCTTACGTTGAGAATGAAACCGAAAGTGTCGGAGGCGTTAATACGCTGGTCGATATCTTGAATCAAGTCGGACGTACAACTGAGAAGACCATTGTTTCTGAGTTGGAAGAAAAACAACCCGAATTGGCAGAAGAGATCAAGGCCAGCTTATTTACTTTCGAAGACATTGTTTCCATGCAAAAAAACGATGTTCAAAAAGTTCTGCGCGAAGTCAATCAAGACGACCTTATATTTGCACTCAAGGGCGTTTCGGACGAACTGCGCGAATTCATATTCTCAAACCTGTCTCAGAGAGCAGTGGAAACACTCCAAGAAGATATGCAATTTATGGGACCTGCAAGATTGTCAGCTGTCGAAGAAGCGCAACAGAAAATCGTTACGGTTATTCGCCGCTTAGACGAGCAGGGTGAAGTGTACATTATGAGGGGCGAACAAGATGCAATCGTCGAGTAGAATCATCAAATCAAAATACAACATGGACCGTGCTGAAAATGCCTGGGTAATCGATACAGTCATAACTGATGCAGAAGAAGCTGAAGAGGAGACAGAAGATTCCGGTGAGCTTGCTGAAGCAGAATACAAGAAGAAAAAAATCATCAATGAAGCTCAAGTAAAACAAACCGAAATCATTGAACAGGCAAAAAAAGAAGCAGAAGCCATCAAAAAGCAAGCTTATGAAACAGGAATGCAAGCTGGTAAGGAAGCTGGCTATCAAGAGGGCTATACTTTAGGAATGAGTAATGGATACTCTGAAGGGCAAAAAGAAAGCGAACTGCTGAAACAGCAAGGCCGAGCTTTAATAGTTGAAGCTCAGCTTGAGATCGAGCAATACATTCAAGACAAGAAAGAAGACTTGCTGTCTCTTTCTTTACATATGGCAGAAAAAGTGATTCATGATCATTTGGATCACTCTGATGAAGGTATACTCGAATTGGTTCATCCTATTCTTCATCAACTGGATAGAGAGGAAGATTTTATTTCTCTCACCGTCCATCCTTCCTCGAAAGAATGGGTACAAGATCATTTATTAGCACTTAAAGAGAGCTATCATGGTGTTCGATTTGCAGTATTGAAAGATAGTCAGCTTGATCCTTATGGATGCATTGTAGAGAGTTCGCATAAAGTGATCGATCTGCAAGTAAAGGCGCAGTTAGAATCTATGTTGAAGGAAATGAAAGAAACGGAGCGGGATGTCTAATGCTCAATATTCCTTTCAAAGCGTATCATGATTCTCTAGAAAAGAATGCTTATACTTTAAAACAAGGTAAAGTAAGCCAAGTCATTGGTTTGATCATCAAAGTAGATGGACTGGATGCCTTCATCGGTGAAGTCTGCGAGATTCGAATCAAATCGACGGATAAGGTCGTATTGAGCGAAGTGGTAGGCTTCGTAGATGAAACGGTTCTGCTGATGCCGCTGGACGAACTAGAAGGAATTGGTCCAGGCTGTCTGGTTCGACCGACAAGAAAGACGTTAAAAGTAGAAGTTTCTGATGACATGCTTGGCATGACGTTAGACGGTCTCGGCCGTCCGTTAACAGAAAAGCGATTGACGGAAAGCAAAAATTTTGAAGTGAATCGTTCTTCTCCTGACCCTTTCAAGCGAAAGAAAATCGAAAATGTTCTGACGACTGGCGTTAAAGCAGTTGATGGATTATTAACGGTTGGAGAAGGGCAGCGGATGGGCATTTTTGCCGGATCGGGCGTCGGTAAGTCGACTCTGCTTGGAATGATGGCGCGTTATGCAGAAGCAGATGTGATCGTCATCGGATTGATTGGTGAACGTGGTCGAGAGGTTTTGGAGTTTATTGAAAAAGACCTTGGAGAAGAAGGGTATGCTAAGTCAGTTGTTGTCTGTGCAACTTCAGATATGCCGCCTTTAGTCCGCTTGAAAGGGGCTTACGTGGCTACAGCGATTGCAGAATATTTCCGTGACCAAGGGAAAAAAGTGGTTTTGATGATGGACTCCGTTACCCGTGTCGCAATGGCGCAGCGGGAGATAGGTTTGGCAACAGGCGAACCACCGACGAGTAAAGGATATACCCCTTCTGTCTTTACTACTTTACCAAAGCTGCTGGAACGCAGCGGAACCTCTCAAACCGGCTCTATTACAGCCTTTTACACGGTATTAGTAGAAGGAGACGACATGAATGAACCGATAGCCGATTCGGTTCGAGGAATTCTGGATGGACATATTATCCTGTCGCGGAAAATCGCTTCAGAAAACCATTATCCAGCTATCGATATTCCGAATAGTTTAAGTCGTTTAATGAAAGCTCTGGTCAGTCCTGAACAGGATGAACTAGCAGGCAGATTGAGAGAAAATCTAACTCGCTATTCGGACTCTAAAGATCTGATAGATGTAGGAGCTTACCAGCAAGGTTCTAATCCTCTAATCGATCAGGCAGTCAGATTGAACCGCCCGATCAAAGCATTCTTAAAACAAAAAACAACTGAATCGTATACTTTCGAAGAAACATTATCAGAATTAAACTCTGTGTTTTCAGCTCAACCGATAAGATAAGGAGAATGAAGAATGCAGCCATACCAGTTTTCAATGGGTAAAATACTAGACTGGCGCGAAGATCTTGAAGAAGAAGCGCGCAATACTGTCAAAGCAGCAGAACTAAAAGTCCGAAAAGAAGAACAACGCCTAGAAGCGCTGTTGAAAGACAGCCGCAAGTTAAAAAGTGACCGCTTGTTTAATGCTAATATCGATTCTGTAAAAAGACATAGTTTATATCAAGACATGCTGAATGACAAAATCATTCAGCAGCGTCTGCAAATCAAAGAAGCGGAACAAGAGTTGGCTGCTGCTCAAACAGCCTTAATGAAAGCCAATAAGGATAAGCGAATGATGGAAAAACTGGAAGAAAAAGAGCGGTTCTTACATATCGAAGCAGAAAAAAAAGAAGAACAAAAGCAATTAGATGAAATTTCAACACTGCAATTTGGTCGAAATTTTGTTTTTAATCCTAAAAGCTAAGCACTTCGTTCAATCCATTTAAGCTATTGAAAGGAGGTGATAAAATGACCCAGCAAGTACAGCTACAATCCATCAAGTCGGCTGGACAGCAGGCAAAGTCCAAAGAAACAAAATCAGATAACCCCCTTTTTGTTTCTTATCTATCAAAGCAGACAGAATCAGGGAAGTCAAAAGAGTCAGAAACTGCGAGCAGCCAACCTAAGGATTCTAAATCAGTATCAGAAACGGGCGACTCATTTATAAAAAAAGAAAAAACGTCTGAGGAAGCAGAAGAACAGGTACTGATGGTGTCGGAATTTCTACAGTTCTTATTAAAGAATGAAGAAACGGTTAGTACGCTCAATCAACCAGAACAAACCTTGATTGCAAACATTACTAAACAAGCTTCTCCTGAAGTCGTGCTGAATGAACAAAAAGCTGAGTTAGTCGCTAGAATAGTTGACCAATTGAATTCTAGTCAAAAGACCAAGGATACGACTTCGACACCTGTTCAACTGAAAGATCTTGTGCCTAAAGAGCAGATTGCTGATCCGACTGTTTATAAGAAACAAGTGTTTGAACAAAAGCATGAAACGACGCTTGTTGAATCTATTGAGCAGGCATTAAAAGAAATCAGCTCAAAAGAAGAATCGAGTAGAAATGTAAAAGGCCAATCTTTACCGGCAAATGCTTCTAATGAAAATGCGCCTATAAAACAGCCGTCTCAATCTTTCAGCTTATCTAAAGAAAACCAAACAATGATTCATTATTTAAAGCATCTGAGTACCTTAACTGAATCTGCAGAACTTATACTAACTGAAAAAACAGGCGGTGAAGGAAGTATTGAGATGAACTCTCAACAGTCAATACAGGATACACTTAATTTGGTTTCCGCAAGTGAAACAAGTGCAACTACTTCTGAAACAGTCAGTACGGAAGGAACCGAACAGACTATAATCAGTAAATTTTCGACAGAAACAGCATTACCTGAAACAAAAAGTAATCAGACGCAGGTTCAACAAAGTATTCAGTTAACCCAGCAACCGGTAACGGAGTCGGTACAATTAAAATCTTCTGAAGTACCAGCTGTAATGACAAAAGCAGATCTGGCTGAACTCCAGAGCATGGTAACTGAGAAGATTCAACAACCCGGCAAACCAGAGCTGATTAAGTCAACCGTTCAGTTGACACCGGAAACTTTAGGTAAAGTCACGATTGAATTAGAATACTCAGACTCAAAACTATTTGGAAAACTGACTGTGATTTCTGAAGAAGCTAAAAGATTAGTCGAGCAGCAGTTCAAGTCCGTAACATTTGGACTGGGCAGTCAATCGATTCCACTGGAAAAAATCGAGATAACCGTATTACCTCCACAGGAATCTTTTGAAGCAGCATTTAATTTTTCAGAACAGCAGCACGCTCAGCATTCTTTTGAAGAACAAGCGCAGCAGAATAATATCCTCTCTCATGCCGAATCGGAAGAAGAGAGCGAACGGTCAAGAACAGAAACTAATAATCAAGCAGGCAGTTTGAATTTAATGGCCTAATCTAAAAGAGTAGGGAGTGATAAATAATGAATATTCCAACACAAATGACGATTGGATCTATGGACAAAATCGCCCCGGAAGCAGAAACTAAACAAAATTCTGATTTGAATATGGAACAGTTTTTACAGATTATTTCCAGCGCAATGAGTATGCCATCTCTTGAAGGCGGCGGCAGTGGCGGCGGGAGTGAAACCGACTATATTGGGCAAATGGTTCAATTTGGGATGTTAAACCAAATGCAGGATCTGACGGATACAATGCAGACTACAATGCTGATGACACAACAGCAGCAAGCCGTAAGTATGGTAGGAAAAAACGTCAAACTAAAAACTCAAGAAGATCAACTAGTTGAGGGAGTTGTAGAAAAAGTTCGCTTTGATAGTGGATATGCAACTATTCAAGTAAACGGCGAGCCTTATTCACTGAATACGATCGTGGAAGTTGGTGCATAAAATGATACATAACATCAACCGTTCAGATAGAGTTGTTCATCAACCTATCCAGCAAAAGTCTAAACAAGTAAATGTCGATAGAACATTTCGTTCCTTTATTGATGATGCTTTAAAGAATGTTGATTCAGAACCAAAGATGACCTTTTCCCATCATGCACAGAAGCGATTAGATCAGCACGGTGTATCTTTGAATCAGCAGGACCTTACAAAGCTGGAAGAAGCTGTTGACACACTGGCAGCTAAAGGATCGAAGCAGTCTCTGATTCTTTATGATGATCTGGCACTGATCGCCAGTATCAAAAATAGAAAAGTCATTACAGCATTGAAATCAAATGAAATGCACGAAGTAACAAACATAGACAGCGCCATCCAAATCAAATAAAGCAGTTGATGTAAAAAGCTGGACTGAAAAGAAGCTTATCTCTATTGACCGACTGATATAGAGACATCTAATGTTCATACATTGTTAATTTATAGGAGGAAAAAACATGTTAAAATCATTGTACTCAGGTATTACAGGCATGAAAGGGCAACAAACAAAAATGGATGTTATCTCAAATAACATTGCTAACGTGAATACAACTGGATTCAAATCTCAAAAAGTCTCTTTCCAAGATATGATTTCTCAAACAAATGCAGCAGCACAAGGACCGAATAATAATGGTCGAGGTGGGATCAATGCACAGCAAGTTGGATTAGGTACACAAGTCGCTTCTACAGGTATGCTGATGCAAGGCGGATCATTACAGTATTCAGGAAGAAGCCTTGACTTCGCTATTCAAAATGGCGACAATTCATTTTTTGTTGTTAGTGAGAGCGGGACGAATACTGATTTGATGTATGGTCGTGATGGTAGTTTTACAATTGATAATGATGGAAATCTTACAACAACCAACGGTGGACGTGTGATGGGATATATGCCTGGAGCACCAACACAGGAAGCAGACTACACAGCAGATACCTTCACAATGGAGCAAGGAAGCTTAACACCGATTCAAATCAATCAAACAATGACCGTCAATGGAGAAGATTTAGAACTTCAAGATTATAACGTTGACAATACGGGGACAATCATCGCTACATACAGTGACGGAAATACTTATGTCTTAGGAAGACTAGCTTTATCGAATTTCGCAAATCCAGATGGGTTAGAAAAAGCTGGAAGCAACATGTACAATGCTACTACCAACTCTGGAGAGCCTCAATTCAGCGCTCCTTCTGAAGATGGATACGGCGTTGTCCGCTCCGGATTCGTTGAAATGTCTAACGTAGATTTAGCATCTGAATTTACTGAAATGATCGTAGCCAGCAGAGCTTACCAGGCAAACTCTAGAAGTATCACGACTTCTGACGAAATGCTTCAAGAACTGATCAACTTGAAACGTTAATCAAGTTGAGATTAATCGTTAAGGAAAGAGGTCTAGTATGATTCTTTTGAAATCACTGACTGGAAAAGAGTTTTACTTAAATTGCGATTTAATTTATAAGATTGAAAGAGAATATGATACTTTGATTACGCTGACGGATCAAAAAGCCTTGTGGGTTCAAGAAACGCCAGCCGAAGTCAGAGACAAAGTCATTGCGTATAAGCGCAAACTATATACTCAACCATTGGAGGTAGAGGAATGAAACGAAGCTTGACCCCTATTATAGGGATGATT
This sequence comes from Marinilactibacillus piezotolerans, assembly GCF_900169305.1. Classification (GTDB taxonomy): domain Bacteria; phylum Bacillota; class Bacilli; order Lactobacillales; family Carnobacteriaceae_A; genus Marinilactibacillus; species Marinilactibacillus piezotolerans_A. Next base: position 586,973 of record NZ_FWDP01000004.1, on the reverse strand, counting down.
CTTGGAATTGGACTCGTTATTTACGCAATGTCTTCGAGCGGTCCTTTAGCTGGATATTTTGACGTTCCTTCTTTGATCATCACTTTGTTAGGATCTTTCTGTGCATTGTTGATCAGTTATCCTATAGAAACTATGAAAAAAGTACCTGGTCTGATGAAAAAACTGCTTAGCTCTCCGGACACAGACCGTGTAACATTGATAGAAAACATGATACAAATCACAAAAAAATCTAGAGTAGAAGGTATTCTTTCAATCGAATCTGATATCAAAGAACTGCCTTATCCATTAATGAAATATGGACTTGAGATGGTTGTAGATGGTACAGACGAAGAAACTATCAAGGAACTGATGACCGTTCAACTGGAACAAATTGAAAACCGACACTCAGTCGGGCATGAAGTTTTTGCAAAATGGGGCGAATACGCTCCAGCTTTCGGTATGATTGGGACATTAGTGGGGCTGATTGCCATGCTTGGAGACTTGCAGGATCCTTCACTGATTGGAGCTGGAATGGCGACTGCTTTGCTGACGACTTTTTACGGAAGTTTTCTGGCAAATCTAGTTTTTATCCCAATCTCAAAAAACTTAGAAATGCAAACTGCAGATGAATTAAAAACGAATGAGATGATCATCGAAGGCGTTCTAGCATTGCAGAAAGGGGATAACCCGCGTGTCATTGAACAAAAACTTCAGAGTTACATCTCACCAAGAGATATCAAGGCAGATGTAAATACAGAAGATCCAGTTGCAGTAACCGAAAGATAATGAGTCAGTAAAAGAGGGGTAACATGGCAAGAAAAGCAAAAAAACAAAGTTCTGGCGGCGCCCCTTCCTGGATGGCGACCTACTCAGATTTAATGTCTTTGCTGCTGACCTTTTTCATTCTATTGTTTTCGATGTCTGCTGTCAGTGAGGAACGATTCAAAGCCGTTGCAGATTCACTGAGAGTAGCACTGGCCGGCAGTTCCAATGATTCGATTCTTGAAGACAGCGGGCAGTCGATCTCAGATTTGAATACAACAGAATTAGAAGATATGGAAGAAGTGAATCCTGAAGATGCCATAGTGGCAGAAACGGAGCCACAGTCAAATGTCATTCCGGAAGAAGTGCAGCAATTATATGAAACAGCAAATGAATACCTTGAAGAAAACGGCATTCAGTCTGATCTCACCATTTCTAGAGATGCAGAAGGCGTTTATATCGATATTCAAGAGTCCATTCTATTTACCTCAGGAAGTGCAGAGATCACATCCTCAGGAGAAGAAACGTTAGGCTCGTTATCTGGATTATTTGAACTCTTCGATAATGAGATCGTTGTAGAAGGCTATACGGATAATGTCCCTATGAGGTCTTCTCAGTTCCCGTCTAACTGGGAGTTGTCGACAGGCAGAGCTGTTTCTGTACTTCGTTATTTGAGTGAAGAAAGAGGCGTGGCACCAGGCCGACTGTCAGCAAAAGGATACGGGGAACATTCGCCAATTGTACCGAATGATTCACCAGAGAATAGAGCACTAAACCGAAGAGTAAATATTACCATTATGCATGAGAGTAGAGAGGAAGTCGAAAGTGGCGGATAACATAGTGACAGTCGACAGTAAGAAACAAGGCGAAAAAGGAAAAATCATCATTATTATTCTGTCAGCCATCATCTTAGTATTAGGCGGGGCAGTAGGGTTTTCATTGGTCACAGGCTCTGATAACATCCCTTTTATCAGCCAGTTAGCAAAAGAACCCGAACCAGCAGAAGTACAAGTTCCATTAGAAGAATTTTTAATCAATGTTTCAAATGAATCCGGCAGCAGCAATGCAATGGTGAAAATGGAAGTCACTGTCAGCAGCTTTACAGAGGGTGCTGAAGAACTGATTACGGCAGATGTAGCAAAAGTCAGAGATGCTATTATACATGTTGTTTCTAATGAAAGTACGGAAACCCTGCTGGAAAGAAAAGATGGATCTTTTGTAATAAAAGACGATTTAAAAAATCGTATCAATGAGTCGTTCGGCGAAGAACTGATCGACGAAGTCTATATCACCAATATTTTGACTCAAAACTAAGTCTATTTTACAAGTAAGGAGGAAAGAAAAATGGGATTAGGCCAAATTTTTCAAATGCTGGCTGCGTTATTCGTGATCATTGTATTAGCCAACTACTTATTGAAGAAATTGAATAATATCAATCAGGTTAGAACCAAGGCTATCAAAGTCATCGAACGTGTCCCTGTATCAAAAAGTTCCTCCTTATGTATTGTACAAGTAGGGAATCAGTACATGCTGATGAGCTTCAGCGAGCAGGGCAGTACTGTGGTTAAAGAGTTTACAGTTGAAGAAAAAGCAGAGATTCAGCAAAAAATTCATCAGCAAACTCAAGAAGTCAGGGATGCAACAGACATCAAGAAAATTACCGGTACCTTAAAAGGTAAAGTTCATCAATTCAAAGAGAAGTATGAGCATTCTTTTAAGCAAGACTAGGAGAGGGACGAAGATATGATCAATAATTTAGTAGATGTATTTTCAAATACTGGTGAATCTTCAGAAGTCATCGATTTGTATCTACTATTGATAATAGTAGCACTGATTCCTTCTTTCTTAGTACTGACGACTAGTTTTACAAGGATCATTGTCGTATTGTCTTTTACAAGAAATGCAATGGGTACACAACAGACACCTCCGAATCAAGTACTGATTGGATTAGCTTTATTCTTATCCCTATTTGTGATGAAACCCGTTTATGAAGAGGTCAATGAAACAGCTCTTTCGCCTTACATGAATGGTGAAATAACAAGAGAAGAAGCTTTTGCAGAAGCACAGAGCCCGATAAAAGAGTTTATGCTGGATGAAACTAGAACCAGCGATTTAGAGTTGTTTGTCGATCTTTCCGGGGAGGATTATCCTGATGTACCAGCTGACTTGCCGCTTACGACGATTATTCCGGCATTTTCAATTAGTGAATTAAGAACTGCTTTTACAATGGGCTTTCTTATTTTCATTCCCTTTCTTGTGATAGATGTCGTTGTGGCCAGTATATTGATGTCAATGGGAATGTTTATGCTATCTCCCGTCATGATCTCGTTACCGTTTAAACTACTGTTGTTTGTTCTGGTAGATGGCTGGTATTTAGTTGTAGAGTCCCTTGTCAGCAGTTTCTTTTAAGCTGACAGGTAAAAAATAAGAAAGGAAATGCATAAATGACCACACAAAATGTATTAGATGTTTTACAAGATGCTTTTCTTGTACTGTTGCGCGTTGGAGCTCCCGTATTAGTAATTGCACTTGTTATAGGACTAGTGGTCAGTATTCTGCAGGCGACCACTCAAATACAAGAACAGACTCTAAGCTTTGTTCCTAAGTTATTTGCAATCTTGTTGACGCTTGTACTATTGGGCAATTTTATGCTGAATACATTGATTTCCTTTACTGAACGTTTATTTGATATTATTGCCGGGTTGTGATTAAAAATGGAATCAGAATTACAGCATTTCTTATTGATTTTAATCAGAATCTCAACTTTTATCTCACTGAGTCCCGGTTTTTCCAATCGTGCTTTTCCAACCGCTGCAAAATTAGGTATTTCTTTGGCGTTATCGGTCATCGTTATGGGAAGCATCCCGCAGTTAAATGCATCACTGCCTATGGGGCTGTTTCTAGTTACCGGCATCAAGGAATTGCTGATTGGCATGGCATTAGCCTATATTACATTATTATTCTTTACAACAGTCGAAATTGCCGGAACTTTAGTCGACTTTCAAGTTGGATTTTCTATGGGACAAATTTATGATCCTTCACTTGGTGTCAGCGCATCAAACTTTGGGAGAATTTATTACTGGATTTCGATGGGCATATTTTTTATCGCGAATATTCATCATCACGTGATCAGAAGTTTAGTACAGTCCTTTGATTATATCCCGCTGGAGCAATTGTCATTTACATATATGGGTACAGAAGGAATCGTTCATCTTTTCAGTCATGTTTTCGAGCTGGCATTTAATCTGGCAGTTCCATTTATAATCGTAGCACTATTATCGGAACTGACTTTAGCGTTGATCTCCAGAACTGTTCCTCAAATCAATGTATTAATCTTAGGTATTCCAATGAAAATTTTGTTGAGTTTAGTTTTCATGTTTCTCTTTTTACCGATGTTGATGGAAAATATCGCAGAAGTATTCCCAGAGATGATCAAGTATTTGAATGAATTTATGCAGTCTATGTAATGTTGTAAAAAGTGATAATTTGTAGAAAGAGGTGAGGAAGATTGGCTGAAAAAGACGGTAAAACGGAAAAGCCCACCCCCAAGAAGCTGAGAGATGCTAGAAAAAAAGGGCAGGTACCTAAAAGCCAAGATTTATCCTCGGCCTTATCTTTTGTCACATTTGCGCTTGCTTTTACTGCGTTGACTACTTATGTTTTACAGCGAGCTTTTGTCATATTGCAGAATATGCTGAGAGGCGGATTCAAAATTCAAAACATAGAAAACGAATTAGGCAGTATCGGCACACAAGCTATGGGGTTCTTCTTCCTGCTGGCTGCACCTTTTCTTATCATTGCATTCCTATCTGCACTGATTGGAAATCTAGCACAAGTTGGATTTTTATTTACTGGAGAACCTTTGAAACCGAGTTTGAAGAAAATCAATCCAATATCCGGCTTTAAAAACATTTTTGGTAAGAAAGCAGTCTTCGGATTATTTAAAAACTTAGCAAAACTGGCTATTGTGGTTGGATTTACTCTTTACATATTATGGGATTCTGCATTAATGATCATGAATGCAGGAAGTGTAGGAACAGAACACATCTTTCCCTTAATGATCGGACTAGTTACGAAATTAGCTTTTGGATTGGCAGTCTTTTTAGCCATTCTAGGTGTTGGAGATTTCATATTCCAGCGGTACACACATAAAAAAGAATTAATGATGTCTATGCAGGAAATCAAAGATGAATACAAAGAAATGGAAGGCGATCCGCAGATGAAATCTCAGCGGAAAGCACGTTACCGTGAAATAATGAACGGGAAAGTTTCTGACGTAGATCAGGCGACGGTCGTTATTACCAATCCGACTCACTTTGCCATCGCGATCCGCTATGATCAAACGATCGATGAAGTGCCAGTTGTCTTAGCAAAAGGCCAAGATCACTTAGCACAAAGAATGAAAGAACGTGCTAAAGAACACGATATTCCGATGATTGAAAATCGACCGCTTGCCCGAGCATTGTATAAAGATGTGAATGCTGGAGATCCTGTCCCTATTGAGCTGTATGAAGCTATTGCAGAGATCTTAGCTTTGATCTTACAGGCAGAGAAACGTAAAAAACATAAAATCTAGATTAAAGAAGTAGGAGAATGATTATGAAGCAAGTGATGCCTTCAAGTAAAAAAGGAATCGGCAATTATTTAAATATCTTTATCGCCTTTATTGTTGTATCCATCATTGGCATTATTATGATTCCCATGCCGCCATTTATACTGGATGTGCTGCTGGTTGTTAATATATCATTAGCCATTACAATTTTAGTTTTATCTTTATTTACGCACTCTGTATTGGAGTTTCTAAGTTTCCCTACATTGTTGCTTATTACAACAATGTTTCGATTAGGACTGAATATCAGTTCTACCCGACTGATTCTTAGTGAAGGAGAAGCGGGTGAAGTCATTGAAACATTTGCTAACTTCGTTGCGGGTAACAACTACATTGTTGGAGCTGTAATCTTTATCATCATCGTACTTGTTCAGATGATGGTTGTAACCAATGGTGCTGGTCGAGTTTCTGAAGTATCCGCACGTTTTACATTGGATGCAATGCCAGGAAAGCAAATGGCCATTGATGCAGATTTAAACTCTGGCTTAATCAATGAGCAGCAAGCTAAAGAGAGAAGATCTAATTTAGAAAAAGAAGCTAACTTCTACGGCGCGATGGATGGAGCCAGTAAATTTGTTAAAGGTGATGCGATTGCAGGTTTGATCATTACAGCGATCAACTTGATCGGTGGGATATTGATCCACTCTTTCCAGGGCGGTTATTCGTTTACAGAAGCCATTGAGCACTTCGGCAGATTAACAATAGGGGATGGTCTGGTCAGCCAGATTCCGTCACTGCTCATTTCCGTCGCTTCCGGTATTTTGGTTACTAGAACATCCAACCAAAAAGGGTTCGGAGATACGATCAGCGGTGAGCTTTTCCATACACCGCAAGTACTGTATATCGTGTCTAGTTTGATGGTTGTGTTTGCGATTATTCCTGGTTTTCCATTTATTCCTTTTATTATCTTAGGTATTATTCTGGGCGTTTCCGGATACTTGGTCAGCGAAGGACAAAAACAAGAAGCAGCCGACAAAGCTAAACATCAGCAACAGGCTGAACAAAGTCAGCCGGTAGTAAAAGAGGAAGAGACAGTTTCCAGTTTTCAAGTCGACCGTATTGCCATCGAAATTGGCTATGGATTGATTCCGTTGGCAAATGAAGATCAAGATTCCAATCTGACAAATCAGATTGCAGCTGTACGTAAGCAGCTTTCGTACGAAAAAGGGATTCTGCTGAATCCTATACGCATACGAGATAATCTGCAAATGGGGCAGAATGAATATGTTATCAAAATAAAAGGAAATGTCATTGCTTCCGGAGAACTTTATACCGACCGTTTCTTAGTTGTTGAACCAGGCGGACCAGAGGAAGATTTCGAATTTGATGGTATTCCGGCCATTGAACCAGCTTTTGGACTAGACGCGCTTTGGGTAACAGACAAGAATAAAGAAATCGCCGAGCTGCACGATTTTACTGTTGTAGATCCTTTAACTGTATTGATTACACATCTTAAAGAAGTGATTAAGAGAAATGCACACGAGTTACTGGGCAGACAAGAAGTAAAAGAACTGTTAGAAGGAATCAAAGATCAGTATAATGTTGTTATTGATGAACTGATCCCAGATATTCTTCAATTAGGAGATGTGCAAAAAGTACTGCAGCACTTGCTGCAAGAAGATGTTGCGATTACTGACTTAGTAACGATATTAGAGACTTTAGCCGACTACGGCAATACTACAAAAGATCCTGAAACCCTTACAGAATACGTACGCCAGGCGCTTAAACGCTCTGTTATTAAGCCTCATTTAGATGAACAAGGCACCTTAAATGTTTTGACCATTCATCCAGATACTGAGGAAATTCTCAGCACTAGTATTCAAAAATCTTCTGCTGGATCCATTCCTGTACTGCAGCCGCAAGTTGTTACGAAGTTTTTTGACAGTATTAATCAGCAGCACACTGGTTTGACGGCTCAAGGTATCAGTCATGTCTTATTGACACCGCCTAAAATCAGACCGGCTGTTAAAAATCTCATTGCCTTCAACTTTCCTGAATTAGCGGTCGTTTCTTTGAACGAAGTACCTAACGACTGTCCAATCGAAACTGTTGGAATGATTGAGATCAAAGGATAATAAAGAAAGGGAGTCGTTCGTATGCAAGTAGAAGATCGTAATCAGACAATCATGCAGTATATGCCGCTTGTTCATAAAGTCGTTCATTCAATCAATGTAAAGAACAGGGACTATGACCATGAAGATATGGTAAATATTGGTGTGATTGGTCTGATGGATGCGTTGAATCGATATGATGAAACGCAGAAAGTTCCTTTTGAAAATTATGCTTATATTCGAATCAAAGGGGCAATAATCGACGAAGTTCGTAAAACATCAAGAGTCCCTCGCTCCAGAATGTCTAAGCTGAATGCATACTACAAAGCTAAAGAAGAACTGGAAGTGGAATTGAAACGGACACCGACAGAAAAAGAGATCTGCAGCAAACTCGGGTTAACGAAAAAAGACCTGGAAGGAATTCATGATACCGTTCATCATCTTGCTTATGTTTCATTAGATGAAGTGATAAATGTTGACTCTGATAATGAAGTAACCATGATGGACGCGATTGATGATCAGGATTCACTTTCAATGGATGAATCTATTTTAAAAAAGGAACAGTCTGGATATCTTTCAAAAGCCATTACAAAACTGGCAGAAAGAGAACAACAGATTTTGCAGCTCATTTACGTTGAGCGTTTGAGCATGAAAGAAATTTCCTATATATTTGATATAAGTATTCCAAGAGTCTCGCAGATTCATGGGAAAACTTTACTTAAACTTAGAACCATTTTGGAGAGTGACTACGCAAATGATTAGAGGAATCGATACATTATCCAGAAGCTTCAATGTATTATCTGAAAAACAAAAAAACCTTGCTTCCAACGCGGCAAATGTGACAACGCCTGGGTATAGAGCACAAAAGCTAGTGACCAGTGCGATGGAAGAAGTCGATGTACATAATTATACTAATGGTCCTGAGCTGAATCTCAGAAGAGAAACAGGACAAATCGTTTTCGGAAATCAACTTGATGAAGCCTATCTCAATCTTGAGAGCGGTGCAATTCAAGGAACTAATAGTCAGACTGATGTTGCATTAAGTGGAGATGGATTTTTCACGGTGCAAAGTCCAGCAGGTGAAACTTTTTATACAAGAAACGGTAATTTTTCTGTAAATGACCAGAATGAACTGGTTACACAAGAAGGATATAATGTGTTAGGGATCCTACCCGGCGGGGGAACTGCACCGATTACCGTTGATTCTACAAACTTTACAATTGATCAAAATGGATTTGTTCAGTCAGGACAAGATGCGCAGCAATTTTTATACATTACAAGCTTTGAAAATCAAGCTGATCTGACACACGTTGGTGACACGCTGTACCAAGGAGAAAATGGAACACCTGTAGGTACGGGATTCTCGGCTCGTCAAGGATATGTCGAGCAGTCAAATGTCGATATGGTCGACGTTATGTCGGATATGATGCAGATTTCCAGAGAATTCGAAGCAAATCAGAAAATGCTGCGGACAACAGATGAAACCTTACGTAGAGCAACACAAGAAATCGGAAGAGTATAGGAGCAGATAGAATGAGAATTCCTTACAGTATCAGTAAAAGCGGAATGAAAGCTCAGCAGCAGAAATTAGATGCCCTTGCGCATAATATTGCGAATGTCAATACTGCTGGGTTCAAACAAAAAAATGTCAGTTTCAGAGAGCTGCTAGTGAATGACATTACCGAACAAGACACACTTTTATCTGCGGAAGTGAATGCTGCTGGATTAAACCGCGGTGTACAGAGTTCAGTTAATGGTACTGACTTTTCTACTGGTTCCTTGATTGAATCAGCTGATAATCTATCACTGACTGTTAATGGAGAGGGCTTTTTCGGCGTTACAGACAATGCTGGAAATCTAGTACTGACAAAAGACGGGCAGTTTACTTTAGATGAAGGAAACCGACTGGTTAATAGACGCGGACAGTTAGTGAATGCAGATCTGACTGTTCCTAGAGAAGCTTGGCCGGAAGGTGAATTGACTGTTAGCAGTGAGGGAAACTTATTGGTCAAAACGACTGAGGGAGATGTTCAGGTTGGCAGAATTCCACTCTATACAGTTGAAAATCCGCAAGCCTTGATTCCGACCGGCGATAACAACTTTATGGTCAGCCCGGAACAACAAGCAACATTGACCAATTCTATTGATAATCCAGCTGCATTTGGAACGTTTATGTCAGGCGTTTATGAAGAATCGAATGTCGACTTGGCACAGTCTTTTACAGACATGATCATGACTCAACGGGCCTATTCCCTAAATGCCCAAGTCACTAGAAGTACCGACGAAATACAATCATTAATTAATCAATTCAGTTAACCTCTAGATAGGGAACTCCCTAGAAACGAACATAAAAGGACCATGGTGATGAAATGATCTCTTTAAATAAAGTTTCCAAAGTATTTAAAGATGGTACCAAAGCATTACAGCAAGTCTCTCTTGAAATAGAAGAAGGAGAGTTTGTTTACTTAAAAGGGAAAAGCGGATCTGGCAAAAGTACCTTGCTTAAAACCTTATATGGACAGGAAAAGGTTGTTTCTGGTCAGATCTATGTTGCTGATGTCCCAGTCCATACTACAAAGAGCAAAAAGCTTCATACTTTGCGACGCAAAATCGGTGTAGTTTTTCAAGACTTTCAGCTGTTGTCTTACCTGACGGTTTTTGAGAATATTGCCTATGTGCTGGAAGTCACTGGTGTTCCAAAAGAAGAAATCAGCGACAAAGTGATCCATGCATTGGACGTAGTGGGATTGAAGCATAAAATTTTTGAATATCCTAAGCAGTGCTCTGGTGGAGAACAGCAGCGAATTGCTATTGCCAGAGCAATCGTCCATGAACCTGTGATACTGTTAGCAGATGAGCCCACTGGTAATCTTGATCCAGCGAACGCTTACCAGATACTGAAGTTGCTCCATAAAATCAATCAAACCGGCACCACAGTCGTTATGGCGACACATGATCAGTCACTAGTGGATAAAATGCCCTCGCGAGTGATCGAAATGGAGTCAGGAATTTTAACAAAGGACCGAAGCAAAAGCCATACAATGCTTTTACTTAGTTCACGGATGGGTGAACAATACGTTTTATAGAAGAGAGTCAAAAAGCTTACGCTTTTTGGCTTTTTTTGTGCGCCCGGCGTGGCATGGTCGGAAAGTCTACTTTAGGGTTGTTAATAGGAATTATTAGCGAATGACAGAGGTGTCCGTCTTGAGACATAAAATGAAGTCGGATTTAAATACTCGTACTGACAAGACCTTTTATTTTATCAACTGGAGGAGCAAGAGAGATCAAGTAGCAAAAATAAGAGGCTCATTCTATGAACTGGAGGAGTAAGAGAGGTCGACTAGCAAGAATAAGAGGCTTATTCTATCAACTGGAGCAGCAAGAGAGATTAAGTAGCAAAAATAAGAGGCTTATTCTATCAACTGGAGCAGCAAAAGAGATCGAGTAGCAAAAATAAGTGCCTCATTCTATGAACTGGAAGAGCAAGAGAGATTAAGTAGCAAAAATAAGTGCCTCATTCTATCAACTGGAGCAGCAAGAGAGATCAAGTAGCAAGAATAAGAGGCTTATTCTATCAACTGGAGGAGTAATAGAGATCGAGTAGCAAGAATAAGAGGCTCATTATATTAACTAGAGGAGCAAAAGAGTCCAAATAGTGTATATTGCAAGAAGTTTATATATACTATGTACTTTTATCTTGCTACAAACATTCCGAAAAGACTCCGGTAATTGCTCCGCCATAAACCTTTCCTTTTTGATATCCCAAGTAAATATTGAAATGGCATAGAATAAGAGTAGTTATATATAACTAATTTTGATCGGTACAGATTCGTCCTAGATTAACATGCTTATGGTCTGTACACTTTCATAAAATAAATCTCTTTACATTTATTTCTATTAAAAAAATCTAGTTATCTATTAAAAGGTGACTAGTCATTCCGATAATATGAGTTGTAGTAGAATTATAGGAGGTTATTTTATGGAAAAGTCAAAAGACATTTCAGTTAAACAGTTGTTTAATGCAAATGTAACAGATATCATTACATATTTTATTATAGGTTTAGTGCTGGTCACTTATCCGTTCTTTTATTTTTATCAACCAGAATCAGTGTTAGGGCAAAATTCTATATGGATTTACATAGCTTCAAGTTTAGTTGTTGCAGTATTACTCTTCGTCGTACATAAAGGGGTAAGATTAAAGACATATTACCCGATACTAACCATGATACTGATTTATCTGCTCCCAATCATCCTTTATACAACGATTTCTTACGTAACAGCTTATTTTGCACTAGTCGTTTGTTTAGTGCTCTATACGATTTATTTAGATCGTCAATACTTCATCGTTCCGGCATCCATTGGCTTGATTGAATTGATTATTCTGACAATCTTACAGTGGAATTCAGAGGATGGAGTTTCTACGCTAAGCGCTTTCGTTTTCTTTTATCTTGTAGTAGGTTCACTGGGTTATTTGATTATCTGGCATGGTAAGAAAGTCATTACAAATTTCAACCTTTCACTTGCTGGTCAGTCTGCTGAGTTAGAGAAAATTATTTCAACCTCTAAATTAACTGTAAAAAATCTTCAAGATGGCTCTTCAGTGTTGCATGATACAAGCTCTTCCATTGTAAATGCCTCTCAAGAAATTGTAAGTGCCATTGACGACATTGCGACGTCTACAACGGCACAGGCAGAACACACTGAAAGCGGCGCAGAAAATATCTCAAGATTAGGTAAATTACTGAAAGATCATGCTGACCATATCGCAGCATTGACGAATGAAACAACACACGCCAGTGAGCTTAAAAATTCAAGCTTGAAAAATCTACTGTCACTGACGAATAGTACTCATGAAAGCATTAAATCAATTACAGAGATTGAAAAGATGATTCGTTTGACTTCAGATTCAGTAGATAAAATCGAAAATGCCAGCAGTCAGATTGCCAGCATCTCTGAACAAACGGATCTATTGGCATTAAATGCGTCTATTGAAGCGGCTAGAGCAGGCGAAGAAGGAAAAGGATTCGCAGTTGTTGCTGAAGAAATTCGAAAACTGGCCGAACAATCTAGAACTTTTAATGAAGAGATTGCCGAAGTCATCCTAAACTTGATGACACAGACAAAAGGTGCAGTAAACGCTGTAGAGAACGTTCAGGATATTACTACAAAACAGCAGCAGAACTTGGAAAATACAAACGAACAATTCGATTTTCTTTCAATTGCGTTCAGTAAAGTGGAAGAAGTTATTGGACAAGTCTCCGAAACAGAAAGAAAAATGAAAGGAAAAACAGAAGAAATGATTGATATCATGAACAACCTTTCCGTTTCTTCTGAAGAAAATGCATCAACCATAGAAGAGTTGTCTGCAACGATCGTGACAACAAATGAAGACATTGAACACCTCTTTACAGAAGTGAAATCTATTAATAAGCATATTCGAACTTTAGAAAAAGTTGTCTTATTCAGCAACTATAAGGAGAGCTTGAGCTCTATTGCTAAAGAATAAGTTAGTTTTAACAACGTCAGCAAGCTTTCTTCTATTAGAAAGCCACAAAGGAGTATGAAGCACAATGTCTACATTATCAATATATCTTGCGATCCCTGTTGTAAATGAAATAGTCTATTATAGTTGGCTTGTCATCTTAGCCCTTTCGTTAGTAAGTGTATTGTTTTACTTCAGAGGAAAATTGAATGAAAAAACAATTGAACTTGTAAACATTTCAAAAGAAAAGGAAAACTTTGAATCGGTCTTCGATACAGATACTTCCTTTGTTTGGGAAATGGATAAAGATAAAAAAAGCCTTTCTGCATCTCAGGGTGTTTGCAAAGTGTTGAAGTATGATGAAAAAAAGTATCCATCATTGTTGAACCTTTGGAAAGAGTGTATATATCCAGAGGATCTGCCTGCTTTCTTGGAATTTGTAGATGAACTGGAATACCGCAAAGGCAAACCACAAGAATTCAGAATTCTCGACGGTGAAGGAAATGTCATGTGGCTTGAAACATACGTCAACGTGGTGAATGATTTAGATGGTCAAATTCTTAAATTTGTTGGAACAGCTGTCAATGTGACCCATCGAAAGCTGGAAGAGCAGAAAATCCGCGAAAACAGCTATTATGATCAATTGACCAGTTTGCCGAATCGGAAAATGTTTTATCGTCATTTCAGAGAACAAGTACAGCTTGAAGAAAAAGAAATGTCTGTCATTGTATTGGATATTGACCGATTCAAAGTTATTAATGAATTATACGGAAGAGAATCTGGAGACAAAGTTCTGGAGATGGTTGCAGAAAAACTGCAGCTTCTCCTTGGAGAGCAGACGTTTATAGCCAGAGAAAGTGAAGACGAATTTTTGATATTACTAGAAACGGCAAATGAAAAACGAACAAAACTAATTGCCGAGAAAATCATGAGTATCTTCAAAAAGCCATTAAATATTGACAATCAATTATTTTATCTCACGATCAGCATGGGAATCAGTCTTTATCCAGAAACGGCTCAGGATATTTTAGCGCTCTACCAGCAGGCAGAAATTGCTATGTATAAGGTAAAAGAGACTGGGAAAAATAATTATCATGTCTTTATGACAGATGACGCAGCTTCGATTGAACGAAAAAGAAGAATTGAATTTGGATTAAAAGAAGCTTTAACTAGAAATGAACTCTATCTAGTGTATCAACCGAAAGTAGATTTAAGTACAGGAAAATCATATGCAACAGAAGCACTGATTCGCTGGAAGCATCCGCTTTTAGGAGAAGTTTCTCCAGGAGAATTCATTCCTATTGCAGAAGAATCTGGTATTATCAGTGACATCGGATATTGGGTTGTTTATGAAGCGATACGGCAGAACAAAATCTGGCATAATGCTGGAATCCTGTTACAAGTTGCAGTTAATGTTTCTGCTTTACAGTATGAGGATCCGTTTTTTGTAGAAAGAATCCGACAAACGCTGCTGCATCATAATATGGAGGCCAAATATTTTATTATTGAGATTACAGAGAGTGTAATGCAGAATGCAGAACAATCCAACCGAGTTATTAAAGAGCTCCATGATCTCGGTGTACAAGTTGCTATTGATGACTTTGGTACAGGGTATTCTTCTTTAAGTGTATTAAATAATGTTTTTATAGATATTGTAAAAATCGATAAATCTTTTATTGACGGTATTATGACCAAGGTAAATACTGCTTCATTGGTTAAAACAATGATTCAGATGGGGAAAAGCCTGAAATTCCATATTGTAGCTGAAGGAATCGAAACAGAAGGACAAGCTGAATTTTTAAAAGAAAATGACTGCTCCTACGGCCAAGGCTATCTTTTCAGCAAGCCGTTAAGACCTGAAGAGATTCCAGCAAAAATCGCTTGAATAGACCGAAAGACCAACTGAACTTACTAATCAGATGATTCGAAAAGACTTTATCTGATTAGTAATTTTTCGCTGGTCTTTTTTTAGTAATTTGTGACGAAAAATAGTATGAAAATTCACATTTCTTTTTAATAAATAAACGCTCTCTAATTAGCACCGGGTTAACAAGATGAAGTGTTATTTAAATAAAGATAGACAATTGTTATCTTATAACCACAATGATTAATTATCAATATTTTAACGATTTACGAATGGATAATTATATTATATTGACATCAATATTTAATAAAGATAGACTTACAAAAGAAGATGTTCTGCTAAAAAAATCATATCATCTAGAAAGTAGGAGAAAAATGTTATCCATAAAAAAACAGTATGTGACTTGGTTCGTATGGACCATTATTTCTCCGCTGCTTTTCTTACTGACTTTTAATGAGACTGCTGAAATAGAACTATTTTCTAATCTAGCTTTCTACGTATTGATCATTTTAGGTGTCGTTGTAGCCCTATTTCCTATAAATTTTAAGGGTGCTACGATTTTTCTAATAAATAGTGTCAGCTTAGCAGCGTTTATTATTTTCGGATTATTTGCTGAAATGACAGTAACGGTTGTAGCTACCTTAGCGATTCTTATAAGAATCAAGGTGTCAAAAGAAGAACTTTATCGTATTCCCATTAATCTATTGATGTTTCAAATGACATCCGTTCTTTCCGCACTCGCTTATTATCTAGTAGAAGATAGGTTTGTATCAATCTGGGGATTTCAAATCAGCTTGACGTCTTTAACGATTTACTTCATTACATATGTCACGCTGAATAGAGTTATTCTTTACTTAGTAGAAACGAAATGGCAGAAAAAAGACTATGGAAAGCTGTTCGGTTACGAGTACTTCTTTTCTATATTTTCCTGCGTTTATGTGATACCTATAGCTTTAACGATCAATTATTTACATGTCCTTTATGATGTACCGGGTATAGTGATTGCAACTTTACCTTTAATTGCTTTCTCCGTTTTATTTAAACTCTATTTTTTAAGTGATTCTCAAAATTTTTACCTTGCTGAAATCAATAAACTAGCAGGTAAAATGACTGGAATATATACACAGGAAGAAATTATCAGTTTGTATCTGGATTCCTGGGTCGATATCTTTCCTGCAGATACGATTTATTATTATTCAGTAGATGAAAAACAGATGCTGACAAAAATATATCAGTATCATGATCGACTGCCTGTCAAAGAGAATAAACTAACTGATCCTTTAACCAATCATACAGTTTTGGAAAAAGCTTGGAGAGAAGATGAGATTCTATCTTTCGGCACTGCTAAAGAGCGGGCTCAACTTTTATTACCCGAACTGATCTACCCTGCAGAGAGTATGCTGGTCTTACCAGTGAAACGTGCACATAAAGTGATCGGTCTTTTAGTAATGACGGATCCAAAAAGACATGTATACACAAAAAATATCATGACAATGGTACCGATTCTCCACAGTTACTTTAATATAGCCCTGGAAAACGCAAATAATTTTGAAGAGTTGCAGACTAATAGCCGTACCGACCATCTTACAGGCTTATCCAATATGCGTTCATTTGAAGATTATTTAAATTTAACACATCAATCCAAACCAGAATCAAATTTATCTATTATTATCATAGATTTGGATCATTTTAAAAAGATTAACGATACTTATGGACACCAAGCAGGAAACGAACTGCTGAAGCAAGTGGCTATTCTATTAAACACTTTTGTTTATGAAGATGAGCGATTAGCTAGATATGGGGGAGAAGAATTTATCTTTTTCGTTCCGAATCTGAAATTATTAGAAACACTTGCCTTAGCTGAAAGCATTCGAAAAAAGATTGAGGAAACTGATTTTAATACGCACAACTATCTGGCTGATCGTGAATTAGTAACTCTAAATATTACTGCTAGTATAGGATTTGCGACCTATCCAGAACAATGCGAAAATGTGAAAGATTTGATGACGATGGCTGACAGAGCAATGTACGTTGGATCTAAACAAAAAGGTCGCAATCGTGTTGCTTCATTATATGAAGGAGAATCCGATGAAACTGAAGAGGATTTTGCACCAGAGACGGTTTTTTAAAAAAGAGGATGGAGCTGCGCTGATTGAACTAATAGCAGCGATTGCCATTCTTTCACTTGTTGTAACTTCTTTTCTAGCTTATTTTATTCAATCAGCACAAACTACAAAGTCATCTGAAGAGGTCATTGATGCAACTTATCTGGCGCAACAGGAGATGGAAAACCTTTACTCTATTTCTCAAGATCAGACCAGGGAAGAAGTGCTTAATAAATTAAGAGATGAGTACGGCTATACTGAAACCGCTGATCCTAAAAAAACTTCCCTTTCGAGAACTTTAAATGGAGTAAATTTCACTCTGGAAATCATAGGAGAAGACAACACCAATGCGTCGGCTTCGGAAATGGTACATTATTTATTAATTGGAAAACGCGATGGAAAAACAGAAATTCAACTAGAAACAGTTCTTTCTCTTAAAAGGGGGAACCCTGATGCTCCGTAGGTTGAAGGAATCAGAGAAGGGCTTTACGTTAGTAGAGTTATTAGCAGTATTGGCGATTTTGTCATTAGTCATTTTATTAGCCGGTTCAATTCACTTATTTGGTCAAAAACAATTCGCTGAACAGACAGCTCAAGTAGAAACAGTCAATGATGTTCGGTACATCTTGGCTTCTATTGAAAAAGATATTCGTCAAACAAAACCAGAAGAAGTAAAAAAAGATAAAGATAAACTGGTGACAGGAAGTTCAACATATTATAAATCTCGAAATGGGACTACTTTGTTTAAAGATTCCTTAGTGCTCAGTGACAAAATTAAAACGTTTGAAGCGACAGTCAATCAAGATTCAGTAGAGATAAAAATAACCAGCACTGCTGATTCAAATTCAGAAGCCACAGAACTCTCAACGACGATCTATTTCAGGAGGTAAGTCAGTTGAACAGCAAACGATCATTTAAAAGGATCATTAAACAAGAAAATGGTTCAGGACTTGTCTTGACTTTGATGGTATTAATGGTTTTGTCGGTGCTTGGAGCAGCGTTAGCGACCGTAACAATCGGCAGTTACAGATCGACAGCGAATAACAGAAACTACGTATCTGCTTATTATGTGGCGGAGGCTGGACTGAATCAGGCTTATGAAGAAATAAAAACAGCTGTCAAAGATGCATACGAGCTGAACGATGATCAAGAAGCCTATTTTACAACAATTAATTCTTTTTTGAACTCAAAAAGTGGTGCATCTGTTAATGATTTCAAAAGTCAATTTGGTGAGAATCCAAAAGCTGAAATTAAAATTGAAACGACAACCGGTGGTAATCCCAGAGAGTATAAGCTGATCTCTACTGGAAAAATCGGTCAAGCGACTAGAGAAATCAGTAAAATTTTTACAGTTGAATATAAGAACAAGAACAGTGGTGGCACACTACCAGATTTTCCTGACAATGCCGTTGCTCTTATAAAAAGCAAAATGGATATTTTAAGTGGAAATATTATAGGAGACCTTTACCTAGAAACTGTTAATCCTAAAACCATAAATTTGGGTTGGGGTAACTATAAGAAAAGTTCATTGTATCTTAAACCAGAAGCTGTTTTTTCTGAAATGGCTACACTTCCAAATCAATGGTATAAAGTTGACAGTGAGGGACCATACCCTAAAGTATCTAACCTAGAGTTTGATTGGAATCAGCTAGATAGAACCATCGCGAATTTTCCAGAATTTAAAGATTACTCAGTACCCTCGGATATAACTATTTATCAAGCACCTAATGATCCTTATAATAAAGATCATCATAACCTTATAGAGAACGGAAATCTTTATGTTACTGATGATTTAGTAAAAACCCACTTTGATAATTTACTTTTGGAACAAAATGTTTCTTTTAAAAATATTACTTTCACTAATGAATATCCTTTAAATATTGATACAAATGGACGGGATATAATCATCAGTGTCAACAATTTAGACATTTCGAACGGTATATTAAACATCATAGGTTCCGGGAAAGTTTCAATACATGTGAAAAACAGACTAACATTTGGGGCTGGGACACAAGTCAATATGAATGGAACAGTAGATCAACTTAAAATCTTTTATAAGGGAGATAATCCTTTAAAAATGTCAGGTGGACAATCTTTAAAAGGGACATTGTTTAATTTAAAATCTGATCTTACTCTCACAGGAGGTGCTAAAGTTGACGGAATAGTAATCAGTGGAGGGAAAAATGTAAGCTTTGATGGTGGTACTTATTCTAATGCATTTGTAATGGCTCCATATGCAAATGTTAGTTTAGATAGTGGCGCTAAAGTTACGGGTTCTTTAGTTGGTGAAACCTTAAAAATGGATGGTGGAGCAAGTTTAGAATATCTAAATCTTCCTACTGATTTTGAAATTGAGCTAGACACTGATAATAGCGATCAAAATATTGATCTTATTACGGGAGATCCGTCAATTGAAGTCAACGATTAAGTAACAGATTGGAGTGAGAAAATGGTGATTCAAAAAAGAAAAAAACTCGGAGATCTACTGAAAGATGCTGGACTGATCACTGAGGCCGAAATCGTAGAGGCGATTGAACATAAAAAGCCGAATCAGAAGCTCGGGGATGCTTTGGTTGAACAAGACTACATTACAGAAAAAGAATTACTGGATGTATTAGAAATTCAATTAAAGCTGGAGAGTATTTCTTTATATCAATATCCTATCGATATTGACTTGATTGAATTGATTTCCAAAGAGTTTGCTCGCGATAATGTGTTGCTGCCCATCAAGCAAGAGGGTCATCGATTAGTTGTTGCAATGCAAGATCCACTAGACTTTTACGCGATTGAAGATCTTGAGCTATCCACTGGATTTACTGTAAAACCGGTTATCGCAACTAGAGACGATATTTTACAAACCATTAATCACCTATATGACAATGATGAGACTAGTGATATAGCTTCTGAAGATTATAGTGCTTCTGCTGTAAAAATCCTTGACCAGATATTAGAAGCTGGCGTTACCATGCACGCGTCCGATATTCATTTGGATCAGACTGAGACTCTAGTCAATGTGCGTTACCGAGTAGATGGTACGCTTAGAAACGAACGGTCTTTACCAAAGTCGGCAATGAATTCCCTGATTGCAAGAATCAAAATTCTTGCTGGGTTAAATATTACAGAGAGTCGACTGCCGCAAGATGGGCGAATCAGTATGACGATCATGGATAAGGCCATCAACCTTAGAATCTCTACTTTACCTACGGTTTATGGTGAAAAAATCGTTATGCGGATACTAGACTTGACGAATGTATTAAAGAAACTAACAGATTTAGACTTATCAGATCAGACGCTGGAACAGTACGAAAAAATCATTAAAGAACCGTCTGGGTTGATACTGATTACTGGTCCTACAGGTTCAGGAAAATCTACAACGCTTTATGGTTCTATCAATGAGTTGAACAATGCCAATGTCAACATTGTCACGGTTGAAGATCCGGTTGAGTATCAGCTGGAAGGCATCAACCAAGTTCAAGTTAACGCACCTATCGGGTTAACCTTTGCTGCTGGATTACGTTCGATTTTGAGACAAGATCCGAATATCATCATGGTTGGTGAGATTAGAGATAGAGAAACGGCTGATATCAGTATTCGAGCGTCACTGACCGGTCACTTGGTTTTCAGTACTTTGCATACGAATAGTGCGATCGAAGCAATTCCCAGATTATTCGATATGGGAATTGAACCTTATCTAGTTGTTTCCTCCTTATCAGGAATTATGGCACAGCGTTTAGTAAAAAAAGTATGTAAAGACTGTCAGCATACAAGACCTGCTACTCAGATAGAAAAAGAAATTTTTGAAAAACGCGGTAAAACCATTGACGAATTAACGTTAGGAAGAGGCTGCAGTCGCTGCCGATTTACAGGTTACCGAGGAAGAATGGCTATCCACGAATTAATTGTCATGGACTCAGAAGTGAAAAAAATGATGATGAATCATTCAACCGTTCAAGACATTAAAGCGTATGTAAAAGAAAAAGGAATTCCATTCTTGATAGATGATGGTTTAAATAAGGTCGAAAAAGGATATACAACGATTGAAGAAGTACTAAGAGTTGCTACAGCTGATTAATTGAGAACATGAGGGATACTGTGGAAAATTTACATGCATTATTAACGTCTGCTTATTACAAAGAGGCATCCGACATTCATCTGACCGCTGGATCAGAACCCGTTTTTAGAATTGACGGGAAACTGATTCCGCAAAAAACAGAGAAAGTACTGATGCCGGACGAATTAAGAGAAATTGTACAATCGATTTTATCTGAACCGTTATGGGAAGAACTAGAACGAAAAAGAGAAGTGGATTTATCATATGGAGTCAATGGCATTTCCCGATTCCGAGTCAACGTTTTTTACCAGAGAAATGCTTTATCCATTGCCTTCAGAATAATCTCGAAAAATATTCCTTCTTTAGATGATCTGGAGCTGCCGAATATTTTAAAGGATATTGCAAAAAATCCTCATGGACTGATTTTGGTCACAGGACCGACAGGAAGCGGTAAGAGCACCTCGCTAGCTGCTATGATTGATTACATGAATCAGAATATGAATCGGCATATTATTACACTTGAGGATCCAATCGAATACCTGCATTCGCATAATCAGTCGATCATTGTCCAAAGAGAAATCGGATTCGATACACTCTCGTTTAAAGATGGATTGAGAGCCAGCTTAAGACAAGATCCTGATGTCATTTTAGTGGGAGAACTAAGAGATCTAGAAACGATCTCTACAGCGATCACTGCAGCTGAGACTGGGCACTTAGTGTTAGGAACCTTGCATACGCAAGATGCGGCTAGTACGATTGACCGAATTATCGATGTGTTTCCTTCGCATCAAAGAGATCAAACCAGAACGTTGCTGGCCAATATTTTAGTGGGCATTCTGTCGCAGAGACTGTTCCCTAAAGCAAAAGGAACAGGACGTGTCGCTTGTACAGAAATGCTGATCAATAATGCAGCAATTAAAAACTTGATCCGCAGTGAAAAAATGCATCAAATCCCAAATACACTGCAGACTTCCAGAGATCAGGGCATGCACACGATGGAAATGGATATGAAACAAAAAGCTCAAGACGGCATCATCAATGCTGTTGAATTGATTCCGTACACGACTGTCTAAGGGAAAGCAGGTGACTTCAAGCTATGACAATGTATGCCTACAAGGCTAGAAATACGGAAGGCAAAATCGTAAAGGGTAAAATCGAAAGTCCCAATGAAAGAGAAGCTGTCTTAGAATTAGAGCAGCTGAGTTTGATCGTTTTTCAGCTAAACACCTTGAATACCGCTCTATATAAAGATATTTATATAGGAAAACCAGTAAAATCAAAAGATTTTGTTTTGTTTCTGCGCCAATTCTCTACTTTGATCGAGTCAGGGATCTTGTTACTCGATGCATTAGAAATTTTGTCCAACCAGCTGGATAATAAGTATCTCAAAGATGCTTTGGAGACGATTGCATTGCAAGTAAGAGAAGGAATTGCACTTTCAGATGCTATGTCTAAATATCCGGCTATTTTCCCGGAATTATTAATTAACATGATCAAGTCAGGAGAAGCTAGTGGCCGTCTGGATGATGTGTTGAAAAATATGGCGAATTATTATGAGAAACAGCATCGCTTAAAACAAAAAGTGTCTACTGCTTTGACTTATCCGGCTGTTGTAGGAACCATGGCCATACTAATAACGGTTTTTTTGCTGGTCTTCATTGTCCCGATTTTCGCAGACATGTTTACCAGTTTTGGCGAAGAACTGCCTGCTTACACTCAAATGGTGTTAAATCTCAGCCAAGTCGTTCAGCAATTCTGGTGGATGATTCTGATCGCTGTATTCTTACTTTACTATCTGTTCAAAGAACTTAGGAAACGAGAGCAGACTTCCTTTCTAATCGATGGAGTGCTGCTGAGAATTCCAGTAGTTGGTATGTTTATCCAGAAATCGATTCTAGCCAGGATGACACAGACATTAAGCTCGCTTTTGAATAGTTCAGTCCCTATCCTGCAAGCGGTCGACATCACAACGAACGTAATGAACAATCGAGTCGTAAAAAAGGTGCTTCAAGAAAGCAAACAATCTCTAGAACGAGGTGAGTCTCTAGCAGCACCAATGAAAAATCACTGGATGTTTCCAGATCTGATTACACAAATGATCAATGTAGGCGAATCGAGTGGGGCTTTGGATGAAATGCTGCATAAAGTCGCAGAAGTTTATGACCAAGAACTTGAAGAGGCTTCCGACAAACTGCAGTCACTGATCGAACCGATTTTGATCGTATTCTTGGCAGCAATTGTTGGAGCCATCGTTCTTTCCATCATCATCCCAATGTTCTCGCTTTTTGAGACATTTTAGGATCAATTTCTTGAAAGGGGGAATAAGTATAAGGATTATCAGAGGCAATACCAAAGTTCATATGCAATCGTGCATATAAAACGAAACAGCTATTATACTAGGAGGAAGAAAAACATGAGAAACCAAATCAAAAAAATGATGAAAAAAGAAAACGGATTTACCTTAGTTGAGTTGCTTGCGGTATTGGCAATCTTAGCGATTATTGTGGCTATTGCCGTTCCTGCAATTGGAAACATTATGGATACTGCTAAAAAAAGTGCTGAATCTTCAGAAGAACAATTAGTTATTGATGCAGCAAGACTTTATGATGTAGAAAAAGATATTCCTGAAGGCGGTGTTTTAATTTCTGATTTGATTAAAGATGGTTACTTAGAAGGGTTGTCAGACGATTCTAAAATTAAAAAAGATCAAAAAGTAGAAGTTTTAAAAGATGCTACTACAGGTGAAATTAATTACGATATAAAATAACACTACTTTATACCGAGAGATAATATTAAGTGGAAATAATTGAAATATAGTTAAAACTAATTATGAAATTTTAAGAAAGGTCTATCTGACCTTTCTCTACATAGGAGAAATAAAATGGAATGGTTTATTGGGGTCATCTTTTTTATATACGGAATCGTTTTAGGGTCTTTTTATAATGTTGTCGGGCTAAGAGTTCCGAACGGTACATTTTTAAAGGAGAAGCAGTCTTACTGCTATACTTGTCAGCGTACCTTGAGTTGGAAAGAATTGATTCCGGTTTATTCTTTTGCAGCTCAAAAAGGAAAGTGCAGAGGGTGCGGAGAGTCTATTTCTTTTATCTACCCAATGATCGAACTGCTTACTGGTATATTATTCGTCGTCTCTTATATGATATTCGGGTTGACGATTCAAACGGCTTTCAGTTTAGTGGTGGTTTCCATGATTATGATCATAACCGTTTCAGACATAGCGTATCAAAAGATTCCAAATAAACTGTTACTGATTTTTTTACCCATCTTATTCATATTGAAATGTTTCATTCCAGGTACTGACTGGCTTTCTTCTTTAATTGGAGCTGGACTGGCTTTTCTTCTGCTAGCTGTTATTATCTTTGGAACAAAAGGCGGAATGGGCATGGGGGATTTAAAATACTTTATGCTTTTTGGCTTTCTATTCGGGTGGCCGCTTTTTTTCTTGTTGTTTTTCTTATCAACGATTTACGGTGCATTGATCAATGGCTTATTATTGGCCGGAGGAAAAGTGACTCGTAAAACAAAGGTCCCATTCGGTCCTTATATTGGGGCTGCCGCGCTGACTGTTTTATTTTTCGGTCCATCGATTCTTGAGTGGTACTGGTCGTTTTATCGTTAAGGTTCGTTCACTAAATGGAGGAAAATCATGTTATTCAATACTAAACCAGAGCTTTTTATACAATTCAGAGACAACAGCATACTCTATATGATTTATGATAGACAGAAAAATCAAGTGTTGGAACAAGAACAGCTCGTTTTAGATCTTCCTGTACTGATCGAAGGCAGATTGACGAATGAAACGCTGGTTCAAAAGCGTTTGGAGCTTTTGATTCAGGAGAAAAAACTGAAAAAAGCTAAAACTTATTTTATCTTACCAGATTACTTTACGATGATCAGAAAAGAAAAAATTCCGATTCAACTGGATGAAACAGAGATAAAAGCTTATTTGGATCTCCATATCAATGGATCGATTCGTCTTCCTTTCGATTCTCCTAAAGTGGATTTTCAAGTAATTGATCGCTCAGAGGAGCACCAGACGATTTTACTGACGGCTTATCCTAAGGATCAGATCGCAGCTTTTCAAAAGCTTTTAGAAGATGCTCAATTGCAGCCGGTAGTGGCTGATTTTTCCTACTTGAGTGTATATCGTACATTTAAGACTTTGCAGGCTGAATATCTTTCTCCTGATAAGCATACACTGATGATTCAGTGGCATCCTTTTGATAGCTCAATGACTGTTTTTCATAAGGATGTCCCTCAATTTAATCGGCACACAAATTTCCCAAGAGTAGCTCAAAGCTGGGAACAGAGTAAAGCTGGGCAGTGGAAGTGGACAGGAACAGAACAAGAATTGTCTATAGTGCTGGAAGACCAGATCAACGCAATTGAACGATTTTTAGACTTTTATAAATACTCCGTTATGAATGGCGAGACCATGGTTACTCAGATCTTGTTATCCGGAAGTTATCCAGACTTAGAAACTCTCTATCAAAAACTAGCGGAGAGAATTGATCTGGCAATTGTTCAATTAATTTTGCCGGAACAGACAGCTCAAACTTTTGCACCTCTATACGGTTTGCAATCAAAAGAGCCAAAAGCAAAGCCAAAAAAGATCTCAAAACGCAAACAGCAATCTGTTAAAGCAGAAAAGCAGCCAGTGGAGGAGGCAAGTACAGTTCATGATTAATATTAACTTTTTTGAAAAAAAGCAGGTTAATCAACTGCCGTACGTCATACTAACTGGATTTGTTGTCTTTTCAGTCATTCTGCTGGTCTATCTGTTTGGTGCCAATCAGTATTATGCTTTAAAAGATCAAAGCAATATGCAGCAGATTGAAAGCCAACTGTCAGAAGTACAGGAAGCAAGGCAATTAGAATTGCTTCAAACTCAAATTACTGAGGCAGAGTTGATCCAGCAGCAAATACAGGAGAATCGACATAGCATACCTTATCTTATTGAAGATATCCATAGGTATTTGCCAGATAGCTCCGAACACATAACAGCGTTTAACTTTACTAGTGAATTTGAGCTGATTATCGCGCTGCAAAACTTGTCTTATAATGAAATCACTGAACTGATTGAAGCCTTGAACGGAATCGATTACGTTTCTTCAGCTAGATTAATGTCACTGACAAAGCCGACAGAAGCTGGCGATGTTTATCTATCAGAGATCAGCATTCGGTTAAGCGAAGCAGCTTTAAGAGAGGAAGAATCAAATGAACTTTAAGTGGACGAGAGAATCCATTCTGATTTTGATTCTGGCGCTCGCTGTCCTGCTCGGCGGTTTCTATTACGCTCAGCAGCTTATGATTTCTCCTGCGCAGGAAGCTGAAGCGGGCTCGTCTAGAATTTTGTCTGATCAGCAGGAACTGCTTGAAAAGATCGAAGGTATGGAAGCTTCTCAGCAATCATTAGAAACAAATTTAGAAGTACTTCATGAGACAATTCCAGTATCCAGTGATCCAAGTGCATGGATGGCAAAGTTAAAAGAACTCGCTGATCAACATCAGATGGAAATCGTATTACTGACAAATACAGAAGCGGTGTCGAGTAATACTGTTGAGTCAATTGAAAATACAGCTATTGCAACGTATCAGTTGGAACTTGAATATAATGAAGTTGCTCAATTGAACCAGTTGATTACAGACTTATACGCGCTGCAGCAACTAACAGATATTCAATCTGTTTTTTATGAAGCGGGTCAGTCTATGGCCTTTAAAGCTGCATTAACAATTCAAACGTATCATCAATCAAATGGTTTAGAGACAGAAGTGGTCAATCAAACAGAAGATTCAGAATAGCCGGTTAAGCGTCTTTTTAAAGGCGCTTTTTCTCTGAAAAGATTAAAAATAAAAAGCATGCATGACGAACCAGTCCTAATGTGATAAGATGTGTGAGTATTTAATCCGAAAGCACAATATATTGAAGAACGGATCTAGACGAGGAGGAGCGTAAATGTCTTATGCTCAAAAAATGATCGATGCTCTGCAAAATGAACAGCTAACAGAGGCGGAGCACTATTTGAGTGCATCCATTGAAAATGATTCATTGGACGATCTTTATCAATTAAGCGACACGCTTTACCAGTTAGGGTTTCATGAAGAGACCAAAAAAGTATTAACTTATTTATTAAGTCAGACGGATGACGACGAGATAAGAGTGAATATGGCGGAAATCGCAATAGAAGAAGGGAATGAGCTTGAAGCAATCGACTGGCTGCAAGCCATCCAGAAAGATAGTCCTGTATATCCGCAGGCACTGCTGGTGTCAGCTGATTATTATCAAACGCTGGACCTGCCGGAAGTCTCAGAACAGAAGTTGTTAGAAGCACAATCAATATTAGAAAAGGAACCAGTCATATTATTTGCCTTAGCTGAATTACACTTTACAATGGGGAAGTATGCTCAAGCGATACGTGAATACGAGGAGCTGCTTACGAATGGCGAAGAAACAATGGCAGGTATCCACTTAGTCACTCGACTAGGCAGTGCTTATAGTGCCCTCGGTGACTGGGAAAATGCAATTGGCTATTTAGAAGAAGCGGTAGAAGTGGACGATCAGGTCGATACATTATTCCAATTGGGATTCACTTACTTTCAGAAAAAAGAGTTTCAGCGGTCAAATGAAAGCTTCTTTAAAGTAAAAGAAATGGACCATTCGTATACTTCGGTTTATCCATACCTTGCTAAAGGACTGGACGAAGAAAATCAATTGGAAAAAGCAGCAGAAGTTGTGGAAGAAGGACTGCTTCAGGATAAGACCAATTATCAGCTTTATCTGATTGGAGCAGAAGTAGAAATCAAAAGAGAACAGGAAGACAAAGCTGAATCGTATTACCAAAGCGCGTTAGCATTGGATCCGGAGAATGAAACCATATCATTGCAGTATACAAACTTCTTGTTGTATCAAGAACGCTATGAAGAAACGGTTGATTGGATACAGCAAGCATTAACAGAATTGGATGCAGATCCTCAATTTTACTGGAATCTGGCCATTGCTCAAAACGAATTAGAAGAATTTGATGCAGCTGGTAAAGCTTATCAAAAAGCTTATCCGTATTTTGACACTAATCCAGAGTTCTTGAAACAGTATTTTTTCTTTTTAAGAGAAGAAGGTCAGTTAGAAGCTTCAAGACAAATCGGCAGA
This sequence comes from Marinilactibacillus piezotolerans, assembly GCF_900169305.1. Taxonomy (GTDB): domain Bacteria; phylum Bacillota; class Bacilli; order Lactobacillales; family Carnobacteriaceae_A; genus Marinilactibacillus; species Marinilactibacillus piezotolerans_A. Next base: position 558,905 of record NZ_FWDP01000004.1, on the reverse strand, counting down.
CAATATCTTGAGATTCGAAACGATGATTTGGAAATTCAAGAAATTTTAAACAATGAAGACTTAGATTTCGAGTGATTTTTGTTATAATCATATAGAGGGGTACTTGATTTTATAGGAGACTTTACTTGAGGAGGGATCTCAGATGAACGATCGAGTGCAGTTGAAAGAGAAAAAGCAGTTTCTGAAATGGTTTCTGCAACGATACCAGATGAAACGTCGAGAATCCATGTGGATTTTAAATTATCTGCTGAATCATGATATTGTTTTGAATAAAGCCAAGTTTGTTGAAAGTGTAGAGAAAACTCCAAGAGGTATTCGGATGTCAGCGGTTGGAACAGATACTGAAGCGTTCAAATTTTATAAAGATGGACACGCTTTTGACAATCCCGAACAAGCTTTCCATGAGGTTCGGCTGAATTGGCATACTGATTTATATATAGAGCTCATATTTTCTGATGCTTGGATGTCTTCAGAATACGTATCTGTTTTAGAAGATAATCCATTTGCGAGCTGGAATGATTCTATTTCTCAGGAGTTAAGCCAGGAAGTGAACACGGCGATTGATCAGTTCCAACTTCAGGAAAGAAAGAATGAAGTCACCAGAGAAATTGATGAAGCTTTGGAAGCGGACAATAAAGTCCGTTTCTTTGAATTAACAAACGAACTGAAAGCACTTGAAGACCAATTGAGTGACGGTTTGCCGCACTCTTAAGCACAATAATAAGTACAATAATTGGAGTTGGAGAGTCAGAGTACAACACTCGTGATGTACTCTGTCACTCTTGCTTTTTTTACATAATTTGAAGTGAGGCATACAACTATGACAGATATGAAAGAGATGCAGCGGTCGGTCGACGATTACATTTCCCAATTCAAAACTGGTTATTTCTCACCGCTAGGACAGATGGCTAGATTGACCGAAGAAGTCGGAGAGCTCGCACGGGAAATTAATCATCATCACGGTGAAAAGCCGAAGAAAAAAGAAGAAGGCGAAAAAGCCGTTGAAGAAGAATTAGGAGATGTTCTATTTGTCATCATCAGCCTGGCCAATTCACTGGACATCGATTTGTCCGAAGCTTTTTCAATCGTTATGGAGAAATTCAACACTAGAGATCGAGATCGATTCGAACGAAAAGAATGAGACGAGCTTTAGGTGTTAAAAAAGGAGAGAACAGGTAAGACACGCTCAACAATCAGCTGTGCGCTGCCTATCAACCATGGAAAACAAGATACTTTTAAATAAACCATTCCAAGCTGCTGCTCCCGTTTTAGATAAGCTGATCGCTGCTGGATACGAGGCTTACTTTGTAGGCGGAAGTGTGCGAGATGTTCTGCTTGGCAAAGCAGTCAATGACGTGGATATTGCAACTAGCGCCTTTCCCAGTGAAGTGAAAGAAATTTTTCCAAAGACAATCGATGTAGGAATCGAACATGGCACAGTCATGGTGCTTTTAGACGGACAGTCTTACGAAATCACTACATTCAGGACCGAATCTGCGTATCAAGATTTCAGACGTCCAGATTCGGTTACTTTTGTGCGCTCATTAAAAGAAGATTTAAAGAGAAGAGATTTTACTATCAACGCTCTTGCTTTAAGTCGGAATGGTGACATCCATGACTATTTCAAAGGTCAAGAAGATCTTGAAAATCGGCTGATCAAAGCAGTCGGCACGGCGGATGAGCGATTCCAAGAAGATGCACTTCGAATGATGCGAGCTGCCAGATTTGCTTCACAGCTCGGCTTCTCAATAGAAGAAAAAACAACTGAAGCTCTAAAAAATCATGCTCCGCTGCTGCAGCATATTGCAATTGAACGAATCCAGATCGAATTTATCAAAATGATGCTTGGAAACTATCGCTATAAAGGACTCAAGCATTTCATAAAGACAGGATTATACAAATACTGTCCTGGTATGGATAAAGCTGCTTTGGAACAGATAGCATCATTAGATGAACCCTTTGAAACTGAACGGCAAGTGTGGAGTACCTGTCTGCTGCTGGCTCGTGTACCGCTATCAGAAGCTCGTACGTTTCTACGATCTTGGAAGCTGTCTAACAAGCTGATCCAGGAAATCTTAACTGTTAATGAAACCGTTCGTCAAAGAACTGAACAGGAGATCGAAAAATGGACAGTTTATACAGTCGGTAAAGAACTTTCTATTGAAACAGAAAAGATACTAAATATTTTAGGTTATGCTTCAGATATCAATCAGGTAAAGGAAGTTTATGAGCAGTTGCCGATTTATTCAAAAAAAGACTTGGCTTTAACGGGGAATGAACTGATGAAGCTATCGGATAAGAAGCCGGGTAAATGGTTAGGTGATGTACTGGATCAAATAGAAAAAGCGGTCGTATATGAACAGTTAGAAAATGACCAGAAAGCTATTATTACTTGGATAAAGGAACATCAGTTAATCAATGAGTAAAGTAAAAATGCCTATATCTATAGAGAGGAGGTTATTATGAAAAAAGATCAAGTTTATGCCATTGTAGACATTGAGTCGACAGGCGGCAGTATCGGAACTGACCGGATGATACAATTTGCCTGTATTTTACTAGAAAACGGGAAAATTTTAGAATCTTTTGATACATTTGTGAATCCTTTAAAAGGATTACCTAAGAGAATACAAGAATTGACTGGGATCTCTCCAAGTGACTTGCATGGTGCACCTCTTTTTGAGGATCTGGCACCTTTGTTTCATTCTATGCTGGAAGATACGATATTTGTTGCCCATAATGTGGGCTTTGATTTTCAGTTTTTGAATGAGGAATTTGCAAGAGTCGGTCTTCCTAAATTGACGATTCCTGCTATTGATACAGTGGAATTGTCACAAGTCCTTTTTCCTTCTGCGAACAGTTTTGCATTGCAGGATATTGCGGAATGGCTGGGATATGACTTGGATAGACCGCATAATGCGCTTTTTGATGCTGAAGCTACTGCATTTTTACTGAACCAGCTGGATGATAAACTGCACACTCTGCCATTGACTACGGTTGAGACATTAACAAAACTTTCTGATTATTGTATTGCTGAAACCTATCTATTCTTTCAACATGCTTTAGAGGATATGAAAATGAATCCAACCGATTTAGATGAGTCGCTGATAATTGTAGAAGGAATTGCTTTGAAGAATCCAGAAGTGCGATCAAAAGTTTCTGAAAAGGGGTCTGTCACCTATCCTGAAGACTCTAAGGAAAAGCAGATGCTTTTGAATGATCATTACTTAGTTAGAACGACACAAGAAACAATGATGGATGCTGTTTATCAGTATTTTAAAGATAATTTACCCGAAAAAGGTCTAGCTATTGAGGCTCCACCTGGATCCGGAAAATCATTTGGCTATTTGCTGCCTTTGATTTTCTTGGCAAAACCAGAAGACCCAGTCGTTATCAGTACAAAAACGACAGTACTGCAAAGACAGATTATAGAAGAAACTTTAGATAAATTGGCTAAACTAGTCCCATTTGAGATAAATGCAGTATCCATCAAAGGAAAACAGCATTATCTATCATTAGCTCAATTCCATCAAAAGCTCTCTAATATCAGTACTGATGATATAGAAGCTCTGTTCAGTATGCGAATCTTAGTCTGGTTGACTGAAACACAAACAGGAGATCTAGACGAGTTGGGGATCGGCGGAAACAGTAGTCACGATTTTTGGTCTGAAATTCGCACTGGGTTAACCGACTTACCAGTTCGGACAATTGATCAATGGCGGCCGTTTGATTTTTACACAAGACTGGAAAAACAAATTAACGAAGCTGCTATATTAGTCACGAATCATGCTTATTTAGTTCATGATCTAAAAAAAGATCAACCGGTTTTTGCTCATGCAAGTAAGGTTGTCGTTGATGAAGCGCATTTTTTCCCAGATATTATCCAGGATGCTTCAACCGACTCCATCAGTTTTCAAGCATTTTCAGCAATATTTAAGCAGTTTGGGACGATCGAGAAAGAAGCTTCTATTATCGAGACGCTTCATCATTTGGCAGATAGGTCGATCATTAAGTCCTATCAATTAGAAGCAGTTGAATCCAATAAACAAGTTTTTGAATCAGAATGGCAGGAATTTATTGAACAATGGCTGATGGAACTTTCAATTAGAGAAGCCGATCTGACCAGAGTCATGAAGTGGAAAGAAGTTCCTATTGAATTATCTCAATTGCCATTGGCCGCAAAAAGGACATTAAAAGAACTAACACGGCTGGTTTTTGAAGTGATCTATATTGGGAATCATATTATAGAAGCAGGTTTAAAGGATGACAAAAGGCTTACCAGTATTGAGCGTTATAATCTTTTGCAGTTCAATGATTTACTGGCGGAACTCGCAGAACGTGCGCTGTTGTTGAAACAAGTTTTCTCACAGCAGGAATCTAAAGATTATGCCTGGGTCAGTTACTTTTCAAAAAATCCGTCAGGGACGTTGAGGTTTAACAGATCCAGTTCTTCGGTCAAAAAGCAGATATTAGAACTCCTTAAACAGTGGACGCATACATTGTTTACCAGCAGTACGCTTTCTTATAATCAGTCTATCGATTTTTTCCAAAACCAGCTTCAACTAGAACATTTAGAGCTGCTTAGTTTAGAGACGACATTTGATTATCCAAATCAAGTCAGAGTCTATGCACCGAACACACTGGTGGACATCCAGTCTGCTGCAACAGAAGCCTACGTTGAGTATCTGGCTGATGCTGTTGTTTCGCTAACCGCAGGAGTATCTGCTAATACGCTGATCCTTTTTCGTTCAATGGATACTTTGCAGCGCGTCTATCGAGTCGTGCAGAAGCATCCTTCCATGAAAGAAAAACTAGTGTTAGCTCAAAACGTTTCTGGGACAAAATCGAAATTATTGAAGCAATTCAAGAAGAACACAAGCGCTGTGCTGCTGGGAGCTGATACCTTCTGGGAAGGAATCGATTTGCCCGGAGATGCATTAAAAGTTGTCATCGTAACTCGCTTGCCATTTGATTCTCCAGAACTTCCTTCCGTAAAAAGGCGGCATATGGAAATGACAGCGGCTCGACAAAACCCGTTTGTAGAAGATACTTTGCCCAGAGCGGTACTAAGAATGAAACAGGGATTTGGCAGATTGATTCGCTCAAATCAGGATAAAGGGGTCTTTATTGTTTTAGATCCTCGTTTTATTGAATCTAGTTATGCTTCAGTATTTAAACAGATACTTCCAGACAATGTACCGATCGAACGGCGAGAGATTGAAGAGCTTACACATGAAATGAAAAACTTCTTGAGTGAAACTGACTTTACAACGAAATAGCAGCGGATATTTATTTCTATTCTTTTATTTGCTATACTGAGATAGGTGAAATTGAAGACTGCGAGGAAAAACCATTGAAAAAATTTTTTATAGGACTGGCTGTTTTCCTAGTAATGATAATATTGGGCTCAATTTTGTTGTATAGAAGATCAATTGGCATATACAACGAGTCACAAGAACAGTCTTACGCATATGCTTTAGAGGAAACACCTATCGTCGAGCCGACTGAATTTTATTGGTATAACGGAAATGAAACCTACTTTACTGTTATCGGAAAGTCTGAACAAGAAGAAACCTTAGTTGCTTTGATTAACCAAGGAACTGGTGAAGTCACCACTTTGCCTGCCGAGGGACTTTTATCTAAGCAAGAGGCTGTCCAGCTGACAAGAGAAGCACGTAATCCCGACAAGATCCTTGAAGCCAGAATAGGGATGCACAATGATGAACCAATCTGGGAAGTCAGTTATCGGAATGAAAATGGACGCTTGGGGTATTATGTTCTTTCTTTAGAAACTGGCGAATGGATCAGAACCATCGATAATATATAGCAGGTCAAACATTATATAAACTTAGAAAATGTAGATGAGGAGAACGAATAGTGGAAAACATCAGAATCATTGAAGCATCAAAATATGTAGGGGAGACAGTCAAGCTGGGGGCTTGGATCTCTAACAAACGTTCAAGCGGTAAAATTGCCTTTTTACAACTGCGTGACGGATCAGCTTATTTTCAAGGAGTCGTTGTAAAAAGCGATGTAGAGGAAAGTGTATTCAACCAAGCAAAAAACTTAACGCAGGAATCTTCTGTATGGATCACCGGAACGATCCAAGAAGATACACGTTCTAAATTCGGCTATGAAATTCATGTTCAAGATATTGAATTGATTGGTGAATCAAAAGATTACCCAATTACACCAAAAGAACATGGGACAGAATTCTTGATGGATCACCGTCATCTATGGCTTCGTTCTTCCAAACAGCATGCTATTATGCAAATTCGAAATGAAGTCATCCGTGCTACTTATGAGTTCTTCAATAAAGAAGGATTTATTAAAGTGGATCCGCCGATATTGACTGGAAATGCAGCAGAGGACACTACTGAGTTATTCCATACTCAATATTTTGAATATGATGCTTATCTTTCTCAAAGTGGACAATTGTATATGGAAGCAGCTGCTATGGCTTTAGGAAAAGTATTTTCTTTTGGACCAACATTTAGAGCTGAAAAATCTAAAACTCGCCGACACTTGATAGAGTTTTGGATGATCGAACCTGAAATGGCGTTTATGGATCAAGAAGAATCTTTAAAAGTTCAGGAATCCTATGTTGCCTATCTTGTACAAAACGTTTTAGATCATTGTGATGTGGCACTAGATGTTCTTGAACGAGATAAAGAACTATTGAAAAAATATACAGCTTTGCCTTATCCGCGTATTTCTTATGACGAAGCTGTTGAGTTATTACAGAAAAACGACTTTGACACTAAGTGGGGAGAAGACTTTGGTTCTCCAGAAGAAACCTTTATTGCTAACCAGTATGACCAACCAGTATTTATTTTAAATTATCCTAAAGCGATCAAACCATTTTACATGAAGCCTCATCCAGATCGTGATGACGTCGTTTTATGTGCGGATATGATTGCTCCTGAAGGATATGGCGAGATTATTGGCGGAAGTCAGCGTGAAGATGACTACGAAGCTTTAGAAGAGCAGTTGAAAAAACACAATCTGGAAGTGAAGGATTACGAATGGTATCTTGATTTACGTAAATATGGTAGTGTGCCGCATTCAGGATTTGGACTAGGTCTGGAAAGAACGATCACTTGGCTGTCCGGAACGGAACATATTCGTGAAGCTATTCCATTCCCGCGTCTATTAAACAGAATTTATCCATAGTCAGCTGCAGATTGATTACTGAACCATTTATATAGAAAGGGTGAAAACGTTGAACGAAGCGTTATTCAAAGAATGGTTAAAGTCGGGAAACGTAACGATCTCAACCCTTTTACTACAAACTTATAAACAGCTGGGTTTGACGAATGATGATCTGGTATTTCTGATTCAGTTGAAGTCTTTTGCTGATCAGGGAGAAGGATTTTCAAATATTCATATTATCGCTGAACGAATGAGAATTTCAAAAGAAGATGCCTTTAAACAAGTTCATCATTTGATCAACAAAAATGTTTTGACGATTGAGACGAAAACTGGCGATGACGGTAAATCAAAAGATGAATTCTCCTTTGAACTGCTTTGGGAAAAAGTGTTATTGTGTTTGAAACAGAATGAGCGTGAACAAGAGAAAGAAAATACTGAAATTCAAAGCAAAGAGTTGTATCAGCTCTTTGAAACAGAATTTGGTCGTCCGCTGTCTCCAATAGAGATTCAGACACTGAATATGTGGATCGATGATGATCAGTATAAACCAGAGTTGATTCAAATGGCTTTGAGAGAAGCTGTCTTAAGCCAGGTTTATAGTTTGAAATATATCGACCGGATCCTTTTAAGCTGGGAAAAGAAAAATATTCGCAGTAAAGACCAAGTTGAAAAAGAATCTCAGTCACATCGGCAGAAAAAAACAGACTTTCAAGATCAATCACAAAACAATCAGTCAGTAAAACCTGTACCGATGTATGACTGGCTGAAAGAGTTCAAAGATTAGTTCACTATAGTTGAAATTGACCTTTTACTGTATATAAAAGGAGTTTGTATGACAGAACAAGAGAAGTTGCTGAACAGTAAAGAAACACTGGCCTTAATCGAAGCAATGGGAAAACTGTTTCCAGAAGCAAAAGCAGAATTGCATTACAAAAATGCATTTGAATTGTTGATCGCTGTTATTTTGAGTGCTCAGACAACAGACGTAGGCGTCAATAGAGTAACTCCTGCATTATTTGAAGCTTATCCGAATCCTGAGAAACTAATGGCAGCACCGCTTGAGGATATTATGGACAAAATAAAGACGATCGGTTTATACCGGAACAAGTCGAAATATATCAAAAAATGTGCGCGTGCCTTAGTAGAACAATTTGGCGGAGAAGTTCCAACCACTCGTTCAGAGTTGGAAAGCTTACCGGGTGTGGGCAGAAAGACTGCGAACGTAGTCATGAGTGTAGCCTTTAATAAACCGGCGATTGCAGTGGATACTCATGTTGAACGACTAAGCAAAAAGTTCAATATCTGTTCTCAAAATGCAACTGTCAAACAAGTTGAAGAAGCTTTGATGGAGAAACTGCCAGAAGAAATCTGGGGAGTTGCTCACCACCGGCTGATTTTCTTTGGCAGATATCAGTGTCCTGCTCGAGCTCATGATCATGCATTATGTATTGAAAGAATAAAAGAAAATTTAACATGATTTAAAAAGGCAGAGTCGTTTTCTCTGTCTTTTTTATAAGGGAACAGATATAAAAAAGCAGCAGAGTTATGAGCAGTATTTCTTCATTTCAATTTAAGACCAGGTAAGCTATACTTTAAACATAATCTGTACCGTTTACATTTCAAAGTAAAAGGAAAACAGAAAGGAGCTTGTATATGGAAAGTGAATCATTAACTTCAAGATTGGAACAAGTCAGAGAAAGATATGCTGTTTATGAACAGCGTCCCTTTGCAATCAATATTGCCAGAGGAATCCCCTCTAGCAAGCAGTTAAAGCTTTCTGAACCGCTATTGGAAGCATTGGAATTGACGGATTGGTTGAGTGAAGATGAGCAGGATATCCGCAATTATGGCGGTTTATTAGGTATTAAAGAAGCCAGAATACTGTTTGGCGAATTGCTGGGAACGTCGGTAGACGAAACATTAGCAGCTGGAAATTCAAGTCTGCAGCTGATGTACAGTGTACTAGTCATGTTAATGTACACAGGCAAGAATAAATGGAGTCAAGAGGACGAAGTGAAATTCTTATGTCCCAGCCCTGGTTATGACCGTCATTGGGCTATGCTGGAACGGATGGGCATCGAGATGATTCCGGTTGAATTAACGGGAGAAGGTCCTGATATGGAAGTCGTTGAGAAAATTGTTTCTCAAGACCCGGCCATTAAAGGAATCTTCTGTATTCCTACTTACAGTAATCCAACTGGAGAAACCTATTCAGATGAAGTAGTGGAGCGGCTGGCACAAATGCATACCGCAGCAGAGGACTTTGTCATTTTATGGGATAATGCTTACGTCGTTCATCACTTAACTGAGCAGCATGAAGAAGCTTTAAATATTTTAGAGGCTTGTAAGGAAGCGGGATTCCCCAATCGACCGTTTATGTTTGTTTCTACATCAAAGATAACCTTTCCTGGCGCAGGCGTCTCTGCAGTAGGGGCTTCAGAAACCAATATCCTGCGTTTAGCAGAGGAATTAAGCAAGCAGATCATCAGTTTTGATAAACTGAATCAAAAACGCCATGTTTTGTTTTTAAAAGATAAATCAACAATACTATCCTTGATGGAAAAACATGCAGAGCTCCTGTCTCCCAAGTTTGAATGGATACAAGCTATATTTAGTGCTTACTTTGCTGGCGAGCGTGAAAATTTTGTTCAATGGACCGATCCAAAAGGAGGCTATTTTGTTCATTTAACGACTGCAAATGGGTGTGCAACCGAAATAGTGGACAAAATGAAGCAAATTGGCATACAATTAACACCAGCGAATGCTGCATATCCAAATGGTGTGAACCCTTTAGATAATAGTATCCGATTAGCGCCCAGCTATGCGGAACTCGACAAACTGGAAGTGGCTGTAGAAGCACTTTGTACGTGTATCGAGCTGGTTACATTAGAAAAGTATGGAGAAAATTTTATTGGAGGCGAATAGAGGATGTCAAAAGGTAGTTTTGGATTTGGAATATTAGTCGGTTCGATTGCAGGAGTGGCTTCTGCTTATCTTCTGGCTCAAAAATCAGGTGAAGCATTGCAGGGAGACCTGAAAGAGCAAGCAACGGATTCGAAAAATAAATTGATCTTAAAGTTAGATGAATTATTGGAAAATACTGAGCTCAAGTTGTCTGAACAAATGACTGATCAAGAGGTGTACAATCCGCCAGTTGATTATGTAGCCGAACCAGAAACGGTCAGCGCTCCGCCAGAACATACTGCACTGCAGGAGGATCCAATCGTAACACCAGAAGTAAAACGTTAAAGCAAAGACTAGTGAGCAGAAGAAAAGGGAAATCTATTCCATTTTTCTTCTGTTTTTTTTTGTTTATTTTCTCTATTTGATGTATAAAAAACCATTTTCCAATCCTATAACTGAATCTTTTACCAATTCGTTAATATGTTTGTTTTTCCTTCTAAAACTCTATATTATAGTGATTGTGAGTGAGCAACCTAGGAGGACAACTTAAGCATGAAATTTAACGTGACATCAGAAATACATTCATTAAAATCAGTTTTACTAAAAAGACCGGGTAAGGAAGTTGAGAACCTTACACCTGACACCATGCATGATCTATTATTCGACGATATTCCGTATCTGCCGATTATTCAACAAGAACATGATGCTTTTGCAGACGTTTTGAGAGAGAACGGATCTGAAGTATTATATTTAGAAAAGCTTGCTGCAGAAGCTATTGACCAGTCTAACCACAAAGAAGACATTGTAGGTCGATTTATTGCTGAGTCAGATATCCGTGACAAAGAACTAACGAAAGCTTTATCTGAATATTTGTTATCAATGAAGACGAGTGAAATGGTCGATAAAATTATGGCAGGTATTCGGAACGATGATCTTGACATTCAATCTTCCTCACTGGCATGGCTGGCAGATCACCAGAAGAAGACTTTATTTTTAATGCAGCCGATGCCAAACTTGTATTATACAAGAGATCCGGCTAATATTTTAGGCGGAGGAATTTCTATCAATAACATGACTTTCCAAGCACGCAAACGTGAATCTTTATTCATGGAAATCATTGTTGACCATCATCCGGATTTCAAAACTTCTGAATTGAATGTATGGCGTGACCGTACAGTTGATACGTCAATTGAGGGCGGAGATGTTTTAGTCTTGAGTGATGATGTTCTAGCAATCGGTGTTTCTCAGCGTACGAGCGGAAAAGCGATCGAAGAATTAGCCCAAACGCTCTTTTCTATGAATAGTACTTTTAAAAAAGTGATAGCGATTGAAATTCCGCATGTCCGGGCCATGATGCATCTGGATACGGTTTTTACCATGATCGATGTAGATAAGTTTACGATCCATCCAGGTATCCAAGGGCTAGATGGGAAAATGTCGATTTATGTTTTAGAGCCAGGTAAAGGACAAGCTGATGTTTCTGTAACTCATCATACTGATTTGTCTAAAGTTCTGAAACAAGCCTTGAATGTTCCGGAAATTGCTTTGATTCCATGCGGAGGCGGCGATCCGATTGCAGCACCGAGAGAACAATGGAATGATGGTTCGAATACACTGGCAATCCATCCAGGAGTCGTGGTTACTTATAACCGCAATTATGTTTCCAATGACTTAATGCGTTCATATGGCGTAAAAGTGCTGGAAATACCTTCTAGTGAATTATCTAGAGGGCGCGGCGGTCCAAGATGTATGAGCATGCCATTATTAAGAAGCTGATAGAAAAACCGTTCAACCAAGTTATCCTTGGCTGAACGGTTTTTTTATCAGCTTTAATCTTGTTTTTTACCCTCTTTTGTATAGCGTACTACATCGCTATCCTTGTTTTCGGCAATTTCTTTGGCTCTGTCTACAGCATCGCTTTTATGATCGTAAGTAGAATCTGGTCTCTTGGCCCCTGTGGTTTCAACTTTCCACTCATCGTCTTCATAATAAACTTGTACATCGTTATCTAACAAGTCTGCATTGCTGCTATCATCATGCTCATCATCTTTTTTGGGATTTTCTGAATGCTTATAAGAGTTGATTTCTTCTTCAGAAGCATCATCACGCCATTCTTTGGCTTGACTGATCGCGATGGGTATCGCTCGATCATCAGAATAACCACTATCTAACAATGCATTCCCAATATCGATCGCTTTCTTGCGAACGACTTGATCTAAATTTTTCATAGCAGCTGGGTAATCATTTGTATCCCAAGGCATAAAACTCATCCTTTCATATTTTCTAATTTCGTTATATCATGAATAAGGCAATGAAACTAGAAATAAGGCTTATAATCGCCACACCGATATACTTAAAAGAATGAATTGAAAGAGGAAGTTTATGAAAAAAATCGAGAAGTCCAGTTTATTTTTAAAAGAGCATTTATCATTATTTCAGTGTCCAATCTGTCAGAATCCATTTACAGAAGTCGGGCAGCAGCAGTTGATCTGTTCACATCAGCATAGTTTTAATTTATCTAAAAAAGGAACCGTACACTTTTTGATGAAGCCGCCGCATAATGAGTATGATACGGAAATGCTTCAATCAAGAAGAAAGATTGCTCAGGACCAGTTATGGCATCCCTTATTAAAAGCCGTTTTTGATATTATATCAAACAAAGAAGGAACGCTTTTAGACGTAGGTTGCGGTGAGGGATCTCATATACATCATTTATTTAAAATGGGGCTGAGAGGTACGCAGATCGGATTCGATATTTCTAAAGATGCTATCCAGCTTGCAGCAGCTGAATATACTGAGGCATTCTGGTGCGTGGCTGATTTAGCTCATTCGCCCTTCGCAGCACAAAAATACGATACGATTTTAAATATCCTTTCTCCATCTAATTATATGGAGTTCGATCGATTGATGAAAGAAGGGGGGCAGTTGATCAAAGCAGTTCCCGGAGAGCATTACTTGAAAGAAATCAGAGAACTCAGTGATCAACAGACAAAACCGTATTCTAATGAAGATGTCGTGAATAAGTTTTATGAACATTTTCCAGATGGAGAACGAATCAACGTTCAATATGAGCATGATTTAGATAAAGAGCTGATTCCTGATCTACTGGAAATGACGCCGCTTGGATGGAGACTGGGTAAAGAAGTTAAGCAGAAAGCCATTAACCAACCTTTTACAAAAATAACGGTAGATATGGTTTTATTGGTCGGTACAAAGTAGTTATAACCTTCGTTTTTAAGCAACAAGCGATTCCTAGTAATTGAGTTTGTAAAGTCGATTTACAAAAAGTTCACAATATTGTTAAGAATTACCTTTGTTTCGAGATTTATTTTGGCAGTAACCTTGCAATCAGTATAACCCAGTGTTATCATATGGAACATAAGCTGATTTGATTCATTGGTTTTTATCAGTCAACCCATCAGAAGCTGATAAAAACATGTGAAGTAGCAACAGCTTAATTAACGTATCGTTTCGCAGTGCTTGACACCGAGACGGTACGTTTTTTTTGAGCACTTTTATAAGCTGCATTTTATCAACTAGAAATTTCAAAAGAATCGCGTTAAAATAAAGTATCGTTACAAAAATCGGATTGGAGGAACCTTTATGTCTTCTGCACTGAAAGAGAAAATCAAACATAAAGCAAAAGAAATCGGTATTGATAAAATCGGCTTTACGCATGCTGAACCATTCTACGATCTTGAAGACAAACTGCACAAACAAAAAGAAAAAGGGTTTACCTCCGGTTTTGAGCATGATGTGATTGAAGAGCGGATCTATCCTGAAAAAATCTTTGATCAGCCGAAATCCATTATTGCCATCGCTGTAGCTTATCCTTCTAAAATGAGGTCTAAACCTCCTCGCGTAAAAGGAGAAAGAAGAGGGGAATTTGCAAGAGCATCTTGGGGGGTCGACTATCATGATGTGTTAAGAGACAGAATGGATCGTCTGATAGAGTATATAAAAGATGAGACAAGCGATGAGACGTCTTTTAAGCCAATGGTAGATACTGGCGAATTAGTAGATGTTGCAGTTGCTCAGCGTGCCGGATTAGGCTTTATTGGGCGTAATGGGCTGCTGATTAGGGAAGAATTCGGTTCATATGTTTATCTTGGAGAGATTATAACCAACATCGAGTTTGATTCGGATGAAGAAGTACCGTTTGGATGTGGAGAATGTACACGATGTGTAACGGCTTGTCCGACAGGCGCTCTCCTTGGAGATGGACGGATGAATGCTCAAAAGTGTTTATCTTACCAGACCCAGACAAAAGGGTATATGCCGAAAGAATATCGTCGGAAAATGGGGCATGTCATTTACGGATGTGATATCTGCCAAATTGTTTGTCCGTATAATAAAGGTGTCGACTCGCATTTTCATGAAGAAATGGAGCCTGAGCCTGAAAAAACCATGCCATTATTAAAACCGCTGCTGACCATTTCCAATCGCGAATTCAAAGACACTTACGGAGAGCTGGCAGGTTCTTGGCGAGGGAAAAAACCGCTGCAGCGTAATGCGATTATTGCCTTGGCAAATTATCGGGACCGAACGGCGATTCCTGACTTGCTTAAAGTAGTAGACACTGATCCAAGACCCATGATTAGAGGAACAGCAGCTTGGGCTATTTCTAAAATTCTCAAAAAAGAAGCCAATCCTGAAGTCGTAGGGTTTTTAGAAGAAGCATTGGAGAAAGAAACCGATCCGGAAACGATCCAAGAGTTTCAGGAAGCGATAGCTGATATGAAAGCTCGTTACGACGAAGCTTAAAGATAGACTTATAGATAATTTTTATACGAGGAGCAAACCGATGCCAAATCATATTGTTTTATTTGAACCGCTTATCCCAGCTAATACGGGAAATATATCTAGAACTTGTGCCGGAACCAATACACACTTGCATTTGATCAAGCCGTTAGGGTTTGAAACGGATGACAAACAACTGAAACGTGCTGGACTGGATTACTGGAATAAAGTAGAAATTACTTACCATGAGAATCTGGAGGACTTTATCGAGTATGCAAAAGAAGGAAAATTCTACCTGATTTCTAAGTTTGCAGATAAGGTCTATTCTGACGAGAACTTCACGAATACTGGAGAGGATCATTATTTTATTTTTGGAAAAGAAACTACTGGACTGCCTGAATCTTTCATGAAAGAGTATGAAGAGGACTGCTTGCGGATTCCAATGAATGATGAACATGTTCGTTCTCTGAACCTATCGAATACGGCTAATATTCTTATCTATGAAGCCTTGAGACAACAAGGCTTTCCAAATCTGGAACTGAGCCATCATTATGAAAATGATAAATTAAAGTAAGCAAAAAGACGATCTCCAATTAGAGGTCGTCTTTTTAATTAGAACTTTTACATTTGATCTGGAGTCTGTACACCTAGGAGAGTTAAGTCTTGTTTTAATAACTCAGTTACAGCATAAACCAGAGCTAATCGTGACTCTTTTTCAGGATGCTCATCCAGTACACGAATATTAGCATAAAACTTATTAAATGCTTGCGACAGATGGATAGCATGTTTAGCAATCACAGATGGTTCGTACTGATTATATGCTCTCAGTAACGTTTCAGGGAATTCTTGAACCAACTTGATCACTTCCCAGCTATAATCGTCTGTTAATGTATATTCTTCTGAAACATCAAATGAAGATTTTTCAGCTTTTTTCAGAATACTTAACGCACGAGCACGTGTGTATTGTACGTAAGGGCCTGTTTCGCCCTCGAATTGTACAACTTCTTCAATTGTAAAATCAAAGTTATTCAGACGGTCGTTTTTCAGATCATGGAAGACAACAGCACCCACGCCGACTTGCTCAGCGACAACTTCTTTATTTTCCAGTTCGGGATTCTTTTCTTCAATTTGTCTTAGAGCTTGGCTAGCCGCTTCGTTCAGTACTTCTTCCAGTAAAACAACTTTTCCTTTACGGGTTGATAGTTTTTTGCCATCTTTTGTAATCAAGCCGAAGGGAATATGATGGATATTTTCTGCCCATTCGTAATCCATTTCTGAAAGAACCGCTTTTAACTGTTTAAAATGATTTGATTGTTCTTGTCCAACTACATATAGTGCTTGAGAAAAATCATAAGTTTTTTGACGGTAGAGGGCAGCTGCCAAGTCTCTCGTCATATATAACGTTGCACCATCAGATTTTTTGATAAGAGCAGGATTTAAATCATACTTTTCAAGATCAACAATGTGCGCACCTTGATTCAGCGTAAGCAAGTTTTTGTCATCTAACAGACGAACAACGTCTTCCATTTTATCATTGTAAAACGCTTCGCCGTTATAGGAATCAAATTGAATATTCAAACGATCATATACTTTTTGGAACTCAGCCAATGATTCTTTTCTGAACCAGTTCCAAAGCGCCAATGCTTCTTCGTTGCCATCTTCCAGTTTTTTGAACCAGGCACGTCCGTCATCTTCCAGTTCAGGATGTTTTTCTGCTTCTTCATGGAAGGTTACATATAAACGCAGCAGTTCCTTGATCGGATTAGCTCGAACCTCTTCTTCAGAGCCCCATTTTTTATAAGCAGAGATCAGCTTTCCGAACTGAGTTCCCCAGTCGCCGAGATAATTGATTCGAACTGGATTAAAGCCCGTTTTTTCTAGGATATTTGCCAGCGCATTACCGATTACGGTCGAGCGCAGGTGACCCATAGACATTGGTTTAGCAATATTTGGAGAAGACATATCGATCGGAACGTTTTGTCCGTTTCCAAGATTTGAGGATCCGTACTGATCTTTTTCTTTTAATAACTCGTTTAAGACTAAACGGCTGACTTCCTCTTTTTTCAAAAAGAAATTCAGGTAAGGGCCCACTGTCTCTGACTTTTCAATGATTGGCGAAGAGACTTCTTCTTTGATTTCTGAGGCGATTTGAGCAGGATTTTTACGAAAGACCTTTGCTAACTGAAAAGCAGGAAAAGCCAGATCACCATGCTCTGCCATTTTAGGTTTTTCTAATAATTGTTTGATTTCATTTAATTCTAAATGATCTTTTAAGACGTCGTGCAGCGATTCTGCTACAAGTAATTTATAATCCAAAAAAATCCTCCTATTATAATATAGTTTTTCTCGTAATCCCGTATAAAACATTGAATCTTTATAATGAATGAGTAATAAAAAAGCATTTCACCGTTCTAATACGTTCCCACTTAAGCATTTGTATTATAGCAAAGCTTGATAAACCAAGCAACATTATTTGAAATGACGACATTCCTGGTAACGCTTTGATAGATAATGAATGAATTTCTATGCGAAATAGGGTATAGTTATGATAAGCAAATGAAAGGATTAATAACGTACAAATAGGAGCGGTATATAGATGAAAAAGTCGGAGAGACAAATGATGATCAAGCAGATGGTATTGAACGAAGAAATCAGCACTCAGGACGAACTACTCCATAAATTGAAAGATAAAGGCGTGGAGGCAACACAGGCCACGATTTCCAGGGATATTAAAGAACTGAACCTGGTAAAAACGCCGAGCTCAAATGGCGGAACGAAATATACGATTTATCAGAACAATCAACTGACCATTGAAGATAAACTGACTTCTACACTAAAAGAAGTCGTAACGAAACTGACAAGGGTACAGTTTATGAATGTCATTAAAACGATTCCCGGAAATGCACACGTCGTAGGGGCACTTCTCGATGATATTTCATTTCAGGAAGTCGTTGGAACCGTTGCTGGAAACGATACAATCATGATTATTTCTCACGATGAAGAAAGCGCGGAAAAAATGTATAATTACTTATTCAAGCGAATGAATACTCCTTTAACTTAATGATCTGTTAACGACGATGCGGCTGAGGAAAAGGTGTAGAACCAGTCAAATAAATAGATAAACCGAGCAGGCTTGTACTTTCATAGAAGTCTACTCGGTTTTATATATATCGCTTTTAGTCGAATCAGTGCATCGTTAATTAATTTTTATTACTTAGCGCTTCATTCAGCACTATATTTTTAGCTTTAGCACTTAACTTGTGAGGTTATCTATCAATTCAGTGTCTTAATTTCAGTTTAGAAAGTTAACGTGCTGAATGAGTACTTAATTCAGTGTCTTATTTCAACCTTTTTCATTTATCATGCCGAATCAGGTCGTTATTCAGTGACTTAAATTATGTTTAAGCAATTAACGTTTAGAATAATCACTTAATTCAGCGTCTTATTTCAACCTTTTACATTTATCATGCCGAATTCGGTCCCTATTCAGTGACTTATTTAACGATTAAACAATTAACGTGCAGAATACTCACTCAATTTAGCATCTTATTTCTACTTGCAACAAATATCATGTCGAATCAGGTCGTTATTCAGTGACTTAATTTAAGTTTAAACAATTAACGTGCAGAATATCCAATCGATTCAGCGCTTTATTTGATATGCTACTATTTAACTTTCAGAATCAGCACTCAATTCAGTGAAATCCTTATACTATCTTGCCTTTACAAGTTTATTATGAGCGTTATTCTTGCGATATGTGCTGTTCTTCCTAAAATAAGGAGTACGTACATGGAATTGAATCCCTTACAAAGGAGAAGATCAGTATGGAAAAAATGGAAAAAATGGAAAAAATGGAAAAACTGGATAGACAGAAGCCGGCAAGTATGAAGAAATTGAAACTGAAGAATTTAGAGGACCAAGTTATTGTTATTACGGGTGCTTCAAGCGGAATTGGACTTGCAACCGCTAGAATGGCAGCCGAAAAAGGGGCAAAAGTCGTCGCAGCAGCCAGAAATGAATCGGCTTTAAAAGAACTAGTAGAAGAGCTGAAGGCAAAAGGTCACGAAGCAGTATATGTTACAGCAGATGTTGGAAAAGAAGAAGATATTGATCGAATCGCAGAGACAGCAATTAGAGAATATGGCCGATTCGATACTTGGGCAAACATTGCCGGTGTATCGATTTTCGGAGAAGCAATGACTGTTTCGACTGAAGATATGAGAAAAATGTTTGAAACGGTTTATTGGAGTGTAGTTTATGGATCTAGGGCAGCGGTTAAACATTATAACGAGCGGAACGAACCTGGCGCTTTAATCAATGTAGGCAGCTTGCTTGGAGATAGAGGAACACCTATTCAATCCACTTATGCATCAGCGAAGTTTGCGGTCCATGGTTGGACAGAAAGCTTGAGAACAGAACTTGAAAAGAATCATATGCCTGTTTCTGTGACATTGATTCATCCTGGTCGTATTGATACACCTTACAACGAACATGCAGAAAGCTATATGGATAAAAAATCAGGTCATCGGTCTATGGTTTATCCTCCGAAAGTGGTTGCTGAAGCCATTTTATATTCAGCAGCACATCCAAAGAGAGATATGTATACAGGTGGGCAAGCGAAGCTTCTGAAGGTATTAGGGGACATATTCCCGAGACTGACGGACATTATTGAAGAATGGTACCTTTATCCAACTCAGCATTTGGGCAAATCAGCAGATCAAAAAGGGAAAAGCGCTTTGCACAGTCCTGGTGAAGGAATGAATACAACAGGGACGAATGAAGGCTGGCATAGAAAATCCAGCACTTATGTAAAAGCAACAAAGAATCCGGTAATGACTTCATTATTAATAGCTGGAGCTGGTATTGCGACACATTTGGTACTAAAAAAATTTGTAAAATAAGATAAAACAGCCCTAAGCTGCAACTGCTCTTTTAAGCAGTTCAAGCTTAGGGCTATTTAACTCTCTCTTATTTGTCAGGATTCCATATCCATTCGTTGCCATCTTTATTCAGCAGCTCGTCAGCTTCTTTAGGTCCGATAGTGCCGGCTGGGTAGAAAGCTGGTTCTGAAGAAGACTGATTCCAAGCTGTTCTGATCGCATCAACATATTTCCACGAAGCCGCAACTTCTTCCCAATGCGCGAAATGCGTTCGATCGCCACTCAAGCAATCAAGAATCAGTTTCTCATAAGCTTCAGGACTTTCTTGAATAGTACCTTCAGTTCTTAAATGGTCCAGCTGCATTTTTTCGATGTTCATACCAGGACCGATTTTCTTTTCATTTAATTCAAGAGTGATGCCTTCTCTTGGTCCCAGATACATTGTAACCACATTTGCAGCTGTATTTTCTGCTTGATAGAGCGGGTTGTCTGGTTTTTTAAAAACGATATTGATTTGAGCTTCTTTTTTCGTCAACTTTTTGCCTGTTCTAACGTAAACAGGAACACCAGACCAGCGATCGTTTTCTATGTCTAGTTTTCCAGCAACATATGTTTCTGTCTTAGAATCATCAGCGACTTTTTCTTCTTCCCGGTATCCGGCAACTTTTCCGTCTGCTGAACGTGTATACTGTCCGCGGACAAATGATTGCTCAGCTTCTTCAGGGGATAAGACTTTTAAAGCAGACATGACTTTCATCTTCTGTTTTCTGACTTCATCTGTGTTTAAAGAAGCGGGCGCATCCATCGTCAGCAAACTGACAATCTGCATAACATGATTTTGAATCATATCTCTAAGGGCACCGCTTTTATCATAGTACTCTGCGCGTTCTTCAACACCCAGTTCTTCACTGAGTGTGATCTGAATATTAGAAATAAACTGATTATTCCAGATTGACTCGATCATTGGATTAGCAAAACGGAAGGTTAATATATTTTGGACCATTTCTTTTCCTAGATAATGATCAATTCTGTAAAGCTGATCTGACTCGAATGCTTCCAGAATTTCATCGTTCAGCGCTTTAGAACTTTCATAATCCGTTCCAAACGGCTTCTCGATAATGACTCTGTTAAACCCGGAATCCGTAACTAATTTCTGACTTCTTAAATGTTTAGTGATCGTACCAAAGAAAGTAGGAGACATGGACAAGTAGAATATTCTATTCCCGCCGATGTCAAACTGATCGTCTAATGAGTCAGCCAAGTTTTTTAGAGTATCGTAGTGTTCTGTGTCCTTAACATTATGGGACTGATAGTGAAAGTGACGAGAAAACTGCTCAGCGTGTTCTTCTGATTCTGCAATTCCTTTGATCGAATCTTGAACAACTTCCTGGTAATGTTCATCTGACCATTCACGTCTAGCTGTGCCGATAACGGCGAAGTTTTCTTCTATATAGCCTTTTTTATATAATCGATAAATGGATGGGTATAACTTGCGCTTGGCAAGATCTCCTGTACCTCCAAAAATGATGAAAAGCGCTTTGTTAGCTTGAGACATATATTCCCTCTTTTCTATTTACACATATACTGTATAAAGATTGGTAATACCTATTTTACTTTTTGTTAGCCTTACAAGCAACTGAATTGTTATGCTGTTCATATAGAATTCAGTCAATCAGTCCTGTTTAATGCCCGCGAGAGGGGAGAAAATCTTTAAATTTAAAAGGTTTTATTGAATAATGTGTCTAACAGTCAACGGCAGATTAATGAGAAAGATAGCATAAATATAGAATGTAATGTCAACCTTTGGTACAATACAATGAGAAAAGAAAGAGGCGAGTACATGACACATCCATTTGAACAATACCATTTAAAATCTTATTTAATTAAAGCTATTACTGAAATCGGATTTAATGAACCGACAGAAATTCAGAAAAAAGTTATCCCTGAAGTAAAAAAAGGCAGAGACATTATTGGTCAATCTCAAACCGGTTCCGGTAAAACTCATGCTTTTCTGCTGCCGCTATTCAACCAAATTGATCCTTCTATGCAGCAAGTCCAATTGGTCGTAACGGCACCCAGCAGAGAACTGGCAGAACAATTATATCAAGCTGCCAGCCAATTAGCAGAACATTCACCAGAAGAGATACTCGTTCAGCAATTCATCGGCGGAACGGATAAGCAGAGACAGGTCGATAAACTGACACAGAAACAACCGCATGTTGCAATAGGGACTCCTGGCAGACTGCATGATCTGATCAATCAGAATGCTCTTTTGAGCCATACTGCTAAATATATGGTCGTTGATGAAGCAGATATGACTTTAGATATGGGATTCCTGGAAGAAGTTGATCAGATTGCTGCCAGATTGCCGAACGATGGTCAAATGCTGGTCTTTTCAGCAACGATTCCGCAGAAACTTCAACCGTTCTTGAAAAAATATATGAAAAGTCCGATTCAAATCAAAATTGAGAACCAGCAAGTCATTTCTGATACCGTTGAAAACTGGCTGATTTCTACTAAAGGGAAAAAGCGAGTTGATACAATTTATCAATTATTGACAATTGGACAACCTTATTTGGCATTAGTGTTCGCAAATACTAAAGATAAAGTTGATGAGATCGCTAGAGGTTTAAGAGATAAGGGATTAGATGTTGCTGTTGTACATGGCGGTATTTCTTCAAGAGAGCGAAGAAGAGTGATGCGTCAGATCCAGAACCTTGATTATCAGTACGTTGTCGCTTCTGACTTGGCTTCCAGAGGAATTGATATAAAAGGCGTTTCGCATGTTATTAACGCGGAGATTCCACATGACTTGGACTTTTTTGTTCACCGTGTCGGCCGAACGGGCAGAAACGGAATGGAAGGCATTGCCGTGACACTGTATTCTCCAGGAGAAGAGAAAGAAATTGAAACTATCGAGAAAATGGGCATTACTTTCCAGCCAAAAGAAATCAAATCGGATGAAGTCATAGATACTCATGATAGAAATCGAAGAGAACAGCGAAAGAGCCAGAATACAAAAGAATCGTTTGATGCTGAAATCCACGGAATGCGCAAAAAAGCGAAGAAAAATATCAAACCAGGCTATAAGCGTAAAATTGAACGCAGAAAAGATGAAAAGAAAAGACGAGCAAGAAAAGCTAATAAAAACAGCAAGTAATTTAAAAAGAGGCTGTCCTGCAATTGCAGAGACAGCCTCTTTTTAATTAAGAAACTTGTTTCTTTTTCATTTCTTTGATCGTCAAGTAAAACAAAAATAATGAAAGGATGATCTTCAGTTCGAAATAATACGGCGGAACAACTCCAAACAGTGACGTGGCTTCTAGTACAAGAGTGGGTAACAAGGAAGCGAGTACCGCTAGTTTTATATTTTCCTTAAAAGAAAGACCCGATCTCAATGCTCTGGAAAACAGATTGGCGAATAATAGGATAATTAAAAGATCCATTAATTCCATTAGGCCTATTCCTATATAAGCAAATAAGAACCCAAATAAGTAAGTGAGCAATGAAGCATTGCCAGCGGTATTGAATATTTCCTTAACGGTAGACTGATCAAAGTCTTGCATTTGTTCATAATAATAGTCCATCTCTACACCGGCAACATTAAAGTACAATGTGTTTTTCAATAATCCGATCCCGATAGGAACTTGGAGTCTCTCAATATTAGAGTCAATTTCTTCTTTTTGAAATTGATCATTCGGATCAAAAAACAAAAGAAAACTGTCTGTCTGGTGAATATAAGACTCAGATTCTTCTGACGTCAATGTATCTTCTGTTACTGTGAAGGCTGGAAGTTCATTTGCGATTTCCTGTCCGTCCGATTGAATAGAGTGGATGATCGGCAAGAGGCGTAAAAGGTTGGCCAGTGTAATAACCAACACTAACAATGCCAAAACTAACGTTATCTGCCCCTTCTTTATAGTTCTTGCCTTGTAAAGTTCCTTAGGTCGCGCCAAAGCCAAGGTTAAGTAATGTTTCAAGATAATCTTCCTTTATTAAAACAACTAATTTCGGTATACAGTTCGTCCGACTTTCTTATTCTACCGTTACGGTACTTAAAAAACAACGATTGTTTGAAAATTGATTGTGCATTTGGAAAAAAGCTTATTAATCGTAAGCTGTCTGTGTCTAAAAATTGAATTTATTTCTCGATTATGCTTTGAGAAAAGGGTATTCAATGTTAGAATGAAAGAAGCAAGAGACAAAATATAACAGGAGGAATGTTTATTATGGCATACACTTTACCTGAACTACCATACGCATATGATGCGTTGACACCACACATCGATGAGGAGACGATGCGCATTCACCACGATAAGCACCATGCGGCTTATGTGACTAAAGTAAATGCGGCATTGGAAAATCATCCGGAGCTAGCTGAGTTAAGCATTGAAGAGTTAATGCAGAAATTAGATTCAGTACCTGAAGATATCAAAACAGCTGTCCAAAACAATGGCGGAGGACATGCTAACCACAGTTTATTCTGGGAAGTCTTATCGCCAAATGGCGGCGGACAACCTTCAGGATCTCTAGCTGACGCAATCAGCGAATCATTCGGCAGTTTTGAAGACTTTAAAGAAAAATTCAGCGCAACTGGTGCTGGACGTTTTGGTTCTGGCTGGGCTTGGTTAGTGGTTTCTGATGGGCAATTGGAAGTGATCGATACTTTGAACCAGGATTCCCCTTTATCTTTAGGCAAAACACCAATTCTAGGACTTGATGTCTGGGAACACGCTTATTACCTTAACTACCAAAACAAACGTCCTGATTACATTTCTGCTTTCTGGAATGTTGTAAACTGGGATGAAGTTGTGAAACGTTACGAAGCAGCTAAATAATTGATTTTATATTCTAAGCCGGACAGTTAATGTGGTCCGGCTTTTTACATATTGCTTTTTTTATAATTATTTATATTTAAAAGAAATTTCATAAAAATTTACTAATTATCGTGTAGAAATCAAGCCATCTATTTGGTAAACTTGTCTAAGTGTATTTATGAAAAGACTAGATTAGTTCAATTTGTAATAAGTTTAAATATTAAATACAGTCTTTTATAAAATTGGTGGAGGGAAATTGTTTGAAAAAACCAATCAAAAAAAATAATGACAAGAAAAAATCACATATACCTTATAGACTGAATCTGATGTTCTTTATCGTATTTGTCCTTTTTTCAGCTCTGATTCTTCGTTTGGGCTATCTGCAGATCGTTAAAGCAGATGAATTCAGAGCAGAAGTTGATCGTACGGATCAAACGACGATTACAGGAAGTGTTCCGCGAGGAGAAATTTTTGACGCAAACTTAACAAAATTAGTGGGTAATGAAGCAAGAAATACCATCACTTATACCCGAGGGAAAAGTACGTCTTCGTCAGATATGACCAATGTTGCATTAGATCTGGCAGAGTATATTTCAATGCCGCATGCCTCTCCATTCGATAATGCTTCTGATACAGACATCACTGAAAGAGATATGCAGGATTTCTTTATAGCCAGTCACATGGACGAAATCAGAGATCGATTGACTGCTGATGAAAAGAAATTGTCTGGTTCAGAGTCTTATCAAGCGATGCTGGATAAAGTAACCGAATCAGATATCTCTGAGTTTTCAGAAAAAGAAAAGATTGCCACGGCTATTTTTAAAGAAATGAATGCTTCTTATGCATTGAGTACAATCAATATCAAGAATGAGGAAGTTTCCCAAGAAGAGATCGCTCGTGTCAGTGAAAATCTTGCTTCTCTTCCCGGTATTGGAACCGGAACGGACTGGGTGCGCGTTTATCCTCAAGAGAATATGCTGAGAAGTATTTTAGGGAGTGTAACCTCTCAAGAACAAGGGATACCAAGTGAAAAATTAAGTCGATACTTGGCTATGGGATACTCCCGCAATGACCGAGTTGGAAGAAGTTATCTAGAACAAGAATATGAAACAGTCTTAAAAGGATCCGAATCTATCATTGAAACTGTTACAGATGGAAATGGTGAAGTCATTCAGCAAATCGAAAAGTTTTCTGGCAGTAAAGGCAGTAATCTGATCTTGAGTCCGGAAATTGAATATCAAGAAACAGTTGAACAAATCGCTATAGATGCCTTGGAAAAAAGACAAGGCCTCAGTGACGGCGTCTACCTGGTTGCAATGGATCCTCAGACTGGAGATATTCTAGCCATGGCCGGTAAAAGTGTTAACGAAGACGGAGAAATCGTGGATGACGCACTTGGTACCTTCTCGAAAAACTTCCAGATGGGATCTTCTGTTAAAGGAGCAACTATTTTATCGGCCTATATGGATGGTGTCTTGGATTCCAGCAACAACACTATTATAGATCAGCCTTTAAAGATAAGAGGCTCTAAAAATATTTCATCTGTATTTAACCGCAGCGGGTCTGTTCCAATTAACGACATTACTGCGTTGGAACGTTCTTCCAACGTTTATATGGCACGCTTGGCTATGCGCATGGGCGGCGTCTGGGATTATAGTGAAAATATGACCTTGCCGATTGATGCGGATGCACTGATTGAAAAACAACGAAGATATTATGCTATGTTCGGTTTAGGAACGAGTACAGGGATAGATTTGCCAAACGAATCAACAGGTCTTTTAAATCCGCCTCCTAATGCCGGTAATAATCTGTTTGAAGCTTTCGGGCAGTTTGACTTGTATACACCTTTACAACTTGCCCAGTATGTTTCCACAATTGCTAACGACGGAACTAGAATTGCGCCTAGACTGGTTTCTGAAATTAGAGGGACAGATTCGGAGACTGGCGATGTAGGAGCCTTATTAACAGATATCGAACCTAAAGTCATGAATACAGTTCCGGTAGAAGAGGAAGCAATGGAACGTGTGCAGGAAGGATTTTACCAAGCCGTTCACGGAGACCAGGGGAGTGCCCGTTCTGCATTCGCTGGAGCTCCATATGAGTCGGCAGGAAAAACCGGTACAGCACAGACGCAAAAATATAATCCGGAAACGAAAAGTCTTTTTCCTGGAGAAGTTTTAAATTTAACTTATGTTGGATATGCTCCTTATGACGATCCGGAAATTGCAATTGCAGTTGTCATTCCATATAATCCTGTTACATCTAGCGCTAGAGAAAATCTAGTTGCTGCACGAAGAATGATGGATGCTTATTTCAAAGTAGGAGAATACGAAGAGGAAACAGCTTCTGATACAGAAACTGTAGAAGAACTTCAAGAGGAACAAGACGAAGAATCTGCAAGTAATAATGAGTCTCAAGATAATGAAACGACGGAAAGTGAAGAATAATCCAAAAAAGTGTAAGAATCAATATTGATTCTTACACTTTTTTAGGTATAAAAATTAATAGGGGCTGGGAAAAAACTCCCCTTAAACAAATACATCCCACGACTATTTTTTAAAGAAAAGGTCGTGGGATGTTACTTTTATAAAGACAAAATGAGCCCCACCGATTATAATTGAAGTACCAACAGCAATTAAAGGAGGGGCTCACTTTGTATCAAAATTATACCACAATGGAAACTGCTTTAACACTACAATTAGACTTCACTATTCCCGAGGATCACGAAGCCCGTTTGATCAGTCGTTTCGTTGATTCTATTCCTGCGGAATTTCTTCTGGAAGACACCTCTCATACGGGACGTCCTGCGTTTCACCCTGCAATGTTACTTAAAATGTGCTTATTTGCCTATAGTCGTTCTACTTTTTTAGGTCGCACGATTGAACGCATGAATGACGAGTCCATTCCAATGAAATGGCTGACCGGCGACACATCCGTTACCTATAAAACAATCAATAATTTCCGTTCGAGTGAGCATGCCAAGCGCGTAATCAAATATGCTTTCGTTCTGTTCACTTCACTACTCCAAGAGAATGGCCTGCTTCAAGAGGAGGCCTTGTTTATTGAAGGCACAAAACTTCAAGCCGATGCCAATATTTACTCCTTCACTTGGAAGATGGCCATCGATCGTTTGGAGTCTGAAGAAGGGGTTTATGACTTCGAGTGGCTGGATGAAGTCATCGCGCGTATCCATTCGTTCGGCGGCCGCTTTATTCTGGCAACACCGAGCGGGGCGCGCCCGGCCTGGATGTCAAACGCACATCCGGAAGTACTTCGCGTGGATGCCAGCCGAAGGAAACAGCTGCACGGTGCCCGGCACAATCACTGCTTCTCTTCACCGTATTACCGGAAGAAGACGCAGGAAATAAATACGAAACTGGCTGAGCGCTACGGCGAGCATCCGGCACTCCTTATGTGGCACATCTCCAATGAGTTTGGCGGGGAATGTCACTGTGACTTGTGCCAGGCTAATTTCAGAAATTACTTAAAAGAAAAATACGATAACGATTTAGATCAGCTGAATGATTCCTGGTGGGGGCCTTTCTGGAGCCATACGATCACAGACTGGGAAAAGATCGAGTCCCCGTCGCCGATCGGGGAGAATGCTGTACACGGCATGAATCTGGACTGGCGCCGCTTCGTTACGCATCAGACGATCGACTTCTATAAAAATGAAATCGTTCCCTTGAGAGACCAAACGCCAGACATTCCGATAACGACGAACTTCATGTCGGATAATCCTGAATTCACCCCCTTTACCGGACTGGATTACAGCAGATTTGCTAAAGAAGTGGATGTCATCAGCTGGGACGCCTATCCTGCCTGGCATAATGACAAGGAAGACACGGCCACGCTGGCTTCCAAAGTGGGCTTTTTGAACGATCAGTTTTATGCGATGAAGGATCAGCCTTTCCTTTTGATGGAGTCGACCCCGAGCGGTGTGAACTGGCATCAGGTCAATAAGACCAAGCGTCCGGGGATGCATTACCTGTCTTCGATGCAGATGCTGGCGCATGGCTCGGACAGCGTGCTGTATTTCCAGTGGCGCAAATCCCGCGGGTCTTCTGAGAAATTCCACGGGGCGGTGGTCGATCATGACCGTTCGCCTCTAAATCGTGTCTTCAAAGAAGTCGCACGACTCGGCAAGGCGATGGAAGAGATCTCTGACAAAGTCGTCGGCTATCAGCGCAAGGCAAAAGCGGCCATCATCTATGACGTCGAAAACGACTGGGCACTGAACGATGCGCAGGGCTTTGGCTTGCAGACGAAAAAATACGGCGAGACACTCGAAAAGCACTACCAGGCCTTCTGGGACAGAAACATTGCCGTGGATGTGATTTCAAAAGAAGCAGATCTTTCTAAATATGACTTGGTCATTGCGCCGATGCTTTATATGATGTCAGTGAAGACCTCAGATAAACTGCAGACTTATGTCGAGCAGGGCGGGACTCTAGTGTCTTCTTACATCACCGGACTGGTGAATGAATCGGATCTGGCACACATGGGCGGCTGGCTTGAACCTTTAAAAGAGACCTTTGGCATGGAGCCTCTGGAAACAGATACCTACTATCCGGCAGATGAAAACAGTATCGAATATAAAGGCAGGATCTATGACATTAAAGACTATGCAACGGTCATAAAAACGACGGAGGCAAGCGAACTGGCTGTCTACCAGAGTGACTTCTATCAGGGGACACCTGCGCTGACGGTCAACGGTTACGGGAAAGGACACGCCTACTATATCGGTGCGCGTCTGGAAGAGCCGTTTTTAGCGGACTTTTACGGCGAACTGATCAGAGACCTCGGCTTGAAACCGGCGCTTGATATCACGCATGAGCGCGGTGTTTCCGTACAGGCAAGAGAAGCAGATGGGCTTAAGACCGTCTTTATAATGAACTTCACGGAAGATCTTCAGGTCATCGAACTGAATGAAGACGTGGTGGATATCCAGTCGGGTGAAGCTTTACGGGGACGACTCACCCTGCATCCTTATGACGTACGGATCGTGGAAAAAGAAGCCTGATCCCCTTGGGCTTTTATTATGAATAAAGCATGAAGGCTGTCAACAAAGCAAGTGTTACATGGTATAATCAGTGTAACGAGCAAGGAGAGATGCCCTGCGTAAAAGCAGGATGAAAGGAGAAAGCGTTTGGCTACATTAAATGATGTTGCAAAAAAAGCGAATGTTTCGAAAATGACCGTATCACGCGTGATCAATCACCCTGAACAAGTGACGGATGAGTTGAAAGAACTCGTGTACGAAGCCATGAGAGAACTGGACTATCGCCCGAATGCAGCAGCAAAAGCACTGGCGAACAATCGCACGCAGATCATCAAGCTGCTTATTTTAGAAGAGATGGATACGACGGAACCTTACTACATGTTCCTTTTGACGGGGATCGCCAACGAACTGGACAAGTATGCCTACAGCCTGCAGCTGCTGACGCATCAGAACGTTCAGATCGGGGACTCCGACGGCTTCATCGTCTGCGGCATGCGTCAGGAAGATGAAGAACTGATCAAGTCTCTGGATAAACCGACGGTACTGTTCGGCCAGAACGACATGGGGATCGACTATGTGGACAGCGACAATGAAGGAAGCATGGCAAAAGCGACGGAATATGCGATCGAAAAAGGTTATGAAAAAATCGTCTATATCGGTATCGACGTCGATGAGCCCTTCGCCCATTCCAGGGAAAAAGGCTACACGACAGCGATGAGTAATCACGGCAAAGAACCGTGTATCTACAAGCTTGAAAACCGCTCGCGCTACTCGGCGGCCTTCATCCGGGACAACTGGGACAAGTTCCCAAAGAACACGCTGTTTCTGTGCGCGTCGGACCGTCTGGGTCTTGGCGTTATTCGTGAGATCAAAGAACACGACGGCGATATCCCAGGGGACTACGGGGTCATCGGTCACGACGGTGTCTTTCTGGACCAGATCGCGTATCCAAACCTGACGACTCTGAAGCAGTCGATCACGGAAATAGGTGCCGCCTGTGCCAGAATGGTTTTGAAAAAAGTAAATGAGAACGGGAAATCGCAGGGGAATCAGCTGTTTGAAACAGAACTGAAACTCGGCGGTACGACCCGCTGATAGAATAAAACGTCCAAGCCTGAATGCTTCAGTTTTCAGGCCTGGACGTTTTTTGTTTGCCGGTCGTTATGGAGGTTCGGTCATTAGGTGGAACAGTGGGTAACGTAATAGCCGAGGCAGTGAAGGTTCGGTCGTTTCGATGAGATCTTCCGTTATAACCTACCGAAGTCTGGCCCTGTTCGGTAGGTTACAACGGTGCACGTCCTCCTAGCTACCGAACAGGCGCCTATTCGGTAGCTAAGAGTGGTCATGGTGCATCTACCTGTCGAACACCTGCATACTTCGGTATGAAGGGGAGCTGCAGAACATTCTACTTGTCGAACATCGCTCAATTCGGTAAGTAGACAAGCGATAAGATAGGCTAAAGGCTGAACGTTGTCAACTTCGGCCCGTACAGGACTTGAGAACTGTCGAATAAGCCGAACTGGGAAAAGGTTCGGCTTATTCGACTAGAACACGCTAAATGAATACACTGAATATTGGGTGGGTTCGTCGTGTTCAGAATAACATCGTGGTGGAAAAAACCGAACCGGCTTGTCTTCGGCTCGTTGGTAGAAAGAGGACCACTAAATAAGCCGAACCCCGACTGAGTTCAGCTCAACGGTAAAAAGAGAACGACCGAATAAGCCGAACCCCGAAAAGTTCGGCGTCTTGCGGTCTAAGTAAAATCTGAATAGACCGAACCCGAGGATTTCAAGCGAGACAGCAAAAGTCAAACCGGCAACCGGAGGAAACGAGCGGCGGCTCGTTTCTTCTTAATAAATAATCCTGTTACCGATAACACTGGAAATTACCTTGTATAATTCTCTCCAAGTGCTAGAATCAGGTTGAAACCGCTTTAAGCCAATTTCACTAAATCAGTAAATAATTGATCGAGAAAACTTAATAGAAGAAGGGGTATTTTATGGATACAGCAGCAATTTATCACCGTTCCGAAAGTGAATATGCGTATTTGTATGAACGCGGACACTATCACATCCGTATTCGCACAAAGGCGAAAGACGTCGACAGCGTCGAATTGATCAGTGGGGATCCGTATTCGCTGGACGAAGAGAAATGGTATACGAACGGCAAAGAAATGAAAAAAGTCGCCACAACGAACATGCATGACTACTGGATGATCGATACACACGAACCGACCAAGCGCATGGCTTACGGCTTCCGCGTCATCGGCAAAGACGGGATCGAGATTTTTTATTCAGACCAGGGCGTTTATCCGTTTGAAGACACCTTTCTTGAACAGATGAACTTCTATTTCCGCGTGCCTTACATCCATGAGATCGATGCCTTCCGAGCGCCAAAGTGGGCCAGCGAGACGATCTGGTATCAGATCTTCCCGGAACGTTTCAGGAACGGCGACGAGAGCAATAACCCGGAAGGGACACTTCCCTGGGGCAGCAAGGAGCACCCGTCGCGGGACGATTTCTACGGCGGCGATCTGCAGGGCGTCTTAGACGGCCTGGATTACCTTGAAGACTTAGGCATCAACGGCATCTACTTCACGCCTGTCTTTGAAGCACACTCCAATCATAAGTACGACACCATCGATTACAAAGAGATCGATCCGGACTTCGGCGACAAGGCACTCTTCAAAAAGGTCGTTGAGGAAGCGCACAAGCGCGGCATGCGTGTCATGATCGATGCGGTCTTCAATCATGTCGGTATCCAGTCGGCTCAGTGGCAGGATGTTTTAAAGAATCAGGAAAACTCAAAATACAAAGACTGGTTTTACATTAATTCTTTCCCTGTCGAAGACGTGAGCGGCCTGAGCACAGAAGAACTGGAAAACGTGGGACGCGTCAACTACGACACCTTTGCCTTTACCGGACACATGCCGAAACTGAATACGGCCAACCCGGAAGTCCAGGATTATCTTTTAGATATCGCGACCTACTGGATCAAGGAATTCGACATCGATGCCTGGCGTCTGGATGTGGCGAATGAAGTGGATCACTACTTCTGGAAACGATTCTTCAAGGATACGACAGCGATCAAAGAAGACCTCTACATCCTCGGCGAGATCTGGCATTCATCGCAGAACTGGCTGAACGGCGACGAATTCCATGCCGTCATGAACTATGCCTTTACCGACAATATCGAGAACTACTTCTTCAAGAAGATCCTGTCTCCGTCGCGACTGGTCTCAAGCCTTAACACACAGCTGATGCTTTACCGCAAGCAGACGACTGAGGTCATGTTCAATCTGCTGGACTCACACGATACACCGCGTATCCTGACGAAAGCAGGCGGTAACAAGAACCTCGTGAAGTCGGCGATGGCCTTCCTTTACTCGCAGCCGGGAGCACCGTGTATGTACTACGGCACGGAAGTCGGTCTTGACGGCGACATGGACCCGGACTGCCGCAAATGCATGATCTGGGATGAGAACAAGCAGGATCACGATATGCTGCGCTTCTCCAAAGATCTGATCCGCTTCCGCAAAAAGTATCAGCCGATCCTGAGCTACGGTGATACTGAATGGCATGACATTAGAGACGACGAGCAGTTCCTCGGCTTCAAACGCAAGCTGGGCAACCAGGAGCTTTACTTCTTCTTTAACCAGGATGAAGAAGAAGCCTTCCTTCCGCTGCTTCCTCATGGGGCGCACAAAGTGTTCGGCTTTAACGAAGAATCCTACGAAGAAGATGAGATCCTGCATCAGAACGGTTTTTCCGTCTTTTATTATGTTGATAATGAAGAAGAGAAGAAACAGCGTCTGATGAAAAAACGCAAGCGCGCGAAGAAACGCAAGGTCTTGCTTGAAGCGATCAGAAGCAACTAAATACGAAACAGAAAACTGAGATTGGGATGTGTATAGAATGAAGAGAATAGCGAAAATCGACCCGTGGAAGGTCATCACCACGGATGTAAAGAAAGACAAGCGCGTGCAGGAAAGTCTGACGGCTATTGGTAACGGTTATATGGGCCTGCGCGGAAACTTTGAAGAAGGGTATTCCGGTGACACACACATCGGGACATACCTTGCAGGGGTCTGGTATCCGGACAAGACGCGTGTCGGCTGGTGGAAGATCGGCTATCCGGAGTATTTCGGCAAAGTGATCAACGCCACGAATTTTATCCCCGTAACGATCAAAGTTAACGGTCATCAGATCGACCTGGCTAAAGACGATGTCAAAGAGTACCGTCTGGAGCTTGACATGAAAGCGGGCGTTTTGAACCGTTCATACGTCTGGTCAAACGGCGACACCGAGATCGCCTTTACCTTTACTCGCTTTGTGAGTGTGGCAACGAAAGAACTGGCTGTCATCCATATCGAAGCGAACGTTCTGAAAGGCAGTCCTGAAATCGAAATGATGCCGCATCTGGACGGAGACGTTGAAAACGAAGACAGCAACTATGATGAAAAATTCTGGATCGAACGCGACCGCGGCTTGGAGCCTTATCCTTATCTGACGACGAAAACGATCGAAAATAATTTCGGCACGGACCGCTTTACGGTAACGACGATGATGAGCAGCGACGTTTCTGGCCTTGCTAAAGAAGACAGCAGCGAGTCGGACATGCTGGTCGCTGAAAACTATAAAGGCACCGTTTCAGAAGGTGAAACAGTCAGCCTGACTAAGCTGGTCTCTGTCATAACGAGCCGAGATATCGAAGAAGCCGATCAGGTCAAAGCGGCAGAAGCTATTTTAGCTGAAGCAAATGAGACTTCATTTGCTGAACTGAAAACGGCGCATGTGAGCGAATGGGAAAACCGCTGGAACAATGCCGACGTCGTAATCGAAGGCGACGAAGCCAGCCAGCAGGGTGTCCGCTTCAATATTTTCCAGCTCTTTTCAACCTATTACGGCGAAGATCCGCGTTTGAATGTCGGACCGAAAGGCTTCACTGGAGAGAAATACGGCGGTGCGACTTACTGGGATACCGAATCCTGCATCCTGCCGATGTATCTGTCGATCACTGACGAAGAAGTGTCCAAGCAGCTTTTAGTCTACCGTCATAACCAGCTGGAAGAAGCGCATGTCAATGCATCCAAGCAGGGACTGGAAGGCGCACTGTATCCAATGGTGACCTTCACCGGGATCGAGTGCCATAATGAATGGGAAATCACGTTTGAAGAGATCCACCGTAACGGCGCGATTGCTCATGCGATCTTCAACTACTCGACTTATTTCGGAGACGAATCCTATCTCTTGGACAAGGGGATCGAAGTCCTGACTGGTATTTCCCGCTTCTGGGCCGACCGCGTGCATTACTCAAAACGTAATGAAAAATACATGATCCACGGCGTAACGGGTCCGAACGAGTATGAAAACAACATCAACAACAACTGGTACACCAACACGATGGCCGCCTGGACCCTGCGCTATACTTTGGAATCTCTTGAAAAAGTATCTGACGAGAAAAAAGCGAGCTTAAATATTGGATTCGAAGAACTAGACAAATGGAAAGACATCGTAGAAAATATGTACTTCCCTAAAGACGACGAGCTGGATGTCTTCGTTCAGCACGATACCTTCCTGGACAAAGATCTGCTTCCGGTGGATTCGCTGAAACCGGAAGAGCGTCCGATCAACCAGAACTGGTCATGGGACAAGATCCTGCGTTCACCGTTCATCAAGCAGGCGGATGTCCTGCAGGGGCTGTACTTCCTGAACCACGAATACAGTCTGGACGAAAAAGAACGCAACTTCGACTTCTATGAGCCGATGACTGTTCACGAGTCTTCGCTTTCGCCATTGGTCCACTCGATCCTGGCTTCAGAATTAGGCAAGAAGGAAAAGGCGTTTGAAATGTATGAGCGTACAGCGCGCCTGGACCTGGACAACTACAACAATGATACGGAAGACGGCCTGCACATCACATCGATGAGCGGCGGCTGGCTATCCATTGTTCACGGCTTTGCCGGCATGCGCACCTTGACGGGTGAACTGTCCTTTGAACCGTACTGCCCTGAAAAGTGGGACGGCTACGAATTCAAGCTGAAGTACCGCGGCCGACTCATCAAAGTCATCGTGGACAAGGAAAACGTTGAATTTGCACTGCAGGAAGGCGATGCTTTAGACTTCAACCTTTACGGGGAATCAGTGACGCTTACAGACAGCGTCAAGCAAGCCATCCGAAAATAAAAGAGGGCGAGATCATCCGCGGATGATCTCTTCATTCTTGAAGTGCTTTGGTTTGGTGTACGCTCGACAAGTAACGGAGCGTGAGTGAGTAGTTTAGGGAACAGAATGTCTTGCTCATAATGTACCTGCTCGTTGAGTGAACAGTTTATGGTGCGAAATGTCGCACTCGTGAATTACCGGGATGCTGAGTGAACAGTTTTAGGAACGAAATGTCTCACTCGTGAATTACCGGGATGCCGAGTGAGCATTATCGGAAGTGAAATGTCGCACTCATGAAGTTCTGACTCCATGAGTGAACAATTTTTGAGAGCATATGTATTACTCGTGGAGTGCCAAAGCGACGAGTGAACAGTTTCCTTGCTATAATGTCGCACTCATGAGCTGTCGATGAACTGAGTGAGCACTTACCCGACCCAAATCCGCCCAAGAAGCGCTAAAAATTTGAACCACTCTAAAGCAATGATAAAATAAGGAAGAGAGAGATGACCATCTCTCTTTTTTCATTATGAAGCGAGCACACATTCTAAGGAGGACATTATGATTAAAGGATTGATATTTGATTTAGACGGCGTCATCACGGATACAGCGGAGTATCATTACTTGGCTTGGAAGAGTCTGGCTGAAAAGCTGGATATCGAAATCGACAGAGAATTCAACGAACAGCTGAAAGGCATCAGCCGAATGGAATCACTGGACCTCATCCTGAAGCACAGCAATAAAGAGAAGGACTACACGGAAGAAGAAAAAGTAGAACTGGCTACTCAGAAAAATGATGAGTACAAAGAATACATCAAGCAGATCACACCGAAGGATCTCCTTCCAGGTATCGATCAGCTCCTTAAAGACGCTAAAGCTAAAGGACTGGGCATGGCGTTGGCTTCTGCAAGTAAAAACGGCCCGGAGATCATGAAGCGTCTTGAGATCGAAGACCTGTTTGACGGTATCGTTGACCCGGCGTCTCTTCATGCGGGCAAACCGGATCCTGAGATATTCGTCAAGGGAGCAGAGATACTTGGTCTCGATACGTCTGAGTGTGTCGGACTGGAAGATGCGGAAGCAGGTGTTGAAGCGATCAATGCGGCTAATATGTTTTCTGTCGGTGTCGGATCAGAAGCAGCGATGCACAAAGCGGACTATATCGTTAAAGACACGAATGAACTGACGTTAGAAAAAATCCTGGAAGAAGCAGGGAAATAAATCAGTAACCAGCGAGAGGAGTATGCTATGAAGTGGTGGCAGAACGCGGTCATCTATCAGATTTATCCGCGCAGTTTCAATGACAGCAACGGTGACGGCATCGGAGATATCCTAGGGATCATCAGCCGTCTGGATTATTTAGAAGAGCTCGGGATCGACGCCATTTGGCTGAGCCCGGTGTACGCGTCCCCGAATGACGACAACGGCTATGATATCAGCGATTACCAGGCCATTCATCCGGATTTCGGTACGATGGCCGATATGGACCGGCTGATCACAGAAGCAAAAAGCCGCGATATTCGTATCGTTATGGATCTTGTCGTCAATCACACCAGTGACGAGCACCAGTGGTTCGTTGAAGCGAAGAAAAGTAAAGATAACGCGTACCGCGACTATTATGTCTGGCGCGACCCGGTAAAAGGCGGTCCGCCGAACGATTTGGCCTCGGCCTTCAGTGGTTCGGCCTGGGAATACGATGAAAAGACAAAACAGTACTATCTTCACCTGTTCAGTAAAAAACAGCCCGATTTGAACTGGGAAAATGAAGCGGTCCGCCAGGCCGTTTACGACATGATGAATTTCTGGCTGGATAAAGGCATCGGCGGTTTCCGTATGGACGTGATCGACCTGATCGGGAAGATTCCTGATGAAGGGATCACCGGGAACGGGCCCAAGCTGCACGAGTATCTCAAGGAAATGCATCAGGAAACGCTCAAAGGCAGAGACGTCATGACAGTCGGTGAAACCTGGGGGGCCACGCCTGAAACAGCGAAACTTTATTCTGATCCGGAGCGCGAAGAGCTGTCAATGGTTTTCCAGTTTGAGCACATGCAGCTGGATGAACAGCCGGGCGGGATGAAATGGGATCTCAAAGAACTGGATCTGACCGAACTGAAAAAAGTCCTGTCAAAATGGCAGGTCGAACTGAAAGACCGCGGCTGGAACAGTCTTTTCTGGAACAACCATGACCTGCCGCGGATCGTTTCCCGTTTCGGCAATGACACGACCTACCGAGTCGAAAGTGCCAAACTGTTCGCGATCCTGCTCCACCTGATGAAAGGTACCCCTTATATTTATCAAGGCGAAGAAATCGGGATGACGAACCGAAAAATTGAATCCATTGATGAAGTGGATGATATCGAAAGCATCAATATGTACAATGAGCGACTGAAAAATGGCCACTCGAAAGACGAACTGATTCATGCGATCAATACAAAAGGACGAGACAACGCACGGACACCGATGCAGTGGAGCGGTGAAGACCAGGCCGGCTTTACGACAGGTACGCCCTGGCTGCCTGTCCAGTCCAACTATAAAGATATTAACGTCGAAGCGGCGCTCTCAAATAAGGATTCTATTTTTTATATGTATAAAAAACTGATCCAGCTGCGTAAGGATGATCCGCTTATCGTCTGGGGCGATTATGAACTGCTTTTACCTGGACATTCGTCCATCTTCGCTTATAAGCGCAGTTATCAAGGGCGAACATGGCTCGTGGCAGCGAACATGAGTGAACAGGAAGAAAGATTAGAACTCGATGAGGACGAAAAAACAGCCAAAGTGATCGCTTCCAATTACGAAAAAGAAGAAATCGACTTAGAAAGGGCTATACTTCAACCTTTTGAAGCGTTCACTGTCGAATTGTCAAAATAGTTAAAATATAAACAAAATCAGAAGTCTAATCCTGATACCGGTAACATTGAAGAAACAATTGAAACCGTTATTAAAACCTATTATAGTTAGAATGTAATCACTTACAACATCTTTTCTAAACGAACGGGAATTTAGAAAGCCTTTTCCTGCTGTTTGAAAAGCTGAGATAAGGAACAAGCAACAAATATAAAAAAATAGGAGGCAACAAAATGTTAGATAAGAAATTATGGTACAAAGGAATGTTACTGCTTTCAACTGCTGGATTACTTGCAGCATGTGGAACAGGAGACAACACAGATTCAGAAGATACTTCAGGAGATACGACTGAAGAAGCAACAACAGAAGAGGGAACGTCAGAAGAAACAGCTGAAAACGCTCCTGAAAAACCTGAATCGCTACATATTTGGGTTAACGATGAAGAAGCGCAATTAAATGCTTACGATGAAATCACTGCGAACTTTACAGAAGAATACGGTATCGACGTAGAAATCACACCCTACAACATGCTTGAACAAACGGAAGGTATGAGCTTGGATGCACCAAGTGGACAAGGTCCAGACCTGTTCTTCCAGCCGCATGACCGTATGGGTGATATCCACCTGCAAGGTTTAGCTGCAGAACTTAACCTGACAGATGATCAAATGGAACGCTTAGGCGAGTACAACGAAGAAGCTGTCAATGCATTCAGCTACGACGGCGCACAGTACGGTATTCCAGCTGTTGTTGAAACTTACGGCCTGTTCATCAATACAGACCTAGTTTCTGAAGCACCTGAAACGATGGAAGACCTGACAGAAACGGCAGCTGAACTGACTGAAGGTGAACAATACGGCTTCATGATGAATGCCGCAGACTTGTACTTCACTTACCCGTTCATCACTGCTGACGGCGGCTACATCTTTGCACAGAACGAAGACGGTTCTTATGACACATCAGACATCGGCTTGAACACACCTGAAGCTGTTTCTGCTGTAGAAAGAATCCAAGGCTGGTTCGAAGATGGACTTATGCCTCAAGGTACTGACCTTGAAGTAGCTAACAGCTTATTCCAGGACGGTCAAGTCGGCATGATCATCAACGGCCCTTGGGCAATTCCAGACTATCAGGAAGCTCTTGGAGACAGCTTGATGGCTGCAGAACTGCCAACGCAGGACGGCGAACCATTGAACTCATTCTCAGGAAACAAAGGCTGGTTAGTCAACTACTACACTGAAAATGAATACTGGGCAACTGAGCTAGCCTTGTTCATGACAAATGCAGAAAGTTCAGAAACTTACTATGAAGTAGCCGGTGAACTGCCTGCACATACTGCTGTTGAAATCGAAGATGAATTGATGGCACCGATCTTTGCACAGACTCAAAATGCACATCCAATGCCAAACATTCCAGAAATGTCTCAAGTTTGGGAACCAATTAATGACGCATTAACATTCGTCCAACAAGGTGACGATGTACAGGAAGTATTAGACGAAGCAGTTGAAATAATCGAATCAGAAATTTCAATAATGGGTCAATAAACAGAGTAACAGCGTAACGTCATGCTAATTTGAAAGAGGAGATTGAGCAGTTATAGACTCAGTCTCTTTCTTCCTATTAGTTGTTTATGTATATAGAGCTGTATACGACAACTCTGCAGACATAAGTGACTGCTATTGGGCTAGTAGAAGGAGAGAAATTATGGCTACTGACGAAAACAAAAACAACCCATCCCAGACACGGGTCGCTAATCCGGATCACAGCCCCCAAAAGGCTATGCTTCTGTCGATCATTCCGGGAATGGGACAAATTTACAATAAAAGAAAATGGAAAGGTCTGGTACTGTTCGTTCTGTTTGCAGCTTTTGCAATCGTTATGTTCGGCTTTGTTGCCGACGGCCTGCAAGGTCTTGTGACCTTAGGGAATGAAGCGCGAGTGGATGATTCGCGAGTCTTCCTGATCGAAGGAATACTGGCACTGATCTTTACTGTGATTTATGCGGCTTTATACTGGACGAATATCCAGGATGCGAAAGTTGAGGCACAGAAAATCAGAGATGGATGGAAACCCGGCGGTGTGATGGAGAATTTCCGTAACTCATGGGACACCTCTTTCCCGTATGTCCTTATTGGACCTGGATTTTTACTTCTGATTTTTGTAGTGATCCTGCCACTGCTCTTTATGGGATTCTTAGCTTTCACAAACTACAATCTCTATAATGCACCACCGCGGAACTTGCTGCAGTGGGTCGGATTTGAAAACTTTATCCGTTTAGTGACATTGTCAGAATGGCGTGACACGTTTATCAGTGTTCTATCATGGACGCTGACCTGGACCTTCGTCGCAACAACATTACAGATTGCTCTTGCGATGTTCCTTGCTATCTTGACGAATGACAAACGTGTCAAATTCAAAAAACTGATTCGTACTGTCCTGATTTTACCTTGGGCTGTACCAGGCTTTGTTACAATTATCATTTTCTCTGCATTATTCAACGATAATTTCGGTGCAATCAATAATGATATTATACAACCGTTATTCAATATAACGATACCATGGATGACAAATGTCATGTGGAGTCGTATTGCAATCATCATGATTCAAGTCTGGCTCGGCTTCCCTTATGTCTACGCCCTGTTTTCAGGCGTTCTTCAAGGGATCTCCTCTGACTGGTATGAAGCAGCCGAGATGGATGGTGCCTCACGCTGGCAGAAATTTACAAACATTACGTTCCCGCATTTGATGTTTGCGACTGGGCCACTGCTCTTGACGCAATACACATTCAACTTCAATAACTTCAATATTATTTACTTATTCAATGAAGGTGGTCCTGCCATCCGTGGACAAAATGCCGGCGGAACCGACATACTTATTTCATGGGTATATAACTTGACCTTTACCAACTCGCAGTTCAGTATGGCTGCTGCCATTTCATTGATTTTGGGAATCATCGTTGCGACTTTTGCATTCTTCCAATTCAGACGTTCACGTTCATTCAAAGAGGAGGGGAACATGTAATGAAAAACAAATCCAACAATGGAAGCAAACAAAAGCTTAGTCGTAAAAATAAAAGCCGCTTCGAAGTTGCTCTCATCTACTTGATATTAGCCGTAATGTTCATCATCATTGCGTATCCGCTCTACTGGGCGTTCGCGATGTCGATGAACACCACAAGCAACCTTTATACAGCTTCACTTTCTCCGGAAAACTGGTCGCTGGAAAATTTCAGATGGCTGTTTACTAGTCCAAGAAGTGACTACTTGCTCTGGTACCGAAACACATTGTTCGTTTCCACTGTCGTAACAGTTGTAACGACTCTAGCAGTCAGCTTTATCGCCTATGCTTTCTCACGCTACCGTTTCCGAGGACGTAAAAACGGCTTGTATGCCTTCCTGCTCCTGCAGATGTTCCCGGTACTCATGGCGATGGTGGCCCTTTACATCCTGCTTAACACCATTGGATTATTGGATAACTTATGGGGACTGATACTGATCTACGTCGGTGGAGGTATTCCGATGAACGCGTTCCTGGTCAAAGGATACTTTGATACTTTACCAAAATCACTCGACGAATCGGCCAAAATGGACGGCGCGGGGCACTTCAGGATCTTTTTCCAGATCCTTCTGCCGCTGGCTAAACCGATCTTATCCGTGGTTGCCTTGTTCAACTTCATGACACCATTCATGGACTTTATCCTGCCGCGTATCGTCTTAAGAACTCCGGAGAACTTTACTGTAGCGCTTGGATTATATAACTTCGTTAATGCACAGTTCTCAAACAACTTCAGTCGCTTTGCTGCTGGTGCAGTTCTTATTGCAATCCCTATCGCAACAGTTTACCTGATGCTTCAGAAGTACCTTATTTCTGGTCTGGCTTCCGGTGCGACGAAAGGTTAAATCATCTTTAAAATTAAATACTCTCCTTACATCAACTGTGGGGAGAGTTATTTTTTGTAAACAATGATAGCGTTAACAATTACTTTGAAGGGGAGAAGCACATGAATAGAAATTCAAGAACTTTCTTTTCCGCGTTTTTTGCAGTCGTTTTACTCTTTCAGACGTTTGCCGGCATTTTTCCGTTTGTCTCACAAGTTCAGGCGGAAGAGAAACGAACGGTGCGCATCCATCTGGAAACCGAGTCGATCGACAATGCGCTGTCACTCTGGTTGTGGGGAGACGTCCTGCAGTCCTCAGATGACAGCGGTCAAGGCTGGCCGAACGGGTCACTGTTCAGTGAAGAACAGGCGACCGATTTCGGCTATTATCAGGACATCGAAATAACAGACGATGCTGAAGAAATCGGATTTATTCCTGTCTTCGGAGATGAATCGAAATACATCGAAGAAGATGTCACCTTGAGTATCCATTCGGAAGTCGAAGATGTGTGGGTAAGAGAAGACGGCTCGGTCTACTACTATGAACCCATCGATTTTGAGACACCGACGCTGCGCGTTCATTACGAAAACGATGCAGTCAACTATGACGATCTCGGCGTCTGGTTCTGGGGCGATGCACCGAACCAGCCGAACGACTGGCCGACTGAAGCCGTCCCTTTTGCAGCTGATCAGACCGGGAAGCACGGGGCTTACGTTGATATCCCAGTCAACGAAGACGCAGGGAGCTTTGGCTTTCTGATCGTTGACAGGACACAGGATGATGTGAAACTGACGGGGGATCTGTCTTTTGACGCCTTCGACACACAGAATCAGGTCTTTGTCACCGATGAAAAACCTGATCAGGCTTTTACGAATCCTTTTTATCTCTCTGAAACAACAGAAGAAGAGACTCCTGAAGAATCAGAAGGCACAGCTGACATCACTTTAGAAGCTGCTGTCGACCGCTCATTCGACTACAATGAACACGGACTTCTTGATGTCAC
Source organism: Marinilactibacillus piezotolerans (assembly GCF_900169305.1). Classification (GTDB taxonomy): domain Bacteria; phylum Bacillota; class Bacilli; order Lactobacillales; family Carnobacteriaceae_A; genus Marinilactibacillus; species Marinilactibacillus piezotolerans_A. Next base: position 515,524 of record NZ_FWDP01000004.1, on the reverse strand, counting down.
GATAACGAACAACTCAGATCTGGCTATCGACCGTATCGAGGCGGATGCCTCAGCGATCGGCGGTCCAAGCGACCTGGCTATCTCGCCTGAACTCAACCGAGTCACTTTGTCAGCTGACCATACCGTTCAGCCGGGGACCTATACGATCCCTGTCAGTGTCTGGGACGAGAACAACGGACGCTACAGCACACAAGCAGACGTGACGATCGAAGCCAGAAACAAGGCTGAAGGCGAGCGCGACTGGGATGAAGAGATTATTTACTTCATGCTTACTGACCGCTTTGCAGACGGCGACAAATTGAACAATGATCCGTACGGTCTGGATTACGCAAACGCAGATAATTCGCGCGGGGCATACCAGGGCGGGGACTTCAAAGGAGTCACCGAAAATCTGGACTATCTGGACGACTTAGGCGTATCAACGATCTGGGTAACACCGATCGTCGAAAACGTTGCACATGACGTCAATACGGATGTCCCAGAAGGCGCTTATTATGCCTACCACGGCTACTGGGCGCAGGATTTTGAAGAGTTGAATCCGCACCTGGGTACCCTTGACGAGTTTCATACCCTGATCGATGAAGCGGCAGCCCGCGGCATCGACATCATGGTCGACGTGGTCCTGAACCATGCAGGCTACGGTATGCATCCGACCGACAGCACGGAGAATGCGCCCGAAGGCTATCCGACAAATGAAGACCGTCAAGTCTTTGACGGCATGCTGAGAGAAACATCTGGTGCCGGGGACCTGAAAATGGAACTGTCCGGTCTGCCTGACTTTGAAACAGAGCGTCAGGATGTCCGCGAACAGCTGGTCCAGTGGCAGTCTTCCTGGGTCGAAAAATCAACAACGGCACAGGGCAATGCTATTTCAAGCTACCGCGTTGATACCGTCAAGCACGTCGACGATACGACCTGGCAGCACTTTAAAAATGAATTAGTCGAAAAAGACCCGTCCTTCAAGCTGATCGGGGAATCCTGGGGGGCGAACTACATCAGCGACCACGGCTACCTTGAGACAGGCATGATGGACAGTCTGCTTGACTTTGGCTTCAAGAATGTGGCAGCTGCTTTCGCCGGAGGGAATCTGGAAACAGCCAACGATACGCTGATCGAGCGTAACGCCAGTCTTTCAAGCAATGCAACCCTGGGACAGTTTTTAGGCAGTCACGACGAAGACGGCTTCCTGTATTCTCAAGGCAACGATGAAGGGAAACTGAAACTAGCCGCATCCCTGCAGATGACAGCTAAAGGTCAGCCCGTCATTTACTACGGGGAAGAACTGGGTCAAAGTGGCGCCAACAACTGGCCGGAATATGACAACCGCTATAATCTTGGCTGGGACCAAGTCGAAAACAACGGGGTTCTGGACCACTATCAGAAGCTGCTATCATTCAGAATCGATAACAGTGAACTGCTGGCACGCGGGGACCGTGAAACCTTCTTGGGCTCAAATGATGACGAATGGCTGATGGTGGAACGTTCACTTGAAGATGAGTCTGTCTACATGGCCTTCAATGTCTCGGAAGAACCGCAGACCATCACAGTGGAAACGACTACAGCTGAAGCTCAGCTGACCGATCATTATTCACTTGAAACCATGCAGGCAATGGAAGAGGACGGGACTTACAGCCTGACCTTTACGATCCCAGCCCTTTCAGACGGCGGGACTGCATTATTGACTGTCGAAAACGGGGAACTGCTTTCTGAAGAAGTCAGTGCGCCGGACGAAGACGGACAGACTGAAGAAACTGAAATCGAGGACGGCTTTTTTCGTCTCCATTTTGAAAGCCTTCCGTCAACTGATCCGGAAACTCTGGGTCTTTGGATTTGGGAAGATGTAGCGGCTCCTTCTGAAAACTGGCCGACTGGTGCCTTGTCTTTTGGGGACGCTATTGAAACAGACTACGGCTACTACCTGGACATCGAACTGGCAGAAAATCCAGAGCTGATCGGCTTTTTGATCAACGACACAGTAGGGGCCAACCTGACAGGGGAGATGAGCGTCCGTCTCCTGACTCCAAATATGAATGAAGCCTGGGTGGATGCGGACTACGCGATCTATCCCTACGAACCTCTGGCTGACGACATTCTGCGTGTCAACTATAGCCGTCAAGAAGCAGATTACGACGGCTGGGCTCTTTGGACGTGGGAAGATGTCCTGGAACCGACAAGCGACTGGCCGACTGGCGCGCATGATCTCGCTACACTCGGCGACAACGGCGCTTATTTCGATGTGCCGCTGACTGAAGATGCTGGTTCTGTCGGCTTCCTGTTTCTGAACAAAGAATCAGGTGAACAGTCCGGGGATTACATGTTTACAGAAGCAGCCGAACACACACAAGTCTTTATTAGAGAAGGTGACGAAACGATTTATACGAATCCATACTATGCCAGCCAGGCCGGCATGGACAGAGCCGAACTGATTTCTGAAACAGAAACCCTCGTCTTCTTCCATACGGTCGAAGGGCTAACAGAAGAGACAATCAGAGAAAAACTGGCACTGACAGATGGCAATAATGAAGCAGTGACGATCGATGCGATCAGTATCGATGCAGAAAAAAATGCAGTCACTTTGACCGGTGATTTTTCAGTAGCGAACGCTCCTTATACCGTCAGCTTTGACGAGAAATCAGTCGACGCACTGATGGGCTGGCGACTGAAAGATGCCCTGTATGCCTATGACGGCGAGTTGGGACTTGATTTGAGAGAAGACGGAACAGCTACACTCAAAGTCTGGTCGCCAAGTGCGGATGACGTCCGTGTCGTCCTTTATGACAAAGACGATCAAGATACTGTCGTTAGTGACGATATCCGAATGACTGCAAAAGATTCCGGTGTCTGGGAAGTTGAACTTAATGCCGACACGACGGGGATCGACGATCTCACAGGCTATTACTACCACTTTGCGATCGAGCGCGACGGCGAGACCGTGCTGGCACTAGACCCTTATGCCCGTTCGATGGCCGCCTGGAACAGCAGTGATCCGGACAGCACGATCGGCAAAGCGGCGATTGTGAATCCGAGCCAACTTGGACCGGAACTTGATTACGCCAATATCAACGGTTATGAAAAACGCGAAGATGCGATCATTTATGAGATCCATGTCAGAGACTTTACGTCTGACCCCGAGATCGCTGATGAACTAAACAGTCAGTTCGGTACGTTCAGCGCCTTTGTGGAGAAACTGGACTACATCGAAAGTCTGGGCGTGACCCATGTCCAGCTGCTGCCAGTGATGAGCTACTTCTTCGCCAATGAATTTGAAAACGGCGAAAGACTGCTGGACTATGCCTCAACAGACACGAACTATAACTGGGGCTATGACCCGCAGAGCTACTTCTCCCTGACAGGGATGTATTCGGAAAATCCGGAAGATCCTGAAAAACGCATTGAAGAATTCAAGAATTTGATCGCTGAGATCCACGAGCGCGATATGGGTGTCATCCTAGACGTGGTTTACAACCATACGGCACGCACAAGTATTTTCGAGGATCTTGAACCGAATTACTACCACTTCATGGATGCAGACGGCACGTCACGCGAAAGCTTTGGCGGCGGACGTCTGGGAACGACCCATGCGATGTCCCGCCGGATCCTCGTCGATTCGATCACATACTGGGTGGAGGAATTCAAAGTCGATGGCTTCCGCTTCGACATGATGGGCGACCATGACGCAGAAAGTATCCAGATGGCTTACGATGAAGCGAAAGCATTGAATCCGAACATCCTGATGATCGGTGAAGGCTGGCGCACGTTTGCCGGTGACGAAGGTTACGAAGATGTTATGCCGGCTGACCAGGATTGGATGCAGCACACGGACGGCGTCGCTTCCTTCTCAGACGACATGCGAAACGAACTGAAATCCGGCTTCGGCAGTGAAGGCGAACCGCGCTTCCTGACAGGTGGAGCCCGTTCAGTCCAGCGTATCTTTGATAACCTGACCGCAAATCCTGAGAACTTCACAGCTGATGATCCGGGCGACGTTGTTCCTTATATTGCCGCTCATGACAATCTGACGCTGCATGACGTGATCGCTCAGTCGATCCAGAAAGACCCGGCTCTGCATGAAGAAGAGATCCACGAACGTATCCGTTTAGGCAACCTGATGGTCCTGACGGCACAAGGCACACCGTTCATTCATGCCGGTCAGGAATACGGCCGCACCAAGCAGTTCCGTGATCCCGACTTCATTGAACCCGTGTCTGAAGACCAGGTTCCTTACAAGTCGACCTTCATCACTGATTCTGACGGCGAACCGTTCGAGTATCCGTACTTCATTCATGATTCCTACGACTCAACGGATATCATCAACCGCTTTGACTGGAACAAGGTCACGGATGAAGACGCTTATCCGGTCCACACACAAACGAAAGACTATACCGCCGGACTGATCGCACTGCGTCGCAGCACGGATGCCTTCAGTAAAGGAACGATGGAAGAGATCGCTGAAATGGTGACCTTAGTCGACGTACCTGAAGTGGCAGACAATGATCTGGTCATCGTCTACCGCGCCGAAGATTCAAACGGCGACAGCTACCTGGTCATGGTCAATGCGGACGACGAAGAACGTACGCTGACCCTGGACACAGACTTGACTGACGGGTATATCCTGGTTGACGGCAAAGAAGCCGGCACACGTCCGGTCAGCGATCCGGAGGGTGTCGAAATTTCTGAAAATACAGTCACACTGGATGCTTTGACTGCTTCCGTCGTCTTGTTTACAGAAAGAGACATGACTGAAGAACCTGAACATCCTAGTGATTCAGCACCTGGAAAACAGGACGGTCACCCACGTGACTCAGCACCTGGCCAGCAAGACGGTCACCCGAGAGATCACGCACCGGGAAGACAGAACAAACCACAGAAAGATAACCCGAGCTGCAAAGCGCCGGGTCAAAACAAGTAACGAGATGTGAATCATGTGAATGAGGAAAGCTCTGGCTGAACCCAGAGCTTTTTTCTGTTTAAGGGGCTTTTAAGAAGGGAAATAGTCGTCTTTGGACGACTATTGACAACATTGAAAAGAAAGATCCGCCAAATTTCAAGTTCGGCTGTCTTTTTAGAGGCTTAGATTTTTGAATAGCCGTAACTCGATCAGGAATCTTGAAGCGAGTTCGGGTTATAACGCTCTATAGCCTTAACTCAAGGGCAGAATGGTCAGCGAGTTCCTGTAATAGAGGCTGATAACCGGAACTCAAGGCGAGCATCCGACGCGAGTCCTGGATATAGAGGTGAATAGCCGGAACTGAGAGCGAGCATCCGACACGAGTTCCTGTAATAGAGGCGAATAGCCGGAACTCAGTAGCGAAATTACTGTTGAATAGATCGCTTTCGGACTATAAGATAAGTTTAGGTTTAAATAAACAGAAAATTTCAAAAAGTTTGATTACACAGACAATAATATCGTCAACATCGGGGAGGAACTAGCAAAATAAAAAAACAGTGGTGGAAAGAAGCCGTTGCATATCAGATATACCCGCGCAGCTTTTATGATTCCAATGGGGACGGGATCGGTGACCTGCAGGGCATTATACAGAAACTTGATTATTTAAAAGACTTGGGCATCGACGTTATCTGGATCAACCCGATCTATCAGTCGCCCAATGATGATAATGGTTACGATATCAGTGATTTCTATGACATCATGGATGATTTCGGGACGATGGCTGATTTTGACGAGCTGCTTAAAGAAGTCCATGACCGCGGCATGAAGATCATCCTGGATCTGGTGATCAATCATACTTCAGATGAACACGAATGGTTCTTAGAATCCCGTTCGTCTAAAGACAATCATTATCGTGACTTTTATATTTGGCAGCCGGGCAAGCCGGATGGGTCGCCAGTCAACAACTGGGAATCCTTCTTCGGCGGCTCGGTCTGGGAATATGACGAGCAGACTGGTGAATACTACATGCATATCTTTTCGAAAAAACAACCGGATCTGAACTGGGAAAATCCTCGGGTGGGAAAACGACTCTATGAAATGACCAACTGGTGGCTCGAGAAAGGGATCGACGGCTTTAGGGTCGACGCTATTACCCATATCAAAAAGAAAAAAGGGTATCCTGATTTGCCGAATCCGAAAAATAGGACATTCGTCCCTTCAAATTCCGGGCATGCGAATCAGCCTGGTATCGATGCATTTCTGTCCGAATTTGTCGAACGGACGATCAAAAACTATGATGTCATGACAGTCGGAGAAGCCGGTGGGGCTAAGTTTGAAGAGGCGAGACACTGGATCGGAGAAGAAGACGGGTATTTTAACATGATCTTTCAATTTGATCATCTTGGACTTTGGAAAGCCAAAGACGGCGAGCTGAATATGGACGAGCTGAAGAAGGCCATGACGAAATGGCAGAAAGGTCTTGAGGGACAGGGCTGGAATGCGCTCTTTATCGAAAATCATGATCAGCCTAGAAGTGTTTCGACTTGGGGCGAAGATAATGCTTTTAGAAAAACGTCTGCAAAAGCCTTCGCGACCTTCTACTTCTTTATGCAGGGGACGCCCTTCATCTATCAGGGCCAGGAGATCGGCATGACGAATGTGCGCTTTGACTCGATTGAAACTTACAATGATACGGGTCTGATCAACTTGTACGAACATGAAACAAAGAACGGCATGTCTTATGAAGAAATGATGAGCTATATCTGGAAGAATGGGCGCGATAATGCACGAACACCCATGCAGTGGTCGAGCGCGCCCCAGGCTGGCTTCACGACCGGGACGCCCTGGTTTGGCGTGAACCCTAATTACCCGGATATCAACGTCGAAGAAGCGGTAAAAGATCCGGATTCGATACTGAATTACTACAAAAAAATGATCAAACTGAGAAAACATACGCCGGCCCTTATATACGGATCATATGAACTGATCGCTGAAGCTCACCCGCACGTTTTTGCGTATCTGAGACTATACAAGAATGTGCGTTATGCTGTCATCGTTAACCTATTCAATGCGGCCACAGAGATCAGGCTGAGTGATGATTTAGAGATTGAAGAGCTGCTTCTGTCTAATTATTCGTTGATCGATGAACTGAATCCCTCAATGCAGTTGGGACCTTATGAAGCGCGTGTGTACAGATTAGCGAACAGCTAGTTAAGCGGCCTTCGCTTTTATTCGTTCGATGCATAAAATCAGTTCACCGATATGGAAATGACAGAAGAAGGTTTTTACGAGCACCCTTGATTAAGTTGTGATAAAAGTAAAGAATAGTGATCAGTGTCTAGTACATGTAAGTTTCCTGCCAAAAGCGGGAGCCTTTTTTAGTTATGAAAATCAGCATTTTTCATCCCAAACGACTTCAAAGAGATATTCTGCCTTCATGTGTGCAGAATGATACCGATAACATTGGGATTATTATTGAATGATTCTATTCCAGACTATATGATAGGTGATGTTAAAAAAATACCGGATGTCTAGACAAGCTTAACCAACCAGAAAAATATTAACGTTTTCATAGGAGAGTGAAAAAGAGAAATGAAGAAACAATGGTGGAAGAAAGCTGTGGCGTATCAAATATACCCTCGCAGTTTTTATGATTCCAATGGAGACGGTGTCGGTGACCTTCGCGGGATCATCGAAAAGCTCGATTACATAAAGGACTTGGGTATCGAAGTGATCTGGGTCAGTCCGATCTATCAGTCGCCCAACGACGACAACGGTTATGACATCAGCGATTACCACGCGATCATGGATGAATTCGGCACGATGAATGATTTCAATGAGCTGCTCGAAGAAACACATAAACGCGGCATGAAGATCATCATGGACCTGGTCATCAATCATACGTCGGATGAACATGAATGGTTCGTTGAAGCGCGTTCGTCTAAAGACAGCCCTTACCGAGATTATTATATCTGGCACCCGGGCACACCTGACGGTTCCGATATCAATAACTGGGAATCGATCTTCGGCGGATCAGTCTGGGAGTATGACGAGCAGTCCAAGGAATACTATATGCATGTCTTTTCAAAAAAACAGCCGGACTTGAACTGGGAAAATGCAGAAGTCCGCGAAAAACTGTATATAATGGTCAACTGGTGGCTGGACAAGGGGATCGACGGCTTTCGTGTCGATGCGATCTCGCACATCAAGAAGAAAAACGGCTTCCCCAATATGCCCAACCCCTTGAACAAGAAGTATGTGCCCTCTTTTGACGGACATATGAACCAGTCGGGTATTGATCTGTTCCTGTCTGAATTCGCTGAACGAACGATCAGAAACTATGATGTGATGACGGTGGGCGAAGCAAATGGTGTAACGATCCAGGATGCGGACAGATGGGTCGGTGAAGAAAACGGTTACTTTAATATGATCTTCCAGTTCGAGCATTTGGGACTGTGGGGAGCTAACGGAGACGGTTTGAATATCCACGAACTCAAAGAAGTGATGACCCGCTGGCAGCGCGGTCTGGACGGACGCGGCTGGAATGCTTTGTTCATAGAAAATCACGATCTGGCCCGATCGGTATCGACCTGGGGAAATGACGGCGATCTGAGAAAGACATCGGCCAAAGCGCTGGCGACCTTCTACTTCTTCATGCAGGGTACACCCTTTATTTATCAGGGACAGGAGATCGGCATGACGAATGTCCAGTTCGATTCCATCGAGGACTATGATGATGTCGGTATGAAGAATATGTACGCGATCGAAACTGCAAATGGTTCAACGCATGACGAGATCATGGCTTACATTTGGAAAAATGGGCGCGATAATTCGCGCACACCAATGCAGTGGTCCAGCGAACCGGAAGCCGGCTTCACGACCGGGACACCGTGGCTGGGCGTGAATCCTAACTATCCGGACATCAATGTCGAACAGGCCTTGAATGATCCAGACTCGATCTACTACTACTATAAAAAAATGATCCAGATGCGACGGACCACGCCTGCCCTTATCTATGGTCACTATGAACTGATCGCCAAAGAGCATGATCACGTCTATGCCTATCTGAGATCATACGACAGTGTGGTTTATCTCGTACTTGTGAATCTCTTCAATGAATCGACAGAACTTGATCTGACTGAGGAATTGGAACTCGGCGAGATGAAACTGAGCAATTACAAAGTCAGAGACGAAGAGAATACAGTCATGTTTCTGCGTCCTTATGAAGCAAGGGTCTACAAAGTAGCTAAACAGAAAGTCTGGCACGATCCAAACTATTACCCGCTGGACGAACAATAACTATAGAATAGGAGAAGTATCATGAAAAAGATTATGAATTTTGAATTCTGGCAGAAATTCGGCAAGGCCTTGATGGGTGTTATCGCCGTCATGCCGGCAGCCGGACTGATGATCAGTATCGGCGGCTCCATCCCGCTTATCGATCCTGACCTTCAGGCGCTCGTTGCTGTCGGAAGTGTCATCGAAAACATCGGCTGGGCCATTATCGGTAACCTGCATATCCTCTTTGCTTTGGCAATTGGGGGAAGCTGGGCGAAAGACCGTGCCGGCGGGGCCTTCGCGGCCGGTATCAGTTTCATCCTGATCAACCGTATCACCGGAGCGATCTTCGGTGTGACGGGGGACATGCTGGCAGATGAATCAGCAGTCACGCAGACACTGTTTGGAACAGAGATCCCAGTAGACGGTTATTTTGTCAGTGTGCTTGAAGCACCGGCACTTAACATGGGTGTTTTCGTTGGTATCATCGCCGGTTTCATGGGAGCCATGGCTTTCAATAAGTACTACAACTTTAGAAAACTGCCGGATGCCTTATCATTCTTCAATGGTAAACGTTTCGTGCCTTTCGTCGTTATTCTCTGGTCGCTGATCGCCTCGCTTATTTTGGCAGTCGTCTGGCCAGTCATTCAAGGCGGGATCAACAGCTTCGGTGTCTGGATCGCTGAATCTCAGGATACGGCACCTGTTCTGGCGCCTTTCCTATTCGGAACATTGGAACGCCTGCTCCTGCCGTTTGGTCTCCACCACATGCTGACGATACCGATCAACTATACACCGCTTGGTGGAACGTATGAAGTCTTGAGCGGCGCACAGGAAGGCGCTTTGGTATTCGGACAGGATCCACTCTGGCTTGCATGGGCAAGAGACTTAGTCAACTTAGATCAAGCCGGCGACACCAGCACGTATCAGTATGCGATCGAAAACTTTGTTCCAGCACGGTTCAAAGTCGGGCAGATGATCGGGTCTTCAGGGACGTTGATGGGACTTGCTTATGCCATGTATAGAAATGTGGATGCCGACAAACGCAAGGCTTACAAATCCATGTATCTTTCAGCTGGGCTTGCTGTATTCCTTACGGGTGTAACGGAACCTCTGGAGTTCATGTTCATGTTTGCCGCGATGCCGCTTTATGGTGTGTATGCAGTCGTTCAAGGACTAGCCTTTGCCATGGCAGATATCATCCCTTTGCGTATCCACGCCTTCGGTAATATCGAACTGCTGACACGTACACCGCTGGCTCTTCGGGCCGGCCTTGGCTGGGACCTGTTCAACTTTATCTGGGTCACCATCCTGTTCGCCGTCGTTATGTATTTCATCACAGACTTTTTGATCAAGAAATTCAAGTACGCAACGCCTGGTCGTATGGGGAACTATGAAAGCAACGGGCAAGACGCCGGTTCTTCAAACGGCAAGGAAGTGGATGCTTCTCAGCAGGTCTATGACGTCATCCACCTGCTTGGCGGGAAAGAAAACATCTCAGACGTCGATGCCTGCATGACGCGACTGCGTGTGACGGTCAAAGATACCGATAAGGTCGGTCCTGAAGCCAGCTGGAAGAAAGCCGGCGCCATGGGACTGGTCCATAAAGATACAGGCGTTCAAGCTATCTACGGGCCAAAAGCCGATGTTTTGAAGTCAGATATCCTGGATGTCCTGGAATCAAATGCAGCCATTCCAGCTTCATCGATCAGTGAAGACCGTCCTGTCGATACGCAGGCTGAAACAAAAGAAACACCAGTCACTAATAAGACAGCAGAAAAAGAACCTGAATCAAAGGCGCAGAAGATTTACTCTGTCGCAAACGGTCACATCCTGCCGATAACAGAAGTCAATGACCAGGTCTTTTCTCAGAAAATGATGGGAGACGGCTTTGCGGTCGTTCCTTCCGATAATGACGTCGTATCACCGGTTTCCGGAACAGTAAGCAGCATCTTCCCGACCAAGCATGCCATCGGTCTGGAAACAGCTGAAGGTACAGAAGTCTTGGTCCACATGGGGATCGATACAGTCGAGCTGAAAGGCCAGGCCTTTGATGTGAAAGTTGAAGAAGATCAGACCGTAGAAGCCGGACAGCCACTGGCAACGATGTACCGCAGCAAGGTCGAAGAAGCAGACAAAGACACGTCGATCATGGTCGTATTTACGAACCTGAAAGAAACGCAGTCATTTGAACTGACAGCTGAAGGAAACGTTCAAGCAGCTGACCAGATCGGTCACGTCAATTAATTTAGTCAAGGAGAGTTTAAGATGAAGGTACTGACCCTGAATACACATGCCTGGATGGAAGCAGACCCGTACGATAAGATCGAAAAGATCGTCGACCGGATCGAAGCACAAGCCTACCGATTCGTCGCGCTGCAGGAAATCAATCAATCCATGGATAAAGCGAGTGTTGATGATCCCTTCTTCATCAAAGTGGGGGGCGATGATCCGATGGTTGACATCAAAGCCGACAACTTCGCCCTTCTTATCGTCAAAGAATTAAGGGCGAGGGGGCTTGAGTACTACTGGAGCTGGACAGCCAATCATATCGGGTACGATACCTATGATGAAGGCGTCGCTGTCCTCTCTCTCGTGCCTTTTGAAGCAGAAAGTCTTTTAGTGTCCGACTGCAAGGATTATACGCATCACTATACACGTCGGGTCCTTAAAGCTTCGGTCAAAGAGGCGTCTAAAAACTGGAACGTCTTGTCCTGTCACTATTCATGGTGGGAAGACGGAGAAGGGCGTCAATTATTTAAGCAGGAATGGGATAAAACGCTCAGCCTGCTTGAAAACGACGAGAAAACCTCCCTTTTAGTGATGGGCGACTTCAACAATGAAGCGTCGATAAAAGGAGAAGGGTATGCCTTCGTCAAAGAAACGGCACCGTACCTGGCAGATAGTTATCCTGCAGCAAAAGAAAAGATCGGTTGTTCCACGGTCTCAAGCGCCATCGACGGCTGGAGCGATCATCCGGATGAAAAGCGCATCGATTATATTTTTACTGACAAAAGACAAACGGTCGAGACATATCGTGTGGTTTTTGACGGTGAGAACGGGCCTTTGGTCAGTGATCATTTCGGTATCGAAGTAGAAATCACTGAAAGCGAAGAATAGAATAAAAACGAGAAAGCCTACAGCAACTTTGAGATGAAGTCCTGCAGGTTTTTTTGTCGCAATAAAATGGTCTGAGTCTAACTGGAGTGATATACTAGATGTAATAAACTGAAGCAGGAAGAAGGGAAATGTTGAGTACATATGCCATTGGCGTAGATATCGGGACCACGAGTACAAAAGCGGTCCTGTTTACAAAAGACGGAGAAAGTATATGCGAAACATCGGTTGACTATCCGATGTATCATCCCGAACCGCAGGCGTCTGAACAGGATCCGGATGAGATCTTTCAGGCCGTAATCACGTCGATTCAAAGCCTCCTTAAACAATCAGAAGCACGCAAAGAAGCGATCCAACTCATCTCATTTAGTGCGGCCATGCATAGTCTGATCCCCGTGGACGCTTTAGGGAGACCTTTGACGCCTTCGATCATCTGGGCCGATCAGCGCAGTGAAGCTTATGCCGCAAAACTTAAAGAAACGAACGGTCAGTCGATCTATGAAAAGACTGGGACACCGATCTATCCGATGTCGCCTCTTGCGAAGCTGATGTGGCTGAAAGATGACAAACCGGAACTATTCAAAAAGGCACACCGCTTTATCGGGATAAAAGAGTATGTTTTGTATCACCTGATGGACGAAACAGTTATTCCAAAACGGATAAAGACGCTACCTTCATGTGTATGAAAGAAGATCCCATGAAAAACCGTGAATTGAAGCCTGGCTATAATCTTCAAGTTGCTTCTAATAATCAATATGTCATTGACTACGATATCTTTTCAAATCCTAGGGATACGCGAACGCTACTTCCATTTTTATCAGTGATTTCTACACTGGACTTATTTAAATATATTGTCGCAGATGCTGGATATGGCAGTGAAGAAAACTATGAATCAATCATCGATGACTATGAAAAGATTCCTTTGATTCCTTACGGCATGTATAACGCAGAACAAAAGAAAAAATATAAACGGGATCCGAAACGCCGGGACAATTGGTCTTATGACGAAATAGAAGATGCTTATACCGATCTGGACGGTGTGCGGTTTAGTTTTACCCACTACAGCACACGTGTGGATGAGCACGGGTATACGCGTCAGTTTAAAGTGTACACAGCAGACAAAGAACAAATGGATGATGGGCTGAATGCACTAGCCAAAACCCCGAAGGAGAACCAAAGACAAACATCGGTGAATAACAATTGGGAATACTTTAAACATCAAGCGAAGGCACACCTGGAAAGCGATTATGGAAGACGGATCTATGCACAGCGAAAGATTGACGTAGAAACCGTTTTTGGTCGGATGAAAGGTGTCTTTGGCATGCGCCGCGTTCATGTCAGAGGAAATCAAGCCGTTCATAATGACATTGGCTTGATGCTTATGAGCATGAATTTAACGAAACTGATCCTCGAACTCCGAAGAAAAGGAGGACATACTTCTACATCTTCAGAAAAAAGACAAAAGAACAATGAAGACCATCTAAAACCGACGGTTTTCATTGTTCTTTTTGTTTATTAAGAGCTGGTTTTTTCCCAGCCCCTTTGTAAAAAATTATTTAGTTTCACGGTGTAAGGTGACTTTTTGTTCTCTAGGGCAATATTTTTTAACTTCTAAACGTTCAGCATTGTTACGTTTATTTTTTGAAGTTAGGTAGTTGCGTTCTTTACATTCCGTACATTCTAAAGTGACGTTTACTCTCATCATGGTCCCTCCCAATCTCTCTTGAATTAAAGACGACACCATAGTGTCTAGTCTTTTGCCTTGACTAGGATAACACGTTTTCGTAAAAAATGCTATCTTTTTCCAATTTTATCCAACAAAATCAAAATGACACATTTAGGGTCTGCTATTTTTCAATATGGTTACTTCTATTACGAAAACTAACCTCATCTTTCTGTTTATTCCTGGTTGTGGTAAGATTTACTAGGTTAATAATCAATAGGAGGAACAATAATATGGATTTATGGTTAATTGCAGCAATCCTTTTTGGAATTTCTGCGGTCTTAATGGCTTTTTCTTTTATGAAAAAAGAAGAACATGATGGTACTTATAAAGAATTGGAAGACGTTTCATTAAATTTAGTGCAAATGATATACGGCCTGAATAAAAGAATTCAATCACTGGAATCACAACTTGAAGTTCAAAATCCAGAGACGGCTTTTCCTGATCGAGTGACCAACATCACTCAAGGACATATTCTGACTTTATTCACACAAGGTTTGTCTGCTAAGGAAATTTCAGAGCATCTGCATATTTCTGAAGCATCTGTCCAACATACAATCGATACGTATATTTCAGAAGGGATTCATTAATAATGATCCAGCAAAATGATAGGATAAAGAGAGGAAAAAAAGATGTCGAAAAAGAATATTAGAATCTTGGCGATTGGCTTCTTTGTATCTGGGTTGATTCTTCTGATGTCCGCGATACTGATGCCAAACTCTCCAACTGCAAGTGGCCAAACAGAAAAGGTTAAAGATCTGGAATCAGACATTACTTACTTAGAAGAAAAAATTGCTCAGTTGGAATTAGAACAACCGGTCGCTGCAGAACAGCCTAGTGAAACAGAAGAAACCGCTGAAAGCGAAGAAAATTCAGAAAAAAACGAAACAGAAGAAGCTGCTGAAGAGGAATCTCAAGCAACTGAAGAAGATCAGACTGAAGAACAGGCAGATGAAGAAGCTGTCATTACCGCAACCATCACTATTAACGAAGGAGAACCAAGCAGTGTCGCTGCCGGTCAATTAGAAGCAAACAACATACTCGAAGACAGCATGGATTTTGACGATTTCTTAGAAGAAAATGATTATGCTCCTTATGTCCGTCCCGGAAACTATGACATTTCCAGCGATATGTCCTATGAGCAGATAGCTCAAACACTAATGGGGCATTAATTGCACTTTCTGAGAATCATCAAGCATATGCATTATATTTCTATTACTGTATCGAATACTATATGATGAACCTAGATACAATGATAGAAAGGGTGAATGGAATGAGCAAAATGTCAAAAGTGAGTATGACTAATGGAGAACTCTTTATGATCCAGTTGGAGCCAGAGGAAATTCATCAAATGCTAAAAGAATCAAGCGGAAGCTCGCAACATCCCTATTTTCATGAATTTCATCTTAAAACAGGTGAGAAAGTGTATTTGCAAGCCGCTCATGTAGTATCAATAGAGGGCACCCGAGAAACGACGAGTTTGACGGACTCCCTAGATGAAGAACACATCAGCGACAAAGGCATGGATACGGCGGAAGAAAATAAAGATCAGGAAAGAAAAGATAACAATCTAGATGCCGCAAAATCATTCAAAAAAGATTTGGACGGCAACATGGAATAAAAATTCATTTTAAAAATCCTCAAAGCGGTTTTAACGAACTGTTTTGGGGATTTTTTATTCGCCTTTCGGAATACCATATTTACGATTGTATAAAATATGGTATACTGAAGTTAAATTGTTGGTAAAGGAAGTATAAAAAGTATGTCTCCACAAATGAAAATGTCACTTAGAAGGTGGCAGAGAAAACCATATATTACTTATGCTTTACTGGGAATTACAGTCTTGATGTTTGGTTTGGAAACGCTTATGGGCGGCAGCACTAATCCCGTTGTTTTGTATGAATTAGGGGCAAAAATAAATCCTTTAATTGTTATGGGAGAATGGTGGAGACTCATCACACCTGTTTTCTTGCATATTGGGATAGAGCATATTCTGCTTAATGGAATCATTATCTATTTTTTAGGCATTCAGATTGAAAGCATAGTCGGTCACTGGCGGTATCTGCTGCTTTACTTACTGAGTGCAGTAGCCGGAAATGCAGCTAGCTTTGCATTTAACGATTCTCTATCTGCTGGTGCTAGTACTGCCCTATTCGGTTTGTTCGGTGCGACACTGGCATTGCCGAAGCTTTTTCCAAATAGTTATCAAATCAAAGATATGTCAAGAAGGTTCTTAGCTTTGATTGTGATCAATCTTATTTTTGGATTTTTTAGCAGCGGTATCGATATGGCTGGACATTTAGGAGGACTAGGCGGTGGGTATTTGCTTACTTACGCTATTTCCGCACCGAACGCTTGGATCAGCGGGAAAAAAGTACAGTTTAAATACGGGCTGATTTTCGGTGGCATATTGGTTTTACTATTTATTATAGGCTGGTGGAGAACAGGCGCTTTATACTACTAAAAAATAGCGGAGGGAAATTATGACAGAGAAAAAATTAATTGGTATCGACCTTGGCGGAACAACGGCAAAATTTGCTATTTTGAATCTTGAAGGACAGATTCAGACAAAGTGGAGTATCCAAACAGACGTTACAGAAGAAGGGACTAGAATTGTCCCTTCCATTATCGAGTCAATCAATCATCACTTAGACCTTTATAACATGAGTCAAGATGATTTTCTTGGGATCGGAATGGGCTCGCCTGGAAATGTCAATCATTCTGAAGGTACTGTTATCGGGGCTTACAACTTGAACTGGAGAACGACTCAATTCATAAAAAAAATGATTGAAGAGGGGACCGGTATTCCATTTTTCATCGATAATGATGCAAACGTTGCCGCGCTTGGAGAACAATGGGTTGGTGCAGGAAACAATGAACCGAACGTTGTCTTCATCACACTGGGAACTGGTGTAGGCGGTGGAATTATCTTGAATGGAGAACTGATTCGCGGTGCTTCCGGCGCAGCAGGAGAAATTGGGCATATCGTTGTAGAACCACACGGTTATCACTGTACTTGCGGAAATGATGGTTGTTTAGAAACTGTAGCCAGCGCAACAGGAGTTGTTCGGCTTGCTAGAGATATGTCAGAAAGCTTTTCTGGAGATTCATCATTGAAAGAAAGTATTGATAATGGAGAGTTTGTAGATGCAAAATCTGTATTTGATGCAGCCAGAGACGGCGATACATTTGCTTTAAGTATTGTAGATAAAGTATGTGATTACTTAGCATTAGCCTGCGGTAATGTAGCAAACATGCTGAATCCGTCAACGATCGTCATCGGCGGTGGTGTGTCTAGAGCAGGAGAATTCTTAGCAGAGAGAATTCGTAAAAACTTTGAGATGTACGCTTTTCCTCCAATTTATCGTTCAACGAAGATTAAAATTGCAGAATTAGGAAATGATGCAGGAGTAATCGGGGCAAGCTCACTGGTTTTGAATCAGACATTCTTGGAGTCTTAATACATGAAAAATCCCTCTTTTCTATGCTAGTATAAGATAAATCATACAATCGTAGAGGGTGGTCAGTTTGCATAATAGAAATAAGCTATGGGTCAATAGTCTGTTTCTTGTGCTGCTGAGCACCCTCTTTATGTCTGCCTGCAGTTTTTCTAGTCAACCAGAAAAACCCTCTGCACCGGATCAGGTTGAGGAACCTGAACAGCCGTTTACTCAAATTGATCAGTCAAAAGAAGTTCTTCAAAAAATTGTTGGCTGGATCGGAGAAGAAGAAGTTCTCGTTCACCTTGGCGATCAAGAAACGCAGCAGTTGGTCAGAATGAATATTCGCAGCGGTGAACGACATGAAATCTATTCTACAGACAACTTTATTCTTACAATTCAAATCAGCCCGCAGGCAGATAAGGTTTTCTTACAAGAAGGTTCCAACCAGACCATGGAAGCAGCAGTCATCGATCAAGAGGGAGAAGAAGTCAGAAGAACTCCGCTTGAATATTCTGGTTATATCAATGTGGATTGGAATCATGTGAATGAAGATCTGCTATTTTTATCGTATTTTAATATGGACTCGGAAACTGCTGTAGAGACTGCAGAGGTTAAGACATGGAATCTCCAAAGCAATGAAATCACTTCTGCTTCTGTTTCGGCGATTGAACCGAAATGGTATTCCTCTAACTTGTTTCTCTATATGAATGAGGAGGATAACGGATTTTATATTGGTGATATACGTTCAGAAGAATCGGAACAAAAGCTTAACCCTGAAACGCTGAATTTCTTTCTTCATCAAGATACAGTCATTACGCTCAGCGAATCAGACATTAACGACGATGAAGTTCATCTGATGAAAGAATATCCTTTTTTAGTTTCTCAAGGCGCGCTGACGATTCCTAAAGTGCAGATGGGTGATCGACTTCAGCTTCCTTATTTGTCACAAAGTCAAAGAGATGGAATGATCGTGGGCTCTATCCCTGATGAACCCGTTGACCTGAGTCAAAATCTTGGATCTTTCTCATTATATATCTTAAATTTTGCAGATAAATCAATGGAAAAGGTGATTGATTTACCGGAAAATGCACCTATTGCTTTATCTCCATCCGAGAGATATATCCTTTATGGATGGCAGTACGAGCAAGTCATTGATTTGAATGATCAATCAGAAATTCATACACTCGTTTCTGAATCAACTTAAATCAGTACTAGAAAAAAACGGTTTATTAAGGTAAACTGTATAAGTGATTAAGATAGAGAGGAAGTATGAATTTGGATGGATTTACTTTAATAACATTTATTTTATGGATTGCGATTATAGGATGGGCAATATGGGAACTTATTCAATACTTTAGAAGAAAGAATGCCGCTTCAGTGGTTTCTAAAGAAGAGTTCAAGCAGAATATGCGTCGTTCACAAATTGTTGATGTAAGAGGGAAAGACGAATTTGATGCTGGTCATATCTTGGGTGCCAGAAACATACCTTATCTGCAGATGAAACAGAGAGCCAACGAGCTTAGAAAAGATCAGCCTATATATTTATACGATGAAAAAAAAGCCTTAAGCGGAAGAGCAGCTATCGTCTTAAAAAAAGAAGGCTATAAAGATCTTTATATCTTAAAAGGCGGATACGCAGATTGGGATGGAAAAATCAAACGTAAAAAAATTGTTTAAAATATAACTGATAATTTTAAACAGTATTAAGCATTAACTATTGACGTCAAGAATGGCGTTCAATAGACTAATAGGATATAGTTATAAAGTTGTACTGGAAATCATTAAAAATGATTTCCTTTTTTATTGTATCTAGCCAATCCTAAAATAAAAGGAGTCGAATCTTCGGCGTGATTTTAACGCAAATACCTCAAAAAATTACGATTAAAGCAAAAGATCAACTAGACAAAAGAGATAGCGGCTCTATTCCATACTGGCAAACCTACGCTGTGCTGTTTGCCGGTGCCTTAATGGTCATTTTCAATCAGACCGCTATCAAAACAGCACTTCCTACTATGATCGAATCACTAAATGTTTCTCCATCCATTGGACAATGGACCATCTCGGGTTACACCTTAGTCAAAGGAATTATGGTTCCTATAACGGCCTTTGCAATGAATAAATTCCGTTCAAGGAACCTTTTTATCCTGATGATGATCTTATTTGGAACTGGATCATTAATCGCTGGTTCTGGTATTCACTTCGGATTTGTTATGACAGGAGCTTTGCTGCAGGGTGTAGGTGCAGGGATGATTATTCCTCTAATGCAAACGATCCTGCTCACCATCACTCCTGTTGAGAAAAGAGGAAGCGTATTAGGTCTAATGGGCATTGTTTTAGGAATCGGTCCCACAATCGGTCCGGTGCTTGGCGGTTTCGTGGTCGATGCTTTTTCATGGCATTTCATTTATTATTTTTTATTCATCGGATCAATGATCGTCATTCCATTTACCCATTTTATACTAGCAGATGTTCTGCCGCTGAAAGATCCCACCTTGGACTGGAAATCTATCCGCTATTCTTTAATAGGATTCGGGAGTTTATTGTACGGGTTATCTGTAGTAGGAACAGAAGGACTGGATTCGGTTGCCGCCTGGTTCATGTCACTGTTCGGATGTCTCTTTATCGTCTTGTTCATTCGGAGAAATCTGAAGTTAGAAGAGCCTATGCTGGATGTCAGTTTATTCCGAAATCGATTTTTTGCGATTGCTGTAATGATCAGCATGCTTGGATTGATGGTCAACAGCGGTATCACAAATATTATGCCAATGTACGTCCAGGGCGTTCTAGGACGTTCTGCAATGATTTCTGGATTGATCGTTATGCCAGGCGGATTGTTAAAAGCATTTCTTTCACCAGTATCTGGAAGGCTGTATGATCGAATCGGTATTGCCAAGCTGGGAGTCGTCGGAACTTTTATCATGTTTTTAGGTACGTTGTCATTACTGCTGGTTACGATGGACACACCAATCTGGACCATTATCGGAATGTATCTGCTTGTTACGCTGGGATTTGGACTGTTCAACATTGCTGTTACTACTGCTGGAATGAATGTTATCCCAGATGAGGAAATGAGTCATGCGACTCCAGCCCGCCAGACAGCTCGCCAAGTAGGTTCAAGCTTTGCGATCACCTTAGTATTTGCTGCTATGTCGGTCGTTTCGTCTTTCACTGCTTCGCCTCAGTCGTTTACTGCCGAAACAGAAGGGGTGCAAACGGCAATTTCGATCAGTGGAATCAGAGGAGGATTCTTTATGGTTGTCGTTTTAGCCTTTGCATCATTTATACTCAGCTTGATATTCAAGGAAAACCCACAATCTAAAGACTAAATATTAAAACAAGGCAGGGATAAAACTAGCTAAAAAGAAAACCCATCAAACCATGGATATTCAATCCTTGATTTGATGGATTTTCTGCTTGTGTATTTTTACGAAATAACGTTCCTTTGAAACTCATGTCCCAGCCTCGTTTAACAAGTGGTCAGATTTGAGCGGCAAATGAATTGACAATAATTGCTGCTGTTTCTTCAATTGATTTATTAGAGACATTGATGATCTGACAACCGAGCTTTTTATAAAGATCTTCTGCGTATTTGATTTCCTTTTGAATGCGCTCTTTGCTGGAGTAGGGGGTGTCAGGATTCATTCCGTAAGAAATCATTCGTTCTTTGCGAATGCTGGAAAGTTTACTTTCATCATTTGTCAATCCAACGATTTTCTTCGGATCGACTTGCCAGAGTTCTTTTGGAATTTCTGATTCGGGCATCAGCGGGAGGTTGGCTACCTTATAATTTTGATTAGCCAAGTAAATGCTGAGGGGAGTTTTAGAGGTCCTAGAGATCCCTAAAATCACGATATCCGCTTCTAAAAAGCCTTTAGGATCTTTACCATCATCATAAGTGACTGCA
Organism: Marinilactibacillus piezotolerans; assembly: GCF_900169305.1. Taxonomy (GTDB): domain Bacteria; phylum Bacillota; class Bacilli; order Lactobacillales; family Carnobacteriaceae_A; genus Marinilactibacillus; species Marinilactibacillus piezotolerans_A. Next base: position 494,171 of record NZ_FWDP01000004.1, on the reverse strand, counting down.
AATTCCATAGCACCGATTCTGTCAAAGTAGTCTTCATCTAGTTTATGCATGGCACCAGGCTTGAATTGTGGTTCAATATTAGTTCTTGCACGGATTTCTTTAATGATGGGATTCAATATATCAAAGCAAGTAAGTTCATGTTCAAAACAAAAGTCATGAATCGTACTGATCAGTTCTTTTTCAACAAAAGTGTGCAAAATGACGGCATTTGCTTCTTGGGCTTTTTTCAAAATACACATCAACTGGTCTTTTTCTCTGATAAACGAGAAAATCTTAAAATTACATTGCACGTCAGGAAACTGAGAAAGAGCTGCGTTAGTGATATTACTAGCTGTTCCCCCAACAGAATCTGATAATACGTAAATGGATAGTGAGTCATCAGTCAAAGCTGTTCATCCTTTCTATTTTATCTCATAAGTATACTAAAGGAAGCAATAGAAGGGAAGCAACAAGGACATCTTGATATTTCAAACCATCTCCGCTATTATATAATAAACTAATTTAAAGGAAGCGATCTGTTTGACTGCTTTTGAACAAGCTGTAATCACTTTAAAAAATAATGGATATAAAACAACTGGTAAACGTCAGAAAATATTAGAATTGTTATATAATCAAGATAAATATATGACAGCGAAAGAAGTACAAAACTCATTAAAACCCTTATTCCCTGGTATTAGTCCTGATACCATTTACAGAAATCTAAATACTTTTGTTGATCTTTCTGTTGTAGAAGAAACGGAACTCAATGGAGAAAAATTATTCCGATTCAGCTGCGAACTGCATGGACACCACCATCACCATTTCATCTGTACAGAATGTGGAAAAACGATTGGGTTAGAAGATTGTCCAATTGACATGTTTTCAAGTCAACTGCCTGGATGTCAAGTAACTGCCCATAGATTTGAATTGTTTGGCTTATGCGAAACTTGCTCTATAGCCAGCTGATCAATCTGTTTAAACGTTAAAATTTTTGAAATGTGCTTTTTTTTGCCATTTGCTGTTGACGTAAAAATAAGGATTGTATATAATGAGCAAGAACTGTTTTTTATACATTGGTTTTGTATATGAAATCAGTTACATCATTTATTGATAGGGAAGACCAATTGTGAGTAATCAACTGATGAAACAAATGGAACGCCCTGAACGTACGAGGGGAGGGGAAGAACGATGACTAAAACAGATGTCAAGAAAGGCGAGAATCTTGATGATGCTCTTCGTCGCTTCAAACGTTCCGTTTCTAAAACTGGCACTTTAAAAGAAGCCCGTAAACGTGAATACTATGAAAAGCCAAGTGTGAAACGTAAAAAGAAATCTGAGGAAGCAAGAAAACGCAAAACTCGTAAATTTTAATTTACAGTAATGTGGAATGCTTTCTGATTTTTACCACTTTTCTTTGAAGAAGGTGAACCATTTGACGATGTTAGAAGAATTAAATCAAGATATGAAGACAGCGATGAAAGCGAAAGATCGCGAAAATCTGACAACGATTCGTATGCTGAAATCTGCCCTGCAGCTTGAACAAATCAACAAAGGGGAAGAATTAACAGAAGATGAAGAGTTGACTGTATTATCTCGTGAGAAAAAGCAGCGAGTAGAGTCTCTGAACGAGTTTAAAGCAGCAGGTCGTGAAGACCTGGTAGAAAAACTTGAAAAAGAATTATCTATCGTTGATCGTTATCTTCCTGAACAATTATCTGAAGATGAAGTAACTCAAATTGTTCACGATGCGATTGAACAAACCGGTGCAGATTCTATGAAAGATATGGGAAAAGTCATGGGTGCTGTCTTGCCTAAAGTTAAAGGCAAAGCAGATGGCAGTCTTGTCAGTTCAATTGTAAAAAAAGAATTAAGTCAATAACCACTGTTTAGAGGGAGCTGAGACCATGTGTCTCACTGCCTCTTTTTTGTTCTGTTTTTGCTGCTGGTTGAACTGAAACATGGAAAACAGACCGTTTACACTGTGTTTAACTAGATAAACCCTATTATATTGCTTTAATTCGTAGAGATTAGCCAGTATTTATGCTATCATTTGAGAGAAGTATTCTATTTAACTATTCGAAGGAGTTGGCATTTGTTTGACTGACAATGCACAAAAAAAAGTTCACATCTTTGATGATTCAGAAAAAGCGATTGCGCTATTCGGTGCACAAAACAATCATCTTAAGTTGTTGGAGGAAGAACTATCTGTAGCCATCAACAACCGCGGCAGCCAAGTAGAGATTCTTGGAGACGCAGATGCTGTTGAAAAAACAGATGGGATTCTAGGTGAATTAGAGAACTTGATCGATCGTGGAAGCAGACTGAAGCGCTCTGATGTCCTCTCAGCTGTGAGAATGGCCCAACAAGGAAAACTCTCCCAGTTTATTAAAATGTATGAAGAAGAAATTGGTAAAGATAGAGATGGACGGCCGATCAGAATCAAGAATGTCGGACAAAGAAACTATGTCCACTCAGTAAAAAACAATGATATTGTATTAGGGATCGGTCCTGCTGGTACAGGAAAAACCTATGTTGCAGTGGCACTGGCAGTTGCAGCTATGCGCCGCGGAGAAGTCAAAAGAATTATTTTAACGCGTCCTGCAGTGGAAGCTGGAGAAAAGCTGGGTTTCTTGCCGGGTGATCTGAAAGAAAAGGTAGATCCTTATTTGAGACCTCTTTATGATGCGCTGTACAACATATTCGGAACTGAGCATACCAACCGTTTAATGGATAGAGAAATCATTGAAGTTGCACCATTGGCCTATATGCGCGGCAGAACACTGGATGATGCCTTTGTCATTTTAGATGAAGCACAGAATACAACCGTTCAGCAAATGAAAATGTTTTTGACTCGTCTCGGTTTTGGTTCGAAAATGATTATCAACGGAGACAAGACGCAAATAGATCTTCCTAATGGAACACGCAGCGGACTGATCCATGCTGAAAAGATTTTAAATGGTGTAACCGGCATAGGACATGTCCACTTTGAAGCGGAAGATGTCATTAGACACCCGCTCGTCTCTAAAGTCATCAAAGCTTATGAAAAAGAAACGGATTTGACTAAATAATGGATATAATACTTTATGATGAAACGAATCGATTGAGCCCGGCTTCTGAAAAACTCATTACAGATATTCTAGAATTTGCAGCTAAAAGATTAGATATCGAGTCAGACGCAGAACTATCTGTTACGGTAGTAGATAATGAAAGAATCCAAGCGATCAATAAAGAATACCGCGACAAGGACTACGCTACAGATGTGATTAGCTTTGCGATGGAAGACGACACAGATGTCGAGTGGATGATCCAGCTGGATGATGCATTAGATATGCCTCGTGTATTAGGTGATCTATTTGTTTCTATCGACAAAACAGAAGAACAGGCTGAAGAATACGGTCATTCATTCGAACGCGAATTAGGCTTTTTGATCGTCCATGGACTGCTTCATTTGAATGGCTATGATCATATGACCGAAGCCGAAGAAAAAGAAATGTTTACATTGCAAGAAGATATTTTGAAGGAGTATGGACTTGAACGATAAAAATCAGCTGCCGCAAAAGAATAGAACCTTTGGTGATTCTTTCCGATATGCGTTTGAAGGAATCAAAACAACCTTTCAAGAAGAGCGAAATATGCGTGTGCATGTATGTGCCGGCACATTTGCTTTACTGTTAGGTTTTTTCCTATCGCTATCACTCATAGAGTGGCTATTTATTGCGCTGTCTGTTTTTATGGTCATTGTTATGGAGATATTAAATACAGTTATTGAGAATTTAGTAGATCTTGTAACCACAGAGTTCCACCCGCTGGCAAAAAAAGTCAAAGACATGGCTGCTGCAGCTGTATTAAGTACGACGACATTTGCAGTTATTGTTGGAGCAATCATATTTCTTCCCAAGTTCTATCATCTGTTTTTTTAGAGAAAGGTTGACACGATGAACGATAAACAAACATCTGAATTAATCGAACAAGCAACAAATATGCTGGATAGAGCCTATGTTCCTTATTCCAAGTTTCCTGTTGGTGCTGCGCTGGCAACAAAAGAAGGGAAAATTTATTCTGGATGCAACATAGAGAATGCATCCTTCGGGTTAACAAATTGCGCTGAAAGAACAGCTATCTTCAAAGCTGTATCAGAAGGAGAATCTTCATTTGATTATCTTGTAGTTACCGGGGATACAGACGGACCCATTTCTCCATGCGGAGCTTGCAGACAAGTGATGGCTGAATTCTTTTCGCCGGGAATGAAAGTCTTGCTGACGAATAGAAAAGGCTTGAAAAAAGAAATAACAGTAGAGGAATTGCTTCCAGGAGCTTTCCAGTCAAAGGATATGGTATAAAATGGCAGAAGAACAAGCTTACAAATCTGGATTCGTTTCGTTGATCGGCAGACCGAATGTCGGGAAATCAACGTTACTAAACCGTGTGATCGGACAAAAAATCGCCATCATGAGTGATAAAGCACAAACAACGAGAAATAAAATTCAAGGAATCTATACGACAGAAGAAGAACAAATCATTTTTATCGATACACCTGGTATTCATAAACCTAAGCACCGTTTAGGCGACTTTATGGTTGAATCTGCGCTCAGTACATTCCATGAAGTAGATGTTGTTCTGTTCCTTGTCAATGTTGCTGAAAAACGCGGTCCTGGAGACAATTTCATTATTGAGAAGTTAAAAAATGTTTCTACTCCAGTATTTTTAGTCCTAAATAAGATCGATCAAGTTCATCCTGATGAATTGCTGCCGATCATAGAAGACTACAATGCTCAGTATGAGTTCGATGAAATCATTCCAATTTCGGCTACAGAAGGAAATAATGTAGACCGCTTATTAAGCACTGTGACATCTTATCTGGAAGAAGGACCGCAATACTATCCAGAAGATCAAGTTGCTGATCACCCAGAATACTTTATCGTTTCAGAATTGATTCGTGAAAAAGTACTGCAGTTAACTCGTGAAGAAGTTCCGCACTCAGTTGCAGTCGTTGTTGAACGTATGGTTCGAGATGAGTATGATAAAGTCAAAGTGGATGCTACAATTATCGTAGAACGCAAGAGTCAAAAGGGCATCATAATTGGTAAGGGCGGCAGTATGCTCAAGAAAATCGGTACGCTTGCGCGTAAAGATATCGAAGCTTTGCTGGGAGACAGAATTTTTCTAGAAACATGGGTCAAAGTTCAAGGAGACTGGCGAGACAAGCAAACGTATCTTCAGGATTACGGATACAATAATGAGGAATATTAACTTGTTTTGTTGTAACTTATTATTCAGTTTGTATCGTGACTGACTAAATAGCAAAAAGGACGTTTCGGTTTTTGAAGCGTCCTTTACCTTTATATGGAGGGATTTTATGGCTCATTTAGAGGAAGTTGAAGGCATTGTCTTATCTGTACGCAAACATCGGGAAAGAGATTATCTCGTTAAAATCTTCACTGACCGATATGGAAAGCTGATGTTTTTCGTCCGCGGTACCAAAAATCCCAATAATAAACTCAAACGTGCCATCCAGCCTTTTTCACACGGCACTTATATAGCTGATATTAGAGAACAGGGACTGAGTTTCCTGAGAGACGCAAAAGACATTGCACCGTATTCTCAAGTTCAGCTGGACATATTTAAAAATGCTTACGCCACCTATGCGTGCGGACTGGCAGATGCTGCTTTAGAAGACCGAATACCTGATTTCAGCTTATTTACTCAGCTAAAAGAAGGGTTGTCATTGATGGATGAGCGACAAGACCCGGAGATTATATTGAATATTTTCGAGATCCGATTCTTGCGGTATTTTGGAGTAATGCCTGAACTCAGAGGTTGTGTCATTTGCGGCAGAACCGAAGGGGCATTCGATTATTCCAGCAAGTATCATGGCTTATTATGTCCTAATCATTATTTTGAGGATGAAAGAAGATTTCACGCCAACCCTAAAGCCATTCATTTTATTCGTCTGTTTTCGGTACTTTCCTTTGACAAAATAGGAACGATCTCTGTTTCTGAAGAAACAAAAAAAGACATTCGAAAAGTAATTGATATGCTTTATGAAGAGTTAGTCGGCTTGAAACTGAAAAGCAAACGATTTATTGATCACATGCATGAGTGGGACGGTGTATTGAAGAGACCGGAAGAATAAGGTTAAGGTATTCTTCCGATCCGGTTACCGTCTAAAGGAGAGGAAAAGTTGTGGAAATATTTTTTGTACTCGTTTTTATTGCTGCTTTTACCTTAGCAATTTATAAAATGATCAATCAGATCAGTAAAATCATCATTCGGCAGCAGCTGACTGTAACGGAAAAATGTCTTCAACCTTTAATTGTTATCACTTTTTTAGGTATCGCCTGGTTAGGATCAGCATCTTTATTGGGATACATACTCTCTCTGATTGCTTCAGCAATGCTGATTTTGTCTTTATATAACAAGGGACTAACCAAGAATGGTATCATTCCTCATGTATCCGGCTCATCTATGAATGGATTGATCAGCCGAGAATTCAAATTTAAAGAAACGTCAGACTGGCTTATCATCGAAAAGAAAAAGAAAATCAAAGTTCGATTTACAAGTCAGCAGTATAAATCTGTCTATTATATTGATTTCTCTTTAGTTGAAAAAGAAGAAATTGTCCAATTTCTTGAACAGCATAATCAGATTGTTACCCTTGAAAAATCTTGGTGAAAATGAAACAGACAGATTGTTTTTCCGTAATAATAAAAGTTGTACTGCTGCTATTTGCAGTTTATAGATTACACACAATCTATCCGATTCGTAAAACTCTGATTCATATTAACACAGGGACACATATTTTATAGATTAAAATACAAGCAAGCTTTTCTGGATTTAGTTGAAAGTAAAGGTTTTTTTGTTAAAGTTCAATAACTCGAGATTGACATTATATCTTGTTCGTGTAAGATAGAATTTAACAAATGAAAATGCACAGTGAAAGAAAGAGTAGAAATGATCTGTCTATTCAGCGAATTCGGGGGAGTGAGAGCCGAGTGAGATGACGTTTTGAAAGGCATCTGGAGTGCAGGAATAAAGCGCTGATTCAGGTATAAACTGAATTGGAAGTAGGGTGGAACCGCGAGAAAACTCGTCCCTATACTGATGGATAAGTGTCAGTATAGGAACGAGTTTTTTTATGATTAAATCAAAGGAGAGAGTATAAATGACTAGAGCACTAACGTTTCAAGAAATCATTATGACTTTACAGAAATACTGGTCAGAACAAGGCTGCATGCTGATGCAAGCTTACGATACAGAAAAAGGGGCAGGAACAATGAGCCCTTATACATTTTTAAGAGCGATCGGACCTGAACCCTGGAATGCTGCTTATGTCGAGCCTTCTAGAAGACCGGCAGATGGCCGTTATGGAGAAAATCCGAACCGACTTTATCAGCACCACCAATTTCAAGTAGTTATGAAACCTTCTCCAAGCAACATTCAAGAACTATACCTGAAAAGCTTGGAGCTGCTTGGTATTGATCCGCTGGAACATGATATTCGCTTTGTGGAAGATAATTGGGAAAATCCTTCTCTGGGTTGTGCGGGTCTAGGATGGGAAGTTTGGCTTGACGGAATGGAAGTTACTCAGTTTACCTACTTCCAGCAAGTTGGCGGACTGGAAGTGGATGCTGTTACCAGCGAACTGACTTATGGTCTTGAACGATTAGCTTCCTATATCCAGGACGTGGAAAGTGTCTACGAGATTGAATGGGCTCCGGGAGTTAAATATGGAGAAATCTTCAAACAGCCTGAATATGAACAATCTGCTTATGCATTTGACTATAGCAACCAAGAAATGCTGTTCAATCACTTCAAAGAATATGAAGCTGAAGCGCAAGCGTTGATCGAGCAGGGATTAGCCCATCCAGCATACGACTGTGTACTGAAATGCAGTCATACATTTAATCTGCTGGATGCTAGAGGGTCAGTCTCTGCCACAGAACGTCCAGATTTTCTGAGACGCATTCGCAGAATGGCACACAGTATTGCTAAAACATTTGTTGCAGAACGAGCAAAATTGGCGTTTCCGCTGCTAAGCGGAGAAGAAAAAGCACAATGGCTGGACCAGTATATTCAAAAGGAGGAGAAGTAATATGACACATACATTTTTATTAGAAATTGGATTAGAAGAAATGCCGGCTTCTGTCATCAATCCTTCTGCCTTGCAGCTGAAAGACCGCATTGAAGCCTTTTTGAACGAAGCTGGTTTATCTTATCAGCAAGTCACTCCTTTTTCTACACCGAGAAGACTAGCTGTTAAGGTCGAGGGTCTTGCAGAAGTTCAACCTGATGACAGACAACTTGTCAAAGGACCTGCAAAACGCATTGCTCAAGATTCAGAAGGAAACTGGACAAAGGCTGCGATCGGTTTTACGAAGGGACAGGGCGCCTCAACAGAAGATATCGTCATTCAGGAAGTAAAAGGTGAAGAATACATTTTTGTTGAGAAATTTACAAAAGGAAAAAACGCAGCTGAAATTCTTCCAGGTTTAGCTGACGTTATAACGTCAGTGACATTCCCGGTCAGTATGAAATGGAATACTTATTCTTATAAGTTTATCCGTCCAATTCACTGGATTGTGGCTCTTTTAGATCAAAAAGTTGTTCCATTTGAAGTATTTGGCGTTAACACAGGCCAACAGACTTCTGGACACCGCTTCTTGGGAGAACCTGTCACGATTGATCAAGCTGATCACTACATTGAAACTTTAAAAGGTCAGTATGTATTAGCTGACCGTGAAGAAAGACAAACAGAGATTGCTGATCAAATTACAGCATTATGCCAGAAGCATGGTTGGAAAGTCCCTTTAGATAATCAAGAATTACTAGATGAAGTTACTGATCTTGTCGAATGGCCGACAGTCTTTTATGGCTCATTCAATGATGCTTTCCTTGATGTGCCAGAAGCAGTATTAGAGGTCTCCATGGCAGATCATCAACGTTATTTCCCAGTACGCAACTCTGAAGACGGCGAAACGTTCCTGCCTCATTTTATTGGTGTGAGAAATGGATCAGCAGATCACTTGGATAAAGTGGCTAAAGGAAATGAAAAAGTACTGGCTGCTCGGTTGGCTGATGCAAAATTCTTTTATAAAGAAGATCAAGAGAAAACAATCGATGAATGTGTTGATCAGCTGAAAAAAGTTTCTTTCCACGAGAAATTAGGATCGATTTATGATAAACAGAAACGAATCGGTACGATTTCTCATATTCTCGCTGATGAATTTGATCTGTCTAAAGATGAAAAAGCTGCACTAGAACGTGCAAGCGAATTATTGAAATTTGATCTTGTGACCAGTACAGTTATTGAATTTACTAAGCTTCAAGGTAAGATCGGGGCGATACTGGCTAAAGAAAAAGGCGAAGACGATTTAGTCTGTCAAGCTGTATCAGAACAATATCTGCCAACTTCTGCCACTGGCGAACTTCCAAGTACAGCGGTAGGCACAGTTTTATCAATGGCTGATAAGCTGGATACATTAGTGATGTTTATTGCGATCGGTCAAGTACCGTCCGGTTCAAACGATCCATTTGCTTTAAGAAGACAAGCAATGGGCATCGTACGGATGATTGAAAACACTGGACGTCATTTCTCATTGAAAGATATCCTGAACAAGATTGAGGAACAGTTACAAATCAATGTTGAACTGAAAGCAGGAATTGCACAGAATCAGCCGATCGTTCTTCAGTTTATTAATGACCGTCTAGATCAATATCTGCAGCAACCGGAGGAAATGGGTGTTGAAATTCCTTATGATATTAGACAAGCGGTACTGAATTCAAATCAAACTGATTTAGTTTCAGTTGCTAAAGCAGCACATGTGTTAACACAAGAAAAAGAAAACGACACTTATAAGCCAGTAACGGAATCACTGACTCGTGCAGCCAACTTGGCACAAAAAGCTGACGAGGACAGCCTAGTAGATTCAGATTTATTTGAGACCGAATCAGAAAAGACTTTATACCATAACGTGCAGCATGCTGAAGAAACCTTCCAAAATCATCAAGAACCATCAGCTCGCTATCAGGCACTAAAAGAACTTAGTCCATCTATCGATGCTTTCTTTGATGAAAATATGGTCATGGCTGACGATCAATCTATCAAATACAATCGTCTAGCCTTATTGAAACAGCTCAATCAGTTGACCAGTACCTTGGCTGACTTTAGTTACTTGGTCATTAAGTCCTAAAACAACATGCGGAACAAAGAATCTGATTCTTTGTTCCAGCATTTTACTATACAATGACACACTGTCACTTCAATCATCAAACAGGGGGCGTTTAAGTGCTTAAAAAATTTTTCAGTTATTATAGACCATATAAGTGGCTTTTTACACTTGATTTTACTTCAGCCATTATAGTAGCTGTATTAGAATTGGCTTTTCCCATTATCGTTCAAAGGGTTATAGATACTATCTTGCCGACAGAAGAGTGGGGAACGATTATCTGGGTATCTATCGGCTTATTATCTATCTATGTCATCAATACGGTTCTGCAATTTATCGTTACTTATTATGGTCACCGTTTAGGAACCAATATCGAAACAGATATGCGGCAAGATCTTTATAAACATATCCAGAAACAATCCTTTAAATATTTTGACAACCGGGAAACAGGAAAACTGATTACTAGACTGACTTCTGACTTATTTGAAATTGCAGAAGTTGCCCACCACGGTCCAGAAGATATTTTCATCACCATCTTTACTTTACTAGGCGCTTTTGGATTAATGCTGACGATTCATGTCCGACTTGCCGTTATGACCTTCCTTCTGGTTCCGCTGATCGCGCTAGCGCTGGCTTTCTTTAATAAAAAAATGACGCAGGTAAACAATCAGATTTATGATGATCTGGCTGGTTTCAGTGCGGGAATTGAAGCTTCAGTTGGCGGTATTCGCGTAGTACAAGCCTTCGCAAATGAAGATTATGAAGACAATCGATTCAAAATATTGAATGAATCTTACAAAAAGTCCAAATATCTGTTTTATAAAATGATGGGAATCAGCAGCTCCTATAATTACTTGCTGATGAGACTGATCAGTTTATTCGCTTTATTCTTTGGAGCTTATTATACGATCCAAGGAGAAATCAGTTATGGAGATTTTGTTTCATTCATCCTATTTGCGAATGTATTTGTGCGTCCTATCGAGAGAGTGAATATTATGATTGAAAGCTATCCTAAAGGTATCGCTGGCTTTAGACGATTCCAGGAAGAAATCAATCAGGATCCCGAGATTCAGGACTCTCCAAACGCAGTCGCAGTAGAATCTTTGGCTGGAAATATCACTTATAAAGATGTAACGTTCAGTTATGAAGAGCATAATCCTATTCTGGACCATATCAATTTAACTATTCAGGCTGGTGAGACGATAGCGTTTGTTGGACCAAGCGGTGCTGGAAAAACGACCATCTGCAACTTGCTGCCAAGATTCTATGAAATCGACTCAGGCAGCATTGAAGTAGATGGCCATAACATCCATGACATCACTGTACAGTCTCTCAGAGAACAGATTGGTGTCGTTCAACAAGATGTCTTTTTATTTCCTGGAACCATCAAAGAAAACATTCTCTATGGTGATTTGAATGCAACGGATGAGCAAGTTAGAATGGCGGTCAAACTGGCCAACTTAGAAGACGTGGTCGCTTCTATGCCAAATGGCTTAAATACAGTTATTGGAGAACGCGGAGTCAAACTCTCAGGTGGTCAGAAGCAGCGTCTGTCCATTGCCAGAATGTTCTTGAAAAATCCGCCGATTCTTATTTTAGACGAAGCAACTTCAGCCTTAGATACAGAGACGGAGCAGGCAATTCAAGAAGCACTGGACTCACTATCTGAAGGCCGTACAACTCTGATTATTGCTCACAGACTCGCAACAATTAAAAATGCTGACCGAATCGCAGTTGTTACGAAGAACGGCATAGAAGAAAAAGGGACACATGACGATCTGATAGCACATAACGGAGCCTATAAACGTTTATATGATGCTCAATTCGCTCAATAAATCAAAAAATCTTTCTTAAGTTGAGAAAGCACTTGTGACAAGTGCTTTCTTTTATATTAAACTGTAGTCAACAACTCGAAAGAGAGAAGGAAACAGCATGGATGCAAACAAAAGACGGAAACAGATCTTGTTATCTTTGGCTTCATCGACAGAACCGAAAATTGCTCGCAAACTGGCTGATCAGTTTAGTGTAAGTAGACAGATTATTGTTGGAGACATAGCCTTGCTCAGGGCTGAAGGTCATGAAATATTATCAACACCAAAGGGATATGTTATGCGAGAACCATTAGTCGGCCAAGTGAAAAAGCGGATTGTCTGCCAGCATTCCTTTGATCAGACACTGGAAGAACTATATTGTATTGTGGATCACGGCGGAGCTGTCATCGATGTGATCGTAGAACATCCTGTCTATGGTGAGATGATTGGTGGGTTGAATATTTCGAACCGAGTAGAAGCCGATACATTTATGCAGCAGATAAAAGAACACCAAACTTCCTTGTTAGCAGCGTTGACCAATGGACTGCACAGCCATACGATTACTGCAAAAGATTCAGATACGCTGGAAGCCATTATCACAGATTTGAAAGAAAAAAATTTATTATACCATTAAAGATATTGATTATTTTGAAAAAATTGTTATACTTGATTAGTGTCATGACACCTGTAAAGTAAGGTGTATACATAATGTAAACTAAGGAGTGAGTATAATTAAAAAATCAAATACTTTAAGACTGACAATTACAGCCTTGCTGACAGCGATTGCTATTGTCATTCCAATGGTTATGCCGATACGCGTACTAATAGAACCAGCTTCCTTCACGCTGGCTAGTCATGTACCGATCTTTCTGGCCATGTTTTTATCGCCAGGTATTGCAGTAGCAGTCGCTTTAGGTTCGGCTGTCGGATTTTTGCTGGCCAGCTTTCCCATCGTTATCGTTCTTCGTGCATTAAGTCATGTTTTATTTGCTTACCTAGGAGCAAAATACTTAGTCGGAAGAAGAAAAGAGGTCCTGACTTCGCCAGTAAAGAGCACTATATTTTCTTTTATCATCGGCTGTGTTCATGGACTTGCTGAGATGATGATTGTCTCATTATTCTTTTTTGGATTCATTCCAGGTTCCGGCTATAGTGAAGGCTTCTTCTACGCTGTCTTTCTACTGGTAGGAGTGGGTACGATCGTACATAGTATGGTCGACTTTCTGATTTCTCAATTTGTCTGGACTTCATTAGGAAAAAGAACTGAAACACTGGCAGAAAAAGTCAACAAGTAAAGAGTTGCTTTCAATATCGTTTTTTTATTCCTCATCTAAATTGATTAGATGAGGAATTTGCATTTTCTGGGATCTGTGATATACTTGTGGTTGATTATTATAGGCTAACTATGCTCCATTTTTAATATATTTTATACATTGATCAGCAAAGTGAGGAGGCATTGGATTGGTTCGTATACCAGAAGAAACCATTACGCAGGTTAGAGAAGCGTCTGATATTGTCAATGTCGTTTCTCAATATGTCCAGTTAAAAAAGTCCGGACAAAACCATTTTGCACATTGTCCTTTTCACGAAGATAGAACACCATCATTTTCAGTAAATGAAAAAAAACAGATTTATCACTGTTTCAGCTGCGGAAGAGGCGGTAATGTCTTCAGCTTTTTACAGGAGATGGAAGGCATCAGCTTTCCGGAAGCTGTCGTTAAAACAGCTGAGATCGTTGAGATCCCTCTTGATGACTCGATCAAAGAGCAGTCTGCTCAAAACAGGCCGAATGAAAACAGCCGTTTCAGCAAGCTGCTCCAGATCAATGAACAAACTAGCGATTTCTATCATCATATTCTGATGAATACAAAGGTCGGAGAGGCTGCATACCAATATCTGATCGATAGGGGTATGGAGAAGGAAACCCTGGAAACGTTCAAATTAGGGTTTTCTCCGCCGCAAAGAAATGCACTGAAATTGTATCTGGAAAATCAGGAGACGATTGAGCAGTCGCTTTTACCAGACTCTGGTTTGTTTTCCGATAGAGATGATGGTCAGCTGCTGGACAGGTTCTCTGGCAGAATCATGTTTCCGATTCGAGACCGCAAAGGACAAACGGTCGCTTTTTCAGGACGTATCTTCGAGGATCCTGCTATCGAACGTCCACAATCTTTTCATACAGCGAAATATGTTAATAGTCCTGAAACGGATTTATTTAATAAACGTAAAGTACTGTTTAATTATGATAAGGCACGTCCGGCAATCAGAAGAGCTGGAGAAGTTTATCTTTTCGAAGGGTTCATGGACGTGATTTCCTCTTGGCAGGCCGGTATAAAAAACGGTATCGCTTCAATGGGGACCAGTTTGACCACGGAACAGATTCATCAGCTGGACCGCGTAACTGATAAAGTGGTCATTGCTTATGATGGGGACCAAGCAGGTCTTGATGCTTCAAAACGAGCGATGGAATACTTCTTAGATCAGACTCATTTCAATATAGAAGTTGTCAGCTTTCCGGAAAAATTGGACCCAGACGATTATATAAAGACTAGAGGTAAAGAATCTTTCAATGACTTTCTCGTTCATGGCCGAGATACGTATATGAGCTTCTTGATGAAATATCACAGAAACGGCCTGAATCTTAAGAATGAAAGCGAGAGAGTTTCCTATATTGAAAAGATTCTGAAGCAGATGACGGTCGTTTCTTCTCCTGTAGAACGTGAACTGTATTTTAATCAGCTTGCGCAAGAATTTGAGTTAAGTCAGGATATTTTAAAAGAACAGTTCCAGCAATATATGCTGGAAACACAGAAAAACCGGACAAAGGAACTGAAAAAGAAACAAGAGGAAAGAAAAAGCGACACTTATGCTTTTCAGATCAAGAGACAGAACAGACCGAAAACCAATTCTATCGAGCAGGCAGAAAAAATGCTGCTGAATAGACTTTTCTATCATGATGATGTATGGTATACATTGCAAAACTTATCTTTCGAATTTACTTTTCCGCATGAACCGTATCAAATACTGTATCTATTATACGAATCCTATTTCAGAGATAAAGGTGAGAATAATGTAGAAGCTTTTCTGGATTTTATTAAAGATCCAGGACACAAGAAAACAGCTGCAGAAATATTGTGGATGGATCTAGGAGAAGTGTACGTCAATACTGAGATTGAGGATTATATTGATGTGATCGCTAATCGTTCGCCTTTGGAAACAACGCTTCAATTAAAAAGACAAGAATTGAAAGAAGCCGAACGTACCGGAGATAAACAGAAACAGAAGTATTTAACCATAGAAATCATAAACTTAAATCGTCAGCTTAAAGCGGCGAAAGAAGTATAAAGCAGGAGGCATTCCCATTTATGGCCAAAACAAAAAATGAAACAGAAAACAAACAATCAAATCAACAATACGAAGCAGCAGTCAAAGCACTGATTAAAGAAACGAAGAAAAAATTAGATCAGACGATTTCTTATGTAGAATTGACAGATAAACTAGCTGAACGTTTTGAATTAGAAAAAAATCAAATGGATAATCTGATCCAGAAGTTTGAAGACGAAGGGATCGGAGTCGTCGATGAAGATGGTAATCCTTTAGCAAAACAGCTGGATAAAGAAGAAGAAGTGGTTGAAGAAGCGAAAAAAGAAGAAATGATTGCTCCTCCCGGAGTTAAAATCAATGATCCGGTCAGAATGTATCTTAAAGAAATCGGACGAGTAGATTTATTGAAAGCTGATGAAGAGATTGCTTTAGCAAAACGAATCGAAAATGGCGATACGATTGCTAAACAAGAACTTGCAGAAGCTAACTTGAGACTAGTTGTTTCAATTGCTAAAAGATATGTCGGTAGAGGAATGAGTTTTCTTGACTTGATTCAAGAAGGAAATATGGGTCTAATGAAAGCTGTAGAAAAGTTTGACTATGAAAAAGGATTTAAATTCTCAACTTATGCTACTTGGTGGATCAGACAAGCGATTACCCGTGCGATTGCCGATCAAGCCAGAACCATCCGTATTCCAGTGCATATGGTTGAAACTATCAATAAATTGGTACGAATCCAGCGTCAACTTCTGCAAGACTTAGGCAGAGAACCTACTCCAGAAGAAATTGGAGCAGAAATGGATCTTCCAACTGAAAAAGTCAGAGATATTCTGAAAATTTCTCAGGAACCCGTTTCGCTTGAAACACCAATCGGAGAAGAAGATGATTCTCATCTAGGCGACTTCATTGAAGATAATGAAGCGACAAGTCCTTCTGACAATGCTGCCTACGAATTGCTGAAAAGCGAATTAGAAGATGTATTAGATACATTGACTGATCGTGAAGAAAACGTCTTAAGACTGCGCTTTGGACTTGATGACGGTCGTCAGAGAACACTGGAAGATGTTGGTAAAGTATTCGGTGTAACTAGAGAGCGAATCAGACAGATCGAAGCAAAAGCACTTAGAAAGCTGCGTCATCCAAGTCGTTCAAAACAATTGAAAGATTTCTTAGAGTAAACTCCTGGAGATCCTCTTATGAGGGTCTCTTTTTATTTCATTCTGTCTTTCATGTAGAATAAGAAGTCATATTCTTTGCATGTCAGATTGTGTTTTGTTACACTAGTTTATGTAATCGCTAAAATATAAGCAAATTGCTTATTAGTATATATTTGGAAGGTGAAAAGAATGAAATTGACAGCAACTAAACGTACTGAGACAGGTACATCGGCTTCAAACAAAGCAAGAGCTAAAGGAATGGTTCCTGCAGCAATCTATGGGAAAGACGTTGATACGATCCCAGTACTACTGAACCAGAAAGAATTAGAAGATACCTTACGTAAAGTAGGAGCAAACGGCGTATTTGACGTTGACGTAGACGGAGAAACATACCACGTTTTCGTTAAAGAACAGAAATCTGCTGCTATCAAACCGATTTTGTATCATGTAGATCTATTATCCTTCACTAAAGGACAAAAAGTTCATATGACCATTCCTGTTTATGTAACGGGTGAAGAAGAAGTCAAAGAAGGATATGTATCTCAATCTATTTCTGAATTGGAAGTAGAAGTTGCACCTGCAGAAGCACCAGCTGAGTATACAATTGATGTTTCAGACCTTAATATCGGGGACACTATCAGTGTCAGCGATATTGAAGTAGGATCTGAAGTAAACTTGTTGACTGATGCTGAATCAACAGTGGTTTCACTTTCTGCACCAGATGCAGTAGAAGAAGAAACAACTGAAACGAATGATGATATGCCTGAACCAGAAGTTATTGGCGAAACAGAAGAAGATTCTGAATAATTATCCTATAACGTAATCCCTGACAACAGCGGAGCATTTCTCCGCTGTTGTCTTTTTCTATTTCTTCATCTTATGGTTCAAACTGTCATCAGAAGCTGTTAAAATAGAGAGTAGAAGATATTAAGAAGAGGTGCGTCATGGAAATGATTCAACTATCAAAAAGGCTGGCTGCGGCTGCGTCCTACATACCAAAATCTGCAAGATTGGCAGATATCGGTTCGGATCATGCCTATCTGCCCGTTGCATTAGTACAGAACCAAGCTATTGAGTTTGCGGTAGCAGGGGAAGTCGTAAAAGGACCATTTGAAAAAGCAAAAAATGAAGTCTCCAGTCGAAAACTGGAAAAGGTTATAGATGTCCGTTTAGGAAATGGCTTAGAGATTATCAGTGCTGATGATTTGATCAACACAGTCTCCATTTGCGGAATGGGCGGTGCTCTGATCAGAGATATTTTAAATCGAGGACTTCAACAAGAAAAATTGTTAAAGAAAGAAAAGCTGATTCTTCAGCCCAACGTAGGAGAAAAAACGCTGCGAACATTTCTGATGCAGCAACAGTACAAAATTACGGCAGAAGAAATTGTAGAAGAGAATGATAAGATTTATGAAATCATTGTGGCAGAACCATCAGATCAGGTTGTAAATTACACAGATTTAGAATTGATGTTTGGTCCTGAACTATTGAAAGAACGTACAGACATTTTCAAAGAAAAATGGAGAAGAGAATTAGATAAATTATCCTATATTCAGTCAGAATTGAAAAAATCTACTGACCCTAATATGGATAAAACACAAAAAATTGAAAGAGAAGCAGAACAAATCAGGGAGGTCATCAAGTGAGCACAGTGACTGTAGAAGATATCGTTCGTCGCATAGATGAGTTTGCGCCTCCTGTTTTAGCTGAAGATTGGGACCCGATCGGACTTTCTTTCGGTTCTTTAACTCAACCAGTTAAAAAAATCATGATTGCTCTGGATATTGATGCAGACACCATACAAGAAGCAAAGGAACAGCAAATCGATTTGATTTTCACTCACCATCCCGCTATTTTTCGTTCACAGAAAACACTTAATGCGATGGACCAACGGCGTAAGGAATATATCGAATTGATTCAAGCTGGCATTGCAGTTTATTCAGCCCATACCAATATTGATGCTGCGGAAAATGGGATGAGCGACTGGCTGGCAGATCAGCTGGGTTTCCCAAAAGAACGACAAATCGTATATACTTCTTATCAGATGCCTTATAAGAAAATTGCCGTTTATGTCCCGAAAGAGAATGCTGATCAAGTTAGAAAAGCGATGCATAAAGCAGGAGCTGGCGAAGTCGGCCAATATAAAGATGTTTCTTACCACTTAGATGGATGGGGCAGGTTTACTCCTCAACCTGGATCTGATCCTGCCGAAGGACAGATCAATCAGGAAACAGTTGTGGAAGAGGTCCGCATTGAAATGATGTTTCCGGCAACCATTCAACAGACGGTCATTTCCGCGATTCAGTCATCACATCCGTATGAAGAACCGGTGTTCGATGTTTTTACACTGGAAAATGCTCAAAAAGCTTTTGGATATGGAAGAGCAGCAGAAGTAAATCAGACCACAGAAGAAATGATCCATACAGTAAAAAGAGCCTTTAAGCTGGACGGTTTGAAATATGGCTCTGTTTCTACTAAAAAAGTCCATCATAAAGCAGCAGTTTTTGGCGGAGCAGGAGAAAAGTATTATCTGGACGCCAAAAAGCAAGGTGCTACATTATTTATTACAGGGGACATTTCCTACCATGGGGCTCAAGATATGTTGAGAGACGGTATAGCCTTTATTGATGCCGGACACTACATCGAATCTATTTTTGTTGAAAAAATGGCTGAAGTCATGAATCAGTGGAAACAGGAAGAAGGTTGGACAGTAGAAGTTTATCAGGCCCAAGCTCAAAAAGATGTATTTAAATTCAGCTGAGATTCTATCTATTTCAGTTGTTATTAGTGTAAAATAAGAACAGACTAACAATACGTAGAAAAGGAATGAAAGCAATGTATACTAATCTTGTCGATCGCTTTATCAAATATGTAAAAATCAACACTCGTTCTGATGAATCGAGTACAACTATCCCTTCAACAGCTTCTCAAGCAGAATTTGCAAAACTGTTAATGAAAGACTTGGAAGAAATCGGCTTGAGTGAAATTGAATACAATGAAGATAACGGATTCGTCACTGCCACATTGCCTGCAACAACAGATAAATCAGTTCCTACTGTAGGTTTTATAGCACATATGGATACCGCTGACTTCAATGCTGAAAATGTAGCGCCGCAATTTCACGAGAACTATGATGGAAGTGAAATTCTGTTGAATGAAGAGCAATCTATTGTTCTTTCACCAGATGATTTCCCGAATATGAAAAACTATATCGGTCAAACATTGATTACAACTGATGGAACAACGCTGCTCGGTTCTGATGATAAATCCGGGATCGTTGAAATTATCAGTGCGGTTGAATACTTATTGGCACATCCCGAAATCGAACACGGTAAAGTTCGTGTCGCTTTTGGACCCGATGAAGAAATCGGTATCGGAGCGGATCGTTTTGATGTTGAGCATTTCCAAGCAGATTTTGCTTATACTGTTGATGGTGGTCCTGTTGGAGAGTTAGAGTATGAAAGCTTCAATGCTGCAAGTGCCAATATTAAAATCCAGGGTAAAAACGTTCATCCGGGAACAGCAAAAGACAAAATGGTCAACGCACTCAAACTAGCTGTAGAGTTTGATACGATGCTTCCAGAAGATGAAGTACCTGAAAAAACTTCAGACCGAGAAGGATTCTATCACTTATTGGGCATAGAAGGAACAGTAGAAGAAGCTGCGATGGGCTACATTATTCGCGATCATAGTCGTGAAGCTTTTGAAGCGAAAAAAGAAACAATTCTGGAAACTGCACGCAAAATCAACGAACGTTTTGATCAGGAAAGAGTAAACGTTACGTTAAAAGATCAATATTATAACATGCGTGAAATCATCGAAAAAGATATGCGCTCTGTTGAAATTGCGGATAAAGCAATGCGCAGCTTAAATATCGAACCAGATGTAAAACCGATTCGCGGCGGTACAGATGGTTCTAAAATCTCGTTCATGGGCTTACCAACGCCAAACTTATTTGCCGGAGGAGAAAATTTCCACGGAAGATATGAATTTGTTGCAGTTGAAAGCATGGAAAAAGCAACTGATGTCATCGTAGAAATTATAAAAACAGCAAATCAATCATAAAAACTGTTAAAAGAAGATGGATACATTGCTGTATCTGTCTTTCTTTTGCATTCAACCAGTTACCTCATTTTAAGAAAGGGGCCGCATTATGGCTTTGCAGTTTGTCATCGGCCGAGCATATACCGATAAAGAAAACGAATTGATCCGTCAAATGAAAACATTAATGGATCAGGATGCTTCCGCACAAGTCTTTTACTTAGTACCGGACCACATTAAATTCGAAACTGAAATCAATGTACTGGACTTCCTGAAGCGCGAACAGAAAGAGGCTCATGCTTATACAGGTATGATCAATCTGCAGGTGTTCAGTTTCAGCCGTCTAGCTTGGTACTACTTGCAAGATACAGCTATTTACAATCAGACGCAGCTCACTGAAACAGGACTATCCATGCTTGTCAGAAAATTACTGAAAGAACATGTAGAAGACTTGACAATCTTTAGAGGAGAAAGTTCTCAGCAAGGGTTCGTAGAGAAACTGACTGCTTTATTTATGGAAATGCGAAATGGTCGAATCGGCTACCAGGATCTGGAACAGTTTATTCCTCTTGATCATGAAGAAGATCGTTCCAGAAGTGATTTTGCTCAAAAAATGGCTGATATCAATCTCCTGTTCCAGGCTTTTAATCAGCGTTTAGTTGATCAGTATATTGAAAAAGAAGACATTCTCCAGTCATTGATCAAAGAAATCCAGCGCAGAGATCTCTCTAACACAACGATCTATATCAATCATTACCAAAGTTTTTCTGCACAGGAGCAGGAACTGATCATTGAATTGGTTCGCGCTTGTAAAAACGTTGTTGTTTCATTAGTTCTGGACCAAAAGTTTGCTGTCGAACCTCCTGAGATGACTCATCTGTTTTACGAAACAGGTATCGCTTACTACAGACTCTATCAGCATGCTTTAATGGAAAAGCTGCCCGTTTTAAATGATCAGCTGCTGACAAAAGCAAGTGATCAACGCTGCGAAGAACTGAATGCACTGGAGAATTTCTGGGTCGAAAGTTCAACGGGCACAACTATAAAATTTAGTGATACACATCTTAATATGCATAATTGTCTGCAAATATGGTCTGCAGAAACCAAGCAGGCAGAAGTTCTGCATGTAGCCAATACAATCAGGAGAATGGTCGCTTTCGAAGGCTATCGCTATAAAGATATCATGCTCATGAGCCGGTCGATCGACCAGTATAAGACAGTTATTGAACCCCTATTTAATGAGAATGATCTAGCACTATTTATTGATGAACCAGATACAATGTCTGGTCATCCTTTAGTAGAATTTATTCAAAGTTTGCTGCTGATCACAAAGCGTCACTGGCGCTATGAAGATGTAATGCGGTTTTTGAGGACAGAACTGTTTGTTCCCAATATTGAGGAGGAAACCGTTCCAGATACTTTGGAAGCAAAGATCGACTTTTATAAAGATATACACGAATCCTGGCGCAACAAAGTTGATCTCACCGAAAATGTCATGCTTGCCTATGGTTATGAAGGCAGTTACTGGACAAGAGATGAAGAATGGATCTACGCTCGCTTCCAGCTAGAAGAGGATGATGAGCAGACAGATACGGATAAACAGATTCAGTCAATTTCAAATGAAGTGAGAGTAAGCGTCCGTAATACACTGCTTCCCTTTTATAAACGACTTCAAAATAGTAAAACAAACAGAGACGCTGCACGTTTGCTCTATCAGTTTATCGCCTTAAATGGTGTTGATCGTCAGATAGGATTCTGGCGCGATCAGGCTTTGGCAGCAGGGGACTTAGTTGATGCACGAAAACATGAACAAGTCTGGGAAACATTTATTAAGATGCTGGATGAATTCGTTGATGTCCTGGGCGAAGATGAATGGGATATGGATTCCTTTTTGACCATACTGGAAACAGGATTTGAACAAGCTACGTACAGTATTGTTCCGCCGAGCATAGATCAAATTATGTTCACTAGTTTTGATAAGGTGCGTGTAAACACGAAAAAGGTCGTCTTTATATTAGGATTGACAGATAATGTGCTGCCTTTAACTCAAGAAAACGAGTCAATATTGACGGATGAAGATCGTGAAAAGGTTCAGCAAAACTTGCCGGTCGATCGGTTCTTAGCTCCTTCTGTCCAGTCAACTATTGCTTCTGAGCCGCTGGCGGCTTATATGGCGTTTAGCAACGCTTCAAGAGAACTGATCTTTTCCTATCCAGTTAAACAAGATGGCTCAAGTGATAATCGAATCAGTCCTTATCTGCAGCGCATCTCTGAACATATGTCGATTCCGATTCAAACCAAACTGGCAGATAGTCATCTGATTTTTGATCAGACACTAGAAACATTACAGTCTTTTATTGGTTCGAGAAGACAAACCATTGGTCAGTTGGTTACTGTATTAAGAGATGGAATCGACCAGGATACATTACCTCATGTCTTCTGGCTAATACTGTTCGAGCGTTTGCGAGATACAGAAAATGAGTTGGAGAACAAAATATTTGAAAGTTTAGAACACAAAAATATCCCAGTACCTATACCGAAAAGGATGGCTGAACAGCTATACGGTAAAGACCTTTATCTTTCAGTGTCTCAATTGGAAAGTTTCTATATGGATCCGTATAGCCATTTCCTTCAATATGGACTAAAGCTAAGAGAAAGAGCTATACAAGACCTTACACCAACAGAAACCGGAAACTTTTATCATGATGCATTAGATAGAGTCTTCAGAACGATTGTTGAACGCGATTTATCCATGAAAGACATGACGGAAGGGCAGTTGAATCAACTGACGGATGATGTACTTGCTCAAGTTTATGATAAAAATCAATTTAGAATCTTATCTATGTCCAATCGAATGAAATTTATTCGTATGCAGTTAAGTAAAACTGTGAAACGAATGATGTGGGCCATCAGTCATCAAAACCGCCGCAGTAAACTAACACCGCAAAAGTCTGAAGTTCTATTTGGTACATTGGGAAATGCGAAAGGTATTCCAGGTCTCTCATTTCCATTGAACAACGGAGGCAATATCCATGTACGAGGAAAAATCGATCGTCTAGATACAATGGAAGTGGATCAGAAGCTGTATTTGAGTGTCATAGATTATAAATCAAGCCAGCATTCCTTTAAGTTTGATGAGTTATATTATGGTCTAATGATGCAAATGATCACTTATCTGGATACTGCACTGGAATTCTCTCCGCAATTATTCGGACAGAAAGCAAATCCAGCTGGGGCTTTCTACGCGCAAGTAAAAAATCCTTATTTGAAACCCAAAAGCAAAAAATCAGAAGACTGGATGATGGATCTTCTAAAAGAATTTAAGTTAAATGGATTGGCCATCAACGAGGAAGATATTTTAAACCAGCTCGATTTATCTTTAGAAGCGGGTACGCACTCATTAATTTATCCGATCAATCAATTGAAAAGCGGGGCATTGAGAGGGCGAGGATTAATCACGACCGAAGAACTGGGCATTTTGATGCAATATAATCGCAAATTGATCACAGATGCGGGAAACGAAATTCTTTCTGGTGTCAATACTATGAAACCATTCTTAGAGAAGCGATCCTTCACTCCTTCCGTCAGCGGTCCGTATAGAGCGATTTCTCAATTCGATGTTTTATTGGATGAAAATAATTATCGACATTTTGATGCGATTCGTTCCAAACAAGATCTAATCGATAAGATCTCCAATAAGTTGATTATTCCAGGAGAGGAGGAAACAAGATGAAACAAATCCCCATAAAGCCTCAAAACAGCAGATTCACAGATAGTCAATGGCGCTCCATTTATGATGAAGGTAAAAATCTATTGATTTCAGCTTCAGCAGGATCAGGAAAAACCACTGTCTTAGTGCAGCGTGTTATTGAGAAAATCAAGAATGGCGTAGGTATAGATGAACTCTTAGTGGTTACTTATACAAATGCTGCTGCAAGAGAAATGAAAGAAAGAATTCAATTTGCAATCCAAAAAGCGATAAATGAAACGACTGACCCAGCTTTAAGACGTCACTTAGTCCAGCAGCTGCCTTTATTGAACCAGGCAAATATCTCAACGCTGCACTCTTTCTGTCTGAAGGTAATCCGCCGCTTTTATTATTTGATCGATTTAGACCCCGTATTCAGAATGCTGACAGATGAGACAGAAAATCTGCTAATGAAAGAAGATGTCTGGAATGAATTGAGAGAAGCGCTTTACGGTGAAACAGATACTTTATTTCAAACTTTAGCAGAGACTTATTCCAATGACCGATCAGATGATGGACTAACAGAATTGATCTTCTCACTATATAACTTTTCAAGATCCAATCCGGATCCAAAGAAGTGGCTTGATCAATTACCTCAGTTATATACGATTGAAAACAATGATCTAGCTGCGACAGATTTATTTCAGAAGCTGGCAAAACCGCAAATGCTGCAAATCATTGATACAGCTATTGAATTAAATGAAAGTGCTCTTGTGATAGGTCAGAGCGATGATGAACTGAGTAAATTGACTGATTTGCTGAACGAGGAAAAAGGGCACTTTAAATCCATCAAAGATGGTTTAGAAGCAGGAAACCTAGAATCCGTTTATACTTCGTTACACGCTTTTAGTTTCAGTCGTTGGAGTGCACCGCGAAAGAAAACGACTCCAGAAGAGGTAAAAGAAGCAGCGGCAGAAATGAAAGACTTTCGTGATCAGTCCAAATCAGCACATGACCGATTGATTGAAGAATACTTCAGTGTACCAATCGATCAGCAAATTGATCTGATGCATTCCGTTAAGTCATTAGTTGAAGAAATGTCACGAGTGACCCGGCTCTTCTCAGAGGCTTTTCAGCAACATAAAGCCGACAGAAGATTACTTGATTTTAACGATTTAGAACATTTGACTTATCAAATTCTGACAAAAAATGAAAATGGCGAAAAGACTTCGACAGAAGCATCAGATTACTATCGGCAGTGTTTCAAAGAAGTTATGGTAGACGAATATCAGGATATCAATTTTTTGCAGGAAAGCATTTTAAAATGGCTGACCAATGATGACAGTGAAGCAGGAAATCAGTTTATGGTGGGGGATGTCAAACAGTCGATCTATGCCTTTCGTTTAGCAGATCCCGATTTATTTATAGACAAGTATGAACGCTACGCTTCTGGTGAAGAAGGAGAAAGAATTATACTTGCTGAGAATTTCCGTTCCAACCATCATGTACTGGAATTTACAAATTATTTGTTTTCTCAATTGATGGATAAAGCGGTAGGGAATTTAGATTATGATGATTCAGCCAGACTGGTGCAAGGATTTAAAGCATTTCCTGAAGAACTGCAGTGTGAGACAGAAATTTTGATCTACGAGAAAGATATTCAAGATGAATCAGATGACGATGCAGAAGTAAAGGCTGATTTTGAAGATGTATCTGAATCTTTCCAAATCGATACAAAAACTGAAGGCGAATTGCTGATGGTTGGAGAAAAGATCTTAGAAATGAAACAGTCCGGTTTTGAAATCTACGATAAGAAACTGGACGCCAAACGACCTGTCCAGTTTAATGATATCGTCCTTTTGACCCCTACAAAGAAAAATAACATCGTGATACAAGACGTTTTCAGTAAACAGCTGGATATTCCTGTAGCAGTTAAAGATACGCAAAATTATTTCAGAACAACAGAAATCAGCATTATGATGTCTCTGTTAAAAGTCATTGATAATCCTTGGCAAGATATTCCTTTAGCAGCTGTACTAAGATCTCCGATTGTCGGTCTGAATGAAATCGATCTGACAAAAATCCGATTGATGAATACAGCATCAACTTATTATGAATCTTTAATCGAGTTTACCGCACAAGAAGAACCAGAGCCAGCCAATCGAAAACTGCAGTTGAAACTAATTTCCTTTCTAGATCAACTAGTGCATTGGCGAGAGCTGGCAAGAAGACAGCCGATCGTCAGACTAATCTGGACTATCTACGAAGACACCGGATTTTTATATTATGTGGGGGGCATGAGTTCCGGCAAGCAGCGAAAAGCCAATCTTCATGCTCTATATGAAAGAGCTGCTGCATACGAAAAAACCAGCTTTAAAGGATTGTTCCAGTTTATTCGCTTTATCGAAAAAATGCAGAAAAAAGATAAAGACCTCGCTGAGCCCTCCATTGTAACGGAAGATGAAGACGCCGTTAGAGTTATGACGATCCATGCAAGCAAAGGACTGGAATTCCCAGTTGTTTTTGTGATGGATATGTCTAAACGCTTCAATCAGACAGACTTGCGTAAACCATATGTCTTCGATGAAAAATTCGGGGTTGGAGCAGAGTATAAAGAAGTATCAGAGGACGCTGAGTTTCCTAATGGCAGATATACAACTCTTCCCGAAAGAGCATTAAAAAACCATAAAAAAACAAAATTGCTATCTGAGGAACTCCGAGTCCTTTATGTCGCATTGACTCGAGCTGAACAGAAGCTGTTTCTGATCGGCTCTTATAAAGATCGTGAAAGTGCGATGAAAGAGTGGGGGACAGTCAGTGCTCATGCACGTACAGTGTTGCCTCCTGATATTAGACTGCAAGCTTCCAGCTATATGAACTGGGTAGGATTGAGCTTGGCTCGTCATCATACGGTAGATGATGATCAGTGGCTGACCAGCCCTAATAAAGAGATCACAAACCATCCTGTCCAGTTTTCAATTACCTTTTTTAGTCAGAATGATCTGCAAACCAAATTATCAGAATTACAAACAGAACAAAAATCGAACTGGTATGACAATTTCAAGAAGAAAAAACTCGACTTCAAGCAGACTAAAGATGTTAAGCACGCTGCTGATCAAGCCATCAACTTGGTACAACTTCAGTATGCGCATGAAGCTGCAACAATGACAACCAGCTATCAGTCTGTCTCTGAAATCAAGCGGATGTTTGAAGAACCCAATGATGGTCAGTTGATGAAAATCGATGTAACGAATCCTAAAAATCCTTATCGTTATGTAAATGACCAACTAGAGAGACCTGCTTTTATTGCTGAAGTTATGCAGCCAAGTCCAGCAGAGATCGGGCAAGCAACTCATTTGGTGCTTCAAGCGCTTGATCTTGCAACGTTCCCGACTGAAGCCGTTATTCAAAAACAAGTAGCCGACATGGTAGAGAAAAAAGTGCTTACTAAAGAGATTGCTCCATTAATACGAGTTGAGCAGCTCGTCCGTTTTTTTGAAACTGAATTCGGACAGAAAGTCGCTGCTTCAAAAGCTCAAATGAGACGAGAAGTTCCTTTCTCTCTGATTATGGAAGCAAGAGAACTCTTTATGGATATGAAAGCAGAAGAGGATACTGTGCTGATCCATGGTATTGTCGACGGCTATATTGAAGAAGAAGATGGACTGATTCTCTTTGATTACAAAACGGATCGATTAGGGCGTTTTACAGACCCCGAAGAAGCTATGCTGGAAAAATACAGTGGACAATTACGATTGTATAGACGAGCATTAGCATCCATTTTAAAGAAACCTGTTAAAGAGACATATATTGTTTTACTGGATAACACTCAAATTGTTCCGGTAGTCTAAAAAAGCGCGGACCCTTTTCATAAGGGCCCGCACTTTTTCTGTCTATTATTTTATAATCTTTATTCAAAACTGTATTGAGCACCTTCAGAGTATACGTTTCCGGCATTCCATAGTAAGAATTCATTGACTCCATGTTCGTTCAATGCACGAATCTGATCAGAAACTTCTTGAGCACCATATTCCTTATAATAACCTGAGCCTAGATAAGAAGCTGTAAAATCTTGAAGCCACGGTCGAGAAGTTGGAGCATCTTCACCCAGTTCTTCAAAAATAGCCGTTTCATATTCCATGTACTGATCAACGACATTGTACGGCTCCAAATCCGGTTTGCTGATTCCTAGTGAGCCAACACCCCAGTGACTTGGATAGATCATTGATGAAATAACATCAACATTTGATGAGATACGGGAGAAGTTTTGACCGATACCAGGCGTTTCTTCCATTGTTGCCGCATACCCGAAAATGTCGACAGAGACGTCTACATCATAAGCTTGCAGTTCTTGTTTAGCATAAGCAACAAACTCGGTTACTGCATCAACACGCTGTTTAACGTTATTTAAATCACTTTCTTGGTAATCTCCTCTAGAATAGCTTAAAATTTCGTCCCGCTTTTCAAACCCTTCCGGGAACCGAACATAATCGAATTGAATTTCTTTAAACCCTAATTTAGCAGCTTGTTTAGCAACCTCAACATTATATTCCCAAACTTCTCTTTGATAAGGATTGACGAATTTATCTCCATTGTTATTCGACCAGACTTCTCCATTTTCTTCTTTAAAAGATAGATCTGGTCGGGCAGTTGCCAGTTTTGTATCTTTAAAGACAACGACACGAGCGATTGGGTAAATATCATTCTTTTCAAGCGTGTCCATTAATGAAGCAGGTTCGATAACGTTTTGTGTTGATTCTTGAATCAGTTCCATATCAGAGTCTAATGGCATCATCATATTTCCGTGATCATCTTTTACATCAATAACCATAGAGTTCAGTTCAGTATCATTTAATAAATTGACTAGGCTGTCCATACGGGAACCGCCAGCAGAGTAGCCTGTTACAAAAACGCCTTTGACGCCATCTTCAGGATAAGCAATGTCTACGCCACTGTCATATTTAAACTGATCCGGAAATTCTTCCGG
Organism: Marinilactibacillus piezotolerans; assembly: GCF_900169305.1. Classification (GTDB taxonomy): domain Bacteria; phylum Bacillota; class Bacilli; order Lactobacillales; family Carnobacteriaceae_A; genus Marinilactibacillus; species Marinilactibacillus piezotolerans_A. The sequence continues at coordinate 465,018 of NZ_FWDP01000004.1, read as the reverse complement.
AATTGTCAACAGCGGTGCTGCCGAGTAGTTTAAGACGGTCGTTTTAGCCTCTTCTGTTTGAGTGTCTGTACCTTCTGCATTTACATCCGTTATCGAGAAGGCTAGAGCACCGATGATTGTTGCACTATATGTTAACCGTTTTTTCAATGTCATTCTTGCGCATCCTCACTTTCATCATTGACTGATTTAATTAGAGCCGGGTCTAAAATTTCATACCCTTTTTCTTGGAGACCTGAGACGATATCCGGAGTAGCTTCTAGAGTCCACTCGCGATCATGCATCAATAAGTTAGAACCAGAGACTAATAAATTAGTATTTAACATAATATCTGTTAGGGCAGCCGCGTCTTGATATTCGGCGTTCCAGTCATAGCCATAAGTCCAGTTCATCAGTTCCATGCCTTGTTCATGGGCTAACTGCGTAGAGAAGTCTGTATTAGAACCAAAAGGAGCACGGAAAAATCTAGGTCTTTCTCCAGTAATTTCTTCTACCAGGTCACTTGTTTCTACGATTTCTTCTCGCTGTTTTTCTTCGCTGATATCTGGCAGACTGGCATGTGTCTGCGTGTGGTTGCCTATCTCAAATCCCATATCATAGATTTGCTTCAGCATTTCTTTGCCTTCTTCATTTTCAAGATACATACCGTTGACGAAGAAAATAGCAGGGGCGTCTTGTTCAGTCAAGGCTTTAGCAATTTCAACTGCATATTTGTCTGGTGCATCATCATATGTAAGCAAGGCGACTTGCTCATTTGCATCAGTTCCTTCGATCGTCTGAATATAGGCATAATTTTCAGTAACTTGATATTGATAGTTGATTTGTTCTTCGGCAGCTTCTGTTTCCTCTTCTTGAGCTTCCGTTTGTTCTGCAGTATCAGCTTCTTCCGAGTCTGCTGATGTACTATCAGTTGATTCAACAGATTCGTTTTCATCTTGCGAAGGGGTCTCAACAGCTGACTGTTCGTCGTCTGCTGCTTCTGTTTCTTCCGACTGGTCACATGAAGCTAATATAAGGGCAGAGGCCAGTAGAAAAGCATATTTTGATTTTTTCATTTTCAGTTTCTCCTTTAGCTTACTCGTTTTCAGAAAGTGCTGATTCTATCATAGATTGTGTTTCACTGATGCTGGTATCTAGTGAAGCTAAAGCTTCATCAACTGACATCCACCGTTCTTGCAGGCTGCTGGTTTGTTCATTTAATTCAGTTATGCCATCTGTAAAGGTTTCATAAGTGGCTTCTTCCTGTCCTAAAGAGGTGAAATAGTCTTCCTGAGCAGTCAAAGTTGGAGTATAATCTTCAATGAATCCATCGATTTGACTGGATAATGTATCAATTTGTGAAACTAACCCATCCAGTTCTTGTGCAGATAAAGTTTCGCCTTCGTAAGCAGTAATGATCTCTTCTTGAGCTGCAAACTGTTCATCTAAGCTGGAAATCGAATCTAATATTTCTCTTCTTGAAGAAATATTCTGGAATACTTGAGCAGATCCATCAGATAGGGTAGTCAGTTCTTGATCTGAATTCATGGTTTCGTCAAAAGCAGACTGCAGTGCAGCTTCTTCTTCTGTAAGCGTATTGAAATTTGTTATCAGCTCATCGTGAATTTGATCAACTTCATTTACGGCTGATTGTACCTCTTCATTATTTTCACTATCGCAACTCGCGAGTACAAGAGCTGATAGTCCTAAACCGGCCAAGGCATATGTTCTCTTCATCATTACTAGGATCTCCTTTAAGTATATTCAAGTTTCAATGCAAGGTAATTAAGGTGTTACTCAACGAGTATAACAAAAAATAAAACTAGATTAAATGGAAACGTCTACTAATTTATTCAATTATTAGAAAACGTATTCTAGATATTCCTATTTGGGAATAATAGTATGGGATGTTTTTTACATAAAAAATAAGGTACAATAGAAGAGTATTCTATTTAATGAAAAGAGGTCACTATGTTACTTTATTATATTTTAGCGGTTGTACTGGTAGGCATTGACCAGCTTGTAAAATATCTAACTGTACAAAATATCCCGCTTCATGAAACGGCGGAATTCATACCCGGAGTTCTCTCCTTTACCTATCATCAAAACACTGGCGCTGCTTGGAGTATTCTAGAAGGTCAGATGTGGTTTTTCTATATCATTACTATCATTGTTATCGGTGTGATTATTTATTACATGCAGTCACAAAAGAAACATCATCCATTGCTGTCAACAGCATTGTCTTTTCTTTTGGCAGGTGCAGCTGGGAACTTCATCGACAGACTTTTTCATCAGTATGTGATCGATATGTTTCGATTAGAATTTATCCAATTTCCGATATTCAATGTAGCCGATGCAGCCCTTACAGTAGGTGTCGTGTTGATGATCATTTACTTGATTATAGACGAATTGAATATGTATAAACAAAAGAAAGCAGATGATCGATCATGAGTGAAACATTAACATTTAAAAATCAGAATTCAACGGACCGAATCGACAAGTATTTAGCAGACCAATTAACAGAAGCCTCTAGATCCCAAATCCAAGGCTGGATAAAAGAAGGGCTTGTAACAGTCAACAAAACAGTTGTAAAAGCCAACTACAAGGTACAGTCAGGCGATAACATTAAAATTGAAGTTCCTGATCCAGTAGAAATCAGTGCTGAACCAGAGGATATTGAGATTAATATCGTTTATGAAGATACAGATGTAGTTGTAGTCAATAAACCTCAGGGAATGGTCGTACATCCTTCGATTGGTCATACTTCCGGTTCTCTTGTAAACGCACTTTTATATCATGTAAAAGACTTATCCGGTATTAACGGGAAAATTCGACCTGGAATCGTTCATCGAATCGACAAAGATACCTCAGGATTACTAATGGTCGCTAAAAACGATGTTGCGCATGAGAAATTATCTGAACAACTGAAAGACAAGAAAGCACTCAGAGAATATGTTGCCTTAGTTCATGGAGTGATTCAACATGATAAGGGAACGATCGATGCACCGATCGGTCGGGATCCGCAAAACAGAAAAAAATATGCTGTAGTAGATGACGGGAAGCCGGCTGTCACTCATTTTGAAGTAATCGAGCGCTTTAAAAACTTTACTTTATTACGCTTACGCCTGGAAACTGGCAGAACACACCAGATCAGAGTTCACTTAAATTATATCGAACATCCTATGGCTGGAGACCCAACTTATGGACCAAGAAAAACGCTGAAGGGCAAAGGTCAATTTCTGCATGCTGAAACACTGGGATTTGAACATCCTAAAACAGGAGAAGTCATGACCTTCAGCGCTCCGCTTCCAGAGATCTTCACGGAAACACTAGCAGAACTTAGATTGCAGTAAATCAATCAAACAATATAAAATTTATCCAATCGAAAGGATGACAGTATAGATGACGACTACCGTAACTGTTTTAGATGAGGCTGCAATGCAGCGAGCATTAACGCGTATTTCATATGAAATTATTGAGCAGAACAAAGGAACAGAGAACCTTGTCTTAGCTGGAATCAAAACCAGAGGTATCCATATCGCCAATCGAATTGCGGAGAGAATCCAGCAAATTGAACAAGTTTCTGTACCAGTCGGAGAACTGGATATTACGCTCTATAGAGATGATCGCCATTTTCCAGATGAAGTAGGGGACCCTGAAGTTAAGGGAGAGACTTTTCCGGTTTCTGTGAAAGATAAAGTGGTTATTCTGGTAGATGACGTAATCTTTACCGGACGTACGATTCGCGCTGCAATGGATGCCATAATGGATCTGGGCAGACCCAAAAAGATTCTTGTGGCTTCTTTGATTGATCGAGGTCATAGAGAAATCCCTATCAAGGCTGACTATATTGGGAAAAATATACCAACGTCCATGAAAGAACAAGTCAAGGTATCTGTTATCGAAGTAGACGATAAAAATGCCGTAGAAATCAAAAAACCTGAATAAAAATAAACCTGCTTACAGAAAGCACTCGATGTTGTTATCGAGATGCTGCGTAAGCAGGTTTTGTTATTTTCTCAATTTTTGTACGAGATCTTGAGTAGGCGTAACATAGTAAGTCGTTTGTCCTTCATAGATCACGAATCCTGGCTTTGCGCCATTCGGTTTCTTGATATGTTTAACTTGTACGGCATCAACAGGCACTTGAGCAGACTGTCTGTACTTACTAAAATAAGCGGCAATCATAGCAGCTTCTTCTAACGTTTTCTCAGAAGGATCATCGCTTCTGATAATCACATGTGAACCGGGAATATCTTTTGTGTGCAGCCACCAGTCTGACTTGTTAGCTGTTTTCATTGTCAGCTCGTCATTTTGTGTATTGTTTTTACCAACAAGAATCAAAGTACCATCACTTGAAACATATTGATCTGGTTTGGATGCTGGTCGTTTTTTTCCTTTATGTTGTTTCCGTTTTTTTCGAATATAGCCGCCGTTTTGAAGCTCATCTCTGATTTCTTCAATATCTCTAGGAGAGGCAACTTCCAGTTGTGTCAGAACAGACTCCAGATAATGAATTTCTTCTTTCGTCTGTTTCATCTGTTTGTTTAAATGAATAATGGCATTTTTCAATTTTTGATATCTTGAGAAGTATGCTTGAGCATTTTCTGAAGGAGATTTTCTTGGGTTAAGAGCAATCTCGATTTTTTTATTTTCCTCATAGAAATTATCCAAGACAATTTTATCCATACCTGAACGGACTTCATGCAGATAGGCTGTCAAAACTTCTCCTTTAATACGATAACGATCTGCTTTTTGCGTTTGCTGGAATTCTTTTTCCAATTTTACCAGTTTTTTCTCATTTCGCTCAGTCTCTGTTTTTACAAGCCCAAACAAATCATTGGCTTGCTGCTGAACACGGTCTCTTTCCGCTTTGTTGCCAAAGTATCGATCAGCACAGGAACTTAATGAATCAAAAAACTGTTTTTCTCCTTTTATCGATGTATAGTTCAAAGGAGTAAAGAACTCTTTGCGACCTGAGATCGTCAGAGTAGGAGAGAGTGTATTGTTTTTAAAAGAAGACATAAATTTCTGAAAGATGTTTGACGGCGCATCTTCTGGGTGCGAATCGATTTGAAAAGCCAACTCTTCTGCCGAGTCTTTTCCAAATCCTTGAAAAGACTGCTGAATCCAGCTGACTTTTTCCTTAAAGGATAACTCAGCTAATAGAGTGAGCGGTTTATTGTACTCAAATGGATCAGCTTTCTCCTGTTTTGGTGCAGCTTTATACTCAGCACCTGGATAAAGGGAGCGATACGTATTCTGACTCGGCGAGATATGACGAATGGTTTCAAGAATTTTATTTTCTTGCTTGTTAACGAGCAGAATATTGCTGTGGCGACCCATGATTTCAATAATCAAAACCAGATTTTGTATATCGCCCAGTTCATTTCGACTACTGAAGGTGAATTCGACTACACGATCATTATCAACTTGCTGAATATCTTCTAAAATCGCCCCATCCAGATATTTTCTCATCACCATACAAAATTGCGGCGGAGAGGTTGGGTTTTCAAAAGGAATATCCGTCAGCTGCATTCTGGCATACTGCGGGTGAGCAGACAGCAGCAGCTGTACATTTTTTCTATTAGAACGTATTTTAAAGATAACCTCATTCTCATAAGGTTGTTGTATTTTAGATACTCTTCCATGCAGAACGGTTTCTTTCAGTTCACTGACCATTGCATGCGTAAAAAGTCCATCAAATGACATAACTTGATTTCTCCTTTCATTTGACAATTCAGTTCAGTATAGCACGTTTAGCGCTTAAAAACCATTTTGTACTAGGAAGAATACTTTGCTCTGTCATTCATTTAATGGTATAGTTGTCTCATGCAAATACATAATTTTACCATTACTGTACTAACTCACTAAATTACTATACTAATCACTAAATGAATAGGAAGAGAGCGATCATATGGTGCAAAAAGTAGATACTGACGATATTCTTTTTAAACTTTCTGAATTACAAGTCCTTTATAAGAAAATGACGCAGCAGTTGTTGAAAACCTACCAGCTGTCTACTTCTGCTTTGAATTTAATTGAAATTCTCGGAGAAGAACAAGCTACTTTAAAAAGCATCACCGAAAAAAGCCAGCTGGATAAATCTACCGTCAGCAGACAAATGAATACGCTCGTTAAAAACGGACTGGTCACAAAGACATCAGGAGAAGACAAGCGTTATGTCTATTTTACTTTAGTTCCTGAAGCAAAAAATCAGTTCAAAGAATATAATGCTGCAATCAGTCAGTCTTTTTCATCCGTGTTATCCGGATGGACAGAAGAAGAAAAGCAGATGCTATCGGTTCTGATAGGCAGATTAAACAGAAGCTTGACCAACGGGCTGTAACCTGTCATGATACAAAAAAGAAGCCAAATAAAGCCTGCGATTTTAATTTGACCAAAGAAAAGAGAGAGCCTATGCCTGCACATAGAAAAAAATCTAATCCTTATCGTTTAGCCATACTGGGAATTCTGACAGCTATTATTCTGATTCAGAACTTTGTTCCTTTTTTGGGGAATATCCCTATACCGCCGCTTAATCCTACCATTATTCATATTACCGTTATCATTGCCGCCATTGTTTTAGGAACTAAAGATGGTATGATTGTCGGAGGAATCTGGGGGATAACTCGTATGGTGCGAGCGTATACTGTGCCTGCTACGCCGCTTGACTGGTGGCTGTGGACTAATCCCGTCATTGCTCTTTTACCTAGAATTCTGATCGGTTTCTTTACAGGGCTGGTTTATCAAATGCTCAAGCGGTTGTTTCCAGAAAGAGAAAAAACCTCTATCGCTATCTCTGCTGTGGTCGGTGCTCTAACCAATACGATTTTTGTGTTATTATTTATTTATCTCTTTTATGGGGAACAGTATGCTCAAGCAATAAATGTAGATGTAAGTAATCTAGCAAATGTTCTGCTGGTCATTGTCGGAACGAGCGGTATTGCAGAAGCTGTTTTAGCAGCGATTGTATCACCGTTAATAGCCGTCCCATTAAAAAAACTAAGAAAGTAATCAAAAGCATCTTGCCTATCATTGCAAGATGCTTTTTACTTTAGTGCTGATTTTTACAATCGTTTTCTTTTTAATATAGTTCTAACAATGATAAATTATATCTGTACTTAATTTTTAGGAGGAGATTTTATATGCGTGCTGTAACTTTTCAAGGAAAAGAAAAAATGCAAGTAACAACTGTACCCGATCCTATTATTGAAGAACCGACAGATGCAATCATTCGTGTGACTTCAACTGCGATCTGCGGATCAGATCTCCATTTATACCATAACGGCAACTTAGTGTTGAACGATGATTACGTGGTAGGACATGAACCAATGGGCATTGTTGAAGAAGTGGGGCCTGGTGTAAAACATCTTAAAAAAGGAGACAGAGTGGTTGTTTCCTTTAACGTAAGCTGCGGGCATTGTGAATTCTGTCAAAATGATATGGAAAGTCAATGTGACGAATCAAATAAGAATCCGGAAGTTGACTATGGAGGATTATTTGGATTTGGAAAATTAAATGGAGACTATCCGGGTGGACAGGCAGAATTTATGCGAGTGGCTCACGCTGACCACTCTGTTTTCAAAGTACCGGACAATGAAGTGCCTGACGAGAAAGTTTTATTCTTATCTGATATTGTTCCAACAGCTTGGTGGAGTGTTGAACATGCTGGTGTAAAACCGGGAGACACTGTCATCGTTTTAGGTTCTGGACCAGTGGGATTATTCGCTCAGCGCTTTGCTAAAATGAAGGGTGCTAAAAGAGTGATTGCTGTCGACAAAGTTAAGCATAGATTAGAGTATTCAGCTAAGAAAATCGGAATTGAGACTTTGAATTTTGAAGAGGTAGATATTCCTAGCATGGCTTTACTGGATATGACACATGGCGGAGCAGATGTTGTCATCGACTGTGTGGGAATGGACGGAAAAGAACGCAAAATTGAAAAAGTAACTAATTTTATTTCTCCGCAGAAAGGGACAACTAGACCGATTGAAATGGCTAGTGCCTCAGTGAAAAAATTCGGGACAATCATGCTGACAGGTGTTTACTTGACGCCGGCTACTACCTTCCCGATTAATCATATTTTCGCTCGAAATGTTACCCTGAAAACAGGTCAGACTCCAGTTCCGCATCTGATGCCTAAGTTGTATGAAATGATTCGCAACAATGAATTCGATCCAAGCGACATCATCACTCACACAATGTCTTTAGAAGAAGCTGCAAAAGGATACGAGATTTTCGATAAAAAAGAAGATAACAACATCAAAGTTGTGCTTAAACCAGAATGATTGATTGTATAAAAGACATAAACAGACTAATTCAGCGTCTGTTTATGTCTTTTAATTGTTGCCAAGTTGTTAGGTGAATTACTTATAAAAGAACATTTCCTGTGGTAAACTACTAAAATAATAAAGAGCTAGTATTAATAACTGGAACACAGGAGGAAAGAAAATGAAGAATAATAGACCTAAACAATCGCGAACACAGAAAAAAGAAACCAAACGAAATCGTTTTGAAAAAATCTATTATATCATTATAACCATTTTGATTTTAATATTGGTTGGTTTGCTTACTTATATCTTTTTTATAAGAGATAGCGGAACAGATCAGATTTCTGAAGACATAACGCCAACAACTGAACTTCCAACGAATACGGATGAAGAGAATGAAGAAAATGACTCGGAAAATACTGAAGAAAATAATACGCAAACAGAATCCGAAAACTCTGAATTAACAAATCAGGAAGATCAGGAAACAGAGGATGCATCTGATTCTAATAATGAGTCAGCCACAGATAATGAAAGTTCAGAAACGGACGAAAATGCTGATGAAGAAGAAACAACAGATTCATCAGAACAAAGCAGCAACGAAGCTGAAAATACTCAATCCAATGAAACGGAAGAAGCGAATACAGAAAATACTGAATCTGTTGAATCAGAAGATCCGCTTGTAGAAGATGCCTATACTGCAGACTGGCCAGCAGTTGGTACAGAGCAGTCAGGCGAACATACGACAGATTTCAGTGATGGATCTCAAGACCGTACAGAAATCAACCAAGCCGTCCGCTCTGTTACCGGTTTACAAGCTGGTAATATGATTGAATGGTGGATCGGCGGAAGTGGTTCTGACGAGGTTACTGCTACCGTATCTGACAGTAATCAATCTCAAGTTTATCGTGTTTCTCTCCAGTTCATTGAAGGAGCAGGATGGAAACCGACCTTAGTAGAAGAATTAAGCCAAGTACCTGATGAGTATCAATAAACAGTACGCTCCCTCTTATCTGCTCAAAAAAGATAAGAGGGAGATTTCTTTTACTACTATGACAAGAATGTTCCTCTTTCGTTTTTTTAATTATTTCATGTTAAACTTATGGTAATGAATTGAGCATTAGGAGGTTCTATATGAAATACTCAAAAAATAAAATCAATGTTATCCAAGAAATATTAGATAAAACAGAACAAGAAGTTGAAAACATGGAACCGGTCAATGTACTGGTTGCAGGAAAGACGGGTGTTGGAAAAAGCACCCTGATCAATCATATTTTTCGAGAGAAGCTTGCAGATACAGGAATTGGTAAACCTGTTACCAAACACCTGAGAAAGATAACCAAGCCTGGCATACCTGTCAGCTTATACGATACTCGCGGGCTGGAGCTGGAACAATCTATACAAAAACAAGTAAAAAAAGAAATTTTTGAATTAATTGATCAGAATAAAAACACTAGTGAAGCTATACATGTTGCTTATTATTGTATCCAAGCTAGTTCTTCAAGAATAGAAGATATAGAACTGGATCTGATCAGTGATGTAGCAAGCAAAATTCCAGTTATTCTGGTACTGACGCAAGCAATCGGCAAACCTGCCGAAGAATTCAGACAGTATCTGGACAATATGAATCTGCCAGTTGCTGCTATCCAGACTGTTCTGGCAGAACCTTACGAGATATCTGAAGATTTTACTTTACCCGCTTTTGGGTTAAAGGAACTTGTAGGGAAGACGCTTGATTTAATCCCAAAGGACATTAAGCGAGCTTTTACGAACGCCCAGCAAGCGGATATAGAAAGAAAAGCTAAAGAAGCTAGACGCTGGGCCACTCGTTATGTTGCTTCTAGTTTCGGTGTCGGCTTTATTCCGATTCCCTTTTCTGATGCTTCTGTTCTAGTTCCAATGCAGATCACTCTGCTGGCGCACATAACAGCTATTTTCGGTATTTCACTTGATAAGTCAACAATTGTAACCATCGTTGCTGCAGTAGGGGGAACAGGTTCTGCCACTTACCTGGGCAAAACCATCGTCGCAAATGCATTCAAGTTCATACCGGGTGCCGGAACAGTTGTCGGCGGTCTAATCAGCGGAACTACGGCATCTATCGTAACCAGCGCACTTGCACTGAGTTATATAGAAGTATTAAGTGTAATTTCTGCAAAAGATAAAGCCGGCGAATCGATCGACCTATCATTGATTGAAAATCTAATGAAAAAACAGTTCAAGAAAAATCTGAAACTAAATCGAAAAGAACTAAAGGAAAAAGACTTAGAGTTTGAAGAAGACTCAGATTTAAATGAGGCATTAACCGAATACAATCAAGAAAAGCAGCAAAAAGAACCGAATATCCCATTTTACAAAAAAGTCGTTCCATTACTCAAAAAAACGGTTCGTATATACAAAGAGAAAAAGTAATCATGCAAATACGGGAACTTGCAAATCGGTCAGCCAGCATTTAGTTGGCTGACCGATTTTTTGGATAACAAGCCATTTCCGCCAAACAGTGGAAAAAGACCATATGGAAATGAAAGCGTTTCTTTATTAAAGTAAAGTCATACCAAATTGCAAAAGAAAGGAGCGTTTTATATTGAAAAGAATTCTGCTGGCTTGTTCATCAGGGATGTCGACAAGTTTGCTGGTCACAAAGATGAAGGAAGAGGCGGAGAAAAGAGGTGAGGAAGTAGAAGTTTGGGCTGTAGCCCAGGACAAGGCAGAACAGCAAATGGCTCACGCTGACGTACTGTTAGTTGGCCCTCAAATGCGGTTTATGAAAAAGAAATTTACTGTTAAAGGGGATCAGCTTGGTGTACCTGTCGATGTTATAGATGCTGTAGATTATGGACGAGTAGATGGCACTTCTGTGCTGGAAAAAGCTCTAACATTAATAAACGAACAGCAACGAGCTTTACAAGAACAAGGAGGAGAAAAATGAATAAAATTATGAATGTGTTGGAAGAAGTTTTACTTCCGATAGCAGATAAATTGAATAATAACCGTTATTTAACTGCTTTAAGAAACGGTTTTATGGTAGCGTTACCTTTAATTATCTTTGGATCAATTTTTGTTGTTATTGCTAATTTTCCTTTTTTAGATCAAGTATTAAGCGAAGAAGCGTATACTGCCTATAAAGCAGCCTTAGATCCTGCTTCTGCTGCTACATTAAGTATTATGGGATTATTTGTTATTATAGGTATTGGTTATAAAATGGTAGAACAGCGTGGAGGAGAAGCTATTTACGGTGGTGTAGTAGCCTTAGCATCCTTCCTGATTTTGACGCCTCAAGTGCTGGAAGAAACGACAGGGGTTATCCCTACAAATGTTCTCGGAGCAGAAGGTATGTTCTTAGGGATTTTTACAGCTTTTATAGCGGCTGAATTGTATCATTTCTTTGTAAGAAGAAACTTAACGATCAAAATGCCGGAAGGTGTTCCATCTGCTGTCTCTCGTTCATTCAGTGCCTTAATTCCAATCACTTTTACTTTGACAATATTCTTAGTGATTCGTGTCTTATTCAGTTTAACAGCTTATGAGACAGTCCAAAACTTTATCTACACATTGATTCAAGAACCATTGACAGCCTTAGGAAGCGGATTGCCAGCTACCTTGATTGCAGTTTTATTAATTCAAGTTTTCTGGTTCTTTGGACTGCACGGTCAAATTATCATTAACTCTGTCTTTGATCCAATCTGGTATTCATTAAATGATCAAAATCTAGCAGCTTTCCAAGCCGGAGAAGAGTTGCCTAATGTTGTTACAAAACAATTCATTGATACATTTATCGTTGGTATCGGCGGATCTGGTATGACACTAGCCGTCATCATCGCCATCTTTGTTGTAACAAAGAGTCGACAATTAAAAGAATTAGGTAAATTAGGCGGACCTGCTGGAATCTTTAATGTAAATGAGCCAGTGATTTTCGGACTTCCAGTTATTATGAACCCTCTAATTCTGATCCCTTGGCTTGTTGCTCCTGTCGTCGTAGCGATTGTAACGTACTTTGCGATGTCATCAGGCTTCGTTCCTAAGCCAGCCGGTGTAATTGTTCCTTGGACAACACCTGCTCTGCTTAGTGGATATTTGGCAACAGGAAACAATATTATGGGAGCTGTAATGCAGCTGATCAATATTGCCATCGTCTTTGTCATCTGGCTGCCATTCTTGAAAGTATTGGATAACCAGTATTATAGAGAAGAAGTTTCAGTCGATACAAATGATAAAAATTCAGCTGCTACTTCAACATCTACTACTACAGCTTAAATAAAGATTAAAAACTGGATAAAGGAAATCGAGCGGGTAATACCGTTCGCTTTCCTTTTGTTTTATGGAGGTTCAAGATGAATGCATTAACAGAAGTGGCTTTTCAAATCATTTTATTTGCCGGAAATGGGAAATCTAGTGCCATGGAGGCCATCTACGAGGCTAAAGAAGGCAAGTTTGAAGCAGCTGACGACAAACTAAGAGAAGCCAATGAAGAACTTGGTAAAGCTCATCAGCATCAGACTAAGCTGCTGCAAAACGAAGCACGAGGGGAAGGACAGTCACTGAATATTATATTAGTGCATTCTCAGGATCATTTGATGACTGCCATGACCGTTCGTGACTTAGCTATAGAAATTGTAGAACTTTATCGACTAAAATAAGGAGAATCATTTAAATGACTAAGACTTATCAATTTCCAAAAAACTTCTGGTGGGGGAGCGCTGCTTCCGCAACACAAACAGAAGGTGGAGAAAATGGCGTAAAAGGAAAAAATATCTGGGATCAGTGGTATGAAGAAGAGCCGAATCGCTTCTTTGATGGTGTAGGACCAGAAGAAACTTCTGATTTTTACCATCGCTTCAAAGAAGATATCGCAAATATGAAAAAAATCCACCATAACAGTTTTAGAATGTCCATATCTTGGGCTCGATTAATTCCCGGTGGAAAAGGTGAGGTTAACCAGGATGCCGTTACTTTCTATTCTCAAGTGATTGATGAGTTGATCAGTCAAGGGATTGAACCGTTTGTCAACCTGTATCACTTTGACATGCCGCTTGAAATGCAGGAAATCGGCGGATGGGAAAATAGAGAAGTTATTGATGCTTATACAATATACGCTGCAAAAGCTTTTGAGCTATTTGGAGATCGAGTCAAGACTTGGTTTACGTTCAATGAACCGATTGTTCCTGTCGAAGGCGGCTACTTATATGATTTCCATTATCCTAATATAGTAGATGCCAAAAAAGCCGTACAAGTCGGTTATCACACTATGATAGCACATGCAAAAGCAGTAGAAATTTATCATAAAAACTATGACGGTAAAATTGGGATCGTGCTGAATCTTACTCCATCTTACCCTAGAAGCCAGAACCCAGCGGATCTAAAAGCTTCACATATATGTGATTTGTTCTTTAACCGCAGCTTTTTGGATCCAGCTGTAAAAGGGGAATATCCACAAGACCTGATCGACTTGCTGGCTGAATATGATCACTTGCCTGAAACAAACTCAGCTGACAAGGAGTTGCTGAAAAACAATCTGGTTGATTTACTAGGAGTAAACTACTATCAGCCGAGAAGGGTAAAAGCAAGAGACTCACAGCCTAATCCGGATAGTCCATTTATGCCGGACTGGTTCTTCGATGCCTATGAAATGCCTGGAAGAAAAATGAATGTTTATCGTGGATGGGAAATTTACGAAAAAGGTATTTACGATATTATGATCAATCTAAGAGACAACTATGGAAACATTGAGTCATTCATTTCTGAAAATGGTATGGGTGTTCAAAACGAAGAACGTTTCTTAGTGGATGGTCGAATTGAAGATGACTACAGAATTGAGTTTATTAGTGAACATTTAAAATGGCTGCATCAGTCTATTCAAGAAGGCTGCAATGTCAAAGGTTACCACTTATGGACATTTATGGACAATTGGTCTTGGATGAACGCCTATAAGAATCGTTATGGATTTTACTCAGTGAATTTAGAAACACAAGAACGTACAGCTAAAAAGAGTGCTGAATGGTTTTCTCAAGTTTCAAAAGACAACGGGTTCGACTAAATAAGCAAAAGCGCAGTAATGACTTTTTGATTACTGCGCTTTTCATTTGTATATAGAATAGTTTATACTATAAGTGCAGTACATACCGAGAACGGAGGATCAAAATGGAACGAAAAACAGCTATTTTGATAACGCTGTCTTCAACTGAAAAGCCGATAACTAGTTCAGAGCTGGCTTCAGTTATCGATGTTTCTTCACGGACAGTTCGAGAAGAAATCAAATTACTCAATGAAGACTTGAAAGCACATGGAGCTTCCATCCAATCACAGATAGGAAAAGGATATCAGCTGGCTGTTCAAAATGCTGATGCATTCAAACAGTATATCCAGTCTTTGCGATCTGCTGAAGAACCGGCTGTCAATCTGCCCAGCAATCCAAATGAGCGGCAATTTTATTTATTGGATCTTTTTCTTCATAGCCATCATTCTTTTAAGTTGGATGATCTTAGTGAACAGCTGCATGTCAGCCGGTCAACGCTGCAGACAGATTTGAAAGCGGTTAGAGAAAAACTGCGTGCTTATTCACTGGAAATCATTAGTCGGCCGAATTACGGCATTCATCTGGAAGGATCAGAATTAAATCGTCGCTTTGCGATATCCGAATATCTCTTCAATCATAACGAGGTCGGACCTAATTTAGTACAACTTCAGCAAGTCAGTACGATGACGGGGATTTCAGAAAATATGCTGAATAAAATTTGGATCATTCTGCTGGAACAGATTGCCAGAAACCAAATCGTCCTTTCTGATATTTCACTGAACAACCTTTTTATGCATATTGTCATTGCATTCAGAAGGATACAGGATGGATATAATATCAATATGTTTGAGAGAGATATCTCAGACATTAAGGAGCAGCCAGAATTTTTTGTCGCTCAAAAGATTGTTCACCAGATTGAGTCGCTTTTGCAGATTGATTTCCCAAAAGCTGAAATTGCCTATATCGCTATTCACCTTTTAGGAACAAAGCTGGTTGATCCCAGTCAAAGCCATATGAACAATGTACAAACGGTCGTTGATCCAGAAATCCAGACTTTGATTCAGCGCATACTCAGAACTTTAAAAGAAGAATTAAGCATTGATTTATTGCAGGACCAAGAACTGATAACCAGTCTTGGACTGCATTTAAAACCGGCTATTAACCGCTTCAGATATCAAATGAATATTCGAAATCCCTTACTTGAAGATATTAAAGTCAACTATCCGCTGGCCTTTGAAGCAGGAATCATCGCAGCAATTGTAATCAATCAGGTACTTTCAGTAGATATAGATGAAAACGAGGTGGGCTATATCGCTTTGCATATCGGTGCAGCAATTGAAAGAAATAAAGAACATCAAATCTCGAAACGCTGCTATATTGTCTGTGCATCAGGTGTCGGCAGCTCCAAATTGATCCAGTATAAACTACAGTCAGAGTTTAAAACGGAACTGGATATTCTAGGAACGACAGAGCTTTACCGGATCCATGAGATTCCGTATGATCAGATCGACTTTCTGATCAGTGCCGTACCGATTACAGATACGCTGCCTGTTCCAGTCATTGAAGTCAACACAATCATGAGCCGTTACGATCTGCTCCGCATCGAGCAATATATAAAAACTGAACAGAAGGAATGGAAATCTTTCATTGATGCAGAGCATACTTTCTTAAACAGAGATCTATCTTCTAAAGAAGAAGTCTTTCACTTCTTAGTCGAAAAATTGTCTCCTTTGCATAGATTGTCTGATCATTATATTTCTTTACTAGAAGAAAGAGAAGCAATTGCTCCAACTGCCTACGGTAATCTTGTAGCTGTTCCGCATCCGATCACACCGCATACAGAACAGACATTTCTAACCTTCTGTACACTTGCTCAGCCGATCGAGTGGGGAGATAAAAAAGTTCAGTTCGTCTGTTTGCTGAACGTTGAAAAAGACAGTCAAGAAGACTTGCAGCTATTGTACGAAGTCCTTGGTAAGATCGTTAACACACCCGCTGTCGTTCAAAAGCTGATTCAATGTACCAGCTATTCATCATTCAACAACGTCATTCAGTCGCTGATCAGTTAAAGGATAAAGAGCATTTATCAAAAAGATACTTCCGAGAAGTATCTTTTTTTATATATAGGACTCCGAATTTGTAACTGAAACGCTTTACACCCCTGTTATCAGTGGATTACAGGTTTATTTTTGTCCTAAATTCCAGTATAATAGAGTTATACTTTGTAGTGGAAGGAGTGTAAATGTATGACTAAACCTTTAATTGACCATGTAAACAATCAATTTGGTATAACGTTTAATGATAATGAACTGCTGATTGAAGCATTTACGCATTCATCCTATGCGAATGATCATCGAGAGTTGACATTAAAAAACTTAGAACGTCTGGAATTTCTAGGCGATGCTGTTTTGGAATTGACCGTTTCTGAATATCTATACAAAAAATTTCCTGAGCTTCCTGAAGGACAGCTTACTCGAATGCGTGCTGCAATCGTTAGAGCCGAAAGCCTTGCTAAACTGGCGAAAGAATGCGAGCTGGCACAATTTCTGCGTCTTGGAAAAGGCGAAGAGCTGATGAACGGACGTAAGAGGCCATCATTGCTTTGCGATGTATTTGAAGCCTTTGTAGGCGCGATCTTTTTAGATCAAGGAATGGACGTTGTTTTAGAATTTCTCAGAGATGTGTTGTTTCCTAAAATAGATTCAGGTGATTTCTCTCATGGGATGGATCATAAAACCGGGTTGCAGGAATTGCTGCAAAAAAACGGTGTAGTGACGATCGAATATCAGGTCATTCAAGAAATTGGACCGGATCATGATCGACAATTTGTCGTTGAAGTATTTGTTGAAGGCGATTCGCTTGGAACAGGAAAAGGGCGTTCAAAAAAAGGGGCAGAGCAAGAGGCTGCCAGAGCAGCGTTACAGACATTAGAAAAAAACAGCTAAAAGGACAAAGGGCACAGAGCAGCTGTTCTGTGTCTTGTCCTTTTCGTACGTAAGCAAGGAGAGAAAAGGTCTGTGCAATTAAAAAGACTGGAATTGAAAGGTTTTAAGTCGTTTGCTGATAAAACGACTCTGGAATTCAACGATGGCGTTACAGCGGTTGTTGGTCCAAACGGAAGTGGAAAAAGCAATATCATTGAAGCGATCCGATGGGTCATGGGTGAACAGTCTGCAAAGAACCTGCGCGGCGGCCGTATGCATGATATTATCTTTTCTGGTACAGATTCTAGAAAACCCATCAACATTGCAGAAGTCACTCTGGTTTTAGACAATCAGGATGGCTTTCTTCCTGTCGACTTTGAAGAAGTCAGTGTGACACGCCGAATCAATCGAAACGGCGACAGTGATTATCTGATGAACAAACAGTCCTGTCGATTGAAAGATATCGTTGATTTATTTATGGATTCTGGACTCGGAAAAGAGTCATTCTCGATTATTTCACAAGGACAAGTCGAAGCGATCTTTAATAGTAAAGCAGAAGATCGTAGAGCTATTTTTGAAGAAGCAGCAGGTGTTTTCAAATATAAGTTGAGAAAGCAGAGTGCTGAGCGAAAACTAGACGAAACGCAGGACAACCTTGATCGTGTTCAGGATATTTTGTATGAACTGGATGCTCAAGTTGAACCCCTTAGGGTCCAAAGCGACTTAGCTCAGTCTTACTTAGAGCAGAAAGAAGAGCTGACTGGAATCGATATTCGATTATCTGTTTTAAAGATCAATCAACTTCAGCAAGCAATCGAGAACAATCAGCAACTTTTAAAAACGCTTGAAGAAGAATTGGAAGAATTGACTAATTCTATTGAAGAAGATACGAAAGCAGCACAAACGGTTAAAACCGGACACACTGAGTTAGAACAAAAAAGAGAACAGCTTCAAGAGCAGCTGCTGCAGACTGTCCAGGGCATCGAACGGACAGAATCAGCTTTATCTCTTTATGCTGAAAAAGAAAAGCATAAAGAAGCTTTCTTAGTCGAGAAAAAAGCAGCTATTCAAAAACAAGAAACACAAAAAGGGTCGATTGAAATCCAGTTAACTGAAGTGAATTCAAAACTGGACAGCTGCTTAAAATCGTCAGCCGATCTGCGTGAGCAGATTAAAACAAAACAAGCTCAGAAAGAGCGACTCGAAGGGAATCGAGAAGCAGCATTAGAAGAACTTCGAACCACTTATATTGATCTGATGCAAGAACAGTCTTCACTGAAAAATGAACAAACCTATTTAGAAAGACAACTTTCACAACAAGCCGTTACAAAAGAAAAAATGTCCAGAAACACAGTGAAAACAACTCAAGAATTAAAAGAACTGACACAATATTTAGAAGAAAAAACAACAGTACATGAGCAGCTGAAGCAGGAAGTCGATGAACTCCTGACTTCTTTCAAGTCTACAAAAGAAACGGTAGACCAGTTATCGGTTTCAATCGAAAACAAAGAAGTTCGGTTAAACCAATCTCGCAGCAAACTGCAGCAGGCAGTTGCCAAAAAAGCCAGCTTGCAGGATCTTCAAGAAAACTATGCAGGTTATTTTGCGGGTGTTAAAGCAGTGATGAAGCAAAAAGCTCACCTGCAGGGCATAGTAGGAACCGTAGCCGATTTGATTGAAGTCCCTAAAGCTTATGTTGAAGCCATTGATACTGTCTTGGCATCTTCCAGTCAGTTTGTTGTAGTAGAAGACGAAAAAGCAGGACGAGAAGCCATTCAATACTTGAAATCTTCTCGTGCCGGCAGAGCAACTTTTCTGCCGCTGACCACTATTAAGTCTCGTCTCCTTCGAGGAGATGTAAAAGCTTCTGCTCAGCGTATCGAAGGATATGTTGGTATTGCCAGCGAGCTGATCCGTTTTGATCCGCGTGCAGCAAATATTTTTGAAAATCTGCTCGGCAACACGATTGTCGCCGAAACACTGGAAGCAGCGAATGCAATCGCTCGAACCGTTCAATATCGCTACCGTGTCGTGAGCCTTCAAGGAGACGTCATGAATGCTGGAGGTTCAATGACAGGCGGGGGAGGGAAACGCTCCTCTAATTCTCATCTCTTCTCTCAAAAAAAAGAATTGAAAGACTTAGCCATATTCATTGATGAAACGACTAAAACGGTCGAACTCAGAGAACATGAAATGCTCAAAGAGAAACAGCAAAGAGCAGAACTGATTGAACAACTTGAAGTCATACGTGCGAATGGAGAAGAAAAAAGGGTAGAAGAGAAACAGCTCCAAAATGAGCTAGCTGGATATGAAGACCGGAAAAATCGTTTAAGTCGAGAACAGCAAGCCTTATCTTTTGAATCCTCGCAAGCAGAAGAAGAATGGGAAGAAAATCAGAAACGGTTAACTGAAATTTCTGAAAGACGAAAAAATATTGATCAGAAAATGCTTGATCAGAAAAATGAAATGAATGAACTATCTGCTGAAAAAGAAGATGTTGAAACACAGAAACTGATTCTGCAGCAGGAATTAGAATCCCTTCAAACTCAATTAAATACGGTTAATGAACAACAAGCTGCCGTTAAAGCAGAAGTTTCTCATTTCAAAAAGCAGAAAGAACAAATTGAAGAAAATCTATCAGCTCTAAACAATGACCTCGCTGCCTATGAAGCCGGAGAATCGTTGGGATCTAAGGAAGAACTTGAAGCGCAGCTGATTAAGTTAAACAAACAGAAAGCAACGATTTACCAAGAAGAAGCTGCAGCAAAACAAACCCTCCTTGAATTAGAAACAGAACAAAATACAATTGATACCCGGTTAACGGCTAAGCAAGCTGATAAGCAAGCCTTGCATGACCGGAAAACAAAAATTGAAATCGAATCGTCTCGTGCAGATGTTTCTTTGGATCATTATTTGTCTTATCTATCTGAAGAATATGGATTAAGCTATGAGGAAGCGCGGCTAGAACCTGCCATTGAACTGACCGAAGAAGAAGCACAGAAAAAAGTGAAACTGCTGAAAAAAGGGATAGAAGAACTGGGACCTGTCAATCTGGGAGCTATTGAAGAATATAAGCGTGTCAATGAGCGCTTCACATTCTTGAGTGAACAGCAAAAAGACCTGCTGGAAGCCAAAGCTAGTCTTTACGATACGATGGACCAGATGGATACAGAGGTCTCCAGGCGATTCAAGGAAACCTTTGAACAGATTCAAACCCAGTTTGCTTTAGTTTTCCCGAGAATGTTCGGTGGCGGTAAAGCAGAGCTGCAGCTGACAGACCCGGAGAATCTCTTAACTTCCGGTGTAGAAATTGTTGCTCAGCCGCCAGGAAAGAACCTGCAGTCGCTCAGCCTGCTTTCAGGCGGTGAGCGCGCTTTGACCGCAATTTCTTTATTGTTTGCGATCATACAAGTACGGCCTATCCCATTCTGTATCTTAGATGAAGCAGAAGCAGCATTGGATGAAGCCAACGTTTCCCGGTTCGGCAAGTACTTGCAGAACTTTGCGATGGATACACAGTTTATCGTGATCACCCACCGTAAAGGAACGATGGAAGAAGCGGATAGTCTCTACGGCGTAACCATGAGAGAAAAAGGCGTATCAAAACTGGTCTCTGTGCGATTGAAAGACGCAGCGGAAATCGAAGGCGTTACTTGACCTTATTTTAAAATCACAATAAAAACAATTGAAGCCACTATACCCTATAAGGAGCCGTTACATTGACGATCAAATTAGTAGCATTGGACTTAGACGGAACGTTATTGAACAAACAAAAAGAAGTATCTGAAGAAAATAAACAAGCCATACAACGTGCAAAAGAAGCTGGTGTCAAAGTCGTTCTTTGTACAGGCAGACCCTTAAAAGCAATTTTGCATATACTTAAAGCCTGCAACTTGCTGGAAGACGGAGATTTAGGAATCACCTACAACGGCGGTCTGATCCAATGGACAAAAACGGGACAGAGTCTCAGCCAGATCACGATGAGCAAAGATGAAGTCTTAGAAGTTTACGAATTGAGTAAAACATTAGACGTTCCGTGCAACTTTATCGATTTGAATACTGTTTATGAACCGGCGTATCCGGCTGGAAAAACATCTTTATATCCGAGCATCATGGATATCTTGCCGTTTAAGCCGATCAATACCGCTTCTCTGCCGGATTCTACCGCAATGAATAAGTTGATTTTCTGCTGGCATCAACCCGAGTTGGATGAGGCGATCGCAAAAATCCCTGCTGATTTTCGAGATCGTTATACAATTATGAAATCTCGTCCTAATCTTCTGGAAATTCTGCCTAAAACGGTAGATAAAGGAAAAGGATTGGCTTTGCTCGCTGAAGAATTGAATCTGGATGTCAGTGAAATCATGGCCATCGGCGATCAGGAAAACGATCTGGCAATGATCCAATACGCTGGCGTTGGTGTCGCCATGGATAATGCTACAGATGAAGTCAAAAAATACGCTGATGTTGTAACACGTTCCAATGAAGATCATGGTGTGGCTTATGCTATCGATCAATATGTGTTAAACTAGATAAAATCACTCATTCATTGATAATAGCCAGAATCAGATCTGTTGTCAGAAAAAGAGATAGAAAGTTGGGGAAAATATGGGATTGTTCGACAAGATCAAATCTGCCTTTACAAATACAGATAAGCAAGAAACGCCAGCAGAGCAAATAGAACAGACAGAGCAGCCGACTGTCGCTGAACAACCTGCACCAAAACCTCGTTCAGAACAAAATGAAACTGCTCAGTACGAAAAAGGTCTGCAGAAATCCCGCCGGTCGTTTACCAGACGGTTAAATGAATTGATGGCAAACTTCCGTTATGAAGATGAGGAATTTTTTGAAGAACTGGAAGATCTGCTGATTGAATCAGATGTTGGATTTGAAGCAACGATGTACATTTCTGAAACACTCCGCCATGAAGCGCGTGTGCAGAATGTAAAAAGTATGTCTGATGCAGAGCGGGTTATTGTACAGACAATGGTCGACCTTTACGGAGAAACAAATCCTGAACATATCGAGTTCAATAACACTCCTGATGGACTGACTGTTGTTTTATTCGTCGGAGTCAATGGCGTAGGGAAAACAACCACTATTGCTAAAATGGCCCATCAGTATATTGATCAAGGAAAAAAAGTCGTTATGGCAGCAGGGGATACCTTTAGAGCCGGTGCGATCGAACAGCTGCACGTCTGGGGCGACCGCGTAGGAGCAACTGTTGTATCCACAAAACAAGGCGGGGATCCGGCGGCAGTCGTTTATGACGGAATCAACCAAGCGAGAGAACAGCAAGCAGATGTATTACTGATTGATACAGCAGGACGATTGCAAAACAAGAAAAACCTCATGAACGAGCTTGAAAAAATGAAACGAGTCATTTCAAGAGAAATTCCTGATGCACCCCATGAGACGTTATTAGTTTTGGATGCAACTACAGGTCAGAATGCATTGAATCAAGCCAAGATATTCAAAGAAACGACAGACGTTACGGGTATTGTATTGACTAAAATGGATGGAACGGCCAAAGGTGGCATTGTACTGGCGATTGGCAAGGAGTTGCAGATTCCAGTCAAATTTGTCGGTTTAGGCGAAACCATGAATGACCTGCATCCGTTCAATACAGAGAAATTTGCGTATGGTCTGTTCAAAGAACTGATCGAGCAGACTGCGTAGAAGGAGCGTACAAAATGGAATTAGAAAAAACGCTCATGATGAACACATTATTTAGTTTTTATGGACCATTGTTGACAAAGAAACAGCAAGAATATATGCAATTTTATTACGGAGAAGACTACTCTCTGGGAGAGATTGCAGAAGACTTCGACATCAGCAGACAAGCGGTCTATGATAATATTAAACGGTCCGAAGCGATCTTGCTGGACTATGAAGAAAAGCTGCATTTAGTCGAAGACTTCAACCGAAACCAGCAATCTATGGCTGAGGTCAGATCTTATGTCGAAAAACAGTACCCAGAAGATCAAAAACTGATTCAGCTGATCCAGAAAGTTAGTTATGAACCAAAACGAGAGGGGAAATAACCTGAATGGCCTTTGAAGGATTAACAGGACGTTTGCAAGATGCGTTTTCAGGTCTTCGCAAAAAAGGAAAAATTACAGAGGCAGATGTCAAAGACACGATGCGAGAAGTGCGACTGGCACTTCTGGAAGCCGACGTAAACTATAAAGTAGTAAGAGATTTTGTAAAAACCGTAAGAGAAAAAGCCATTGGTGAAGAAGTACTGGAAAGCATAAATGGTGGACAGCAAGTCGTCAAAATCGTGAACGATGAATTGACCGGACTGATGGGCGGAACACAAGAAAAGATCATTTTTGCTGATCGCGGTCCAACGGTCTACATGATGACCGGACTTCAAGGTGCCGGGAAAACGACGACAGCCGGCAAGTTAGCGAATTACCTCCGCAAGCATGAAAACAAAAAACCAATGATGGTAGCAGCCGATATTTACCGTCCTGCTGCGATCGACCAGCTGCAAACTGTCGGAAATGATTTGAATATTCCAGTTTTCAGTATGGGGGATCAAGTCAGCCCGGTAGAAATCGCTGAAAAAGGGATACAAGAAGCAAAAGATACAAATCGTGACGTGGTTATTATTGATACGGCGGGTCGCCTGCATATCGATGAAACATTGATGGATGAATTGGAAGATGTAAAATCTGCAGTGAATCCTGATGAAATTTTTCTAGTTGTCGATGCAATGACTGGTCAGGATGCTGTCAATGTTGCGAATACCTTTAATGATCGCTTAGATATTACAAGTGTGATCCTGACGAAATTGGATGGCGATACGCGAGGCGGAGCTGCACTATCTATCCGTTCCGTCACGCAAAAACCCATTAAATTTACGGGTACGGGCGAGCGATTGGATGCACTGGAACCATTCCACCCGGATCGTATGGCTAACCGAATTTTGGGAATGGGCGATATCCTAACCCTGGTTGAGCGGGCTCAGCAAGAAGTGGATGAAAAGCGTGCCGAAGAAATGGCAGAGAAAATGCGTGAAAACACGTATGATTTCAATGACTTCATTGAACAAATGGACCAGATGCAGAATATGGGACCGCTTGAAGATCTGATTAAGATGATTCCCGGCGTCAATCAGATTCCCGGTATGGATCAATTTGAGATGGATCCAAAAGATATGGCTCATATGAAAGCCATCGTGTTGTCTATGACACCTGAAGAACGAGCAAATCCGGATATTCTGTCACAAAAACGCCGACGCAGAATCGCTAAAGGTTCCGCTCGTAATATTGCAGAAGTCAACCGGATGATCAAGCAGTTCAAGCAATCAAAAGATATGATGAGCAAAATGTCAAACGGCAACATGAATGGTATGGAAAACTTGTTTGGCGGAGGGGTTAAAGGCAAGCTGGGTAAAATGGCCTTTAATAAAGCTTCGAAAAACATGAACAAACGCAAGAAGAAAAAAATCAGACGTAAAAAATAAGCTTTTTTCTATTAAAAACAGGTCGATTCTAATTCATTTTAGAATCGGCCTTTATTGATTGAACTATCCATTCTTTTCAATCTATTTCGGGTTGATTCTCTTAAGCAACTCGTTTACAGTTGGACTATAAAGGTTAATTAGAAAAGGAGTATGGCGATGCGATTTTATATAAAACAAAAAGTTTTCTCATTCAAAGATCAGTTCAAAGTTAAAGACGAACAAGAGCGAGATGCCTACTATGTAGAAGGGAAGACATTTTCTTTAGGAAACAAGTTACATATCTACAATATGCAGAATGAAGAGATTTTGTATGTTGAACAGAAACTATTTTCATTAAAACCTGCTTTTGAACTTTATAAGAACAGCGAACATGTCGCAACAGTCAAAAAATCTTTCAATTTATTCAAGAACAACTACACAATTGAGGGGACTAACTGGACGATAGAAGGATCTATCTTAGAGCACAACTATGTCATCAATAATGACAGCGGGCGTACGATTGCAGAAGTCAACAGAAAACTGATTTCTTGGGGAGATGCTTATTCAATCGATATTTACGATGAAAAACATGTTGAAACTTTGTTGGGCGTGGTTATCGTGATCGATACAGTCAGTACAGGTCAGAACTAATAGTTTCTATGATAGTCACTCTTAATATCCTAACCTAAATAATTTTTAAACTGTAAAGAAAAAACACTTTACAAGGGTTGCATGTCATGTTATGATAGTCTTCGTGAGATTGAGTGAAGACAATGTTATGCATTGTCGGATCCAAACAGGAGGTGCAAGTTAAACATGGCAGTAAAAATTCGTATGAAACGTATGGGTTCTAAAAGAAAACCTTTTTACCGTTTAGTTGTTGCGGATTCTCGCGCTCCACGTGATGGTCGTATTATTGAAGCAGTTGGTACTTACAACCCAGTTTCAACACCGGCTGAAGTTAAAGTGGACGAAGAACTCGTACTAAAATGGTTGCGTGATGGCGCTAAACCATCTGATACCGTTAAAAATCTTCTTTCTAAAGAAGGAATCATGAAAAAATTCCACGAAGAAAAAAGAAGCAAATAATAACAATTGATCTTACTTGGCCAACATGGTCAAGTAAGTGATCCTACATAAAAGGGTGGTATTATGACTGATCAGAAAATGAGAGAATTGATTCATGCAATTGTCGATCCGTTAGTCAGTCATCCAGATGAAGTCAAGCTTGACTTGCAAGATACCGATGAATTTCATGAATACCTATTATCGGTTCATCCTGATGATGTCGGTCGTGTGATTGGAAAAAAAGGCCGGATCGCTAAAGCGATTCGTGCTATTGTCTATAGTATCCAATTTGACGGACCAAAGCGTGTGCGTTTAACAATTGTCGATTAGATCGCAGACAATCAATCCATGTAAGATTATTTGAAGGTTTATAGTAAATGAGGATGCCTCTCACGAGACCATCCTCATTTTGTTGTATGATAGATTAAAAAGGTGGAGTAAGATTATGGAATTTTATGATGTAGGAAAAGTCGTCAATACCCATGGATTAAAAGGAGAAGTCAGAGTGATATCAATCACCAACACTCCAGAAGAACGGTATTTCACAGGAGCTTCTTTGATCTGGTTCGGGGAAAACGGTGAACAAGTCGAATTAATCGTACGTTCGCACCGTGTGCATAAAAACTTTGATCTTGTCGCTTTTGAAGATTATCCGACGATCAATGAGGTAGAACAATTTGTCGGCGGAATGCTTAGAGTTGGAGAAGATCAGCTGCTTGAGCTGAATGAGGATGAGTTTTATCTGCATGAAATCATCGGTTGTACAGTTGTCGATGAAGACGGAAACGAGTTGGGTAAAGTCAAAGAAGTCCTTTCTCCAGGAGCTAACGATGTCTGGGTTGTACAGCGTCAGAATAAGCGCGATCTATTACTGCCGTATATTGAATCTGTCATCTTAGATGTTGATATAGAAAATCAAGTTGTAAAAGCGTTTGTAATGGAAGGATTAGACGATTAATGAAAATAGATGTTGTAACCCTCTTTCCAGAGATGTTTGACAGTCCATTAAGCCATTCAATCATGAAACGGGCAATTGATAAGGACCTGCTTGAGGTTAATAAAGTCAATTTCCGTCGTTTCGGCAGTGGGAAACATCAGCATGTTGATGATACTCCATATGGAGGGGGAGCCGGTATGCTGTTGAAACCCGAACCGATTTTTCAGTCTATGGAAGAAATCAATCATCGCGAACCGAATACGACTAAACGAATCATTCTAATGGACCCTGCTGGAAAGCCCTTCGATCAGAATATGGCTGAAGAATTTTCCAGAGAAGAACATTTAGTATTTATTTGCGGCCACTACGAAGGATATGATGAGCGTATTCGCAGTTTAGTAACGGATGAAGTGTCTTTAGGTGATTATGTACTGACAGGCGGAGAATTAGCAGCAATGGTGATGATGGATGCTGCTGTTCGCTTGATTCCGGGAGTACTGGGAAATGAAGTATCTGCAGAGACGGATTCTCATTCAAGCGGTCTTCTAGAACACCCCCACTATACGAGACCGGCTGAATATAAAGGAATGGAAGTTCCGCAAGTACTGATGAACGGTAATCATAAATTGATTGAAGAATGGCGCCATAAGGAATCATTAAAGCGTACATTTGAGAGAAGACCGGATATGCTTAAGAAGCGTAATTTAACTGAGCAGGAAAAACGCTGGTTAGAGGAATGGAAAAAATAATCTTGCTTTTTTCAACAAATCAAGTAAATAACCTTTACAGACTCCGCTCAATATGGTAAAGTTAATAGTCGAGTGGGCAACCACTTTTATTTGGCAATTTTCCGCTGGGACAAGCACCTAAGAATGTTGCGCGAAAGGAGTAGTTTAAATGAATCCATTAATTCAAGACATCACTAAAGAACAACTACGTAGTGATCTTCCTGACTTCCGTCCTGGAGATTCTGTTCGTGTTCACGCACGTATCGTAGAAGGAACTCGTGAGCGTATTCAAATTTTTGAAGGCGTAGTGATCAAACGTCGTGGACAAGGCATCAGCGAAATGTACACTGTTCGTAAAGTATCGAACGGAGTAGGCGTTGAGCGTACTTTCCCATTACATTCACCACGTGTTGCTAAAATTGAAGTGACTCGTCAAGGTCGTGTACGTCGTGCTAAATTGTACTACTTACGTAACCTACGTGGTAAAGCTGCACGTATCCAAGAACGTTCTCGTCGTTAATAACTATGAGTACACTAAAGAAGCTGTCCTTTCTAATGAGAGGACAGCTTTTTTGATTTCTGTTTTTTAAACCAGTGATTTCTCTTTACCAGTCGATCCAGTTTTTGGCTATCTATTCAATATTAAAAAGAAGGCTTGCCTGTATACAGGAGCCTTCTTTTTTCAACCGTCTTAATCCGGCTTCATTAATTTACAAAGCGGGTATTTTTGACTTTCCAGTCTTCTAGCTTGATGACTACCCAGAAGCCATAAATCCCCAGTGTAATAAACATGAGCAGCAACCATTTGATCCAGTTGCCGATCAGGCTCATTCCAGTACCGTAAAAATGCAACCTGTGTCCATCTACCACAGTATGGTTGATTTTCCAGCCGTATATCCAGCAGAGTACCCATGGATAAGCTATCCCGAAAGTAACTGCAGTGACAATCGATCCTAAAATATAAATCAATATGTAAGTCAAAAGTCCTCCATCAAAAAAAGATTGACGACCCCATTTTTCTTCAGGACCAAAACTCGAGCTTCTTGAATAATCCATTCTTTTACCTCCTCATTGAACTGGTAATAGTATATCATCTTTGACTGATGAAGTGGATAAGAGATTGAACATAGAAAGATTGTCTGCCAAATCCCTCTCCAAGTCTGTATTTACCTCTTTATGTGCGTTATAATAATAAGAGTGAACATCTATCGTAAAGATAAATAGTTTAATTGGAGGAGTTAACATGAGCAAAATTACTGATAATTTCAAGCAATTAGCAGAAGAAAAGAAGATTCAATTCCAAATCAAAGAAATTCCGGCACCGATCAGAGATAAAGAAGGCAACACTATGGAGCAGCAGCAATTATTGTTTCAATCTGCTCTAAGAGTTACTAAAACAAAACCGGTTGCCTGTGCTGTTATTATCCATGATGCACCGCAAGAAAGAGTTAACTATCAAATCACTTATAATAAAATCGGCTATGTCACGGACCGTAACAAACTAGCAGATATCTTAGTCGAATTAAATGAATTAAACGCAATGAGATCCGGTTACTATCGTTTCTTAGTATCTGGAGATGGAGAACTTTTCATGCGTTACTTAGGTATTACCGGAGAAGATGTGAATCCTGTAATGGATGTCTTTATTTTTGGCGGGCGTATTCTTCGTGCATTGCTTCCTGAGTTGGAAAAAATCGAAGGCATCGACTTAGCACCAAGAAAAGGGTAAGGGATTTTTATGGAACAGTGGGAAAAGCCGCTATTTGAAACAAAAGTCGTTAATCATGCTGGCGTTGACGGTGTGGCCTATGTTGATCATCCAGAAGGTTTGAGAGTCATTACATCCAGCCCATTAAATGAATCGCCTGGTACAAATCCAGAAGAGTTATTCGGACTAGCCATGACAACATGCTTGAATGCAACGATTCAGTCTTTATTAAAAGCCCGCGGATTAGAAGGGACTCAAAGTAAAGTTGAAAGTACGATTCAGTTAAAACGAGAATCAAACGGTATCGGTTTTTACTTTGATGTTCAACTGTTCGCTTCCATTGATAAAATGGACCTAGCGGACGCTGAAAAAATTATTCAATCAGCTGAAAAGCGCTGTCCAGTCGCTAAACTGACACAAGGTGCATCCACTTTAAGTATTGAAACTGTATCCTATAAGTAAATCTCTGGATTTAAATAAACCAAATAAGGTTGATAATTGAATATCAACCTTATTTGGTTTATACTGTATTTAAAGACATTTTGGAGGTGTAACTTATGGGAGAACAAATGAAGATTGCAGTAATTGCAGATATTATTGCCTCTAAGAAAATGGATAATCGCGCGCGATTGCAAGAAGTGCTGGATCATATATTAGAAGAAATCAATACTCAATTCTCTAATCAAATAGAATCTAATTTAACTGTTACTCTGGGAGACGAATTCCAAGGTATTATAGGCGACTGCTATACAGCCTTTTTAGTGATCGATTTGATTGATACTAAGCTGAAACTGGAGACAAAAAAACAGTTGAATGAAGAAGCCAGCTTGAGATGGGGAATAGGAATAGGAGATATTCTGACACCAATCAAAGATAAAACAATCAGTATCGGGACAGATGGACCAGCTTACTGGAATGCACGAGCTGCGATCGAACGTGTCCATTCAGAAAACGACTATGGGGAAACGACCGAAAGAGTTGAAACCAATACTGAAGTTGGTCCCTTTTGGAATAGCATCATCAAGCTGCAGAACACGATCAGAAATGACTGGACAACCACACAGCAAGAAACAGCTTATACGGCTCTAAATGTATTCGGTTATGAAGAGATTAACAATCAGCGTTTGAAACAACAGATGAATCAATCTTACCACAAGTCGTTCAGCGAACAAACTATCAGCAAGCGTATTAAGTCTACTCACATCAAGCAGTACAGCCAGTCCAGAAAACAGCTGGCAGAACAAATCGAGCAATGGAGGAGCGCGTATGATTATTGAATCATTGATTATCCATATTCTCGGGGATTTCTACATGATAAAAGATCCTTCTAAAATCTACGGGACTACCCCCACCGGCGATGAGCTCAATCACCATATCAGAAGATATAGCTGGATCAGCCTATTACTCTTTCTTTTGATCCTCTTCGCTATGCCAGAAGTAGATTTTGTGCTGACAGCAGCAATTATTATGTCGGTCGTTATGGTCAATACTATACATAAAGTTTTCATCATGCCGCTTATTCAGCGATTGGTTCGGTATACCAGCAGTTCGGAAGAAGTCCTCACTAAGCTGGTACAAAAAAACCGGTCTCTAGTCGTTCTTTCTATTAGTCAGATCCTGCAGCTTGTCTGGATACTTTTAATTTCTGAAGGTCTGACTGGTGTAAGGCAATCAATTCATTGGATCATTATAGGAATAGGATTCATACTAATCACTATGTACCTTTACCAAACTAAAAAACAATTTGAGTTTAAAAAAACGGCTCTACTGTTCTTCAGCAGCTTGGTAGTTTCAACAGCAACCCTGTATGTGATCCAGCGTCTAGTTACAGGCAGTATGACTCATTCAGAAGCAGAATTCTTTTTTACCTGGGATACTAGTTATTACCATACATTCATTAGTTATGCACTAACACTGCTGCTACTGATGAAACCGGCAAATCTTCTGATCAGGAAAATCAGTTCTGCATACAACCCTAAGTTAGAATCAGACAACATAAGTCGGCTTAGTCCCAAAGAAGATCAACAAAGAGCAGGCTTTAAAGGTGCTGGCGCAATGATCGGGACTTTGGAAAGAATATTGATCCTATTATCATTCAGCGCTGGACAGCTGCTTCCGATCGTTGCTATTTTATCTATCAAAGCATTTGCCAGGTATAAACGGATTGTAGAAGAAGCGTCTTTTTCTGAATATTTTGTCATTGGTACCTTATTAAGTGTATCTGTAACCTTCCTTTTATACTTGATGCTGCAGAGCCTTATAACCGCTGGATACTAAAAGAAAATTTGTTAAAGAGAGTGAAGAAGTTGGGAAATGTAAACAAAGAAGATTTTTACTATGGGGCTTTTTTATCCAAATTGACTAAGTCGGGTACCATACCAGTATTGATCAACGCTACAGAAGATGGTTTGTTTTATAAGCTGTCCTCGCAGAATACAAAAGAAGAAATCATGGTTCTGATGAAATATAGGTCCACCCCAGATCATAATGGGAAAAAGGTCAAACGCTGGGATTTCTCATTTACAAAAGCTGAGATTGAGCAATTGAGATCCTTTCATCAAAAAGGAGTCCAACACCTAACAGCTCTGATCGGAGGCGTTCATTCGAACTTGCCCCAAAGTGAAATTGCGGTACTGACTTTTGAAGAATCGATTGCCTGCATTGGATTAGACTATATACCGGGAGAGTCAAGAAGAATCACTGTAAGACAGGAAAAGTATGCTCCCGGACTGAAAGTTTATGGAACAAGCCTGGCCGATAAACAGTACATCAGAGTAGACAGAGATTTTCAGAATCGATTTCATCTATAGGTAGTATTTGAGTTTTAAAAAGGATCAGCCAGATGGCTGATCCTTTTTTATACAAATTAAATTTAAGCACTCGTCTCTTGTACTTCAACATGCCCATAGAGATTGTAGACTAGTTTAGGGCTTTCTAAAGTCAACTTGACCAGATCATCTCGTTCCATAATCCGAAACAATTTGATTGCGAGCTCATAGTTGGATTGACTGGCCGTTTTATCATCCAGTGCTTCCAGGCAGATTCCTTTACGAACCAACGCGGCTCCTAACGTTAGAACTTTATATTCAGATCTAGTATGACTGATTAATTGATCAACATAGTTCAAGGCAGACTCATATTCTTTGTGGGCAATGAGTATACAAGAAAGGTTAGATAGAAAAGACATCTGCAGTTCATCCGCTTCTTTAAAACAATAGTACTTCTCTAACTCTTTTAATGCTTTATTGGTCATAGCAATTGATGTATCAAGTTCAAAGTAAAATAAAATTCCATTCAAAAGATGCAATTCAGAAAGATAAAACTTGTCTAGTTTTTTTAGCCGATTCCAAATATTCTCGGCATACATCCGGGCTTTTGACAGATCATAGTCTTCCAGCAGACAAACATAAGCTTTACAAATATATAAGATGTCACGTGTCAGATGATCCTCTCGTTTCTTTAGTACCTTTTCAGCAGCTTCAATAACGTTGTTCACGTACGATAGATTAGGAAAGAGCTCCATACCTTTAAAAAGGTATAAGACCGTGCTTTTGTCATCCAGTTTGTATCCCATTTAAAATAAATGACAGCTCATCATGCTGAATATCCATATGATCTAAAATGGCCAGATACTTAACTACATTAGGATTGATTTCATTTTTCTCCAATTTTGTATAGTTGGATCGGGACATTTCATGATCAGCCACTTCCTGCTGTGTATATCCTTTATTTTCACGAATGGTTCTTAAGATTTTCCCTAAATTATAAAAAGTATCACTCATGTTTGAACCCCCTATCTTTCTGGTTAAAATAATAACATTTTTCAAAAAAATCGAATATGTTTGTTAACATAATATTAAGTTGGTAATGTATATTTAGTAGCAGATGGGGCAGCAACAATACGCGTGTTTATTATATGGGGTGGGACATATGAAAAAAATGACACAATTAACATTAGAAGAGAATAAATCAAACATCTATAAATATATCTTAGAAGGAAATCAAATCAACATTACATTAATGATTGAAGATACTGATATTTTCATGAATGCCGATGATGAGATAGATTGTCCCTTAGAAACTGTATTGAGAAAACATGGTCTGACCTTGAAAGACTTGAAAATGTGGGATATCCAAAAGGTCCGATTTGTAGAAATTTCTGATGGAACAGAAAGAACTCTGCAAGTTATTGAGTATAGTAATGTCTTAAATTCAATTACATTATAACATATAACTGACTATATTAGAATTTGATTAGATTATTAAATGTAATATTTATAATATGACAAACCTTTATAAACGAGACTGACCTCGGATTTTGGACACTAAACTGTGTGTTCAATTTCGAGGCTTTCTTATTTTGTTCTAGTCATTTTATTGAAAGGGCAGCAAGAGATTAAAAAAAAGATTGTAGATAATCATAGAAAAACTACAACCATTAAGAGATAATGATAACAAAGTAGGTTCTATTGCGTTTATTTAACTTGAGGGGGAAAAGTAAACTGCAAAAATGTGTTCATCAAGCAAGAATATAAGGAAATCAGGGGGATTCGCATGCAGAAAATACGTAATATAATAGGAACGATTGTGGGAATTATTTTAACGGTCATTGTTATAGGAATCATTTATTTATTTGCAGACAGCCAACTAGGAACATGGATCATGCAGTTTGGAGTTGCTTGTTTATTTGTTATCTTCACAGCCGCAGTAATAGGGTTGATAAAAGGCAGTTCAAATTTTTTAAGAATAAAAACTCGGTTCAACTTATCTTTAGTGCTTACCTATTCTGTTGCTGCCGGTATCTGTTTATTGTTTATATGGGCAGTAAATGCAGTCTTGGAAGAAGAATACGGTAGATTAACGGTTACAGAAAAAATGGCATTTGTTCACCAACCAAGCGTCGCTGCAGAAGAGATGGCTCTAGAGTTTACAAAAGACTATCCTGAAGAAGAGTACAGACATATCACGTTCCGATATCATCCAGATACAAAACCGCAAGTGCAAAAAATGATCGATACGCTAGAGTCTCTCGCCAATTTGGAAAAGGAAATTTATGGATACGAGATAGATAAGACTGAACCGCTGGAAGTCGTCGTTCTCGGCAGTTCTGAAGATTACATACAGTTAAATTCTACTTTTAATGAGACAAATGTCGGTTATTATAATACTTTCAGCAAAAAAGCCGTCGTCTATCATGATACTCAAACAGCTGAAGATTCATTTGTCCTTGGCATATTTGCCCATGAGTATAATCATTATCTTTTTGATTTATTTGCTCAAAAAGAAAATATTGACGAATCAGAAATTCCACCATGGTTTGAAGAAGGCATTTCTGAATACGTTCGGTCACAAATTACAGACACAGTTCAATATCCTGAGGAAAGCAATACGACTACAAGTTATTCGGATCTCCGTACTCAGCAAGAGTGGTTAGCCGCAGCAGAGAACTCAGATGTCTACCATCTCGCTTACGAAGCTATCGACTATCTTTCCGCTTCTAAAGACGGTCCTAAAATTCTCTCAGAAATACTGATTGATCAGAAAGCAACCGGGAATTTCAATGAATCATTCAGCAAGATAACCGGTTTAGAAGTCAACCAGCTAAAACAAGCCATTTCGCAATCAGAAGAAGATTTGAAAAACACATTGGACCAAGCATTCAATACTTGGAATCAAGAAGGCGATTATGCAGAGGCTGATGAACTTTACAGAAAGCTATTAGAAAACCATCCTAAAGAAAGCTTAGCCTGGCATCAGTATGCACTTATGCTTGAAGAAGAACAGAAGTGGGAAGATGCACTGACAGCTAGACAAAAGATGGTCTCTCTAACGCCTGATGAAGCAAACAGTTACTTGCAGCTTTCTAAGCTGCTGATTTTAAGCGATGCAGAAGAAGCCGTTGAAATGGCCAACAAAGCATTATCTCTTACAAAAAAGAACCCTTATGGGAATGTAACCTTCGTTGAACAATGGGTAAAAGCAGTCACACAATATCGAGACTTGCTGCAGCAAGGGGAAGACGCAGAAGCTTATCGGGTAATCCTGCAAACTGAACAAGTAACTTACTCAGAGTCTCTTGCAGCTGAAATCAGAAACAGGGCAGAAAGATAAAAGGAAAAGACGTTGAAAAGGAAAGATAAAAGTAGTTATGATTGCAAATATTAATAGGAGGGAAGCGATGAAATCTAAAAAGGTTATAGGTGTTTTTGTGAGTTTAGCTACACTGTTTCTAGTGAGGTCTTTCTTTTTTTACAGAGAATCAGTTGACGCAAAAGAAACATTAGGCGAGCGATGGAAAGCGACTGCTCAAAATTCCGATGATAGTATTGAGTTTATGAGGAATATAGACTTAATGGAAGCTGCAGAGACAGAAGAAGGAAGACAACTTTTAGAAAGACTCTATTTCAATATCTTAAATCAATTACAGTCAAATTATCCTGAAGCTTCTGACGCGTTGAGCAATGCGGGAGAGATACTGAGAAAGGGGATAGAAGAAGGAGAGATCACACGACTAGAGGTTGCACTCTATAATAGAAATCTGGGAGTGCTTGATACCGTATTGTACAACTTTAATAAAGAACTTAGAACAGACATGGATTGGTATGAAGCATTTTCGAAAGAAGCAGACCAGAATTCATTTTCTCAAGCGATCGAAGCAGCTCTCGAATAAAAGATACTTAAAAAGGGGACTTCTTAAAGATTGACTGTGTTATATATTATGATATACTTGAAGTGAAAAAGAGCCTTGCGTGAACAAGACTCTTTTTGTAAGCCGTTTGTACTGAGTAGTACTGACGGTGACAATATAGATATGAACGATCAAACCGTCCTTGAACTCGCCAAAGTTAGGACGGTTTTGTTGTGTTATCATTTATCTTTTTTATTGATGCTGATGATCAAGGAAATCAAGGCAATAATGAACATCCCGAAAACCATCATCAATTGCAGCGCATCAACGACACTCAAAAGGCTTATTCTCTCTGAAAAATGGACTATTTAAGTTCATAGCTCCACCTCCTAATTAGAAGCCACCGTCATAACTTCTTACAACACCATTATAGCAAACGTTTGTTCGAAATCAAGCGAAAATCATTTTGATTAACTAATTAACTTTTTTTGTGATTAATATAAAAGTAATTGTTCTTTCCAACTTATAGATGTAGACAGACTCAAAAGAACAGGCACTGCTTAAACAGAGTCGTTCTTTCATTAGATTTCAAATTTCTGGTATGATTCTGGTATAGTATGGGCAGGAAAACAAACTAAATGGATGAGAAGGTTGAAAATATGAATTTAGATAAAGCATTCTGGTCAGAAGTAGTGAATCTAGGCATTCACAATATCTGGCTTTATTCAAAAGTACAAATTAAAATCATTGGTCTGACATATATTTTATTGACACTGGGACTTTGGTTCATCGGCTATGGCGCCTGGTCTTTATTAATCGCTTTAGGCATCAGTATATTAGACATCGTGCCAGTTATCGGGGCCGGCATTGCATTTGTTCCTTGGGTAATATGGGAATGGATAGCAGGAACGGCCAGTCAAGGTTGGTGGCTGCTCTTACTTTATATTGGAGTAGAGGCCTTCAAACAACTCGTTGAGCCGTACTTCATAGGAAAAGATATGGAATTGCCATTTTGGGTACCCTTTGTCATCACGATTGGCTGCGGCTTGATTTTTAATATTTTCGGAATAGTTGCTGCCGCATTGATTATTCCATTTTTAAGTGCTTATCGACAAGTCCGTAAAACTTATGATAAATAAAGGGATGATCGTATTTTTACATTAAGCAGGAAGATCCGCTTGGATGATAAAACAAACATGGCCATTGTCTTATTTACGCTTACGGCATTTGCTCTAGGCTGGTTGTATACAGAAGATGTTTTCTTTGGTCTAAGCACAGGCGGAAGCGTATTCTTATCATGGGCAATAACTAGAGAGATCGATCCTGCACATGATTCTTCGGCATTTTTGGCTGCTGCATTATCTTTGTTCCACCTTTTTTTTACGGAGTCAATCCATTTCCTGATGTTGGCATGGATCCTGACGCTTTTGAGAGCGGTCAACGGTATTACTGGAAAAAAGCTGACTCTAGTCGATATATTAGGCGTTTTTGCATTAACGGTCTTTCTCTCCTTTTTCAATGAAAACAGTTTATATTTAATTGTTCTTGGTTTAGCGCTTACGAGTTTATTCGTATTGCGGATAAAGAAAGCAGCGGTTCTAATAAGTGAAATAATC
This sequence comes from Marinilactibacillus piezotolerans, assembly GCF_900169305.1. Taxonomy (GTDB): domain Bacteria; phylum Bacillota; class Bacilli; order Lactobacillales; family Carnobacteriaceae_A; genus Marinilactibacillus; species Marinilactibacillus piezotolerans_A. The sequence continues at coordinate 427,697 of NZ_FWDP01000004.1, read as the reverse complement.
ACGTTTGTTTTATTCATTATTCAATTAACTTTTTTTGATTATGATTCCTTTATGAGCATTGATCAGCTGACGCCTTTCCATTTGGCTGCGGCAGCATCAGCAGTTTTATTTACCATTTTTTTCAGCTTTAGTCAATCATTTGAAGCAAAGAGCGAAGTAAAGGATGACCACGGTAAAAAAGCCGACAAGAAAAGAATCTTTTATAGTCGATTTTTATATAGTGCAACCATCGCTTTATTTATTTTTTTATCTCATCAAACGACAAGTGATGCACTCATTCATATATCGATCGTATGGGGGATTTTTATTTCATTCATTTTTATTAAAATAAGGAGTTACTTTAAGTAGGTTTCTAGTCAAAATCATTCCACGTAAAAAATGACTCTGGTAAGTTCTGATTAAACAAACAGGACAATTGGTTAAGGAATGCATCAAGCTAAATAGTTTCAAATCCGTATCATTTACCTTAAAATGATAATAGAAAGTCAGATTATTTTAGGAGTGATTTGGATGAGTTCTGATAGAATTTTGATAACAGGAGCTGGAACTGGGTTTGGGAAGATGTTTGCACTTGAGTTGGCGAAGAGGGGAAAAGACGTCATTGCTACGACTGAAGTATCTTCTCAAGTGTCTGCGTTAGAGAAAGAAGCAAAAGAACAAGGACTGTCTATGAAAATTGAAAAAGTGGACGTAACAGATCCTAAAGACAGACAGAAAGCCTGGAATTGGGACGTTGACATTCTAGTTAATAATGCAGCGATAAAAGAGGGTGGTTCGCTGGTAGATATCCCTGAGGACAACTTACGCAATCAATTTGAAGTGAATCTTATTGGTCCAGTTTTATTAACACAAGGATTTGCTCGCAAAATGGTGGAAAGAAATAAAGGAAGAATCGTATTTGTTTCTTCAGTATCAGGAATGATGGTTAATTCATTTTCTGGTCCATATTCTGCTTCTAAATTTGCTACAGAAGCCGTAGCTAGCACTTTATCACAAGAACTGCAAGAGTTTAATGTAGAAGTAGCCACGATTAATCCTGGTCCTTATTTGACAGGCTTTAATGACCGTGAATTTGAAGCATGGAAAAGCTGGCAAGACGATCCTGCTAAACGTGTATTTGATTATGAAAAAATTGCTTTTCCATTCGAACAATATGATCCAGAAGAATTGGTAGAGCAAGGTATCAAAGTCATATTGGGCGAAACCGATCAGTATCGAAATGTCATTCCAGAAAAAATGATTGCTCAAGTAAAAGAGCAGCAAGAATATCTTTGGAATAAGAAATCTAATGAATCATTGGGTCAACGTCATGAAATGGTCCAAAAAGCTTATGACTTACAACCCGAAACAAAAGCTGAAGACTTTTAAAAATAGAAGAAGTCAAGTGCTGCAAATGTCTCTTTATGGCATTTGCAGCATTTTATTTTAAAAGAATATAGTATATAAAGCAGAAGCTGTTCTCAATATTAACATCGCCCCTGTTATTAAAAAGTAGAGGAGAGGGGGAAGAGAGGCTTACTTTGCAAAAAGAGGATAATTAATTGGAAATGACATTAGTTGAATTATTCAGCTGAGAGCAAAAATTTGAAACTCACAGCGCTTTCATATAACTAACATTGTTAACTATAATACTTTTAGTTAGATAGATTAACTCCTATATTAATTTAAATTAAGGATCGTTTGTGCTGTAAAGTTGCACAACTAATTCATTTAACTGAATTCTCAATACAATTTTCATTATTTTCTTGAAAAAGCCATGATGATCTTTGCAGCTTATAGTAACAAGCATAATTAACTGCTTATATAGTAACTCAAACATTATGGTTCTATATGAACATTTGTTTTCGCAACAAAAATCATTTATGTTATAAATCATAAACATTCACTATTAAAAAATCTTCAAATATAAAAACATTTTATTATTCATCAACATTTTGTACATTATAAAAGCCGAATGAATTTTTGCTTAAATAGCCATGCTGTTTAGCATATTAGACGATAATCAGATATTGAACGAGCAGCTTCACAAGATAAAATAAGCTAAGTAGAGATTTGACAAATAATATTTTAGAAATAAACCCAAGACAATTTTTAAGTCTCCAAGATCCGATATTTCATTTTAAAATCTAGTAGAACTCGTGTTAGCGAGTGTTTTAAAAAATAAAAAAAAAGTGAAAAAATAGGGTATTTATTCATGTAGCGTGTATTTGGACTAAGCAACTCTTTATGTTTAAATTAGTTTACATAATATATATTATACAAAGTAGATTATATGAAATTAATGCTCTCTCCGATCAGACTGAATTCAGATTCAATTGAATTTTAATTGAACTTATATTTAATTTCTACTGACACCTGGAATTAATCCTTTTTAGTGATTTGACTTTTATTTTCTATAAATTTATTTTGATCTCGCATTTAAATTAACTCTCACTCTTAGTTTTGTGAAGCTGATTAAATACATATTTATTTAGCCAAAACTTCCCCTAAGTAAGTTCGGTTATTTCTAATGTTTAGTGAGTTAATCGTTTATCCTAATTCAACAATTTATCTGAACAAACTCATCACTTGCTGCTTTTTTTAACTTGAATCATCTTGTCCACTTTATTTCAGCCATAATCTATATTCGAACCAGTCTGCTTTCTTCTTCAAAGTAATCATTGACTTTGTTACACTTTATTAAAAAACCACGAGCCGCTCCAGTCTGCTGATACGACATCGTGGTATTTAAGTTGTAATTTGTACTACATCATCTAAATTAATTACAGCTTAAGCGCTGTAAAATTTAATTCTGTCAAGTTTGTGTAAATGACGGCCATTCTTCTTTTAATCACTTCTTTCATTAATCTCAAGAATTTCTGTGTTTATTCAAAAAGTCGATCAGAATCATTAAGACCTCTTCGCAGTAAAATAATGATCCACCATGATCCGCATCGTCAATACAATAAAACACTGCATCCAGTCCCCGCTTCTTACATTCCTCATTTAATTGAACACTCTGCTCAAACGGGACTAATGTATCTTTATTCCCATGCATTATCAATAACGGCTTCTTCTCTGCCCCATTATCCAGATAAGTTGGAACTGCTGCTTGTTTTGCTTTTTCCGGGTTCTGATGAGGCAATACGCCTCCTAATATCAAACTATCAGGACTTGTAGGTTGCTTATGGTCAACTATTGACGCTGCTTCTGCAATCGTCAACAAGTCTACGATACCATACAGATCGATGAATGCCTGAATATCAGGTAATGGATCTTCTTTGTTCTCTGCATCCAGTTGATCTGTTCCCCATGTTGCCCAGCACATCAGTGATGTATGTCCTCCGCTTGAGTCTCCCATCAAGAAAATATTTTTTGTATCAATACCCAGCTGATCAGCATGCTTATAGAGATATCTCGCTGCTGTCTTCGCATCTTCTATCTGACTAGGAAAAGTGAAATCCGGAATCGGCAAGTATTCAACGATTGCCAGTATGTATCCCGCTGTGATGACATCTTTTAAGTCCAATATGTGATCATTCAGATCTTGTTTGAACCAGCCCGATCCTTGAACATGAATGATGAGTGGATTTTTTTCATTTAAAGTCAACCCATTCGGATAAACCATTCTGATTTTTAAGTTTTGCCCGCCCTTTCTCTGATAGATTAAATCCTCTTTATTAATATAAGCTCTCACCTGTTCTCTTCTTCCTTTGACTATTTGCATACCGGTTGTTTCTGCATCTGATTTTGGCATCGTCGCGTAGTCGTACTTCATTTTATCGTTCATGGGTTCCCCTCCGAATCTTCTGTTTTTTTCTTCTGTTTCTCTTTTATTCATGTTTATTCTATAAAAAGCAGACCAGTTATCTCATTTTATCGAAAACAAGCATAACTGGTCTAAAAAAATTAACTTAATTATAAAACGTTTTCTCTTTCTACTGTACTCGTAGAGGTATTCGTTCGTTTGGTGCCGGAAAAGCTTCGTCTAGTAAAGACATCTCTTCTTTTGAAAGTGAGATATCCAGTACATCCACATTCTGGCTCACATGGTCTGAGCTGCTGGCTTTCGGAATTGCGATTGTCTGTTCCTGCTGCATCACAAATGCCAATAATAGCTGAATGACTGAAATACCATGGTCTTTTGCAATATTTTTGATAGTAGGACTATTATAGACCTTATCTTTTAAATCTGGCTCCTGACCGATGATCGGACAGTAAGCCATCATCGGAATATTGTTTTCTCTTAAATAATCTCTCAGCACGACTTCAATCCCTCGTGAAGCTAAATGATAAAGCACCTGATTCGTCTGACAATTTTCTCCATTTCTTAAAGACAGCAACTCCTGCATATCTTCCAGATCGAAATTGGAAACGCCCCAATTCTTGATTTTTCCTTGTCGTTTCAGTTCTTCGAAGCAGTCAACGGTTTCTTGAAGAGGTACACTTCCCGGCCAATGAAGTAAGTATAAATCCAATTCATCCACGCCCATTCGCTGCAATGTCTGCTCTGCTGATTGGAAAATGTTTTTTTCACCGGCGTTATGCGGATAAACCTTAGACACTAAAAACAAATCCTCTCTGGAATAAGGCTTGATTGCATCCCCAACCAACTGTTCTGACTTGCCGCTGCCGTACATCTCAGCTGTATCGATCAATGTCAGTCCTTTGTCAATTCCCGTTCGCAATGCATCCACTTCTTGATCATGCTTTGATGGATCTTCTCCTAATTTCCATGTTCCCTGTCCTAAATTCAGTACAGATTCTCCATTAGGAAATTGAATCGTCTTTTTCATGCAGAACTTCCCTTCCGTTAAAATAGTTTCTTATATTGTAACAAGAATTGATTGAAATCGATATTATTTGACTTTCTGATCAGTTAAAGCCCCTTTTAGCTGCAACATGACTTTTTTATTCAGATATTATTGAATTTTCTAGTACCACGTCTTTAGAGTTAAACAGCTATGTATGTGTATAATTATGCTGATTAAAAGCTTTTTCATGAATAACGGTTTACATTTATAAGAATTTTTGATATGGTTATTAGCAAATAACAAAACTAAAATTTAATGACTGGATGAGGCGCAAAAATCATCAGTACTTATCGCTTATAACCTGTAAGTTGCGATCAAGGAAAGGGAAATTTGCCGAAATAGATTATGTGTTGCAGCATGTAATCTATTGGGCTGTATATGAACAATATACAGACTGCCGTTTATATAAGCAGACTACCTAACAATTGAATAGGTCATCTGCTTAACGGAGTGCTTCCGCTTGTATATAGAGAATGATTAGGACAAGTCGGTACTTCGGCTTGTCCTCTTTTTATTCTCCAAGAGGCATAACCCATTAACGATCTCAGTACATTGGGAAAGGACTATTATGAAAAGAAGTGTATTGAAATTCGGCGGCTCAAGTGTAGCGGACTTTACAAAAATCAAAGATATCGCTCTCTATCTAAAAGATCGTACCCAGCAAAATGAGCAGCTCGTAGTTGTCGTATCCGCTATGGGTAAAACAACAGATGAATTATTAGCCAACGTTCAGCACATCACCTCGAACCCTAATGATCAGGATTTGGCAATGCTTTTGAATACGGGTGAACAGCAGACGATTTCTTATTTATCACTAACGCTTAATGATATAGGCGTTAAGACCAAACCGCTGACTGGTTATCAAGCTGGCATAGAAACGATCGGCCATCATTTAAAAAGCAAAATCTCTTCTATCAAAACCGATCTATTCGACACTCTATTTGAGCATCAACAAGTCATTATTGTTGCTGGATTTCAGGGATTCAATAAAGAAGGCGAGCTGACGACGCTTGGAAGAGGCGGTTCGGATACAACCGCCGTAGCACTGGCGGCTGCGCTGGACTGTACTTGCGAGATCTACACGGATGTTGCTGGAGTCTACAGTACTGATCCTCGCATCTTCCCTGAAGCAAAACGCTGGGAACAGATTTCTTATGAAGAAATGATGGAAATGTCTGCTTTAGGAGCCGGCGTACTGGAAACACGCAGTGTCGAACTCGCTAACAATAATGGAATCAGCTTATATCTAGGAAAAACACTATCGACTGAGAAAGGAACATGGATCGTGCCAAATGAACAAATGCTTGAACACAAAGCAGTAACGGGTGTTGCGCTGGATAAAAATATGGCGCATGTTACTCTGACAGATCCTTCTTACGGCGGCAACCTGTTAAATGATATCTTTAAATGTCTGGAGCAAGAAGAAATCAATATCGATATGATCTCTCAAATCAGAAACGAAACGGGCATGCAGCTCTCCTTTACTGCCAAAGATTCTGATGAAAGACAATTGATTCGCATGTTTGATCAGTTAAAAGAAACCTATCCTGATCTGAGTGTTACGATCGTTGAAGAATATGCGAAAATTTCTGTGATCGGTGCTGGTATGAGAGACATGTCAGGGGTAGCTTCTCAAATTTTCCGTACTCTGATTGAAGCAGATATTTCTTATTATCAAGTCACTACCTCTGAAATCAGTGTATCTTGTGTCATTGATGAAGCAAACGGCGAAAAAGCCACTAAACTGCTTTGTCAGAAATTCAATCTATAATCCAAGATCTTTTCAAATCAGAAAGGAATATTTTATGTATAATATAGCAGTAGTCGGCGCAACCGGCTTAGTCGGCAACACAATGTTAAAACTGCTGGCGGAAAAACAAATTCCCATTAAACAGCTGACACTTTTCTCTTCAGCACGTTCGGCTGGAAAAGAAGTTCTTTTTAGAGATGACCCTTTTATTGTCGAAGAATTGACTGAAGAAAAAACGGCGGGACCTTTTGATTATGTACTCATGTCAGCTGGCGGCGGCACCAGTCATCACTTCTCTCCACTGTTTGAACAACATGGTGCAGTTGTCATTGATAATTCCAGTGCCTGGAGAATGGATCCGGAGATTTCACTTGTCGTACCGGAAGTTAATCCCCCTTCCCTGTCACGCGGCATTATTGCAAACCCGAACTGCTCGACCATCCAATCTGTTGGACCGCTTAACATCTTATCAGAAGCATTTGGGTTGAAACGTGTGGCGTATACGACTTATCAGTCAGTTTCCGGTTCTGGTCAAAAAGGGATCGAAGATTTGAAACGCGGCGAACGCGGTGAAGAACCGGTCAATTACCCGCATCCAATTTACAATAATGTCTTACCGCATATAGATGTCTTCCAGGAAGATGGATATACCAAAGAAGAAGTTAAAATGATTCAGGAAACAAGGAAAATATTGAATTTACCTGACTTGCCCGTTACCGCCACTTGTGTCAGAGTTCCGGTTTCCAGCGCGCATGCAGTTGCTATAAATGTTACGCTGGACAAAGAAACCAGTGTTCAAGAAATACAGGACCTATTTGAACAGAATCCGCATGTTATTTTAGAAGATGATCCTAAACAGAATCTTTATCCGATGCCAGTCAACGCTTTTGGAAAAGAAGGCATCTTTGTTGGGAGAATACGTAAAGATGACAGCTTGCCAAATACGTATCACCTATGGACAGTCAGCGATAATATATTGAAAGGCGCTGCCTTGAATGCTGTACAGATTTTAGAATTATTGATAAACAGGAAGGAGAAATAACGATGGAACCATTATTTACAGGTATTGGAGCTGCGGTTACCACTCCTTTTGCGGATGGAGAAGTCGATTACGACAATTTCCGTAAACATTTAAGTTACTTGAAGGAAAACCAAATTCAAAGTTTTATTGTAAACGGCACTACCGGCGAAGGCTCTACTCTGACAAAAGAAGAAAAAGCTGAACTCATCAAAGTATCGCTTGAGGTTTCTGATGGACAGATTCCTGTGATTGCAGGAACTGGCTCAAACAATACTAAAACGAGTATCGAAGCTTCAAAAGAAGCAGAAGCTTTAGGAGTGGACGGCCTGCTGGTCATTACTCCCTACTACAATAAAACAAGTCAGCGCGGTTTACTGGCTCATTTTACTGCTATTGCGGATGCCGTAAATATTCCTATCATCCTGTATGATGTGCCAGCGCGGACCGGTATGAAGATTGAAGCTGAAACATTAAGAGTATTAGCTGATCATCCGAATATTATCGGGTTAAAAGATGCAACGGGCGATTTGACTCATCTCAGCAGACTACAAGCTGTGGTCAATGATTCTTTTGCTTTTTACGGGGGAAATGATGACTTAGCTCTCCCTTTCTTTGCTCAAGGTGGAAAAGGTCTGATTTCAGTAGCAGCAAATGTCCTTCCTAATGAATACCAAGAGATGTTTGAATCCGTACAGAAAGATATCGGCCGCGCAAACTTGCTGTATCAAGAAATTCAGCCCTTGCTGGAAGCGATGAATATTGACGTGAATCCTATTCCCATAAAAGTATTGACTGCTTTTTTAGGCTTTGGGGAATATGAAGTCAGACTGCCGCTTGTCACATTAGAAGAAATCGATCAAGCGAACATTATCGAAACCTACCGCCACTTAACGGAAGCAGGTGTTTAGATGAAATTATTATTAGTCGGTTACGGCGCTATGAACCAAAGGGTTGCAGCATTAGCGGAACAACAAGGACATACCATTGCGGGAGTGATCACACCAGAAGAAAGCATTAAAGCGGATTATCCAGTATTTAATGACTTTAGTGCAGAATTGCCTGATGCAGATGTTGTCATTGACTTCTCACATCCTGTGTTGACAAAACAGCTGTTACAATCTTCTATAATGGCTCCTTTAGTCATCGCAACGACCGGGGAAAAAGAAACATTAGAGCAATTGATGCAGCAAAAAGCTGAAACACAGCCCGTTTTCTTTAGTGCTAATATGAGCTACGGCGTACACATACTAACAGAAATCATCAAGCATGCGACGCCGATGCTTAAGCAATTTGACATTGAGATGATTGAAAAGCATCATAATCAGAAAGTGGATGCTCCAAGCGGTACTTTAGTGAAATTATATGATGCAATTGTCGAGAGCGGCCATCTGGATGCCAAACCGGTCTATGACCGTCATGAGCAATCTGAAAAACGAGACCCTAAAGAAATTGGAATCTCTTCTATTCGCGGCGGGACCATTGTCGGCGAACATGAAGTGATTTATGCCGGGCATGATGAAGTCATGTCAATTAAACATTCAGCACAGTCAAAAGACATTTTTGCAAGCGGCGCTTTGACAGTCGCCGATACTTTAATCAGCAAGCCAAATGGATACTATACTTATCACAACTTAGGAGCGTAAATAATGAAAGAATTCTCAGCAGAAGACATTATCCAATATATTAGTGATTCAACTAAAACGACCCCAGTGAAAATCTATGTCAATACAACTTTAAAGCAATCTGAATTTCCCAATTCCTTTAAAGTCTTCGGCGGTCAAAACAGTTATACGATATTTACAGATCTAAAAGAATGGAAAGCTTTCTTTTTAGACCATAAAGAAGATTTGATTGACCATGTCTTAGAGCAGGACCGCAGAAACTCTGCCATTCCCCTTTTAGATGCAACAGAAATCAATGCCCGAATCGAGCCCGGTTCCTTTATTCGCGAGCATGCCGTCATCGGTGATAACGCGGTCATTATGATGGGCGCAGTCATCAATATCGGCGCAGTTGTCGGTGAAGGTACGATGATCGATATGGGCGCTATTTTAGGAGGCCGTGCGACGACTGGGAAAAACGTCCATGTGGGTGCCGGTGCTGTCCTTTCTGGAGTCATTGAACCAGCTAGTGCAAAACCTGTCATCGTAGAAGATGATGTTTTGATTGGAGCCAATGCAGTCGTTCTAGAAGGGGTTAAGGTTGGAAAAGGTGCAGTCGTCGCAGCTGGAGCTATCGTTACTGAAGATGTTCCTGCTGGGACAGTGGTAGCCGGTGTCCCTGCGCGTGTCATTAAAAAGACCAGTGATGTTGCGGCTGGAAAAGTTGATATCGTCTCTGCATTAAGAAACCTTGATTAACCAAGTGATTAATTAGCTATAGAACAGGATAAAACAAAGCGGAATTCTTTTAGAGTTTCGCTTTGTTCTTATCCTTATTTACTAAAAGGAGTTTTTATATGTCTCACTACACAGAAGTCTTAACGGCTCATAGAAGAGCACTGCATCAGATTCCGGAGTTATCCTTTCAAGAATTCAAAACAACAGAATATATACGCTCTGAACTGACTAAACTGGGACTCTCTTACCTATCCCCTTTAGAGACAGCTACGGTCGTTTATCTAGAAGGAAATTCCAGCAAAACGATTGGGTTCAGAGCTGATATTGATGCTTTGCCGGTCGACGAAGAAACAGATGTCCCCTTTCTTTCGGGTCACTCAGGTGCCATGCATGCCTGTGGTCATGACGGACATACTTCAATGCTGTTGACCTTCGCAGAGTGGTGTAAAAACCAGCAAGATCAGCAGCAGTTAAAACATAATGTCCTGCTGATTTTCCAACCTTCAGAGGAATCCAATGCCGGAGCCAATGCATTAATCAAAGCTTTTCCTTTTGAGGATTATGATTTGGAAGCCATTTTTGCACTTCATTTAGGTCCTGATACTAAAGAAGGGGCGATTTTGACTAAAGAAGGTCCTTTGATGGCCAGCGCAACAGAATACCGGATTGCAATAAAAGGCCGTTCGGCACATGTCGCTGAAAAAGAAACCGGTGCAAATGCGTTGGGGGCACTTTCTCATACTGTAAACCAGATTGCTCAAATCCAGCAGTATGCTTTATCTGGATTAAATCAGAATGTATTGCATATCGGTAAAATGTCAGCCGGCGAAGCAATCAATACAGTAGCCAGCAATGGTTATCTTGAAGGAACCATTCGTACCTATGACCCAGCAGATTTAAAAACGATCCTACAAAAAATCGAAACGATTCTAACCAGCAGCGATCAGATTTATGGAACAACTTCTACCTTAACTGTCGCTGAAGGATATCCTCCGGTTATCAATCCAGAATCTCTGCTGCCTCTAGTAGAAAATAGCGCAACAGCTGCCGGATTAGATATTATCTGGAAAACGAAACCTTATCTTTATGGAGAGGATTTCTCCTTTTATGCTCAAGTTGTCCCTACTCACTTTGCATTTTTAGGGATCCGCAATGAAGAAAAAGGTTATACTAGCGGTCTGCATACTTCAACATTCAACTTTGATGAATCTATCCTACTCAATGGAGTACGATATTATCAGGAAATTTTAAACCAAATAGGAGAATAATGATGACAGCTGTGCTGACTTTAAATCAAAAAAGACTGTATGAACAAGCAAAGTCTATACAAGATAAAGATAAGCTGATTGTTGTTGTAAAAAACGATGCTTATAATTTTGGCATGGATCTGGCATTTGATGCTTTCTATGCAGCAGGTGTCCGCGGCTTTGCGACAACGAATCTGAAAGAAGCCATTGAGTTACGTAAGAAAAGCAATCAAATCATGATTCTGCTGCTGGACCCTTCTACAGAATTCGATCTGATTCGACAACATAATATTACGCTGACTGTACCGAACCTGTCTTTTTACACTCAATATCGAAATGAGCTTGAAGGCATTCAGATCCAATTAGTCTTCAAGAATTTGCTGAACCGATTCGGATTCGAGAAGGCTTCTGAAATGATAACAGTATTGGATGACAATCATATGACTGTTACTGGTATCTGGACGCATTTCGCCTTTGCAGATGAGCTGTCAGATCTGAGATATGACCAGGAAAAAGCAAACTGGGTTCAAATACTTGACTCGTTATCCTCTTATGTTGAAAATTTAACGTACATCCATGCTCAAAACAGTGCTTCTTATATAAGAGACGGATTACTGGATCAGCATACTCACCTTCGTGCCGGAGTCTTTGCTTATGGTACACGCCCATATATCGAGGGACTTGATACGGGCTGCGCAAAGCAAACTATTAAAGTCAGCGCAACGGTGAAAGATATTATTCAAATCTCTAAGGGCCAAAGTGCTGGATACTCTGCAGCTTTTGTCGCAAAAAAAGATACTACCTTAGCCATATGTGATATTGGATATGGCAACGGCATACTAAGAAGTCGTGCTAAACATGAGGTGATGATCAATGGGCATTTCTATCCAATCGCAGTTATGATGATGAGTCATCTGCTGATAGAAGTAGATGATGGTGTTAAAACAGGAGACAAAGTCTATCTATATAATGATTATTTGCGTCTAGATGACTTTGCTGCAAAAGGAGTAGGCGCCTTCTCAGAACAGATGGCCGGTTTGAATCATCAGACGTTCGATATTCAAATCATCCCTTTAGAATAAGATCAAAAAAGAGCCATTTATCTAAAGTGGCTCTTTTTTGATCATAAAGTTCATTTGTTTGTAATTGTGAATTTTAACACTAGATTACCTATTCTTTAAATAACCATTGAACAAGTGTATTAAAAAAGCAGCGGCTCCTGCCGCTGCTTAAGAGTGAAAGATTAATCTTCAAATGCCAACGTTAATTGAGGTACCACTTGTTTCTTACGAGAAACCACGCCTTCTAAGAACATTACATTGTCATCGATTGAGCTTTTTAGTGCTTCACTGACTATTTCAAAATATTTACCATAAACAACAGCCGTAGAGTCATTTTCTAAAACGTTTGTAATCAGCAGGATAAACAGATCATACCCCTGCAGCTCACTTTGTGTTTTCATAGCTTCAAGCAATTCTGATTTTCTTTCAAGCATTTCATCTACATCGACTACATTGACTTGTCCAATCCTTACCGTCTGTTCACCCATTGGGAAGGTTTTGGCATCCGCTTCAAGTAGAGTCTCAGCAGATTTCTCACTCGTTTTTGTTCCGGCTTTCAACAATTCAATTCCATAATCGTTTAAGTCTACTCCAGCTGTTTTAGCTAATTCTTCAGCTGCTGCTACATCTTCTTCTGTACAAGTTGGTGATTTCAGCAATAACGTATCTGATATAATAGCAGACAGCATGATACCAGCAATCTCTTTAGGAACTTCTATTTGCTGTTCTTTAAACATTTTCAAGATGATCGTATTTGTACAGCCAACTGGTTCTGCTCGGTAGTATAAAGGATTGGCTGTTTGAAAGTTAGCGATACGGTGATGGTCTACAACAGACAACACTTCTACTTTTTCAATGTCATCTGCACTTTGCTGAGCTTCGTTATGATCAACCAGCATAACTTGTTTGACCTCATTAGCAACCGTGCTAACCACTCTCGGTTTATCAATGTTGAAGTAATTAAGTGCAAATGCTGTTTCTTCACCAATTTCACCTAAAGCAACTGCTTCAGTATCATTTCCCAACTGTTTTTGCAAATGACTGAAACTGATTGCTGAGGTCACTGCATCTGTGTCGGGACTTTTATGTCCAAAAACTAAAATCTTACTCATTATAAAATAGCTCCTTTAACTTTTATCTTATTAATTTTAGGATATATCAATTCCCAATAAAATTCAATCAAATTAAAAAGAGGAGCAAAAGCTTGAACTTTTCACTCCTCTTTTTAATTTAATTTACCTGATATTTATGAGTTTGAAGAAGCCGATTTGCATTTGCGACTCTTTCAGCAGTCGGCGGATCAATATCTTCTAGCTTGTAAGGAATGTTCAGCTCTTTGTACTTGTACACCCCTAGTCTGTGATAAGGCAGCACTTCAACTTTTTCTACGCTTTCCAGCTGCTCTATAAATTCATTTAACTGAATCAGATATTCATCATAATCCGAACGCTCAGGTACCAGTACATGTCTCAGCCACATCGGAATCCCTTTAGTAGAGAGGTATCGCGCCATATTCAAAATACTCTCATTAGAATGCATCGTATATTTTTTGTGGATGTCATTATCAATGTGCTTTACATCCATCAATACCAAATCAGTATATTTCATCAATTCTTCAAATCGACTAAAAAATGGATCATCATAGGTGAACGGCTGACCGCAAGTATCTAGCGAGACATGAATTCCTTCTTGCTTAGCCAGTTTAAAGAACTCTATCAGAAAGTCAATATGGAGAAGAGGTTCTCCACCACTAACCGTAATCCCTCCATTGCTTCCCCAGTACTCTCTATAGTCCAGCGCCTTTTTCATCATTTCTTCTGCAGTATATGGTGTACCGCCGCCCATATTCCATGTATCAGGATTATGGCAGAATTCACAGCGCATGCGACACCCTTGCATAAATATCACGAATCTTATGCCCGGTCCATCTACTGATCCGAAACTTTCTGTAGAATGTACATACCCAACTGCTGGCTCTGCCATCTTAATTCCTCCTATTGATCTAGTTGATCGATTTATTACATTGTTTCATGGAATGTTCTGCTTAAAACATCCATCTGTTGTTCTTTTGTCAACTTAACAAAGTTTACTGCATAACCTGAAACGCGGATAGTCAATTGAGGATATTCTTCCGGATGAGCCATTGCATCTTCCAGTGTCTTACGATTTAAGGCATTAACATTCAAATGATGTCCACCCTTTTTCACGTATCCATCCAACATAGTGGCTAAATTACGTCTCTGTGTTAATGCTTCTTTTCCTAATGCTTTTGGCACAATAGAGAAAGTATTTGAGATTCCGTCAAGCGATTGAGTGTAAGGAAGCTTCGCAACTGAATTCAAACTCGCCAATGCACCATTGGTATCACGCCCATGTAATGGGTTAGCTCCCGGAGCAAATGGCACACCGGCTCTTCTTCCATCAGGTGTATTACCTGTTTTTTTACCGTAAACCACATTTGATGTAATCGTCAGGATAGAAGTTGTATGCTGAGCATCTCTATAAGTCGGATGTTTTTTCACTTTAGTCATAAAGGTTTTCAACAGATCAATGGCAATCTGATCTGCACGATCATCGTTATTTCCATATTTCGGATAATCTCCTTCAATCTCGTAATCAATAACCAGTCCGTTTTCGTCTCGGATCGTTTTGACTTTTGCATGCTTAATGGCAGAAAGAGAGTCGACTGCAACAGAAAATCCTGCGATTCCTGTAGCCATAGTTCTAGCTACCGCTGTATCATGCAGAGCCATTTCGATTCTTTCATAACTGTATTTGTCATGCATGTAATGAATAATATTCAACGTGTTGATATACATACCAGATAACCACTCAAGCATGTCGTCGTATTTTTCCAGTACTTCGCTATACTCTAAATAGTCCGTAGTAATCGGCTGATATTTAGGTCCAACTTGCGTTTTCGTCTTTTCATCTACGCCTCCGTTGATTGCATACAGCAATGCTTTCGCTAAGTTGGCGCGAGCTCCAAAAAATTGCATCTGTTTACCAATCGGCATTGCAGAAACACAGCAAGCAATACCATAATCGTCGCCCCATTCTTCACGCATAATATCATCATTTTCGTATTGAACAGCACTGCTTTCAATTGAAACTTTTGCACAATATTCTTTAAAAGAAGTCGGCAATTTAGCAGACCACAGCACAGTCAGATTCGGTTCCGGCGCTGGTCCTAGGTTGGTCAATGTATGCAAGAAACGATAACTGTTCTTTGTAATCATATGGCGACCATCAATACCTACACCACCAATAGACTCCGTAACCCAAGTAGGATCGCCTGAGAACAATTCATTATATTCCGGTGTTCGTGCAAACTTGACTAATCGCAGTTTCATGACAAAATGATCGACTAACTCTTGAGCAGTTTTTTCAGTCAATATACCGTTATCTAAATCGCGTTCAATGTAAATATCTAAGAAAGTAGAAGTTCTCCCTAAAGACATCGCCGCACCATTTTGTTCTTTAATTGCTGCAAGATACCCTAAATAGAGCCATTGGAAAGCTTCTTGAGCGTTTTGTGCGGGTCTGGAAAGATCAAAACCATAAATATTTCCTAATTCTTTTAACTCAACCAGCGCTCTCAACTGATCACTTAGTTCTTCTCGCTGACGGATGACTTTCTCACTCATCATACCGTTTCCGCAGTTCAGTTTATCCGCTTCTTTTTCTTTGATTAAACGGTCTACACCATATAACGCAACTCTTCTATAATCACCAATAATTCTGCCGCGTCCGTATGCATCTGGCAACCCGGTTATGACACCAGTTCTTCTTGCGTTCCTTATTTCAGGAGTATATGCATCAAATACACCTTGATTATGAGTCTTTCTCCAGTCACGGAAGATGTGTGATAACATAGGATCAATTTCAAACCCATATGATTCAGCAGCTTGTTCCATCATTCTGATCCCACCAAAAGGCTGCAGTGAACGCTTAAACGGTTTATCAGTCTGGAAACCGACAACTTGCTCCTTTTCCTTTGTCAAATAACCAGGTCCGTGCGAAGTAATCGTTGAGACGACTTCTGTATCCATATCTAAAATTCCGCCGGCATCAAATTCCTGCTTATTCAGATCCATTACTTGTTCCCATAGTTCCAGTGTTCTTTCAGTTGCAGACTCTAAAAAAGTATCGTCACCGTCATACGGTACATAATTTGTCTGAATAAAGTTTCGAACATTTATATTCTCTTTCCAGACTTCTCCTTTAAACCCCTTCCATAATTGGTCAGGACTTAAAGTATTGCTTTGCTGTTTTTCCATAACATTTACTCCTTTTTTATTATCTTTTCTCAAGTTCAAAATATCACATATAACCTATTTAATCAAGTGAATTATTGAACTTTCGATTAGATTATTTGTTGTTTTTGCACTTTTTCTCTTTCTTTTGATTATTTTTTCACAATTCTGTCACACAATTTGTTTTGATATTTTCTCAAACTATGATATAGTCATTTTGTAATTTACAAATGATCGTCTTTTGATCAAAAAACCCGGGTTTGAAAAACATCTTTTTTTTGGAATTACATGCTCAAAATTTCACATAAATAGAATGGAGTGTTTCAAATGGTTAAAGTTCTTACGGCTCATAACGAAAAAGAAACAATCAATAGTACAATCGATCAACTCGTCAACAATGCTCATGATGCATTGAATCAAATGGCTTTGCTTAATCAAGAACAAGTCGATGAAATTGTAAAACAAATGGCTTTAGCAGGATTAAACAACCACATGCAGCTGGCGAAATTGGCAGTTGAAGAAACAAAACGTGGTGTTTATGAAGATAAGATCATTAAAAATCTTTTTGCTTCTGAATATATTTATCATAGTATAAAAAATGATCGCACGATTGGTATTATTGATGAAAATACTTTCGAGGGAACTGTCTCTATTGCTGAACCTATTGGTGTTATAGCTGGTGTCACTCCAGTTACGAACCCGACTTCAACAACATTGTTTAAATCAATGATTGCGATCAAAACAGGTAATCCGATCATTTTTGCTTTTCACCCTTCTGCACAAAAATCCAGTGCAGCAGCTGCTAAGGTTGTATATGAAGCAGCCATAAAAGCAGGGGCACCAGAATATTGTATTCAATGGATTGAAACACCATCTGTAGAAGGAACACAAACACTGATGAAACATGATGGAGTCGCAACGATCCTTGCTACCGGAGGAACTGGAATGGTGAAATCTGCATACAGCTCTGGAAAACCCGCACTTGGTGTAGGTGCCGGAAATGTTCCCTGTTATATTGAAAAAACAGCAAATCTAAGACGCTCAGTTAATGATTTGATTCTCTCTAAGACTTTTGATAATGGGATGATCTGTGCTTCTGAACAAGCGGTCATTATCGATAAAGATATTTACGCAGAGGTTAAACGCTTAATGACTGAAAACAACTGCTACTTCTTATCAGCAGCGGAAAAACAAAAAGTAGAGACCTTCATGGTTTCCAAAGAGGGCACACTAAATGCAGATGTTGTAGGAAAACCAGCCTTCGAAATTGCAAAATCATCCGGCGTCACTGTACCAGAAGAAACAAAAATACTAATAGCAGAACTGGATGGTGTCGGAAAGAATTATCCCCTTTCGAGAGAAAAATTAAGCCCAGTCTTAGCAGCTTATAAAGTGAGTACTACAGAAGAAGGCATCAAGAAGGCTGAAGAAATGCTGGCATATGGCGGACTAGGACATTCAGCTGTTATTCATTCAACTGATGAATCTGTCATTGAAATCTTTGACCGCAGAATGAAAGCTGGTCGTCTGATCGTTAATGCTCCATCTTCTCAAGGAGCAATCGGCGATATTTATAATGCATATCTTCCTTCTCTCACATTGGGCTGCGGTTCTTACGGCGGGAATTCAGTATCAAGCAATGTTGGAACTATGAATCTGATCAATGTAAAAACACGTGCGAGTCGTAAAAATAATATGCAGTGGTTCAAGTTGCCGCCGAAAGTTTACTTTGAAAAAAATTCTGTTCAATATCTTGCTAAAATGCCAAAGATAAAACGAGCATTTATCGTAACAGATCCTATGATGGTCAAATTAGGTTATGTTGATAAGGTCTTATACTATCTTAGAAACAGACCTGACTATGTACACTGTGAAGTCTTTTCAGATGTTGAACCTGATCCTTCTAAAGAAACAGTATTAAAAGGTGCTGAGGCTATGGCTGCTTTCCAGCCGGATGTCATTATAGCTTTAGGCGGTGGTTCTCCTATGGATGCCGCAAAAGGAATGTGGCTTTTTTATGAGCACCCGGAAACTGATTTTAATGGTTTAAAACAGAAATTTATGGATATTAGAAAACGAGTATTCAAGTATCCTACTCTTGGAGAAAAAGCTCAATTTGTTGCTATCCCGACCACTTCTGGTACTGGTTCTGAGGTTACCTCTTTCGCAGTCATTACTGATAATGAGAATAATATCAAGTATCCACTAGCAGATTATGAATTAACTCCGGATGTAGCCATCATTGATCCTCAGTTTGTCATGAGTGTGCCAAAAACGGTCACTGCAGATACAGGGATGGATGTACTGACACACGCAATCGAAGCTTATGTGTCGAATATGGCAAATGATTATACTGATGGACTTGCCATTAAAGCCATTCAACTCGTTTTTGAATACCTGCCAAAAGCTTACCGTAATGGCGATGACGAGTTAGCTAGAGAAAAAATGCATAACGCTTCTACTATTGCTGGAATGGCTTTTGCGAATGCCTTTTTGGGAATCAATCATAGTTTGGCTCACAAACTGGGTGCTGAGTTCCATATTGCACACGGTAGAGCCAATGCAATTTTATTGCCGCATGTTATTCGATACAATGCAAAGAGACCGACAAAATTTGTATCATTCCCTAAATATGAACATTTCATAGCTGATATTCGCTATGCAGAAATCGCAAAAGCTATTGGACTGCCGGCATCTACAACAGAAGAAGGTGTGGAAAGTTTGGTAGATGCAATTTATTCATTGGCACATACAATGAATATTCCTATGAGTATTCAGGCCAATGGTGTTTCTAAAAAAGCTTTCGATCAAAAAGTTGATCTATTAGCAGAACGAGCATTTGAAGACCAGTGTACGACCGCAAATCCTAAGTTACCATTAGTTAAAGAACTGGCAGAAGTCTATAAACAAGCTTTTAAAGGAAAATAAAAGCCAATATAAAAAGAGCAGCCGTGCGGAACATAAAGTAAAGTTCTGCACGGCTGCTTTTTTTAGAATATTAGAGTTGAATCATATTATTTTTCAGCTGCTTGATTTGCTGTTTCATTTAAAACGATATTGTCTTTGCGATAATCGATAGGAATACCATCAGTTGTTTCATCTAGGAAGAACGAGCCATTATTATATCGATCACTGATTTTATAGTTTTTAGGAATAATTGTAAACTCCTGTTGTTTATCAGTAACCACTGTAATGACTTCATCAATTGTTTGAACTTCAATCAATAATTGTACTCGGTGCGGATTTTTCTTCAATTCTTTCAAGACATGTAAACCGCGTTTCGCTCTGGAGATAGAATCAAAATCAACAAGATTCATTCGCTTGACAGATCCTCGTTGAGTAACCAGCATTGCATTAGCTTGTTTTTGATCTTGTTCAAAAATCAATCCATTTACAACAAAGTCCTCTTTTTTAAGATCCATTGATTTCACGCCGACTGCGTTTGCACCTACGAGAGAAACTTCATCCAATGGATATTTCAGACCAAATCCGAAATGACTGACTAGAAAAACATCTCTCTTGTATTCGTCTTGAATATAATAGACGGCTGTCAAACGATCTTCTTCTGATTTCAGCTTAATTGCATTTGCTGCTCTTGATCGATAGGTTCTCTTAGGCTCATATTCAGAAGCTGAAGTTTGTTTGATGAACCCATTGCGCGTTATAAAAACAAATCGGTCTTCTGCTTTAAAGGCATCAATAGGGAAAACTGTAAGGATTTTTTCATCTTGACTTAAAGCAATGGATTGAGATAGATGATGCCCTAAGTCTTTCCATCGGATATCCGGCAACTCATGTACCGGCCGATTGATAAAGTTCCCTTTAGTCGTAAACATCACGACTTGTTGTAAAGTCGTCATCTGTTGACAGAATACAGGATAGTCTCCTTCTCTCAGACCTATTTCATTAGGCTCTGAAGCTGAGTAGGAGCGGAGACTCGTACGTTTTAAATAGCCTTCTTTGGTAATCGATACAATGACATCTTCTTCTGCAATTAAGACTTCTGTATCTACCGTCAATTCTTCAATCTTGTCTTCGACAGTCGTTAACCGATCTGTTGCATAGGTTTTTTTAGTGTCTTTCAGCTCTTTTTTAATCACACTATTTAACTTAGCAGAACTGTTGAGGATCTCCTGGTACTGCTTGATGCGGTCCTGAAGTTCTGACTCTTCCTTTTGTAGTTGAGTAATATCAGTATTCGTTAAACGATATAACTGTAAACTAACGATAGCTTCAGCCTGCATTTCTGTAAAATCAAACTTATCAATCAAGTTCTTCTTAGCATCAGATTTATTCTGACTGTTTCGAATTGTACTGATAACATTATCTAAAATAGATATTGCTTTTATCAGACCGGCAACGATGTGCTCTCTTTTCTGGTCTTTCCGCAGTAAAAACTGTGTTCTTTTTATAACTACATGCTTTTTATGTTCAATGTATGCCGTTAAAATCTGTTTTAGTCCAACTTGCTGCGGTCTTTTATCATCGATAGCGACCATATTCAAGTTATAAGAAATCTGCAGATCTGTGTTTTTAAGGAAGTAAGTCAGAATACCTTCAGCATTCGTTTCTTTTTTCAGCTCAATCACGATTCTTAAACCTGTACGGTCTGACTCATCTCTTACATCAGCAATTCCTTCAATTTTACGGTTAATACGGATCTCATCCATTTTACGAACTAGATTAGCCTTATTGACTTCATAAGGAATTTCAGTAATAACGATCTGCTGCTTGCCACCGCGAAGATCTTCGATCTCTGTTTTTGAACGGACAACAATTTTCCCTTTTCCAGTTTCATAAGCTGATTTTAGACCGGCAACTCCTTGAATGATCCCGCCAGTCGGAAAATCAGGACCTTTGATGTATTGCATAAGGTCTTGTGTACTGGCATTGGGTTTTGATATCAGGTGAATAGCAGCATCAATAACTTCACCGATGTTATGCGGTGGAATATCTGTTGCATACCCCGCGGAGATTCCTGTTGCACCGTTAACCAGCAAGTTAGGAAAACGCGCCGGTAATACGGTAGGTTCATGAGTCGTATCATCGAAGTTTAATACAAATTCAACCGTTTCTTTGTCAATATCTGCCAAAAGTTCAGCAGCGATTTTTGACAATCGGGCTTCCGTATACCGCATAGCTGCTGGCGGATCTCCATCCATACTTCCGTTATTTCCATGCATGTCAATCAGCGGTTCACGCATTTTCCACCACTGACTTAATCGGACCATGGCATCATATACACTGCTGTCGCCGTGCGGGTGAAAGTTACCAATAACATTCCCTACTGTTTTTGCTGACTTTCTGAACCCTTTATCTTGAGTGTTCCCGTCTGAGAACATAGCGTATAAAATACGGCGCTGAACAGGTTTCAATCCATCTCTTATATCCGGCAATGCTCGCTCTTGGATAATATATTTACTATAGCGGCCAAATCGGTCGCCCATAACTTCTTCTAATGTAAGTTCTTGTACTTCTACTCTTTCTTCTGGCATCCAGACATTCAACCTTTCTCAACTGTTAAGCGTTCAATTCAGATTCTTCCAGCATTGTACTTGATTCTAAAATGCTGCCATCTTCTTCCAATGAAAACTCGACATTTTCTTCGATCCATTTTCTGCGCGGATCCACTTTATTGCCCATTAAGACAGATACACGTCTTTCAGCCTGTGCCACATCATCTAGTGTAACACGGATCAGTGTTCTGGTATCCGGATCCATTGTCGTTTCCCACAATTGATCTGCATTCATCTCTCCAAGACCTTTGTAACGCTGAATCAGATAGTTCTTACCGAAATTTTTAAGCAGCTTTTCAAGCTCATCATCTGTCCAGGCATATTCTGTCTGCTCTTTTTTACCTTTACCTTGTGTTACTTTATAAAGCGGCGGAAGTGCAAGATATATCTTACCAGCTTCAATCAGAGGCTTCATATAGCGGTAGAAAAATGTCAGAAGCAGCACTTGTATATGGGCACCATCTGTATCCGCATCGGTCATAATAATAACTTTATCATAATTACAATCTTTTAAATCAAACTCAGGTCCAACTCCAGCACCAATCGTATAAATCATTGTACTGATTTCTTCATTTTTCAAGATATCCTGCATATTTGCTTTTTCTGTATTGATGACTTTTCCGCGCAAAGGCAAAATAGCTTGGAATTTACGATCTCGTCCTTGTTTAGCAGAACCGCCTGCAGAGTCTCCTTCAACCAGATACAATTCATTCTTTTTCGCATTTCTTCCTTGAGCAGGAGTCAATTTTCCGGAAAGCAAGGTTTCCTGGCGTTTTTTCTTTTTGCCGTTACGAGACTCTTCTTTTGCTTTTCTAGCAGCTTCACGGGCTTCTCTCGCTTTGATTGCTTTACGGACAATCTGCTGACTCATTTCACCGTTTTCGGACAAGTAGAAGTTCAACTGTTCTGAAACGACAGTATCACATGCCGCTCTAGCTTCATTCGTTCCCAGTTTACTTTTGGTCTGACCTTCAAACTGAAGCAGACTTTCAGGTATACGAACAGAGATAATGATCGCAATTCCTTCACGAACATCGGTCCCTTCAAGATTCTTATCTTTCTCTTTTAATAAACCGGCTCTTCTCGCATATTCGTTAAATGTTTTAGTGATAGCCGACTTCGCTCCGATTTCATGTGTACCGCCATCTTTTGTTCGAACATTATTGACGAAACTCAATACACTTTCAGAATAACCGTCATTGTATTGAAAAGCACATTCGACTTCGATTCCGTTGTTTTCTCCTTCAAAATAGGCGATAGGCGTCAATGTATCTTTTTCTTCATTGATATAATGTACAAACTCTTTGATGCCTTCTTCATACATGAATTCTTCTTGTTCATCAGAACGAGCATCGGTCAAACTGATTTTAAGGCCTTTTAGTAAAAAGGCCGATTCTCTTAAACGCTCTGATAATAAAGCATATGAAAATTCAGTTGTCGAAAAAATCGTTTCATCTGGTTTAAAGTGAATAGTCGTTCCATTTTTACGTTTAGGGGCTTTAGTTTGTTTTAGTTTTCCTATCGGTCTGCCGCCGTTTTCGAAACGTTGTGTATACATAGTACCATCACGAACGACCTCAACGGTCAGCCACTCAGACAGGGCATTAACTACAGATGCGCCTACACCATGTAATCCGCCTGACGTTTTATAGCCGCCTTCTTGTCCGAATTTACCTCCGGCGTGCAGTACTGTAAAAATAACTTGTATCGTCGGAATACCTGAGGCATGCATTCCAACCGGCATACCGCGTCCATCATCAGAAACAGAGATGCTGTTATCTTGATTGATGGTTACTGAAATTTCAGAACCGAATCCAGCCAGTACTTCATCGACTGAATTATCTACGATTTCATATACTAGGTGATGTAAACCTCTGGAATCAGTAGATCCGATATACATTCCTGGTCTTTTTCTAACTGCATCCAATCCTTCCAGTACTTGGATCGACGCATCATTATATTGAGATTTTTTAGCCAACACTAGCCACTCCTTATATTCTATACTTCCTATTTCTCGAAGAAGCTGTTTAAATTCATTTCATACAAAATATTTCGCATTAAAAGAAAGCGAGCACTGTTATCTTACCATAAAACTGCAGGTTTTTGAAGAACATATGTGCCGAATACTGATTTGATACACATACTGCAACTCCTTTATTATAATTGTTATCTAAAACAATTCAAGCTGAAATCTTTTTAACTGCTGCTCCTGAGACAAATTGAACATCATAGTCATGCACTTTAAAAAAACTCTTTTTCCTTTTTTACTGAACATGGTATGATAGTAAAAGATATAAATAGGATACTTAAGGAGTGAAGACCTTGACAGAAACAATTATGTTTCTCTTGGCTTATTTACTGGGATCTATCCCCTCAGGGGTTTGGGTAGGAAAAATTTTTTTTAAAACTGATATTCGTGAACATGGAAGCGGTAATTCCGGAACAACAAACACTTATAGGGTCTTAGGTAAGTATGCCGGGACTGTCGTTCTTATACTTGATATTCTTAAAGGAACCATTGCTGCATTGCTGCCAATGTGGTTGGGATCAGACATTCATCCTATGGTTGTTGGACTATTTGCAGTGATTGGGCATGTTTATCCGATATTTGCGAAATTCAAAGGTGGTAAAGCCGTAGCAACCAGTGCCGGCATCGCGCTAGGCGCTCAGCCGCTGTTTTTACTAGGTCTGGCGGTCATTTGGGGAACTGTACTGTTTCTTTCAAGCATGGTCAGTCTGGCAAGTATTGTTGCCGTCATTATAGGTGCTGTAGCCTCTCTTTTTATAGGTGATCCGCTGTTTGCCTTGATCGTTTGGATAGCTATGTTTATTGTCTTAATCAGACATAAATCTAATATCAAGCGTATAAAAGAAGGTAACGAAAACAAAGTGCCGTTTGGTTTGAAGAAAGATCAGTAAGCTTACAATATACAGTAAAATAGACGCTAAAATAAGCCTTACTTCCTTAAACAGAGAAGTAAGGCTTATTCATTTAACTTTCTTCTGCTAATAGTCTTTCTACAAATAAAGGATTCAGTACTTTTATATATGTCCCTTTCATTCCCATTGATCTTTGTTCAATGATAGAAGCGGAGACTAGTTTTCGTAAGGCATTCACAACAATAGATCTGGTGACATTGATTTTGTCTGCAATTTCAGACGTTGTTAAAATCGTTTCTGTGACGTCTTCTCCCATTTGTTTAAATACGCCTCTCAGGGCTTTGACTTCAGTGTTAGAGAGCGTAGACATCGCTAAATCGGCTCCAGAGATCTGCTGTTCAGACTCTACCTCTTCTTTTCCGTATTCAAGAGCGATTTCCAGTCCGATCATAGATGCTGCATGTTCTAAGAGCAGTGAATCTACTTCATCCAATTCTTCCTGAATTCTCCCAACAATCAAAGTCCCCATCCGGTCTTCAGAAAGGATGACTGGGACTATAGTCGTCAAGGCTTCCGGATAGTTTGCCCGCTTTTCAACTGGAAAAACTGTTAAGTTGTCATCGATCTTAATATCTCGTGCAGTATCTTCTACACCAGCAAGTCTTTGAATATAGTTATAAGGGAAAGATCTGTTCTCTATTAAGTTTCTTACTCTTTGTGTGTTTACTCGGTGCCTTTCATAATACCCTAACAGGTTTCCTTCTGCGTTTACAATGTAAATATTTGCATCCAGCAGTTTGCCTAATGCAAAGGAGATACTTTGCAATGGAAAGTCGATTTCTTTTGAGTCATTAGAAAGAATATATTTTGCCCATTCTTTTACATTAGCCTGTTTATTGAGTTCCTTGATTTTACTTAAAAAGGCTTGATTATCCATCTAATAAAAAGTTCCTTTCAAAGAGTATTCTCTTCTATAAAATATAGCGGCTTAAATCTTTATTTTCAACGATGTGCCCGATTTTCTCATTTACATATTTCTCAGTGATTTTAACTTCGCCCATTTGCATATCAGGCGCTTCAAACAATAATTCTTCGAGTAGACGTTCTAATATTGTATGCAGTCTTCTAGCACCTATATTATCCGTTGTTTCATTTACTTCGTATGCAATCTCTGCAATTCTTTCTATGGACTCCATTGTAAAGACAACTTCGATATTCTCAGTTCCCAATAAAGAACGATACTGTTTGATCAAAGCGTTATGCGGTTCAGTCAGAATTTTGACAAAGTCTTCTTTTGTAAGGTCCTGAAGTTCAACACGGATCGGGAAACGACCTTGTAATTCAGGAATCAAATCACTAGGTTTTGATAAGTGGAAAGCACCTGATCCGATAAACAACACATGATCTGTATTGACCGTACCATACTTTGTTCTGACACTTGAACCTTCAACAATCGGCAAGATATCTCTTTGAACACCTTCGCGAGAGACTTGACCGCTGTTGTTCTGTCCTCTTGAAGTAATTTTATCAATCTCGTCAATAAAAATAATACCAGAATTTTCTGTCAATTTCACAGCTTCTGCATGGGTATCTTCCAAATTGATCAGTTTGTCCGCTTCTTCTTCTGTAAATATTTCAATAGCTTCTTTTACTGTTACCGTACGTTTGACTTTCTTATTGGGTTTCATTTGCCCCAGCGTTTGATTCAAATCGATGCCCATTTGTTCTAACGGATTATTCATTGTACCCATAGACTGCTGTTTCTCACTGACCTTGATTTCTACTTCACGATTGTCCAGTAATCCTTTTTTGATTTGGTCTTTCAATTCTTCTCTTTTAGTAGAAATTTCTGGGGTAACTGTCTCTGCTGCTTCTTCTTCCATCATTTGATTAGGATCGATCCCCATATTCTGGAACATTGACGCAAAAGGATTTTGTGCCTGCTGTTTATTTTCTTTTTTGATGCCCGGTGCCAGCTCTTTGGCTAATCTTGCAATAGCTCTATTTTCTGCTCGAGCATGTACTTTTGATCGTTGCTGTGTGCGAACCAACTGAACAGCCGATTCTGTAAGATCTCTGACCATTGATTCAACGTCCCGACCAATGTATCCAACTTCTGTGAATTTAGTAGCTTCAACTTTTACAAAAGGAGCATCTACGATATCTGCCAGTCTTCTGGCAATTTCGGTTTTACCGATACCTGTCGCTCCGATCATCAGTATATTTTTTGGTGTGATTTCTTTCTGCATGTCTTCTTCCAGCTGCAAACGACGATAACGATTACGCAAAGCTACAGCGACGGCTTTTTTAGCTTCTGATTGACCAACAATGTATTTATCAAGCTTTTCAACGATCTCTCTAGGTTTTAGATTTGATTTTATATTCATACTGATCTCCTTACAGTTTTTCTGAAATAATATTATGATTGGTATAAACACAAATATCTGCTGCAATGTTCAGACTGTTTTCTGCAATCTCTTGTGCTGTCAGGTTTTCGCCGCCGTACTGTTTTAAAGCTCGAGCAGCAGAAAGTGCAAAGTTTCCTCCTGATCCGATACCTAATATTCCGTCATCCGGCTGAATCACTTCACCGTTACCAGATACCAGCAGCATTTCTTCTTTGTTCATTACAATCAACAACGCTTCAAGATTCTTCATCATTTTATCTGTGCGCCATTCCTGTGCTAATTCAACAGCCGCCCGCATTAAGTTTCCGTTATATTGATTCAAATAGCCTTCAAACTTCTCTTCCAGGGTAAAGGCATCTGCCACACTTCCGGCAAATCCAACTAAGACTTCTCCATTGTAAATTTTACGGACTTTGCGTGCTGTTCCTTTCATTACTACTTGTTCACCCATTGTTACTTGACCGTCTCCGGCCATAGCAGATTCTCCATTTTGTTGAATCGCTAATATTGTGGTTGCGTGAAATTCAGTCATAGTATTCCTCCATCGTTTAATATAATCAATTTTTTTCGCGTGTTTCCTTACGCTCTTGGATGGTACTTCCTGTAATCAGATTGCAGATGCTCTTTTGTTACATGAGCGTAGATCTGCGTTGAAGATAGACTTTTATGCCCCAGCAACTCTTGTACCGTTCGCATATCCGCTCCATTGTTCAATAAGTGGGTCGCAAAAGTATGCCTCAGCATATGCGGTGAGATGTTGGATGTCAGCGTACTTTTTTTGATCATTTGTTTCAATGTATATTGTACCCCAGCTGGCGTGATTTGATCTCCATGGTGATTGATAAATAAAAAGTCGTGTATTTTATGATATTTTGTCATCAATTCCGATCTGCCGTGCTCGATATAATCCTGCATCGCTACAGAAGCATAGTGCCCGAACGGGACATACCTTTCTTTGTTCCCTTTTCCCTGAACCAGCATGACTCCCATGTCAAAATCAACATCTTCCATCCGCAGACCTACACACTCGCTGACTCGGATTCCAGTGCCATAAAGTACTTCTAACAGTGCGCAATTTCTCATATCCAATGCAGTAGTA
Organism: Marinilactibacillus piezotolerans; assembly: GCF_900169305.1. Taxonomy (GTDB): domain Bacteria; phylum Bacillota; class Bacilli; order Lactobacillales; family Carnobacteriaceae_A; genus Marinilactibacillus; species Marinilactibacillus piezotolerans_A. Next base: position 399,327 of record NZ_FWDP01000004.1, on the reverse strand, counting down.
CCCGCTGCCGCTTCAAATAACTGTTCAATTTCCTGATCATAAAAAAAGGTCGGCAGTCTTAAGCCCCTTTTTTTCATATTGAGATAAGAGAAAGGGTTATCATCTGTCAGCTCGTTATTTAAAAGAAATTGATAAAATGCTCTTAAACTAGATATTTTTCTGGAAATGGACGTTCTAGAGTAATTTTTATCATTCAAATAACCTAAATAGATCCGTGCATCGGTCAGTGTAACAGATAGAAAGGCGTCATCTCCTGTTTCTTCTAAAAATGCCCCAAAAGCTTGGATATCCTCTAAATACGCTTTTTTTGTTAATTCAGAATAATGTCTTTCATGAATCAAATAATTTGTAAAAAGATTCACTAATCTTTTTTCCATTCATGCTGCCTCCTCTGCTCATCCATTTATTAGTTTACCATATCTCACATAAAATTCGTATAGATGAATTGGACACAAAAAAGACGCAGCAGACAGCCGGTCTGATTCGGCAACATAAAAAGTTCCGGTTCAAAGACTGTCTGCAAAACGTCAAGAATCATTATTTTTGTACTTCCTCAGTGTAGTCGCAATTAGAACATTTAACTTGGGTTTGTTTTTTCGTGACTTTTTCCACTAGATAGTGGTCGCACTTTGGACAGTTTCTTCCAATCGGTTTATCCCAAGATGTAAACTCACAGTCTGGATAACGGTCACAGCCGTAGAAAATTCTATTTTTCTTAGATTTTCTTTCTACAACTTCTCCTTTTTTACAGAGCGGACACGTTACATTCAGTTTTTTAACAATCGGTTTCGTGTTTCGACAGTCGGGGAAGTTAGAGCACGCATAAAACTTGCCGTATCTTCCAATTTTAATGACCATAGGATGTCCGCATTTTTCACAGTCAAATCCAGCTGGCTCATCTTCTATCTCGACTTCTTCGATTTCTTTTTCAGCTTTCTCAACTTCTTCTTTAAAAGGAGTATAGAACTGATCAATGATTTCAATCCATTCCACTTTTCCTTCTTCAACAGAGTCAAGATCTTCTTCTAGTTTCGCCGTGAAATTGACATCAACAATATTCGGGAAGAATTCATTGATCATTTCATTTACGATTCCGCCTAATTCAGTTGGTTCAAAGCGCTTGTTTTTCAATGAAACATAATATCTTCGCTGAATCGTTTCCAGTGTCGGCGCATACGTAGATGGACGTCCAACACCGTTTTCTTCTAAAGTTTTGATTAATGTAGCTTCACTATATCTTGCAGGCGGCTGTGTAAAGTGCTGTTCCGGCTCGATTGAATCCAGTGTCACTTCATCATTTTCTTCCATTTCTGGTAGAATATTGTCTTTTTCTTTAGAAGATTCTCTATAAACAATCTGATATCCGTCAAATTTGATTTTTGAGCCGTTCGCTCTGAATAGTACACCGTTTTGTTCTATATCGACTCTCATCGTATCATAGACAGCCGGCTTCATTAAGCTGGCAACAAATCTAGACCAAATCAAATTATATAATTTATACTGGTCTTTACTCAAATATTCTTTGATGTCATCCGGCCTTCTCATGGCACTTGTTGCACGGATCGCTTCGTGGGCATCTTGAGCCCCTTCTTTATTCTTCGCTTTGCGGACTTTAGAGGCTGCATACCGTTCCCCATAATCTCGGTGAATCAGTTCTGTGGCTTCTGACTTTGCTGTATCCGATAGTCTCGTAGAGTCCGTTCTCATATAGGTGATCAGTCCTACTGCACCGCCGCGGCCTAAAGAGATCCCTTCATATAGTTGTTGTGCAACCATCATTGTTTTTCGAGTTCTGAAATTCAGTTTTCCAGCAGCTTCCTGTTGAAGACTACTGGTTGTAAATGGCAGATGCGGATTTCTTCTACGCTCTTTACGTGTTACTTTTTTTACTTTCCACGGTTGTTCTTTATCAATTTTTTCGAGAATTTTTTGCGTTTCTTCGTGATTTCCTAATGAAACTTTCTTTCCATCCACACCATAGAAATTAGCTTTGAACTTTTTGCGGGATTTAACAAAGTTTCCATCAATTGTCCAATATTCTTCTGGATTGAAGTTTTTGATTTCTTCTTCACGATCACAAATCATTTTCAGTGCCACAGATTGTACACGACCGGCACTTAGTCCTCTTTTTACTTTCTTCCATAGTAAAGGGCTTATCTGATAGCCTACGATTCGGTCCAGTACACGTCTCGCCTGTTGAGAGTCAATCAGATTCTCATCAAGATCTCTAGGATTTTTCAATGCATTTTTAACAGCATCCTTGGTAATTTCATTGAATACCACGCGGTTTTTCTCATCATCACGCAAGTCAAGCAAGTAACTTAAATGCCAAGCGATTGCTTCTCCTTCGCGATCCGGATCGGCTGCGAGAAAGACTTTTTCTGCTTTTTTCGCGTACTTTTTCAAATCTTTAATAACAGGACCTTTTCCGCGAATCGTAATATAATCTGGTTCATAGTTATTATCAAAGTCAATGCCCATTCTGCTTTTCGGTAAATCGCGAATGTGACCCAGACTCGCCACAACTTTATAATTTCTGCCTAGATATTTTTCTATGGTCTTAGCTTTAGCTGGAGACTCAACAATCACAAGATATTTATAAGCCAAATCAACGGCCCCTTTCAGTATAGTTATGATGTGTATCTTCTATTTTTAGTAGTTCCTCTATAGGATAGAGTCTAATTCGTCATAAAAATGGTTAGCAAGAAATACTAATCTTTTTTCTTTCAAAGAATCGTTACTCATCATATGCTATAAGAATAGGGTTTGTCAACTTTCAAGATTAAAAAAATTAAAAGAAGTTATTTTAGAACTTATTTTTTCAGTCTGATATAAGGATATTCTTCGAGAATATCTTGAGCCGAAGTGACCATTTTAGCACCTGACTTAATCAGTTCATTTGTACCTGCTGAAACCGGACTGAAGATTGGTCCAGGAACAGCAAAAACTTCTCGATCCTGCTCCAGCGCTTGAAAAGCGGTAATCAGGCTTCCGCTCCTTTTCTTGGCTTCAATCACCATGACTCCTTGACTGATTCCTGAGATGATTCGATTGCGTAAAGGGAAATGATGCTTTAAAGGCTTAGTCCCTGCCGGGAACTCACTAATCAGCAAATGATGTTCTCCAATTTCGTCCTGGAGTCGGCGATTGCTGATTGGATAAGAACGATCAATTCCTGTACCAATAACAGCGATGGTCTTCCCATTATTTAAAATCGTCTGACGATGAGCTTCCGCATCAATTCCTTTGGCGAGTCCGCTGCATACAATAATATCGTTCTGTATTAATTCAGGCAGTAGCGATTGTATAGCAGCTTTCCCGTAGTCAGAACATAATCGGGCACCGACTACACCAATAGCCGGACGATTCAGCCAGTCTATATTCCCTTTATAGAACAAAAGCAGCGGCGGAAGATAAATCTCTCTCAGCATTTTAGGGTAAGTTTCCTCAAAGAAGCTGCACCAAGATATATCTTTTTGTTTCAGCTCAAACTGTACCGCTTTATATTCAAAGTCAGCTTCAAACTCAAAAAAAGAAGCCTTCTTTTGTGCAGAAAGCTTCTTTTGCTGGTCCAGTACTTTATAGTCCCGATCAATACATTCAATATCATTAAAACTTTCTCTAATCAATATCCATTTTTCTTCAAGCGACATCTTTGTATAATGGGCTAAAGCAAAACAATATCGTTCAATCTTTTTAAATGAATCCATCTTCTCTTCTCCTTGTATATATAATAGTAGAAACTTTTTAAGAAAGGTCCTTATTATATACATTGTGCAGAAAGAAGAAAAAGTCACGAATTTAAAGTCTGGACTGAACAGGGGAAAATGTCATGCGGTGAATCGGTGTAACGCCATAATGATCCAATCCCTCAAGATGCTGTTTAGTTCCATAACCAGCATTTTTTTCAAAACCATACCCAGGATACTTTTGACCATATTCTTCCATCAAGCGATCACGTTCTACTTTAGCCACGATACTAGCTGCAGCAATCGAGACACTTCGAGCATCGCCTTTGATCAATTTTTCTTGAGGAAGGTTGTTTCCAATGGTCATTGCATCTATCAGCAAATAATCTGCTGGAATCGATAACTGTTCTACCGCTTTTTCCATTGCACGCTTACTCGCCTGATAAATATTGATTCGATCGATCTCATCCGCTTCTATAATCGCAGAACTGACTGCAATAGCTTTCGTCATAATTTGATCATACAATTCATTTTTCTTTTTATCGGACAGTTTTTTTGAATCGTCTAGTCCAAAAATCGGTTTATCCGGGTCCAGTATAACAGCTGCAGCCATCACTGGACCTGCCAGTGGTCCTCTTCCGACTTCATCGACGCCGGCAATCCTATGAGCACCAGCAAGCTCAGCTTGTTCTTCAAAAACTGACATTTCTTTGTACTTACGAAGTAATTCAGTCTGCTGCAACTGGAATTTTCTCCATTTATTTAAGGCTTTCTGAGCACCCGCCCTTTCGTCTTGTTCCAAAGCGATAATAAATGGATCTGTTTCTTCTGTGATGCTTGATAGTTCAGCGTTGATCTCTTTAATGGTCAGCTTCTTCATAATCATCACTTTCTAAAGGAATATCTGCTGGTGTTTCAAAAGTAAAATTGCCAATTTTTCCATCTCTTAATTCATATATCAGCATTTGAGATGCACGCTCATAATCGTCTTTGAATCCTCTCAAATGAGTGATTTCCATTAATAGATCAGGCAAAGATAACTCTGTTTCCAGCTTTTGGTCAAATTTATAACGGTTGGCTAGAGCACCGGGATAGTGTCTCACTAAATAATCCATACCGAATAAAGCTATATCATCGAGATGCAGCAAGGTATCTTTTATTGCTCCGGTAACTGCCAGTCTTTTTCCAACTTCCTGGTCTTCAAACTTAGGCCAAAGAATACCTGGTGTGTCTAACAGCTCCAGTTCTTTTCCATATTTAATCCATTGTTGAGCTTTTGTTACACCAGGACGATTTCCTGTCTGGGCAATATTCTTTCCAGCAAAGCGATTGATCAACGTTGACTTTCCTACATTTGGAATGCCTACACATACTGCTCTTATAGCGCGAGGTTTCATTCCTTTTTCTGCTCTTTTTTCAAAAAAAGGCTTTAAAGCAACCTTTGCTAACTTGATAACCTCTTTCATGCCTTGTCCTTGTTTTGCATTGATCGATAAGGCAAATAGACCTTGTTCTTCGTAGTACTTCAACCATTCGTTTACTCTTTTGGTATCAGCAAGGTCGCTTTTCATTAAAATTGCGACCTTAGGCTTGTCTCCAATCATCCCTATAAGGTCAGGGTTTCGACTTGAATACGGGATGCGGGCGTCTACTAGTTCAAAGACTACATCTACCAGTTTCAGTTTTTCTTGAAATTGTCTTTTTGCTTTAGCCATATGGCCAGGATACCACTGTATTGTCATTGTTGATTCTCCTATCTTGAAATTACTTAAAGTAAGATTACATCAAAAAAGTTGGTATGAAAGGTTGATCTTCCGCTACCAACTAGATTAATAAATTATTCAATGATTTCATCTATTTTTCCAAAATCATTCAGCGGCCAGAAGCGATAGGCGGTCTCACCGATAATGGTTTCTCCAGAAACAAATCCGAAATATCGACTGTCTCTAGAATTATTACGATTATCTCCCATTACAAAATAACTGCCTTCTGGAACGGTTGCTACACCTTGCAGAGATTCTAAAGAAAACTCGTCGATCGATCCGATAACACCAGAAGATTCTAGAGATGTTCCATCAAGATAGGCTTCTTCAACCGGTTCATCATTTATATATAATGTATCATCTGCATATCTGATCTCATCACCAGGCAAGCCAATGATACGTTTGATATACTGTTTATCTGGTTCATCAGGAGCAGGAAAAACCACGATATCGAATCGCTCATAATCTGCTACCTTATTTAGTAATAACTTATCGCCATCTTCAAGTGTCGGCGCCATCGATTCACCTTCTACACTGACAGGAGCGAATAGAAAAGTCTGTACTAAGTAAAAGAACCCTGTCAAAACTACAATATAGACAATTGTACTCAATAGTTCCTGCAGGAATGACTTCTTCTTTTCAGGCTTTTTTTGTTTGTTTTTTTTACTGTGTTTGCTTTTTCTCGGTTCAAATTCTATATTTTCTTCATGTTGATTATCCATTAATCAACCCTCTTTTCTAGTTTTCTGCACACATAATATACTTTTTCTGATACTGAACTTATTGGAATATTTCAAACCTTTCTATCGGATCATACAACATAAGAACTTCTCCGATCAGTTCTTCTTCTGCTATACTACCATAAAAACGGCTGTCATAACTATATCGACGATTATCTCCCATAAGAAAGTATTGACCTTCCGGAACAACAGTCCCTTCTGAACCGATATAGGTGAAATTAGAAGTCCATAATCCTTTTTCATCTATGATTTCAGGACGGTTCAAAAATGGCTCTGCAATTGCCTCATCATTTATATAGAGCTGATCTTGCTCATAACGAATCGTTTCTCCCGGTAGACCAATCACTCGTTTTACAACTGTTTTATTCATCGGGTCTGTGAAAACAATAATATCGAACCGCTCGATTCGAGAGACTGTTGACATGAGTACCTTATCGTTTGAACTTAGTGTTGGATACATAGAAATTCCCGTTACATCTGTTGGTATAAAAATATAGAGACGCAAAAAAATAAAAAGTATACACAAAATAAATGCAAGCTTCGCCATGCGTCTTCGTCTTAATTTTTTAAGACTGTTCTGCATATACATCCTCTTTCCTCAAAACGGCCGTATGAACTAATCAATTACTTAATTATAGCTTACAAACCCGCACTATATCAAGTTTTTTCAAGACAGTTCTTACAAATTGTAAGAACTGTCTTGAAAAGCAAGAATAAAAGCGATTTATGTTTTCACATAAATCGCTTCATCTAAATTACTCTATTACCTTATTGGTCCTGAAGATAATTGACTGCCTCTTGATACTGAGTATCGTTTTCTTCAATTAACGTTCTTAAGGCTTCAACTAGTGCATTAGCAGTTGCCCTTGTTACTATACCATTGACTTCTAAATCGTTTTCAGATTGAAAGTCTTCTACAGCTGTCTTCGTGTTCTCTGTAAAGACATTTCCTGATTCACCTGTTTTGAATTCTAATGCTTTCAGTACTGCATTCAGATTAGCAACTTCTTGAGAAACGTCTCCCAGTTGGTAAGTTTGTTCGCTGTTGATGATCAGCAGACTTTGATACTCTGGCATTGCTGATTCAATATCTGGAACAATTCCTTTTTCATTGATCCATTCTCCCTCAGCTGTCAACCATTTTCCGGTAGTGTATTTGATCTCGCCTTCCCCTGACAATGGTGCAACATTCTGAATGGTTCCTTTACCAAAAGTTGTCTGACCGATTAAAGGAATACTTGCCGATTCGCTTACAGCTCCTGCTAGAATCTCTGAAGCACTTGCACTTCCTTCATTGATCAGCAGAACAGCGGGCTTGTTGAATTTAACTGAACCCAGGCTTTCGTCGGCAACATATACATATGGCTCTTCGCCTCTGCCTTGAGATTGCATAAGGGGCTGTCCGTCTTCTACAAAAATATTAGAGATCTGCAGAGCACTATTCAGCAACCCTCCTGGATTTCCTCGAACATCAAAGATGAATTTTTCAGCACCTTGATCGTTTAAGTCGTTTATTGCATTAACAACTTCATCATATGTCGGACTATTGAAATTCGTAATTTGTACATACCCGATAGACGGATCATTTTCATCCAAGTTATAGTTTACAGATTCAACCGGAATAGAATCCCTGGTAATGGTTATTGTAAATTCCTCGCCAGCGCGCTGCATCAAAAGTTCTACTTCCGAATCTTTTGGTCCGCGGATGATCGCAACCGCTTCTTGCAAGGACAATTCCGCTACTGGTTCGTCATCTATCTCTTTAATCAAGTCATTCGCCTGGAGTCCAGCTTCTTCTGCCGGCGAGCCTTCAATAGGAGAGACGATAAGGACAAATTCGCCTTCTTTCATCACTTCAGCACCAATTCCTTCGAATTCTCCTTGGGTATCTTGTTGAAGTGACGTTGACTGACCAGCATCAAGGTATTCCGTGTAAGGATCGCCTAAAGCGTCAGCCATCCCTTCCAAAGCACCTTCTACAAGAACTGCAGGATCAACTTCTTCGAAATAATTAGCCAACAGTACAGAATATAACTCGCTGACTTGCTGCAGATCCGCTTCAAGTTCTGGTTTTGTCTCTTCTGCTGAATCTTGAACTAGTGCTGCTTCTTCTGTAGCAGGTGATGGTTGATCAGTTGTTTCAAAAAACAATACAGTCCCACCGACACCAATGATGAGCACAGTGATCATTGAGCAGATATAAATCAGAAGACTGACTTTTTTTGCTTTTTTATCGTGACTAGGTTCTTGTTCCATCTGATTCCTCTTTTCTTCAAAGATCACAGCGATAATTTAAGGGAAATTATTCCATTACTTATTTTGAATGGCTGTTTCTAAAGCGATGATCATCATATCGTCAAAGGTTCTTTCACGTTCTTCTGAAGTTGTTTCTTCGCCAGTCAGCAAATGATCACTGATTGTTAACAAGGCCAACGCTTTTTTATTGTACTTAGCCGCAAGCAAATAAAGTCCTGCCGCTTCCATCTCTACCGCCATGACACCATAGTCAGCCAATTTCTTTTTATCCAGTTCTTCATTATAGAAACGGTCAGCGCTCAGCACGTTTCCAACCTTGACTTCCATCCCTTTTTCTTGACCGACTTCAAATGCTGTCTTTAATAATTCAAAATCAGCGATCGGAGCGAAGTCGACTTGATGACCAAAAGTATTTTTAACAGCACTAGAATCAGTAGCTGCAGCTTGAGCGAGTACCACATCACGGATTTGAACTTCCTCTTTCATTCCACCTGCTGATCCAACACGCATCAAAGTTTCAACACCATATTCATTGATCAGTTCTTCAACATAAATCATAATAGAGGGAATACCCATGCCTGTACCCTGAACAGAAATCTTTTTCCCTTTATATGTTCCTGTGTAGCCGAAAGCATTTCGTACGGTGTTATATTGAACAACATCTTCCAGAAATGTTTCTGCAATATATTTAGCCCGCAGAGGATCTCCCGGTAATAGCACTGTATCTGCGATGTCTCCCTTTTTTGCTCCAATATGTGTACTCATGTTATCTCTCCTTTTATTTTATGCGTTATTTTCCTTATAGTAGTTCCAAGCTTCATCAAAAACATCCATACTCGGAAGATAATGTCCGTTCAGTTCTAGGTAAGCACTGATCTCATCATATTGTTCAGAATGTTTAGGAAAACTGCCGTCTTTTTCAACGGCATTAGCGAACAAGGTAATATCATCTTTCTTGTTCGGGTCTCGTTGCGTCATTAAATAATGATAGAAGGATCTTCTCATAAACGAGCCTCAGCAGCATTCGTCTCTTCCCATTCTGCTCTTTCACGTTTCTCTTGCTGATATCTTCGCGGATTTTTTTTGTAAAATTGCTGATGCTCTTCTTCTGCTTTATAAAAAGTATCAGCTTCCTCAATTTTTGTAACGATAGACTCAGTATACTTACCACTACTTTCCAGTGCACGTTTAGACTGTTCTGCAGCAGTTTTCTGTTGTTCATTGTAATAGAATATGACTGGTCGATAACTATCTCCTCTGTCCATGAATTGACCCATAGCATCTGTAGGATCAGTCTGATTCCAGTAAATTTCGAGAAGTTCTTCAAACGTCATTTTTTTTGGATCAAATACGATTTCTACAGCTTCAGTGTGTCCCGTCGTCTGAGACTTAACCTGCTCATAAGTAGGATTTTCTATATGACCGCCGGTGTAACCAGATGTCACAGAGATTATTCCATCTTGTTCTTCAAACGGTTCTACCATACACCAGAAGCAGCCCCCAGCGAATAAAGCTTTTTCCATTTTTCTAGACACTCCTTCTACTTAAATAATCAATTTTATAGTTTTTTTATCTGGATAAGTTTATCATCTAATAGCCTCTACTGGCAAATGAATATTGATGCGTAAATCATTTTTTTCTAAATTGATACGGTCTAATGAGAATTGCGTTCCATTATCCAATGAGAATTCATTCAGATTGACAATGATAAACTGACTCTCACTATCAATGGCAATCCATTCTGGAAAATCAACTTGACGAGCTATCTGGGCCATCGCAAAACTGACAGGCAGATCCAATGAGCCAATATTGATAGACTCTCCTCTTAATTGAAGATTCCCGTTTTCCAACACATACGGCGTCATAAATAGTGAAAACTGTATTGGAAATCCAAACACTTCTATTTCTCCGCTCAACTCCGCTGACTCCTCAAGACTAAATTCGAATCCGGAAAACTGATTATCAAGTTCCTCTTGCAGATATAAGTTTGTCAATCTAGTGACATCTTCTTTAGTTGTACTCATCTCAAAAATCAAATCATCTTCCGCTGTTGAGATCGGTGCCGTGTTTTCTTCCCCTACACTTACCGGCTGCAGCTGGATCAATAACCAAATTCCGATTCCAATCAATAAACCCATCAATACTAAAAATGCCCATTTCCAGCCATTAATTGAGCGAGATTTATTATCCGGTCTATTCGTTCTTTTTTCTGCCAATGCTTTCTCTCCTTTTATTCAATGCTTTTTATTGTGTTAAAAATAAATTTAAATTCTCTGAAAGATCTCGTTGAATTTGGTCATAAAGAGCATCAGCCATGATTTGATAGCCAGCATCATTTGGGTGAAATAGATCCCCTTCATATAGATAAGGATGATTTTCATCTTCTAATTCTTCAAGATTCTCAGCATCCTCAACATTTTCTTCAATATCTCCTTGAATTTCAGCAGGATTAAAAAGTGCATCAACAGCAACAAATCTGACTCTTTCTTGTTGATCAGCTAACTGTTCCGTTGTCGCATTCCAGTTATCAAAGACTTCTTGAAGTTCAGAAAATTCTGAAAAATAATAATGATATGGATTATAAAGTCCAATAATATAGATTAATGCATTAGGATTTAATTCATGTATGGTAGACAATATTTCCTGTACGTTATTTTTATATTCATTAATAGAAGCACTAAAGTCTTCAAAAGAAGCATTTATTCCAACGTCTCCAAACGTATGGACAATATCATTACCTCCTACTGTCAGAGTAATGACATTCGACTCTGTTACTGCATTTCGTAATAATTCTTCATTGGAGAGTTTTGTCAATATTTGACTGGATGTATCTCCAGCATTTCCAAAATTTTGTGTTTGGACAGATTGAACGTTAGGATGCATACGCAATTGATCTGAAACCAGCGGGACAAATCCTCCGCGTTGGGTACTGTCTCCGACACCTTCAGTCAATGAATCTCCGACTGCAACCAGATCCAGAGATACTTCTGCCATTTCCTCTTCTGAAGGAACGCTTTCACTCTGAGAATCGTCATCAGAAAATCCTAATTCTAATACTCCAAAAACCAAAACGGCTGTGACAACAATCACTAAGGCATTTATAATGATGCTTTTAAATTTTTTCATATTTACCCTTCCTTAAAAAACTGTGTCATAGCTCTTTGTTGACTATAACTGTATCATTTTTCATTTTGAATATTCGCATATTTTCATAAATCTATGCTATACTAAATTTGTCTGGTTGATAGATTACTATCCTGAGTATATTCAAAAATCAGTATACCAAACTATCGCCATGACGTACAGAAGCAAGGCTGTATTAGGAGGGGTATTATGCAAGAAAAGTCATCAGGTAAACTCTTTTCGAGAGGATATCTAATCTGGAATGAAGTCTTAAATGCTATTACACATGGATTAGGGTTCATTTTAAGTGCAGTAGGGTTAGTTTTTCTAGTGAGAAAAGGACTTGAATTAGGTGGAGTCGTTGAAGTAACCTCTTATGTGGTATACGGTATTTCACTGATGCTGCTTTATTTATGTTCAACACTGTATCATAGTCTAACCTTTACGAGAGCTAAGCAAGTATTCAGAGTTTTGGATCACTGCAGTATCTTCGTTTTGATCGCCGGCACGTATACTCCTTATACTTTGATTACCATATCAGGTACTTTAGGGGTCATCTTAACGACCATCATTTGGTCCATTGCTGTGTTGGGTGTCATTTACAAAACAGTCTGGTTCAAGAAATTTCAGGGACTTTCTTTATGGTTATATATCATTATGGGTTGGATCTCTTTATTTTTCTTGAATTACCTGTATCAAGGTTTAGGAACAGAGGGATTCATCTGGTTAGTAGCAGGCGGCTTGTCATTCACTGTTGGCGCCCTTTTCTACCGTATGAAGCACGTTAGATTTATGCATGTTGTATGGCACTTATTTGTCTTAGGCGGTACAGTGTGTATGTTTTTCTCAATTTATTTATATACCTAAAAGTAGAAAAAAGATCAAGCTAATGCTTGATCTTTTTTCTACTTTCTTTTGTAAATTTGAAAAGTATGGCGATGGCTATTTTGATCATCAAGGATGCCTTCTTTTTCTTCAACTAAATCGAACTCCTGATAATTAATCGAAGTCATAAAAGTATCTCCTGAAAACTGATCATGAATTTTTGTCTTGTACAGCATATCCACATCTGAGACAAACAATTCAAAAATGTCAGATCCTCCGATGATATGCAGCGGTTTATCTGTGCGTTCAGCATACTCTAGTACTTCTTCCTTCGTATGCATGACTAAAACATGGTCAATTTCAAGATCAGTTTGTCTCGTCAAAACGACATTTTCTCGCTTCTTCAATGGAGGATTAGGAATAGACTCAAACGTTTTTCTCCCCATTAGCACATTCCCTGTCAGGGTAACCTCTTTGAAAAATTTCATATCATTGGGTAAGTTCCAAGGAAGACTTCCCCCTTTGCCGATTAAACCATTTTCATCTTCGGCCCATACAAATGTTATCAATCCAACTTCCCCTTTCGTTGTCAAATGCAACTACCCGGAAACCAACTGCTTGCACTTGACAACTACCTTTATATTTCCTTACTGAAGAATATAAGTCTTTCAATCTGCTTCATTCCATTTGCTTTGTAAAAGTATTCTGCGTCGATACCTTTATCCGTCAATAATGATAAATTGCTTATATTTCTCTCTTCTAGCAGAACAGTCAGATATTTAAATAGTTCTTTTCCAATTCCCTTCCCTTGTTCAGCTTTTGAGACAAACATCTCTTGAATGAAAAACTCGTCCCCGCTCCACCAATGTTTATGATTGCCGATCACTACAGCAACCGGTTGATTATTTTTAAGAGCTTCAACACCGATAAATCCGGGAGTATTAAAAATATCTTTTAAATAAAGTGCGGCTTTTTCTTTTGTCCATTGATCATTCCAAGGCGGCTGATTGAAAACACTCATAAAAAGCTGCACATAAGATGCATATCTTTCTGAAGTTATTTGTCTAGTTTCCATGTCGTACCTCTTTAACTTTTTTTTAAACAGCTATTGGTGCTTTAATGCCTTTATGAGGTTTGTATCCAGTAACTTTTATATCATCAATTTCAAAATCGAAGATACTTTTTTTGTCTTTGTTCAATTCCAACGTCGGAAATGGAAGAGGTTCTCTAGACAGCTGTTCTTTTATTTGATCCATATGATTTAAATATAGATGAGCATCTCCCAAAGTATGCACAAACTCTCCAACTTCCAGTCCTGTTTCATAGGCAACCAAATGTGTTAATAAAGCGTAGCTGGCAATATTGAAAGGCACTCCTAAAAAGACGTCCCCGCTTCTTTGATAAAGTTGACAGCTTAACTTTCCATCTTGAACATAAAACTGAAATAAAGTATGACACGGCGGCAAAGCCATATCGGGAACTTCTTCTGGGTTCCAGGCTGATACAATATGTCTTCTCGAGTTCGGGTTGTGTTTGATAGACTCAATGACATTCTGGATCTGGTCGATTGTTTCACCATTTGTTGTCGGCCAAGTCCGCCACTGCGCACCATATACATTTCCTAGTGTTCCATGTTTTTTTGAAAAATCATCATCTTCTAAAACTCTTTGATTAAATAATTGCTTTTCTTTTTGATAAACCTCGTTAAACGTCTCATCTTCTTGCGATCTCAACCCGAAATTTGTCATATCCGGTCCTGTGTAATCTTCTGATTGAACATATCGTTCAAATGCCCATTCATCCCAAATATGATTGTTATGTTCAAGTAAATACTTGATATTAGTATCTCCTTTTAAAAACCAGAGAAGCTCGCTTTTAATCAGTTTAAAATAAACTCTTTTAGTTGTTAAAAGCGGAAATCCTTTTTGAAGATCAAACCTCATTTGATGTCCAAAAATCGATTTAGTACCAGTCCCTGTGCGATCATCTCGTGTGCTTCCTTCGTCTAAAATCTTCTGTGCTAAATCAAGATAGGCCTGTTCCATTTTCGTGCTCCTTTTATGCATATTCACTTAGATATTCCCAACGTTCCATTTTTTCTTCAAGCTGACTTTCAACTTGTTTTTGACGGTCATTCAGTTGTCCGATTATTTCATAATCACTGCCGGCATTTGCCATTTCTTCTTGGATATTTTCTAGTTCCATCTCTAATTGGGTGATTTCATCTTCGATTACTGCCCATTCTTTTTGTTCCATGTAGGTCAGCTTAACTTTTTCTTTTTTGACTGGTTCTTCAAGTTTTGCTGGAGCAGGTTCGATCGTTTCCTTACCCGCTGATTTCTCATTTGCTTCAGCGGCAGCCAAGTATTCCGTCATCTTTCCATAATACTCTTGTATTTTCCCGTTTCCTTGAAAGATCAATAATTTAGTCGTGATCTTGTCTAAAAAGTACCGGTCGTGAGATACGGCAATGACAGCGCCGGAAAAGTGCTGGATATATTCTTCGAGGACCGTCAGCGTTTGAATGTCCAAGTCATTAGTAGGCTCATCCAGTAATAAAACATTCGGCTGCTGCATCAATAGCTGCAGCAAATATAATCTTCTTTTTTCTCCACCAGAAAGTTTCCCTATGATTGTACCGTGAGTAGAACGGTCAAACAAAAACTGTTCCAGCAGCTGCGATACGCTGGCAGTTGATCCATCTGCCATCCGTACTTCTTCTGCAATTTCCTGCAGATAAGAAATAACCCGTTTGCTTTCATCCATGGATTCATTTAATTGAGTGTAATAAGCAATTTTCACCGTTTCTCCTACATCGATCATTCCACTTTGCAAGGGCAGTCTGCCTGCCAGTATATTAAGGAATGTGGTCTTGCCTGACCCGTTTTCTCCTGTGATCCCGATACGATCCTGTTGCTGGATCAGCAGATTGAACTGATCGAGAATGACTTGATCATCTCTATAATAGGTTGCATCTTCTAATTCGAGAACCTTTTTGCCCAAGCGGCTACCTGTTAGATTCAATTCCAGAGAACTTTTCGGATCATAGGTTGAAACATTCTCTTTCAGATCATTGAACCGATCGATCCGTGCCTGCTGTTTCGTACCTCTGGCTTTAACACCAGCTCTCATCCAAGAAAGCTCTTGCTTATAAAGTTGTTTCTGTTTATGTGATTTTTGAGCTTCTGTTTCTTCTCGTTCCGCTTTTAATCGGACATATTCTTGATAATTGCCTGTATATCTCTCTAATCTTCCATGTGTTAACTCAACGATATGGTTCACGACATTATCCAGGAAATACCGGTCATGCGTTACTAACAGCAATGCTCCTTTATATGACAGCAAAAAGTTTT
Organism: Marinilactibacillus piezotolerans; assembly: GCF_900169305.1. Taxonomy (GTDB): domain Bacteria; phylum Bacillota; class Bacilli; order Lactobacillales; family Carnobacteriaceae_A; genus Marinilactibacillus; species Marinilactibacillus piezotolerans_A. The sequence continues at coordinate 383,578 of NZ_FWDP01000004.1, read as the reverse complement.
CAAGCCATTTGATCATTTCAAAATCCAAATGGTTGGTCGGCTCATCAAGAATCAAAAGATCTGGTTCCTGAATCAATACTTGTGCCAAGGCAACTCGTTTTTGCTGACCTCCAGAAAGCGCTCCTGCTTTAACCTGCATATCAGTTATTCCTAACCGATTTAAAATTGTTTTTGCATAGGTGCTTGCATTCCAGGCATTTTCACTATTCATTTTCTGCTCAGCACTAGAAAAGTTTTTCTGAGCTTTAGTATCCATTGGATCAATTGTCAACTGCTGCAGTGCCGCTTCATATTCGCGTACGGTCTGCATTAGTGCATTTTCACCGTCAAAAACAGTGTCTAAGACTGATTTGTCAGCATCTAATTCACTTTTTTGTTCTAGATAACTGATTCTGTAATCGTTAGGTTGGATGATTTCCCCAGTATCCGGTCCGAACTCTTTCGTCAGGACTTTCAGAAAGCTGGATTTTCCTGTACCATTTACCCCAATCAAGCCGACGCGTTGACCTTCAGATATAGAGAAAGAGACTGATTTGAATAACTGTTTCATTCCATATGAATGAGTCAAATTTTCTACTTTTAATTCTTTCATCTAGACCCACCCCTCTTTTTATAGTACCTCCATTCTATCATATCTTGATTTGAATAGGAGAGGTTTCAGTCAGAAATGTTGGGTTGCTGTATCTCTTCCAACTTGTGTCAGGCTATGATTGCACTTATTAAGAATTTTCTTTATACTGACGGTAAGCGTATTAGTATTTGACCTTATCACTCTTTAGGAGGATGTTTATGACTTCAGGTAAAGTAAAATGGTTTAGTAATCAAAAGGGATATGGTTTCATTAAATATAATGATCAAGAGGAGATCTTCGTTCATTTCACTGGAATTGATAAAGAAGGATTTAAAAGCTTATCAGAAGGTCAACTTGTGGAATTTTCAATTGTCGAAGGCAACCGCGGCCCTCAAGCTACAAAAGTACGCGTTTTAGAATCATCAGATCAAAACTAAATGCAGAAAAGGATCAGACAATTGTCTGATCCTTTTCTTAAAAGTGATTAAGTTTCCTGCAAGATTATAGGTAGTTGAAAATTCTCTTCAAATTTTTCAACGAATAGTTTCTGATTGTTCTTTGTAAGATGAAATAAATAAGTTGATTGGTCTGAAAGCAGTAAAGAGACTTGGTTCGATTCATTTGAAATACTTACAGAAATTATTTGTTTTAAAGGAATTTCTTCTTTTTTCACTCCTGCAAGATATTGCAAGTACAAATTTTCTCTGTAAATCGTCACAAAGGTTGCTTTTCTAATAAGATACAACAAAATCAATCCAATAAATACAAACAGTACAGTCCCCCAGTTCAGTCTTTCAAGTGTAGTGGTAAAGACAATAGCTATGCAAAAAGAAATAAATACGCTGCTGTAGTACATAGATTGATAGGCCGGTTCTAAATTTAATCTAATTTTGGAACTTGATTTTATATTCATATGCTATCTTACTCCTAAAATAAAATAATCGAAAAGGTGAAATAATGTTTAAAGTATACACCGATGCAGCTGCAAATGGCAATCCCGGGTCAGCTGGAATAGGAATCATTCTCTCAGGAACTCAAAAATATGAGCAGTTATCTATCCCGCTTTCCGGAAAATGGGATAATCACAGTGCAGAATGGGAAGCTATGAGACTAGCAGCCAAGTGGCTGAATGAAAATCTCGATGAGTCATCTATTCTCTTACTTTATACAGATAGTCAAATTGTTGCTAAGTCCCTTGAAAAACAATATGTAAAAAACGATATTTTTAAACCTTATCTGGATGAGTGTCTCACTTTACTAACAAAATTTGCTTTCTGGGAAGTTAAGTGGATCCCAGAAAAGCAAAATAGAGGTGCTGATAATCTGGCTAAACAGGCTCTTCAAAAGGCTATAAAGAAGTGACAAATTTAAAATGAAGTGAAAAAGAAAATAGAGAGAGATGATTCTGATTTTCTCTCTATTTTTCATCTGTTAATTTAATAATGACGGCTTGTTCTAAATGCTCTTCCCGCATTAAAATATTTTTTAATTGAATTTGATAAGTTTCTAAAGTAATCAAGTTGTTGTCATTCAAATTCTGTTTAATAGCCTCCTGCATGAAAAAGTCACTTAGTGTATCGTATTGATCTTCCGGCAAAGAAATCCCAAGTTGATGATTTATCTTATTTAAAGACGTATCTCCCGACACGTGCCAAGAGTCCTGGTTCAAAAACTTAATATCGGTAGAATCTTTTTTTATAAGAATATCATCATTGAATTCTCCCACAATTTGTTCCAGCAAATCATTCATCGTTACAATACCGCTTGTACCGCCAAATTCATCAATGACTACAGTAAATCGGTCTTTTGTCTGTTTCATATTTCGGAACAAAACATCTGCTTTAACAGACTCCAGTACATAAGGTACAGGACGAATAACCTCTTTTCTCAAGAAGGGAATACTTTTGTCAGTTACTCGGAAGTAATCTTTAGTATAAAGAATCCCTACTATATTATCCGGAGATTCTTTACAGACTGGGTAGATCGAATGCCTCCCTTCAAGAATCGTTTCTTCCCACTCTTTTGAACTGTCCTCTAACCATAGGAACACCACAGCTGTTCGATGGGTCATAATCTTTTCTACGGATATATCATCGAATTCAAATATGTTTTGAATCATATTTCCTTCATCCGGCAATATCTGTCCTGTCTGAGAACCTATATCTAACATATAGCGAATTTCTTCTTCAGGATCCGAGTCCTCATTTACATTCGGATTAACGCCGAACAGTCGCAACAACCCGCTCGTAGATGCAGAAAATAGCCGTACCACTGGTGTAAAGACTTTAGAAATGACATACACAAGTCCAGACAATAATAATGCAATTTTTTCAGGATTTTTTAAAGCCAGCTGTTTCGGCACCAATTCACCTAAGACCACTGTAAAGTAGGTTAGAAGTAATGTAATGACGACTAAAGAAAGAATATTTAACACCGCTTCAGGAATCCCTATTCCAATTGCAGACAGCAGTGTAACTAAGCGATTGGAAAAGCTTTCCGTCGCGACCGCACTACTTAGTAAATTAACCAGGGTGATCCCTATTTGGATCGTGGCTAAAAAGTCAGAAGAATTCTCAGTTAGTTTTTTCAAACGGCTCGCTCGTACATTTCCTTCTTGTGCCATTCGATCCAGTTTATTATCGTTGATCGTTATGACTGCTATCTCAGCACTTGCAAAAATAGCATTTAGTAAAATAAAAATCAGTTGAAACATAAAAAGCCATATTAGTGACAAATCTGACAAGGAAATAAACCTCCATCTATTTATAAAATAAAAAACGATCTCTTTTTATTATAATACAGATAGGAAGCTACCTTCACAAGATATGCTTAATTTTATTTTCAGCTGATAACCCTTTCTTGTTTTTACACTTTTTTCTTCCTGTTAAGGTGATTAAGCTTTATTTAAATAAAAGGGATACTGATTGATTCTCTTGAGACTCTAGTCTATTATAATGAGAGAAATGGAGGTTCTAAAATTGAATAACAAAGTGATTAAATGGATCATTGATTTTATAAAAGGTATGTTTATCGGATCTGGTGCTATTTTACCTGGTGTAAGTGGTGGTGCTTTAGCAGCCGTATTCGGAATTTATGAAGATCTCATTCAATTCATCTCAAATATAAGAGAAGATTTCATCAAAAAAGTCATACACTTTTTACCTGTTGGTTTCGGCGCTCTTTTTGGAATCATCATACTTGCTTACCCAATCGAAGCACTGTTGGCTAGTCATCCTGTACATATTCTGCTATTCTTCATGGGCTGTATCTTCGGAACAGTACCTTTGCTTTACAAAAAAGCAGGTATTCACGGAAGAGAGACTATGCATATTGTATTATTGACTGCTACTGCAATTGTGTCATTCATTCTGCTGGTTACAGCAAATATTTACCTGAATCTTAATGTTCCGCAAAATACGTTTACTTGGCTGATGTCTGGAGTTATTTTCGCATCAGGATTCATCGTTCCCGGGTTAAGTCCTTCCAATTTCCTGATCTATATGAATCTGTACGAGCCGCTGACAGGTGCAATCAGCAGATTAGATTTTTCTGTCTTGATCCCCGTTTCTATTGGAGCGATTTTCTGTGTCATTGCCTTTTCTAAATTGGTCAACCACTTGATGAATCGTTACTATAGCATTATTTTCCACTTTATTGTCGGAATCGTTATTGCTTCTACAGTTATTATCTTTCCGTCAGCTGATCAATTCAGCGGATTGAGTGTTTTAGATATAGGCTTTGCAGTCGTTTTAGGCGTTATCGGACTTTTCTTAGGATTGGGAATGAGCCGTTTAGAATCTAAATATAAACCTGAAGATTAATCATAAAACCGAGGAAGATCCATTTACTGGATTTTTCTCGGTTTTGTTTCTGATTCGCTCAACTGATTTATAAGTAATGGTCTAGTCGCCAGGTCCAATCGTTTTTGTACGACTGAATAGCCGGCTTCTCCTACTGAGAATAACAGATAAGCAAAGACAATGACGCCAGGAATATAGATGAAATCAGGCGTTGAAGCAAAGATCGGTTTATCTACTAAATAGAAGTAATTGCCATCGACTAATATGTTTACGCAGTAGGCTGAACCTAAAAACAGTAAGAACCAACGGAAAGCCATATTTTTATCTTTTGGAGTGATTCGTGCATCATATGCGATCATTGCATAAAACGGCAACAGCAATGTTACAGTATGGTTTACAAAGAAACTGACACCTAATGGATGGAAGAAACTCTGGATTTGACTTGGATATATAAAGCTGATCCATGCATAAAGACTGAAGTAAAATAAAATTTTTATCAGCTTTTCATTCTTGTTGAAGAGATAGATAATCCCAAGGATCGTACTAATTCGGCTGATGTGCATTGGAAGAGATTCAGAAATGTCGAATTCTGTAAGGAAAAAATAGGAACTATATAAGAGTATCTGCTGCAGTAAACTCACAAATAAAATCCACTTAGTCACTCTTTCTCTATTTTGTTTTATGGAATGTCTAAAATAAAATAATAAGAGTCCAAAAAGGCTTAATCCTAAAACAAACAGAATATGATCTCCGCTAAATAAAGTGACGTATTCGTTATAACCTACCATCATTTTTTACACCCTCCTATTTTGACTCGCTTCTCGCTGCAGATCAGGCCAAATGCTTTCTTTTATTTAGGTATCACTAGTGATTACAACCGAAGTATAACATAAGAAAAGGTGTTCTCATTAGGATTAACAACTGTAAATACAGGTTTGATAGAGTCTTTACAGCTCTTTAACGATATACACTGTTTGAATAAATTATGCTTAACATAAAGGGTTATAATATACACTAATTTTACACCTGATTTTCTATAAAGAAAAACGTTTCGGACCTGAATCAGCCCGAAACGTTTGAGTAGGATATTAGTATTTATTACTTTTTTCATAGTCTGCTTTCAAAATGCCCATTGCATAGCCAGTGTGATAGTTCCCTTTAATCATGTACTGCTGTTCTTTTCTGCCTTCAATCTTGAACCCGACTTTTTCATAAATATGTATGGCTTTTTCATTATAATCCACAACATCTAACGTTACTTTGTTCAGGTTTAAATGGTAGAATGCATACTTCACAACTTCATGCACAATATGTTCAGCATATCCCTTTCCTTGATGGTCAGCATCTATCATGATGCCGAAAACTGCCGTCCGGTGACGCAGACTGATTCTAAACAAACTGGTATAACCTATTTTTTGGTCATCTGAATAAGCAATAAATTGTCTTATAGTATCATCTTTTTGACTATCATCATAGAATTTTGTTAATTTCTCTTTAGTCATATAAGGTTCTCCGAACCAGAATTCCATTATGTCCGGATCCTTACGCATTTTAAGCATAAAGTCCAGATCTTCTTTTTCTACTGGTAATAGATAAATTTGTTTTGTCATTGTTTGCCTCCCGCTTTCTGTTCTCTTTCAATCAACCAATCAGTACACTATCTTGACGTCATAAACATTATTAAAATAAAAGAAAGACTGCCAGAACAGCCTTTCTTTTTTTACTTTCTTTTACCCCAATATTGGAAGTAATCTGTTCTTAAATATCCATTATATAATTTCCGTTTCTTCGTAGCTTTTTCGCCGTAATGTTTTTCAAAGTCCAGGTCACTGGTAATAATATATTTGCTCCAAGTATCCAGCGGCTTAAACGCTTTTCCCATATCACGATAGATTTGAGCAGCTGCTTCTTCATCGCCCAGACGTTCCCCGTAAGGCGGGTTGGCTACGATTATCCCGAATTCTTTATCCGTTTTAAAATCAGCTACTTGCATTTGCTTGAATTCAATACTGTGTGAAAGGCCTGCTTCCATGGCATTTTCCTTAGCAATTTCGATCATGTTATGATCGATATCGGTACCTAAAATGTCCAGTTCTGCATCATAATCAGCTTGATCATCTGCTTCTTGACGAACGGCTGCCCACATATCTTTAGGCATCCAGTCCCATCCTTCACATAAAAATGAACGATTAAAGCCTGGAGCGATATTGTGACCAATTAGGGCTGCCTCTATGGCAATCGTTCCTGATCCGCAGACCGGATCTACAAATGGACGATCTTTGCGCCATGTCGTCAACATAACTAAGGCAGCAGCCATATTTTCTTTTAAAGGTGCTGCCCCTTTTCTATCAACTCTATAACCGCGTTTGAATAAGCTGGGGCCAGTTGTATCAATTGTCAGTAAGACTTTGTCTTTCAAAATAGCTACTTCAATCGGATATTTTGCTCCTGATTCTGGCAGCATACCTCTTCTATGGTAGACTTCTTTCAATTTATCCGCAATCGCTTTGTTGACGATCCTTTGGACATCTGGAACACTATACAGTGTGGATTTGTGCGATTTTCCTGATACTGGAAAAGCAGCATCAAGCGGCAACAGCTGGTCCCATGGTAAAGCTTTCGTTTTCTCAAACAGATCATCAAAGGTTTTAGCTTCGAATTCTCCAACAATAATCTTTACACGATCTGCGGTTCTCAGCCATAGATTTGTTTTGGCAATATCTTCTATTTCTCCTTCAAATCGAACCCGACCGTTTTCGACCTGAGTTGCATATCCCAGCGATTTCAGTTCTTTTCCGACTAAAGCTTCTAAGCCGCTGGCAGCAGTCGCTAATAATTTATAGCTCATATCAACCGTCCTTTCTTTCTCTTCTTCTGTACTTTTTGGAACCTGGTGTTAAATCATCGTACCAATCAATATTGCGATGCCAACCAGATAAATATAGGGCGAACATTTCGAAATCCAGTTATTTGAAAGCATTGACTTCAATTGCTTGGCTCTTTTGATTACAATAAGCCTAAACGCCACTTCAATCAATTCTATTAATAGTAGAAATATACCAACTATTCGAATTAGTTGATAATCAAATACCAACCAAACACTAACTAAAGTATAACCAAATAGCAATAGAAACTGAAATAAAATTATTCTGGTAAATAGTTTCTTTTTCTGTTTCAACTGATTACCTAAGATTGAATTTAGAACTGCAGCTGTAACCTTCTGTTCGTTTTTCGTATCCTGCTTAGGTCTTGATAGGATAATGATCAAATAGATTCCAATCACAGACCCAATCAGGACCATCAAAACTGTTATAAGTTCCTTCATCAGACCATTCATTCCTTCTACTTTTATTTCTTACTTTTTCTTTTCTTGAAACTTTTTTTAATTATGGGCAAAAATAAATCCTCCCTACTCGGGAGGATCAGACCTGAATTCAAATATGTTTATTTAGCAACTATCTATTCAGATAGTTGCTAAATAAACAAATGTGCAAACTACTATAAGCCATGTTCTGTCTAGAGAAAGCGATCAGGCCGCTTTCTCAGAGATAATCATCTGTCTGCAATTTTCATTGCCTCTTCTCTCTGTTCATTTCCAGGAGAAAAGTGCCCCTACCATATGTTTGGGTTGCTCACTCGAGGGGTTTACCGCGTTCCACCAGCAGCGTTTCCACTGCTGCTTCGTCACTGTGGCACTTTCAAGAATACTCAAGCATAGCTGTTGCCTTAGCTCTTTTTTCTGCCGTCATCTGTTTCAGAGAAACAGAGCCGCAGCTTATGATTTCGCTGCGCACGAACACTACAAACATCTCAGTTTGTGTGAGCATGGACTTTCCTCACATTGTTTTAACAATGCGCGATTATCCGTAGTTTGCACATAAATTATTATACGTATATCGGTGAGAAATTACTCACCATCTAATTTAGAACCAAAAACGTGTCTTTCCAAATTAGACAATCTTTTTAAGATATCAAAATTTGTAACAGACGATCCATTCTGATTTTGTCCTTGAGGTTTCGCTGACGCCTGTTTAGAAAGCTCGTCCAGCTTATTCATTAAACGATCATTTTCAGCTTTCAACTGATCGATTTCATTTTGGAAAGACTCATAATCTCGAATGACAACATCAAGATATTCATCAACTTCTACTTGATTATAGCCTCGGACATTTTTTTTAAAGTCTTTTTCTACAATTTCTTTTTGAGTAAGTTCTCTGTTCATTCTTTTGCACCCCTGATCTCTTCAATTACTTGAATTTACATAATGTATAACTGAATCAAAAGCTATATAAATGGTATCTTCTTATTGATTGTACCAAATTCTGACGATAATTAAAAGCTAGCTTTCAAATTGATTTTCTTCATATTCTGTAACAAAGGTCTGCATCTCGTCAAAGGTGATCATTTCCACTTCATAATCTCGATCGGCAAGTGAGGAATTGATTTCTTCCAAAAGAAATTTCGGTTTCCCTTCATACTCAGTATCATAAAACAGCAAGCAGCCGTCACTGTGGTCAATAAGAAATTTCTGGTTCCCTTTTAGTTGTCCCGGATTGCTGTATGGCTGACTTGAAGTATAGTTACTATAGTCTGCGCCATTTATAACCCGGTCAAGAATTTCTCTGTTGCCTTCATTCCAGTTTTCGCCATATCCAGCATATGGTAATAGCACGCCAAGCTTTACCGTATCATAGATTTCTCTTAACTCAAGCAGCACTTCTCCTGCCCAGAGCTCTGTACCCAACTGTGCACTGATCAGAATCCATTCAACACCTGATTCTATATACTCAGAAAGTCTTTTTTTCAAATATTTTCTTATATACGGCAATTTAGGATCTTTTTCATTAAATATATTCAATTCATAGGAACGATAACCGCTGACATATAAATTTTTTATAAAACGTCACACCTTTCTTTCCAAACCGGTCATTTGTTTGGTATTATACTAGTTGATTATTGCCGAAGGAGTGTGAAATCATTGAGTATCAAATATCCCAACGGGCAGATTTATCATAATAATGGTGACAAAACGGCGTCAAAATTGCAAGGGAAAACAAAAAAAAGATCTCATGCGAATCGTGGTATGACACTTGAGAATGATCTGAATGTGACAAATGAACAATATTTGATTTCCGGTAAGGCAGTCATTCACAAAAAACCGATTCCTATCCAAATTGTTAATGTGAACTACCCTAGAAGAAGCGCTGCTAAGATCACAGAAGCCTATTACCAGAAAGCCTCAACGACGGATTACAATGGCGTTTATAATGGCTACTATCTAGATTTTGAAGCAAAGGAAACAAAAAATAAAACATCCTTTCCTTTAAAGAATTTTCATGAACATCAAATCAAACATATGGCTGCTTGTACAAAACAAAACGGTATCTGCTTTATCATTGTCCGGTTCAGCAGTTTGAATAGAGTGTTCGTACTTCCTTTCAGTGTACTAGAATTTTGGTGGAACCAGCAAAAAGAGCCAAATGGTAAAAAGTCTATTACATTATCTGCTATTATTAAAGAAGGTATTGAAGTTCCATACGGGTATTCTCCTAGGTTGCCCTATTTAACAGCCGTTGATACCTTAATAACTCAAACAAATCTTAAGAATTGATTTGTATACTGACGGAAACCATTCATTATAGAATACACCTTTAAATAAACTTGACCTCATGAATGGTTTGCTGTACTCTTTTCTATCAAGTTAACTGAATGATAATATTTATAGGATGATTCAACCATAAAGGAGAACGATATGTCAGATCAAAACATGTCTCGAGTTAAAAACAAACAAAATAATCAAAATAAAAACAAGAAAAAAACTAAAAAGAACAAGAAAAAGAAACCCTCATGGTTCAAGCGGATTTTCTTAACTTTGATTGGTCTTTTTCTTTTTGCAATAGTGTGCGGCGGCGGCTTGTTCGCCTATTATGCCTCTAGTGCACCTGAGTTGACAGAGGATGATTTGCTTGGCAGCTTTTCTTCTGAATTGCTGGATGCTGAAGGCAATGTTTTCTATACGCTTGGCGGGGAGACCCGGGATTATGCTCAAGCAGACGAATATCCTCAGGTGATGAAAGATGCGATGACAGCTATTGAAGATCAGAATTTTTATGATCACTTTGGGATCGATCCTGTTGGAATAGGACGAGCAGCATTTGGATATATTTCAAATCTTGGGGAAATCTCAGGCGGAGGCAGTACAATTACACAGCAATTAGTAAAACTATCTGTTTTCTCTACTACTCGTGCTGATCAGACCTTGGAACGAAAGGCTCAAGAAGCTTGGCTTGCTATCCAGTTAGAGCAGCGATTATCCAAAGAACAAATCCTAACGTTGTACATGAATAAAATTCATATGGCAAAAGATGTTTATGGTATCGCTACTGCATCAGAGGCTTATTATGGAAAACCAGTGAGTGAATTAAGCTTGAACGAAGCAGCTTTATTCGCAGGTATGGCACAAGCACCTAATCGATATGATCCCTATACGAATCCGGAAGCTGCCGAAGAGCGTCGAAATATTGTACTGAATGTCATGCGAGACAACGGCGATATTACTGCTGAAGAAGCAGAAACAGCGAAAAATATTCCAATCCAAGAAGGCTTGGTTGAATATTCAGTCGCAGATGAAAACGGGCAAGTAATCGACAGCTATTTAGTAGAAGTGCTGGCAGAAGTTGAAGAAAAAACAGGTTTAGACCCTTACACTGCCGGATTAACGATTCAAACCAATATGGACATGGAAGCACAGCAAATCGCTTATGATGTTGTGAATAGTGAAGACTATGTAAACTTCCCTGACGATGAGCTGCAGACGGCCGTTTCCTTAATTGATGTAAATACAGGTCAAATAAAAGCAATGGTCGGCGGTCGTAAACAAGATGGGCAGTTACTAAAGAACCGTGCTACTAATAATGATCGTCAAACCGGTTCAACAGTCAAACCGTTAACCACTTATGGTCCGGCAATAGAATTTGAACAGTTCTCCACTTATCATCAAGTGGTCGATGAAGAATGGACTTACCCTGATGGAACGCCTTTACGGAATTATGATGGCAGATATCTTGGTCAAATTAGTATGCGCCAAGCACTTGTTGATTCAAGAAATGTACCAACAGCAAGAATTTTTAATGAAGAATTAGAAACAACTCAAGTCAGCGAGTTTTTAACTAATATAGGTATTGATCCAACAACCTTATCGCCAACGGAAACGATTCTTCCTTACAATGCAATTAGTGGTTATGTTAGTCCTTTACAAGTAGCCGCCTCTTATTCTGCTTTTGCAAATGGCGGAAACTACACAGAACCATATACAGTTTCTAAAGTTACAACGCAAGATGGACAAGAAATCGATATGATTCCTGAAACAAATCAGGCAATGTCTGATTATACTGCTTATATGATCACAGACATGCTGAAAGATGTAGCAGATAATTATAATAGCGTTGTGGGAATCCCCGGGGTTCCGCAAGCTGGTAAAACAGGTACTACAAATTATTCTGAAGAACAACATCAAGAATACAATATTCCTTCTAACGGTGTTCCAGATTCTTGGTATGTGGGATATACATCTAATTACTCACTGTCTGTCTGGTCCGGTTATGACAATAGAAACGAAAACTGGTTATCTAATGAAAATGGCACTAGACAGCTGCCGCGTCAAATTTATCAGGCAGTAATGAGCAGAGTTTCAGAAGGCCTTGAAAATACCGACTGGACGAAGCCCTCTTCTGTCTCTGAAGTCAGTGTAGAAGAAGGATCAAGTCCTGCACAACTTCCAGGACCAAATACACCAAGCGAAGATATTGTGACTGAGTTATTTGTTACCGGAACTGAACCAAATGAAGTCTCTACTGCTTTCGGTGAAGAATTAACAGCCCCCACTGGACTATCTGCAGAATATAATGCCGATACAAATGAAGTTTCAATATCTTGGGATGCTTATAGTTTGGCAAATCCTGAAGAAGAAATTGCTTATCTATTGAGCATAAATGGTCAACAATTTACAACGACTGAAACAAATTATACAGTTACAGATCCAGAACCAGGAACACTCGGATTCTCTCTAGCCGTTCAAGCTTACGGAAATACTGGACCTGGAGCTACTGCTACTATCGATATTCCAGAACCAGAACAAGATACAACTGAAGAAGATCAATCATCTGAAGAGTCTGACCAGCCAGCAGATGAGCAAGATAACAACGATGAAAATAATGACAACAATGACAACGAAGAAGAAACTTCCGATCAACCTGCAGAAGATAACACAGAGGGTTCAACTGGAGAAGATGAAGATACTCCTGAAAGTAATGAGGAGTCTGAAGATGACTCTTCCGAGGAAGATCAGAATTCAGATCAGCAAAATCAGCCTGATCAGCCAGATGACTCTGAAAACGACTCTGAATAATATCACTCAAAAAACGCGCAGCCTTTTTTAAAGGCATGCGCGTTTTTTATTGGCTTCATCACTCTTTTGGATCTTTGAACAGTCCTTTACCTCTCAGACCAAGAATCGCTAAAAACAAAGACCATAATCCACAAAGTATTCCAATAATACCGATAATTGGATCGATAAAAAATGCATATCCGCCAAATATCAGTAATAAAACAGAAATCAACAATAACATAATACTTTTCTTTTTACTCATATACCCTCTAACTCTCTATAATAATATAGCTTTTATCATGCCTAATATTAAAGGAACTTTACTGTTATATCAACTTTGTTTAAGCAAATAATAACTATTGACAAATACGAACATACGTTTATAATTAACATATAAACGTATGTTCGCTATTCGTTGTTTTACATAAATTGAAAGGAATGAAGACTATGGAAGTCGTCATTGTAGAAGGAATCATTACTTCTGAGGAAATAAAAGTTTTAAAAACTGATAATGGAATACCACTCTGTCGTTTCACTCTTAACACTAACGGAAAGAATATTAATTGCCTTATATCTGGTAAGAAGGCATACTCTTTTTTATATGAGGCAGAGAAAGATACTATCTTATCCATCACTGGAAAAATCAACCATAAAGACCAACTGGTTGTCATCCGATATATTGTGCTTAAGAAGCCTACTTATTTTGGAAAGATTTTCAACTATAAAGGACATCCTCTTCCTTTTGCCAAAACCTGATGCCACACAAAAAAGCCATGAGGTATCATCAAGATACTTCATGGCTTTCAAAACTGGGCTACTAGGATTCGAACCTAGGGAATGACGGGATCAAAACCCGCTGCCTTACCGCTTGGCTATAGCCCAATAACTCAACACAAAGGCGACTGATGGGGATCGAACCCACGAATGCCGGGACCACAACCCGGTGCGTTAACCACTTCGCCACAACCGCCGTTTTATTAAATTTACCATGGCGCAGGACAGAGTCGAACTGCCGACACACGGAGCTTCAATCCGTTGCTCTACCAACTGAGCTACTGCGCCAGATGACCCCTACGGGATTCGAACCCGTGTTACCGCCGTGAAAGGGCGGTGTCTTAACCGCTTGACCAAGGGGCCAGATCAAATCTTTACTGGTTGCCAACTTGGCTGGTCGGTTACAGCAACAAAAAATATATTACAGGATATTGTCTTCTCTGTCAATTGTTTTTACAAAAAAACTTAAACAAGGGTTTTCTGCAAAGACGTTGAAAGTTTGATTATTCTCAAAAATTAAGCAAAAAGTCTTATAAGCATTGTTATATCAATGTTTATAAGACTTTTTCATGAATCTCTTCTTTTTAAATCCAAAAGGAGAATAAGGGATTCGAACCCTTGATACGGTTTAACCCGTATACACGCTTTCCAAGCGTGCTCCTTAAGCCACTCGGACAATTCTCCAGAAGCTCCGCAAGCAGGGCTCGAACCTGCGACAACGCGATTAACAGTCGCGCGCTCTACCAACTGAGCTATTGCGGAATAAAATATTTAGAACTCTAATAGTATATCGCGGAATGGTTATATTGTCAATCTGTTTTTAGGACAAAATGAATGAAAAATAAATTAGACGAAGACCCTGCCTAAGTTGCAAACAGGGTCTTTATTTGATTTAAACACGTTTTTTGAAAACAAAAGCACTATAAGGAGGCAAACTAAGTTTCTGATCGTTTATCTTCTGGTCATGCGTAGCAAGCACGCTCTCTGCTTCAATATACTCATTATCCATAGGAAACTCATCTGTTTGATCTGAAAAATTACAAATAACTATAGCTTTCTTGTTCTCATGAGCTCTTTCATAAACATACAGCGATTCTTTTGTTTCTAACATCTTCCAGCTGCCTTTTTTAAAGAGAGGCGTTTTCTTTAAAGCGATCAGATTTCTATAAAAATTCAGTATACTATTTGGATCCTTTTCCTGATCTGCAACGTTATAGACATCTTCTTTATGATATATGATCCAAGGTGCAGCATTTTCTGTAAATCCTGCTCTATGATTTTTTGTCCACTGCATGATTCCTCTGCTGGCATCTCTTACCGTCAGATTAAGATTTTTCATGATTTTATCGTGCGGCCATCCATAGTCCAGGGCTGACTGATAAAAGGTCATTGCTGTACTCTCAGATATATTTGTTGGATCTTGAAACCAGGCATTATTCATACCGATTTCTTCTCCGTAGTAAATAATTGGAATTCCTTTTTGAAGATACAGTAAAGTAGCCATCATTTTAGAAGATTCATCTCGAAACTGGTCCGCATTTCCATACTTCTGAGCAGCTCTAGGATGATCATGATTATTCCAGAACAACATCGGGCCGCCTTTATCCGCCAGTTTTTCCTGAAAAGATTTCTGAACCTTTTTAAATTTTTCCAGATCTAATGGCACATGCTGATTACTGGAAGGAAGCTCACTGATTTTTTCGTAGTCTTTTTCAGTGAAGTGCTGAAGCGAAATAACTCTGTCAATAACCTCTTCACTCGTATATTCAGACGCAAAATCAGCATCTGCACTGGTGGCTTCCCCCATTAAAAATAAATTTCGTTTATTTTTATAAATATGATCATTAAATTCTGAAAGATACCCTTTCAATCTTTCACCATATTCAATAACTTCTTGACCTGATGATTGGTTTTCAGACTGATCCGGAAATCGTTTATCGACATCTAAGTAAATAAATGCATCTAATCGAACGCCGTCTATCCCTTTGTTGATCCAGTAATTGATCAACTCTGCCATTTCTTCTCTAACTGGCGGATGTTCCCAGTTTAATTCTGGCATTTCTTTCTTAAAAATATGCATATAGAACTGGTCTCCGTTTAACTCTTTCGACCAAGCCGGTCCGCCGAATGCCGCTTTCCAGTTATTAGGGTAAAAACGATTTTTACCGGAGTCCGCCCATATATAATAGTCACGATAGGGATTCTCTTTACCTTCTTGTGCTTTTTTGAACCAAGGATGGTTAATAGAAGTATGATTCAAAGGAAAGTCATAAATCAATTTAAACTCTCTTCTTTTCGCCTCATTTACAAAATTTCCAAAATCTTCTTCTGTTCCAAAGATTGGATCGATCGTTTTATAATTAGTGACATCATACCCATTATCCACTTGGTTAGAAGAAACGACTGGGTTCAGCCAAAGCGTATTGATCCCTAGTCCCTTAATATAATCCAACTTTTCAATGATACCCTTCAAGTCTCCGATTCCATCATTATCAGAATCTTTAAAACTTCTCGGATAGATCTGATAAATAATTGCATCTTCCCACCATTTTTCACTTCGCATCTAAAAACTCGCTTTCTAAATTAGTCTTTATTAATAGTATAGCAATGACTGCGAATTCAAACGAGTTTTATGCTTACTTTTTGTTAATTAAATTTGAGGAACTAAAAAAGTAAAGAAACTGGGTAAAATTTTGACACTAAATGGGAAAGATGGTCCTTTTTCACCATCTAACGCCACATTGGTTATATAGTCGTTTTCAATTGTTCCTTCTTTGAACTTACAGATAAACCCTTTATTATTTTCATCAGATAATGCTTCACTACCACTGATCAAAGTGGTCAAAACGGATACTTTTTCTCCAAAAGTCGACTTTTTCAGTCCAAACATATAAAGGTAACCGTCATCATATTCAGCATTTCTGAAGAAGTTGGGAATACCGGCTACTGAACTGCTCAGACCGATCAGCAGTAAGCTTAACTCGTGCTCTTTTTCTTCTCCGTCCAGGTTCATCTTAATAGAATAAGGCTCTTCTTCCCTGATAGACTTGAATCCTTCAATAAAATAAGCCATTGGTCCTAAATTCTCCTTTTGCTCATCCGTTACTTCCCAAACTGTTTCTGGAATAGATCCTGCTGAAACTGAGCTTAAAAAAAGCCGGTCATTGATCAACCCTGCATCAGCCTTCTTTTCTCTGCAGTTTGCCAAATCCTGGAGAGCTCTATTCATATTGGTTGCAATTCCAAGACCGCGAGCAATATTATTAATGGTTCCAGCCGGTATAATGCCGATTTTTGGTCGGTATTCTTCATTTTTCAATGCATTACCGAGTTCTGAAACTGTCCCGTCTCCTCCTAAAACCACTATCTGGTCAAACTTTTCAGAACAGGCTGTTTTTGCAAATTTTTCAATATCCGATTTTTGTTTTGTCAATTTGACAACAACTGTACTACCACTGCGCTCTAATATTTCTTTTGCTCTAACTGCATACTCTTCTGCCTGTTTTTTACCAGAAGAAGGGTTAGCAATAATCATTGTCGTAATCACATTAGGTACCTCTTTTCTATAATCGTTGTTATTAGTATACTATATCTGAATAATACAGCGTAAACGAAAAGACTGTACTGAAATAAACAGCACAGTCTGGCATATTAGTGATTCTTCTGACATTCTGGACACAAACCATAGATTTCAAGTCTATGAGAAGTCACAGCATAACCGGTCAGGCTGCTGGTCACTTCTTCCACATCGTCAAGTCCAGGATAGTAAACATCTTCAATCTGTCCGCATTCTGTGCAGATAGCATGATAGTGCTCTGTGGAAGAAAAATCAAAACGGCTGGATGTATCTCCGTATTTCATCTCTTTAACCAATCCTAGTTTAATAAATAATTTTAGGTTGTTGTATACAGTTGCTACACTCATACTTGGAAATCGACTAGCCAACTCTTGATAGATTTCATCTGCTGTAGGATGAGAGTCCTGATCAATCAGAAACTCCAAAACAGCATGTCTTTGTGGCGTAATTCTTATGTTATTATATTTCAAGCGCTCAATCGATTGATCCACTAGATAACTCATTAAAATCTGTCCTTTTTACTGATGTGATTTGTTTTCTCAATTCTTTTCAGCTTCAATGATACTCTCTGATGCAGTTTTATGCAAGAAAATGCTTACTTTATAAAATATCCTTTGAGTATTCTTAAAATATGCTATACTATTATATCATTCATACGTGAAAACAACTATTTAAAGGCAGTGAATTCTTAATTATGAAAATAGGCGCCCGAACATTCAAATCTGGTCTTGCAATTTTAATAGCTCTGAGTATCCCGGCATTATTTAATGTCTATGACGGTTTTGCTCTGGCTGGTATTTCTGCTGTCGCTTCCATGCAGCCATCTGTGAAAAAATCCTTTCAGACACTAAAAGACCGCATTACGGCAAATACAATAGGCGGAATCGTTGCAGTAATAACGGTTCTGTTGTTTGGAAATTCTTTTGTCATGATCAGCATTGCTGCAACGATTCTGATTGCCATTTTGCATCAGTTTAAACTTAACAATGTGATTGTGCTTTCTACGATTACGCTTATCGTAATTATGATGTCTACAGATCATCCCATTCTAATCAGTGCTGCCATTCGAGTCCTTGCTACCGTAGTCGGTGTTGTTTCTGCTTTCTTGATCAACGGCTTATTTTTACCGCCGAAATATGATGAAAAGCTTTTCCATTTGAATAACCAAGTAACCGATGATCTTTCGCGTTTTATTCGAACCAGTTTACGAAAAAATATTCAATATCCTATGATGCGAAGAGATCTTAGTAATTTAGATAAAAGTATCTCAAAGATGAAAACCTATCTGGGTCATCTAATTGACGGTGACTTAAGAAGGTTCTTCCGAAAGACAGAATTTTCTTATGCTCGCACGATTGTAGTATACCGACAATTTATCCGTACGACAGAAGCTGCATATAACTTGGTGAAAACACTTCATCAGGCAGAAAATGTTTATAATCACTTCCCAAACGAAATGCGCCAGTTGCTGATTGAACGACTGGAAACACTTATGTCAGCACATGAACAGATAATTCTAAAATGGAATGGCAGAGTATTACCTGAAGAAGTCAACTTCATTACTCATAAAGCGACTCTAAGAAAGTCATTTATGGATTCATTTTTTAATGAAGCAAATTTAGAATCTTATATGAAAAATGATTATGGTCAAAGTAATGCTGTAATTCATATTATGTCTGCTGTACTTGATTACGAGGAAAGTCTTCAGCATTTAAATAAATTAGTAAGCAGCTTCAAAAAAAATCACAACGAAAAAGTTGCGGAAATCAAAGAACTGCATTAAAAAGGAAGGATCAAATGCGATCCTTCCTTGCTTTTTAGTCTGTACTTGTTAACGCTTGTTCAACAGCTTGCTGCAGCAGTGCTTGTCCATTTTCGTTCAGTTCTATGCCTTCTGAATCAAAAAGTGTACTTAGTTCTATACCCTCTGCTTCAGCCAATGATAGAAATCGTTCGTGTGTTGACAAGACGGATAAGCCAAATGTTTCTGCTACTACATTCATTTCTTCCATATAATTCAGATAGTCTAATGAACGAGAATTTAAATTGTCCATTTCTCCTAAAACAGGAGTAGGTTCTTTCAAGATAATTTCAGACTCAGGAAGCTCCTCTGTAAGAGCTGTTAAAATTGAGGTCAAATATTGGTTTGTCTCAGCTGTCCCAATATCTCTGATTTTGTCTGGCAGCGCCGGCATTGAATAGATAACAACATCCGCTTCAGACGCTACTACACTGTCCA
Organism: Marinilactibacillus piezotolerans; assembly: GCF_900169305.1. Taxonomy (GTDB): domain Bacteria; phylum Bacillota; class Bacilli; order Lactobacillales; family Carnobacteriaceae_A; genus Marinilactibacillus; species Marinilactibacillus piezotolerans_A. The sequence continues at coordinate 364,231 of NZ_FWDP01000004.1, read as the reverse complement.
CTGTTTCTTGAATATATAGTTCATATGTATCCTCATCTAAATAAGTAAGGTCTTCGACTTCGACAGCTCCATTGATTCTTTCTGTAATAAAAGTATTCATATTAGCGTATTGAGCTTCGGACAAATCTGCATCCCCGTAATAAACCAACATTGCAGGATCATTAGTCAGTGACTGATAATCAATTTCTTCCAGAATAGATAACAATCCGCTGTTTTCTTCATAACGAGTGATCAACTCTTCTGAAGACACATCTGCTGAATTCTCTTTTTCCGGCTGACTTCCGGTGCTACTGTCGGTTCCGCTGGTATTCCCAGTTTCCGCAGCACTTAAACTGTCCTGAAGCATGTCTTCTTCTTGTCTAGCAGCGTACTGTCTTCCAAAAAAAATAACTAAAACTGCCATAATAGCCAAAAATATAGTACCTATAATGTTTTTTTTCACATGTTAACATCCTTTCAAACCAATTCTTAAAAAGCATATCACACTTTTATACAGCTTGACAACAGAAAAAACAGCAAACGTCTACTCTCTAGAACGTCTGCTGCATCTTTCAGTACATTTCATCACAATTTTTACTTTTTGCCGGTAAGTTGTTTGTAACGGTCATACCATAAGTCAACATATCCTTCAGAAAAAGGTCCTTTTTCTTCTCGAATCCAGTCAACAAGAATTTTAATATGTTCCTTTAAAATTAAATCGACTTCATCTGGATACTGCCACTTTTTACCATGTTCTTCATATTCATCAACATCCAGCAAACGTTTTTCCCCGTCTGGAAAAACCTTCACATCTAAATCATAGTCGATGTATTTTGCACCTTCTTCATCGATCAAAAAAGGAGAAGCCATGTTGCAATAGTAAGAAGTTCCTTTTTGACGGATCATGGTTACAATATTGAACCAGTAATGTTTATGAAAATAAACAAGTGCTGGTTCTCTTGTACGCCACCTTCTGCCATCCGATTCGATCACTAACGTATGATCGTTGCATCCGATCAATGAGTGATCTGTCGTTTTCAAAACCATTGTATCTCTCCAGGTTCTGTGCAGACTCCCATCATGCTTATAACTCTTAATTGTGATGAAATCCCCTTCTTTCGGAAATTGCATCTAAGAACCAACTTTCTTTTAAGTGCTGAGAATTTTCAACACTTTTCATACTCATTAAGTATTATATCATAGACGTCAAATGTTCCGTAGGGAAATCATATACCACTTAAAAAGCAGACGAATAAAAATGTTTTAAGACACGCTTTGTACTTTCAAAAAAGGGTAACTTCTTTCAGTAATTTACAAAGTTTCTGCTGCATGACTGGAAACACATAGTCATCAAATTCTTCTTCACTGACCCAATTACAGTTTGCTGGTATCATTTCAGCGTCTTTTTTGACAGTTGCTTTATACAGATAGACATTCCAGTGAAGATGTGTGAATACATGTGACACCATGCCTTTTGATTGCGCATTTATTTCTGCTTCTATTCCAAAAGACGCTTGCAGATATTTTTGTAAGATATTTAAATCGCTAGGATCGATTGCGTACAAGTCTGGTTTCTGGAATGACTTCCAGTTTGAACTAGTTTCCAGAATGGTTTCTTCTAATAATGGAAAGGTCCACATATTAGATAGCAATTTTTGTTCTGTACGCTTTTCTAACAAGTATTCCCCTTTGTCATTTTGAATGGCTACCGCAAAATAATTTACAGTTTTTTTCTTCTTCTTTTTACTTTTAATAGGATATTTGAGATAGGTCTCATTTACATAAGAAGCATTAAAGTCTTTGATGGGACTGTTTTCAGGGTAGTAGTTTTTAGGCGTACAGATCGTTGCTCCTAAATCCATCAAAGCCTGGTTGAAATCCCCCGGCCGACTTGGATCAAGCAGATGATACATAACGGCCTCAAAAACACTTCTGCTCGCCGGTTTGGCAATATCTACCTCTATCTCAAATAGTCTGCTCAGCACTCTCATAAGGTTTCCGTCAACTGCCGGCTCTATATGACCAAATGCAATACTTGAGATTGCTCCGGCTGTGTAAGGACCAATTCCTTTAAGCTTTCTGATTTCCTCTGGTTCACTAGGAAATGCACCATTATATTCTGATACTACTTGAATCGCTGCTTGTTTCATGTTTCTGACTCTCGAGTAATACCCTAACCCTTCCCACACTTTCAACAAACTATCATCATCGGCTTCAGCCAAATCCTGAACGGTAGGGAACTTTTTGACAAAGCGTTCAAAGTAGGGAATGACGGTATCCACTCTTGTCTGCTGGAGCATAATTTCTGAAATCCATATTTTATAAGGATCCGAGGTTCTGCGCCAAGGAAGATCTCTTTTTTCCTGGTCATACCAATTTAATAAAGTTTCTCTGAATGCTTGGATCTTGTCATCCGTCCACATTTCTATATTGTACTGTTCTTTAAGCTCAGCTTTATTTAAGTTATTATTCTGCATTCTCTTCTTCCTTCATGTCTGTAAATCTTTTTATCAATTCTGATGGATATCCTTTTTGAAAGAGACTGGATTTTGTTTTTTGAACCAGCTCATAACCGCTTGATTTTCTTGAGTACCTTTTCCAGGCTTTTTCACCCTGGATGGCTAGTGCTTCAAACTCTTCATCTTCAGATTTATCAGTATCCATTTCATTGATGACTTCTTGTATGATATCCATGTTGAACCCTTTTTGCATTAAATGCTGTTTGACTTTCTGTACGGCTTCTCGCTGTGACTTCTGCCGCGCTTTTTTCCAGGCTTTTTCTGCCAGAATATATGCATTATCAAACTGATCTTCATAAGAATATTCAAACATTGCTTCTTCAATTGATAACTTGTCTATACCTCGTCTGAATAATTCATTTTGAATAACAGAGGGTCCTTTCCGATTCAAGTTGGCAGATGTTCTGACATAACTTTTTGCATATTCAAGATCATCAATCAATCGTTGCTCTTTTAATCTTTCGATCACTTCGTCCGCTTGTTCTTCAAATTCTTTTTCTTTCAGATCATCTCTGACTTCTTTTTCAGATCTCAAGCCATAACTTAAATAATTTAAAGCTCTTTGATACGCTTTTCTCGAAACATCTTCAACTTTTAATTCTTCTTGAAAAGCCGGAGACAAAACCATTCCTTTATGAAGCATATACTTGATAATCAGTTCTTCATCTACAGGGAAAGCATACTCTTCACCAAGGTAAATATTATATCTCCCTGGTCTCTTTTGTGCTTGTATACTGGTAATCATATTCCTTTTATCTCCGGTTTCCCGAGAATTCGCTTCTATTGCTTGTTCAAGTTGCTTTGTCTTGTCTAACTTGAATGTATGATCTTGCTGTTTTTGATTAGGTTCAAGCCTGATCAACTGATCTGGTCTTCTGCTGTTATCTTCAGATGGGTTCATTCATATCACCTTCCAGATTCTGATTAACTTTATTATAACATACATTCACCTTTTCCAAACAAACGATCGTGTGTTCCGATGGCTTTTTTGACAGAAAAAGAGCTCATCCGACTTGGACAAGCTCCATGAAAAGAATTATAAATCTTTTTCTACTTCATTTCCGACTGAATCACCTTTAGCTTTTTCGTAAATTGCTCGATCATCTCTATCCATACCATCTTTAGCAGGGCGATCTTTAATATATCCTAATGGTGCTGAAGTATCCGGACTGGTCACTTCGTCTCTTTCCGGATCCCTTCTATCTGGCGTTGCATCAGGTTGACCGGTTCTTTTCAGGTCATTATTAGAAGTTTTATCTGGTCTGTCCATTACTATTCCTCCATTAAATATAGTTTTTCATTTTTTAAATTAGCCATTTACAATAATTCCGCCGTTTACATGGATCGTTTGTCCTGTAATATAGCTGGCATCATCACTAGCTAAGAATACATAAGCAGGTGCTAGTTCATACGCTTCTCCGGGACGTTTAAAGGCACTTTTCTTACCCCAGCCAGCTAAGACATCTTTTGGAAATGTAGCTGGTATCAATGGTGTCCAAGTTTCACCAGGGGCAACTGAGTTAACTCTGATTTTTTTATCAACAAATTCTGTATTATTTGATAGTGAGCGTGTAAATGAAACAACTGCTCCATTAGTTCCTGAATAATCCATCAAGTAATTGCTGCCTTTATAAGCAGTAATTGAAGAAGTATTGATGATACTTCCTTCTTCATTCATATGCGGAAATGCTGCTTTAACAAAATAGAACATGCTGTAAATATTCGTACGATATGTTCTATCGATTTGTTCAGCAGTTATATCAGTTATTGAAGACTGGTAATGCTGCTCTCCGGCATGATTGACTAATACATCAATATTACCCCACTTATCTTTGATCTCAGAAACAGTCTTCTGGGCAAATGATTCATCCCCTACGTCTCCTTTAAATACAAGAACATCTGCTCCAATTTCTTCAAGGCGATTTTTTGTTTTTTCTGCATCATCATCAGACGAATAATACGTAAAGGCTACTTTAGCACCCTCCTTGGCAAAAAGAATGGCTGTCGCAGCACCTATTCCTGAATCGCCTCCAGTAATGACAGCCGTTTTGCCTTCCAACTTGCCAGCTGGCTTATACTGCTCATTTTCTACAATAGGTTCGCGTCGCATATTTTCAGATTCATCATTCATTAAATAATTTTTTTTAGGTTCTTGGGTTTGAATTTTTTCTTCTTCAGACATACAATCTCTCCTTATATAGTTATTAAAACTTATGCGTTTATCTTTTTCGTTTTTTCTGGTTCATTTATTTCTTGTCGTCTTCTTTAGATGGTTCTTCTTTCATGCCTGCTTCGTTTGAGGCAGTTGTATATTTTGCATCACTTTCTGGTGCTTGAGTATTCTCAGAAGGGCTTTTTTCACTTTTTGGTTCAGTATTTAATGGGTTGTTTGCTTCTGGTTTCACAACTCCATGGGCAATATTATCTGGATAACCGCGATCAGTATCTTCTGTTACTACTGTATCTTCTTCACCGGTCAAATCTGGATTTGTTTCCAGTGATTGTCCATCGTCTTCCGTTGTCGTATAGTCATTTTGATCGTTTTGATTAGAACTGTCTTTTTCATTTGTATCTACTTGTTCTTCTTTTCTGGTATCTTGGGCTTGTGAAGGATCTATAGATTGATTCATACTTTGATTATCTGTTTCTGTTGTCTCAACATCAGAAGGGTTAGCTTCATCATTTTTGATCGCTTTCTCCTCTTCTGTATTTACAGAGTCGATAGGTCTTGCATTATTTTCTTTATTCATATCAAAATCCTGCTCCTTTTTAGTTGTCATTTCTTTGTTCAAATCAGAAAGTTTACCACTTTTAGGTGCATCCGTATCTGCCAGCAGAACAATATCGCCTTCTGTTAAAGCATCCATGTGTTGTTCAGCGACATCATGCGGTACTCCGTGTTCTTCTAAAGCATTTTGTGTTTCTTGAGAATTATAAGTTCCAAAGGATAGTGTTTCTTTAATTTTTTCCCAGAAAGATCCATTATCATCGGAGTCAACGATATCTACCTCTACAGAACCTAACGTTTCGCTGTTGAACTTGCTTCTATTCTGATCATCGGTGATGATGAGTAGTTCATCTGCGGTGTAATGTTCTTCGTTGATCAATCTCTTAATTTCTTCTCTTGCTTCATTTTCAGTCTGGAATGTTCCTTCAAAACGACGCTCCATATACTGAATCAGCCTCCTAATATATATAAGTTTTCTTTGAATTTATCTTAATTGCATGTTACCACCCTCTTATTTTTAAGTAAAAAGATATGGCTTGCTCAAATTTAATGTAGTTTTATTAATAGATACTATTAGCAGTACTTATAAAGATTCTAATAAATCTGTCAAAAATATTACATTATATACGTTTCTTTTAAGTGATATTTTGAAATAAACATACAAAAAAATACAAAATAAAACTATACTTTTTAGTGTAAACGCTTATTATTAATTCTTTTTTATTTTATATTTGTTATTTATACTAATATTGTGTTAACTCCATTTGAACCTTTATACAATTTTCTTTTATAAGGCAGTATAAATTTTATGATTAAAATCGTCCGCTTTTTATTAAAAAAACCTTTATTTATTACGAATTTGTGGTATATTAAGACAAGATAGATGGGAGTATAAAAATAGCTTTTCTAAAATGAAGGGTCGTGTATTATGGACAAGGTAGAAGTGAAAGAACAATACAAGCGTGAACGTGTAAACAAGTTGAAGAAATTAAACAGCGATGCATTCAGTTACCGTTACTTGATTGAGGACCAAGTAACAGATGCTATTACAGAAGGTAATCGTTCTATGCTTGAAGATACTTTAAAAATCATCAATCTTGATGAAATGCTGGAGTATTTGGGCGAGGAAGGTATTGAACATCAACTGAGAAACTTTAAGAACCATTTGATCATTGTGAATACGTACTGCAGAATTGCTGCTAAAAATGGCGGCGTACTACCGTTATATCTTCACTTGATTTCTGAACGTTTTTCAATTCTGATCGAAGATGCTGAATCTATTCAGTATTTAAGAGAAAATGTTTACTACGAAATTTATAGAGAATATTGTCAGGCTGTTATCGACTTCTCAACATTGACTTATTCAAGCGCAATGACAGAAGTTGTCAGCTATATTACTGAAAACTTGACGAGTGAATTGACATTGACCAATATTGCATCCATCTTTGGCATGCATCCAGTTCACTTAGCGCGTAAATTCAAGCAAGAAACAGGTACAACTTTTATCGGATATGTCAATCAGCAGCGTATTTATCTTGCTAAATACTATTTCCACCTAGGAAATTATCAGTTAAGCGAAGTAGCGAATTTAGCTGGATTTAATAGTCATTCTTATTTTACAAAAGTATTTAAGAAGATTACTGGTCAGACACCTACTAAATATATTAAACAATTACCAATTAATGAAAAGATTTAGATCATATTATTCTTTAATATGATTCCATATTTTTTATACTTTTATGCCGGTCTTTAAAGAGACCGGCATTTCTATGTAATTAACTTAATTTTATATAATAAAATACACTCGTACTATTGAACCCTCAAGTTCAATGATACGAGTGTATTTTTAGAATCTTTATTTCCAGTTTTTTTCATTTAGTATGTCATCAAGAAGGTCTGGATTAAAGGTTTTAAGATTGAACATATTGATTTCGTGTCCATAAGGTGCTTTTTTATTCTTCTTGTCTTCTCCAACGTATGGAGTTTCAAGTATTTTAGGAACCGTCTCTAGTTTCGGATGATGAACCACATAGTTCAATGATTCAAATCCGATTTCTCCAAAACCGATATTTGCATGTCGATCTTTTCCTGCTCCTTGCACATTCTTTGAATCATTTACATGGACCACTTTTAAGCGATCCAAGCCAATAATACGATCAAATTCATCTAAAACACTGTCAAAATCGTCACGGATCTGGTAACCGGCATCATGCGTATGGCAAGTGTCCAAAGTAACGGACAGTTTATCATCTAAGTCAACTTTTTCAATAATTTTTGCGATTTCTTCAAAGTTGCGTCCGATCTCCGTTCCTTTTCCTGCCATTGTTTCAAGTGCTATCTGAATCTTCTGATCTTTATGCAGAATCTCATTCAAGCCTCTAGCAATCTGATCGATTCCCGCATCTACTCCTGCGCCTACATGTGCGCCCGGGTGCATCGTCATTTGAGTAGCACCAATAGCTTCAGCACGTTCGATTTCCTGTTTCATAAAATCAATCGCAAAGCCGAAGTTTTCTTTCTTTACTGTGTTTCCTAGATTGATAATATAAGGCGCATGGACAACGATCGTCTTGATGTCGATATTATTTGTTTCCATGAATGTTTGACCAGCTTCAATATTCATTTCACTGATGTCTTTACGACGCGTATTCTGAGGAGCACCCGTATAGATCATAAATGTTGAAGCATCATAAGAAGCAGCTTCTTCAGCTGCTCCTAATAGCATCTTTTTCCCTTTCATTCCTACATGCGAACCAATTAAGACCATTTATTTACTCCTTTTTCGTTTCATCAGTAATTGTTAAAGACAATTCTGCTAATTGTGCATCGGAAACAATAGATGGCGCGCTTGTAAGAGGATCGATCGATTTACCATTTTTAGGAAATGCGATGACTTCTCGGATATTCTTTTCGTTCGCCAATATCATTACTAAACGGTCCAAACCAAAAGCAATACCGCCATGTGGAGGGAAACCGTACTCTAATGCATCAAGCAAAAAGCCGAATTGCGAATATGCTTCTTCTTTAGAGAATCCTAATGCTTTAAGCATTTTTTCTTGTAATTCCCGCTGATGGATACGAATTGATCCACCGCCAATTTCATATCCGTTCAATACGATGTCATATGCATTAGCATAGACATTTTTCGGATCAGTCTCCAGCAGACCCAGATCTTTTTCCAGCGGCATAGTAAACGGATGATGCGCGGCACTATAACGCCCAGCTTCTTCATCATATTCCAGCAATGGCCATTCGTCTACCCATACAAATGCCAGTTGTGACTCGTCAATTAACTGTAATTCTTTCCCAAGGTGAACGCGTAGAGCGCCTAGTGCATCAAAAACAATTTTTGGTTTATCTGCAACGAATAAAAGCAGATCGCCTTCTTCGGCATCCATTCTATCTATCAATTCTTGAGCAATCGGCTTGTCATTAAAGAATTTAGCAATTGGACCGCTTAATCCTTCATTAGTCACTTTCATCCAAGCTAATCCTTTGGCACCATAGATTGCCGCAACTTCTCCAAGCGCATCTATATTCTTGCGTGAATACTGATCTGCAGCACCTTTTACAGTCAACCCTTTAACCATTCCGCCGTTTTCGATTGTACTTGAAAATACTTTAAAATCAGAATCAGCTGTAATGTCACCTAATTCAATCAATTCCATTTCAAAACGAGTATCCGGCTTGTCGCTTCCGTATCGATTCATCGCTTCATCGTATGAAATACGGGCAAACGGTCTTGGGATTTCAATTCCTTTAGTCACTTGAACGATTTCAACCAGCAAAGCTTCCATCAGATCTTGAATTTCCTTTTCGTCAATAAAACTCGTTTCAATATCAACTTGTGTAAATTCAGGTTGACGGTCACCGCGCAAGTCTTCGTCTCTGAAGCAGCGGACAATCTGATAATAGCGATCGATCCCGGCACCCATTAGAAGCTGCTTGAATAACTGCGGAGACTGCGGTAATGCAAAAAACTTACCTTCGTGAACTCGTGATGGAACTAGATAATCGCGAGCTCCTTCTGGCGTAGACTTTGTGAGATAAGGCGTTTCGATATCCAAAAAACCATTTCGATCCAGGAAATCGCTGAATACTTTTTTCACTTTATGTCTGATGATCATATTTTCTTTCATTTTATTTCTTCTTAGATCCAAGTAGCGATACCTCAAACGGATATCGTCCGATACTTCAACTGCATCCTGGATATCAAACGGCGGTGTTTTCGCTTTGTTTAATATTGAAATGGTTTGTGCCTCGATCTCAACATCTCCAGTTGGAAGCTCTGAATTGATCGTACCTTCTTGACGGTTGACCACTTTACCCGTAATTTCTACAACAAACTCTGAACGAATTGACTCAGCGATTGAAAAAGCATCCTGAGAACGCTCAGAATTAAAGACAACTTGGACAATACCAGCACGGTCGCGCAAGTCGACAAAAATCATTCCGCCTAAGTCGCGTCTTTTCTGCACCCACCCGGATAATGTGATCGTTTCTCCGACTTGTTCACTTCTCACTTCTCCACAATACATTGTTCTGTTCATTCTACCCACATCCTACTCTTATTTTAATTGTGCTTTGATTTCTTCTAAATAAGCTTTTTTATCCTGACTGTATAGTTTGCTTAAATCGGCTGTTAATTCTTTTCCGTTTTCCAGCTTTTTAACATTTACTGTCCGATTTTCAACTTCATTTTCACCTAGTGTAAAGACATATTCAGCGTCTAACTTGTCTGCAGTCTTGAATTGCTTGGCTGGTTTACGATTCATGAATTCTCTTTCTATATTCATACCAGCTGAACGCAGAACATATGCCAATTTCGCTGCTTCTTTATCCGCTGCTTCTCCAATCGTTACAATAAAAGCATCTAATGCATCCACTTCAGTAAAGTTATACCCTGCATTTTCTAACAGCATGACTAGACGTTCCAACCCAGCTCCAAACCCGAATCCAGGTGTAGCAGGTCCTCCGACTTCTTCAACTAATCCGTCGTATCTTCCACCTGCACAGACTGTTGTGTTTGACCCGAATTCAGGATCTTCGGTCATGATTTCAAAAATCGTATCATTATAGTAATCTAGTCCTCTAACCATATTAGAGTCGATCGTATAATCGATTCCCAGCATGTTTAGATAGTCTTTCACAGTTTCGAAATGAGCTTTGGAAGTCTCATCAAGGTAATCTAAAATAGAGGGAGCCCCTTGAACGATTTGCTGATCGTTTCTGTCTTTACTATCCAGTACACGCAACGGATTTTTGTGCAGCCGTTCCTTGGAATCCTTACTGAGTTCATCAGCAAAAGGTTCCAAGTACTCAATCAAAGCTTTACGATATTTTTTACGCGATTCAGTACTGCCGAGTGAATTGATGACCAGCTTTAAGTTATCCAGACCAAAAGTTCTAAATAAGTCCATCGCTAATGCCATTGTTTCGACATCTGTCGCAGGATTGCTGCTTCCGAAGACTTCTACTCCTAATTGATGGAACTGGCGCATACGGCCTTTTTGCGGTCGTTCATAGCGGAACATAGGAGCGATATAGTAAAATTTAAGTGGTTTATGATGTTCCGGACCGTACAGTTTATTCTCCACAAATGATCGGACGACACCGGCAGTTCCTTCAGGTCTTAATGCGATATGGCGCTTGCCTTTATCCACAAAATCATACATTTCTTTTGAAACAATATCACTCGTTTCACCAACTCCTCTAGCAAACAACTCGAATTGCTCAAAAATCGGTGTTCTAATTTCCTTGAATTGATATCGAGATAAAACTACTTTCGCTTTATTTTCAATATCCTGCCATTTTTTAGTATCTTCTGGTAGAAAATCCGGTGTTCCTTTTATTTTCTGATAATTCATCATAACCCTCCAATTGACTATTTTTCCCTATAAAAAAATCCTCCTATTGTAAAATACAACAGAAGGACGTGTGTTATTTGAGTATCACGTGGTACCACCTAAATTCAGAAAGCCTAAACTTTCTCTCTCCCATTAACGCTGGTAAGCGTGACAGCTTTGCACTGTCATTCCTCAAGAGTGTCGTTCAAGTAAAAGTCTGGGGTCTCTTTCAGCCGCGGAGAACCTTTCTGTATTCCAAGCCTTTAATCTACTGTCTCTGTCACAGGATTATATGTGATTCAGATGATGATTTCTTTAATTGATTACAAGCTTACAAGAAAGTACCTGCTTTGTCAATATAGGTTTTCATGTTCTGCTTCACTGATTCATATTGCAATCAATAAGACTTCATTGATATAATAAGTAAAACGTTTTTTAACATGCGCATTCTATGAAAGGATGACAGATTTGGGAATATCAGAATCTTCTATACATAATTATCTGCCTAAAAAAAATATTTTTCTTTTTTTGATTTTCATTCTTTTGAGCCTTACTGTTGCATCATCTATTGTATTGGCTAATGAAAACAGGGTGATTGTCAAAGCAAGTGTACTGAATGTCCGTATGGGACCAGGACTATCTTATGATGTAATGACCCAGGTTAATGAAGATCAGCGACTCAATGTACTGGACGAAGAAAATCAGTGGTATAAAGTCAGAATCTCAGATGACGAAATCGGCTGGGTAGCCAGCTGGTTAGTTGAGAACGATGAAATCTCTACTGAAAACCAGCGATATGGTAAAGTAACCGGAACTGAAGTCAATATTCGCCAGTATGCCGGCACTGATTCTCAAATTATGGGAACCGTATATGAAAATACTGAATTGTCTATTCTATATGAAGAACAAGATTGGTACCAGATATTGTATATGGGGAAAGTCGCTTGGATCAGCAAACAATTTGTGGAGCTGATTGACGCACCTGCCTCGCAAGCATCTTCTGCAGAAACGTCCACTCAGTCAGTTACAATAGGAGAAGCGACAACCAATATCAGAACCGGCCCCTCTACTGAAAATGAAGTGATAACTACTGCTTCACCTGGACAGCAACTGATCTATTTAGATACTGAGAAAGAATGGTATAAAGTCCAGTTAGAAGATGGCAGAACCGGCTATGTTGCTGACTGGGTCTCTAGTTTGACTAATGTAGAAACTGTAAATGTCGAAGAGACCACTGAAGCAATCAGTCGAGCAGCTACTAATCTTTCTGAAGCAACCATTATGATCGATGCCGGTCATGGTGGTAAGGATCCAGGTGCAGTATCTGAAACTGGCTTTTATGAAAAAGATGTAGCGCTCAGCACAGCTAAACTGCTGCAGAAACGCCTTCAAGATGCCGGAGCAAATGTAATGATGACTAGATCAGACGATACGTTCATCTCTTTGAATGATCGTGTTTATCTTACCTCAAAAGCATCTGCAGATGCTTTTATCAGTCTACACTACGATGCCATGGAAATAGAGAACTCAATGAGCGGAACCACAACTTATTATTATGCTGATTCAGAACTTAATCTGGCAGAAACAATCAATCGCTATTTAAAAGATAACGGTCCACTGTCTAATAACGGTGTACGTTACGGAAATTACTATGTACTACGAAATAATCCTACGCCTTCTATCTTACTTGAGCTTGGATACCTAAATAATGATCTTGATATTTCAATGGTCAACACACAATCTTATCAAACTACAGTCGTTGAGGCTATCTATCAAGGTTTAAGAGAGTATTATTCTTCAGCTCAATAAAATCGAATAAAACTGCAGCCTGACTGATGACGACCTCATAATCGGGCTGCTTTTTTTGTTGCGCAATCTTTTTAATTTCGCTTTTTTCAAAGAAATATTTGCAAAGATTTTCCAGTTTTACTTATCTTTCAAAGTCATTTATAAAGTAATGTTCTTTTCAAAAGTATGCGTTTTATTCAGTATGTTCATATTTTATTAATAATATTTTGAAAATACCTATTTTAAAAAGCTGAATAACATGATAAGATGTGTACATTGTGTATGAATTAACAAGAAGGATGGGTTTTAATGGATGCAAATTATCAAGGTCTTTTTTACGCAATTGAGAAAAGTATAGAAAAGAAAAAGCAATTATTCGACTCAAGTTTGGTTCGTTATGCTGTACGTGCCATGCTGGCTACTTTATTTCTGACTTTAGGAACAGCAATTGCTGTTATCACGGCTCAGGCTGCAGAAAAAGTTGTACACGGATCTGGAAAATTTTTATATTCTTTCATGTTCAGCTGGTCACTAGTTATGATTATTTATATGAATGCGGAACTTGGAACATCTAATATGATGTATACAACTGTTGCAGTCCATCGCAAACTGTTAACTGTAAGAAAAGCATCAGCTATTCTATTTGCTTGCCTTCTTTTTAACTTAATCGGAGGTACACTGGCAAGTTACCTTGTTTCGCTGACTTCAGTCTTTCAGGACCTGCCGGCTGATCACTTTTTATTTACAGCCATTGAAGGAAAACTGGCTAAATCTCCTGTTCAAATCTTCACTGAAGGAATCTTTGCCAATGTTATCGTTAATACGGCTGTTTATTGTACTATTCGAATGAAAGATGATGCTGGAAAAGTTATTGCAATGATTTTTATAATATTTATATTTGCTTTTTTAGGGTTTGAACACGTTATTGCAAACTTTGCTTCTTTCCCATTGGCTTTTTTCACCTCCACCAGTTCAATAGCTGGTATGACAGGATCAGCAGTTGCGATAAACTGGATTCTAGCTGCACTAGGAAATTTTGCAGGCGGAGGACTTATAATTGGTCTCACCTACTCATGGTTGAATAAGGGGAACCACAATTATCTTGATTAAACCATTAATCTGTTCCTAAATAACTGCATGAAGACCAGAGACTTACAGCTCTGATTTTCATGCTTTTTATGTTCCCTTTACGTCAATAAAGCTTTTAGAAAAGCGATTTTCTTTAATATTTTTTGGTTCTTTGTTATTGTTAAAGAAACGGTTTTATTTAGAAGGTAGGCAATAACATGGAATTAATTAATCAACTTCTGATCCTCTTACTGATCAGTGTGGTCATCTTTACGATTGATGTAAAGCAAGAATATTTTCCTGTTCCGGTAGTATTGGTATTGATAGGAATCGCACTGTCATTTATCTCCTTGTTTTCAGGATTTACTGCTGAGAGGGAAGTTTTGTATGAAATTTTCATACCCGGTCTGCTTTTTGTTTCAGCTTATCAATTCTCTGCACGAGCATTTAAAAGGAACGCTTGGCTTATCATTACGTTAAGTACAATCGGAATGGTTGGTACAGTATTTTTATTGGCGGCAGGAATTTACTGGGCTACAGCTTTATTCTACCCATTGTCTTGGAATCTTTCGCTCTTGCTTTCAGCAATTCTCGTTCCTACAGATCCCATATCTGTCGTTTCCATTTTGAAACACAGTTCAGGACCGAATGATCTGGCTGATATATTAGAAGGCGAGTCGATGCTGAATGATGGTACCAGTATCGTTATCTTTACGATAATTTTAGGGATGGTAGAATCAGGATCCAGCTTCTCCACTCTTGAATTTTTGGCAAGCTTTGGTTATGTTTCCTTAGGTGGAGTCGGTATGGGGCTCGTATTTGGCTGGATTCTCAGCCATGCAATTTACATTACGGCTCACCGTGACTACCAAGTAATGCTCAGTGTTTTAGTAGCTTATGGAAGTTTTATGCTGGCAGAACATTTCGGATTTTCCGGTGTACTTGCAACGGTTGTAACCGGAATCTCATTATCGTTTACTTTCTTGAAGGAAAACGTCAGAGAAATAGAATTCAGAAAAGCCTTGGGTGGTTTCTGGAATGTCGTCAATCCGATTTTAAGTTCAATTCTTTTCCTATTTATCGGTATACAAGCAGCCCCTTATCTGGATTTTGGATACTGGCACTTAGCTTTCATTATTTTCGCATTATCTGTGGTTGCACGATTTATTATTTTAGGTGGATCACTTTTTGCTGTTCCAAAATGGCGTAAAAAATTCAGCCACTTCTTATCTATTTTAATATTATTATCTTGGTCAGGTATTAAAGGGTCTATGTCAGTCGTACTTCTGCTTTGGACAGTAGACAGTCCAGTTAAAAATCTCGAACTGTTTATCTCTTTAGGTTTCGCTTCAATTTTGATTTCCTTTGTACTCCAAAGTGCTGGAATTTACCCGCTTACCAAGCTTCTTCATAGAAAGTAACTGTAGACCAACTAAAAAAATAAGCTTCTAACTCTGTGGTCAGAAGCTTATTTTTTATTTATCTTTAGAATCAATAATGATTGTAACAGGTCCATCATTGATTAAAGAAACTTTCATATCTTCTCCAAACTGTCCGGTCTCTACTCTGATCCCTTCAGCCTCAAGACTGGTGTTGAATTTCTCATACAATGGTACTGCTAGATCAGGTTTAGCAGAACTTGTAAAACTTGGACGATTGCCTTTTTTAGTATCAGCATATAAAGTGAATTGAGAAATGGAAAGGATAGAACCTTTTACTTGATCAATCGAACGATTTATTTTTCCCTCTTCATCTTCGAAAATGCGCATTTTACTTACTTTCCGCACCAAGTACTCTACATCTGCTTCTGTATCTTCAAGCCCTACCCCGACAAGGATCATAAATCCTTTGCCTATAGCTCCAACTGTTTCTTGATTGATCTTTACCGATGCTTCTGAAACTCTTTGAATAACTAATCGCAATATACCCCTCCTGAACATCGCTCTATCCAATGAACCTGAATGATTATGATGTAATTCTCTTCACTGAATATACATCCGGAATTGATTTAACTTTATCGACGATCTTTTCAAGTTCGATAAGATTCTGAATTCCTATGGTCAAGCGTATAATAGCCATCTTGTTATGATCGATTTTACCATTCACATTGCTGAGCTGGCTTGTCTGAGAATTAATGACCTGCAAAATCTCATTCAATAGACCAGATCGGTCATAGCCTTGAACTTGAAGTTCAGCATTATAAGATTTCTCTGTTCCGGCAGATTCCCATTCGACATCGATCAAACGTTCTTCCACACCTTCAGAAGCGTGGACATTTGCACAATCTCGGCGGTGAATTGAAACGCCTCGTCCCCGGGTAATGTATCCGACAATATCATCACCAGGTACCGGATTACAGCATTTGCTCAATCGAACAAGCAGATTGTCAGCACCTTGAATGACAACGCCGCCTTCATGCTTGATTTTCATTTTTTCAGGTTCTTTTTTCTTTTTAAGCTCAATGGACTGATTGGCATCGAACTGAAGCTCTTTTTCTTCTTTTTGTTTTCTTTCTTTTTCTGTCAGTTTGTTCGCTACACTTACAACTTTGACTTCTCCAAAGCCTATTGAAGCATAGAGATCTTCACTGTTTTGATAATTGAATCGTTTGGTTACTTTTTGAACGTTATCTTTTTTTAGAATTTCTTTTGGATTAAAACCCATTTCCTGAATCTGTTTTTCAAGAATCTCTTTGCCGCGTTCAATATTCTGCTCTTTTTCCTGAGTCTTAAAGAATCGTTTGATTTTGTTTTTTGCTTTAGACGTATTCACATAATTCAGCCAGTCTCTGCTGGGACCAAAAGAACTAGAAGAAGTCAGCATTTCTACAATATCGCCTGTTTTCAGTTTATAGTTCAAAGGGACGATCTTGCCATTGACTTTAGCACCCATTGACTTGTTTCCTACTTCTGTATGGACATGGAAGGCAAAATCAAGCGTACTGGAACCTGAGGGCAACTCCATTACATCACCTTTTGGACTAAAAACATATACTTTGTCCTTGAAGATGTCTTGTTTAATTGAATCCATAAAATCACTGGCATTACTGGATTCACTTTGCAATTCTAAAATATCTCTAAACCATGAGATATGTTCAGACAAGTCATCGTTGGCGACTTTCTCTGTAACGCCTTCTTTGTAAGCCCAATGTGCTGCAACTCCATATTCAGCAACCTCATGCATTTTATAAGTCCTGATCTGCACTTCAAGCGGTGTTGCATTCGGACCTAATACAGTCGTATGAAGAGACTGATACATATTAGCTTTAGGCATGGCAATATAATCTTTGAAACGACCCGGCATAGGTTTCCATCTAGTATGAATGGCTCCTAATACCCCATAACAGTCTTTGATTGAGTCTACTATAACGCGAATGGCCAGCAGATCATAGATTTCATTAAACTGCTTTTTTTGTCCTTTCATTTTTTTATAAATAGAATAAATATGTTTTGGACGACCTGTTATATTCGCCTCAATTTCCAGCTCTTCAACCGACTCATTGATAGCTTTCTTAGCATCCTCAATATATCGTTCTCTATCTTCTCTTCTTGAGTTCATCAAGTGAACGATCCGGTAATATTGTTGAGGATTCATATATCTCAATGAAATATCTTCCAGCTCCCACTTGATTCGGCTGATCCCTAAACGATCTGCCAGAGGAGCATAAATTTCTAATGTTTCTTTAGCAATATCCCGCTGCTTTTCAGGACGATGATGCTTTAATGTCCGCATATTGTGAACACGGTCAGCTAATTTAACCAAAACTACACGCACATCTTGTGCCATTGCTAACAACATTTTACGATGATTTTCAGCTTGATGTTCTTGTTTTGATTTAAATTTGATTTTTCCCAGTTTAGTGACACCATCTACCAGATCTGCTACTTCAGGGGTGAAAATGGTCGCTATATCTTCATAGGTATAGTCTGTGTCTTCGATTACATCATGAAGAAATCCAGTAGCAACAGTTACTGGATCCATTTTTAAATCTGCTAGAATCCCAGCTACTTGCACAGGATGCATGATATAAGCTTCGCCTGATTTGCGTATCTGCCCTCTGTGCGCTTCTTCCGCTAAATCATAGGCCCTCTTTACGAACGTAACATGCTTGCTGTTCATGTACGTTAAGCAGAGCGCAATGACTTCTTGAGGAGTATAGTCTTTTTTTTGTGACATAAGTCCTACCTTCTTTTCTCATGATCTTTCCTTAATCGAATGATCTATTACTTGGATTTTTAATTTTACTGAGCATATTAGAATGAATGTTATAATAAAACCAGCACTGTAAAGTGCTGGTTCTCAAATATATTATAACGCGTTTACAGCTATCTTTCAACTAAGGGAAGAAACTATGCTGACTTTTAGTAAGAGTCAGTTCCTTCTTCTCCTGCTATTAATGCAACACCATTCGATGTGCCGATTCTAGTAGCACCTGCTGCAATCATAGCTTCAGCATCAGCAAATGTTCTTACACCGCCAGATGCTTTAACGCCCATGTCAGGACCTACTGCTGAACGCATTAATTTAACATCTTCAACTGTAGCGCCGCCTGTAGAGAATCCGGTAGATGTTTTAACAAAATCTGCTCCTGCTCGTTTGGCAATTTCGCATGCACGTATCTTTTCATTATGGTCCAACAAAGCCGTTTCAATAATGACTTTAACCAGCGCTTTCTTTTCAGCTGCTTTAACTACTGCACGAATGTCATCATGAACAAGCGCAAAATCTTCACTCTTCATTGCGCCGATGTTAATGACCATATCCACTTCATCAGCACCATCTTCAATAGCCTTTTTAGTTTCAGCTACTTTGACGGCTGTTGTATTCGCTCCTAAAGGAAACCCAATAACGGTACAAGTGTTTACTTCCGTGTCGCTTAAAAGATCAGATACATAAGAAACCCAAGTAGGATTCACACAGACTGCTTTAAACTGATTTTCCTTAGCATCCAAACAAGCTTGCTGAATATCCAAATCTGTTGACTCTGGTTTTAATACGGTATGATCAATATAGTTCTTCAAATTTTCTACCATTTAAATTCCTTCTCTCTATTTACTTAATAATCCTTTATTCATCTTCTTCAGGTTTACGAGCCAAAATTGCAATCCAATCACTCATTTGATGAATCTGCTCAATTTCAAAACCGCTTTTTTTCAAACTATCCAGAACAGTTTCTTTTTTCTCTATAATAATACCGGATGATAAGAAAAGTCCACCGGGTTTTAGATTTTTATATGCATCTGGTACAAGCATTAAGATAATCTCTGCTAAAATATTAGCAACGATCATATCAGCCTGAACATTGACGCCATTTAAAAGATTATTCGGCTTGATGGCAATCTCTGCATCCAACTGATTCAAATTTACATTGTCTAAAGCTGACTTGACAGCTACATCATCCAAGTCATAAGCATCAATGGAAGAAGCACCAAGCAAGGCACTAGCTATAGTCAACACCCCGGAACCTGTTCCAACATCTAAAACATATTCGCCGCCTCTTAAATTACTCTCTAAAGCTTGCAAGCATAGTTTAGTTGTAGGATGTGTACCTGTACCAAAAGCCAGGCCCGGATCAAGATAGATGATTTTTTCTTCATCATGTTGTTTCTCATAGTCTTCCCACTGCGGGACAATCGTCATATAACGAGTGACAGGTACTGGATGATAATGCTTTTTCCATGCGTTTGCCCATTCTTCTTCTATGACGTCTTCTGTTTCAACTTTGAAGTCCTGAATATCCAGATCAAATGCTTTTAATGCTTCAATCCTTTCAACCAATACTTCTCTTGTCTTGTTTTCTGCAGGTTCTTCATAAAAATACCCTTTGATCAATACACCGTCAACTGGAAAATCGTTTTCATCCAAAGCCCATAGTGTATCAAATCCATATTCAGGCAGCGTCAGAAAATCTTTTCTATCTGAAACTGAAACTCCTGAAGATCCGAGTTCTAGTAATATATTAGATACTGCCTCTGTTGCTTCTCGATTAATATGGATATTATATTCTTTCCACTCCGCCATTCGATTCATCCTTTTTAATTTGATCGAAAAATGATTCTTCTTCATCTAATTTCAACTGAACCTTTTCGTCATTATAGCGATCTAATGTTTTGAGTGTCTGGATTGTACTTTCAAGATGATGGTCACTCCAGATCAATCTAAATTCTCCTGTAACATCATCAGTTGCAAACTTTTCCAGATCCGACATTCCTTGTTCTACGACAATAGTCAATTGCTTAAGCACAGCTTCAATCAACCCTTTTTCGACACCAGTATGACTGTTTACTGATATCGCTGTAAGGTAGCTCTGCGGTTTCACATGTGCATATGCAGGATCATAGAAGCAGATGACGTCTTCAAACTGTATTGATCCCGGACGATTTGATTGCCCGATAACATCTTGTACTTGAAGAGATTCGCTCACTTTAACATTAAAGGTTACATAGACTTCTACTAGTCTTTTTTTAGTATCTTTTTTTACTTTCCACTGAAAAGACGGGTAGATCGCCTTTAGTTCATCATCTAAATAACTCGCAAGGTCCTGTTTCAAAAGAGATCCTCCTCTAATATTCAATAATTTATTTTACCATAGTTCTCCATCCGTTATCCATGGTAACCTTTCCTCGTTTTCTTGAAACATAAGGATTTCCACTGACTGTATACCTCAACGCCGCTTCTGTCCATTCTCCTTTATTCGGTATTCCGATTCTCGGAGTAGCCTCTACTCTGACAGGATCACGTTTCAACTCTGGGTCCAAATAAAGCGGTTTATTAAAAACATCTTCTCCATTCTGATCCATTGTAATGTTGAAAGCTTTGGTCAGCTTACCAGGACCATTTGTTAAATCTACGCCTTGTTTCTGACGGTATAACTCCATTAAATCTTTACCTTCATAAGGCTCGACCGCTCTGATTAATACTGCATGGGGCGTTCCTTCTTCCTGGGTCACTACATTTAATAGATGATGCGTGTGCATCTGATAAATATAAATCGTTCCTGCCTGTTCATACATTGAAAGAACTTTCGGGGTTTTTCTTCCTCGATAAGTATGCGCTGCTGCATCTTCAGCTCCTAGATAAGCTTCTGTCTCTACAATCCAGCCTGAAATCCTGCCTACTGGCGTTTCATGAACAAGGAGCTTACCTAGTAACAACTGAGCAGCTTCTTCTGTTGTTTTACTTGTATCTATAATTTCCTGTATCACTATTATTTCATCCTTCATTTTTGCTTCTTATCTCTATTATGGTAAAGAAAAAGCATGTTGACAATCAACATGCTTGACTCTTGACTTATTCTTCAATATTTGTATGCAGACGATCTACTTTGATCTCAATAACCCGTCTGTTTTTTACTTCAATTACTTCTACTTGCATATTTTCATACTCAAATAGGTCACCTTCATCAGGTACACGATTCAATTCTTCAATCACAAACCCGCTGACTGTATTGGAGATAAAATCATCAGAATGATCTAAATAGAATAAATCAAATAATTTATCCAGCTTAGCAGCTCCCTTGATTCTATACGTCTGTTCTGGAACAACTTCAACAATTTCTTCTTCAATAATATCAGACTCATCCCAGATTTCTCCAACTAGCTCTTCAAGGACATCTTCCATCGTTGCAATTCCTACTGTTCCACCATGCTCATCAGTTACGACCGCCATATGCGTTTTTTTCAGCTGCATTGTTCTTAATAAGCGCGATAAATTCATCACAGGTGGAACAAAAATCACTTCTTTTATAATGGTTAGAATCGAAGCCTCTTTACCTGTCCGCTGTTTCGTTTTCAAGTAGCGATTGAAGTCTTTTTCATGAAGAATCCCTACAATGTTATCAATAGTGTCGTCATAAACGATCAGTCTAGAAAAGTTATGTGTGCTGAATAACTCATCAATTTTACTATCTTCTTCATTTACATCACAGGCTACTACATCCACACGCGGCATTAGTATCTTTGAGACTTCCAAATCATCAAATTCAATTGCACTGCGTACCAGTCTGTGCTCATGATCTTCAATACTTCCGCCCATTTCGGCTTGATCAACAATAGAGAGCAACTCATCTTCACTGATTGTCTCATAGGTATCAAAGTTGAAAACTTTATCTAACAACATACGCCATCTTTCAAAAAACCAGATAGCTGGCTTGAATAAGTTCATCAACACGTAAATAACGGGTGTTGAGAACTTGGCGATCGTCTCAGATTTTTCTTTTGCAATTGTTTTAGGTGTGATTTCTCCAAAAATCAAAACAATAACTGTAATGACAATTGTAGCAATTGTTGCACCATACGTCGGAAACCACCCTACAAAAAGCAGCGTAGCAATTGCAGATGTCGCAATATTGACAATATTGTTCCCTATTAAAATCGTAGATAATACAGCATCAAAGTTATCGGCTAGATTCAAGGTTCTCTTCGCCTGTTTACTCCCGTTTTCAGCCTCGTTTTTTAATCTGATTCGGTTCGCTGAAGTAAATGCAGTCTCCGAAGATGAAAAATAAGCTGATAACAATATTAATACAATTAAAAGTACTATACTAGATAAATCTCCACTGTCCATTGAAATGGACTTCCCCCTTTGTGAGTATACTCATTACTGCTTATATAACAGCAGCAGTACGAAAAAAATTCAGCATGGAGAGTTTTAGACCCTCCATACTAATACTTTATATTTAAATTACTTAAGATTCACTCTATTGATTAACTACTCGTCATCCAAATTCAAAACTGCCATGAAGGCTTCCTGCGGGATCTCTACACTACCCACATTCTTCATTCGTTTCTTACCTTCTTTTTGTTTCTTAAGCAGTTTCTGACGACGGGTAACGTCACCACCGTACAGTTTAGCCGTAACATCTTTTCTGTAAGCTTTAACGGTTGTACGAGCAACAATATGCTGTCCAATTGCCGCTTGGATCGGAATCTCGAACTGCTGGCGCGGAATGGTTTCTTTCAACTGCTCAGCAACAGAGCGTCCTCTTCCATAAGAGAAGTCTTTATGAACGATGAAGCTCAAAGCATCAACCGTTTCTCCGTGAATCAGGATATCCATCTTCACTAAGTCGCTGGCTCTGTATCCAGCTTCTGAATAATCTAAGGAAGCATATCCTTTTGTGCTGGATTTTAGTCTGTCAAAGAAGTCATAAACAATTTCAGAAAGTGGAATAAAGTAAGAGATATTCACACGTACATCATCCAGATATTCCATTGTAATAAATTCTCCGCGTTTTCGCTGAGCAATTTCCATTACTGCACCAACATAATCATTTGGGACTGTAATGACCGCTTTTACATACGGCTCTTCGATAGATTCGATTTCTTGCGGTGACGGCATATCAGCCGGATTAGAAACTTCGACCATATCGCCATCCGTTTTATTTACATGATAAATAACAGAAGGCGCAGTTGTAATCAATTCAAGATTAAATTCTCTCTCAAGTCGTTCCTGGATAACATCCATATGAAGCATTCCCAGAAATCCGCATCTGAAACCAAATCCTAATGCTTGTGAAGTTTCTGCTTCATATTGCAAGGCTGCATCATTTAATTGCAATCTTTCTAAAGCTTCTCTTAAATCTTCATATTTTGAAGAATCCGTTGGATACATTCCACAGAAAACCATTGGATTCATCTGACGATAACCAGGCAGAGCTTTTGTTGTCGGATTATCAGCTAAAGTAATGGTATCCCCGACACGAGTATCGCGTACTGTCTTAATGTTAGCAGTAACAAATCCTACATCTCCTACCATCAGATAATCGCGAGAGATCGGTTTAGGTGAAAAAATACCTATATCTGTTACTTCAAATTTCTTTCCGTTACTCATTAGTTGAATGGTATCGCCTTTTCTTAATACACCATCCATTACTCGGATGTTCAAGACAACACCGCGATAAGCATCGTATGCTGAATCAAAAATCAGAGCCTGCAGCGGGTTATCGATATCACCTTCAGGGGCTGGTACTTTCTGTACGATTTCTTCTAAAATATCTTCAATACCAATACCTGATTTTGCACTAGCTAGTACTGCTTCACTGGCATCCAGTCCAATGATATCTTCAATTTCTGTACGTACTCGTTCAGGATCTGCAGCAGGCAAATCGATTTTATTGATAACCGGAAGAATTTCCAATTCGTTATCCAATGCTAAATACACATTTGCCAATGTCTGCGCTTCTACCCCTTGGGCAGCATCTACAACTAGGATTGCTCCTTCACAGGCAGCTAAACTTCTAGATACTTCATAGGTGAAATCGACATGTCCTGGAGTGTCGATCAAGTGAAGTATATATGTTTCTCCGTTTTTTGCTGTATATTGCAGTTCAACAGTGTTTAATTTAATTGTAATACCGCGTTCTCTTTCAAGATCCATTGAATCCAAAAGCTGAGCCTGCATTTCTCGATCTGCTACCGTATGAGTCAGTTGCAATATACGATCAGCCAAGGTAGATTTCCCGTGATCAATATGTGCAATGATCGAAAAGTTCCTGATCTGTTTTTGTCTCTTTCGAGCTTGATTTTTGTCCATTATATAAATCCTCATTCCTTCGTCTTCACAAACGTTCCTATCTATTATACCAACGATTAGAAAAGAGTACAATCTTATTCAAGGATAGATCATATAGTTAATAAGGAGATGACAAAATGCCATCTCCTTATCGATTATTTATGCTTATCTTTAAATGCATCTTTTACTTTTGAAAAAAATGAACCTTCTTCTTGTTCTTGCACTTCAGCATAGTTGCTGACCTCAGCAAATTTTCTCAATTGTTCGGCTTGAGCTTCAGTAATATTCTTCGGAATTTCTACGTTTATAGTGATATGCTGATCGCCATTTCCGGCTCCTCTGAGTCTTGGTGCTCCTTTTCCTCTTAAACGGAACGTTGTACCCGGTTGTGTTCCAGCTGGGATTTTGAATTTCACTTTCCCATGCACTGTGGGCACTTCAAGCTCATCTCCCAGAGCTGCTTGAACCATATTGATCGGCAGTTCCAGATAAATCTCTGGTCCCCGACGATCAAACTGTTTAGAAGCTGCGACTCTGAATACTACATAAAGGTCTCCATAAGGTCCGCCGTTTTTACCAGCATCTCCTTGATTTTGCAGACGCATTTGGTTGCCGTCTTCAACACCAGCAGGGACTGTTACTTTAACAGAGTGCTCTTCTTTTGTATGGCCAGATCCATGACAAACTTCACATTTCTCTTTGATTTCTTGTCCAGTACCATTACAGGTTGGGCAAACTTGCTGAGTCATAACTCGACCAAACGGTGTGTTTCGCTCTACATTGATTGCACCTGCTCCACCACATTGCGAACAGGTCTGTGGACTTGTTCCCGGTTTAGCACCGTCTCCACCACAGTTATTGCATTCTTCTTGTCTTCTATACTTGATTGTCGTCTCTTTACCGAAAATCGCCTCTTCAAAAGACAAATCCAGCACATACTGCAAATCTTCTCCTTGCATCGGTGCATTCGGGTTTCTTGAACGGCGTCCGCCGCCGCCGAAAAATTGTTCAAAGATATCTTCGAACCCGCCGCCAAAGCCGCCAGCTCCACCGAATCCGCCGCCGAAACCACCGGCACCAAAGTTTGGATCGGTAGAAGCATGACCATACTGGTCATACGCTGCTCTTTTTTGATCATCGCTTAATACTTCATAAGCTTCTGTAATTTTTTTGAACATTTCATCTGCATTAGGCTCGTCACTAATGTCCGGATGATACTTTTTTGATAATTTTCTGTAAGCTTTTTTGATTTCATCTTTTGAAGCGCCTTTAGAGACACCTAAAAGGTCATAAAAATCTTCTTTTTCTGGCATTCCAATCCTCCACACTTTCAATATTGCTAGATGTAAATTCTTCTCTTTGACTATACTATATTTAGAACAAAAAGCCAAAAGCGCTACGCTTTGGCTTTTTGTCTATGCATCTATACAGTTAGGGGTATAAACTTAATTGAAAGATATTTTTGATCTATCAATTATTTTTTATCGTCGTCAACTTCTTCAAATTCAGCATCTACAACATTATCGTCTGAAGATCCAGTTTGATCCGCTTCTTGTCCTTGTGCTTCTGCCTGCTGTGCTGCAGCTTGTTCATAAAGCTTCACTGACATTTCTTGAACGACTTCACTTAAAGCATCTCTTTTTGCTTTGATTTCTTCAAGATCGTCATTTTCCAAAGCAGTTTTCAACTCGTCACGAGCTTCTTCTGCTTTTTTAACGTCAGCTTCATCAACTTTTCCTTCTAAATCTTTCAATGTTTTGTCGATTTGGAAGACTAATTGGTCTGCTTCATTGCGTACTTCAACTTCTTCTTTACGTTGTTTGTCCGCTTCAGCATTTTCTTCCGCTTCTTTTACCATACGTTCGATTTCATCATCAGAAAGACCTGAAGAAGATTTGATCGTAATATCTTGTGCTTTACCAGTGCCTAGATCTTTAGCAGAAACATTTACGATACCATTTTTATCGATGTCAAATTTAACTTCGATTTGTGGTACACCGCGTGGTGCTGGTGGAATATCCGTTAATTGGAAGCGTCCCAGAGTTTTATTATCTTTCGCCATCGGACGTTCACCTTGCAAGACATGTACATCAACGGCTGGCTGGTTATCAGCAGCTGTAGAGAATGTTTGAGACTTGCTTGTAGGGATTGTTGTATTGCGGTCGATCAGTTTAGTGAACACTCCGCCCATTGTTTCAATACCTAATGAAAGTGGTGTAACATCCAGCAAGACGATATCTTTAACATCACCTGAAATTACTCCACCTTGAATCGCTGCACCCATTGCAACCACTTCATCTGGGTTTACAGAACGGTTAGGTTCTTTGCCAGTTTCTCTTTTTACTGCTTCAACTACAGCTGGAATACGAGTAGATCCGCCGACTAAGATAACTTGGTCGATATCAGATTGAGAAAGTCCAGCGTCTTTCAATGCTTGACGGACTGGTTGTTTCGTTCTTTCAACTAGGTCGTCAGTAATCTCGTCGAATTTAGCACGAGTTAATGTCATTTCTAAGTGTAACGGTCCAGCTTCTCCTGCACTGATGAATGGCAAGCTGATTTGAGTAGAAGAAACACCTGACAAGTCTTTTTTCGCTTTTTCAGCTGCATCTTTCAAACGTTGTAATGCCATTTTATCTTTAGAAAGATCAACACCGTTTTCTTTTTTGAATTCAGCTACTAGATAATCAATGATTTTTTCGTCAAAGTCATCTCCACCTAGTAAGTTGTCTCCAGCAGTAGACATAACTTCGAAGACTCCATCACCCAACTCAAGAATTGAAACGTCAAATGTTCCTCCGCCCAAGTCAAATACTAGGATTTTTTCATCTGTATCAACTTTGTCTAATCCGTAAGCCAAGGAAGCAGCTGTTGGTTCGTTCACGATACGGTCTACTTCCAAACCAGCGATTTTACCAGCATCTTTTGTTGCTTGACGTTGAGAGTCGTTAAAGTAAGCAGGAACAGTAATAACTGCATTCGTTACTTCTTCTCCAAGATAGTCTTCAGCATAAGCTTTTAAATGCTGCAAAATAAACGCTGAAACTTGTTGTGGAGAATACTCTTTTCCTTCTGCTTCAACTTTATAATCTTCACCCATATGGCGTTTGATTGAAATAACTGTGTTCGGGTTAGTGATAGCTTGACGCTTCGCTACTTCTCCAACTTGAATTTCTCCATCTTTGAAAGAAACGACTGAAGGTGTTGTACGGTTACCTTCTTTATTTGGAATGATTTTTGATTCTCCGCCTTCAAGAACTGCGACTGCAGAGTTAGTTGTTCCTAAGTCAATACCAATAATTTTACCCATGATATCCTCACCTTTGCTTCATAATTTTTTTTAAAATATTTACTAAATAGATTTATTGATAAACAGCTACTTTAGCTGCACGCAGAACTCTGTCATGCAATTTGTAGCCTTTTTCAAAGACTTGAGCGACTGTTCCGCTCTGCTGGTCGTTATCAGCCGGTACTTGAGTATAAGCTTCGTGGAAATTAGGATCGAATGGCTTTCCAGCCGCCTCGATGACTTCGACACCTTCTGCTTTTAGAGCTTGATTTAAGCTCTCAATAACCATTTCTACACCTTTTTTAAGATTTTTGCCGGCTTCATCACTTACTTCGATTGAAAGTGCTCGTTCCATATTATCCAGTGCAGGCAACAGCTGTTTTGCCAAATCTTGCGAACGATAGCGTGCTGCCTGCTCTCTGTCTCGCTGATTGCGTTTTTGAATGTTGGCTAATTCAGCTTGCAAGCGCAAGTAGCGGTCTTCCATTTCATTCAATTCACGCTTAGTACTATCAAGTTCATCGCTGACCGGATCTGTTTCAAGTACTTCTGCTTCTGCAGCAGCTTCTTCAACAATCGGATCAACAGATTGTTGTTGCTTATCTAATTCTTCTGGTTGTTCATGTTTCTCTGTCATACTAATCCCTCGCTTCTATCCGTTACTCTGTATTTATCTTTCCCTACTAGCTTGTTAATCTAAATAAAACCTCAGTAAAGTTTCTGATAATTGATTTCTGAAAGCCTCAAGCATCCCAAAAGTCTGATCATAAGGCATGCTGGTGGGTCCCAAAACTGCAATCATTCCTTCACCATGCCCGCCTACTCTATATGTGGCAGTGACTAAACTGAAGTTATCGAACAATTCATGATTTAATTCACTGCCGATCTTAACTTCAAATTCCTGCGTTGATTCATTTAGAATGCGATTCAGATTCAGTTCGTTATCCAGCAGCTCATATAGAGACTTCAATTTTTTTCTGTCCATATTGTCCGTAAAATCTAACAGGTTGGTCTTACCGGAAATATGGAGTCTTTCTTCTTGAGATTGTCCGAATATATCGTCAATTGTAATCAGCATACTTTTAGCTCTGGACGCATATTTGTCCACTAGGAGCGGGATATCTGTATGCAGCTTTTTGTACACTTCGTGCAGTGTGTACCCCACTAAGTGTTGATTAAAGATATTCGTAATTTTCTCAATATCAGTATCTTCTATATGACTGGGCATCTCAAAAACAGTGTTTTCGATAGCCCCTGTATCTGTCTGAATAATCGCCATGACCTGATTATTATTGAGCGGTACTAATCTAAATCCAGTCAATCTGCTGGTCTGGGCTTTAGGTCCAAGTACTAAAGCAGTATAGCTTGTCAATTGAGACAATAGCTGAGCTGATTGATGAAATAGATCGTCCATTTGCCGAACATGATGACCAAATACTTGATTGATCATCAGAATCTGTTCTTCTTCAACCTGTTTCGGACGAATCAAATGATCGACATAGAATCGATAACCTTTCAACGAAGGGATTCGACCAGACGAAGAGTGCGTCTTTTCAATAAACCCCATCTTTTCAAGATAACTCATTTCATTACGAATCGTTGCAGAACTCGCATCGATGTTCGTTTCATCTGCTATTTTTTTGGACCCTATGGGAAGGCTGGTTGATGTAAACAGCTTAATAATCGTTTCCAGAATAATCAACTGTCTCTTGGTCAACATGTGCATCATCTCCCTAAGCACGGTAGAGACATAACAATTTATTAGTGAACGGAGAAGTTTCTAAACTAATTTATCTATCTCCATTAAATTAGCACTCGAATTACACGAGTGCTAATACAACTATAATTTAACAAATGAGCTTGTTATTGTCAACTATAAAATCTGATTTATTTTGACCTTTGACAATACTTTTTCTGAATCAGTCTTATCCTGTTCTAATTGAGCGATCAACGCTTCTTTAGAGTCATATTTTTCTTCATTTCTTAAATATTTTACCCATTTGATGCGAACATTTTCACCGTAGATTTCCTGTTTAAAGTCAAACAAATTCACCTCTACAGAGATATTTTTCCGGTATCCAAAAGTTGGGTTATATCCGATGGAAGCCATTCCCTTGATCCATTCATCATTAACTTTCATCAGAACGGCATAAACACCGATTTTAGGCATAAAGACATCTGGATCGGATAAGACGTTGGCTGTCGGATAGCCTAGCGTTCTTCCTCTAGCATCACCATGAATCACAAAGCCGCTGGTTTCATAGATATGCCCCAGCAGTTTATTCGCTTCTGCCATTTTCCCATCTAATATAGCCTGACGAATCCGGGTAGAACTGACTTTGCTTTCTGCTTCGTTCTCGACATCAACTTTATAAATTTCAAAGCGGTTTTTAGCATATAAATGAAGATGATCCATATTGTCAGAAGCCTCTTTGCCATAGGTATAATCAAACCCGGCAACAACTGCTTTAGCGTTCCAGCCTGCGATATACTGATCCACAAAATCTTGCGGCGGAAGAGTTCCAAAAGCAGATGTGAATTCTACTTCATACAAAATATCAATACCAAAAGATGCTATCAGCTCTTCTTTTCTTTTAAGCGGTGTTAAATAAGAGTGATACTCTGGATCAAACCGACGGTAAACAAATGCAGGATGACGATTGAATGTCATCAAGGCAGATTTGATGCCTTTTTCTTTTGCCAGCTCTATCCCTTTTTTGATCACTTTTTGGTGTCCTCTATGCACCCCATCGAAAAAGCCAAGTATCAAAACGATATCTTCTTGTACGATTTCTGATGCACTATAAGGATGGTGTATTTTAATAATTTCCATTTGATCACCTACATTTCTGTTCTTAAAACTTTTACTGGTTTTATATATAATGGTTTTTTTGGGTGGGTGTTATAAATAGCAACGGCTTTATTCTGATAGTAGAACACCGCTGGGTAGTTAAGTTCTGCCGGCAGCAGTTCTTTTTCAATCAAAGAACCATTTTTTACATTTGACCACTCAGTATCGTTTAACGGATAGCTGGGAAAAACCTGCAGCGCAGACTCTAAAGGCTTCAATAAATCTTCTGGCGATTCAGATTCCTTCACTTGTTTCAAAGTAAGCGCCTCGGATGCTTTGTAGCCACCGCTTTCTGTTCGAACTAGATTCGACATATGAGCTGGAAATCCTAATTCTTTTCCAGTATCGACTGCCAGCGTGCGAATATACGTCCCTTTACTGCAACTGACCGTGAAAGTAAAAGAGGCCGTTTTTTTATCATGATCGTATTGCACCTCGGAAGTTCGCTGATAGCCATAGATTTGAACGTTTCTTGAGGGGCGTTCAACCGTTTTTCCTGCTCTTGCATATTCATATAATCGTCTGCCATTTACTTTTACAGCAGAATACATTGGAGGCGTCTGCGTGATTTCTCCTTCGAAAGAACTTATGACTTGATCAATCTCTTCTAAAGAAAAACAGTGCTCTACAGATTTTTGTTCTACCAATTCTCCAGAACTGTCTTCTGTAGAAGTTGAATATCCTAAAGTGATTTCACCTTCATACACTTTTCCGGATTCGACAAGATATTCCAGTACTTTTGTTGCTTTTCCGACTGCAATCGGTAAAACTCCTTCTACATCAGGATCTAAGGTTCCAGAGTGTCCGACTTTTTTAGTTCCAAGAATTTTTCTTAGTTTATATACGCAGTCATGACTGGTCATTCCTTTTTCTTTCCATAAAGGTAAAATACCTTCCACCTTGATTCCCCCTATTTTAAGCACATATAGTATAACATAACGGATTATGTATAGAGAGTAAACATGGAAAAAGAGAATCAATGTCTCAAAGACAATCGATTCTCTTTCTCCTCGGACCATTAAACAATGTGGATATGACCAGATTGATACGGTCGTTTACTCATCATTTTTGATTTGATTCAGCAAAGCATCGATATGGTTTCCATATGCTACGGATTGATCACGTTCAAAAAACAGTTCTGGTGTTTTGTGAATGGTTAATCGGCTGCCTAATTCTTTTCTGATCAGCCCTTTTGCTTTATCTAATCCTATCTGTGTTTCTTTGGACGTCTCTTCATCATCTTTCAGCGTACTGTAATACACTGTCGCCTGTTGAAGATCGCCTGTTACTTCTACATCCGTAATCGTGATCCCTTGAACTCTTGGATCTCTGACACGTTTTTGTAAAATGTCATTGACTTCTCTTTGAATTTCTTGGGAGACTCGTCCAACTCTATAATTTGGCATATTCGCTCACCTATCCTTTAATCTTTTTATGATGTGCATGCTCATCACCTCTTATGAAGGGTGATCAATACCATCATAATAAGATTATCTTTGAATTTCAACCATTTCGAATGCTTCAATTACATCATCAACTTTGATATCGTTATATCCTTCGATTGTAACACCACATTCATAACCGTTACGAACTTCTTTCGCGTCATCTTTAAATCGTTTAAGACTTGAAAGCTCTCCTTCGTATTGAACAATACCGTTCCGTACTAAACGGATAGAACTATTGCGTTTTATGACTCCGTCATTAACGAAACAACCGGCGATCGTCCCAACTTTAGAAACTGAGTACGTTTCACGAACAGTTGCTTGACCCGTTACTTGTTCTTCAAATTCAGGATCCAGCATACCAGTCATTGCTGCTTCGATTTCGTCAATTGCGTTATAGATAACGCGGTGAGTACGAATATCAACTTCTTCACGGTCTGCACTTTCTTTAGCTTGAACAGTCGGACGAACGTTGAATCCAATAATGATCGCAGAACTTGCTGATGCAAGAGTAACATCACTTTCATTGATTGCTCCAACACCCGTGTGAATGATGTTGACTTTCACACCTTCAACCTCAATCTTCTGCAAGCTTGAAGCCAATGCTTCAACAGAACCTTGAACGTCAGCTTTGATTATGACGTTTACTTCTTTCAGTTCGCCTTCTTCAAGACTTTCAAATAAGTTTTCAAGTGTTACTTTATTCGTTGTAGAACGTTTAGCTTCATTCGCTGCAGTTGCTCTTGATTCTCCAACCTGTCTGGCTGTTTTTTCATCTTCAAAGACGACGAAGCGATCTCCTGCTTGTGGTGCCATATTCAATCCAGTAATCTCTACTGGAGTAGAAGGTGATGCGGTTTTCACTCGACGGCCTTTATCATTGGTCATTGTACGAACACGTCCGAAAGTATTCCCAACAACGATTGGATCTCCTTGAGACAGTGTACCTTCTTGTACGAGCAATGTCGCGATCGGTCCTTTTGCTTTATCCAGTCTAGCTTCGATAACAGAGCCTAGAGCAGGACGTTTAGGATCTGCTTTAAGATCTTCTACTTCTGCTACTAATAGAATCATTTCCAGCAGCTCATCAAGATTTTTGTTGAATAATGCTGATATCTGAACGAAAATCGTGTCGCCGCCCCAGTCTTCTGGAATCAACTCATATTCTGTCAGCTCCTGCATTACACGATCAGGATTAGCACCTGGTTTGTCCACTTTATTGACCGCAACGATAATCGGTACTTCAGCAGCTTTTGCATGATTGATTGCTTCTACTGTCTGAGGCATTACACCATCATCAGCCGCTACAACAATAATTGCAATATCTGTAATGTCTGCACCGCGAGCACGCATTGTTGTAAAGGCAGCATGTCCGGGGGTATCAAGGAATGTGATTAACTTGCCGTTCTCTTCAACCTGATAAGCTCCGATATGCTGTGTGATGCCGCCTGCTTCGCCTTCAGTAACGTTTGTATGACGCAGCGTATCTAGTAAAGTAGTTTTACCATGGTCAACGTGTCCCATGATTGTTACAGTAGCAGGACGGTTGACTAAGTTTTCTTCAACAGCTTCTTGATCAAAGAAAGTATCGAAGTCTGTCAGATCCACTTGTACTTTTTCTTCTGTTTCCATACCATAGTCAGCTGCAAGCAGTTCAATCGTATCTTTATCTAATGATTGGTTCTGTGTTGCCGCAACCCCCATCATGAAAAGCTTTTTAACGATTTCAGCAGGTTCACGGTGAATTTTTTTAGCGATCTCAGCAACTGTATTGCCATCCGTGTATTCTAACACCTTTGGCAGTTCTCTTACCTTACGCGGTGTAGGTGTAGACTGAGATTGTTGGTTTTTCTTGCCTTTACGTTTTCTTCCGGCAGGTCCGCCATTAATTCCGCGGTGTTGACGAGAATTTCTTCTCTTCTTGTTTTGCTGGAATTGTTGTTTCTGCTGTTCGTCTGTAGTTCGTTTTTGAACTTGAGGCTCAGCAGTATTCGGTTGAGTCGGTTTCTTTTTACTGTTTGATTGACTTGGTTTATTTGGTTTATTTGCTGCTCGATTTTGAGATTGTATGTTGTTTTGTCCTTTACTGTTTTGAGATTTGCTCTGTCCTTTTTGATTCTGGTTCTGGTTTTGCGGACGTTTCTGAGCCGGTTTATGACTGGATTGCGGACGTTTGTCTTGTCCAGAAGAGGGTTGTTTAGGTCTTTCTGCCGGCTTAGTAGATGCTGAAGCTGGTTTAGAAGGACTGGATAAAGCTTTGTTGATGCGCTCTACATCATTGTCGTTCATTGTAGACATATGACTTTTATAGTCGATTCCAAGGCTATTTGCCGTTTCAATAACCTTTTTACTTTCAATGTTCTTTTCTTTTGCGAATTCATAGACGCGTTTTTTGCCCATGCAATCACCTTCCTATTCCGATTATTGCAATTTTTGAAGGGATTGTGCAAATCCTCCGTCTGTAACAGCCGCCACTATTCGTGCTCGTCCGATCGCTGCCGATAATTCTCCGCGCGTCAGTTCTTTCAATACAGGAACACGATAATGGTCGCTCTTATTCAAAAATTGCTTGGTTGTGTTATCACTTGCATCAGAAGCCAAGATCACTATCTTTGCTTCCCGGCTTCTAATTGCATTAAGAACTAATGCTTCACCCGAGATCAGATTACCTGATCTCTGTGCCAAACCTAATAGGTTCATACACTTTTGCTTGTTATCCATTCTTCAATTCCATTCTTGCTTTCTGATACTCAACATACTCCTGCAGTTCTTCATAGAATGCTTCATCTACTTTAGTGTTTAAAGCCTGATTCAACACTTGTTTCTGCTGAGCTTTTTTTACTAGCTCAGGGTCCAGAGAGATGTAGGCGCCGCGACCATTTTTCTTGCCAGTCGGATCAATGGATACTGTACCTTCTTTATCTCTGACTACCCGAACCATTTCTTTTTTCGGCTTCATTTCATTGGATGCTACACATTTTCTCATTGGAATTTTTCGTTGCCGCATCTTTATCCCACCTTTGACAAAAAACTAAACCCGTTTATTAAATTTCATTCTCTTCGTCAGTTTCTTCAGAGATTTCTTCGAGTGTTGCCTCATGATCGATTTCTTCATCCATGCCATCTCTTTGTTCAGCATTTTGAATCAAATCTTCTGCATCTTCAGGTGTCAGTTCTCCTGCTTGGAAATCTCCGTCATTCGCAGGGTCTGTCTGTTGACTAAAATCATCAGATAATCCTTCTGCGATCACATCTGAGTTAGCATCTGCCGCATCTGTCACTTGTACGTCATCATACTCTTCAACTTCTACACCTTCGGTAGCATCAAAGAATGAACGTTCTGCACTTTCCAAAGAATCAACCTCCTGTTCAGCAACTTCATCTCCTTCATTTAGCGCATCAAAGAAAGAGTCGTTGGTCAGTTCATCTGAAACTTCTTCGAGATCTTCCATGTCGCTCTCAGACTTGATGTCGATTTTGAATCCAGTCAATTTTGCTGCTAAACGAACGTTTTGGCCGCGTTTTCCGATTGCCAATGATAACTGATAATCTGGTACCACAATAACACAGCTTTTATTTTCTTTGTCAAACATGACTTCAAGAACTTGAGCAGGATTTAAAGCATTCTTGATATAAACTGCAGGATCTTCATCCCACTCAACAATATCCATATTTTCACCGTTCAGCTCATTGACGATAGCTTGTACTCTAGCACCTTTGGGACCAACACAGGTTCCGACAGGATCAACATTTTCATCGCGCGACATTACAGCGATCTTGGAACGATCTCCAGCTTCTCGTGCAATAGAGATGATTTCGACTGTACCATCATAAATCTCTGGTACCTCTTGCTCGAAAAGTCGTTTAATTAAATTAGGATGTGTTCTGCTGACAAAAACCTGTGGGCCTTTTGTAGAGTTTTCAACATTGCTGACATATACTTTGATTCGATCATGCGTGCTGTAGCGTTCATTTTCAATCTGATCACGCTTAGATAATACTGCTTCAACTTTACCAAGGTTAACATAAATGAAACGATTATCTTGTCTTTCTACTGTACCCGTCATCAGATCGTCTGCATATTCGATATATTCATTATAGACGATCGAGCGTTCAGCTTCACGCATACGCTGCATAATCACTTGTTTTGCCGTTTGTGCTGCGATTCTTCCGAAGTTTTTCGGCGTAACTTCAAATCGAATTTTATCTCCAACTTCATAGGCCTTGTTGATTTCCAGTGCATCTGTCAGACTGATTTCAAGCTGAGAATCATAGACTTCTTCAGATACTTCTTTTACTTGATAGACCTTAATTTCTCCGTTAGCTTCGTCAAATGCCACTTCCACGTTCTGAGCTGTACCGTAATTTCGTTTATAGGCAGAAACCAGTGCAGCTTCTAATGCATCGATGACAATTTTTTTGGAGATCCCCTTCTCTTTCTCCAGCGTTTCAAGAGCTGCTGCTAATTCTTTACTCATTATTCTACTCCCTTATTATAGTTTATGCTTCTAAGATCCGACACTCAATAGATTTCTTTAAAATTTGATTGCCAGTCTTGCTTTAGCGATATTTGAGCGATCGATTTCGATCTCTTTTTCCCTTGTTTTGATTCTGATCACCAAAGTCAGTGTCTGATCGTTCAATTCTTTCAAGGTACCCTCAAAGGTGTTCTCACCGCTGATCTGTTGATATAAAGATACATGAATATATTTCCCAACAGCTTCTATTAAATCTTTTTCTTTTTTCAAAGGTCTTTCTGCTCCGGGCGAAGAAACTTCTAAATAATAAGGATGCGGAATCGGATCAACTTTTTGGGCATCCAGTTCTTCTCCGATTTTTTCGCTGAATTTTGTACAGTCATCTAAGTCTACGCCACCATCTTTATCGATATATAAGCGTAAAAACCAGTTTTTTCCTTCTTTGACATATTCTACATCCACCAGTTCATATCCCGCTTGCTCAGCAACTGGGCCGGCAATCGCTGTTACTTTATCTACAGTACTCAAAAAGCATCTCCTCTCAATCATTATCTGTTTTAAATTTTTCATTAAAAAGAGTGAGCGGAATGCGCTCACTCTCGGAAAATATTCCTTTACTCAACAGTAGTATACCATAATCAGGCTTTCTGTGCAACTTGAACCCTTTTGCACATACTTTTTATGCCGATACAACGAGTTTTAGATATCAAATAGTGATAGTTGATTCTCATCGGGAAGATGAGACAGTACACTATTGGCGTCTAGATACTCAATGACAGTCTTAGAAACTTTGCCTCGTTTAGACAAATCTTCCTTTGAAAGGAAGGGACTTTCTTGTCTAGCCTCAACAATTGCCGCAGCTGCGTTGCCCCCTAAAGACGGTACACATCTGAAAGGTGCTCTTAAAGCATCTCCTTCAATAATGAAGTTAGTCGCGTCTGATTTGTCTATATCAACCATTTTGAACTGGTAGCCTCTTTCCACCATTTCGTTGGCTAATTCCAGCACAGTCAACAGATTTTTTTCTTTTGTCGAAGCATCCAGACCCTTATCAGTAATTTCTTTCATTCTTGCTTTAATAGAAGCTTTCCCTTGACTCATTGCCTGTAAATCAAAATCACTCGCCCGAATAGAGAAGTAAGCTGCGTAATAATACAAAGGATAATGTACTTTGAAATAAGCAACTCGTAAAGCCATTAAAACATAGGCTGCTGCATGGGCTTTCGGAAACATATACTTGATTCTCAAGCAGGAGTCGATATACCATTTAGGCACGTTATTTTCCCGCATAATCGCTTGCCATTCATCCGGTATTCCTTTTCCTTTACGTACATGCTCCATAATCTGGAAAGCAATGCTGTCTTCAATGCCTTTATGCTGCAAGTAAACCATGATATCATCACGACATCCGATCACTTCAGATAAAGGAATATTCTGCTGCCTGATCAATTCCTCAGCGTTTCCCAACCAAACATCTGTCCCGTGAGACAAACCGGAAATCTGCAGCAGCTCGGAAAAAGTTGTTGGATTTGTCTGTTCAAGCATTTGGCGGACAAATCGTGTTCCAAATTCCGGAACACCCAGCGTTCCTGTTTTAGAGAAGATCTGACTTTCATCCACCCCTAAGATCTCTGTTCCGCTGAACAACTTCATAACGCCCGGATCATTGACAGGGATCGTTTTCGGATCAATGCCGGAAAGGTCCTGCAGCATTCTGATCATTGTCGGATCATCGTGACCAAGGATATCTAATTTTAAAACATTATCATGAATAGAATGGAAGTCAAAGTGAGTGGTTTTCCAGTCAGCATTCTGGTCATCTGCCGGATACTGAATAGGTGTAAAGTCATAAACATCCATATACTCCGGTATAACAATGATTCCTCCTGGATGCTGTCCAGTCGTTCTTTTAACGCCTGTTACTCCTTTTGCTAATCGATCGATTTCCGCAGAACGGATGGTCATCTGATTATCTCTTTCATACCCTTTGACAAATCCAAAAGCTGTACGGTCGGCAATTGTTCCTATTGTTCCAGCTTTATATACGTATTCTTCGCCGAATAACTCTTTTGTATAATGGTGGGCTTTTGACTGATATTCCCCTGAAAAGTTCAGATCGATATCGGGTACTTTATCTCCATTGAATCCAAGGAATGTCTCAAAAGGAATATCATGGCCATCCGCCATTAAATCATGTTCGCAATTCGGGCATTTTTTAGGTGCCAAGTCAAACCCTGATCCTATTTCACCTTCTGTAAAGAATTCGGAATATTTACATGACGGGCAGCGATAATGCGGAGGCATAGGGTTAACTTCCGTAATCCCAGTCATTGTCGCTACAAAACTAGAACCAACTGATCCCCTGGAACCAACCAAGTAGCCATCATTCATACTTTTATGCACAAGTTTTTGAGAAATCAGATAGATAACAGAGAATCCATTCCCAATAATACTATCCAGTTCTTTTTCTAATCTTTTTTCAATGATTTCAGGCAGCGGATCACCATAAAGCCGGTGTGCTTCGTTGTAACTCATATCACGGATTTCTTGTTCTGACCCTTCCATTTTCGGTGTAAACAGGTCTTTTTTTACTGGAGAGATATTGTCATCTACTAAATCAGCAATTTTTTGCGTGTTATTTACAACAACTTCTTTTGCCAGTTCTTCTCCTAAAAACGATAAGTCTTCCAACATTTCATCAGTCGTTCTGAAATGAACTTGCGGATTTTTAGTTTTCTTGAATCCGCCTTTGTTTAAGGTTTCCAGTAGTATGTCTCGGTAAATAGCATCTTCTTTGTGAATATAGTGAACATTACCTGTAGCAGCAACTGGAATATCCAGTTCTTTACCGATCTTTGTAATGTTAGAAATGATATCTTCTAAATCTCTAATAGAATTGACCATTTCTCGATCAATCAAGTGGCTGTAGGCACCTTTAGGCATGATCTCCAGATAGTCATATTGCTTAGCCAATTTTTTGGCTTCATCGTAGCCTTTTTGCATCATGGCTTCAAAAACTTCTCCTTGAGCGCATCCAGATCCTATAATCAAGCCTTCTCTATATTTTTCAAGCAGTGAACGAGGGACTCTAGGAACTCTGTAAAAGTATTCTGTCAATGATGCGGAGATCAATTTGAACAAGTTTTTCAGTCCTGCTTGGCTTGCAGCCAAGATCGTTACATGACTGGGTCTTGTACGCTTATAAGCGTCCCCTTGTCCCATGTAATCATTCAACTGATTGTGGTATTCGATAGAATATTCTTCTGATGCTTCTTTTAAAAAGGCCCATAATAAGTGTGCTGTTGTTTCAGAATCATAAATCGCTCTATGATGCTGTTCTAAAGCAACACCGTATCGTTTTGCCAGTGTGTTTAATCGATGAGTTTTGAAAGTAGGATGCAGGAATCGAGATAATTCCAGCGTATCAATAACCGGTAGTTCAGATACCGACATCTGATTTTTCTGGTAAGCCGTATTCAAGAATCCCATATCAAAGCTGGCGTTGTGCGCAACCAAAATCGTTCCTTCGCTGAAAGCCTTAAATGCTTTCAATACTTGCTCTTCTGATTTAGATCCTTTGACCATGTCATCCGTTATACCAGTCAGATTAATGGTTGTATCCGATAAAGGATGCCCCGGGTCGATAAATTCCTGAAATTCCTCAATAATATTGCCCTTATGCATCTTAACGGCTGCCAACTCGATGATCGTATCATATATAGCAGATAATCCCGTTGTTTCCACATCAAAAACTACATACGTAGCTTCTTGAAGCTCTATATCAGCTAAATTGTTTGCAATCGGCACACCATCATCCACTAAATTAGCTTCTAACCCGTAAAGGATTTTAACTCCATTTTTCTTACCCGCTGAATGTGCTTCTGGAAAGGATTGAGCAACCCCATGATCCGTAATTGCTATTGCTGTATGTCCCCATTTAGCTGCTTGCTCAACAAGATCTGAAGCTGTTGACGTTGCATCCATCTGACTCATCGCTGTATGAGCATGCAGCTCTACCCGTTTCTGGCCTTCAGGCTGATTGTCTTTTCTCTGTTCATGTGCTGTTTCTTGGATATCCTGAGCATTTACGACAAGATCTCGCATAAATGTATCTTCTTGCACACTGCCGCGTACTTTAAGCCACATACCTTTTTTGATCGATCCAAACATTTCTTCGTCAGAAGCATTGTTTGAGAATTTTTTACACGTAAATGAAGAGGTGTAATCTGTGATCTTAAAAATGAGTAATTTCCGTTTAGAGCGCAGTTCTCTAACTTCTGTATCAAATACGTATCCTTCAAGTGTTACACTGCGTTCTTCTTCTTCAATTGTACTCATTTGGCGGATAGCATCGTTCCCTTGGATAGGTCGGCCCATTTTAACAGGTCCGCTAGGCGCAGTCTCTTTTTTCTTTTCTTTATTGATCGATGCTTGCTCAATATTTTTAGTCAGTCGCTCTGCAAGCAATTGATCTTCCTCTTCTTTTTGTTGCTTGAAAGCTGTTATCTTTTCATTACTGATTTTTTCATCTATCATAGGTACAATTTTAAATTGTGGAGGAAATCCCATTTTTTTATATTCTTGCTCGATTTTCGGAAAGAATTCATCCGCAAATTTATCTTTTGTCAGTTCATGTTCAATATAAAAAACGACTTTCTTTCCATTGATTACGGGATATCCATTAGCGAACAAATCATTGCATAACGGTGAATCCAGTTTGCTTTCATTACAAGCTGTTCTCCAATAGTTCACTAGTTTTTCTTCAGTAAGTAAAGGGTCCGTCGTTTGGATATTAAGTTCTACTCGGGCAATTTCTTTGAATCCTCGCTGCAGATAGTCTTTTAGTTGAGTAAATGTCTCAAACGGTAAAATATCCTGAAACTGTAATGTGATTTGCCAAGTTTTAGTCGGTTTGTCAACAATAACGGATACAACCAACCCACTGTCAAGGACTGCTCTCTGATCAGGCGTTGGGTGAAAATCGATCTGCTGCAGTAGTGTCTGAAATAATTCCTGTTGATTGAGACTCAAAATATGTGCCTTCTTTCTACCTGTGTTCTATCAATGGTAAACGAAAAGGAGAATCCGTTAAATCGCTTTTCCATTCTTTATTTATACAAAAAGTCGACAGCCGAGGCAAGTTATACTTTCTGTATAGATAAAGAACATCATCAAAGCTTTGGCTTCTCCTTAACTAACATTATTCGTTATGATTTAAAATGCTCAATGTATCCAGTAAATCATCTTTCTTGATTTCGACCATTTCTCCGCTCTTTCTGAATGTCACTTCAACGACACCTTCCGCAGCTTTTTTACCAACTGTGATTCTCACAGGAATCCCGATCAATTCAGCATCAGTGAATTTAACTCCTGGTCGTTCTTGGCGATCATCAATCAGTACAGAATAGTTTTTGTTTTCCAGTACTTCATAAAGTTCTTCTGCCAATTCTCGTTGAGCATCGTCTTTGACTTTGATTGGAACAATATGCACATCAAATGGTGCGATGGCATTTGGCCAAACTAACCCTTTTTCATCAGCATATTGTTCAGCTATCGCTGAGAGCAGACGGCTGACGCCGATTCCGTAACTTCCCATGATGACAGGTGTCTGTCTGCCGTTATTGTCCAAGACAGTAGCATTCATAGATTCAGAATAACGTGTTCCCAGTTTAAAGATATGTCCGATTTCGATACCTCTAGTAAATTTCAGACGTCCTTCTCCATCTGGAGACAACTCGTTTTCATTGACGACTCGAATATCTGTATACTGTGAAGGTTTGAAATCTTCGCCTGCATTTACATTAATGTAATGCTTGCCGTCTTGATTTGCTCCTGTAACGGCGTTAACAATATCTTGAATATACAGATCTGCTATCACTAACACGTCTTCTGATAAATCAACTGGTCCCACATATCCGGCAACAGTGTGGAATAACTCTTTAATTTCCTCATCTGAAGCTGGTTCAACTTCTTGTGCGCCTGCAGCAGTTCGTAATTTTACTTCATTCACTTCGTGATCCCCGCGTACAATAGCTAATACTGGCTTCTGATCATCTGTAACATATAAAACAGATTTCAGTACTTGTTCTAATGGAACATTTAAGAAATCAGCAACTTCTTGAACTGTTTTAGTATCTGGAGTATCAACCAATTCGATATTATTTTGAACTTTAGTTTTTGGAGTTGACTTATATAAACTGCTTGCCATTTCCAAGTTCGCAGCATAGTCGCTTGAATCCGAATAAACGACGACATCTTCTCCAGCTTCAGCAAGTGCCATGAATTCGATAGAGTCTTTCCCACCCATTGCACCGGCATCTCCGATGATGGAGCGGAAATTCAAACCGATTCTTTCAAAAGATCTTGTATAAGCTCCCGCGATTTCGTTATAAGCTTCATCAAGACTTTCATAGCTGTCATGGAATGTATAAGCATCTTTCATAATAAATTCACGACCGCGCATCAAACCAAATCTTGGACGCTTTTCATCTCTAAATTTTGTCTGGAATTGGTATAGCATCAGCGGCAGCTTTTTATAGGACTTAATTTCATCTCTAATCAAGCTCGTAAACGTTTCTTCATGTGTCGGTCCCAATATAAAATCACGTTCATGACGGTCTTCAAGTTTAATAAGATCCTCGCCATAAGTCTCGTATCTGCCGGACTCTTTCCATAAATCAGCTGGCAGCAACGTAGGCAGCAGCATTTCTGAACCATCAATTCGATCCATTTCTTCTCTGATAATGGTTTTGATGTTTTCTAGTACTCTATGTGCTAATGGCAGATAAGTATAGATCCCAGCAGATACCTGTCTGATATAGCCTGCTCGTAACAGCAACTGATGACTGATGACATCTGCATCATTTGGGGTATCTCTTAATGTTGGAGCAAATAATCTTGATTGTTTCATATATGTTTTATCTCCTTTGATACTAATTTAAGAAAAAGGTCTGAATATCGTTCCATGTAACAGCAAGCATTAATACTAGCAAGAAACCTACCCCTACTAGTGTAATAATTCCTTCTTTTTCTTCACTAAGCGGTTTTCTGCGAACACCTTCAATGATATTCAATAAAAGTTTGCCGCCGTCTAGAGCTGGAATCGGCAATAGATTCATAATGCCTAAGTTCACACTTAATAGACCTATAAAGCTGATGATTCCTATCAAGCCAGATTGAGCTACAGTTTCACTTGTAGCGTAAATCGCAACTGGCCCCCCTAATTTATCCAAGCTGAATCCGCCAGTAAAGAAAGATCCTAAAATAGTGAAAATTTGAGTGATGATATCCCAGGTTCTTGTAAACCCGTAAGACAGTTTGCCGAAAAATGAGCGGTCAATGTCATTGACAATGCCGATCCTTCCGACTTCTGTACCTTGTTCAGTTTCAAAAGTCTCTGGTGTAATCGATTTTTCAACCGTAGACTC
The DNA here is from genome assembly GCF_900169305.1 of Marinilactibacillus piezotolerans. GTDB lineage: Bacteria > Bacillota > Bacilli > Lactobacillales > Carnobacteriaceae_A > Marinilactibacillus > Marinilactibacillus piezotolerans_A. Next base: position 320,304 of record NZ_FWDP01000004.1, on the reverse strand, counting down.
ATCGCTTTTTTGAACCGTCACTTGTAAAGATTCATTCGGCGATTCGTTTATTATCGTCAGCATTTGAATCCAGGAATCAACTTCAGTCTCTTCAATGGATAGAATACGGTCCCCAGTTTCTAATCCTGCTTCTGCAGCCGGCGAACTTTCTTCTACTTGCCCGATAACCGGTTCATCCGACATTACTCCGCCCTGAAGAAAACCAAGTATACTGAAAGCTACAATGGATAGAATAAAGTTGTTTAAAGGTCCGGCAAAATTGGTCAGTATACGATTAATCAAAGAAGCAGATTGGAATTGACGGTTTCTAGGTGCAACTTGCAGAATTGTACCGTCTTGCTCGATCAGTAAAGCCGTTGAACTGACAGTATAAGTCTGTGTTTCTTCAGTGCTGCCGTCAACTCTGCCAGAGATAAACATAGAATCTTCCAAGTCAAAACTCGTGACTTCGATCGGTAAACTGTTGACATCCTGTACTTTATTTTGAATATCGATTTTCTCTACTTCATTTTGATCATTCAAGTATAGAGATACCGGCATGCCTGCACGCAAATCTGCTTCTTCTTCATATCCAGCCATCCGCACGTACCCGCCGACAGGCAGCATTCTGACTGTGTAGGTTGTTTCGCCTTTTCTATGGTAAAACAATTTTGGACCGAATCCTACAGAAAATTCTCTTACTAATATTCCTGCCCTTTTAGCAAAATAGAAATGTCCGAACTCATGAACGATTACAATTATACCGAATACGAGTAAGAAAACTAGAATAGTTTGAATCATGAGAATGCTCCTTTATCTTTATACTAGACCGAGGACAAATATGACAGACAAAACGAACAATAAACTGTCAAAACGGTCAAAAATACCGCCATGTCCAGGTAGAATATTTCCAGAATCTTTAAAGTTGTAGTGACGCTTGAATGAAGACTCAATTAAATCACCGACTTGTCCTGCAATGGATAATACAATAACCATCATGAGTGTAAACGTTCTGGACCATTCAACCGGGAAAACAACTAGATAGACAGCTGATACCAGCAGAGAAATGATCACTCCCCCGACAGAACCTTCAATCGTTTTGTTGGGTGAAATGCTTGGAGCAAGTTTATGTTTCCCGAATTGTCTTCCTACTAGATAAGCACCGGTATCCGTTGAGTAGATAATCAGCAAGGAAAGAATCAGTAGATGGACATCTGTTTCTCTTGTTAACATAAAAGCATGGAAACCAGTACCGATATAAGTGATTCCAAAAAATGAGATTGCTGCATCTTCGATAGAGTAATGCTTATCGAATAATGTCAGACAGGGTAATAGTAATACAAATAAAGCTAAGATTGAGCCGTTATTGGGAATAAAAGGCAACAGCTCCATCATTCGATCGTATAAAATAACAAAAATCAATGCGATGGAAGCAAACAAAGTAGGCAGTGATAGCGGTCGGATCCCTTTCATCTGATGGATCTCTATTAATGCCGCTATAGCCAGCAGTACAATAAATGCTTCCAGCACCCAAGAACCGATCCATATGATCGGCACAAAAAATATCAGCGCAATAATTGCGGTTAAAGAACGTTGTACCATCCGTCTCCTCCTGAATTTATGAGTTTAAATTGCTCCATATCGACGGCTTCTACTTTGATAATCCAGTAGCGCCTCATCAAATATATCTCCGGTAAAATCCGGCCAGTACAATTTTGAAAAGTAGAATTCACTATATGCATTCTGCCATAACAAAAAGTTACTTAACCTTTGTTCGCCGCTGCTTCGAATCAACAGATCTACATTATCATAAGGGGCAATAGAGTTTGTTAATAATTCTGCTTGAAGTGTTTCTTCAGTGACTTCCTTTTTATTCAATTCACCCGATAATACTTTATCAATCACTGACTTCGTTGCTTCAATAATTTCGGCTCTTCCGCCATAATTGAAAGCAAAATTCAAAATCATTCCTGTATTATCTTTAGTCTGATCAATGGCTTTTTCAATTGATTTTCTAGTAGGCCCTGGAACATTTTTACGAAAACCGATCATATTGACTTTCACATTATTTTCTTGCAATTCGGGCACAAATCGATCAAAGAAAGTAACGGGAAGCTGCATTAAAAACTTTACTTCTTGAGGCGGACGTTTCCAGTTTTCTGTAGAGAAAGCATAAAGCGTGAGCACTTTGACACCTCTTTGACTGGCACGAACCGTCACTCGGCGAATCGCTTCCATCCCTTCTTGATGACCTTCCTTGCGTTCTTTTCCCAACTTTTGTGCCCAGCGGCCATTCCCATCCATGATAACGGCTACATGATCCGGAACCAAATCGATTGTTTTTTTATTATGTGGATGATCTACCACTTCAAAACCTCCAAGTATTCAATATACATCTACTCTATTGTAGTAAATAATCCCTTAAATTACCATATTAAAATTTCTAAAATTCCTATAAGGATTTAAATATTTTAACGATTTCAGTTTAACGTACGGCTTTAAAGAAGCTTTAAAGCAAAAAAATATAAATCTATTTTAGATTTTGTTATACTGATAACAGGTTAGTTAGACAATAAAGGAGGCCGTTTTGTATGAAGAATAAAGTTTTTAAGTATATCGTTGGTTTAATTCTATCTGCAGTTGTGACTAAACTGGTTAACAAATTGATTATGGACAAATTTTAAAGGTACCACTAATATACTACTATTTATATAAAACTTATAAACCAAAATCTATAAAATAAAGAATGCAAGGAGATGACGAGATCTCCTTGCATTTTTTATACGTCTAAGATTTCTTTTTCTTTTTCAGCAGACAAGTTATCAATAGCTGCAACACTGCTGTTGGTTAGATTTTGAACTTCTTCTTCAAAATCATGCAAGTCGTCTTTTGTCAAATCGCCATTTTTCTCTGCTTTTTTCAAAGAATCAATAGCGTCGCGACGAATATTTCTTACAGCAATTTTTGCATTTTCTGCTTCTTTTCCTACTTGTTTAGCAATTTCTTTTCTGCGCTCTTCTGTCAACGCAGGTACAACTAAACGAATAACATTTCCATCATTTGAAGGTGGGATACCAATATCAGATTGGTTTAAAGCTTTTTCAATATCTCCTAATGCACTTTTATCATAAGGGGTAATCAATAATACTCTAGCTTCCGGAACCGCAATTTGAGCAATTTGATTCAAAGGTGTAGGCGCTCCATAATAATCTACTGTTACACGGTTAAGCAGACTAGGATTGGCTCTGCCTGCTCGTATCCCGCCAAGTTCACGAACATAAGCTTGTTCAGCTTTCTTCATTCTTGCTGATGTGTCTTTAATTATACTATCACTCATTGTGAGTCCTCCTTACGGTTGTACCGATTGTTTCACCTAATGCAACACGTTTGATATTGCCGGTTTTGTTTAAATTAAATACGACCAGCGGAATATCATTGTCCATGCTTAATGACGAAGCCGTCGTATCCATAACTTGAAGTGACTGATTAATGATTTCAAGATATGTTAATTTTTCATATTTAACAGCAGACTTATCGATTTTTGGATCAGCAGAGTAAATCCCATCGACGTTATTTTTCGCCATCATGATAACATCTGCATTGATTTCAGCCGCTCTCAAAGCTGCTGTGGTATCTGTTGAGAAGTATGGGCTGCCGATACCTCCGGCAAAAATGACAACTCTTCCTTTTTCAAGGTGACGAATCGCTTTTCTGCGAATATAAGGTTCAGCCACTTGTCTCATTTCAATAGATGTCTGTACTCGAGTCGGCACACCATTATTTTCAAGACAGTCTTGCAGTGCTAAGGCATTCATAATTGTAGCAATCATACCCATATAATCTGCTTGTGCTCTTTCCATACCCATTTCCGACCCAACGTGTCCTCGCCAGATATTTCCGCCGCCGACAACAATAGCGATTTCGATTCCCAAGTCATGTACTTCTTTGATTTCTTGGCAGATCTCATCAATAGTTGGAGGTTGAATCCCAAAACCTGTATCCCCAGCTAAAGCTTCTCCGCTTAGTTTCAATATTATTCTCTTATACTTAGGTTCTAACATTTTGATTTCCCTCCATCAGTCGTTCAGATACAGTTTACCATATTCCCTTAACTAGGTCATTTATAAAAGTACGCTGATATGTATCAGGCTCTAAAAAAGGCAGGAACGCGAAAATCAACGCTCCTACCTGATTTAAAGACTACTCTTACTTGTTGCCTAACTGGCTTTGAACTTCAGCCGCGAAGTCTTCAGAACGTTTTTCAATTCCTTCTCCAACTTCATAACGGATGAAAGATTTGATCGCTGCGCCATTTTCTTTCAAATATTGGCCAACTGTTTTATCTGAATCTTTAACGTATGGTTGATCTACAAGACTGATTTCTGCCAACCATTTGTTTAGTCTACCTTGAACCATTTTCTCTACGATGTTCTCAGGTTTACCTTCGTTTTTAGCTTGTTCTTTCAATACACTCAATTCGTGGTCGCGTGTTTCTTGAGGTACTTCATCACGAGTGATGTATTTAGGATTGATCGCTGCGATATGCATTGCAACATTACGCGCAACTTCTTCGTTATCTGTTCCTTCAACTAAAGTTAAAACAGTGATGCGTCCACCCATGTGCTCGTAGTCTCCGAACACTTGACCGTCTGTTTTCTCTAAAACTGCAAAACGACGCAAAGTGATTTTTTCACCGATTGTCTGAGTTGCTTCAGTGATTACAGAGTTGATTGTCTCTCCGTCCATTTCAGTTTCCAGAGCTTCTTCAACTGATGCCGGTTTGTTCTCAACGATTGTTTTCGTAACGTTTTTAACTAGGTTTTGGAACTTTTCATTTTTAGATACGAAGTCTGTTTCAGAGTTGATTTCTGCAATTGCTGCAGAATTTCCTGCAGAATAAACGTTTGCTAATCCTTCAGCCGCAATACGGTCTGCTTTTTTAGCTGCTTTAGATACACCTTTTTCACGCAGGTAGTCAATTGCTGCATCTAAATCTCCATCTGTTTCTACAAGTGCTTTTTTAGCGTCCATCATTCCAACGCCTGTTTTGTCGCGCAACTCTTTTACTTGTGCTGCCTTAATGTTTGCCAATGTAATTCCTCCTAATCGAAATGTAACTGCTCTTTATTGGAATAATTTAAATTACTCGTTGTCGCCTTCTACAACTTCAACAATTTCATCAAGTGAGTCGGATTTTACTTCTTCTTCAAATCCTTCTTCTCCTTGGTTTCCTTCAATAACAGCGTCTGCCATTGTTTTAGTTAATAATTTAACAGCACGGATCGCGTCGTCATTTGAAGGGATGATTACATCGATTTCGTCTGGGTCGCAGTTGGTATCTACCATAGCAACGATTGGGATATTCAATTTTTGTGCTTCTTTAACAGCGATATGCTCTTTACGAGGATCTACTACGAATAATACGTCCGGACGCTTAGGCATATCTTTGATTCCGCCTAAGAATTTTTCAAGACGGTCACGTTCTTTAAGCAGGATTCCTACTTCTTTTTTAGGAAGAACTTCAAAAGTACCATCTTCTTCCATTTTTTCTAATTCTTTCAAACGAGTAATACGTTTTTGGATTGTATCCCAGTTAGTCAGCGTTCCACCCAACCAACGGTGGTTGATGTAGTAAGCGCCAGCTCTGATTGCTTCTTCTTTGATTGCATCTTGTGCTTGTTTTTTAGTTCCTACAAAAAGAACTGTTCCACCATCTTCAGCGATTTCGCGAACATAGTTGTACGCTTGATCGATCATACGAACTGTTTTTTGCAAGTCGATGATGTAGATGCCGTTTCTTTCTGTAAAGATATAACGTTTCATTTTAGGATTCCAGCGACGTGTCTGGTGACCAAAGTGAACGCCTGATTCTAATAGTTGTTTCATTGATACTACTGCCATTTGTACATTCCTCCATATTGGTTTTTTTCTTCCTTTATTTTCATTTGTATCAAACACTCCATGGCTTTAGAGCACCATTTGATACATCCAATAAAGTGTGAAATTAGTGTTTTTACACCGTTAATCATTATACATACTATTTGTACAAATAGCAAACTTTTTATAAAAAACTTGCTTCTTGATTTAGAATGCATCATAATTATGTAGTTCAAAGAAAAGGTAAAGGAAGTGTAAAAAGTGTTTTTTACTTTTGTAAGAGGATTCGTTCGCATACTCCTCTATATTTTCAATGGTAAGCCCACCTATATCAACAGAGATAAACTCCCTAAAGATGAAACATACGTATTGATCGCACCGCATCGTTCACTGATTGATCCGGTATTCATAGCACTGGCAGCCAGTCCCAGACAATTTTGTTTTATGGCTAAAAAAGAATTGTTCAATCACAAACTATTTGGATGGTTTATTTCAAATCTGAATGCTTTTCCAGTAGACCGGGACAACCCAAAACCGAGCGCTATTAAGAAGCCTATAAAAATATTAAAAGAAAATAAGTTGAGTCTTGTGATTTTCCCAACCGGAACACGCCACTCTCAAGAGCTGAAAGGCGGCGCTGTGACAATCGCCAGAATGAGCAAGCGTCCTATTGTTCCTGTTGTCTATGAAGGTCCTTATACGATTAAAGATATTTTCAAAAGAAAGAAAGCCGTTGTCAAAATCGGCGATCCATTCTATGTTGAAAGAAAACTTGAAGGTGTCGATGATATAAATCAATATTATTCTGATAAAATTCAACAGTCTTTTGAAGAACTGGATCAGATATCTGTAAAAAAATAATCCTACTCAATTAAAAAGGGATGAGGCCAGCTGCGGTCTCATCCCTTTTTATTTTTAATTCATCAGGTTGTTTGCAATCCGATATTCTGCAATTCATACATATCCTTGTACTTGCCTCCGCTGGCAATTAGTTCATCATGGGTTCCTCTTTCAATGATGCGCCCTTTGTCAAGGACAAGAATCTGGTCTGCGTCACGGATCGTAGAAAGTCTATGTGCGATTGCCACCGTCGTACGGCCAGTACGCATTCTATTTAATCCTTCTTGAATCAGCGTTTCTGTCTCCGTATCGATATTAGCAGTTGCTTCGTCGAGAATAAGGATTTTCGGGTCCCGGACGATTGTGCTGGCAAATGAAATCAACTGTTTCTGTCCGCTTGAGAAGCTCGCCCCTCGTTCAACAACTTTGGCATCGTACTCTCCTGGCAGATCCTCAATAAAATGATCCGCTTGAACAAACTCTGCTGCTTTAATAATCTCATGATCTTGAATGGTATCATTTTTTATTCGAATATTGTCTTTGATCGTTCCGTAGAATAAAAACGGATCCTGCAGAACTAATCCAGTTTTCTTACGCAGTTCGCGCATTGGAAAATCTTTGATAGAACGTCCGTCAATCAAGACTTCTCCTTTCTGGAAATCGTAGAACCGCATGAGTACGTTAATAATAGAAGACTTACCGCTTCCTGTATGTCCGACAAGTGCGATTGTTTGTCCAGGGTTGACGGTAAAGCTGATATCTTTCAATACATCCGACTTACCATCATAAGAGAAGGTTACATTTTTAAATTCGATTTTTCCAGATACAATTTCTGCACCTTGTATTTCTTTCTGAGCAGGTGCATATTCTTCGTTGTCCATTACCGTAAGAATACGACTGCTCGATACAATACCGTCTTGGAATAAACTCAAACTATCCATCAAACTTGTCAAGGGTCTGAAAAAGTTATTGGCATACGTAGTAAAAAGATAGACGACCCCTACTTCGACTGGACTGTTTAAAGCTTCAACTCCGAAGATAGCAAGAATCAGCACGACCGCCATTGCGTATAGGAAGTTAATAACAGGGCTCAACAAGATTGCATTAATTCTAACCATTGAGTACCTAGAATCAAAATAAGATTGATTGGTTTCTTCAAATTCTTTCTGCAATCTTTTTTCCTGCCTGAATTGTTGAATGATCGACATCCCATTAATGGTCTCTGCTAACTTCGTGTTCAGCGAACTTAACTTAGATTTCATTTCTCCATAAGTTTTGGAGCTGTAAACCTGATAAAACCTAATAATAACCAGTAAAATCGGTGCAAATAACAAAATCCAGATTGCTACAGAAGCATCGAGTGCAAACATCGCTCCTAGAGAAATCACTACACCAAAAACACCTTGCATAATGGTCAGAAATACATTCCAGAAGTCTTTCATTGCTTCTGTATCATTCGTAGCACGTGTAATGATCCAACCTGTCGAGGTCTGATCAAAGAATCTCATTCCCAGACTGTGCAGTTTTTTATACAAACTTTCACGAATGTGTTTAACTGTACGTTCAGAAGCCATATTGAATATATATAATTCAAAGTACCAGACGACCATTCTGAGCAATGTCACTCCAAAATGCAGAGAAGCAAAAAACACAATCGTTCCAAGCGTGACGCCACCCGGTGTTAAATGATCATCGATAAAGATTTGAATGATTCTAGGCAGTATTGCATTGATGATCGCCAGTAATATACTGAGAACGACTGCAGCAGCAAATTGCTTTCTATAAGGATGTGCATATTTTACTATTCTTTTCAATATATGCATTTGCTTTTTGAAAGGAATCGTTCGATCTCGAGATACGGTTTGTTCCATCTTATTCGGCTCCTTCCAGTTTTTGCTCTAGTTGCTGCTGTTGATACATATCTTTATACCAGCCGCCGAGTTGCAGCAGTTCTTCATGCGTACCCCGTTCCACTATCGTTCCGTTTTCGACAGCAATGATTTCTTCAGCATGCATAACAGAACTGATACGATGGGCTGCGATAATTGTTGTCTGATTCTGACGTTTTTCTTTTAATCCGGATAGGATACTTTCTTCAGTTTTCGCATCAACTGCTGAAAGCGAATCGTCCAAAATCATCAGTTCAGGATTTGTGATAATCGATCTGGCAATAGAAATCCTCTGTTTCTGCCCTCCAGAAAGCGAGACTCCTCTTTCACCGACTTGAGTATCATATCCATCCGGCAACTCTAAGATATCCTCGTGAATATCAGCAAGTCTTGCAGCTTCTTCGACAACTTCTTGTGGAAGCGAAGGATCTGCAAAACGAATATTATCTCTGATCGTTGTAGAGAAAAGATAGTTATCCTGCGGGACGTATCCAATATGCTTTAGTAAAGCATCTAAAGTATACTCTCGAATGTCCAGACCACCATACTTGATGGTTCCCTTATAATGATCAAACTCTCTAAGCAGCAGCTTTAAGATCGATGTCTTACCAGCGCCGGTTTTACCTACGATCCCTAACGTGTGACCTGCTTTGATAGTGAAGTTTACATCATGAAGCGTTACAACTTCTTCATCCGGATACTTGAATCTTTGGATATCAAATTCCAGGTTTCCGTGTACAGGTCGAGTTGATGCCTTTTCTCTTTCAATAATTGAAGACTTTTCTTTTAGTAGATTTTCGATTCGATCATAACTTGCTGCACCTCGTTCAATAATATTGAACAGGCGGCCAATTGCAAACATCGGCCAAACCAGCATCCCGATATAACTAATAAAGGTGACAAGATCACCAATTGAAATATCTCCATCTGTTATCAGCAAACCACCGACAAGAATTGTTAGAAAGTAAGATATCCCCATAATAAAAGTAATAGCTGGATCAAAAAGAGAATCGATTTTATATACCAATCGGTTCTTAGCCACAACATTATCCGTCTGACCTTCAAATTCTTCAATATCTTCTTTTGCTTGTCCGAATGTTTTCAATACTTTAATACCTTGAATACTTTCCTGAACTTTATCATTTAATTGTGAAAACGCTGCTTGTGCATCTCTGAATCGCATGTGAAGCTTTTGACCGAGAACTCGTGAGGTCAAAGCCAGCAGCGGTAAAGGAATGACGGCTATCAGAGTCAGTTTAACATCGACAACGATCATCATGGCTATTAAAGTCGTTAATCCGACACTGATGGCATCAGCCAGCGTAAGAATCCCGCCACCGGCTACCATACGCAATCCTCTTAGGTCATTTGTTGCATGTGCCATTAAATCTCCTGCACGATATTTCTGAAAAAACTGATTATCCATATTAGTAAAATGTTTATATAATTTCTCTCTCATTGTTTGCTCTAATTTTGCCGCGTTACCCCAGATTTTCATCCTCCAAAGATATCTGAAAAAGTACTGACCGAGTGCAGAAATGACTAAGATAGCCAACCAGAAAATAAGAGACTGTGCTGTAATTCTATCTGTAGCGATCTCATCTACGACGATTCCAATAATCCTTGGCGGAATCAGTTGCAGCAAGGCTACGATGATCAGCGAAGCAACACCAATGATATAGGACTTTTTCTCTCTAAGGAAAAACCAACTCAATCGTTTGAATATACCCATTATTTGATTCTCCTTTTTAATATAACAGTATTTTTTAATATAACAGTATAATGAAATATAACTAATTATGACACGGTGTCATTTTTGTATAAAAAGATAACGGGCAATCAATCATGCCCGTTTGCTTTTTTTAGGTATTGACCAAATCATTAGAGTAGTCAAATCATACTATTTCTTTTTATCATTATTTTTCTTTCTTTGTTGAGACTTCATCTGACTCATCATTTGATTGATTTTTCTTTCAGATGGCTTCTGTCCCATTTGCAGCATCATCATGCGAAGCATATTTTCATCGATTGGCGGATTTTTTTCAAAATAATCCATCATGTATTTTCTTGAAATAAAGAATCCACCGACTAAGCCGCCGATAAGCGCTACAATTACTAAAATAATCCAACCGAATGTAGGCATTGTTTCACTCCTCTCTAAATTACTGGTTAATATAGAATCAATGATTAAATAGCCTATTAAATAAACAGACGTACTAATTCTAATTACTCACTCGATTATTTTACACAAATTTCTACAAAAAATAAACCTAAACTGACCGTTTTGTAAACATTTCTCAAAAGCGATAAAAACAGCGAGTCTTTTTCCAGCACAAGAGTCAAAAATCCTTATAAGGATTTTTGACTCTGTAAGCTTAGAGAAAGACTCACTGATTATATAAATTCAGTTTTTGTTAAATAAATTAACCTAGTGATAAATAAGTTTTAACAATATTATCTTTTGTAAAGCCGTATTGTTTCACTACTTCAGTACCATTGCCGCTAGCACCGAATTTATCGATGGAAAGCATTGCGCCTTTAGGTCCAGCATAACGGTCCCATCCGAAGGAAGAGCCCATTTCAATGGTTACACGACTTAATACATCGGCAGGTAATACTGATTCTTTATACTCTTTGGATTGCTGTTCAAATAGATCTTGACTCGGCATAGAGACTACAGAAACATCTTTCCCTTGTTCTTTCAGCGCTTTTTGAGCTTCGATCGCTAATGATACTTCAGATCCTGTAGCAATCAGGATGCCTTCTGGAGTTTCTTTATCTGCAGGAGAAATGACATAGGCACCTTTTTTCACCTGTTCTCTTGCTAGGGAAGCAGAGTTCGGCAACACAGGCAGTCCTTGACGTGTCAGTACTAACATTGTAGGTCTGTCAGTAGATTTCAAGGCAATTTCCCAAGCAGCTGCGACTTCATTTCCATCAGCAGGTCTGATGACTGAAAGATTGTGCATACCGCGGAAACTTGATAATTGTTCAACCGGTTCGTGAGTCGGTCCATCTTCACCAACCGCAATCGAATCATGTGTCAGTACATAAATAGCCGGAATCTCAGAAAGGGCTGCTAAACGAACTGCTGGACGTAAATAATCACTGAAGACAAAGAATGTTCCCACATACGATTTTGTTCCTCCATGAAGAAGGATACCGTTTAAGGCAGCTGTCATCGCAAATTCTCGCACACCATACCAGATGTTTCTTCCTGCATATTGTCCTGGCTGGAAGTCTGTCTGTTCTTTCATCATGGTGTTATTAGATCCAGATAAGTCTGCTGAACCTCCCCATAGATTCGGAATAGATTGAGACAATGCATTTAACACTTCTCCGCTTGTTGCTCTGGTTGCTGCAGCTTTGTCGCCTTCAGTATAAACTGGAAGATTTCTATCCCAATCTTCTGGAAGCTCCCCGCTTAATGCTAATTCAAATTTTTCTGCTGATTCTGCATGAGCAGATTTATAGCTGTCCAGCAAGTTGTTCCATTCTTCTTCAGCTTTGCTTCCTTTTTCAACCATATATTCTTTGAATCGAGCAGCAACTGCTTCTGGTACGAAGAAATCTTCTCCTTCCCAGCCATACGCTTCCTTAGTAGCTGTTACGCCTTCTGTTCCAAGCGGAGCGCCATGAACAGTATGTGTTCCAGCGTTAGGTGCACCAAAACCGATAATGGTTTTGATTTCAATCAATGTAGGTTTGTCCGTTGTTTGTTTAGCTGCTGTAATAGCTTGATCGATCGCTTCCAGATCATTGCCATCTTCAACTAAGATATGTTCCCAGCCATATGCTTCAAAACGTTTACCGACATCTTCAGTGAATGCCATTGAAGTGGGACCATCTAAAGAAATATCGTTTGAATCATAAAGCATAATCAATTTACCTAACTGCAGGTGACCTGCTAAAGAAGCCGCTTCTTGAGAAACACCTTCCATTAAATCACCGTCGCCGCAAAGAGCATAAGTATAGTGATCTACAAGGTTATAATCGTCTTTATTGTATGTCGCTGCTAAATGAGCTTCAGCCATTGCCATACCAACAGCATTTGCAACACCTTGTCCTAATGGACCAGTTGTCGCTTCGACACCATCTGTAATATGAACTTCAGGATGTCCGGGAGTACGGCTGTTAAATTGACGGAAGTTTTTCAAATCTTCTATTGTCACGTCATATCCTGATAAGTGCAGAAGACTGTATAACAACATAGATCCATGTCCCGCTGATAAGATGAAACGGTCACGGTTGAACCATTTTGAATTTTTGGGATTGGCATTCAAGTGGCGAGTCCACAAAGTATACGCCATTGGAGCAGCCCCCATTGGTAATCCAGGATGTCCGGAATTGGCTTTCTGAACGCCGTCGATACTCAGAGTTCGAATTGTATCTACAGCCATTTGATCAGTTTTATCAAACAAAAAATTCATTCCTTTCTATTTTTAAAAATAGTAAAGCTCTAGGTCATTGTACTATTTATGCCGATTTTTTTCAACGCTTTCATAAATAACACTCTCCTCGGCATAAATCAGTACAATAAAAAATCAGGCTATCTATCGTGAATGCCTTTATCCTTTTGAATTTGCTTCAGTTTTTCTGGTGTAACATCTTTTCCTTCGGGGTCAACGACCTTCATTCCTTCAATATGTGTTCTCATTCCTGAACGGAAAGCTTTGATATATTTTTCCCTCAAATCTTTTTGTTCTGCCTTTTCGGCATCTGTCAAACCTTCGCTTCTTTCTTTGCGAACGAGTGCATTAATTCGATCTAATTGGTCTTTTGGCAGCATTCTATTCCTCCTATATTCTTTGTTTATTCAGTATACACGCTCTTTGAAATGATTAAAAGTCTGAAAACTGAGCACTTCTGTTTCTAATCTCGATTGTACAGACTTTCACTGGATTCTTCTCTGATATTTTTCGAACATTCGTTTGATTCAATGTTCGGTTTATGATATAATTTTTTTAAAGTAAACGACTATATAAGCCTGTAACGACAACTTGAAACAAGAACACTTTTAACAAATCACTGTTTGTATGAATCTTGAAAGGATGAGGTGTTACGTAATGACGACTAGAGGCCGAAAAGGCGAAAAACAAATAGAAATATTGCGCTATATTTATGAGCAGGTAAATAAACGAGGTTATCCGCCTACAGTCCGTGAGATTGGATCAGCAACTGATCTTTCTTCTACTTCAACTGTACACGGCCACTTAGCCAGACTGGAAAAAAACGGCTTTATTCTCAGAGACCCTTCCAAGCCAAGAGCCATTGAGTTTACTAAAGAAGGCTTGATCAAGATCGGTATCGATGAATTTGAGAATCATATTCCTTTGCTGGGTGTAGTAACTGCCGGTGAACCAATCCTGGCTGTTGAAGAAGCGACTGATTATTTCCCGATTCCCAGTGACCTTGAACTTGAAAAAGGTAATCTATTCATGCTTACCATTCGCGGAAACAGTATGATAAATGCCGGTATCCTGGACGGCGATCAAGTAATCGTCCGCAAACAGGAAACTGCTCTAAACGGCGATGTCGTTATTGCCATGACAGACGAAGACGAAGCAACCTGCAAGAGATTTTACAAAGAAGATGGTTATTTCCGTCTTCAACCTGAAAATGACACGATGGATCCTATCATCCTTTCAGATGTCTCCATTCTTGGAAAAGTTGTTTCTCTATACAGAAGCCACATTTATTAAATAAAAAAAGAATCTGCGGCAGTATGATCAAACTGCCGCAGATTCTTTTTTGTTAAAATCCGTAAGCTTCTTCTTCTTGTCTTTGGATTTCTTTATAAGCCCTAGCCAGAATTAAAGTATCTTCTACCAATTTCTGTATTCTAAAATGGATATCATCGTTATAAATCGTGTCTTTGTCGAAGTCCGTATCCAATATATATACATAGTTAGGTACTACATTGGCTTTCATATATCCGAGAATCGGTTTAAGCTGCTGTTCTGGTACTAAAAAATGCATATTGGATCCTGCAGTTGTAAGAATACTGGAAGTCTTGTTCCTCAAAGCATTCTGAGGCAATAGGTCAAAAAGATTCTTCAATGAAGCTGGGATAGATGCCTGAAAAATCGGAGTACCGAAAAAAAGGATATCTGCATCCATGATCTGCTGTGTGACTTCTTTTGTATCTCCTGTATAGTCGAGATAGTTTCTGCCGTCACTAAACTGCATCTCTTTTTCTTTTAAATCTATGAACTGAATGTTATGTTCAGCTCCGTAACGGTTCTTTATTGCGTCAAATACAGATTTAGAAGCAATGGCTGTTTTGTTCCCTACATTGGATCCGGATAAAACCAGGATATTCATTACATCTCTCCTTTATTTCTTGGTATATTTTTTAATGGCTGGAAGTATTTTTTCACCAATAATATGAATATTTCGCTTGATATCTTCCATCGGTACACCACCGAAATCTAATTGAGCAATATAACGATGATGTCCGAACAATTCATGCTGATAAAGAATCTTTTCAATAATCAGTTCAGGGTCTCCTACATTGATAACACTCCGATAGTCTTGTCCGTGCGCGAAAGCCTGCTTAGGGAACCCTTGACCATTTGTTCTTTTCATTCCTTCATTTACATGAGGATAATAAGCTCGAAAGGCATCCATTTTATTCTCATCCGTAAAGAAAAAGCCGGCTGTTGCGATACGCAGGTCATTTTGCTGATATCCAGCTGCGCTTGCGGTCTCTTTATAAAGGTCGATCGGCTTTTTAAATTCAGAGGCTGGTCCGCCTAAATGCGCTTGATACATCGGCACGCCTATTCGTCCGGCTTTTTGAGCCGAAGCATAGGATCCGCCGACTGCTCGCCAGATCGGCAGACCACCTTTAGGATGATCCGGTCTTGGTATGATATGGGCATTTTTTAAAGACGGACGGTATTCCCCACTCCAATTCACGATTTCATTCTCATTGATTTTCAACAACAGATCAAATTTTTCTTCAAAAAGTCCTTCGTAGTCATTCAAATCATATCCCAGCAAATCAAACAGCCCTATACGAGAGGCTCTGCCGGCTACGATCTTTATTCTTCCATTTGAAATCAGATCAATGGTTGCTGCATCTTCAAACACACGAACTGGATCTGAAGTACTGATAATAGTAGCGCCAGACGACAACTTGATACTGTCTGTGGCCTGAGCAATTGCAGACAAGATAATCATATGGGCTTGGGAGATAAATGAATCTTGATGAGATTCACCTATCTGAAAAGTATCCAGACCTGCTTCTTCTGCCAACACAGCCGTTTCAATAATTTCTTTAATTCTTTGTTGTGCTGAAATCCGTTTCCCCGTATGCGGATTCGGTAAGTGATCTCCTAAGGTGTAAAGACCAAACTCCATCCCTTTTGATTGATCGATTTCAGGTAAAATTCTGGATTGCTCCACTCGTAACAACTCCTTATAAATTGTAAGTAAATTATACTAAAAAAATGTTTCGATTTAAAGATAAATCGTTCATAAAAAGAGTGCTGCACTTGGCAGAATGATTTAGAAATCAGTCCCACCATGTACAACACTCTTGATTTTTAATAGTCCATTAAAGTGAAAATATCATAATTTTTAATTTTATCTCTGCCGTTCAAATCTTTTAATTCAATGAAAAAGGCTGTTCCGACAACTTCTCCACCCAGTTTTTCAACTAGTTCGATTGTTGCAGCAATCGTTCCGCCTGTTGCAAGTAAATCATCACAAACAAGAACTTTTTGTCCTGGCTGGATAGCATCTTTATGAAGCTGAAGTATATCGTTACCATACTCTAATCCGTAATTGACTTCTACTGTTTCTCTAGGCAGCTTGCCTTTCTTGCGGCAAGGTGCAAACCCAATCCCCAGTTCAAAAGCTACTGGACAGCCGACAATAAATCCACGAGCTTCTGGTCCAACGATCATATCGACTTCTTTGTCTTTTGCATACTCGACAATTTTCTGTGTAGCTTCTCCATAAGCTTTCCCGTCAGCCATTAGTGGCGAAATATCTCTAAAAGTTATGCCTTCTTGCGGAAAATCAGGCACATCTGCAACATACTTTTTCAAATCCATGGTCATTACTCCTTTGTGTTTGTAACACTCATTTAAATAAAGCTTCTTAACAGTTCGGCAAGCTCTTTAAAAGAACTATATAAAACTTTTTCTTCCACTTCGATTTTACGTTCTCTTTGCTGATACTGTGCTGTACTTGTTAAATCTGCTTTTTCAGCAGTCATTCGAACTTTTAGCAGTCCATTTTCTATTGTAACAAATCCGGCATCTAAAAACACCCTGATTATGAATTTCAATAACTTTTTATCGATTTTCAAGTAATCAGCCATTAAGGATCCCTTTGTTTTAAGATCAATTGATTTGTGTTTGGCCAAGAATTTGTATACTTTTGAAAAGTGAGTTCTATTCGGCAGTCCCGTAAGATAATAACTATCTGGGGTGTAGAACATACAATATAGGGTCTGTTGATGGTTCCCTTTTACCGTCCGCTCCAACTGTTCAAGAGATTCTGGACAATCTACAAGCATGTAGCTCTGATGAGCAGTAAATGCCTCTGCAGCTTCCTTATCCTTGATCAATATCGCTTCTGATTGATCGTGCACGTAACCATTGGCTTTTTCATAAAGCTTTTCTCCAAAAAATACAAATGTTACATCCGGTACTGCAAAGTCAGATTTTTTCAAGTCAGAAGATCGCTTGTCGATAATGACTGCATCTGAGAATTTAAGATCAACCATTTGCATTTGCGGTTTTTTAGTGCCGTTCCATTCGTTGATTTCCAATGTTCCTACGAGCGAAATACGCGTTTGGTCAGTTAAAGCTTCCGCAGCTTTACCATAGTTAAATGCAATAACATCCAGCAAAGCATCATCTTGAGCAATATTCAGCTTTAAATGTGCGCGATCTGCACCAATGGCTCTAGATTGTTTAGGGTATACTTTTTCAAACATGAACAAAGGTTTTGGATTTTCTGTCCCAAAAGGCTTTAACTGTTCAATTTCGTTTATGGCTTTCAAAGAAATATCTTGAAGTGCAACTTTTTCGTCTACTTCTATTTCATCTGTAAAGTCGGACGACTGCTGTATTTTTTCTGCCGCTTGTTCTAATGCAGTTTTTAGCGGCTGAATATTCTCTATGGGCAATGTCATTCCAGCAGCCATATGGTGTCCACCAAAATGCTTAAATAGATTTCTTACAGCGTTACCTTCTTCAAATAAATTAAATGCCTGTATACTTCTTCCAGACCCTTTTGCTTCTCCAAGTTCTGGATTCAAGTTCAATACGATAGTTGGTTTCCCTGTCTCAGAGACAATTCGACTGGCAACGATACCCAATACGCCTTCATGCCAACCTTCTTTAGCCAGCACATGGACTAGAGAGTCTTTTTGTTCCGCAAGCATCGTCATTGCTTCTGCTGTAATGTCTTTGACGATTTCTTTTCGCTCATTATTTTTCTGATCTAAAAACCCGGCGATTTCTTTTGCTCTTTGCTCATCAAATGTCGTCAGCAGCTCGACTACCGGACCGGCATTTTCAAGTCGACCGATGGCATTGATAGGTGGTGCGATTTTGAAGCCGATTGTCGTTTCATCTATTTCTTTTAAAGAGACAGATAAAGCTTCAAACAAACTCAATATTCCTACTCTTTGTGTCTGCTGCATAGCTTTAAGACCAAATGTGACGATGGCTCTATTTTCGTCCTTCAAAGCAACTAAGTCAGCAACCGTTCCAATTGCCGCTAAATCCAGCAATTCTGTCGGCAGTTCACCCAACAGCGCCGTCGCAACTTTTAAAGCCACTCCGGCACCTGATAAATCTTTAAAAGGATACTGACCACTTGGATGGTTAGGATGTATAATCGCATAGGCATCGGGCAATTGATCTGGCATTTCATGATGATCCGTTACAATTACATCGATACCCTTTTCCTGTATGTAATGGATTGCTTCGTGCCCAGCTACTCCATTATCTACCGTAATGATCAAATTTGTGCCCTGTTCCAGAAAGCTTTCAAAAGCATTTTTGTTTGGTCCGTATCCTTCAACAAACCGGTTAGGGATAAAATACTCTACATTGGCTCCAATTGCTTCAAGTGTTTCATAAAGGATAGCTGTACTGGTTACTCCATCTGCATCATAATCTCCATAGATCATAATCGACTCTCCGCTTTCTATAGCTGCAGAGATTCTTTCAATGACTTTTTCCATATCATATAACGCATATGGATCATGAAACCAGCTTTCATCCGGATGAAGAAAGGTTTCGATTTCTTCTTTTGACGTCAGTCCTCTATTCAGACACAGCTGAATAAATAATGCTGAACGATCCAGTTCAGCAGAAAGTTTATTTACTAAGGTTCTGTCATGCTCAGCTGCAATGGTCCATTTTTTAGTTTGACTAAGACTCAATCATTTCACTCCTTGGCTGTTTAAACGTGCAATAAAAAAAGCATGAGCAATGGTTTACTTTAGCCCAAAGCTCTTGCTTTTACTCTATTTATCGTCTAGAAGCTGGACACCTATCCCAATCAATCCCGGTCCTGTGTGGACACCTAGCGCCGGACTGACTTGATCAAAGAAGAAATGTTCATACTTTGGTAGTTTCTTCTTCAATTCTTCTCGAATAGATTTGGCTTCCTCAATAGCAGTTTCTCCGCCATAGGCAACAGCTAAATTATATTTATTGGAGTTAGCAGCATATTCCTCAACCAGTTCAATTGTTTTATTAACAGATTTGGCTTTACCGCGAACTTTAGCAACTGTATGATAGATTCCGTCTTTATTACAAGTGATAACAGGTTTCAAGTTCATCACACTGCCGAGAACAGACTGAACCAATCCGATTCTTCCGCCTTTTTGCAGATATTCAAGCGTTGGAACATGGAAATAAACTTTTGCTTTTTCCGCACTTTTCTGTAAATTAGCTCTGATTTCCTCAAACGTCAGTCCCTGATCAGCTTGAAAGGCAGCTTCTACTGCAGAAAATCCAGATCCGATACCAATATTCTTTGTATCCAGAACAAAAATATCCATATCCTTGTATTCTTCAGCGACAATGCGCATCATATTGTTTGTACCGCTTAATCCGCTTGAGATCGTAACAGCAATAACTTTTTCATATCCTTCAGCTTTGATCTCATTCAGAATCTCTTTAATGGCTTCGCCGTCTGGTAATGAAGTTTTCGGAATTTCTTTTTCCATCCTCTTATAGACTTCTTCAGCAGTAATATTGAGTTTATCAACATACTCTCCGTCTTTAAAGATGATTTTTAAAGGAATGACTTTTACATTAAATTGTTCTTTGACGCTTTCAGGTACATCCGCTCCTGAATCAGTCAATATTGCTATTTTGTGTTTATTCATAGCTCCTCCTATCTATGAATCAAAATGTACGATTCCCCATCGAATTTTGATCATCAGCTGCAGAATATGTGTTGGTTGTCTGCTGCTCGTTTTTTGCTTTTAATTCAGCTTTTAATTCTTCTATTTGCGTTTCATAGTCAGATTTAACTGCATTGATTCTTGTTTGCTCGTTTTCTTTAAGCTCGCTTGCGGTTTTCTCGGCATCTTTGCGCATTTTGGTTTCTTGATAGATCTTAACAGTTGATAGTAAAGAAGCAATTAAAGCACCCAATAAAAGAGATCCTAAAATCACAATTATCAATGGCCACTCATACGTTGCAAACCAAAAATTGACCGGAACAGGCTCCACGTTCAACACTGATAAAATAGCCCCCAGCAATACTAAAACGATCGCACCTACAATACTCCATTGTTTTTTCATCTTAAAAACGCTCCTTTTTCATCCTTTTCTAATTGAAGAATAACATGTAAAAGGAAATTTTTCATTTTTCTTGTCCTACTTCTTATCAAATGAAGTCAATATTAAGTAATCACCTAGAGCAGGAAACAAGGAATAAAATTTAGAAGCGACTCCTAAACTAAATGGAAGATTCACCTCTCGTTTGTTCGTACCAATGACTTTAATGGTTTTTTCAGCAACTTCCTGACTCGTTAAAACGAAAGAACGGATACGATTCAGATAGTCGCCAGAAGGATCAAACTCATCAAAGAAAGCCGTATCGACTGGTCCTGGATTAATCGTTGTTACTTTGATGTTCAAAGGCTTAAGCTCTAATCGCAAAGCATTGCTGAAACCGATCACTGCAAATTTTGAAGCAGAATAAACAGAAGACTTAGGTGTAGCGACCTTACCAGCGATAGATCCCACATTGATAATATGACCGCTTCTACGATCTGCCATTTGAATTGCAGCGATCTGTGATAAGTACATCAACCCTAAAACGTTGACTCTGAACATACTTTCAGCTTTTTTAAGGTCATAAGACAGGAAAGTCTCTGAATGACCAAAACCAGCATTATTGATCAGTACATCAATAGCGCCTACTTCAGCCTTAATTCTATCCATTACATTATCGATATCATCAGGATCAGAAACATCTAAAGTATAAACATAAGCAGGCTTATTACTAATACTTTCACATTTATCTTTCACTTCTTTAAGCTTATCTTCTCTTCTGGCACATAGTAGGACTGTTGCATTTTTAGCTGCTGCTTCATAAGCCATTGCTTCGCCGATTCCAGAAGAGGCACCAGTGATCAGAACGATTTTCCCTTCTAATTGAGTCATTTAATCTTCTCCTTCTTTTTCAAGTGGTATATTCACTTCTTTAAGGTCATGCATAACCCACGTTGAGTCAAAAACTTTTCTAGCTTCTGATTGAAGATTCTGCACATCCTTTGCTAAATAACGAGCACTGATATGTGTCAGCAACAACTTCTTCGCTCCAGCCTCTTTTGCAGTCTCTGCTGCTTGCAAATTGGTTGAATGGTTATAACTTTTTGCCAGCTGGCTATCTGAGTGATCAAAGGTACTTTCATGGACTAGTACATCTGCATCTTGGGCAAGCAGGCGACTGTTTTCGGTTTTAAGTGTATCTCCCAGGATGGTTACGATACGTCCCTTTTGAGCAGGTCCGATATAGTCCTTCCCATTAATCACTCTGCCATCTTCGAGCGTTACAGTCTCTCCATTTTTCAGCTTGCCAAACAAGGGACCGAACGGAACGCCAAGCGTCTTTAAATCCTCTGCTTTCAGCGTTCCCTCATGATCCGCTTCTTCAATTCTAAAACCGAATGATGGGATTCCATGCTTCAGTTTTTTTACAGATACTTTAAATTGTTCATCTTCAAAAATCATACCGTCTTCACTGAATTCTACAAATTTTATCGGATATTTGATATGCGTAGCAGAAAATCGAAGACTAGAAAGAACAAACTGTTTGATCCCCGCTGGTCCGTAAATCGTCAGAGCAGACTCTCCGCCTTGAAAAGCTCTGCTGCTGATCAAACCCGGCAGTCCAAAGATATGGTCACCATGCATATGCGTAATAAAAATTTTCTCGATTTTTCTAGGCTTTACTGTAGTATGAAGAATCTGATGCTGAGTGGCTTCCCCGCAGTCAAACAGCCAGATACTATTTCGTTCTTCTAATAACTTAAGGGCGATACTCGATACATTACGGTGTTTAGCTGGAACACCAGACCCTGTCCCTAAAAATAATAAATCCATAGCTTTCCTCAAATTCTATATCGAAATTTAACTTGATAAACTGCTCATTACTCTACAAATTCAAACTCAAATGTATCTATACGAACAGCATCTCCATTTTTAGCGCCTTTTTCTCTTAATGCTTCATCAATACCCATTCCACGGATTTGACGCGCAAATCGCATGATGGATTCATCATGGGCAAAATTCGTCATGCGGTATAGTTTTTCAAGTTTTTCTCCAGATAATACCCAAGTACCGTCTGGCTCGCGCATAATATTGAAGTGATCCGTTGCAGGCGTATGCTTGTAAAGAACTCTTTCTTCTTGATCGGTTTCTTCAACATATAATGGAAATTCTGGAGTCGTTTCCAGCAGATCAGCGGTTCTAGATAGAACAGCTGTCAATCCTTTTTGTGAAATAGCCGAAACTTCAAATATCTCTGGTTCTTCTCCAGCTTCCTGAAGTTTCTTTTTAAAAGTTTCAAGGTTATCTGGAGCATCAGGCATATCCATCTTATTCGCAATCACGATCTGCGGTCTTTCACGCAGTTTTAAATCATATTGCTGCAGTTCATTATTGATCGTCTGATAATCCTCAAACGGATCTCTGCCTTCAATGCCGCTCATATCGATAACATGCAAGAGGACTCGCGTACGTTCGATATGACGAAGAAATTCGATACCCAGTCCTACTCCCTGAGAAGCTCCTTCAATTAGTCCCGGCATGTCCGCTAACACGAAACTTCTGCCCTCTTCTGTTTCTACCATACCCAGATTTGGTACAATCGTTGTAAAATGGTAGGCACCGATTTTTGGTCTAGCAGCTGATACAACAGACAGTAATGTCGACTTCCCTACAGAAGGAAATCCAACCAGCCCAACATCAGCAAGAACTTTTAATTCTAATTCAATTTCTTTTTCTTCTCCCGGTTCACCATTCTCAGCAATTTCTGGAGCTGGGTTTCTTGGAGTAGCAAATCGAATATTGCCTCTTCCGCCGCGGCCGCCTTTAGCTATGACTGCTTCTTGTCCATGATTGATAAGGTCAGCATAAAGCTGCCCTGTTTGAGCATCTTTAACGACTGTTCCAGGCGGAACCTTTACAAATAAATCTTTTGCTCCACGACCATGCATGCCCTTGGACATACCGTTTTCACCATTCTTAGCTTTAAAATGACGATTATACCTGAAGTCCATTAAAGTTCTCAGCCCTTCATCGACTACAAATACAATATTTCCGCCGATTCCGCCATCTCCTCCGGCTGGTCCGCCGTCAGGTACATATTTTTCACGTCTAAAAGCAACCATTCCGTCTCCGCCGTTACCTGCTTTAACGTTTACTGTCACTTGATCTAAAAACATTGACATGTATAAATCCTTCTCTCCTGTACATTTCTCTTATTTTTCATTTTACACTATTGATTCTTATATTACTAATGTTCTTGTGTGCTTAGCTTAATCGATTGCAAAATAAAAGCGGGACAAGCCCGCCGATTTGCTTTATATTCAGTTTCATACAGCGTAGTTAGCAGATTAAGTATCTCTAAACTATCTGTTAAGTCATCTGGTTAGGAAAAATATCTAATGTGTGCGTCTTGCGCCAAATTGGCAGCTTCTCGATAGGCTCTTGCTCGATTTTTTCTGACTGCAATTGATACTGTTCCATAAACCGATCCGTAACCTGCAGCAATTGTTCATCGAAATAAATATCAGCTTGATTTTGCTGTTCCTCGGTGAAGTCTTTGTTATTGATTTCATCTATAGAAGTATACACTACCAGCTCTCCGAGTGATTCAAATCTAGCTTCATCTTGCTGAGTAAAGTCGACGATAACTTGCTTTTTCTTCGTTTGTCTAATCGTATCTACTTCTTCAAATACAGCTTCGGTCAGCATACTAGACTCAAACGAAGCAGAAAAAACAATACCGTCTGCATTAGAAAAACGATAGCCTACAGATTGCAGATCAGCTGCATGCAAGCGAGTCGGTTGTGTCTGGTAAGTCGTCGTATTGATCCAATCTTTCAGCTGATCAATCAGTACTTTGCTTTCATTCAAGTTAGTATTAGCAATCGTTAATGATTGAATATTGATAGAAAGCAATAACTTAGCAAGATGAACAACGTCATAGTCAGATCCAAATAAAACAAACTTCTTATCTTCAGTCTGACCGATTTTTTTATAAAATGTTTCAATTGCTCTTGATGGCTGACCACTATACAAAGGACCCATTGCTTCTGATAATCTCATCTTGCGAGAAAACTGAATAGCGTCCTTAAATAATCCACTCATGACACTGCCCAAAGTAGACTCAGCAACACCAAGATTCAAGGCGTTTTCTGCGAATTGCAGCTCCGTATAAGAACCTTTTGGTCTTTTTTCCATTCCGCTGACAATCGTGAACAAGTGCTGAACAACATCTTTATTAAATTTACTGTATGTTTCAAGTATGATTTCTTTAAGTGGTTTTCCTGTAAACGCAGAAAGATAGCGCAGTAAATCACCATGTTTGAAAATCGTTTCATCCACATTGAGATAGTACTCACTGCGTTCGTCAGAAGAAAGAATACAAATCTCTTCAACACCGGAAAAATTCTTTATATCATGAAGATGCTGGACTCTCTGTTCTTCAGTAAGTCTATATTTATCAATATCTTCAATAGACACAGTATCTTGATTAACACCATACATTAAGATTTTCAATTATGATCATTCCTTGTACTGGAAAGTATTTCCTTCCAAACTTCTTCTCGGCCTTCTCTGGTCTCTGATGAGAAAACGATAACCTTATCTTCAGGTTCTAATTCTAAAGTTTGGATGACTTGATTAATATGTTTATTTCGTCTGGATTTTTTTATTTTATCTGCTTTTGTCGCAACGACAAGTACTGGTAAATCATAATACTTCAAAAAATCATACATCTGGATATCCAAATCGGTCGGATGATGTCTTAAATCGACTAATAGAATGCTTAATGCCAGCTCTTCTCTGCTGGAAAAATACACATTCATCATCTCTCCCCATTTTTCTTGTTCTGCATTAGATACTTTTGCATATCCATATCCTGGAACATCTACAAAGAACAATTCATTTTCTATATTGAAATAATTCAGTGTTCTTGTCTTCCCAGGTTTTCCAGATGTTCTTGCCAATTTCTTCCTATTGACCATTGTATTAATAAAAGAGGATTTTCCTACATTGGAACGACCAGCAAGTGCAATCTCTGGAAGTCCATCTTCAGGGTATTGTTTTGGAGAAACTGCACTGATCGTGATTTCTGCAAAATGAATTTTATCGATATCCATACTTTTTTCTCCTATCCTCTTTTCTTTATAACTTATATTAAAACTGAGTTATCCTGTACAAGTATATCATAATCAGCTAGAATTTAAAGAAATTCTTTAAAGTTTATGACATCCTGCTGAATTTCTTTACAAATTAATGACAAAAACATCGTATTCACATAAATATGCTTTCGATTTAAGAATAGTTAAAAAAACAGTATCTCTGAATTAATGACAGAGATACTGTTGATTCAATATTGAATTAAACGACCATTTCATTGTTATGATCATAAAATGCTGGGTCTCCAGAGCCTTCAACAGCTTCTTTTGTGATCACTACTTTTTTGATGTCATCTCTGCTTGGCACTTCAAACATGACTTCCATCATAATACTTTCTATAATTGAACGCAGTCCACGAGCCCCTGTGTCACGTTCAATCGCTTTTCTTCCGATTTCTCTTAATGCTTCTTCATCGAATTCAAGCTCAATATTGTCCAGTTGCATCAGTTTTTTATACTGTTTTACTAATGCACTTTTTGGTTTCGTCAGGATTTGAACTAAATCATCTTCTGTCAGTTTCTCTAAGACCGCTGTAATAGGCAGACGACCGATAAATTCAGGAATCAATCCATACTTCAGCAAGTCTTCAGGAATGATTTGCTGCATCATGCTGGCATTCTCTTCGAAGCCTTTGCGTGTATTAGAAGCACCGAATCCAATGACTTTGTCACCGAGACGTGTTTTAACCATATTTTCAATACCGTCAAACGCACCACCAACAATAAATAAAATATTCGTTGTATCGATTTGAATTAATTCTTGATGCGGATGCTTGCGTCCACCTTGAGGGGGAACACTAGCAGTTGTTCCTTCAAGAATTTTAAGCAGAGCCTGCTGCACGCCTTCACCGCTGACATCACGAGTGATCGATACATTTTCAGATTTTCTAGCAATCTTATCGATCTCATCAACATAGATAATGCCGTGTTGGGCACGCTCTACATCATAATCTGCTGATTGAAGAAGTTTTAGTAAGATATTCTCTACATCTTCTCCGACATAACCCGCTTCAGTTAAATTTGTTGCATCAGCAATAGCAAAAGGAACGTTCAAGATTCTAGCTAATGTTTGAGCTAGATATGTCTTACCAGATCCTGTGGGTCCAATCAGACAGATATTGCTTTTTTGAAGTTCAATCTCATCTTCAACATTAGCGAGATTGTTCACTCTTTTATAATGGTTATATACAGCAACAGACAATGCTTTTTTCGCTGCATCTTGACCAATAATATATTCATTTAAGATTGAACGAATTTCTTGAGGTTTCAAGACTTCCGTTTCTCCTGCATAAACTTGTTTACTAAATTCTTCATCCATTATTTCTTTACATAAATCAATACATTCGTTACAAATATAAACTCCTGGACCTGCTACAATCTTTTTCACTTGATCTTGTGATTTACCACAAAATGAACAAGAGATATTTCCTGATTGTTCTTCTTCGTTATCAAACATAGGCAGGTTCACCTCAATTCCTAAAATCTTTTAACATTACTTATAGTAACACAGAACATGTGTGCTTGCCAATAGCCTGTACTATCTGTTCTTTTTTACCTTCATTAAGAAAAAGGGAATGCTTTACAGCATTCCCTTTTCCCAATAAGTTTAGCATTCATTCGAACGATTATTCAGCAGAGTTTTCTTCAGCTGGCTCTAACGTTTCTTTAGCTGTAGATGTAATGACATCAATGGCTTTTTTAAGTGAGATATCACGTGTCAACAAGTCAGTTGATAAAACACTGCGAACTTGATCTTCAGGCATGTTGTATTGTGCAGCGAGATCTTTGATTTCTTTTTCAATATCTTCTTCATTCGCTTCAAGGTTCTCAGCTTCAACGATTGCTTCAAGCACTAAGTTTGTACGTACATTGAATTCTGCTTCGCCTTCGAATTGTTTATGAAGATCTGCTTCAGTAGAGTTCGTCATTTGGTAGTACATTTCAGGAGAGATCCCTTGTTGTTGAAGGTTGTTCAAGAACATGTCCATTTGACGGTGAACTTCATCATGAGCCATTTCATGAGGGATTTCTTCGATTTTAGCATTCTCTACTGCTTTACGGATTGCTTCGTCATCGCGAGCATCGTTTGCAGCATTTTCGCGTCCTTCTTCAAGATTTTTGCGAATTTTTGCCTTTAATTCATCTAATGTTTCAACTTCTTCATCAGCATCTTTTGCAAACTCATCGTCAAGTTCTGGAAGTTCTTTTGATTTGACTTCATGAACTTTAACTTTAAATACTGCTTCTTGTCCTGCAAGATCTTCTGCTTGATATTCTTCAGGGAAAGTAACCGTTACGTCTTTTTCATCGCCGGCTTTTGTTCCAACTAATTGTTCTTCAAAGCCTGGGATGAATGAATTTGAACCTAGTTCAAGAGAGTGGTTTTCAGCTTTTCCGCCTTCAAATGCTTCTCCGTCTTTAAATCCTTCAAAGTCAATAACGACAGTGTCGCCTTCTTCAGCTGCATCTTCTTTAATTGTCAATTCAGCCAGATTTTCACGACGTGTTTCGATATTTTTTTCAACAGCTTCATCTGTTACTTCGCGATCTTGTTTTGTAACTTCTAGATCTTTGTACTGTCCTAGTTCAACTTCAGGTTTTAATGTAACATCAGCAACCAGTTTCCAGTCTTGTCCTTTTTCAACTGATTCGATATCAATTTGAGGTTGAGCAACCGGCTCGATTCCAGCTTCTTCTACTGCTTTAGAATAAGCTTCTGGAAGCAAGTCGTTCAAAGTATCTTCATAAAGAGCTGCTTCTCCATACATCTGATTGAACATCTTACGTGGAACGCGTCCTTTACGGAATCCTGGTACATTTAGAGATTTTTGAACTTTTTTAAATGTTTTGTCCAATCCATTCTTTACGGTTTCTTGATCGATCGAAAAAGTCAAACGACCAGAAGTAGCTCCTGTTTTTTCAAAATTTGCTGTCATAACTTTTTTTACCCTCCAAATTTCTTTTTATCTGTATTAAGTGATGCTGATTTATTCAGAATAAATCAGACAGTGTTAAATTCTATATTTCAGCTAGTATCATACTAGTGCACATGGAATTTTCATTCACTTAGCATATTAAACATACTAGCTTATCATACAATAGTTACTTGAAAATGTAAACAAAAACCCGGAAAATTACGCTTTTTAATCACTTAATCTTCTTATCCAATCAGCCATTTCTTTCTCTTCATTTTTAAATACAGATTGTTCAGGTGTTTCTTCATTCGAGTAGTAACCGATGAATAGTTCTACCCATTTATCAGTATTTTTTATGATTTGGTCGGTAAATGGAAAAATTTTCAATAGCTGAAAATTCATTTCTGGTTTTAGAGCCATTAGTAAACTAGGATTTTTTTCTAGCTGACGCTCCAACTGTTCGTTTAAGGCTTTCACTTTCTCATTCTCTTCAAATGGAATCAAACGAGACGGATTGATATCAACAGCAAGTTCATTCAACGAAAAATGAATAGTGCAGTTGACTTGATTTTTGATTAAAGTCTGCAGAAAGATTGACCGTATAACATGATTTGTATAAGGATTAGAGAAAATAAAGGGTGCTGCGCCTGCTAATGTATCGTTGTCTAATTGAGCAGCCTGTTCAATAATCTGCAGCTGTTCATCCATAGAGCGATCAGCTAATCCGAACAGCTTCTGTTTGGTTTCTTCCAGAAAAGCAGCATGCTGCTCTTTTAGTTGTTTCTTTTCTTCTTCGAGCAATCCCTGCATTTTCTCAAGTTCTTCACCTTTTACACTAGACTGTTGCTGAAGGATCTCCATAAACTCCTCGGCCTCATCTACTTTTTGAGCTTTGATTAAAAGAAACAGGTAAAGCAGCTTATAATGTTCATCTTCTCTATACCGTTCTTCAAAGTCATCGGCAATAAGTACAGCCTCATTATACTTTTCCGCAGCAACTAAAATTGAAACGTAAACGGCATTAACTTCAACTGATTTAGAGTGTGCGTATGCTTGCTCCACTGATTCAATAGCTGCTTTTGTATGTCCATTTTGCATTTCAGTTTTAGCTTTTTGTAAATAAAACAAATCATTATTTGGAAATTCGATGGTTTCTCCCATTCTCTCGCCTCTTTCTGATTAACATTATATAGACTGAATCGTATACATCAAGGACAAGTTACTATTATAGGACAACAAAAAGCCGAGCAGAAACAAATTTTTCTGTTCGGCTTTTGATTAGAATTTCCGAAAACGTTCATACCGTTCCTGCACAAGCTCTTCTGCAGTTTTCATTGACAAGCGACTGATTTCATCGCTAATCTCTGCTTTTAAAGTATTGAGTACTTGATCTTGAGCAATTTTCTGATCATCTTTTTGTTCATAAATGATTTTATCGATCACTTCCATTTCAAGTAAATCATAAGAAGTCAGTTTCATAATTTCAGCTGCCTCACCGGATCGTTTAGAATCTTTCCAGAGAATTGAAGCAAACCCTTCAGGTGATAGAATCGAATAAATAGAAAATTCCATCATCCAGACTTGATTACCGGCAGCTAAAGCTAAAGCTCCGCCACTACCGCCTTCACCTATAATAATCGATAGAATCGGTACTTTAAGACTGCTCATTTCTAAAAGATTCTTGGCCAACGCCTCACCTTGTCCGCGTTCTTCCGCTTCAACACCACAGTAAGCTCCTGAAGTATTGACAAAATTGATGATCGGTCGATTGAATTTCTCCGCTTGCTTCATTAATCTTAGAGATTTTCGGTATCCTTCAGGATGCGGCGAACCAAAATTGCGCTTCAGGTTCTCTTCCAACTCATGCCCTTTTTGGTTTCCGATGATCGTGACGGACTGTCCATTCAGTGAACCGACTCCTCCCACTATCGCAGCATCATCTTTATACGCACGATCTCCATGAAGCTCAATAAAATCATCAAAAATCGCTTCAATCAATTCAGTTGTAGTGATGCGGTCTGTTTGTCTCGCAATTGACACAATATCCATTGCTTCCGCCATATGACCACCTCTTTTTCTTTGTCTAGTATCTTATCTTTTCACTTTAATTATCTGATCATCTGCTATGCAATGTCAGCAGTTGGCTGATCATGGTTCTTAGTTCTTTTCGATCAACAATCTTGTCAATAAAGCCATGTTCAAGTACCTTTTCTGCCGACTGGAAATCCTCAGGGAGTGCTTCTTTGATGGTTTGCTCAATCACTCTTCGACCGGCAAACCCAACTAGAGCACCCGGTTCAGCAAGTATAATGTCTCCCAGCATAGCAAAACTTGCCGTCACACCACCTGTGGTCGGATCTGTAAGTACTGTTAAGTAAAACAAACCTTGATCAGAATGGTTCTTGATAGCTGCACTTGTTTTGGCCATTTGCATCAATGACAAGATGCCTTCTTGCATTCTAGCACCGCCAGAAGCTGTAAAAATGACTACTGGAAGCTTTTGAGCTGTTGCTTTTTCAAATAAGCGAGTGATTTTTTCACCGACTGCTTGGCCCATACTTCCCATAATGAAATTCGAATCCATGATGCCAATCGCTAATTCCATACTATCGATGGTTGCACGACCAGTTACAACAGCTTCTCTCAAACCAGAATTGATTTGTGCTTTTTTCAGTTTTTCATCATATCCTGGAAAATCAAGCGAATCTGTGGAAATGACGTCTTCATCCCATTCTTCGAATGTTCCTTGATCAACTGTCAGCTGCAGTCTTTCTTGAGCACTGATTCTGAACGGATACTGGCAATTAGGACAGACTCTTTCTTGTCCTAATTCTTTTGAATATATTGACTGTTTACAATTAGGACATTTGACAAACAAACCATCCGGGACAAACGGTGCCTTATCAGCATCCACATTCGTTTTTTGGATGGGTATATAGGGACGCTTCTTGAATAAACGCATAAGTTAGTCCTCCTCTATTCGTGCTTGCCATTTCGGAATAAAGGTATCTTCCAAGTAGTTAGTGTGGTATTGACCGTTCAAAAACTCTTCATCATCCAGTAAGTCCAACTGGAAAGCCAAGTTAGTCTGAATACCTTCAACGATCATTTCTTTAAGTGCACGCTTCATTTTAGCGATGGCAATCTCACGAGTTTTCCCGTGTGTAATAACTTTTGCGATCATAGCATCATAATAAGGAGGAATCTCTCCACCTGCAAATAAAGCTGTATCAACTCTTAGTCCCATACCGCCTGACGGCAGATTAAGATAACTGATAACACCTGGTGAAGGCGCAAAGTTAAATGAAGGATTCTCCGCATTGATACGACACTCAATAGCGTGTCCGCTGAATGTCAATGATTCTTGATCAATCGATAACGGCTGATTATCTGCGATTTTAATTTGTTCTTGTACAATATCAAAGTCAGAGATCATTTCAGTAATTGGATGTTCTACCTGAATACGAGTGTTCATTTCCATAAAATAAAATGATCCTTTTTCATCCATTAAGAATTCAACCGTTCCGGCATTTTTGTATCCTACATACTGTGCTGCACGAACTGCTGCTGCACCAATTTCTTCTCTTTGTTCAGGAGAAAGTATGTGTGATGGCGCTTCTTCCAGAATTTTCTGATGTTTTCGCTGCATTGAACAATCTCTTTCTCCAATGTGAATCACATGTCCGAAATGGTCACCAAGCAATTGTACCTCAATATGCTTTGCAGGAGAAATGATTTTTTCCATATACATACGGTCGTCTCCGAAAGCCGCTTTAGCTTCTGACTTTGCATGATAGAACGCCTGCAGCAATTCGTCTTCAGACTTAACCACACGCATGCCTTTTCCACCGCCGCCCGCTACCGCTTTAACGATGACAGGATAGCCGATTGCTTTCGCAGTTTCAATGACTTCTTCATCTGTTTCCAGAAAACCGTCACTTCCTGGCACGATCGGCACATTTGCTTTTCGCATCATTTCTCTAGCGTTTGCTTTATTCCCCATCTGATCGATCGTTTCCTTGTCAGGGCCAATAAAGACGATATTCACTTCTTCACACATCGCTGCGAATGTACTGTTTTCAGAAAGGAATCCAAATCCTGGATGAATCGCTTGGGCACCAGTAATGACTGCGGCACTCAAAATATTCTGCATATTCAAATACGAACCACTGGCTTTAGACGGACCGATACAAACGGCTTCATCAGCAAGCTGCATATGCAAAGCATCTTCGTCTGCTTCTGAGTAAACTGCCACTGTCTGGATTCCCATTTCTTGACAGGCACGGATGATTCTTACCGCTATCTCTCCTCGATTGGCAATCAATATTTTCTGAAACATGTTATTACCTTCCTTAATCATAATTGAGCGCTCTGATCCAAATCAGGGTCAGAGCGCATACTTCAGTACGTTATAAAGTATATTATCGACCGATAATAAAGGTCATCTCTACTTCGCAGACTTTCTTGCCATCTACGTAGGCAACCCCTTTACCAATTCCAGCATATTCTTTTAATTTAACAATATCGACTTTTAACTCAAGTACATCTCCAGGAACGACTTTTTTTCTGAATTTCACTTTGTTCAAGCCGCCTAAGTAAGCTGTCTGTCCTTTAAATTGATCCATTTTAAGTAATGGAATAGAACCCGCTTGAGCTAGACTCTCAACGATTAAGACACCCGGCATAACTGGTTCGCCTGGGAAGTGACCTTGGAAAAACTCTTCATTGATCGTTACGTTTTTAATGGCAGTAACATGTTCGCCAGGAATCATTTCCGTTACTTTATCAATAAAGTAAATCGGATAGCGATTGGGTATAAGCTCTTGGATTTCTTTAATATTCATTTCTGTCATGTTCAGTACTCCTCTAGATTAGTTTATACGCACTCTTTTAGTGGGTATCGATTAGCTGTACAAGCGGTTGCCCAAATTCGATTGGCTGACCATCTTCGACAAGAATATTGTGAACTTTTCCGCTCACATCACTCTTAATCTCGTTCATTACTTTCATTGCTTCAATGATGACCAGCGGCTGACCTTTTTCAATCACGTCGCCTACTTTAATAAACGGCGGTTTATCAGGTGAAGCAGCTAGATAAGAGGTTCCAACGATAGGTGCGCTGATTTCATGCACATTTTCCAGTTGTTCCACTTCTTCAGTCAAGCCTTCGACTTCTTCACTAACCGCAGCAGTTCTGTCAGTAGTCATTCGATCTGCTGGCTGAGATGATGGATTTTGAGCAGCTGTTTCTTGCCCTGTATAAATAGGAGCTGCATCGTTTTTACTCATTTTCAGTGAGATCGAATCGTTTTCCAGTTCAAATACTTTTAAACTGGAAGCATCGATCTTATCAATCAATTCTTTTATCTGTTCATACTTCATTCGTTAAGCTTCCTCCCATTTTTTAAATAGGGTGACCGCATTGTGTCCTCCGAAACCAAGTGAATTGTTTAGAGCGTATTGAATATCTTTTTCTCTGGCTTCGTTCGGTACGTAATCTAAATCACACGCTTCATCAGGCGTTTCTAGTCCGATTGTCGGAGGCAATACCCCTTCTTGCAATGCTTTAATACAAGCAACTGCCTCGATTGCACCAGCACCACCTAGTAAATGCCCTGTAGCACCCTTAGTACTTGAGATTGCTACCGCTTTAGCCGCTTCTTCTCCAAATGCACGTTTAATCGCGGCCGTTTCTGAAGAATCGTTAGCCGGTGTAGCTGTACCATGCGCATTGATATACCCCACTTGGCTTGGCTCAATACCAGCTTCTTTAAGTGCATGCAGCATAGCATTCGCTGCGCCTTCACCGTCTGGGGTAGGTGCTGTCATGTGGTAACTGTCACCCGTTGCTCCATAACCAACAATCTCAGCATAAATTTTTGCGCCTCTTGCTTGAGCACTTTCCAAACTTTCGAGCAGAATGACTGCGCCGCCTTCTCCCATTACGAATCCTTGACGATTCTTATCAAAAGGTGTCGAAGCACGGTCAGGATCTTCACTGTTAGACAACGCCGTCAAAGCAGCAAAACCTGCCATACCAATCTCATTGATACTTGCTTCTGATCCACCAGCCAGCATATATTCTGCATATCCATGTTTAATATTTCTATATGCTTCACCAATTGAATTGTTTCCTGAAGCACATGCTGTAACGATAGATAAGTTTGGTCCTTTAGCACCTGTAGCGATAGAAATATTTCCAGCTACCATATTACCGATTGCCATAGGAACAAAGAATGGGGCTACTCGATCTAACCCTTTTTCATGCATTTTGATGATCTGACTCTGCATAGCGTTCAATCCACCGATACCAGAACCTACCATAACACCTAAACGGCTTGCATCTATTGATTCGACATCCAGTTTCGCATCTTCCATTGCTTCTAGTGCAGCAACTACACCATATTGAGAGAAAACATCCATTCTTTTAGCCAGCTTGCGGTCCATTCTTTCTTTTGCGACAAAGCCTTTAACTTCTCCTGCAACATGGACATCGATTGAAGTTCCATCAAATTTTGTTAATGGTCCAATCCCGTTTTTACCTGTTTTTAATCCGTTCCAAAACTCTTCTACATTATTACCTAGAGGAGTGACTGCTCCTAATCCTGTAACGACGACTCTACGCATGTTATTTCCTCCTATTTATCCGTTCATAACCATTCCACCGTCAATATTCAAAACCTGACCGGTGATATACTTTTGTTTACTTAAAAATACGGCTGCTTCAGCAACTTCTTCTGGCTGTCCTAATCGGCTCAGCGGAATTTGCGTCATAATGGTCTCTTTGACTTTATCATTTAAAACGTCTGTCATATCAGATTCAACAAAACCTGGAGCGATCGCATTGACCGTAATGCCTCTAGGAGCCAATTCTCTTGCAACTGACTTAGTAAATCCGATTATTCCAGCTTTACTGGCAGCGTAATTCGCTTGTCCTGCGTTGCCGATTTGACCCACTACACTAGCTAAGTTGATAATACTGCCGCTTTTTTGCTTCAGCATATATCTAGAAGCTGCTTTCGTTGTATAGAAAGTCCCTTTTAAGTTGATATCCAGTGTCTGATCAAACTCTTCTTCGCTCATTCTAAGCAGCAGATTATCTCTTGTAATACCTGCGTTATTAACCAGTACATCAATACTGCCGAACTGTTTTTTAGTATCCTTGATCAACTGTTGAGCAAAATCAGGGTCGCTGATATCGCCGATGCAAGTCATGACTTCTCCGTCAAATTGGCTTAATTCTTGAACTTGTTCTTCAGAAATCGGTTTTCTACCATTTAAAACGATATTATGTCCTTCTTGGGCAAAGGCATATGCGATGGCTTTGCCAATTCCTCTAGAACTGCCTGTTACGATGACGGTTTGTTTGTTCTCTACCATTTTTCACCTCTAATAATTAATTGTTAGCTGCAACTTTTTCAATTGCTTTATGCAACTGTTTGATATTTTCGACATTTAAGACTGTAACACTGCGGTCGATCTTCTTGACAAAAGTTTTAAGGGTCTTTCCTGGACCGAGTTCGATAAAAGTGTCTGCACCATCTTGAATCATCTGACGAATCATCTGTTCAAACTTAACCGGTGACATGACCTGTTGAATAAGTGTCTCACTGACCTGTTCTTTGTCAGCATATTTATCGGCTGTCGTGTTGCTGTACACCGTAACACTCAGTGGGTTCATCTCAACATTTTTCAATTCTTCAGCCAGTTTTTGTGCTGCCGGTTCCAGCAGTTTTGTATGGAACGGCCCGCTGACATTCAACGGAATGACTTTTTTGGCACCAGCTTTTTCCAATGCTTCTGAAGCTGCTGCTACCCCTTCTTTTATTCCTGCAACTACTAACTGACCAGGCATATTGTAGTTTGCTACTTGAACGTAATGTGTTTCACTGATCTCGTCACATATTTTTTCAACGACTTCAGCTTCTAGCCCCATTACAGCCGCCATTGCGCCTGTTCCTTCAGGGACTGCTTGATCCATATACGTACCACGTTTATGTACAAGCTCTACTGCATCTTCAAATGTAAAAACCTCTGAGGAAACCAGTGCGGTATATTCTCCCAAACTTAACCCCGCTACCATATTCGCTTTGATACCAGCTTCTTTCAGCAATTGTTCAATAGCATGACTCAATGTCAAAATGGCTGGTTGTGTCAGCGGAGTCCAGTGCAGCCGTTCATCATCATTGAACATTACTGCTGCTAAATCAATTCCCAAACGTTCACTAGCACGATTAAACACCTGCTTCACTTGATCATACTCTTCGTACAATTCCTTACCCATCTCATTATATTGAGCTCCTTGCCCGCTAAATAAGAATGCTGTAGACATATCGAATATCCTTTCTGTATTGCCTTTAATTAAGCAGCAAATAGGAATGAAGACCGATTTTGATAGATAGATATAGTAAAATAGCAGATAACCATCTTCATTCCTGGTTCATTGCTTTTTTATACTTTGATAATCAAAGTATTAGTGAAAAATTTAGAATACCAAAGGATTTGAGGTCAAAGCTTTGTATTCTTCCATTAACTCTTCTACAATTTCTTTACAGCTTTGTTCTTTCTTGACTAACCCCGCGCTCTGTCCAGCCATGAATGATCCGGTATTTTTATCTCCATCGATCACGGCTCTTTTCAGTGCACCTTTACCAAGTGCTTCTAGACGAGAGAAATCTGGATTTTCATCACTTGTGATTTCTTTTTCGACTTTTAAGTACTCATTTGTCAGTTTATTTCTCAGTACACGTACTGGATGTCCAGTAATCTGACCTGTTACAACCGTATCGATGTCTCTTGCTTTGATCACGCGTTTTTTGAAGTTATCGTGAGCGATACTTTCTGAAGCCACTACGAAACGAGTGCCCAGTTGGACAGCAGAAGCCCCTAACATGATAGCAGCTGCCATTCCTCGCCCATCAGCAATACCGCCAGCAGCTATTACAGGAATAGAAACAGCATCAACTACTTGCGGCACAATCGTCATTGTCGTTGATTTTCCAATGTGGCCGCCCGCTTCCATTCCTTCGCAGATAATCGCATCTGCGCCGTCTTTTTCCATGCGTTTAGCAAGCGCTACAGAAGCGACTACAGGAATAACGATGATGCCGGCTTCCTTAAATTGCTTCATGTATCTACCTGGACTGCCAGCACCTGTAGAAATCACACTGACTTTTTCTTCACACACTACGTTTACGACTTCCTCAACATAAGGTGAAAGCAAAAGTACATTAACTCCAAAAGGTTTGTCTGTCATTTCTTTTGTTTCTCTGATCAATTTACGTACGACTTCTCCTGGCTCATGTCCAGCTCCGATCATACCCAAACCACCAGCGTTGGAAACGCCAGCTGCTAAGCTGGGAGTTCCAACCCAAGACATTGCTCCTTGGATAATCGGATACTTGATTCCGATTCTTTCCATTAAAGATCGACTCATATAGGAGCTCCCTTCCAAAATTTAATTACGCTAGTTGCTCGTCAACATATTTAACGATGTCTTCTACAGTATTTAAACCTTCTTCAGTTTCGATTTTAATGTCGAATTCATCTTCGATATCATTGATGATTTGGAATAAATCCAGACTATCTGCATCTAATTCTTCACGGAAGTTTGTAGATGGTTGTACTTCTTCTGGCTCTTTATCTAATTGATCCACGATAATTTCTTGAATTTTTTCGAAAGTTGACATATTTGGTTCCTCCAATAATTTTTATAGGTTTATTAATAGTGATCCCCAGGTCAATCCGCCACCGAAGCCGGTCAACACTAAGGTCTGTTTACTGCCGAGCTGAATGTCTCCACGTTCAATTAGATCATCTAATAGTATTGGGATACTAGCCGCAGAGGTATTTCCAAAGTACTGTATATTCTGCGGGAATTTTTCAATAGGTTGTTTCAACTTTTTGGATACTGCTTTAATCAGTCTTGCGTTTGCTTGATGTAACAAGAAATAGTCGACATCTTCCAAGTCTAAACCATTATCTTCTACAACTGTTCGAATATTTTTGGGTACTGACCTAATAACAAAATCAAAAATATCTCTACCGCTCATTTGCAGATAAGGGTTCATTTCTCTTTTGATAGTTAAGGGATTCTCAAGCGCAGTTTCCCCTGATACCAGGGACCGTCCTCTTGATCCATCTGCATGTATATCTTCACCGATAAAACTGTGGGTATCACTGTTTTTCTCCAACAGCATAGCTCCAGCTCCATCCCCGAACAACACAGCAGTTGATCGATCTTGCCAATCGACAACTTTAGACATGACTTCTCCGCCAATAACTAGTGCATATTGATAAGGACTTGCAGACAACATTTTTTCTGCTACTGAGCTCGCATAAACAAATCCGGAACAAGCTGCATTGATATCAAACGCCATTGCTTGTGCTGCGCCTATATTCGCTTGAACTGTACAAGCAACAGAAGGCGACTGAGCATCCGGCGACATAGTGGCTACTATCACTAATCCTACCGCTTCAGCTGCAACACCTGCTTTTTTAAGAGCTTCATGAGCAGCTTTCGTGCATAAATCAGCTGTACTTTCCACTGTACTGATATGTCTCTGCTGTATACCTGTTCGTGAAGTGATCCATTCATCGGAAGTATCTAACCATTCCGTTAAATCATCATTCGTTAGTACTTTATCCGGAACGTATTTTCCGACTGATCGAATTTTGACCTTTTTCTGACTACTCACTCTGGTAATTGCTCCTTTGTGCGTTCTAAATAATTATGAAGATTTTTTAGACCCAGTATTAAAATTTCTGACTGTTCCTTATCCATTTCTGCTATTGTTTCTTTGACCATGTCACGGTGAAATTTATCATGCAGACGATACAGTAGACGTCCATTAGACGTCAACGCTAGTTTGACGACTCGTCGGTCCTGTTCTGTCCGCACTCGGTCAACATATCCTTTGCGTACAAGATTATTGACTGAAACGGTCAATGTTCCTGCAGTAACCCCAAGTTTCTTGGCCACTTCGCTGGTTGTATGCTGATGATACATCCCGATTGCTTCTATCGTATGCATTTCTTTAATAGATACATCTTTAAAACGGCTGGACTGTAAAGTCTTTTCCTCTATCATCAAAACATCATTAAAAATGGTAACCAAATAACTATTGATTTCCTGAACTAATGGATCCACATCAACTCCTCCATTTCTATGCATAGTCAATATACTTTGATTATCAAATTATTTGACAATCAAAATAATATCTTAGAATTGAACCCGTGTCAAGAATAAATTCATTGCTCTAATTTTTCTAAAAATCTGATCTCACAATAGATGAATGGCAAATAAAAAAACCGTTCGATCTTCTTCTTCGGAAAGTAGCAAGAGGCTGCTTACTATACGCAAAGATTCAGATCAAACAGTTTTGTCTATACCTATTACAACATTTCATTCGTCAGTTTATTCGACTTCTTCCGTTTCTTCATTGACTTGTTTTTTGAAGCCTTCAATATCTTTGAAGTTCACAACGGTTTTTTCTTCCATCAAATCCTGCATTCGTTCTGTAGACTGATCCCAATTGATTTTAACGATGGCACTGTTGGTCAACAGCTTTTCAATGACGCCTTCCATCGGCTCTTCTCTAAAGAAGAACACAATCTCATCGCCAATGTCTGGTCTAAGATCTTCTTTAATTGTATCTATAATCTCGACAGCTTCTTTATAAGGCAAATCCAGTAAATTAGCAATTCGGGAGTTGCTGGCACCTTTTCGAAGTTCTGTTTCCACTAATACTTGAACTTCATCGGTAATTTTTTCTTTAGCCATAAAAATCTCCTTAGTCTTAAATTTTCAGATCTTTATTAAATGTTTCTAATCAATTATACCATAAATTAGAAATAAAATCATTCATAGTAAAACTTTAGGATATGACTTTTCTTTTTTTGCTTACTAAAGGTTTTCATACCACATTGAAGCAGCATTTAGTTCTTCTTCTGACAAACTATGACCGGTTTTTCCCCAATAAATTTGCAGAGATGCTCCGGCTTCTGTCAGCATTTGTGCTAATTCATCCGTTTCTTCCGGCGGGCAGATCGGATCATTTTCACCTGCACCAATGAATAGTCTTTGATGAGACATATTCGGCAATTCCACTGTTCTTATAGGGACCATAGGGTGAAGCAGCAAGCCCTGATATAAAACATCGTTATAATGGAACAACAAGCTTGCCGCAATATTCGCGCCATTTGAATAGCCAAGTGCAACTAACTGCTGCAAGTCAAAATCGTACTCCTCGGATGCTGATTCTAGGAATTCTTTCAGTTTGACCGTTTCTTTTTTCAAGCTTTCTTCATCCAGTACGCCCATTGCTTTCCTTTCAAAAAATCGATTCATTCCATTTTCGTCGATATTTCCTCTCAGACTGAGTATACCTGCTTGAGGATCAATCATTTTTGCTAGTTGAATCAAATCTCTCTCATCTCCGCCTGTACCATGCAGCAGCAAAAAGATCGTTGTGTTGCCCATCAATGGTTCTTCAAAGATATGAATAAATGAATCGATTGCCATAGTCGTTTGTCTCACCTTTCTGTTTACCCGTTCTATTCTTTTCATTCTGGGTTTCAATATACTTTACTTCATCAGTTTTGTTGCTTCGTACCCTACTTCTTTTAGCAATGTTCTTAACTTGCTCAAGTCACTATCACTCAAATTTTTAAATAGTTTTTCAATCGTTTCTGCATGTTTAGGGAAAATATCCTGCATCTGTTCATGCCCTTTTTCCGTCAGCTCAGCAAATGTAACCCGTCTATCCTTTACATCCGCTACTCGCTGTACAAGTCCTTTTTCTTCTAGCCTGTCTATCACATACGTTATACTGCTGGAAGCTAGTAGAATCTTCTTGCCAATCATCTGAATCGGTTGTCTGCCTTTATTATATAAATATTCCATGACAGTGAATTCTGTTGCATTCAATCCATAGGATGTCATATCTTCTTTTACAACTCTTTCAACACTAGACGCAGCTCTCAAGATGGTCGTCAGCGCTTTTAAAGAATCTTTATTTCTTGTCATCTTCTCACCTACTTATATATATGCTTAATAATATACGAATTCGTAGTACAAAACAATAAACAGATAAAGAATAGGTAAAACCTATTCCTTATCCTACTGCAGATTCATTATTTTATTGATGATCAGCTGTCTTTTTTTGACGTACACCCTGCATCGCTTCTGTCCATGGCAGCAGCTGATTAATCATTGTTTTGACCGCCTCTGTCTGAGCATCTGTCGGGTTAAGGTTTGGATAATCAAAGTCATAGAAAATAGATAATGCCGGATGTGTTCTTACATGTGCTACTTGAAACTCTGAAAGTACCCCTCTGAGATGCTCTGCAGATCTGACCCCGCCCGTGGACCCATAACTGACGATACCAGCAGCTTTATCATTTAGCTCTGGATACAAAAAGTCTAAGGCATTCTTAAGTGCACTGGGTATCCCGTGATTGTATTCAGGAGCGATAAAGATATATCCGTCTTTTTCATTCATTTTCTCAGACCACGGCCGTTGCTTCTCTTTTTCCACTAAATCTTGTGTGTATGCAGGAGAGGTCGGCTCTGCAAATAGCGGAAGATCATACCTTTTAATATCTACTATCTCATACTCTGCTCCGCCAATTTCAATCGCCAGTTTTTTGACCCACTCAGCAACATCTAAATTGACTCGGTTTTCTCTGATAGAACCGGTTACAATACCAATTTTCATTTTAAAGTCCTCCTTTTTCAATGCAATTTCAGTATACCACTCACGAAATTATATGAAAAAAGTTAACCCTCTGAAATATCATTCTAAAAATCAGACATTGGGTTCTTTATATAAATTAAAAAATACACTTAAATATCCTACCAATGCAGCCAGCTGGAAAAATGCTGTAGTCAGTATTAGAACCATTAGTAAAGTAGAATCAATTGATGGAGAAATCACTAAAATAAACATACAGCAGTAAAAGACGATCGTCCCTATTTTTCCAAACCACATTGCTCCATCGATCACTTGGCCCTTTTTCAGCAAAAGCAAATTGATTATAAATAAACTAAATTCTTTAAAAATAAACAGTACGAGCAGATAAGCCATAATCGGCCAGTTAACAATCAAAACGGCTGCAACTGCGACTTGTGTCAATTTATCCGCTACAGGATCAATCAGTTTACCAAGATCTGAAATTTGATTAAATCTTCTTGCAATGATCCCGTCTATCGCATCCGTTACGCCTGACAGGAAGAGAATACCCGCTGCAATCAAATGCCCATTCCAATCCTGTGCGATCAGATAGGAATGTACAAAGAAAGGAATCAGCAGAACTCTAAAGTATGATAAAAGATTGGGTATTTTAAGC
Organism: Marinilactibacillus piezotolerans; assembly: GCF_900169305.1. Taxonomy (GTDB): domain Bacteria; phylum Bacillota; class Bacilli; order Lactobacillales; family Carnobacteriaceae_A; genus Marinilactibacillus; species Marinilactibacillus piezotolerans_A. The sequence goes on along the minus strand of NZ_FWDP01000004.1, from coordinate 277,537 downwards.
CAATCCTGCTTCTTAATTTTTTTATTCATCCATTCACCTCAAATGTATTTCAAACAACAAAAAAGAGGATCCTCAACTTGGCTCCTCTTTATGCTGACTGTTCACTAGTCAGTTACGGCTTGCAACTTCAATACATCCATTCGTCTGCATTTTTAAGTCGTCCTGCTTTTCAGTTAGATTATACTCGATTTTATTTTCAAATTCAATTTCTTTCCGTATTCTCACTATGGTTATCAGGATTGAAATTATCTTCTTGCGTTTTGGAGTCCGCTCCAGATTTTTTAAAGTCTACTCCGAATCCGGGTGCTGATATATGATCGTCTATCTCGGATTCAAAATCGCTCTTTTCACTTTCATCTTCTCTAGGCGGGTTGTTGTTTTTACCCATTTCGGATTCTATGGCTGTGCCTCTGTTTCGTTCTGGCTGATCTTTTAAAATAACAAAACCGCCGCGTTTGATTGTATCAGAAAATAAAGAAGCCGCTGATTCACTCAGCTTATATTCATCTGAAACATCAATGTTTCTAGCATCTTGCTCACTAATACTGTCCACTTTGACATCCGTCAAATTCTTAATGGCTTGTTCATTTTCTTGTTTTGTTACAATGATCAATGCTTTTTTTGGAATATTGTCTTGTTGAGTCAATTCATCGATTCTTTTAGCTGCTTCCTCAACAACTTGATAACTGGATACTAGTTTCATAATCTGTTTCCTCCTTGGTCGAATGATTATCTTCATAGTATCAAAGGAAATACTCCCTTCCAAACAGGAAGACTTGCTTTTTAAAATTATATTTCAAATTCTATTGACTTTTACCTTAATCCATAATATAATTTATTCTGTTGCTGTTAAGTGTTCTGGTAGCTCAGCTGGATAGAGCATTCGCCTTCTAAGCGAACGGTCGGGGGTTCGAATCCCTCCCAGAACGTAAAATACAGGTCATAAACGCTCTTATGACAATATAGTAGTTTAATTACTGCCTAAAACGCCTTCTATTTCCTAATGAGATAGAAGGTGTTTTTGTATGCTCATCGTTAAATCACAGTCATACAAAAAAGAGTATTGTCACTATTGAAGATTAATTTTATGGCTATATGTATACGAACTTACAAGAGAGGTTGAAAATGTTGAGCTATACTATTTAGACTTCGAATCTGATTAAATCAACTAATTAAAATGCAGTTCAGAATATTTTTAAATAAATCTTTATAGGCAAAAAGAAGAGCAGCTCACCACCGGCTACTCTTCTTTTTCGTTAGAATTATCTGATTTATTCATGTGCGCCATAGTTGAATAAAAGAAACAGGATATTAAATAGAACCACTACTCCGACTATAATCAATAAGGTTTTCATTCATCTACTCCTTTGCTATTATAAACAGCAAATTGACTGCATGGTTTACGATAGACGATTCGTACTGTTAAGCTTAACCTTTTAATTTTGGGGGATAAAATAGCAGGCTTTCATTTTTCTAACCTATGATTATTTTAAAATACCTTTATTTTTTATCGTTGTCAATAAAAGCTGTTCAAAATTTTGTTGTCATTTCTATTTTGAACAAGTACTTTATCTCTTTGGATAAGAGTCCATAAAAAAGAGGCACTTGAGAGCGCCTCTTTCCAATCCATCAGAACGAAGAATTAATATAAGTTTAAATATTGATCTTTTTCCCACTGGCTGACAGTTGCTTTATACTGATCCCATTCAACTGTTTTTGTTGCAACGAAGTTATTGAAGATATGCTCACCAAGTGCTTCTTTGATTGTTTCATCTGTTTTCAAGCTTGCTACTGCTTCTTGCAAATTGCCTGGAAGTGACTTGATACCTAATTCGTCCAATTCTTCAGCCGTCATTTCATAAATATTGTTTCTAGTCGGTTCAGCCGCTTTCAGATCACGTTTGATCCCATCAAGACCAGCTTTCAGCATAACTGCCAGCGCTAAATAAGGGTTTGTCGTAGGATCCACTGAACGGACTTCTAACCGTGTAGACAGACCTCTTGATTCAGGTACACGAATCATTGGTGTTCTGTTGCGTCCTGACCATGCAATGTATACAGGAGCTTCATAACCAGGTACCAAACGTTTATAAGAATTGACTGTCGGATTCGTAATGGCAGTGAAAGCAGGCGCATGTTCCATAAGCCCAGCCAAGAATTTATAAGCTGTGTCGCTCAATTGCATTGGACCATTTTCGTCATAAAAAGCATTGCCTTCTTTTGTGAATAGAGACATGTTGCAGTGCATACCAGAACCATTGATTCCAAAAATCGGTTTTGCCATGAAGGTAGCATGCAATCCATATTTTCTTGCAACAGTTTTAACGATCAGTTTAAACGTTTGAATATTATCACAAGCTTCGACCGCATTAGCATACTTCCAGTCAATCTCATGTTGACCAGGAGCAACTTCGTGGTGACTTGCTTCAATTTCAAATCCTAGATCTTCAAGTTCGAGTACAATATCGCGACGGCAGTTTTCCGCTAAGTCATTGGGTGCAAGATCAAAGTATCCACCATTGTCATTTAAGTGTTCTGTTACTTCATCATTTTCATTTAGTTTAAACAAGAAAAATTCTGGTTCAGGCCCTAAATTGAATTCTGTAAATCCTAATTCTTCTGCTTCTTTAAGAACACGTTTCAAGTTTGTACGTGGATCTCCTGTAAATGGTGTTCCATCTGGATTGACGATATCGCAGATCAAGCGAGCTACTTTCCCTTTTTTAGATGAATCTGTTTCCCATGAAAAGACTAACCAAGTGTCAAAGTCAGGTTTCAGATACATATCTGATTCTTGAATGCGAACAAACCCTTCAATAGAAGAACCGTCAAACATCATTTCTCCATCCAGAACTTTATCCAATTGAGTGATGGGTACCTCTACGTTTTTAATGATCCCTAGAATATCTGTGAACATTAGTCGCAAAAAGCGGACATTTTTTTCTTGTACTTGTTCTTTTATGTATTCTCTTGTGATAGCTGTCATTTTAATTTCCTCCTGTAATGGTCCTTAAATTTTATCATTCGTTTATTAGTTATTAGATGCTGACTCGTTGTTCAGCACTGTTGAAGAATATCACTCGAGCGAATGGGAATCAACAGCTTCTGAATATGTAAAAGGTATTGCTTGATTTACTTTTTTTAGTAAGGTAAATCAGCTGTTTTGATTTTGAATCTTAAGCTGAAACTGAGCTATACCACTTTAAACAGTAATAAAAAAAGCGCGATACTTTAGATTTAAATAGAGATCTTATTGATAAGACCACTATAAAAAACAAAGTACCGCTCTTTTTTTTCTGCTTCATACAGCTGAATAGTCAGTTAGTATAATTCAAAGTATTTATTTGTTTCCCATTCGGAAACAGCTAATGAGTAATTGAACCAGTCTTGTTCTTTAGCAGCAACAAATCGTTCATAAATATGTGAACCAAGAGCTTCTTGAATGGTTTCATCTCTTTTCAGATGTTGTACAGCCTCATCCAATGTTCTTGGCAGTGCCTCTATATTATTTTCCTGACGTTCGATCTGATCCATGTTGTAAATATTTCGATTGATCGGTTCAGGTGCTGTTTTTGCTTCACTGATCCCTTTTAATCCGGATTTCAGTAAAACTGCCAAAGCAAGATAAGGATTAGCACTAGGATCCACACTGCGAAGCTCTACACGTGTAGACATTCCTCGAGAAGAAGGAACACGCACTAACGGAGTCCGATTAGTCCCAGACCAGGCGACATACACGGGTGCTTCAAAGCCAGGTGTCAGACGTTTATATGAGTTGATAATCGGATTACATATAGCAGTGTATGCTTGAGCATGATCCAAGATACCTGCGATAAACTGATATGCAGTACTGCTTAATTGCTGTTCGTCAGATTCATCATAAAAAGCATTTCCTTCTTCATTGAATAATGACATATTAAAATGCATGCCGGATCCATTGATATCTGCCGCAGGTTTCGGCATAAAGGTCGCATGCAAGCCGTGTTTACGAGCAACTGTTTTGACAATCAGCTTAAAGGTTTGAATATTATCGCAAGCCTCAATCGCATCTGCATATTTCCAGTCGATTTCGTGCTGTCCGGGAGCTACTTCATGATGGCTGGCTTCAATCTCAAAACCAAGCGCTTCTAGTTCAACAACAATATCTCTACGGCAATTTTCCGCTAAATCTGTTGGCGCAAGGTCAAAATAACCGCCATTATCATTTAATGTCTTGCTTGGTTTTCCATTTTCATCTAGTCTGAATAAAAAGAATTCTGGTTCCGGTCCTAAATTAAATTTTGTGAACCCGACAGCCTTCATTTCTTTTAATACTCTTCTCAAGTTATTTCTAGGGTCTCCTGCAAACGGCGTTCCATCTGGATTATAAACATCACAGATAAATCGTGCGATTTGACCATTCATACTTTCAAGTTCCCATGGAAAAACCAGCCAAGTATCCAAGTCTGGGTGGAGCTTCATATCACTTTGGTCTATATCCACGAATCCATCGATCGATGAACCATCAAAAGCAACTTCATTATCCATCACTTTTTCTAATTGACTGACTGGAACTTCAACATTTTTGATAATGCCATCGATATCTGTGAACATCAATCTCAAAAATCGGACATCTTTCTCTTTCGCTTGCTTCAGTATTTCCTCTTTCGTATAGGAGGACATGGTTCAATACTCATTCCTTTCGGTTTTTTGACTCTATCCTAACTAAGGATACAGAATGAGAACGATTTCTGTCAAACCATATGTCTAAATTAAACAATGCTTTAGATACTCATCAGTGAATTGCTCATTCAGCTTTATGCACTGCCTGTTTTACACTCTCAGCTACAATTTCAGCAACTTTAGGGTTAAATACATCTGGAATAATGTGTTCAGGATTCAGCATTGATTCGTCCACCACTTTTGCAATTCCTTTTGCAGCTGCAATTTGCATCTCATCTGTGATCGCTTTTGCTCTAGCATCCAATGCTCCTCTAAAAATGCCTGGGAAAGCCAGTACGTTATTAATCTGATTCGGATAATCGCTTCTGCCGGTCCCTACTATAAAGGCTCCCCCAGCTTTCGCATCTGCTGGACTGATTTCAGGCTCTGGATTGGCCATTGCAAAAATGATGGGTTTTGCTGCCATAGTTTTGATCCATTCCTTTTTGAGCACATTAGGAGCAGAAACGCCGATGAATAAATCTGCATCTTTGACTGCATGCTGTAGATTCCCTTTCAGGCGATCCGGATTAGTCCACTCTGCTAACTGTTTGTGCCGCTCCTCCAGTTCGGGGTCATCAGCTGAAAGGATTCCTTTTTGATCTACCACAACGATATTTTCAGCACCTGCTAAGTGCAGTTTGTTCGCAATGGCAACTCCTGCTGCTCCAGCACCGTTGACAACGACCTTAACGTCTTCTATCGACTTCTCTGTCAGTTTTAAGGCATTATAGACTGCTGCTAATACGACTATAGCCGTTCCATGCTGGTCATCATGGAAAACTGGAATATCCAGTTCCTCTTTTAGTCTTCTTTCAATTTCAAAACATCTAGGAGCACTGATATCTTCTAAGTTGATTCCGCCAAAGCTTGGAGCGATTGCCTTTACATGAGAGATGATTTCTTCCACATCTTGAGTATTTAGAGATATCGGTACAGAGTCTACACCTGCAAATCTTTTAAATAGTGCGGACTTACCTTCCATGACGGGAATTGCTGCTTCAGGGCCGATATTGCCTAGTCCCAGGACAGCTGAACCATCTGTAACGACCGCAACTAGATTTCTTTTTGAAGTATATGTATAGACCTCTTCTTTATTAGCGGCGATAGCAGAGCTGACAGCAGCTACGCCAGGTGTATAAGCGACTGCTAGATCTTCTCTATTTTCAATACTGATTTTTGACCGCATTTCAATTTTTCCACCTAGCTCTTTACTGAGCTGCAGAGCTTTCTCTTTAATATCCATTTCCATTCTCCTCTTCAGACTGTCTCGTTTACTTTATCAGTATACGAGAATATAGGTTACAATGATACTGAATAAAAGCAAAAAGAGCCGTGTTCCTTTTCAGGAACACTGACTCTATAAAAAGTATATACTTTTTCTACGTACTATTTCACTGCATCTTTAAGTGCTTTACCCGCTTTGAATGCAGGTACTTTGCTTGCAGGGATTTGGATTTCTTCCCCAGTTTGAGGATTGCGTCCTTTACGTGCAGCGCGATCACGAACTTCAAAGTTACCAAAGCCAATTACTTGAACTTTTTCACCGTTAGCTAGTGAGTCTTTAATGGTTTCGAATACCGCTTCAACTGCAGCAGTTGCGTCCTTTTTAGTAAGGTCAGTTGTTGCTGATACTTTTTCGATTAATTCTGCTTTATTAGCCATCGTACATTTTCACCTCCTCATAAGAAGATCGATGCAAATCATTATATCTAGATTTGCGATCTTTCAAAACATCCCTATTTCATTAAATGAATGCATTGGGTGAAATAGTCTTCTTACGACATTTCATTTAAAAAGATACCATAGAAACGTTGATACTGCAATGATTTTGTTGAAAAGAACCATATTTTTATTTTCAGATTCCAACGATTTAGGACTTGACTTCTTAAAAAAACAATGCTTTTTATAGAAAAGACTCAAGAACTATCTTGTTTCATTATTTATATAAAAAAGCATGAGACTATCCCCAATTTCAGGTATTAAGTTCGTCTTCTGGCAATTATATGGATAGGCGTTCCTTCAAAATCGAACGTATCTCTAAATCGATTCTCTAAAAAGCGTTTATAAGAAAAATGCAGTAATTCCGGATCATTAACAAAAATGATAAAGGTTGGAGGACTGACATTAACTTGAGTTGTATAATAAATTTTCAGTCTTCTGCCTTTGTCTGTCGGTGTAGGATTCGTTGCTACAGCATCCATTACTACATCATTTAAAATAGAAGACTGGATACGAAGATGTTGATTGTTATAAACTCTTTCAATCAAATCAGGTAATTTATTCAGTCTTTTCTTCGTTAATGCTGAAACAAACACCATAGGCGCATAGCTGAGATACTTGAATTCTTCTCTGACTTCCAATTCAAAATCTCTTAGTGTATTGGTCTCTTTTTCTACTGTATCCCATTTATTTACTACAATAATAATACCTTTACCGGCTTCATGAGCATAACCGAATACTTTCTTATCTTGTTCGCGGATACCTTCTTCAGCATTGATCACACATAAAACGACATCTGAACGCTCAATCGCTCTTAAAGCTCTTAGAACACTGTACTTTTCAGTACTTTCGTAAACTTTACCTTTTTTTCTGATCCCTGCTGTATCAATGATGGCAAATTCACGGTCATCACTCGTAACGAAACGCGTATCTACCGCCTCTCGTGTCGTTCCGGCAATATTGGAAACGATGACTCGTTCTTCACCGATAATCGCATTAACTAAGCTTGATTTCCCTACGTTTGGTCGACCAATCAAGCTAAAGCGGATCGTATCATCATCCAATTCATTATCAAGATCTGCCGGGAACTGATCAACAACTGCATCAAGCAAATCACCAAGTCCTAGACCATGAGAACCAGAAATTGGATACGGATCGCCGAGACCTAGAGAATAAAACTCGTAACTGTAGGCTCTAGATTCAGGATTATCCGCTTTATTGACGGCTAAGACAATCGGTTTACCTGATTTATACAGCATAGGAGCTACTTGCTCATCAGCATCCGTTACGCCTTCTCGAATACTTGTCAGCATGATAATAACATCGGCTTCATCAATCGCAATCTGAGCCTGGTTTCTGATCTGCTGATTCAATGGCTCATCTTCCATAGTGATTCCGCCAGTATCGATCAGTGAGAATTCTTTCCCCAACCATTCAGCGTCAGCATAGATTCTATCTCTTGTTACTCCAGATACGTCTTCCACAATAGAAATCCTTTCGCCGACGATTCGATTGAAAATCGTAGATTTTCCAACATTCGGACGGCCGACAATGGCTACAACTGGTTTAGTCATATCTGTTCACCTTCTTTCTTTTCTTTCCATTAATTGGTATATTCAAAAACATACACCCAACCCTCTAAACAAGTTAGCCCTGTTCAGAAGTTTGGGTGCTCTTATTTTATCTAAAGTAAAATCATCAGATGTTACGCTTGGTTATCATCGTCATCATTATTGTCGCTCATAAAGCTAGACAATTGATCACCGATCTGATCACCTAAAGTAAATGCACCATCTTCATCATCGTCTCTAAGAGAAGGTTGTTTCACTTCAGCTCTTGGTTCTGTTTTTTCATCAGCTCGGTTTGATTGCTGAGCTGGTTGTGACTGTTGTCCTTCAGGCGCATCTTCTAGAGCTTTAATGCTTAAAGAAATACGCTCGTCTTCAGGATTGACACTCAAGACTTTCACTTCAATTTCTTCATCTTTAGCCACTACTTCATGCGGAGTTTCTACATGTTTGTGTGCCATTTCAGAAATGTGAACGAGTCCTTCAACACCTGGTTTGACTTCAACAAATGCACCAAAGTCAGTTACTCGTTTTACTTTTCCTTGTACAACGGAACCTGCTGGCATTTCTTCTGCTACATTTTCCCATGGTCCAGGTAAAGTATCTTTAATAGATAGAGAAATACGTTCTTGTTCTCTATCAACACTCAAGACTTTAACGTCTACTTCGTCACCTTTAGAAAGTTTTTCTTTAGGATGACCAATGCGTTCATGAGAAATTTCAGAGATGTGAACAAGGCCGTCAACGCCGCCTAAATTAACAAATGCCCCAAAGTTCGTCAATCTTACGACAGTACCTTTGACAGTCGAACCTTCTTCCAAAGCATTTAAAGCTTCTTCTCTTGCTTCTGCTTGTTCAGCTTCCAGTAAGACTTTTCTAGATAAAATCAGTTGACGCTCATTTGGATCGATTTCCAAGATTTTAAAAGTGTAAGTTTCCCCTTCAAATTGACTTAAGTCACTGATATAGTGAACGTCCATTTGAGAAGCTGGAACAAATCCTCTAACACCGACATCAACAGTCAATCCACCCTTAACAACGCGAGTGACAGGGGCTTCGATTGTTTCGCCTTTATCAAATACTTCTTGCAGATCTTCCCAGACTTTTCTTTGATCTACACGTTTTTTAGAAAGTACGAAGCTTCCTTGTTCTTTATCTTTTACGTCGCGCAACACAACAACGTCAATAATGTCTCCGACTTTAACTACGTCAGAAGGGTTATCGAAGCGCTCTGTAGATAGTTCGCGAGGAGGAATGATTCCTTCTTGTCCGCCGCCTAATCCGACAATGACTTGTTTGTCATTATCAATAACGAGAACTTCTCCCTGCACTAAATCTCCAGGTGTAATGTCTACAACGCCTTTTAAAACATCTGACATTGATTCGGTTTCGCTGTCTGTTGCTTCTACAGCGGGTTGAACTTGAACATCTTCATTTTCTGCAATAGCGTCTTCAGGTGTTGTTCCATCTGGTGAATTTACAATCACTTGATCTTCCGCTACTTCACGAGCTTCTTGCTCAGTTGTGTTATTTTGAACATCTTCGTTCATATTTTCTTTGTCTGCCATCTTATATGTGCCTCCCAATACCAATATTTCTACTCTATTAATTGTACAGAAAATCAGTTTACATTTCCACTAAAACATTTCAACCCGGCTATTTTAGCAATTCCGGGTGTTTTCCAAGGATAATTGCTGTGATTTTTTCAACAACTTCATCAATGGAGAGACTTGTTGTATCGATCTCGATTGCATCGCTTGCTTTAGTTAATGGAGAGACTTCTCTAGTAGAATCTTTATAATCTCTAGCACTGATTTCCTGTTTCAGTTTCGAAAGATCCGATTCTATCCCTTTTAGGGTGTTTTCTTTGAATCTTCTTTCCGCCCTCTGATCTACACTAGCCACTAGAAAGACTTTTACATTGGCATCAGGGAAAACGACAGTACCTATATCTCTTCCATCCATAATGGTCGGCTGCTTTTGTGATAAGTTGCGCTGACGTTCGACAAGTTCGGCTCTGACTTTTGGATGAGCAGATACAGCGGAAACAGCATTCGTTACATCGTTTTGTCTGATTTCATCGGTTACATCCTGACCGTTGCAGTAGACAAGTTGTCCGTCAGCAGTTTTTTCAAATTCTATAGACACTTGATTCAGTTCTCTCATAATTGAATCTTGGTCTGAAAGATCAATCCCTTTTTCAAGAACGACATAAGTAATTGTCCGGTACATTGCACCACTGTCTACATAAATGAGATTAAGTTCGTCTGCAATTCTTTTCGCTACGGTACTTTTTCCTGATGAAGCTGGCCCGTCAATGGCCACGGTTACTTGGTTATCTGACACTTTATTCACACTTTCATTCTTTAAGTACTTGCTGCTTTTTACTGAACGATCAGTTCCTGACCAACATAAACCGTTTGATCACTTAATCCGTTCAATTCCATTAATTCTTGTGTCGTCATACCATGGTTCAAGGCAATGCGATACATATTATCGCCAGCTTGCACTACATAAGTCTGACTTGTTGCAGGAGTTTCTGGTTCTGTTGCTGTTTCGTCAGATGCAGGAGCTTCTTCCGTTTCAGCATCCGTTGACTCTGGCTGATTCGCTTGTTCCGTTTCTGAAGAAGCTGGTGTTTCAGCAGTTTCCTCTGCTTCTGCGTTCTCTTTACTTGATTGGGCGGCAGTGCTTGCTGTTTCTGAAGCTTCTTCTTCTGTTACAGCTGTTTCTGAAGCCGGTTCCTCTGCTTCTTCTGATTCTGCGGGTGCGGTACTTGCTTTTTCATCAGCATTTGTTTCATTCGTTTTGTTTGTTTGCTCAACAGATGGTTCTTGTTTTGTCTCATAATTGTTCTCTCTGACACTGTACCATGTATATGTACCCAGTGTAACAACTATAACTAAGACCAAAAACACGACCGTAACGGTCAATATGGGTGAGATACTTTTTTCGTGTTCTCTTTTTGCTTTACGAGACATGGTCTGAACTTCTTCATAATCCACTTCTTCGTCAAAACGCTTTGACCAAAGCTCTTCCATAGACTCACGATCTTTCTTGCTCATCCTATTTCCTCCTTATTTTCTATCACAATTATTGTATCATATTTTTCTTGAATTAGTAGACTGTTCATTCATTTTATACAAATCTTGCAGGCGTTCCTTCCAATTTAAAACCAGTGGAGATGACTGCTTTATAACAGAATCTTTTTTTATAAATTGTTCTAACAAATGATCAGTACATGTACTGCAGCAGTTTTCCTTCTGCTCGCAAGTTTTCTCTTCAAAATACCGCAGAAGAAAGGCTCGTTTACAACCAGTATGATGAATATACTGCAGCATGAAGCTGAGTTGTTCTTCTTTCAGCTGTTTTCTTAGTTCCATCTGTCTTATCGCTGACCCTAAAGGAACATTAGAAGTATAATAAAATTGTCCAATCTGAACTTTCGGATCTTGCTGGAATGCTTTTACTTTTTCGGGATGCTTATAAAGATAACTGAGCAGAGATTCATCCGGCAAAGCATCCTCCTGTAATCTCTTTTGAATAAACTGGTCGCCTTGTTCGAAAAGCAGTACTGCAACACCCTCTTTTCTGTCACGACTGCATCTGCCGATTTCCTGCAGATACATTTCTGGATTCGCCGGTACATGATAATGAATCACATATCTTACGTCAGGTTTATCTACGCCCATTCCAAATGCACTTGTTGCACAAATGACTTGAAGTGTTCCGTCAAGAAACTGTTGCTGTATCTTGATTTTGTCATCTGCTTCCAGATCAGAATGATAACTTTCAACAGTTCTGCCTGTTTGTTGACGCAGGTCAACGGCTGCAGAATCTGCCTTCTTTTTACTGGAAAAGTAGATGATCCCTGACCCGTTCAACTTTTCGACATATTCTTTTAATTTGGCATCTTTATTTCCTTCACAACGTTCTACAACCAGTTTGATCTCGTTTCGATTCACCGAGTGGATCAATTCTTCAGTATTAGCTGGATTCATCTGCAAAGATGTTTTGATTTCTTCTCTGACTGCTTTTGTTGCCGTTGCTGTTAATGCCATCGTCACTGGATGTTTCAACTGCTCTTTAACTTTGCCGATTTTTAGATAATCCGGCCTGAAGTCCAGTCCCCATTGTGAAATACAATGCGCTTCGTCTACTACTAAAAAAGCGATCGGAACCGTTAAAAGTCTTTGAATGATAAAGTCGTATTGAACCATTTCCGGTGACACAAAAAGGAATTTCAGTGAGGGGAGCTGTTTTAAGATCCGTCTTTTCTCTCCTGAAGAAGACAGACTGTTGAGTGCAGCTACCCGGCGTTCTCCTAGTTTTTTCAACCCTTCTACCTGATCTTGCATAAGGGAAAGCAAAGGAGAAATAACAATGACTAATCCCTCTTTCAAATAAGCAGGCAATTGGTAGCAGATAGACTTGCCGCTGCCGGTAGGAAGCATGACAAGCGTGTCTTTGCCATTGACTGCTGCTTCGATTGCTTCTTTTTGACCCGTTCTAAATGTTGGGTACCCAAACTTCTGATATAAAAGGTCTTCCAGCTTTATTGTTTTCATTTCTGATCCTTTCAATTTCTACTAATCGATACCATAAAAACAATAGATCTTCATGATCTTGTTTTGCCTCTTTAAATGAATAGGCGGGATATTGATCAAATGAATTATGAAGTGCCCGGTGAATGTCTTTCGGTATATACGGCATAAAGTCAAACACTGTATGAACCAAGGAGATCTCTAATACGTGTTCTCTTATTGTGTTTAACTTGAGCTGACGCTTTTGTGCGACAGCTTCTATCGAGAGACCCTTTTTCAAAAGAACAGCTGTCATAAATGTACTTTTCGATAATCCATAGTATACGGTCTTCTGGACGTGAGATAAAAACTGAGTCAGTAAAGCAGCCTCTGAAGATTTTATCTGATCGATCAATTGTTCGATTGCCTGTTCTAAAACAATCTGAAATTCTATCGGTTCCATTAAAAGTTGATCTGCAATTTGTCTATTTGTAAATCCTACTAGTTGATGTCCCGTCAATTTGCTGACCAATACGGTTGCCGTTGTATCCGGCAACTGTTCAATCACCTGCAGTAACTCTACTGCCCACTTTCCGGAGAGTTCTTCAATCGATTGTTGCTGGCTATAAAGCCATTTTTTGACAGATTCTTGATAAACCGGATTTTTGATCGCCGGACTGTATCGACTATTTTTATAAATGGCTTCTGAAAAAATCTGAGCCGCTAACTGAAATTGAGAGAAAAAAGGACGCCTGATCGTTGCATACGTTAATGAATTGATTGCTGCTGGATATGTATGCCTTGAAAAATACTGCTTCAATTCTTCAACTCCTGCGTCTGTCAGTACATATCCATTTTGTTCTGACCCCTTGATCCATTCCTTTTTAACTAACTGTTCAGCTGATTGTTCTAATGCTTCTCTTGTCATTGATTTGAATAATCCAAATGCTGGATATAACTTTTCCTGTTCAACTTTGAACAGCATAGAGGGTGTTCGCCTGCCATGAAATACATGGATGAGTTGAGAGACTTTAGAAGGCTGAGCAAGATTGAATAATGATAATAAAAAATGCAAAAAATAGTGTTCCCCCTGTAACATAAAACCTCTCCTCTCGTTTTATAAGAATACAGGTTTAAGCGTCGTTTTTCAACAGAAAAAAGGACGGTCACAGACCGTCCTTTTAAATCGTATTATTTATAGAATCAGCTGGCTTTTCTTTGATCAAAAGCAAAAAGTCCCGGCTGATTTTTGTAGAGTTTTTGTCTAGATTTTGCTAACCAAGGATACAGTTTCTGGAATGCTGCGAAAAAGATGAAAGAAACGATCGGTCCCTTGATTAGATTGAAAGGAACAACCGCAGCAACTAGATACTCTTTGATTGGTCCTACACTAAATCCCATTACCGCCATATAAGCAGGTGCCAAGAATAACCAGTTCAGCAAAGCCATCACAACACTCAACGCTACTGTTCCCAATACGGCTGCAGTTACTTTATCTCGCAGTCTCAGCCCGAATTTGGTAATGACCCAATAAACCGGTAATGCAAAAGAGAGAGATGCCAGAAACTGAGCTGTGTCTCCAATCGGTAGTCCAGCCTCCCCGCCTCTTTGGATGAAAGACAAAAGAGAGCGAATAAACGCGATGAGAATTCCTCCAACCGGACCATACACGTACATCCCGAATAAAATCGGCAGGTCACTGAAGTCCAGCTTCAAAAATGAAACACCAGGTAAAATAGGAAAAGAGAACATGGAAATGACCCATGCTAGTGATGCGAGCGTGGCAATACCGACGACTCTATGTGTTCTTGAATTTGACATTGAAAATCCTCCTGAGAAGGATTCATCATTGAGGGATATGAACTTATTGATACAACTGTCTATTCAGCTGTTAAGACTTGAAGCAATCAAACAGAGAAAGTACTCTAGAAATACAAAAAACTCTGCTCAATCCACTTCAGGAATTGAACAGAGCTAAATAAGACAGTATGGTTCAGTCAAAAAGCTCCATCTTCTTTATACCAGACTATACTGTCGGTACTGGAATTACACCAGTTCAGCAAAGCGCAGCTTCGCTCGTGGACTTTACCACCGGTCGGGATTTACACCCTGCCCCTGAAGATGAATCATATTATATTTTGTACTTATTTTTAGTACATACCTATTATACTAAATTCACAACCGTTGTCAACATTTGGATCCAATGAATTTATACTGTCTCTTCCTGGTCTGAAGGAAGATGGATAATAAAAGATGACCCGCGACCAAGCGTTGATTCTACGCTGAGTCTGCCGTCATGCGCTTCAATAATACTTTGAACAACCGATAAGCCGATTCCAGTACCGGAAGCATTATCAGAATAATTTTTCCGAGATTTATCAGCTTTAAAGAAGCGATCAAAGATATAAGGAACATCTTCTTTTGGAATTCCGGTCCCAGTATCATTGACTTCCATAATGATTTCATCCAGATTATCATCTTCAAAGAGTCGCAGTGTTACAGTTTTTGCAGCTTTATCTGTCATGCCTGTATGTCTGATTGCATTATTGATTAAGTTAACAAATACCTGATCCATTTTATCTTTATCGATCGGAAGAATAATTTCCTCTTCCGGCAAATCTAATTTCAGCTCAACATCTACTTCACCAGCTAATTTGCTGAATCTGGATACTAGCGTGCCTAGATATTTATTCAGATTGATTGCATCTTTTTCGATTTCAATGAATCCGGCTTCCATTCTAGATAAATCAAGCATCTCATTCACCATTCTATTCATTCGCATAGATTCATCGCTGATAATTTGTGCCATTTCTTTTTTCTCTTCGATCGACTCAGCAATGTCATCAATAATCGCTTCACTATACCCTTGGACCATCACAAGCGGTGTTCTCAGTTCATGTGAAATATTATTGATAAAATCAACCCGCATTTTGTCTAATCTATGTTCATGCGTCAAATCTTTTGTAGAAACTAGAATGCCACGAATTTCATCATCCTCTTCTATTAAAGGCATAATGGTCACTTCGTAATAAAATTCGACCATTTCAATATTGAATTGAGAAAAAGTTTTCATTTCAGCAGCATCTCTCAGGCTTTTCTCAATATCTATATAGTCATCTTTTCCAGAGAATTGACCTTTTTCTACTTGATACTGTGTCAGGAATAAATCTCCTGCAGGATTGGAAAGGATCAGTGTCTGATCAGAATCATAATAAAGAATCCCGGTATCGATACTAGTCATAATATGAGACAATAATTCTTTTTCTTGTCTAACGACGGTTCTGTTCGTTTCTAAAGAGTGGCCCATCTTGTTCATGGCCATTGCTAATTCTGAAAGGTCATCTCTACCTGAAACCGGTAATTGATGACTAAAATCATCTCTGGCATAGTCAAAAGCAATATTGGTCATTGCATTAATCGGTTCTGAGATATTCCTTTTTAGATATAGGTAATAAATGTAACTTAAGAAAATATTGAACAAGGTAAGTATAATAATGGCAATCAGTACCATTTTTTCAACGCTTGAGATAAATGACAAATCTGCAAAAGCATATAGTTTATATGTCTGCTCTTGATAGGTTATTTCATCAATTTGAAAAATATAGGGGACTTTACTTTGATAGTCTGGATTAGTATCTGAACGAATATGGGCTTCTTGATTCGCTTCTATAAGATCCATTAATTGAGGGTCGTCATTGATTTTTTGTTGAATATTACTGGAAAACTGAAGGATCCATTCGCTCGGTTCCCCAATACTCTGGTTTTCTGAGCGAAGGGCAAAATTCAGTTTCGAATGGATAACATTCGCTTCTTCCAAATAAGTGAATATATATGAAGGGTCTTCTTCTGTCAATTCTCCTAAATTCTGCACAAATGCTTCATAATCATTAAGATAGTTTGCTTTGATTTGTGTAGAATAAAAGTGTGAGTAGAACAAAGAAGTAGCGATCAGTGATAAAAGAATCAGTCCAGTAGTAATCAGCCAAATTCTAATTGCAACGATATTCAGCTTCATACGGTTTCTCTACTCCTCTTCTTCATTAGGATATGAATTCAGCTTATATCCTAATCCCCATACAGTTTCTATCATTTTAGACGCTGTCTGAGATTCTTTTTTCAGTTTTTCACGCAATCTTTTCACATGGGTATCAACAGTACGCAAATCCCCGAAAAACTCATATTTCCAGACTTCTCTTAACAGCTGCTCTCTTCCGAAAATTTGGTCGGGTGATGACATCAGATAGTGCAGCAGATCATATTCTTTAGGTGTGAGGTTGACTGGTTTCCCATCCGCTGTCACTCTTCTAGAATCATTATCGATCTCCAAATGAGGGAGTGTCAAAGTATCAGAAACATTGGCAGATTGGCTGACACTTCCGCCGCTGGCTTGGCTTCTTTTCAGAATAGCTGAAACACGCAGTACGATTTCTCTTGGACTGAACGGCTTAACAATATAGTCATCAGCACCTACTTCAAATCCTTGAATACGATTTAGTTCTTCACCCTTTGCAGTCAGCATCATGATCGGTGTTTCTTTTTCTTTGCGCAATTCTTCTGCCACTTCTATCCCATCCATCTCTGGCATCATTAAGTCCAGAAGGATCAAGTCGTAGTCATTTTCTAATGCTAATTGCAAAGCTTTTTTACCATTCTCAGCTTCGTCAATCTCGTAATCCGCTTTTTCCAAATACATCTTTAATAATCGGCGTATTCGATTTTCATCGTCGACAACCAATAATTTTTTTGATGATGGTTCCAAGGTTTCTTGTTGTTTTTCATCCGTCACAATTCGACACTCCTTAGCACGTGATACTGTTGATAGTTGTAAAATTTATATTTCTTTTTCTTAGATTAATGGATACTTTCTCTAATTATAACTAACCTCTAGGGAATGTTCCACTATTTCAATCCAAAATCGAGATAAGTTACTCAAGCAACAGAATAGAATAAACCTTTTATGCTTCTTCAACTAGTTGTTTTAGTTTATTGATTTCAAACTGTTTAAGTTCTCTCCAAACGCCTGACTGCAAGCCTTCAGTGGTCAAAAAGCCGTATTGTGTTCTGGTCAGTTTTTCGACTGGATGCTCAATCGCCTGCATCATTTTTTTTACCTGATGATTTTTTCCTTCATGGATAATCAACTCGACTGTTGACATGTTCTTTTTACGATCATAATTGACCAGTCGAGCTTTAGCCGGAGAAGAGGTCGTTTTATCTATCTTTACACCTGTCTCAAGTTTTTTGATTTTATCTTTTGTTACTAAGCCTTTTACTTTAGCAACATACGTCTTTTCTACTGAATAACTTGGATGCATCAGTTTATTCGCTAACTCTCCATCATTTGTGAGCAGCAGAACCCCAGTTGTATCATAATCCAGCCTTCCAACTGGATAGATTCGCTCTTCAATACCTTCTAACAGGGATACAACCGTTTCTCTGTCTTTAGGATCGCTGGCTGTAGAAACGACCCCTCTAGGTTTATTTAATAGAAAATAAACGAGTTTTTCCTTTTGAATGGGTACGCCGTCTACTTCAATTGTGTCCGATTTTTTCACTTGCAACCCTAATTCGGTAACCACTTTTCCATTAACCTTTACTCGGCCTTCTTCTATCATTTGTTCAGATTTTCTTCTTGAAGCCACTCCGGCATGCGCCATGACTTTCTGTAATCTATCCATTAAGCTCCTCCTGATTCTTTTCTTTTACGTCTTGCATTAGTCTACGGATTGCTCAAAAGACTCAAAAAACAGTGAAGTCTCTTCAATTTCTTCATCAATCGTCAATTCCGGCAGTTCGTTTAAATGATTTAATCCAAAATAATCCATAAAGTAGTCTGTGGTCCCATAAAGTACCGGCTTTCCTGGTGCTTCAAGTCGTCCGACTTCCTTGATCAAATCTCTCAACTTCAGCTTTTGGAGGGCGGTAGAAAGCTGCACTCCTCTGATTTCTTCTATTTCCATTCGTGTAATCGGCTGCTTGTATGCAATAATAGCTAATGTTTCCAGCAAAGCTTTGCTGAGTTTCTGTGTCAAAGGAGACTGAGCATAACCGCTTACGATCGATGAATATTGTTCTTTAGTGACCAGTTTATATTTACTGGCCGTTTCAATAATCGTGAGCGCACTCGAACTGCGCAGGTTATATTCATTCATCAGCTGGTCCAAAGAAACAATGACATGATCTGTCGTTGAATTTGTCAACTTTGCCATTTCTTTCAGCGTTAGACCTTCTTCTCCTGCTACAAACAGCAATGACTCATAAATGGCCAACTCATCCATATGAATGCTCTCCTTTCTATCTCAAGCTGCTGATCAAACTAGAAAAGCTAGTTCAATTTCTGAGAAGGTTTCTTTTTGTGTAAAACTGATTCTGTTTTCTTTAATCAACTCTAGTAATGCCAGAAACGTTACGACGACTTCCTGCTTTGAATAAATATCAAATAATGCATGAAACTTCATCGTCTTCTGATGACTATTCTGAAATTTCCATTCAATCCAGCTGATTTTATCAGAGACTGTTACTTCTTCTGTTTCAATAGTAGTACGTTCCGGTTCTTTTAATTCATTTCTCTTCAACACAGTTTTAAACGCTTCTAAGAGGTCGGTTAATTGAACTTCCCCCTCCTTAAGCGGAACATTTTGCTGAAACGCTGTAACATCTGATGGTTCCTTAGTGAAATAAACAGATCTTTCATTTTGTTTTTCATCTAGTTGAAACGCTGCATTCTTGAATTTGCGATACTCTAACAGCATTTCCATTAATTCTTCTCTAGGATCTTCTTGTTCCAGGATGAAATCTTCCCCTTCTTCATCCCATCCATCATTTCTGGGAACAAGCATCTGACTTTTGATTGACATTAAAGTAGCCGCCATCACTAAATAATCTCCTGCTACATCCAACTGAAGAATCTGCATTGCATGCAGGTAATCCATATACTGAGTTGTGATTTTAGCAATCGGGATATCATAGATATCAATCTCATACTTATTGATTAGATGGAGCAGAAGATCTAGAGGACCTTCAAATACATCCAGATTAACTTTCCAAGGAGCTTTCATTTGCATATTCCTTTACTCAGAGTCATTTGATTTCTTTACGGTATGCCACTTTGTGATCAGAGATCCAGTTTCAATTGTACCGACAAGCTGTTTGGGACTGAAGCGATCTGACAATGCATCTAAAATCTCATGTGCTAACCCTTCATCTCGATAAGATGGATTAACTGAAATGTGTCTGACAAGTACAAACTCTTCTTCAATCTCAGTCCCTACTACACCGGCAAAATCGTTTGTCTCATCACTTCTCCATAAATATAGCTGACGATTGTCTTCTTGCTGATACCACTCGATTTCTTTCATCAATCTCGTTGTTTCTTTTAAGTCAGGTACATAAGACAATAGTCCCATAGTAATCTTCTGGTAATCAGATTTAAATTCTACTAGCATATATTTCCCTCCTCGTGACGCACGTTATACTGAACGGTGGATGTCTTGTTCCAATTTCATAAAATCATCATACGTTTCTCTTCTTATTGCTAAGAAGTCCTGTTGATTTTCCACAAAAACAACCGCAGGTCTAGGTAAACGATTATAGTTGCTCGCCATTGAATAACCATAAGCTCCTGTACTTAAGACAGCTAAATAATCTCCCTGCTCGACTTCCGGCAACTCCAAGTCCCAAATCAGCATATCCCCGCTTTCGCATGCTTTTCCCGCAACAGATACTTTTGAGTCATAAGGAGCATACACCTTATTCGCCAGAACACCTGTATATTCTGCTTCATAAAGTGCTGGACGGATGTTATCTGCCATGCCGCCATCTACAGAAATATATTTTCTGATTTCCGGAATAGTTTTTTCAGTGCCGACTGTGTAGATCGTTGTCCCAGCTTCTCCTACAATGCTGCGACCCGGTTCGATCCAGATCTCCGGCAGCGCCAATTCAAGATTCTTTGCTTGCTGTTCTACATTTTTTATAATACTGAGAGCATATTCTCCTATTGAAAGCGGCTGATCTTCATTTGTATAGCGGATTCCAAAGCCTCCGCCTACGTTTAACACTTGCAGATCAAATCTGACTTCTTTTTTCCATTCTTTAGCATTTACCATTAATCGCTCGATAACAGCTTCATAACCGGCTGTTTCAAAAATCTGCGAACCAATATGAGCATGTAAGCCGATCACGTCTATATAAGGATGCTGCTGTGCTAATTCCACTGCCTCTCTTGCCTGTCCAGAAGATAAATCAAATCCAAATTTCGAATCTGCCTGTCCAGTCGTTATATATTCATGAGTATGAGCTTCTATTCCTGGAGTGACCCTTATGAGTACTTTCATTTTTTTCTGATGCAGAGTCGTAAGCTGATTGATCATATCCAATTCTGTAAAATTATCCACAACAATACATCCGATATTGGCATTTAACGCCTCGACCAGTTCTTGATGCGATTTATTATTACCGTGAAAATGAATCTTTTCAGCTGGGAACCCGGCTTTGATGGCTAAATAAAGCTCTCCGCCAGATACCACATCAAGAGACACGCCTTCCTCAGCTAAAATCTGGTAAAGCGCTAGTGAAGAGAATGCTTTGCTGGCATAAGCTACTTGTGTCTCTTTTTTATACGTAGAAAAAGCAGACTTGAATTCATTGATTCGAGATTTGATTAAGTCAATATCATAGATATAGAGCGGTGTTGAATACTTTTCTGCTAACGCTACTGTATCGATTCCGCCAATTTCTAGATGATTCTGCTCATTGACTTTCATTGTTCCTGGAAAAACTGGAGGAGTGCTGTGATTAAATTGTTCCATTTATGTTACCCACTTTTCTTTTATCATATTCTTATATATATAACAGTGTAGAAGACAGTCTGTTTAAACGGTCTTAAAGAATTCTTTACTCATGACAATAATACAGATATATACTTGAAAAATCAAATTCACCTTTACTTTTCAAGCTACAAAAAAGATAGATAAAGATGGCTCAGTGCATCTTTATCTATCTTCAGATAATCAAATTTCTACTAAAGTGCTGAATCTTCCATTAAAGTTTTTCAATTAATGATTTGACGAGTGATTTGAAAGACTCTTTGACACGAGTAGTTACTTCAACAACCTCAGCGTGATCCAAGTTTGCTTGCATTCCTGCTGCGTAATTTGTAATACAAGATATTCCTGCTACACGCAGACCTGCATGTTTGGCAACGATGACCTCAGGTACTGTAGACATTCCTACTGCATCTCCGCCTAATGTGCGGATCATACGAATCTCAGCAGGTGTCTCGTAAGTTGGACCAGAAAGACCGAAATATACACCTTCTTTAACAGAAAGTCCTTGTGCTTCAGCGCATTCTCGAATCAGTTTCTGATATTCTTTATCGTACGCTTCCGTCATATCTGTAAATCGCGGTCCCAAAGTTGACTCGTTTTTACCCATCAATGGATTAACTCCAGTGAAATTGATATGGTCTGAGATAATCATCAGGTCTCCCGGATTAAATGTTGAATTGACACCACCAGCAGCATTCGTCACTACTAATGTTTCAACACCTAGTGCTTTCATTACTCGGACTGGGAAAGTAACTGACTCCAGAGAATATCCTTCGTAATAATGGAATCTTCCTTGCATCGCGAGCACTTTCTTTCCGCCAAGAGTACCGTAAACTAATTGGCCCGCATGACCTTCTACTGTAGATACAGGAAATCCTGGAATATCTTCATAAGGTATGACAATCGAATCCTCAGCTTCATCCGCCAGTTCTCCTAATCCAGATCCTAAGATCAATCCCACTGCCGGATGCTCGATTCCTTTGCTTTTTAAATATACAGCGGCACTTCCAATACTGTCTAAATATGTTCTATCCATTTAATCGACTCCTTATTATTCATTATTTTCAGCTGAATCAGTTAAGCTCAGAAAGAAAGCTTGTTCCGAATCCTGTGCTGTCAACACCGAAATTGTCAGCGATCGTAGCGCTGATATCTGCAAAGAACCCTTGAGGAATTGCGCCATTGTCTTTTAAACTAGGTGAATAAATCATAACAGGTACAAATTCTCTTGTATGATCTGTCCCATGATGTGTTGGGTCATTTCCGTGATCAGCCGTGATGATCAGCAGATCATTTTCATTGAGTTCACTTAAAATTTCGGGAATCCTTGCGTCAAATTCTTCGAGCGCTTGTGCATAACCCTCAACATCTCTACGGTGTCCAAATAATGCATCAAAGTCTACTAAGTTTGTAAAACTCAATCCATTGAAGTCCTTTTGCATTACTTTAAGCAACTGATCAACACCGTCCATATTGGATTTGGTACGAACGGATTCTGTTATTCCTTGACCATTAAAGATATCGTTGATTTTGCCGACTGCAATAACATCTTTCCCACTATCCTTAAGTGAGTCCAGCACCGTATGTCCAAATGGGCTCAAGGCATAGTCATGTCGATTACTTGTACGCGTAAACTGACCTGGCTTTCCTAAATAAGGACGTGCAATAATTCGGCCGATCATATAGGGCTCATCTTTTGTAATGTCTCTAACATACTCGCAAATTTCATATAACTCTTCCAGTGGGATAACGTCTTCATGTGCCGCAATCTGCAACACTGGATCCGCAGATGTATAAACAATCAAATCCCCTGTTTCAATCTGATGCTGACCGTATTCGTCGATAATTTCTGTACCTGAAGCAGGTTTATTCCCAACGATTTTACGACCTGTATGCTCTTCGATCTGCTGAATAAGTTCCTGTGGAAAGCCGTCCGGGAAAACTCTGAATGGCTTATCAATATGCAATCCCATGATTTCCCAATGCCCAGTCATTGTATCTTTACCTACTGATTTTTCTTCCAGCTTAGTGTGGTAGCCGATACTTGCCGGTGTTTCTTCTACTCCTTTGAGCGGCTCAATATTGCCCAATCCCAAAGTTTTCAGATTCGGCAGTTTCAAGTCCACGTTTTCTGCAATATGGCCAAGGGTATGTGCCCCTTCATCATTAAATTCTTTTGCATCTGGCGCTTCGCCGATGCCTACAGAATCCATGACAATTAAATGTATTCTATCGTATTTCATCTATATTCCTCCTATAATATTGATTATGCGCGCGGATGATAAGTATCATAAACTTCTTTAAGTCTGTGTTTGGTAATATGCGTATAGATTTGAGTGGTTGAGATATCGGAATGCCCTAGCAGTTCTTGTACCACTCTTAAATCAGCGCCATTTTCCAGCAAATGTGTTGCAAAGGAATGTCTCAAGGTATGAGGCGTAACATTTTGAGTAATACCGGCTTGCTGGACCATCTTCTTGATCTTTTTCCAGACACCCTGCCTGCTCAACTGTGTTCCTCGTAAATTTAAAAAGACATAAGCAGACTCTTGAGAGGCGTGCATTTCCAGCTTTGGTCTGCTGTATTCAAGATAATATTCCAGCCACTTGACTCCCTGCTCGCCGATTGGCAGAATACGTTCTTTATCTCCCTTTCCAGTTGTCTGTATTAAATTCATGGAAAGGTGCAGCTCATCTAGTTTCAGATTCACTAGTTCTGAGATACGAATCCCAGTCGCATACATCACTTCTAAAATCGCTCGATCCCGAATACCGATTTTATTGGAGACATCTGGAATCGACAACAGAACATCAATCTGCTTCAAGGAAACAACTTTCGGCAAGGTTTGTGCTTTTTTCGGTGTATCGATATAAAGCATGGGATCCTCAGCTGATATGGCCTCCTGTTTCATAAACTGGTGAAAGCGGCGCAAACTTGAAATCATTCTAATCAACGAATTATCAGCTTTATGTCCGTTCTTCTGATGTTCTAGAAAATTCAAGATCATATACCGGTCAACTTGGTCCCAAGTGGTAATGTTCTGTTCCTTCAAATAGAAGAGATACTGCATTAAATCTCTTTGATAACTTTCAATAGAATTTTTAGAAAGGCCTCGTTCAATTTTTAAAAAAATGAGGTACTCCTCTAACGCTCCTCTTCCGAATTCTACTGTCACCTGGCATTGCTCCTTAGTTCAGTTCAAGACTGCTCTAGACAGGATCGACAAACTCCTTGGAAAGTCAGCCGATGATCATTCACTTTGAAATGATACAGTTCTTCAATCGTTTTCTCGATTTCAAGCAAAAGATCGTTTTCGACTTCATCGATTTTCCCGCATTTCTGGCAGAGCAGATAATGCGGTTGATGTAAATGTCCGCTGTTATTCAGATCATATCTGGAAATACCGTCTTGAAAGGTCATTTTATTTAAAACATTCAAGTCACGCAGCAAATCCAAGGTTCGATACACGGTTGCCAAACCTACACTTGAATTTTCAATCTTGACTTTTAAATAGATTTCTTCCGCACTCAAGTGTTCATTTTCAAGCAGAACTTTCAAAATGACTTGCCTTTGAGGGGTAAGTTTAAATCCTGCACTGTATAATGTTTGAGTGATTGTTTTTATTTTACTGTCCGTTCTTTTCATATGCTTCTCCTTGGATTCACATACTCCTGATGTCTAATCAGTACAGTACTAGATTATCATCAGTATAAAATAGAATATTGCCAGATACAACCAAATTCCACTAGATCAGCTTTCATCAGATGTTTCGTCAACAAGTTGAGTCCCGTTTTCATCTTGAGTAATCAGGCGCTGCTTCATTAATCTGCCGAGTGCGCGCTTAAACTGACCTTTACTGATGCCGAACTGATTCTTGATGGCTTGAGGGTCGCTTTTATCATTAAAAGGAAAACGTTGATCAGAAGACCGGCGCAAAACTTCTAATAACATCGCAGCATCTTCATCCAACACTTCATAGGCTCTAGGAAGCAAGGATACATAATAGACACCATCTTCTCTTACGCCAATGATTCTTCCGCTGATATGCTCGCCAAGTCTAGGTTCTCTTTCTCGCTCAGACGGATGAACAAACCCAATATAGTGATCCTCAGTAAAGAAATACGTACCGCTTTTCTTTAACAAAAAAGCATGACCGTTTACATCTGAATTATGTTCTTCTTTTGTTCCAGTTTTTGAGATAGCAACAAAATCTTCTTCCTGCGCTAGTTCTCCCCAGATTCTGTCTTTTTCATCAATACGAACAGTCAGATATAATTGATCTCCTTTTTTCGGCCATAAATGTCCTTCATTTGGAAGATCGTCCAGTGAAACAACCAAATCTTTATCTTTCCATTGAACATTGACAAAAACTCCAAGATTTCTTCTGACTTCTACAACTTCTCCCCATCCGTAATGACCAATTCTGACTTCTGGTATTTCCCTTGTGAAGACTGGTGTGCCCTTTTTGTCAAGATAGGTAAATCCTTCTATAGTTTGGCCTAATGAAAGAGTTTCTGCAGCATCATCTATTACTTTGTAAGTTACTCCGCTGTTCTGTACAAAAGTTTCTTTTTCATTTTGATCAGTAACAATCGCCATGATTGTTTCTCCATACTTTGCCACTCTGCTCACTCCTTTTTTAATATAAAAAAACGATGAGACCCGCAATCTTAGAGAAAGTTTTGTATCCACTCCAGATCAGTTTAAGTTATCTGAAATTCAACTTATTCCAAGATGTCGATGATCTCATCGTCTAATCATGTTGCTTTATCGTTCAGTCATTCATTTCTTCGTATTAGATCGCTGTAGTTGCTCCGCGATAAATAATTCCGCGACGAGCATCAACGGTGATCAATTCGTCTTGTTCGATCAGTTCTGTAGCACTTTCAGCAGATACAACTACTGGAATACCCATAGCAATTCCAATAACCGCTGCATGAGAAGTCAATCCGCCTTGTTCTACAACAATTGCAGCTGATTTTTCAATTGCAGGAAGATAGTCTTTATCCGTGTTTTGCACGACCAAGATGCCGCCTTCAACAGCTTTTTCATTAGCTTCATCTGCAGAAGAAGCAACAATTGCTTTTCCAATAACAGATTCAGAACCAACTCCTTGACCACTAACGAGCTTTGACCCAATCAATTGGATCTTCATAACGTTAGTTGTTCCGCGTTCGCCAACAGGTACTCCTGCTGTAATAATGATCAAGTCGCCTTCTTTAGCAAATCCTTTTTCCATAGTTGTTTGAGTAGCCAAGTTGAACATATCATCTGTAGAAGTTGGTTTTTCAGACAATGTTGGAATAACGCCCCATTGAAGAGCCAAACCGCGAGCAGTTTCTTCAGAGAAAGTAACAGCTAGAATATCCGCTTTAGGACGGAATTTAGAAATCATACGTGCAGTATGTCCAGATTCAGTTGCTGCGACGATTGTATTGATGTTTAAGTTGCGTGCAGTATGTCCGACAGCTTGACCGATTGCTTCAGTCATGTCGCCTTGGTCAAATGCTTTAAGGGCAAAAGTATCTTGTCCTACTAAAGCAGCTTCTGTACGGATCGCAATGTTGTACATTGTTTGTACAGATTCAACTGGATAGTCTCCGGCAGCTGTTTCACCTGAGAGCATGATAGCATCTGAACCATCAAAAATAGCGTTCGCAACATCGGAAGCTTCAGCACGTGTAGGACGTGGATTAGCTTGCATAGAGTCTAACATTTGAGTTGCAGTGATAACTGGTTTTCCAGCTGCGTTACACATACGGATCATTTGTTTTTGAACGATCGGTACTTCTTCTGCTGGAATTTCAACACCTAAGTCTCCACGAGCAACCATTAGTCCGTCTGAAATCTTAATAATTTCTTCAAGATTATCGACACCTTCTTGGTTCTCGATTTTAGGAATGATTTGTACATGCGTGTTTCCTGTTTTTTCTAACAAATCAGTGATTTCAAGAACGTCAGATGGGCGGCGTACGAATGAAGCTGCGATATAATCGATATTGTTTTCAAGACCGAATTGGATATCGCTCTTATCTTTATCTGTTAGTCCTGGAAGGTTAACGGATACACCTGGTACGTTTACGCCTTTTTTGTTTTTCAAGATTCCTGTGTTCAAGGCAGTTGTAACGATTTCGCCTTTGTCGTGCTCAATATCTGTTACTTGCAGGTTGATTAGTCCGTCGTCCAATAAAATACTAGATCCAGGATTTACATCGTTGATTAGATCTGTATATGTTACAGAGAATTTTTCAGGAGTTCCTTCTACTTCAGTCATAGAAACGCGAACAGTACTGCCTTTAACGATTTCGATTTTGCCGTCTACCATGTTTTGGGTTCTGATTTCAGGACCTTTAGTATCTAACATGATTGCGATCAATTTATTCGTTTTAGCTGCTGCTTCACGAATATTTTTGATACGTTGAAGATGTTCCGCATGATCACCATGAGAAAAGTTCAATCGTGCAACGTTCATACCTGCTTCCATAAGTTTTGTTAGAGTTTCTACCGACTCACTAGCTGGTCCGATCGTACAAACGATTTTTGTCTTTTTCATAAGAATTGACTCCCACTTTCGTAATTTTTTATAGTCTGGTTACTGAGGTCTGATCAAGCAAGAATAGATTAAAACTAGACTAGCTTGAAATTTCTTGGTTCAATTTATATAGATCCAAGTTTGGTGTGTGTTTCATATTGTCTAAGGTCTCTACAATATCATTAGCAACGATTTTCTCGTTTACAATTCCTAAGCAAAGACCGCCTTTATCTGCTTTTAAGTATTCCACTGCTCCAGCGCCGAATTGGCTTGCCAGAACTCGGTCTCTTGCTGTTGGAGATCCGCCGCGCTGTACGTGTCCCAATACGGTTACACGAACATGGAAATTGTCGATCGCATCTAATTTTTCTGCGAACTCTTTTCCATCCATAACACCTTCAGCTAAAACGATGATTGTATGTTTTTTCCCTTTTTCTCTTCCTTCACGGATGTTATCCGCCACACCTGTAATGTCAAAGCCTTTTTCCGGAATAATGATTTGTTCTGCACCGCTGGCAACACCTGCCCACAATGCAATATCTCCCGCATCTCTACCCATTACTTCGATAACAAATGTTCTGACATGAGAAGTTGCTGTATCTCTAATTCTATCTAAAGCATCCAATACAGTATTGATAGATGTATCAAAACCGATTGTATAATCCGTTCCGGCAATATCATTATCGATCGTTCCCGGCAGACCAATACATGGATATCCATGTTTTGTCAGTGCATAAGCACCTCGGTAAGAACCATCTCCGCCGATGACAACCAGTCCTTCAATGCCGAAGCGGTTCAATTGTTCGATTCCTTTTAACTGACCTTCTTCTGTTGCGAACTGAGGATATCTGGCTGAGTAAAGGAAAGTACCGCCTCGCTGGATAATATCTCCAACATCTCTGCGGGTCAATTTACGGATATCTCCAGCAACAAGACCGGCAAATCCATAATTGATTCCATAAACTTCCATACCTTCATATAGAGCTTTTCTTACTACCGCGCGAACAGCAGCATTCATACCTGGAGAATCTCCACCACTTGTTAAAACTCCAATACGCTTCATATTGACTTTTCACCTCTAATACTTATTTTAATCATTTAAATAGATGTTGATGAATAGTCTGCTCTGAACAAATTTCTCTATTCAATCACCGCAAACTTGTATATAGCTTCAGCGTCAATTTCTTTCGCTGCATATTCATCTAGTTTCCATACAAATATTATTCTATCACTTTTTGCTTTTATTGTCTCATAAAAATAGCAACTAACACAGATTTTCTACGAATTCATCGTAATATGACCTGTTTTTCACTAAGAATTCGCTTTAACGTTTTAAGGAGTTCCTCAGATCCATCCACTGAGAACTGTTTTTTTAGTAAATGCTTCTGTTCTGTACTGGATTCGTAAAGCAAAACAGGAATATTTCCGCCATGTTGTTTCAAGACAGCTTGAACATCAGTAAATTGCTCCTGCTGCTCCTTGAGCGACTCGATTTTCAAAAATAAAGTCTTGGGTTTCTCAGGAAGACTTAAAGAATCGGCCAGGTCCAAGTTTCTAACCAGCAGCTTCAGTCCATTTTGATCTGACTCCATTTTACCTTCCGCTGCTACCGTCACATTTTTTTCTAATTGTTTGATATATTTTCTGTGCTGTTCAGGAAACAGTGTTAAAGAGCAGGTTCCAGTCTGATCTGTCACATCCACAAAAGACATCGGTTCACCGCGTTTAGTCTGAATCGTCTTAATCGACTTTATTGTACCAAGGATCTTAGTGGATCTGTTCGATTTTGCATCAGCAATATACTGCATCTGATATGCTTTTCTTAGTTCATCATACTGTTCACTAGGGTGGCTAGACAAGTAAAACCCTGTGACTGAAAATTCCTGTTCAAGTTTTTCTTCTTGAGAAAGATCTTCTACTGATTCAATTCTTGGGGCCAAAGACTCAAACAATTCCATATTTCCACTGCTCATATTGATACTATCTATCACACCTTCCAGAGAATGCAAGATCGTTCCTCTGTTCTCTGGAAGCTGATCAAAAGCCCCTGCATAAACTAGCGGTTTGATATACTGCTCTTTTCTCCATTTACTTTCCAATCTGCTGATAAAGTCGATAAAATCTTTGTACTGTCCATTCTCTCTGCGATTACTGTAGATGGAGTGAATCAAATCTCTTCTAAGCCCTTTAACAATATCCAGTCCGGACTGAATGATTCCATTACGCATTGTGAATGAATAGTCGCTTGTATTTATATCTGGACCAGCCATTTTAACGCTTCTTTTTCTTGCTTCTACAATATACTCCTGTAGTTTGCTTTTATTGTTTGACGAAGCTTTCATGAGTGCTGCATAAAAGGCAGCCGGGTAGTGTGCTTTGAAATAAGCCAACTGGTACGCCACCATTGAATAAGCCACAGCATGAGAACGATTAAAGCCGTAGTTAGCAAACTGTTCAATGTAGTGATAGACAATTGCGGCCGTATCTTCTGTATAGCCTTTTTGAACAGCTCCGGCGATGAACTGTGCCCGTCCTTTATCAATCTCAGACTTGATTTTTTTGGAAATGGCTCTTCTCAGCATATCAGCCTCCGCAAGGCTGTACCCAGCGAGTTTTGAAGCTACTCTCATGACCTGTTCCTGATAAACCATAATGCCATAAGTAATACCTAGAATATCTTCTAAATCATCGTGAGGGTAAACGATCGGCTCATTTCCTTTTTTACGAGAAATAAAGGTATCGATCTGTTCCATCGGACCTGGTCTATACAGTGCATTAACGGCTATGACATCCTCGATATCATTCGGTTCCAATTTCTTTAGTACTCGTTTAATCCCTGGAGACTCAAACTGGAAAATACCATTTGTGGCTCCTCTTTTAAATACTTCCAGTGTTTTTGGATCATTTAACGGAATATCGTTTAATGTCATAGAAAGGTTCTGATCTGTATTGGTCAGTCTTAAACAGTCGGAGAGAATAGTAAGATTTCTTAATCCCAAGAAATCCATCTTCAGCAATCCAACCTTTTCTACATCAGCCATTGCAAATTGCGTAAGCGATAATGTGCCGTTTCCTTGCTGGAGCGGTACATTATCGATTAGTGGTTTATCAGAAATAACGATACCTGCTGCATGAGTAGAAACATGTCTCGGCAGTCCTTCAATTCGTTTAGCCGTATCAAATATCAATTGATTTTGTTCGTTTTCTTCTATCAGTTTTCTTAATTTCTCAGACTCTTTCACTGCTCGTTTCAATGTCATCCCTAAACTAATCGGAATAGCATCTGACCATTTCTTTAATTCTTGAGTCGTTAAACCAAACACTCTGCCCGAATCTCTGACCGCCATCTTTGCTGCAAACGTTCCAAAAGTTGCAATTTGTGCGACATGCTGTTGTCCATATTTCTGATTAACATAAAAAAGCATTTTTTCACGCTGGTTATCTGGGAAATCCAGGTCAATATCCGGCATAGAATATCGTTCTTCATTTAAAAACCGCTCGAACAGCAACCCATAGGCAATCGGATCTACATCCGTAATTTTCAGCACGTAAGAAACAAGCGAACCGACCGCTGATCCCCTTCCGGAACCTGTAACGATCTTTTGACTATGTGCAAAACGGATCAAATCCCACACAATCAGAAAATAATCTGAAAATCCCATTTTCGAAATAATCGTTAATTCTTTTTCTAAACGGTCTTTATAGATTTGAGAAGGATTTTGAATCCTTTTTGGCAGTGCTTCTGTACAGAGCTGTTTTAAATATTCATCTGTCTCTCTACCTTCAGGAATCGGGAATCTCGGCAGCACAGGCTGATCTAATATTAGATCAATAGAGACTTGCTCTGCTATCTTGTCAGCTGTCTCGGCAATTTCTTTTAATCCTGCCTGTTCATAGAGAGAGGTCAGTTCAGCAGCGGCTAATAAATGACGATTCTTTTCCAAAATTTTAACGGATTCGATCGTCTCATTAGCGCTGATCGTCTTCAGCACATCAACTGCAAATGCATCATCTTCATCAATGTATTCAACTGGGTCAAAGGCTGTCACCGAAACATTTAGTTCATTAGCCAAAGACAGCAGTGCTTGTTGTACAGTTGGCTCCCCCGCTCTTAGAGAGTAACCTGCATAAAAGTGAGCGAATATTTTTTTATATTTTTCAAGAGCTTCTGCTGCTCCTTGACGATTTGAAGCCAATAACGCTTGGGAAACTTCTCCATTCATTCCAGGAGTGATTGCAATCAGATGATGACTGTTTCGCTCAAGAAAAGCTAAAGACACAGGAGCATCTTCCATCATTCTTTTTGTTGAAAGAGTCATCAACTGCTTGAATCCTGACTCATTTTTTGCCAGTAGAACCATTGGAACTGCTTTCTCTGGATCAGCAATCGACTCGATCTCTAGTTCTAGACCCAGCAAAGGTTTGAGATCAGCTTGTTTTGCTTTTTCGTAAAATTCTACTGCTCCGTAGAGAATATTCCGGTCAGTCAAGGCTATGGACGAATATCCTCTGTTTTTCGCTGCATTGATCAACTGGTCGATTGTCGTTGTACTGTTTAACAATGTATACGTACTGATCACTTGAAGTTGTGTCTGCAAAGCCTTGCTCCTCTCTTTATCAGATTATTCCTTGATTGGTCCTGTGACAGGTTTCACAGTCCTTATTCTCAACTCTCTTAAATAGGCATTGAATTGAATACTAATTGATCATCTTGCTGATCTGCAATGATGGTTTCTCCTTTTTTCAATGTATCCGCAATGATCATTTTAGCAATCGGCGTTTCTATTTCATTTGTCAGATATCTTTTAATCGGCCGTGCACCAAAAGCAGGATCGTATGCTTGCTCTGCAATCCAGTTTTTAGCCGCTTCCGTTATTTCTAATTTATACCCATTGTAAGCTAATCTGCGTTCCAGATCTTTTGCAAGTTTTCCGACGATCATCACCATATTCTGTTTTGTGATCGGAGAGAATAAAACAATATCATCTAACCGATTCAAAAATTCTGGTCTGAAAGAACCAAATAATAGCTGGCGGACTTTTTGCTCGGTTTCATCACTAACTTCTCCGGTCGATGAGGTCTCTTGCAGTAAAATGTCCGACCCAATATTACTAGTCAAAATCAGCACTGTATTTTTAAAATCGATTAATTGACCTTTAGAGTCTGTTAGACGACCTTCATCTAGCACTTGCAGCAAAATATTGAACACATCAGGATGCGCCTTTTCTACCTCATCCAGCAATAGAATCGTATACGGATTCAGCCTAACCGCTTCTGTCAATTGCCCGCCTTCATCATAGCCGACATATCCGGGCGGTGAACCGATCAAGCGGGATACACTATGCTTTTCCATGTATTCGCTCATATCCAAACGGACCATTTGATCCGGTGTATCAAATAACTGCTCAGCGAGTGTTCTGGCTAACTCTGTTTTCCCTACACCTGTAGGACCTAAAAAGAGGAATGAACCTAATGGTCGATTGGGATCTTGTATCCCTGCTCTTGCTCTAAGAATGGCATCTGTTACTGTGTCGACTGCCTGGTCTTGTCCAATAACCCGTGTCTTCATCGTTTCATTTAGATGCAGCAGTTTTTCTCTCTCTGTTTCTACAAGTTTATTGACTGGTATACCTGTGATTCTGGCAACGACTTCTGCCATCTCATCTTCCGTTACCGTTTCCTGTACAAGTCGGTCTTCGCTAGAACGATTCTCCTGATGAATCGATTCTAATTGTGATAGTTCTTTTTCCAGAGCCGGTATAGTGCCGTGTCTCAGCTTCGCTGCTTCTTCCAGATTATATTCTGATTCAGCTTCTTCTAATTTGCGTTTTGCTTGGTCGATCTCGGTTTTCTTATCTTGGATATCTTGCATAGAGATTTTTTCTTTATTCCATTTCAGAGACAGCGTTTCTACTTCTTCTCGTGTCGTTACCAACTCCTGTTGAAGAACAGATAACCTCGCTTTGCTTTTCTCATCTGCTTCCTCTTTCAAAGCTTGCTCTTCGATCTCCAACTGCATTTTTCTTCTTGTTAAAAGATCTAATTCATTCGGCATTGAATTCATTTCTACCCGAATGGTAGCACAAGCTTCATCAACAAGATCGATCGCTTTATCCGGCAAGAATCTTTCTGTCATATACCGGCTGGATAATTGCACAGCAGCGACTAAAGCATTATCCTGTATGTTGACGCCGTGATGGATTTCAAACCGTTCTTTCAATCCTCTTAAAATACTGATCGCTTCTTCAATGGAAGGCTCATTCACCGTTACTTTTTGAAATCTTCTTTCTAACGCTTTGTCTTTTTCCATATACGTTCTATATTCGTTGATTGTTGTAGCGCCGATACAGTGCAGCTCTCCTCTTGCAAGCATTGGCTTCAATAGATTCCCCGCATCCATGCTGCCTTCTGTTTTGCCGGCTCCAACGATCGTATGAATCTCATCAATAAATAGTAAAATCTTACCGTTACTGTTTTTAACTTCTTTTAATACAGCTTTCAGCCGTTCTTCAAATTCGCCTCGAAACTTTGCACCGGCAATCAGAGCACCCATATCTAAAGAAAACACTTTTTTATTTTTCAGATTTTCCGGTACATCATTCCTTACGATTCTTTGTGCCAGACCTTCAACGATGGCTGTTTTTCCGACGCCCGGTTCTCCAATCAAAATTGGATTGTTTTTTGTTTTACGAGAAAGAATACGAATGACATCCCGGATTTCGTCGTCTCGACCGATAATTGGATCCTGATTGCCTTCTTTCACTTGTTTCACTAAGTCCACTGCATAGGATTCTAACGCCTGATACGCGGCTTCTTGATTTGGACTTTTCACAGATTCTCCGCCTCTCCATTCCATAACCATTGCTTGCAGTTTGGATTCTGTTATACCTTGTTCGATCAAAAATGATTTTAATGGATGCTGTTCAATTCTCATTAAAGCTATCAGCACAACATCCACAGCGATATAAGTATCGTCAAATTCCTGAGCAGCTTGTTCTGCTTTTTGAAGCAGGTCGTATAAAGCTCTGGACAGTTGAGTGCCATACTGTACTGAGGTTCCTTGAACGACTGGTAAACGATCAATTGCTGCCTCAACAATCGTTAGAAAAGCTTCCATATCAAGACCGCAAGTTTCATATAATCGATAAGCAATATGATCCGGCTGCATAAAAATTCTCCAAAGATGCTCCACCTCAATCAACTGATGAGACCGAGTTTTTGCAACTTGCTGAGCTTCTGCTATTGATTCTTGCATCATTGTAGTATATTCAGCCATTCAACTTTCTCCTCACTTTTTTTAGTCACTAAAAAAGAATCGAGCAGGCTTACACAAGACTCAATTCTTTAGCTGTTACCTTATTCCTAAGGCGATTCTTGCATAACGACTCATTCTGGAAGTATCCCAAGCTGGATACCAGACTAATTTCACGTCCGTTTCAGTAATTTCCGGAACATGACTCATCGCTTCCAGAATGTCTTCTGTAATTACATCGGCTAACGGACAGCCCATTGTTGTTAACGTAATCTTCACTTCACAATAACCGCCATTAAAAACATTGACTTCATAGACTAACCCTAAGTTGACAATATCAATCCCCAGTTCGGGATCAATGACTTGCTCTAATGACTCCATAATGCGGTTTTTAATATCTTGAATTTTCTCTTCTGACCATACTGTTTTGTCTTCTGACATGCTTTTACCTCCTTTAGGATAAGTTCGTTTACCTGTGAGTTAAGCTTGGTACGATTTATAAATTAAAACTTTTTTTGAAAAATTCAGCCATTGATGCAGAAATATCATAAGGTACTTTATGCCCATGGCCAGAACCGATGGTAAAAGATATATTTTCTGCGTAAGACTCGTCTTTAATCTGTTGGATAAATTGCTCTGTCTGTTCAAACGGCACTAACTCATCCTGTGTGCCATGCCAGAAATAAACGGGTCGTCCGTTTATTTTTTCAGGCTGATCGCTGAGTGAGACAGCCGTTAATTGATCTTTGACTTTCTGGCTTAACAAACCATCAATATTCTCATTACCGCTATACCAGTTAGAATGAAGCAGCCACTTTGAAAATGCATAGGGATTAGTGTTACCCATCAAGACAGCAGCAGAATGAATCCAGTCAAACTGCGTCAGCATAGCACTGGTCGTAATCCCACCCATGGATAAACCGCTAATACCAAATCGGTCAGGATCTGAAAGATTTTGTTCTAAGTAATGATCTCGAATCATTTGAACTTCCTGCAGGTTGTGAAACACCACTTGCCAGAAAATCGTATTATCATTCAAAGAATGATTCGGGTCAAATCGCTCTCCATGCATGTAAGCTTCCGGTAATATCGCTCTAATGCCTCTCTTCGCTAATTCATAGCCATGGACTAGCACGGACTCTTTATGGCTGGTCCATCCATGATAAAACAGGACAGTTGGAATCGGCTGATCTTTTAACTCTTCTTGAACAATTTCCAGTAATGGAATTCCACCGATTGATTTTTGAATGATTTGGTACATTCTGCTCACTCCAAGTTCATATACATTTTATTTTCAGTTTGTTATACTTAAGTAGATATCTTTACTTATTTTATCACAGATCAAATCTTTTTAATATTAGGGTGTCTAATATTTAACTGGTTTAACGAAGGAGCTTTTTAATGAATCGAAAATTTATTGCTTTGGACTTAGATGGAACAACCTTGAACAATACACAGCAGATTACGCCCGAAACGCATCGTGTAATAGATCAGCTGCGTGATCAAGGACATATCGTATCTATCGTCACAGGGCGACCTTACCGAAACAGCTACTACTATTATAATCAACTAAAAATGGATACCCCGATGGTCAATTTCAATGGCGCCTGGTGCCACCACCCATCTGACAATAACTGGAACTATGGCTATCACAAAACCCTCAGCAAAGATCTGGCTATTTCAATGCTTTCTTTAAAAAATGATCCAGACGTCCAATTGATTGCAGCTGAGTCAAGAGACGGGATCTATGTAGAAGGCGACTTTATACCTTATCCTGATTTCTTCCCTGAAGGAATAGAAGTCAGCAAACAATTATCTTCTGAAACGCTGCTAGTGGATCCTACTTCGGTTGAAGTATTTACTTATAGTCAGCAAAATCAGCCGATGATTGAAGAAAGAATCATTCAAAACTACGGCAATGCGGTAGAAGTCAGAACCTGGGGAGGATTAACTCCTTGTCTAGAAGTTGTAGCCGCAGGTGTCCAGAAAGCAATGGGTGTTGAGAGAATTGCCTCCTACTACAATATCAAACAGCAAGATATTATTGCTTTTGGTGATGAAGAAAATGATTATGAAATGATCCAATATGCTGGTCACGGTGTAGTCATGAAAAATGGAAATGATAAATTAAAAGCTATCGCTGATGATTTAACACATAAAATCAATGATGACCACGGCTTAGCTGATTACTTGAAAAAGTATTTCAAATTATAAAAAAATCCCTGAGAACCAGAATGTAGCATTCTGATTTTCAGGGATTTTCTGTTTATTTGTCGTCCAGCATCAATTCTTCTGCAGCAATTTTAGCAGATGTTAATACGATTGGTACTCCGGCACCTGGATGCGTACTGCTGCCAGTGAAATAAAGCTTTTCACAGTTTTTTGCTTTTGCTTGAGGTCTAAAGTGGTTGCTTTGCGTTAATGTCGGCTGCAATCCGAAACAAGCACCATTATACGCGTTGAACTGATCTCTCCAGTCATTCGGTGTCATATAAGATTCAGAGACAATTTCTTGTTCTATGTTTTCAAAACCATTTATTGTCTTCAACTTGTTGAATACACGCTTTTTGTAGTACTCAATCGTATCTTCATTCCATTCATATTTTGAAGTGGACAAGTCTGAAACGGGAATTAAGATATATAAACCATCTTTTCCTTCAGGTGCTAGATCTGCATCCATTTTTGATCCCATATACACATAGAAAGAGGGATCACTCAATACTTCTCCAGAAAAAATGTCTTCCAGATTTTCATCCAAATCTTCTGCAAATACAAAATTATGCATGTTTTTTACATCTTCGTATTTTTTGTTCATACCCAAATACATAATAAAGCAAGAACAAGAATACTTCATTTTATCAACTTTCTTATCTGTATATTTCCCTTTAGCTTTCTGATCTTTGACTAAATGTTTGATGGCATAAGGAAAATCTGCATTACACATAACGTAGTCAGAAGGAATCAGTTGACCATTGACCTGAATTCCTTTCGCTTCTTGCTGATCAATAACGATTTCTTCTACCGCTGTATTGTATTGAAGAGTCCCGCCCAGCTCTTTAAACAGTCTTTCCATCGCTTTGGCCATAGTATGCATACCGCCTTTAATGAACCAGATACCATACAAATATTCAATCATTGGAATAATTGTATAAAGTGAAGGACCATTTTTTGGAGAAACACCTATATAAAGTGTCTGAAAACTTAGAATCTGCTGGAGTCTTTTATCTTTAATGTACTTTGCGATCGAATGGTTGGCACTATCAAACGTTTTTAATTTCAACGCTTGATGAATCATGAACGGATTATAAAAATCACTTGGATTTCTAAAGGGTCTTTGGATAAAATGATCTCTGGCTACGATATACCGCTCATAAATATCTTTCAGATAGCCTAAAAATCCAGCCATATCCTCATCACTGATATTTTCTATCTCTTGAGTAATTTTAGTCAGATCTGACGAGACATTGATTTCTTCATCTCCGAAAAATGCGGAATACATTGGATCAACTCGCTGCATCGGAATATAGTCTTCAGGGTTTCTGCCTGCTACCTCGAAGACTTCTTTGTAAATATCCGGCATCATGACTAGACTGGGACCCATATCAAAAGTATAGCCATCCTTAGTCAACTGATTCATTTTACCACCGGGCAAAGATTCTTTTTCATAGATGGTTACATTATATCCCGCATGCTGCAGTCGAATCGCACTAGCTAAACCTGCTGCACCTGCACCAATAACTGTTACTGTCTTTTTCATTTTTGTCCTACTTTCTGCTTTTCTCCCGCTTATTTAAAACGCCGTCCTTCATTACATAAACAGAATCACAATAGTCAGTCAGTCGTTCATCATGCGTTACCATGATTGTAGCTTTACTTTTTTCTTTTGTTTCATGAGCCAGAATTTTTACAACTTCGATGGCTCTTTCTGTATCCAGGCTGGCGGTTGGTTCATCTGCCAGAATAACAGAAGGTTCATGATATAAAGCTCGCGCAATTGCAGCGCGTTGCCGTTCTCCACCAGATAAATCACGGGGATATTTGTCAGCCAGTTCTAGTATTCCTAATTCCGTTAACAGTTGATCGATTTTTTTTTCATCTGACTTCGTTTTTTCTACTTTGTTTACGAGCTGCAATTGTTCTTTAACGGTTAAAAAGGGAATCAGATTGGAAGCCTGCAAGATAAATCCAATATCTTTGAATCGCCTTTTCGCTCGCTCCTTCTCTTGTAAATTGCTGAACGGTTCGTTTTGAATAAATACTTCTCCTTCAGTAGGTTGCTGCAAACCACCAATAATTGTTAGAAATGTACTTTTACCTGATCCGCTTGGACCGATAATCGCAACAAATTCTCCCGGTTCTGCTGAAAAGTTTGTTTCTTTTAACGCCTCAATCGTTTTGCGGCCATCTTTGAATTGTTTGTTCACTTTTTTTAATTCGATAGATTTCATCGTTCATCTCCTACTCTATTGCCACTAATGGGTCGACTTTTACAATGGTTCTTACTGAAAAGACTGCACCTAATAAAGCAAAAACTAATAAACCAGCCATTACTGCAGCTAAGAAGATATAATTATTTTGATATGGGACTGCTGCCGGCAAGAATAATCCGGTTAAAATGGTCAGCCCAAAACCGATTAAAACACCTAATAAAGCTAAAATAAGCGTTTGAGCAATAATAGATTTAGAAATATAATTTGAAGAGATGCCTTGGGCCTTCATTACACCAATCATAGAAGCTTTTTGAAGCGTCAGCACATAAATAAATATTCCTATTACAAGCGCTGCAATCAAAATAAGAAAGCCTATCATTAAACCAAAAGTAAGCACCTGAGCATTATACCCTGGCAGATTGTTGACGAATTCATCTATTGAATAAACGGTTAATGCAGAATTATTTATTTCAATCTCTTCTGCTGGCCGCTCGTCTCTCAAAATAATTGCATTAATCTGATCTTGACTATCAGCTGAGCGATTGGCACTGCTAATATCCTGATAGGTATCTAACTGTGTATAAAGCACTGGGCTGACACTAAATTTAGCTTTATCTGTAAATCCAACAACTTTCAATGATGATTCTTTCCCAGATATATTCAGTATGTCACCGATTTCGATACCTTTTTCTTCTTTTAACGATAGATCAGCAATGACTTCTCCTTGCTCATTAACTGCTTTTCCTTCAACGATTTCAGGAACTAAAAATTCATTCATTTTAATACCGAAAATGGTTACGTCGATATTATCTTCTGATGATTCAGAGGACTCAAGCCTGACAATATTAGAGCTGATTCCTAAAACTGCTTTCTGATCGGCAGCTATTGTATCTGCATCGTCAAGCGTCAACATAGACATATTCAGACTGAGATTGGATTCCTCAGCTAATACAATACTGTCTGCTTGCCATTTATCAACAGCATCCTTATTCTCCTGAGCCAGTCCATTAGCTAACCCTGTTAAAAATGAAACTAAGTATGCCACTAAAACAACGATTCCAATAATCAGTGAAAATCTCGTCTTGGAATAGATGATTTCTTTCCACGCTAAAAACATATGCTTCTTCCTCTCTAATTGCATATATGCACTAAATAGAATAACGTTTGTTCGCAAGGCTATTTTAAATCATATCATATTTCTTTCTTATGGTGTTAGCAAAGTGAACTTTAATCATAGAAAAAAAGCCGACCATATCTAATGATATGATCGACTTTCGAATTAAAGAACAGATTTAAAGATTCTTTATTATTCAGTTGCACGTTCTTCAGAAGTCAAGTACCAAGTGTGGTATCCAACGCCTGGATCATCCAAGTTAGCACCAGGAGTAATGTCGAATGCTCCTACACGGTTATTAACTGGATAAACAGCTTTACGGAATAAAGTTGGGATAGCTGGAACTTGGTCCATGAAGTATTCTTGCCATTCATTAAATACTTCTGCACGCCATTCAGTATCGAAACCTTGATCACTTAATAGATCTTCCATGTAAGCAGTGTTTTCATCTGTTACCCAACGAGTATAGTTGAATGCTGCAGTAGGTCCCCAAAGTCCGTCTGGAGTTGGATCAGAACCAGTTCCCCATGCACCTTGATAGATATCGATTTCTGGATCATCTGCTTCA
Organism: Marinilactibacillus piezotolerans; assembly: GCF_900169305.1. Classification (GTDB taxonomy): domain Bacteria; phylum Bacillota; class Bacilli; order Lactobacillales; family Carnobacteriaceae_A; genus Marinilactibacillus; species Marinilactibacillus piezotolerans_A. Next base: position 236,299 of record NZ_FWDP01000004.1, on the reverse strand, counting down.
ACACGATCGTAGAATGAGTTAAATTCTAACAAACGTCCATCAACTAACTGAACATTCAACCCAATATTTGCCCATGATTGGATATAGTATTCAGCGATTGGTTCAGCAACATCTCCACCAGACATTGAAGCGAAGTTGATGACAAGTTCTTCGCCTTCAGGAGTAGTACGGAATTCACCGTCATATTCGTATCCAGCTTCATCTAGTAAACGGTTAGCTTCTTCAACATCAATAGGGTAACCTTCTACATCAGCATTGTAGTAGTCAGCAAAGTTCGGGATGATTGGTGAATTTGCACGACGACGCAATCCTTGATAGAATCTTTCACCAACTGCATCGTTGTCAATCGCATATGCCATAGCTTTACGTAAGTTTACGTCAGCCATTTTAGCATCTGGATTATATACGTTTTGAGCAGGTTCAGTTACATTACCGTCTTCGTCTGTTTGAGCTTCTTGCCATTCACCTAGTTTGAATCCGATATAAGTGTACGCAAGATCATCTTGTCCTAAGATTGTGTAGCCAGGCATATCAGCAAAACTGTCATATTGGTCAGTTGGAACGCCGCCAGTGAATAAATCAAACTGAGCGTTTTCCATCGCTGCTACTGCAGTAGATGGAGATACTGTCTCTAATTCAATTCCATCTAGTTGTGGCGTACCACGGTAATAATCTTCGTAAGCTGAATATGAAACAGACTCACCTGGTACGATACTATCTACTTTGAAAGGTCCGAACCCTAGTGGATTCTCTCTGATTTCTGGAGCAGATTCAAGATCAGCAATTGGGATTTCTCCTAGATAGTGACGAGGAGCTGCATAACCCCAAACTCCACCACCAGCTGCAAGCATTTGTACCCCAACAGATTCATATTGAATTGTTAAAGTCATTTCATCATCAGATAATGTCATACCGCTGATTGAATCAGCTTCGCCATTTTTGTATGCTTCCATTCCCTCGATTGCAGCAAAGTCGCTAGAATAACGAATTCCAGTGTAATCTGGACTACCGATAATTTCATGTGCGAAAAGGATATCATCTGCAGTTAAAGGTTCCCCATCGTGCCATGTAACACCGTCTTTAACTGTAAGAGTTACTGTATCTGTTTCCGGATCAACATCGATTGAAGCAGCACCAGTATCATCGTATTGGTAGTTCTCATCTACTCCTAATAATTGACCCATAGTGTAAGCCATAACATCCGCGTCAGGACCTGATTCATAAAGTTCCCAACTGAAGATTCCAGTGAAAGCAGAGTCACTTACATAAGCAATGCTCATTGTTCCGCCGTCGATAGCTTCCCCTTCATTTGTAACACTTTGCTCGAATGTAGGGATTTCTACTTCTTCTGTAGATCCCCCCTCTGTAGATCCGCCTTCAGAACCTGATTCTGAAGCTGAATCGTCAGATCCGCCACAAGCAGCAAGGATGAATGCAACGGCTGCTGAACTAGCTAACAAGCTATATTTTTTCTTGTTTGACATGTCTTTCTCCCCTTTTCTTAACCTAGTCTTTGTTTTGCGTCTGCCGAACGTTGTAGAGCTCGACCGACATAGTTTATACACAGCACCAACACTAAAATAAGTGTAGAAGCCGGTAACCAAACCCATGATTTGTTTTCCAGAATATCTGGATTAGTAGCAGCTGAAACAAGTGTACCTAAACTTGGAACATTCGAAGGAAGTCCAAACCCAAGGAATGATAACCCGGTTTCAAGCCCAATATTTGCCGCAAAGTTCAAAGTCAAGTTAACAATGATCAATGAACTGATGTTCGGCATCATTTCTCGAAGAATAATTTTATAAGTCGGTGTTCCCATTGTTTTAGAAGCACTGATGAAATCCAGTCTTCCGACAGTTAAGGCACGTCCACGAATGAATCGGGCCTGCCCCACCCAATAGAAAGCACTCATAATTAAAATGAATGAGAATACATTATAGTTTGAGACAATGGTTACAAAAATTATGATGATCATCGTCTGCGGTAAAATCATGATAAAATCAATAACTCGCATGATTACATTATCTACCATTCCAGCATAGTATGCCGCTAAAATACCCACAATGATCCCTAGAACACTCGTAATCACCGTAACGGATAATCCGATAAGTAGAGAATTTCGTGCTCCTATAACCAATTGTCCAAAAATGTCCCGACCTGCTGAATCAGTTCCCAATAAGTATTCGGTTCCTTGATAAGCCGGATCCGTACTTGATGAAAACGGCGGAAGATAAGCATCGAATAGACTTACTCGTGTAGCAGCATCTTGGTCTATAATAAAAGATCCGATGAAAATAAATAATAGTATCGCAACCATTAAGATCAACGAACCTAACGCAAGCTTATCTTTAGCGAATTCCTTAACAATTACTTTAAATCCCATTGGAGGTGTTGAAGCAGACATATCATCTGCCATGATATCTGCTTCAGTATTTTGATTTGAAGCCATCTATTTCATTCCTTTCTAAGTCGTATTCTCTTAATCAATTCGAATTCTAGGATCTACGGTCATTAAGATCAAGTCAGATAATAGTGTACCAATCAATCCGAGAATACCATAGAAAAGTACGAGTACAAAAATAACACTATAATCACGGGATAAGATAGATTCTATAAACAAATTCCCCATACCGCTGTAATTGAAAATACGTTCGATAAAAATTGACCCAGTTAATAAGTTTACTATTGTATATCCAAACCCTGAAGCAATCGGTAAGGAAGCATTTCTAAAAATATGTCTTGTATATACTTTATCAATCGGAACACCTTTAGATCGAGCTGTTTTGACATAATCAGATGTTTTTGCATCAATAATCTCAGTTCTTAGGAATTGGATAATACTCGTCGTACCCAAAATCGCTGTTGTGATCGATGGTAAGATTAAATGATATAACCTGCTCCATGATTCTTCCCAGAATCCAGAAGCTTGAACATCGATTGATCCTCTTGATGGAAACCATCCAAGGTTGTATCCAAAAACAAAGACCATTAACAATGCTAAAACGAAGGTTGGAACTGCAAAACTTACGAAGTTATAAATGATAACACCTTTATCAAATAAAGTATCATTGTATCGTCCAGAGAATATCCCCAGTGGCAGAGCAATTAGATAGGTTAAAACAGTAGAGAGTAATGAAAGTCGTACCGTATTGCCTAATCGATCTCCAATTACATTCAATACATCTGTTTTATAATTAAAACTTCTACCAAAGTCTCCCTGTAATGCATTCCCTACCCAGCGAACATATTTAACTGGAAGCGGGTCGTTTAATCCAAATTGCTCTCTTAACGCATCAATTTGAGCAGGATCAACGTTTGGATCAATCATTCCGGTAAATGGATCTCCCGGCATAAATTCTGCAATAATGAAAATTAAGATACTTAATATGATAATTTGGGGAATCATCAATAGTAATCGTCTGAATATTGTTTTCCACATATCTTATGCTTCCCCTCCTGTATTGATTGTTTCATTTTGAAGCGAGCTGTTCGGCTCATCTGGTTTCAAAGCTACCATATGGTCACCGTCAAATGGCTGCAAATCGTATACACGTCCATTTTCATCGTAGTACTCTGCTTCTTGCGCATCGTATTCTGCTTCTACACGCTGACGTTCAACTTTTTGCGATGCACGCTTTGTAGGATCCATATCAGGAATAGCAGATAATAAACGTTTTGTATAGATATGTTGAGGGTTTTGGTAAATTTCTTGCTTAGGTCCTCTCTCAACGAATCGACCTCTATGCATGATCGCAATATCATCTGACATGTGTTGTACAACACCCAAATCATGAGAGATGAATAAGTAACTTAAATTGTACTCTTTCTGGATTCTTCGCATAAAATTCAGTACTTGAGCTTGAACAGATAAATCTAGTGCTGAAGTTGGTTCATCAGCAATGATTAATTTGGGATCACTCGCTACAGCTCTCGCGACTCCGATACGTTGACGTTGTCCACCCGAAAACTCATGTGGATATTTATACATCGCTTCTGCATTCATTCCAACGATATCAAGAAGTTCTGCCACTCGTCGTTTAATTTCAGCAGGTGTGTAATCAAAGTAATTCTTCATCGGTTCACCCATCACATCAATAATCCGTTTTTTAGGATTCATAGATGAAGTTGAATCTTGGAAAATCATTTGGACATCCTTATTATAATTCGCGTACTTCTTATTTCTACTACGCGCTTTATTTGTGACGTTTTCCCCTTCATAGAGAATTTTACCAGAAGTCGCCTTTTCAAGTCCGACTATAGTTTTACCGATCGTTGTCTTACCAGAACCTGATTCTCCAACTAATCCGTAAGTTTTTCCACTTTCAATTTTAAGGGATACGCCATCAACGGCTCTTACGTAATCTTGTATGGTATTTAATATTCCACCGCGAATCGGATAGTGGATTTTTAAATCCTGTACTTCTAAAAACCCCATTTTAGTTCTCCTCTCCTTCAAAGTAGAAATGTTTCCAGCTGTTCCCTCTTACTTTGTGGTTTGGAGCAACTTCCGTTAATTCAGGATCTTCATCGAATGCTTCATCTGGAAGCCAAGGAATTCTTGGTCTGAAACGGTCTCCTTTACGAGGAAGCTTTTGTAATGATGGCACTGTACCATGAATTACATGAAGTTCTTCGCCTTCTTCAAGTTCATGAGGAATTGAGTTTAATAAAGAGCGCGTATAAGGGTGCTTTGGATTAGCAAACAGTTCTTCAACTGGTGCTTCTTCAACGATCTGTCCAGCGTACATCACTGCTACGCGGTCAGCTGTTTGAGCTACTACCCCTAAATCATGGGTGATCAGAATGATTCCTGATCCAGTTTCATTCTGGATATCGATCATCAAGTCAAGAATCTGTGCTTGGATTGTTACATCCAGCGCTGTAGTGGGTTCATCAGCAATAATAATCGGCGGCTTGTTCGCCAGTGCAATCGCGATTACGACACGTTGTCTCATCCCCCCTGATAGTTCATGCGGATAAGACTTCATGATCTGTTCTGGTCTGGGAATCCCAACTTGATTTAATAATTCAAGCACTCTTGCTCTAATTTGCTTCTCATTCAAATCAGAGTGATAGACCAACGCTTCAGCAATTTGCTTGTAAATAGTCATCAATGGATTTAAAGAACCTAATGGATCTTGGAAGATCATTCCAATATCATTACCGCGAATACGGTTATATAATTTTTCGTTAAGATCGATCAGGTTTAAATCTTTATAAAGGATTTCTCCAGTTATTTTAGTATTTTTATGATCATGTAAACCCATGATCGAAGTGGCTAATGTAGACTTTCCGCAACCAGATTCACCAACAATTGCCAAGATTTCATTTTTCTTAAGCGTTAATGAAACTCCATCAACTGCATTGTGATATTCTTCTCCAAAGCGGAAACCAGTTTTTAAATTATTGATTTCTAATAAGTTTCTTTCGACGGCCACCGTTTAACCTCCTATGTCTTTCTTCTCAAATTCTTACTATGAGAAGAACATTAAATGTATGATCGTTTTTCTAACCAAACATTTAATTGATAAAACGAATTATACACTTTATATTTTTCAATTTCAATACTACATGTATCATTTTATTACAGAATATTAAAATTTCAAGATAATATTGCAGATATATTCTAATTATTTATAACAATTACACATAATGTTCAAATTTAAGGAACTACTTTTATTGATTATCTTTAATATAATCTACTGCTTTGCCGACAGTCGTGATATTTTCAGCATCTTCATCAGAGATTTCTTTGCCGAAAGTGTCTTCTAATTCCATAACCAGCTCGACGATATCTAATGAATCAGCCCCTAGGTCTTCTTTAAACGTAGTATCTCTGGTGATTTTATCTGCATCTACCCCTAGTCTTTCTACGATAATGTTTTTTACCTTTTCAAAAACTTCTTGTTCAGCCATTGTCTATCCCTCCGCAATTAAATTTTAGGTCTATAACCGGCTTTGTTATAAGCTGATGTGTTTCTTTTAATACGTTTTTCATTCACAAATGCTATTGTAGCGTATTTCTAACTTAATTTCCATATGAATTATAAATTAATATCATTTTCTGCTCTTTGTTGTCAGAAATTGTTCCTCATTTTTCTAAGAATAAAAAGTAAAATTAGTCTTCTGCTTTCTTTTCTTCGTAGTAATCGACTAAATCACCTACAATATTTGTTGCTAACATTTCTCTGATTTGTTTAAGTGTATGATAAACTGGCTCAGCTGTTGCCGAACCATGTGTCTTAACGACCGGCGCTTTCAAACCGATCAATACTGCTCCGCCATGTTTCGAGTAATCCAACACTTCTTTTAACCCAGACAAGCTGTCTTTTAAAAGCAGACCGCCGACTTTTGCTTTTAAGCCATTGTTCATAATAGAGCCTTTGATGAGTTGTACCATAGACAGAGCTGTACCTTCAATCGTTTTTAATACTGCATTCCCTGTGAAGCCGTCAGAAACCACGACATCGGCTACACCATTAAGCAGCTCACGTGCTTCTACATTTCCAATAAAGTTGATAGCATCATTTTCTTTCAGCAGCTTGTAAGCTTCTTTTGTTACTTCATTTCCTTTATTTTCTTCTGTACCATTATTCAAGAGTCCAACTTTTGGATGAGCGACTCCTCTTACAAATTTGGCATAGTACGTTCCTAGTGTTGCATACTGGTTGATATTAGCTGGTTTGCTGTCAGCATTCGCTCCGACATCTAATAGGTTAAAAGCCTCTTTATCTTCTGCAAGAGCCGGCATCGTTGCCAGCAAGCCGGGTCTGTCGATCCCTTTCATTCTTCCTATGATTAATGTACCCGATGCCAACAAAGCACCTGTATTTCCTGCTGAGAACAAAGCATCGTTTGCTTGTTCTTTTACAGATCTTGCAGCCATGACCATAGACGCATCCTTTTTACGGCGGATCGATCTGACAGGATCATCATCACTTTCAATCTTTTCATCAGTATGAACAATTTCTATATTATCCATTTTTTCAGTCAGGTACTGCTCGATCATCGGCTGTTTCCCATAAAGGACAATAGTAATATCTTTAAACTCTTTAGCGGCTCTCATACTTCCTTCTACGATTGCCTGAGGTGCGTTGTCTCCACCCATAGCGTCTACTGCAATTCTCATTTGTAAAATCTCCTCCTGTTTCTTTTTATTGATTCTATTAATCTAAAAATGAATGACGCGCTGCCTCGTCCATGCCCATTTCTTCTCTGAGCATCTGGTAGGTTGAATCAGTGAAAAAAGTTGACTGATTCAATAATAAAGCTGCCTCGTTGCGAGCGCTCTCCAAAATTTCAAAATCTTCCACAATATCTGCAACTTTGAAATCGGGTAATCCAGATTGTTTTTTTCCAAAAAATTCTCCCGGACCTCTCATCTCAAGGTCTTTTTCACTTAGTTTGAATCCATCATTGGTCTGCGTAAGAATCTCCATCCTTTGAGCACCCGTTTCTCCTTTTGGATCAGCAATCAGTATACAGTATGACTCTTTTCTTCCCCGACCAACTCGTCCTCTTAATTGGTGAAGTTGTGCTAACCCAAAACGATCTGCATCATGGATAATCATCAAAGTAGCGTTTGGTACATTCACACCAACTTCAATAACGGTCGTTGAGACTAATACCTGAAGTTCATTTCTTTTAAATCTCTCCATCACATCATCTTTTTCTGAAACGGACATCCTGCCATGCAGCAGCCCGACTTTGTAATCCGGCTCAAATTTTGATGCGTAGGTTTGGTAAAGATCTGTTGCGTTCTGCAGATCCATCTGCTCGGACTCTTCAATTAGAGGACTAATCACGTAAACTTGTGAGCCGTTTTTCAGCTGCTTAAAAACGAACGGGAGCATTTGTGTGAATTGTTTAGGCCGAATCCAATGTGTTGCCACTGGTTCTCTTCCTGGAGGCAGTTCATCAATCACAGAGACATCCATTTCACCAAAAGTACTGATTGCTAAAGTTCTCGGGATAGGTGTCGCCGTCATGAAGAGCACATCTGGATTATCGCCTTTTTCGCGCAGGACTTTCCGCTGATTCACACCAAATCTATGCTGTTCATCGGTAATCACTAGCCCGAGATCAGAAAATACAACATCTTCTTGGATCAATGCATGGGTACCAATGATAGCATGCACTTCGCCATCTGCTAACTGCTGCAAAATTTCTCTCCGTTGTGCTGCCTTTGTAGACCCCGTCAGCAGCGCGACATTTAACCCCAAGTCATTAAACATTTCTGAAAAACTTTCCATATGTTGTGTGGCGAGAATTTCGGTCGGTGCCATAAGTGCAGATTGAATCCCAGCAGTCCAGGCAGCGTATATCGCTGCTGCAGCCACCACCGTTTTCCCGCTCCCTACATCTCCCTGCAGGAGTCTATACATCTGAATCGGCATTTTCTGATCTTTACTGATTTCATTAACGACTCTTTTTTGCGCTTCAGTCAATTCAAATGGCAGAGATTTGAAAAATTCTCTCAACTTCTTTACATCATATTGCACAGCATTACCGCGGTCTGCCAATTTATGTTGTTTTCTTAACCACTGCATCTGCAGCTGATAAACCAAGAACTCTAAAAATATGATGGATATTCTGGCGATTTCATTTTCCTGGTCGTCTTTAGGAAAATGCATCATCCGGATCGCTTCTTTCTGTGACACAAGATGATACTTTTCTCTTAAAAATGCAGGGACGATTTCTGGAATCAGCTCATGGTACAGCTCCCAAGCTTGTTTGATCAGTTTCACTAATGTGGCCTGTTTAATATGTTTAGAAGTGTGATAAACCGGTTCTCGATTGTCTTTTCCGTCATTCCTTGCAGAACTGAGTATCTTTATCCCGCTCAATTGCATTCTGACTGCATCCCATTTACCAAAGATGACAGCTTCTTCTCCAGCATGCAGCTGATCTTTAAGATAATGCTGATTAAAAAAGGTAACAGGGACAATAACGTGTTCAACATTTATCCTGAAAGATAATCTGTTTTTTCCTCTGCCAAAGTGACTGACTACAGGGTCTGATATCAGCGGACCTTTCAAGACGACCTTTTCCTTGTCTTCAATTTCTTCAATAGATCGTACTGTCAGATCTTCGTATCTAAAAGGATAATAAGTCAATAAATCTAGTATTGTATATATCCCTAATTCATTCAGTGCATCTACTCTTTTAGGGCCGACGCCAGAAAGTATGGAAACGGAGTCTCTTATACTTTTGTCTGTCAAATTACTGCCTCCCTTCTTTATAAACAGAAAGGAATAGACAAAACAACAAAGATGTACTTCGTTGATTCATCTATTCCCCCTCTAAATGTATATCGTCAAGATTTATTCTACAGAAATCAAGTAAGGATAGACAGGTTGACCACCTTCGTGAATTTCTACTTCGATCTCTTCATATTTTTCTTCTACTGCCTGTCCGATTGACTCTGCTTCTTCTTTTGATCCATCTTCGCCATACAGCAATGTCAGAATTTCACTATCCTCGTTGATCATCTGATCAATTGTATCTAAAGTAACCGTCTTAAGGTCTTTTGCAGAAACCTTGATGTCGCCATCAATGATTCCCATGTAATCATCTTTCTTGATTTCTACACCATTGATTTCAGTATCTCTTACGGCAAATGTAACTTGACCGGAGACAACTTCACTCAATTCAGCCGTCATACTTTCTTGATTTTCTGCTAGATTTTGTGACAAGTTGAAACCTAACATGGAAGTTAGTCCTTGCTGGATCGTTTTCGTTTCCACTACAGCTACTTCAGCCTCTGAAACTTTTGCGGCTTGTTGAGCAGCCATGAAAATATTTTTGTTATTCGGCAAGATAATATACTGCTTAGCAGGCACTTTTTCCATTGCATTGATAATATCTTCCGTACTCGGATTCATGGTCTGCCCGCCTTGCAGCACGTAATCTACTCCTAAGCTTTCAAATAGTTGTTTTAACCCTTCGCCTGCTGCTACAGCAACAACCGCTAAGTCTTTTTCTTCAACTTTCTGATCTGAAGCAGTACTGTCAGTAGATAATGCAGAATGCTGCTCACGCATGTTGTCCACTTTGATTTTGATCAGTGAACCGAATTTCTGACCATAGTTCATGACTTCTCCTGGACGTTCAGTGTGGACATGAACTTTAATGATTTCATCATCAGCAACCACTAAAAGAGAATCTCCCAACTGATCCAAGTAGTTTCTGAATTCATCATAATCAAATGACTGTTCTACCGTTTCACCTTCGCCGATACGGACCATGATTTCTGTACAGTATCCATATGTGATGTCTTCTGTATGTACATGTTCATGTACCTCATTGCGATGGTGTTCTGCACGAACCAGTTCATCTAGTTCCGGTTCTTCTTCAACAGGCGCTTCGCCCGTTAACGAAGATAAAAAGCCTTCATAAACATAGACAAGTCCTTGTCCGCCGCTATCGACAACGCCTACTTCTTTAAGTACAGGCAGCAGATCAGGTGTCTTCTTTAAAGATTTCTTAGCTGCAGAAAGGATCGTTTCCATCACTTCAATGATGTTATCTGTATCTTTTGCTTTTTTAGAGCCAGCTTTGGCCGATTCTCTTGCCACCGTCAAGATCGTACCTTCAACGGGCTTCATCACTGCATTATAAGCTGAATCTACTCCACCTTTGAATGCTGCAGCAAATTGTTCAGCATTGATAGAGTCATATTCTTTAACCTCTTTTCCGAAACCACGGAACAATTGAGATAAAATAACGCCAGAGTTCCCTCTTGCCCCCATCAAAAGCCCTTTAGCTAGTGACTGAGCGACTTCACCCAGATGCATACTATCTGTTTCTTTAACAGATTTTGCACCGCTGGTAAATGTCATATTCATATTGGTCCCTGTATCTCCATCTGGTACTGGAAATACGTTTAAAGAGTTTACGTATTCAGAGTTTTCGTCCAAACGTGCTCTACCTGCCGATACCATGTTCTTAAAATCTTCAGATGTTAAATTTAATACTTCCACTTTTATGAGTTCCTCCCCTGTCGCAAATATCTTGCGACTTTGGCTTATTCTTTTTAAACGCGTACGCCTTGAACAAATACGTTGATTGATTTTGCTTTGATTCCTAATGTAGCTTCTAACTGGTACATTACGCGCTCTTGCACATTTTTCGATACTTCAGATATTTTTGTACCATAGCTTACGATAATATAGACATCAATGACGATTGCCTCTTCTTCTTGACGTACGACGATACCACGAGAGTAGTTCTCACGATTCAAAATCTCGATGAGTCCATCACGTACTTGTTTACGACTTGCCATACCTACAATTCCGAAATTTTCTGTAGCAGCACCGCCAACCACAGTAGCAATGACCTCGTTGGAAATTTCAACTTTTCCGTATTCAGTTTCTATGTTTACTACCATTAATGAGTTTCCCCTCTCTGTTCAAAATCTGCATAATAAAAGCTGATAGATTTCTTATAAATTTCATGAATGCAATATTATATACTCAAACATATTTTAGCATATCGTGTTTTATAATGAAAGACAATACCTAATTTGAAAGTATTTAGCTCTAAAGATGGCTTTTTTCACTGTCAAGGTAGAACACTTGAAAGATTGCGATAATTTTCTTGCTTGTTTGAATTGTATGTGGTATCTTATATAAGTATGAGTTAGCTTCTTAACGTAGAAGCTATTGCGTAAAGGAGGAGAGTTAATTATGGCTAAAGAATGTTTTGTAACTGGACGTAAAGCTAGAAGTGGTAACAACCGCTCACACGCTAACAATAAATCTAAACGTCGTTTTGCTGCAAACTTGCAAAAAGTGCGCATCATGGTAGACGGACAACCTAAAAAAGTATGGGTATCAGCACGTGCTTTGAAATCAGGTAAAGTTGAACGTGTATAATTTTTAGAACTGTTTAGAGGGTACAGACACTATCAAGGTAGTGTCTGTACCCTCTTTTAGTTTTCAGTAAACATTGTTTGCAGTAAAAAAGAATCTAAGACCTGCTTAGATTCTTTTTTACTTTTTTATTCAGTTTTTTTCGATATATTCAATGATTTAAACTCAGTCTCTGCTCTGAACAAACGCAATGAGACCTTCTGAAAATGAAAGTATTGCTTCTAATTGAACAAATTCATTACTGATTAATGCAATGGGATAATCAAAATCCCTGCTATCTAAAGTGTACTTAAAACCTTCGTTTAAAGTGACTGCTTTTAACGGTGTCATTCCGATAACTGAACAATAGTCTTTATCTGATTCCTTTTGCAGCAGGTATTCCCCCGGCTGATAAAACCTGACTGTATTAGTCTGGTTTTCAAAATGCAATTTTGAAATAACGGAACTAAATCTTGGCTGTAATACCAGCATCAAAATGCTGATCAGATGATCCAGTCTCCCACCAGACCAGCCATAAAAAATGATTTGATCAGAATGAAATAACTCCATGGCATAGACAAGGCTCAATTCTGCATCTGTATCATCTTTATCCGCATTAAATTGTTGAAATTTATCTGTACGGCTTTGAACGGCCAGCTTTTCTTCTTCAGTAATAGAATCAAAATCTCCCAAAGCTAAGTTCATCTGGTAATCATGTTCCATTAGAATTAGAGATCCTCTATCTACACCAATATAATAATCTTTCGAATTTTTCGGCGGCAGCTTTCTTCTGTGATCAGGACTGCCCAGCATAATATGAACCGTACTCATTCAACTCACCGCATGCTTTAAATTCGTAATTTGTTCTTCCGGGTTCTCCGAAGAATAGACATAGGATCCTGCTACAAAGACTTCTGCACCAGCTTCCTTACAGGCCTTCGCTGTCTCCGGTACAATCCCTCCATCAACTTCTATGATGAAGTGATAATCCTGTTCCTGCTTCAGTTGTCTTAATGCGCTGATTTTATCTATTGACTCGGGGATAAAGCTTTGTCCGCCGAATCCAGGATTGACCGTCATCACTAGTACCATGTCTACCATATGCAAAACAGGCTTGATGGATTCGACTGAAGTACCAGGATTAATGACGATCCCAGCTTTCACTTCATGATCACGAATCAGTTGGAGGGCACGATGGATATGCGGAGTGCTTTCAGCATGAACAGAGATATAATCTGCCCCAGCTTTCGCAAAGTGCTCGATAAATTGCTCAGGATGCTCAATCATAAGGTGGCAGTCAAGCGGAAGAGCTGTATGCGGTCTAATGGCTTCAACGACATTGTAGCCAAAAGTCAGATTCGGAACAAAATGACCGTCCATCACATCAACATGAATCCAGTCGGCTCCTCCCTGTTCAACTAATGCAATTTGTTCTTTTAACCGTGCAAAATCTGCACTTAAAATAGATGGAGCTATTTTCAAGATGATTCGCCCTTTCTCTTATACCGTGGTTTTCTATTTTGGATTTCTTCAAAAAATAATACATAATCCGCATACCGATACTCTGGAATGTCACCTTCAGATACTGCTTTCTTCACTGCACATTTCGGTTCGTTCACATGCAGACAGCCGCTGAATTTACACTCCGCCCTGCGGTCCCACATTTCAGGAAAATACTCAGAAAGTTCTTCTTTTTCGATTTCATCAAAAGACAAAGCACTGAATCCTGGTGTATCAGCAATCAAGCTATCAAAAACTTTGATCAGCTCAACATGTCTAGTGGTATGCTTTCCTCTGCCTAACGAGCGGGAGGTTTCTCCGACCTTTAATTCGAGCGAAGGATCGATCACATTCAAGAGCGTCGACTTGCCTGCTCCAGACTGACCAATGAACACCAGTAACTGATTGGAGAAACGATCTTTGAACAAGGTTTCTAGCTGTTCACTTCTATCATCTTCCGCTTCTTCCATCAACATCATCTGGTACCCTATCGTTTGATAGTCGGACTGGTAACTGAGTATCAGCTGTTTTTCTGCTTCCGTCAGCAAGTCCATCTTCGTTACCACAATATAAGGAATAATGTGTTTTGCCTCCAGCATAACTAAAAAGCGATCAAGTAATTGAGTTGAAAACGCCGGATCTGTTGCTGCCATAACTATGATGCCCACATCTACATTCGCCACTGGAGGTCTGGATAGTTCATTTTTTCGCTCTAGCAGTTTTTGAATAAGTCCTTCTTGTACGTTATCACTTTCGAATTCTACATAATCCCCAACTAGAGGTGTAAGGTTCTGATTTCTGAAGACACCTCTGGCACGGGTCTGATAAATCGTTTTTGTCTCGTCGGTTACATAATAAAATCCACTGAGTGCTTTAGTGATTTGACCTTTCTGCACTAACGAACATCCTTTCTAGTTAAGAGATTATTCTGTTAAACCGGATTCCTCTAATATAACTTCTCCATCTCGTTCAACACGATAACTGGCTGAATTGCCTTCTTCAATTACAAAACTTAAAATTTCCGGTGTGTCTTCTGTAATCTCATATTCTTCATAAGGTGTATCCGAATCATGCTCAGCATCATCTATAAAGATTTGAATCTGATTAGGAACAGGTTCTTCCGTCTCTTCTCCCTCTTCAACTTCCGTTGCTTCGTAAGGAATAATGATTCCTTCGTCAAACGTTATTCTTTCAACTTCTTCTGGTCCCGTCGAGTAAACTAATGAGATTCTGCTGTCAGAATAGACTGTTGTACCCGGCTCCGGTGATTGGCTGATCACTTGTCCTTCTGGTACTTCGTCACTCGGTTCGCTTGTACTTGAAACAGATAGACCAATTTCTTCTACGTAGGCGTTGACTCCAGCTTCAGAAAACCCAATCAAGTCCCTCAATTCAAAACTTTCGCGTCCAGTACTGACAGTGAAAGTGATGACAGTATCACCTGGGATGACTTCTTCCCCAGCTTCAATATCTTGAGCAATGATATTTCCTGCTTCAATTGTATCACTATTCTGTTCTTCACTTTCAACTGTAAAGCCTTGTGTTGTCAACTGTGCTCTGACATCTTCATACCCTTGATCTTCATAGTCCCCTAATTCGAATGGTTCTTGTCCGATACTGATATAAAGATCAACACTAGCTTCTTCTCTAAGAGTGGCTCCTGAATCTGGACTTGACCGGATAACGAGTCCTTCTTCAACGTCTTCACTATTTTGTTCAGTGACTTCTCCTATAACCAAGTTACGTTCTGCTAATGCAGACGCAGCTTCTGATTCTGTCAAACCGGCAAGACTAGGCACTTCTACTTCTTGCGGTCTACTGAAAAAGCCGATTGCCGCTACACCTGAAGCAATTAGGAAAAGGAACAATAAAAGCAGCCAAGGCCACTTTCTTCTTTTCTTCTTCTTTCCTTTTGTTTGTTCTGTGTTCTTCTCTCCTTTCGGATCAACAACAGCTGCTTCAACATTTGCTGTCTGGCCACCGCCAACAGGCAAAGAGATCGGCTGCATGACTCTTGTCTCTTCTTTAGAAGCATCTACTGGCACAAATTTCGGTTCACTGGCTCTTTCAGGCGATAGAGAAGTTAAAAGATCTTCTTTCATTTCATCAATGGTTTTATATCTCTGATTAGCTTCTTTAGCTGTTGCTTTTAAAACCACGTTTTCAAGCGGCTGCGGTATTCGGTTATCGATTGTTCGAATAGAAGGCAGATCGTTTTGAAAGTGTTTCAGCGCAATAGAGACTGCTGATTCACCGTCGAATGGCACATCACCTGTCAATAATTCAAACAGCAAGATTCCTAGAGAATAGATATCAGACTTTTTAGTAGCCATACTGCCTCTCGCTTGCTCTGGAGACAGATAATGAACGGATCCAAGTAAAGAATTCGTCTGTGTCAATGAATTTTGAGTAAGTGCTACGGCAATCCCGAAATCTGTGATTTTAACTGTACCATCATGGTCGATCAGTATATTTTGCGGTTTAATATCCCGATGTATAATATGATGCTGATGAGCGTAGCTCACAGCATCTAAAATCTGACGCATGATTTCTATCGTTTTTCTGTAAGGAATTGGATGATGATCGTGAATATATTGTTTCAAGTCCATCCCATCAATATATTCCATCACAATATAAGGATTTTCGTCTTCTCCAACATCATAAATGTTTACAATGTTAGGATGAACAAGTTCGGTTGTCGCTAATGCTTCTCTTTTAAATCGTCTGATGCTGTTTTCATCATTATGAAAGTTGTAGGCCATTAATTTGACCGCAACATCTCTCTCTAAAATCAAATCTCTTGCCAGATAAACTTTGGCCATTCCACCTGAGCCGATACTTCTAATAATCTTATAGCGCCCATTGATTCTTTCACCTGTTTCCATCTGCAGCACCTCCTTCCAGACTACCTGCTTCTGTGACCATTCGTTTGTCTGCTTCAAGATGAATGAGACAAAGCGTTGCATTATCCGCTGCCTCTTGTTCTATCGCTTTATTAATCAACTGATCTGCCTTCGTCTGCTCATCCGAATGTTGGATAAGAATCTGACTCATCTGCTGCTCGCTTACTGCATTGGACAGTCCGTCAGAACAGAGCAAAAGAAACTTTTTGTTAAAGTTGGATACATAGAAAAAATCGATTTTCACAGTTGTTCCTACTCCTAAAGATCTTGTCAAAGTGTTCCGCTTCTCGTGGGTCATTGCTTCTTCTTCCGAGATTTGTCCAGTGAGTTTCAATTCATTTGCGAATGAGTGATCTTCAGTCACTCTAGTCAACCCAGTTTCTTCTATTATATAAGCACGGCTGTCGCCGATATTCGCAATCAAGGTTGTTTCTTCAAACAACACTGCCGCTACTAGAGTTGTACCCATACCATGAAGATCATGAAATACCGTAGCAGCATCAAATATCCGCTTATTCTCCTCATTGATATGCTCCGTCAGCCAAGCTTCAGCCTGTTTTATTTCAGATGCTTCAAAGCTGGACTGTTTCCAGCTGTTACCAAGTTGAAGAACCGCCATTTCGCTGGCAATATCACCAGCATTATGACCGCCCATTCCATCGCACAATACTGCTAAAACCTGCTGGGTCTGGTTGATAAAAGTTGCGACATAGTCTTGATTTGTCTCTCGTTTCCCAATATGAGATCTAGTTATTGCGTTCAGTTTCGTTCACTCCTGAGTTTTCGAATGAAAGATCATTCTTTTTTCCTATGTACCTGCCTTGGTGGGGCAGGACGATTTCTATAATAGTATGGCTTATTTAAGAAAAATGTACAAGTCTCATTTTTGTCTGCGCAGCGAGCAGATGAAAAATCCATCGGTACCGTATTGATGCGGGTACACTCTCAGCATCTGATCCTTGCTTCTTTCTAACTGTTCATTTTCCAGCAAAACAGGTTCAACACTGAAATCGGGATGGTCAGCTAAAAAGGCTTCTATAACTTGTTCATTTTCTTCTTGTGTGATGGTGCAAGTACTATAAACTAAGCGTCCATCTTTTTTCAAAAATGGCGCTACACTGGACAGAATATCGATTTGTATTTTTTTCAAGGCTGACAAATCTTCCGGTGTCTTAGAGTATCTGATCTCCGGTTTTCTTCTCATCAACCCTAATCCAGAACACGGTGCATCAACCAGAATTTTATCAAAGGTTTCTGGGTTGACTTCTTCACTGATTTTTCTTGCATCCAGGTTTTTAGTTTTTACGACTGGACGTACCCGCTGTCTCTGAGCATTCTCTTCAATCAGCTTGATTTTGTGTGCATGCAAATCCAGAGCAAGAACTTCTCCGCCTTTTTCATTATCTAAATAAGCAGCAATATGAGTTGTTTTCCCTCCGGGTGCAGCGCAAGCATCCAATACTTTGTCGTCGGACTGGATTCCCAGTGCGGGAGCTACCAGCATAGAGGTTTCATCTTGAATCGTTATTTTTCCTGTCTTAAAAAGTTCAGATCTGGCTGGCAGACCGCTCTCACTGATCAGTCCATGGGGAGAAACCCTGCTCTCTTTTACGGTATATCCTTCATCTGTCAGTTGTTCAATCGCTTCTTTCACTGAAATTTGTGTCGTATTGACTCTTAAACTGACTTTTGACTTATCTAGTAAAGATTGAGCATACTTTTCAGTTTCGTCCATTCCTAATTGCTGAATGCTTTGATCTATGATCCAGTCCGGCAAGCTATACTGAACTCCTAGACGTTCAACAGGATCACTGATTTTACTGAAATCAGGTTTTTCACCGCGAAGGACATTTCGCAAGACACCATTCACTAATCCAGATATCCCTTTATGACCGCGTACTTTAGCGATATTGACTGCTTCATTGAGTACAGCATGGTCCGGCACTCTCTCTAAATAGTAAAGCTGATATACAGATAATCGCAGTAACTGGATCACCCATTGTTCTATTTTTTTCTTTTGATTTAAATAAGGCATCAAGATATAATCCAATGTTCGTTTTCTTTGAATCACTCCATAGACGATTTCTGTCAGCAAGTTGCTGTCTTCTCTAGAGAGGTTTTCCTTTTCTATCGTCTGATTCAATACAATATTGCTGAATGCACCTTTAGTATTCACTTTTTCCAGAACCGTCATCGCTAGATAGCGGCTGCTGTTTCTGATTGATTTATTCGCCAAACTGCATTCCTTCCTTTAAGTGACTGCCTGCACCAGTCAGATAGTTTATGGTCTGCATGCGCTGTTTCCCAGCAGGCTGAATTTCTTTAAGAGAAAGCAGGGTCTGTTTTCCGCATGCAACTACAATCGCCTTCTTACGAATTTCTTCGATTGTTCCGGGTGTTTGAGCTGCCGATCGTTCAAGGGGTTCTACTGACCAGATTTTGAACCGCTTCCCTTCAAGATACGTATGGGAACCTGGGAATGGTCTCAAACCTCTGACCAAATTGTCAATTTCAACAGCAGTTTTTGTCCAGTCGATTTTTTCTTGTTCTAAGTGAATCATCGGCGCGTAGGTTACTGCTTCAGGATCTTGTTCGATTGATTCATTCGTTTCATCAAAAATCATGGGTAACGTCTCAATCAAACAGTCTCTGCCTAGTAAACTCAATTTTTCAAACATTGTTCCTACGTCATCTTGCTTAGTAATCGGTATGGTCTTTTGAGCAATGATATTGCCGGCATCCATCTCTTTTTCCATATACATGATGGTTACGCCGGTTTCTTGGTCTCCATTTATGATTGCAGAATGAATAGGAGCAGCACCGCGGTACTTCGGCAGAAGCGAAGCATGCACGTTGACAGCTTTGAATCTGGGCGTCTTCAACAACTTGGTTGGAACATACTGCCCATATGCAGCTGTAACAATCAGATCCGGTTCCATAGATAAAATTTTATTCATCTCTTCTGACCCGGATAATTTTTCCGGCTGCAGAACTGGAATATTTAAAGCTGCTGCTGCTTCTTTAACCGGCGGCGGCGTAAGGATTTTCTTGCGTCCTGCTTTACGATCAGGCTGAGTGACAACGGCTGCCACTTCAACTTGCTGCTCTTCTGCCAGTGCTCTTAAAATCGGCACTGAGAATTGGGGAGTCCCCATAAAAATCACTTTATACACGTTATCTCTCCTCTACTATTCGGTCACTCAATTAGATAAAGTTTACAGGCTGAGCATCAATAGAAATAAATAATCCCTTCGCCTGATCTTTTTGTGTAGTCATGAGTAATTCATGCAGCCTTTCTGACAAAGCTGCTTCTTTTTTATATTTGATAATGGCTTGAAAGTGATAACGATTGTGTGTCCGGGCAATCGATTTGGGAGTAGGTCCCAGCACGATGGCTTTTTCGCTTAGCGCAGGACGAATAAAATCGATAAATTCTCCAATTTTTTTCGCTGCAGTCATTTCTTGTTCATGACTCACCGATAAACGTACTAGATAATAGTATGGACTATAATCACTAATATGCCGTAAATGCATTTCTTTTTTATAAAAAGTATCATAATCATGCTCTTTTGCATGCTGGATGGCGTAGTGCTCAGGATTAAACGACTGAACAATCACCTCTCCTGATTTTTCAGAACGGCCCGCTCTTCCGCTGACTTGCGTCAATAACTGGAATGTTCTTTCCGCTGATCTGAAGTCCGGCAATCCTAGAGAAGTATCAGCATTGATGACTCCAACCAGGGTTACATCCGGAAAGTCCAAACCTTTGGCAATCATCTGAGTGCCCAACAGAATATCTGCTTCCTTATTTCCGAAGGCTCTCAATAGCCGTTCATGAGCTCCTTTTCGACGCGTCGTATCTACATCCATACGAAGAATGCGTGCTTCTGGAAAAAGAGCTTGCAGTTCTTCTTGAACTTTCTGTGTGCCTGTTCCATAATATCGAATACTTTTGCTCTGACAATTCGGACAGGTAATTGGAATACCTTCTTCATGACCACAATAATGGCATTTCATTGTCTTCGTATCCATATGGAGCGTTAAAGAAATATCACAATTTGGACAACCAAGTACAAATCCGCAGTCTCTGCATAGAACAAACGAAGAATAGCCTCTTCGATTTAACATTAAGACAGTTTGTTCTTTTTTTTGAACCCTGTCTTGAATTGCCGCTTGCAACTCTAGAGAAAAATTACTTCGGTTCCCTTTTTTAGCTTCATCGCGCATATCGACCACCGTTACTTCCGGCAAGTCCATCTGATTGGCTCTTTGTTTCAATTCAAGTAAGGTGTAGACCCCTTTTCCTGCTCTGGCACTGGATTCTAATGAAGGTGTAGCACTGCCTAAAATCACAGGACAGTGATGCTTGTTTGCTCTCCAGATAGCAATATCTCGAGCATGATATCTCGGATTCTCTTCTTGTTTATAACTGGTCTCGTGTTCTTCGTCTATGATAATCAATCCGATGCGTTTTAAAGGAGCAAAAACACTGGAACGTGCGCCGACAACAACAGAAGCTTCACCACGATTGATCTTGCGCCATTCATCATATTTTTCTCCTTCAGACAATCCGCTGTGCAAGACAGCGACTTCTTCTCCAAACCGGCTTTTAAAGCGATACACCATCTGCGGCGTCAAAGCAATTTCAGGTACCAGCATGATGGCACCTTCTCCTTTTTTCAGTACCTTTTGTATCGTCTGCAAGTACACTTCCGTCTTTCCGCTTCCAGTAATTCCTTTGAGCAAAAAAACTTCATGTTCATGCTTGTCTACTTTGCTGGATATTGTATCAAATGCTTTTTGCTGATCCTCATTCAACTGCAGCGGTTCACTGGTTTTGAATTCGCTTTGGGCAAAAGGATCACGGTAGATTTCTACATCTTTTATCGTGCACCAGCCTTTTTTCTCAGCCGTTTTCAGTGCCGCTAAAGTTATTCCATGTTCCTCCGTTAAAGCCTTGGCATCCAACCACTCTTCTGCTTCAGCTGACTGCAGCTGATTCAATAAAGTAATCTGTTTTTTAGCATTCGCTCTGATACTTTCTCTTAACTCTTCATATTGCTCAAAGCTTAGTATAGGCTTTATTTTTTTTACAGTCTTTTTCGTTCGTTTGTCTTTTACCGTATAATTCACTTCTATTTTGTTCTCGGCTTTTAATTCCAGCATATCTTTGACAAGACCGCGCTGGATTACTTCGTCCCAAGATAATTCCTCTTTACCTTTGAATAATTCAAAAAATCGGTCTTCATCTATTTCATCAATGATTGATACTTTTTTTTCATACTTGGCTCTTAGAACAGCTGGCAGCATCGTTTGATAACAGCTGATCCTGAAACTATATGTTTCCATTGCCATATACTCTCCGAGGTCAATCAGTTCCCTGTTCAATACAGGTGTCAAATCCATCAACTGATCGATTTCTTTCAAATCACCTTCATAATCGCTGGATTCAAAAGTGTTTGTTACAAAACCCTGAACCAGTCTTGAGCCGTTCCCAAACGGAACAACTACACGCATGCCAGGCATCAGCTGTTTCTCAAAAGCTGCCGGAACTTCATAATGGAACGGTTTATTGGTTTGCAATACGGGTACATCCACAATTACTTCAGCTATAAAGGGCATTACGGTCTTCCTTTCATTCCATCTGTTGAATCAGCAATTGTACGATTTTTTCAGCTACTTTTGTTTTATCCGTCAGTAAGATCGTCGCAGGTTCTTCTGCTCTAAAATAGATCGTTACTTCATTTTGATCCGTGTTGAATCCTCTGTCAGATTGCCCCACGTCATTTGCTACGATCATATCCAGATTTTTTTCTTTTAATTTTTTTAGTGCATACTGTTCAATGTGCTCTGTTTCCGCTGCAAATCCTATCAGAATCTGATGAGCCTTTTTTTTGCCCATCGCTTTTAAGATATCCCGATTCTTTTTTAACTCGATTGTCAGCTGATCTTGTTTTTTCATTTTATGGTCTGCTTGATGAGCGGGTGCATAGTCAGAAACGGCTGCTGCCATAATCAATGCGTCAGTCTGATCAAATCGCTGATCAACTTCTTTATATAAGGCAGCTGCTGAATCAATGGAAATTGTTCTGATTTTCTTATGCACTGGCAAGCTGCTTGCGGTAATCAAGGTCACCTCAGCCCCTTGTCTGCATGCTGCTTCTGCCAAAGCATGCCCCATTTTACCCGAAGAATCGTTGGAAATATATCTTACAGGGTCTATCCGTTCCTTCGTTCCGCCTGCTGTTATGAGAATCGATTTGCCTTTTAATGGCAGCTGTTCATCAAGATCGATCAGAAAGCTTTCTAATGCTTCAATGATAGCAGCTGATTCAGGAAACCGGCCTTTTCCGCTATATCCCTCTGCCAGAAATCCCGTTTCCGGTTCCATAATATATGCTCCGCGATTCTGCAAAATCTGAAGATTTTCTTGTGTGGCGGGATGTTCATACATATGCTCATTCATAGCAGGAACAACAAAAAGCGGCGAAGTGGTTGCTAGTAGAGCAGAAGTCACAAAGTTATCAGCAAATCCATGAGCCAGCTTGGCGACTGTATTGGCCGTTGCTGGTGCTACGATGTTCAAATCAGCCCAGTCAGCCAGATGAATATGCTGAACATACTGAGGAAGTTCTTCAGAAAAAGTATCCATGTGAACAGCATTCTTGCTCAAGACTTGAAAAGTCAGCGGGGCAACAAACTCAGCAGCCGCTGGTGTCATGGCGACTTTAACTTCTGCACCCAGTTTAATCAAGTCTCTCATTAACTGGATCGATTTATAAACAGCAATACCTCCGGTCACATAGAAGGCGATTTTTTTATCTTTGAACATACTCTTCCCTCGATTCATTTCTTTTTCTTATTTTACCAAGAATCTCTTCCTTTGTCTTTGGATCATTGAACTAGACTTTCTGATTATTAATCGACCTATCGGTTTCATAAAAAAACCTCTGCTAATCAGTAGTGTTCAACAACTTGAACAGCTATGGATTACCCGCAGAGGTGACAAATGCACTTGTATTTAATTATTTTTGAAGACTATCTGGGTCTAAAACGATATCGCCTGTTTCAATCTCTTCCAATGCTTTACCAACATTTTTAGAAGATACATAGTGATCCAGCAATTCAGCGTTTTGACTATCCTGCATTTCTTTAGCTCGCTTAGCTGCTAAAATGACTAAAGAATATTTTGAATCGATTTTTTCTAATAATTTATCTT
Source organism: Marinilactibacillus piezotolerans (assembly GCF_900169305.1). GTDB lineage: Bacteria > Bacillota > Bacilli > Lactobacillales > Carnobacteriaceae_A > Marinilactibacillus > Marinilactibacillus piezotolerans_A. The sequence continues at coordinate 212,825 of NZ_FWDP01000004.1, read as the reverse complement.
GTGAAGGGTATAATAACATCTTACTCCATCTCCTCTATAATTTCTGCGAACTCTTTCAGATTTCGAGTTACTTTCAGATGTTCGCTTTCTATAATGTTTCTGATTTTTCTGGCTGCATTATTAACGGTATCATTTTCAACAACATAATCATAGTATTGAATCAGTTTCAACTCTTCTACAGCTTTAGTCATGCGTTTTTCTATCATTTCATCACTATCTGTCCCGCGATTGATGATACGAGAATTCAGCTCTTCTAGATCGGGAGGAGACAAGAAAATAAAGATTCCTTCAGGCATTTTTTCTCGCACTTTAAACGCGCCTTGGACTTCAATTTCTAAGAAAACATCTCTTCCTTCGTCCAAAGTCTTATTGACATACTCAAGAGGAGTCCCATAATAATTCCCTACATACTCGGCATATTCAAGTAATCCGTCATCTTCAATCAATTGTTCAAACTGTTCTTTTGTGCGGAAATAATAATCCACACCCTCTACTTCGCCTTCTCGCTGCTTTCTTGTGGTCATGGAAACAGAGTAATCAAAATCATTATTATAATTATCAAAAATAGCTTTTCTAACTGTTCCTTTTCCTACACCAGAAGGTCCAGATAAGACAATCAATAATCCTCGCTCAGTCATTATTTCTTCCTTCCCAAAACAATTCTCTCAGTTAACCCTTATCCTCAATTTTAACACATCTTTCAATTGTTTTGGGATTTTTTTTAGTTATTTTTAGTTCTTTACTGTTTTTTTCTTTAAAAGCCATAGATAAACGGCAATAGTGTAAGGAAAAGGTTTGAAAGGTATAATCCATTTTGCGATCATCTTAGTCAGTTCATTATCAGGATGTTCCATTGCATCCAGAATCAGCAATATCATATGGCGATTTGAAATAAAAGGAATCTTTTCTTTAAACCGTTCGATCCATTCAGAACCGCTCAAATGAAAATCAGGAGACAATTCTTCAAATAACTCAAACGACCCTTTTGCCCTTAGTTTCTCTTCCCTAAGAAGTAACTCTGACTGAAAAGACTCTGTAGTATACACTTTTTCCGGCAATATTCTAAAGCACTTGCCAGCCAACTCCATCAATGCTAGTGGCAGTGTATCTTTGGTAACTTCTTGTTTCCAGCGTTTGGACAGATCGCTGATTATCGTCAACTGGTAATCTTCTTTCAGCAACCAGTCAGTCAGAGGCAGAAGTATCCTGCCGGTTATCAGCTTTCTTAGAGTCCCGTAGAAGCTCTGATGAAATAGAGAGAGCGAATCGGTCTGAAATGTATACAAGAATCCCTTATAATGCTCAGATAACTTCATTGTTTCTAAATAACCTAACGTTATATTTAAAGAAGTTCTTTTTTTATGGAAAAAAAGCAGATCTCCCAGCGACCATTCTGTATTGATCCATAGAGCAGGAACGGTATCTACGCTATGATTCACACTAAACAAGCCTGGTCCGTTTATATCCACTATAATTAAATGATCTGGATTTTTCTGCAGAGCCATATCATAAGGAATCCGATTACGGTAACCCCCATCCATATAGGCGGTTCCGTTAATAACTGTTTTTTGCATCGCAGGATAGAGTGAAGCACTGGCCATCAGAAAATCTTCTAGGTGATTTTCTGGGATATCTTCAAGAAAGAAATATTCAATATCGTTTGTTTCTCCATTTGTTACAGATAGTCCAAAAATGGTAGGTGCGGAACGAATCTGCTGTTCATCAGGAATATACTGATTGATCAGTTGTTTTAAAGGTTCAGAATTCAAACCTTTTGATCCAATCGCTTTTATAAAGAATCCGCCTAATGTACGTTGATATTCTTTGAAGCTATTTATACTCAATGGAAATTCATATTCGAGAATATTGTTTCCTTCAATTTCTTTCCACATCTTTTCAGCTTCTTCTACGTTTCCCTGAAGCATGAGTGCACCATTCAGAGCTCCAACAGAGGTCCCGACGATGATTTCCGGTTGTACACCTAATTCATTCAAAGCTTTCCAGACTCCAATTTCAAAAGAGCCTCTTGCACCTCCACCGCCTAGTACTAAAGCACATTTTGAGTTTTTTACTTGATTGAAAAAATCTTTAGACAATTGTTTTTTCCCCCTGCTCGCCTAATTGTTTTCTTTTAGTTTCATAGTACTCGTCACTAGCGTTATCGACAACTAAAATTACTTATCCTTTAAAATCACTATTCCGTTTTGTTTAAGTATAAAGCAAAAAAGCATTGATACCCTCGAGGGATACCAATACTTTATACATTAACCCATGTCTTTGACTTTCATCAGTCGAGTGATAGAAGCACGTTCCGATTCATCCAGTTTCATCTGGATGAAGTAGATTGTTTCTTCTAACTGAGGGATCGTCATATACTCAAGTGCATTAACACGACGTCTCGTTTTCTCGATTTCATCTGCCATTAATTGACAAGTTTTTTCGATTTCAGCTAGTTCCAGCATATCTGGCATCACTTCGATCAGATATCGAAATGTCAAATCCAGCTCACCGTTTGAATTCAGATAACCATAGCTTAGGTCTTCAGGATCATTCGCATCGTCATCATACTGAAAATGCATTTGAGGTACCCGAACACTCATAACGTTTTTTTGATCAATATTCAAACTAACACTTTGGCTCGGCACTGCCATGAGTTCTTCAATGAAGTTCTCATGCAACAGTGATTTTGCCATAGCGAAGGACTGCATTGCTTTTTCTAGTTTCCCTTCTACTTCGATGCGCAGTTCATTGTTTTGACGGATCAAAGTGATGAAACGTCTCATCAATTCATCTTGCTTATCTTTAAGAAGTTTATGACCTCTAGAAGCTAGAGACAAGCGGTCTTTAAGGTTCGCTAGTTCCATTCGAGTGGGGTTGACATTTAATTTAGCCATTTACCTCACTCTCCTTTTGGTAAATATTTGTCCAGCATATCATCTTTAATACGTTTCAATTCAGCACGAGGCAGAACTTTCAACAAGTCCCAGCCTAGATCAAGTGTTTCTTGAATCGTACGATTTGTATAGTTTCCTTGATTGACATATTCTTTTTCGAATTTGTCAGTGAACTCAACATATTTGCGGTCACTCTCTGATAGAGCTGATTCACCTAAAACGGCTGACAACTCTTTCGCTTCTTTCCCTTGGGCATAAGCGGAGAAGATCTGGTTCATAGTAGGTGCATGGTCTTCACGCGTTTTACCTTCACCAGTCCCTTTATCTTTCAGACGTGAAAGAGATGGCAATACATCGATCGGCGGTTGATATCCTTGGTTGTACAAGTCACGAGAAAGGATAATTTGTCCTTCAGTGATGTACCCAGTTAAATCGGGAATCGGATGAGTAATATCTTCTTCCGGCATTGTCAGGATCGGAATCTGTGTTACAGAACCGTTTGACCCTTCCAAACGACCAGCACGCTCATATAATGTAGCCAGGTTAGTATAAAGGTAACCAGGATATCCACGACGACCAGGAACTTCACGTCTCGCTGCAGAAATTTCACGCAGCGCTTCAGCATAGTTTGTCATGTCAGTCGTGATAACCAAAACGTGCATGTCTTTTTCAAATGCTAAATATTCGGCAGCTGTCAAAGCCATACGAGGAGTCGCAATACGTTCGATTGCAGGGTCATTCGCCAAGTTAATAAATAACACAGAACGGTCGATTGCCCCGGTTTTCTTAAAGTCTTCCATGAAGAATTCAGCTTCTTCGAAAGTAATCCCGATTGCCGCAAAGACAACCGCGAATTTTTCATCAGAGTTTGTTACACTCGCTTGTCTGGCAATCTGCGCAGCAAGTTCTTTATGCGGCAAACCAGATGCTGAAAACACTGGAAGTTTTTGACCACGAACCAATGTGTTCAAGTGGTCGATTGTTGAAATACCTGTTTGGATAAATTCATCAGGATAATTACGAGCAATCGGGTTGATCGCAATCCCATTAATGTCTAAACTTTTTTCTGGGATTAATTCAGGTCCGCCATCATTGACGCGACCCATTCCATCAAACGTTCTTCCGATCATGTCTTCAGATACGTTTAATGAAAGTGGTTTTCCTAAAAATCGTACTTTTGTGTCTTTCAAGTTGATCCCAGTTGACCCTTCGAATAACTGGACGACTGCTTTATCGCCATCGATCTCCAGTACTTGACCACGTCTTCTAGATCCATCTTGCAGTTCAATATCCACAAGCTCATCGTATTTAACGCCGGCAACACCTTCAACAGTCATCAAAGGACCTACTATTTCGGAAACTGTTTTATATTCCTTAAGCATCAGATTCTACACCGCCTTTTTCAATGACTTTTTGCATTGTGTCTTCTGTCTCTTTACGAATTTCAGCGAAACGTTCAATATCGTCTTCGTGAATGAACTTCATACGACCGATTCTTTCACGGACGTTATCTGTACCATCGATAATTTCATCATAATAGGCACCTAGGTCCATTGCACGAATCCCTTTATCTTCAAAGTCCAAAATTGTTTCGATCATTTCGTATTGTTTTTCACGAGAAGTATACGTGTCGATATCATCGAACGCATTTTGCTGCAAGAAGTCTTCACGGATCATTCTAGCAATGACTAGTTTTAATCTGTCGCGTTCAGAAAGAGACTCCACCCCAACTAAACGTACAATTTCTTGTAATTCAGACTCATCTTGAAGCAACGCTTTAACGCGTGTAACTTTTCTATCCCAGTCAACATTCAGTTTTTCTCCAACAAAATTGTTCATATCATTTGAATACAATGAATACGAACTTAACCAGTTGATAGATGGGAAGTGACGTCTTTGTGCTAGTGAAGAGTCTAGTCCCCAGTATACTTTTGCAACACGTAATGTGTTTTGAGTAACCGGTTCAGAAGTATCTCCCCCTGGAGGAGAAACCGCTCCAATAGCAGTGATGCTTCCTTCGCGTCCTTGAGATCCAAGTGCAACGACTTTACCCGCTCTTTCATAATACTCAGCAAGACGACTTCCTAGATATGCTGGGTAACCTTCATCCCCCGGCATTTCTTCTAGACGACCTGACATTTCACGAAGTGCTTCAGCCCAACGAGAAGTTGAATCTGCCATGATTGCTACAGAGTAACCCATGTCGCGGAAGTATTCCGCAATGGTGATTCCTGTATAAATAGACGCCTCACGAGCCGCAACCGGCATGTTCGAAGTATTGGCAATCAATACGGTACGTTCCATGATAGACTTACCTGTGTTTGGATCAATCAATTCTGGGAACTCATTGATTACGTCTGTCATTTCATTTCCGCGTTCGCCGCAGCCTACATAGACAACTAAATCTACATCTGCCCATTTAGCGATTTGGTGTTGAACAACCGTTTTACCTGCTCCAAATGGGCCAGGTACAGCTGCAGCTCCACCTTTTGCAACTGGGAACAGTGTATCAATTACACGTTGTCCAGTAATCAGCGGTTCTGCTGGGTTCAATTTGCGTTGAATCGGACGACCGCGTCTAACCGGCCATTTTTGCATCATTGTAAATTCTCTGTCTCCATCTTCTGTTTCAATCACATATAATGGATCCGTTACTTTAAATGTTCCACTGTTGATGGATTTGATTTTACCGCTGATACCGTTAGGCACCATAATTCTATGTTCTAAAACACTTGTTTCAGGTACTACCCCAACAACATCTCCAGCTGAGACTTCTGTTCCAGCTTCTACGGAAGCAGTAAATTCCCATTCTTTATCACGGTTCAATGGTTTGATTTCCATCCCGCGTTCCAGGAAGTTGCTTTGTGTTTTATCCATAAATTCATCTAGCGGACGTTGAATTCCGTCAAACATTTGCGCAATCATTCCTGGTGCCAGCTCAACAGATAATGGTTCTCCTGTTGTTTCTACTTTTTCACCAGGTCCAATCATAGATGTTTCTTCATAAACCTGAATGGATGCGATGTCTCCACGCATCTCAATAATTTCACCGATCAGTCCTAATTCACCGACACGGCAAATATCTTGTATATTTGCTGCTTCCATACCGCTTGCTGTAACTAACGGTCCGGAAACACTTATAATTGTTCCATTACTCAAATTCGTACCCTCCTATAGAATATTTTGACCCACTGCTTTTTCGACATTCTCTTGGACACGTTTCTTCCCAATGCCGCGTGAACCAGCATGATTCGGGATCAAAATGATGGCAGGTGTCAACTTCGCATCATATCGTCTTATCGTATCTGGGACTAGTTCAGCCAATTGCTCAGTTAAATAGACAACGCCGTAATCTTCACTGGCTAATTGATCTACAATTCGTCTTGTTTCATTTGCTTCAGTAGCAAAATGAACATCAAAACCGAGCATTCTGAACGCTAGCACAGATTCTCTATCTCCTACAACACCAATTTTACTAGGCATAATTTAATCGCATCCTTTCTCTGATACCGTCGGCAGAAACACCGTTTTCTTTACCAGAAAGAATGAGACGCAGATTTTTCACTTCTGTTTCCTTTGCATAAATGAAGGCTACGATCGGAAGCGGTCCGAAAGCAGCTAATTTAGCGTTTCGCATCATTTCCATGTAGGCATTGTCTGTTGCAAAGTCTAATCTTACAGGTGATAGCTCATTAGTTTCAGGATCAATAGAAGCTTCAATAATAGATTTATACTTTGTGTTGCCAAGAATATTGGCAGCTGTACTCATATCCTTATTCGCAATTTCTACTAATTCTTCTTTAGGAATAGACCCTGAACTGGATAGAATGGTCTTCAAGAAGTTTCGTGTTCTATTCTGTCTCATTGCACGAGTCAAAGTAGATAAATTCTGGTAATCGATAAACGTTTCAACCATTTCTGGTATACCCTGTTCTCCAGTTTCGTCTGCAAGTATACGCATATGGGTGAAAAAGCGACGATCTAAAATAATATCTACTGCTTGGGGGTTATGGTACTGATCATAATCTTCTTGTACTTCGTGAATACTATCCAGATAGGGTTCTGGAAGAACATCAGATGCCCCTGTTCTCACGGCTTGTCTCAAATCAGCAATATCATAGCGACCAATCGGAATAAATAAATGATCCATATCTTGGTCTGTGAATTCTTCTTTGAATAGTACTTTGAGATTATGATAGGCATAACGCAACCCGAATAATTCGATCAGCGCTTTGTTCGGAGAAATGTTGAACAACTCATCGAACGTCTGATGCAATTCATTCATCAGCATCGTATCGTAATTCTTATCCTCTTTTATTCGATCAACATCATTTCTATATGGGGTCTCACGCAGCACGTTTACAGCATCTTCAAATGAATCAGCCGCCAGCATACGGTCATAATGTCCCCGATTCAGGAGGTTATTTTCATACACACGAATGAGTACATTGCTTGAACCATAAGCGGTATCTTTCAAATTTTTCTCCTCCTTAATCAAACAATTCTTTTGTGATGATCGGTAATAGTTCAGCTCTTGCATCTTCTGTTAATGCATCGAACATGAAGTTATACTCAATTCCACCTTTTTGTACGAGCAATCCTGCTTCGTCTTGAACAACATCATTAGAAAGTGTTGCCTGCAACTCAGTTCCAGTAACTTGGTCAAGCCATGCTTGATCAAGCATCCCAGCAGTTTTTGAGCCAAGAACAACTTCTACCTGTTCTTCTGTCTTGAACTGCTCTAGTACATTTGCAGCAAATGTTTTAAATTTCGCTTCGCTGATGTGATCTAGTGCTGTTTTTGCATCTTCCAGTACTTTAGAAAGGACAGCTTGTTTTGCAGCCAGCACGTTATTTCTTTTTTGAATGTCTAATGTGTTTTTGCGGATCGTATACTGGTGTTGAACATCAGCATCAATCGCCTGTTTGCGAGCAACTTTGTCTTGCTCTTCTTTTGCACGAGCTGCTTGAATTTCATCTTCAGCATCTTTTCGCGCTTCTTCTACACGCTGACGAATCGCTGCTTTTTCTTTCTCAACGACACGTTCAGTCAACAGTTTCAAATCTGCCATACTTAGCCTCCTTAGTAGTAGTGCTTCTTTTCCGAAAGAGTATAGGTCTAATTAGACCTATACTCTAATAAAGAAGTGATTTTGTTGGAAATTATAAGATAATCATTACTAAGGAAATAACAAATCCTAAGATCGCATAAGTCTCAACCATCGCTGAGTAGATAATCCCTTTAGTAGTGTGTTCTGGTTTTTGAGCTAAAATTTGCATAGCTGCTGCAGAAACACGACCTTGGTTACCACCAGAAGAAAGGCAAGTAAACGCAACTGGAAGTCCAGCCATGAACAGGTACCAACCTTGAGATACTGCTAATTCAGGAGTGATTTCTAAGAAAATCAAGAACCCGATAACGAAACCGTAAAGACCTTGTGTTGCTGGAAGCATTTGCAGTACAAGTGCACGACCAAATGATTCTGGTTGTTCTTTTGTTAGTGCTGCTGCTGCTTCACCTGCAGTAGCTACCCCGCGTGCCGAACCAATTCCTGAAAAGATAACAGCCATTGCAATCCCTAGACCCGCAAAGATTTGACCCATGTTGTCACCTAAAAGTGTTTGTAAAAATTCCATTATTTTATTCCTCCAATAGTTTAATTAATTCTTTTTTAACCAAATGTGTTTCTCAAGTGTTTTCAGTGGAGTCAGCGGTTTACCGCCACCCTCGAAGAACTTACCAAAGAACTCTACATATTGCAGTCTGGATGAGTGGACATACGCACTCAAGAACGATAGTGCGATATTCATAGCCTGCAAAGCGATAATCAGTACAACACCGATTGTAAATCTGAATAGAGGGGGTAAGAACCCTACAATCAGGTTAAATGCCATTGCAATATTCGCACTTGCCACACCTAACGCCATTAAACGAGTGTAACTGACGATATCTCCGACATAGCCAGTAACTCCGTATAAATTATACAGTCCCAAACCAAATCCAAGACCTTTATTTTTGCTTGAAATTGTAGAGATAACAACAATCCCAATAACGTTGATCAAGGTTAGACCTAAACCGATCTGAGCTACTAGCGGAACACTGTAGACCATAGAAGCTAATACATAGATCACGAGACCAATCAGCATCATTGCCCAAGCATAGCCATCTATATAGCTGGAAGCTTTCTGACCTTGACGTCCTTTGATGATTCCGTTCATGACTAGACCGAAGATCAGTTGAACGACCCCGATTGCTACGGACAAAATCATCACACTAATAACATCATCTTGCAGTGACAAAACATTAAACGGCAATGATATCCCGAAGAAACTTCCGAAAAACAATCCGAATGCCATAGTCGGATAGGACAGAATGTGCAGGAATTTAACAAATCTGTGGGTAGATCCTTCAAGATTGAAGAATTTCAAACCAACAAACGTAGCAACTCCAAGCAATAAACCATACCCTAGATCAGCTCCGATCATTCCAAAGAACACCAGGAAGAACGGGAACATCAGTGGAGTAGGATCAACTTCATTATACTTGGGAAGACTGAACATTTCTGTAATCATTTCAAAAGGACTGATAATGCTGTTATTATGCAAGACGATCGGAACTTGATCGTACTCATTCATTTTAACGTCATCTGTCATAACAACTATACCGTCTTCACCTAGTTCATTGATTAATTTCTGTTTCAACGCTTCGACTTTATCCGCTTCGATCCAGCCGCTTGCCAGAAATAAATGTTCACTGTTCAAGACAAGATCTTTTGCAACTTCTCTCTGACCGATATTGTAGTAATATTCTTCAGCCAGTTCCAAGTCTTTTGCATCAGGTTTCCACTGCTTCATTTCATTTTTGATCGTTCTTTCTTCTTCACGCAGACTTTTCTGAGTATTCAGATTGGAATATAATGCATCTTCTGGTAAAAGGTCATACGTGTATTTTAATTCTCTAAAGCTTAGTTCTGTAACCAGCTCACTAAACGCCTGTTCAGATTCTTTTGGAAGTATAATCAGATAAGCTGATTCTTCGCTTCTACCATAAATTTCTTCATAATAGACGGTAGATAGCTCGTCTAAGCCTGCAGTCAGCATCGGGGTATGTTCATTGTCCACTGTTCCGATATGGACATTCAACAACTTCAACCCTTTAACTTCTTCTGGCAAGAATTTCAGCCCGCGCCATTTTCTAAGAAAAGTTTCCTCTTCCTGTAACGCTTTTTTCTGTTCTTCCAGTTGGTTTAATTTTTGTTCTTTTGAATTGACCTGTTCAATCAATCCATCTACATCTGTTTTATTTACGTGGTCTTCCAGTTCATTTAAAGAAAGCACATCACGCTTTGTTTTCAGATTTTCGATCATTCCCGGTTGTGGAACATATTGATTGATATAAGATAGTGCATGTTCAATGTCTTGTATCTTTGTTTGAAGGTCTGCTGATTCTTTATAAGAATCTGTTGTTTCAAACTGTTCAAGCAGCTCTTCTTCTAAAACATCCGTCAAAGAAATGACTTCGACGGACTGCATTTCCTGAATGGAACGCAGTAATGGCTCTTTATTTTGCTGTTCAGCCATTAGAGTCAGCTTTTTCATTTTAGCGATTGCCATATCGACGCACTACCTCCTCTGCTATTCGATTGGCTAGAACATCTTTCTTTTCTTGATAAGCCTTTTCGAACCGCTCTGCTTCTCTATCAGCGGATTCGTCCATCTCAGCTTTTTCTTCTTCCAGTTTAGAAGAAGACTGCTGTTCTTGCTCGGATCTATAATCTGATAATTCTGATTCAAGCTTAGACTGGATTGCCTCAATTTCTTGAGCTGTCTCCCGTTCAATTTGCTTGATTTCCTCATCAGCATCTTTCCGTAATTGAGAAGCGCGTGCTTCAGCTTCTTTTACATAATTAATTGCTTCACGGTTCATATCGTGCCTCCTTCCGCCAAAAAGGACGTGACTAACAAGCTTCTTCTCGCCCTAGAAGAAATTTACCTTGAAAGCTCACGCCCAACCGCTTTATAATTTAATTCGTTCACGTAATATATAGTACCACCGGCGTTCTCCAATGTCAATTAGACCACTTTCTGTATAATGAAGAAAACCGCTCTATTACTTGAGGTTGTGAGCACTTGCAGCTTAACTTTCTTTCATAAAAAATCAGTTTTTGGGATAAAATGAATTCTCACTTAATTTTCTTAACGTTGGAACGATAATTGCCTTAACCGTATGCTTTCATGGCATTTTTCAATTCATTCTTTTTCCTTAAAATATCCTTTGCCAATGAGGGAGTGCAATTATTTTTTTTCATTTCCTAAACTGAATATTGTCAGCGAACCAAAGCCGGTATGAGCTGCAACTGTCGGACCATAAGCCGCGATGATAATCTCTTTGAAAGTCTCTTTCTCTTCCAATAAGGTTTTCACATACTCTGCTTCTTCAAGCACACCTACATGCCCAATGAATATTGTTTGTTCTTGCGGCTCAACCAATCCTTCTACTGTTTTCTCAACTAAGTATTGGAGTGATTTTCTTCTGCCGCGTACTTTCGAATAAGGAATCAGTTTGCCTGAACGATTCATTATAATAATGGGCTTGATACTTAGAATTGTTCCTACAGTAGCAGCTGCTGCAGTAACTCTGCCTCCCCGCTGGAGGTGCTTGATATCATCTACTGTGACCCATGAATGAAGCGAGTATTTTGACTGTTCAACCCACTCTGCTACACTTTCTAGTGACTCACCGTCAGCTTTTCTCTTTGCAGCTTCATAGACCAGCAAGCCTTGACCTAATGATACTGCCCGGGTATTGACAATTGTAATATCGACTTTCCCATATTCTTCTTCCAGAATTTTTTTAGCTTGTACAGCATTACTGTAAGAGCCGCTCAGTTCAGAAGAAAATGCCAAATACAATACTGGAACTTGCTGCTCAATATAAGACTTGAATTTTTCGAGATAAGTGTGAATATTCACTTGAGAAGTGGAAGCAGTCGCTCCATTCTTTAATCGCTCAAAAAATGCGTCTCGATCAAATGTTTTTCCCATATCATCTATGAGCTCTTCGTCATCTATTGTAATGATAAAATTAAACGTGTCGATCTCGTATTTGTCTATAAGTTCAAGCGGTAAATCACAGCAGGAATCTGTTAAGATCTGATAGGTCATTTTTTCAACTCCTTTCTTTGAAATCTATCATCATTATACTGTCAACCGTATAAAATAGGAAGAAAAAGACTATTCTTATGGAAAAGAAGTAAAAAAAAGAGTGCATAAGAAAAATAGCGGTTATCCATTTTATTGCCCCTTTCATTTTATCGTATCAATTCTGCAAATATTAAGAGCAAGAAGTCCAACATATTTATTATTTTAGTATTGACATCAGGAATACCTGTTCGGTATAATTTAATTAAACAAACGTTCGGGAGATGAAAGTATGGAAAAAATCGCAATGGAAATGAAGCCTATATTTTCTTTATTCAAAGATCAGTATGCTCATTACTTAAAACGTCAGCCTATTACTGTACAAAGACAAATGCCCGTCAGCCAAGTCAGACACTTTATTAAACAAGCCGTTCGCAAGCAATTAACTATTACGATTCAACTGAATCCATCAAGTCATCAAGCAGCTGTGTCTGAGTGTACTGGCATTGCGACTTTTTCTCCGTATTCTAGTCAGATCATTTTAACCAGTCAGGATCATAAAACGTATCATCTTGTAAACAGTGATCAAATCAGACATATTCGTATTGCATAATCCTGTATTTTTTAGTAAAAACCCGTTCATTCTACCGTGTAAGCAGAATGAACGGGTTTTTTTTATAAAATAGGTGAAAATAGACGACTGAACTGCTGCTTGAATCTTTCCCATTTTGAATAGTCAGCAATCATTTCCGGCGTCAGCAAGTACGATTGCTCAATATCTTTATGATAAATCTCAACTTGTTGTTTTGCTAATGACCGGTCGTACATGAATGTATTAACCTCAAAATTCAGCTTAAAACTGCGGATATCGAAATTAGCTGTTCCCACGGATAAAATTTCCCCATCAATAACAATCGTTTTAGCATGAATAAAGCCGCCGTCATAAATATATACTTCTACTCCGCTATTAATCATATCTTCAGCATAACTTAGTGTTGCTCGGTAGATAAAGGGGTGATCTGGTTTGTTGGGAATCATAAGCTTAACATCTATCCCTGATAAACTGGCAATTTTAATCGTCTCCATTAAGGCCTCGTCAGGAATGAAGTAAGGTGACTGGATATAAACCGATTCTTTTGCCATACTAATCATTTTCAAGAATCCTTTTTTAATTGCATGTACTTCGTTATCTGGACCACTAGAAACAATTTGCAGATCGGTAGAGCCTTTAAATGAAGAAACAGGGAAATAACTTTCTTTATACTCAACTGTTTTCTGGTCTGCAGAAGCATTCCAGTCCATTAAAAACCGTGTCTGCAAAGGCAATACACCATTTCCTTCAATTCTAAGATGCGTGTCTCTCCAGTATCCCATCTTTTCATAAAGACCTAAATAATCATCGCCGACGTTAAATCCACCGGTGTAGCCAATCGTTCCATCAATCACAACAATTTTCCTATGATTGCGGTAATTTAATCTTAAGTTTAGGAGATGAAATTTTGATCCGAAAAAAGGTTCTGCCTGACCGCCAAAAGATTTTAAACGATCGAAAAAATGTTTCCCCAGAATTCGTGCTCCAATCGGATCATAAAGTACTTTAACTTCTACTCCATTCTCCGCTCGTTCTTCTAACGCTCGTAATAATGTCGTTCCAATGCCATCCGCTTTAAAGATATAATACATCACATGAATATGATGCGTTGCTTTTTGAATGTCCGCTATCAACTTGTCGAATTTATCTCTTCCGTCAATGAGAATATCCACTTTATTTCCCTTAGTTAAAACTGCCTGATTACTTTCTAAAAATAGTGAGACAAGTTCCATCGTTGTATCTAAATAACGGGTTTCTGGAATATCCAAATTCTCATTTTCAATGAGATACTTTTGCGCTTCAACTAACTGATTCATACCAATTCTTTTTTGAGCACGTATATCAAAAATGTTTTCTCTGGAGATTTTGCGTCCTAAGAATAAATAAATAATGATTCCAACTCCGGGAAGCATTGTAATAACAAGCAGCCAAGCCCAGATTGCTGCGATATCTCTTTCTTTTTCTCTGAAAACAGTGAAAATTGCTAAAGCAGAGTTTAAAAAGATAAAAAGCCAGAAAAGTGATGTGAGAATTTGCATATTTGTCTCCTTGGGTACTTTTATTAAATACAATAGACTTCTATAGTGATATCTAACTAGTGTACACTATCTTTTTGTTTCCCGTCTACATATATTATACGATACGCAAGAGTGACATCGCTAGTTTTTTGTATATTGCCAATTTATGCAATGAAAAAGACCTTCTATTAAAAGGTCTTTTTTCAGCGTATTCTATTATTCTAATTTATCCGGTTATCTTTGGGGAATGAACATTCTGGGAGCACGTTTCAATAAAATCAACAGTACAATGACTGTTACGACAATAGTTGAAATCATACTTGCGCCATTGAACAGAAGAGAAAATGTAACAGGATCTAATCCCCAAACCGCATATTCTCCCCAGAAAATTACGCCTGCAACAAAATGCCAAAAGTATCTGAATAATGAGCCTACAATGGTTGCAAGTACAATGGCTCTGCCAGCTTTATCCATGTGATTCTCTTTAATCAGTTTCTGGATCTTGCTGCTGTTATACCCAGTGAATCCCAAGACAGTAAAGGCAATTACATATTCTATCGTCGCTTGCCAGAAAGTCAATACTACAGCCGTTCCCAGTAAGAAGTGAAGAATCCCCCAAATGAATCCTGCAAAGATTCCAGGCACCAACCCTCTTCTGACTGCATAAAACGCCAGCGGAATCGTTCCCAGCGATATACTGTAAGATGATCCGATCCCGAGCGGAATCAAAGATAAAATAATTGCAATCGCTGCAAATAATGTTCCTTCCAAATAAATTCTTAATTGACCGTTTTGCATAAAAATACTCCTCCTATAGTCACTATTTATACTAGAGGAGGAGTGGAATAGATTTTAATCACAGCAAAAAAGCATTTTTGAGAGAGAGAGAATTCTCTCTGCTGTTTTTAAGTACTCTCCCTACGCACGTACGAACGTAACAGGTTCAAAGGGTCTGGACTAACAGTCCTACTCTCAGCCAGTATTACCGGCTCCCCTAGTACAATAGTTTAATTGTTGTGCGACTTAATCATTTGATTAATTAAATCGGCGATTTTGATTCACTTCCATTATAACAGGTAAGATGATCGGACGTCTACGGGTTTTTTTAAATAATTGATTTCCAAGTTCTTCTCGGATATCTTGTTTAATTGATCCCCAGTCAAAATCATTGTGTTCTAGATTTTTACGGACGACCTCTTTTACAATGCTGTTTGATTCATTGATCAGATCCTGGCTTTCTTTAACGAAAACAAACCCTCTTGTTACAATATGCGGACCAGAGACGATCGTTTTTTTCTTTCTGTCGATCGTTACTACAGCCACAAAGATTCCGTCCTCAGACAACAATCTGCGGTCTCTTAAAACAATGTTTCCGATATCGCCAATACCGATTCCGTCAATCAGCGTATTGTCAGCAGGAACTTGTCCTGTCTGAGTCATTTTGCCTTTTTGATAATCCAATACATCTCCATTACCTAAAATAAAGATATTCGAATTAGAAATGCCGGTTTCATTGGCCAAGTCAGCATGTGCTGCCAGCATACGATATTCTCCTTGAATAGGAACAAAGTATTGTGGACGCAGCAGATTGATCATCAACTGTAGATCATTCGGCGTACCGTGACCAGAAGCTTTCATATTATCTGAAATATGTTTAACAGTGGCTCCTGCACGATAAATCAGATTTTCTGTTTCTGCTACAGTGACTTCCATTGCGGTAGATGGACTTGTTGCGATAAAGACTAAATCGCCTGGTTTGATATTCACTTGCCCATGACTGCCGCTGGCCATACGATTTAATGTCTTGATCGGTTCGCCAGAAGCTCCTGTTTCCAATATCAGAATCTGCTCATCATCATATTGATCGATTTTATCGACAGGTGTAATTAAATGCTCATCCGGCAATGTCAGTTTATCCAAATCCATTGCTGTTTTAATGATCGCTTCTAGGTTGCGTCCTGTAATAAAGACTTTTCGACCAGACTGATGCGCAGCATTCAATACTTGCTGGATTCTTAAAATATTACTCGCGACAGCCGCAACGATAATACGGCTATTGGTATCCTGGAAGATATCCAGAACTTCTTCCTGAACTCTTTTATCAGAAACATTCTCTACGACGCTTTCGGCTTCATTGGAATCACTTAATAAAGCAAGCACGCCTTCTTTACCGATCTCAGTGATCTGTGCAAAGTCTGTTCGGTAAATTTCACTCGCGCTTTGATCGAATTTAAAGTTCCCCGTATAAACAATATTTCCTTCAGCTGTTTTAACAGAAATTCCCATTGAATCAGGAATCGTGTGCGTTGTTCTGAAGAACTTGACAGAATTTCCATGAAAGTCGATTTCGGTATGTTCATCAATCACGTGATAGTCGTCAAACTTGTTGCCGCGACTAGATTCTTTTACAAATAGTTTAGCAAGTTCGATTGTCAGTTCAGAGCCAAAAACTGGAACGTTGAAGACATCTAAAAAGTACGGCAATGCACCGATTGCATCTTCGTGACCGTGAGAAAGAAAGACTCCTGCAATCCGTTCTTTATTTTCTAAAAGATAACTAAAATCAGGAATGACTGCATCGATTCCGAACAGCTCATCTTCCGGGTACATTAACCCGCAGTCTAATACGAATAAATCCTCACCAGATTCAATCACGTATAAATTTTTACCATTTTCTCTTACTCCTCCAAGAGGAATAATCTTAATATTACTCAATTTTTTCACCTCTAAAAGTTGATTTCCGTATAGTTCAACTTAGTTATTATAGGATATTCCACCTATTGATCTTACGTCCGTTCATTCTACACTGCTTTAAGTATAGCATAGATATCTGTTATTTCCTACTAATGTTCCATCTGTTCATTTATCGACATTTCATTATAATCTATGTATACTAGCAAGTGAATTACAGGGCATAGCTCGTTGTTAGAAGGGATTTGTATTTTTGTGTCATTAAAAGAAACGATATTAGACTATCTCAATCATTGCTTTCCTGCTTCCGTTTCATATTCAGAACTAGCTAATCAGTTTAGTATTGACTGTCAAACGGTTGAGCAAGTAATCAAAGAAATTGTATCAGACAATATGCCGGTGATTGTTCAAAGTCAATTTGTGCGGCTGATCAATCCAATATTGTCCAGGTCAGCCATTAATAGCAGGTTAACAACAAGCTTTGTCGGCAGAGCGACTCTTCTGCATCAATCCATTCCCTCTACAAATGATTGGATCAAACATCAAGTCAAAGACTTGAAAGAAGGAACTCTTGTCTTAGCCCATCAGCAATACTCCGGCAAGGGACGACTCGGAAGAAACTGGTCTTCTCCTGCTGGAAAAACGGTTTCCATGAGCTTGCTTTTGAAGCCGGCTGATCAACTGTTGGATTATTCCCTTCTGACTCAATTAGCTGCTGCTGCGCTAGTTTCTGCATTAGAAATTTACTGTGAGGCGAAAATCAAGTGGCCGAATGATATCATTGTTCAGAACAAAAAGGTAGCCGGCATATTGACAGAAGCAGAATATTCCGGCAGTTTCCTGGAAGGGATCATCATAGGAATTGGGATAAATACTAATCTGGAAGAAACAGATTTTTCAGAAGAACTGAAATTGAAAGCCGGTTCGCTGAAAGTTGTGAGGGGTACGGTGGATCCAAATTTAATCATTGCACGATTTGCCGAGAAATTCGAACAGCTGTATACGGAGTGGCTGACAACACACCAGTCGAACCATTTTTTAGATAGTTGCCGCAGCCATTCTGCTCTGATTGGTCATACTTTCTGGATCATTGACACACACTCTGCTGACCAGAATCATCGAAAAGCATTAATTCAAACCATTAATGAAACGGGTGGTTTAGTAGTGAAGTACCTGGATAATTCCGAGACTGAAGTACTGACCTCTACCCATTATTCTATCCGTGGTGAACATGGGTATCTATAAGTAATTTATTTTAAGCAAAAAAAGCAGGAGACAACCCGAACTGAAAAGTAAATCCCTATTAAATCAAAACTTTGAATAATGAGACTAAAATAAATAATAAAATAAAAGGATAAGATAGAAAAAACCGAGCAGTATTGTACTCATGTACAGTTCCGCTCGGTTATTTTTTCATTAGCCAGGTTGCTGTTTTTGTCCCAGCCGATATTTGACTAAATAAAAATTACTTAGATTCGCTCTCAGAGTCTGAAGCGTCTGCTTCTAGTACAGCTTTTCTAGAAAGATTTACACGACCCATTTTGTCGATTTCTGTTACTTTAACTTCTAACTTGTCCCCTATAGAAACAATATCTTCAACATTTTTAACGTACTTGTCGGATAATTCAGAAACGTGAACCAGTCCGTCTTTCCCTTTAATAATTTCTACAAAGGCACCGAATTTTTCAACACGTTTGACTGTTCCATTGTAAACTTTCCCAACGACAACTTCTTCCGTCAACTCTTCGATAATTTCTACCGCACGTTTGATAGCTGATGCATCAACACCGTAGATTGCCACATTACCTTCTTCATCGATATCAATTTTAACGCCAGTTTCGTCAATAATACCGTTGATGGTGTCTCCACCTTTACCAATCACAACTTTGATTTGTTCAGGTTTGATCTTGATTGATTCAATCTTCGGAGCGTATTGGCTTAACTCTGTACGCGGCTGTTCAATCGTTGCTTCTAAATTGTCCAGGATCTCAAGACGAGCTTTTTTAGCTGACGTTAAAGCTTCAACTAAAATTTCTTTAGTGATTCCCTCAATTTTGATATCCATCTGCAATGCAGTAATTCCTTCTCGAGTTCCTGCAACTTTAAAGTCCATATCGCCTAAGTGATCTTCAAGACCCTGGATATCCGTCAATACGGTATAATCGTCGCCTTCCATAACCAGTCCCATAGCAATACCGCCAACAGGAGCTTTGATCGGAACTCCGGCATCCATTAAAGCTAAGGTACCCGCACAGATACTTGCCTGTGAAGATGATCCATTAGATTCAAGTACTTCTGCTACTAGACGAATTGTATAAGGGAATTCTTCTTCGCTTGGAATAACTTGAGCCAATGCTCTTTCTCCTAAAGCTCCGTGTCCGATTTCACGACGTCCCGGTCCTCTGACAGGTCCAGTACTTCCTACTGAAAATTGCGGGAAATTATAGTGGTGAATGAATCGTTTTCTGTCTTCACTGCTTAACCCGTCAATAATCTGATGTTCGTTCAATGGTGCCAGAGTTGCGACAGAAAGTGCCTGCGTCTGGCCGCGGGTGAATAGCCCCGAGCCGTGAACACGCGGTAAAATAGAAACTTCTGACTCTAATGAACGAATCTCATCCACTTTACGACCGTCTGGACGAACATTTTCTTTAGTGATCAGACGACGTACTTCATCTTTTTCCATCCCAGAGGCAATGGCTTTTACATCTTTTAAAATGCTTGCAGCATCTTCGTGATCTGCATATTTCTCTTCATACGTGCTGATAATGTCTTGTTTAACAGCTTCTGTTTTCTCTGCACGTTCTTGTTTATCAAACGTTTGGATCGCAGCTTTCATTTCATCATTGTATGCAGCAACGATCTCAGCTTTAAGTTCTTCGTTAGGAACAGATAAAATGACTTCCATTTTTTCTTGTCCGACCGCTTCAACAATTTCTTCTTGGAAAGCGACTAATTCTTTGATGGCTTCGTGTCCGAATAAGAGTGCTTCCAGCATATCTTCTTCAGATACTTGTTCTGCGCCGCTTTCCACCATGTTGATGGCTTCTTTTGTTCCCGCAACCGTTAAGTGGATATCTGACTCAGCAGTTTGTGCTTCTGTAGGGTTAATCAATAATTCTCCGTTAACTCTCCCAACATTAACCCCTGCAATCGGGCCGTTGAATGGAATATCTGAGATAGACAACGCTAATGATGAACCGAACATTGCTGACATTTCTGGAGAGTTGTCAGGGTTTACTGACATAACTGTGTTTGTAATTTGAACTTCATTACGGAAACCTTCAGCAAACATAGGACGTAAAGGTCTATCGATCAGACGAGCTGTCAAGGTTGCATTTTCTGAAGGACGTCCTTCACGCTTGATGAATCCTCCAGGAATTTTTCCTACTGAATACATTTTTTCTTCATAACTAACCATTAACGGGAAGAAATCACGGTCGCTGGCTTGACTGCTTGCAACAGCTGCCGTTAATACAACAGTGTCTTCATATCTGATCAATGCAGCTCCGTTCGCCTGTTTTGCTAGTTGACCAACTTCAACGGTCAGTGTTCTGCCGCCGATCGTCGACGTAAATACTTTTTTATCTGACATTATAATCTCCTTTGAGCATAAGTTGTCAGGAAGCCCATTCTACTAAACAAATGTCATTATTTAATCACTGATTAAACCCTCACATTTGCATAGTAGAGAACTGAAACTTCCTGCAGTTTCATTTTAACGATAAAGAAAGCGAGATTCCAGAGAATCCCGCTTTTTATTATACATAAAATCCAGCATATAAATCCAGATTTGTTATTAAGATTTGATCAGGCTGCTAAAAAGCTGGCCGCGATCCATTTATCTTGCATAACTAAGCGGTCTATATAGCTTTTTATTAACGACGTAAACCTAGACGTTGGATCAATTCGCGGTAACGAGTAATATCTTTATTACGAAGATATGCTAACAAGTTACGACGGTGTCCGATTTTTTTCATCAACCCGCGCATAGAGTGGAAATCTTTTTTGTGTACTCTTGCGTGCTCGTTTAATTCATTGATCTCAGCTGTTAAAACTGCGATTTGTACTTCTGGAGAACCAGTATCTCCTTCGTGACGAGCATAATCAGTCATGATTTGTGTTTTTTGTTCTTTTGATACTGCCATTTCACTACACCTCTTTCTCTTTTTTTGACTCCGGCTACTGAGATAACGCTGGTGAAACGCCTATCCAAGTAACGGACTTTGTTCTATTAAACCATTCAGCTTTAAACACTTTCCGGCCCAATAGCACTTGATTAAGGTTACAGCATTTTAGTACAAAAAGCAAGTGTCAATGCCAACTTTTCGGATCCTTTTTCCATTCTTCCAAACGCTTCATATCTTTTTGTTCAATCTGTTTTGACTCCAGCGCACAGTCAATCAGTGTTGTATAATTCGTAATGGTATAGAACTCAATTCCAAGATCCTGGAAAGCCTGGAAGCTGATTGGCAGTTCATACGTAAAAATAGCTGCTGCTCCGAGAACTTCAGCCCCTTCACTGCGTGCTTCCTGGACCGCATTGATCACACTGCTGCCTGTTGATATCAGATCTTCGATCACAACCATCTTAGCTCCCGGCTCAAATACACCCTCAATCTGCTTGCCTTTTCCATGTTCTTTTGCTGCACTGCGAATGTAGACCATCGGCAGATCCAGCTCCTGAGCAAGCCAGGCAGCATGCGGTATGCCTGCAGTGGCTGTGCCAGCAATCACTTCTGCTTCAGGAAATCGCTCTTTGATCAGAGCTGCAAACCCTTGAATAATGCTTCTTCTGACTTCAGGATAGCTCATTGTAATACGATTATCGCAGTAGATCGGGCTTTTCATACCGCTTGTCCATGTAAAGGGGTCATTGGGCTGTATAGAAACAGCACCGATAGATAGTAAAGCTTTTGCTACTTCAAATGAATGATTCATATTATTCTCCCTTCCATTCTTTTAAAACTGTTTGATACGTTTTAAAAGGAACGGTTGACTGTGTAATGGTGCGTCCAACAACAATATGGCTTGCACCAGATATCCTTGCTGTTTTTGGATCAGCTACTCGATGCTGATCGTTTGTATCATCCTTGGCCAATCTGATTCCAGGGGTTACTCTATAAAATGTCGGTGCAATCGTCTTTTTGATCTTTTCTGCTTCCAGAACTGAACAGACAACACCATCTGCACCAGATGCTTTCGCCAATTCAGCATAGTGTAGGACACTCTCTTCTAATGAACAGGCAAGACGCTGTTCTTCTTGAATCATCTGTTCTGTTGTACTCGTTAATTGAGTAACGGCCAGCAGGATCGGCGAGTTCTGACCAGCCGGTGTACCTGCCGTTAGTCCTTCTTTCGCTGCTTCCATCATTTTTCTGCCGCCGGCTGCATGAAGATTGACCATATCTACTCCTAAAGAAGCAAGTCCTTTCATCGCTTTGCGAACAGTGGTCGGGATATCATGCAGTTTGATATCCAAAAACAAGTCATGTCCTTGTGTTTTAAGTTCATACAGCATCTCAGGTCCCTGCTGATAAAATAATTCCATCCCGATTTTCAAATTCAGGGATTCTGAAGGAAATTGTTCAAGGAACTTACGTACTTCCTGTTTTGTTGAAAAATCTAAAGCAATAATCGGTTTATTATCCATGTACTTTCGCTCTTTTCACATCAGCAATCAGCTGTTCAATTGAACTGACCCCTAATTCATTTAATCTGACTGGTAGTTCTTCGATGATTTGATTCATAACCAGCGGATTTTTATACGTCGCTGTTCCGATTGCTACAGCAGATGCCCCCGCTAGAAACATCTGGATCACATCATCTGTGGTGCGGACGCCGCCCATGCCGATAATTGGCAGATCAACCGCTTGTGCTACTTGATAAACCATGCGTACAGCAATCGGGAAAATGCCTTCTCCAGATAAGCCGCCCATTCCATTACCCAGTACCGGTTTTCGAGTCTGCACATCAAAATTCATACTCAGCACAGTGTTGATCAAGCTGATTCCATCTGCACCACCAGCTTCAGCAGCTTTTGCGATTTTCACAATGTCTGTAACATTCGGTGTCAGTTTGATATAGATCGGCAGTATTGTAACTTGCTTGATTTTTTCAGTGATTTCTTGCACTACTGCAGGGTTTGTTCCAAACGTCAATCCGCCTTCTTTCACATTCGGACAAGACACATTGATTTCCAAGGCAGAGATCAATTGGCTTTGAGAGAGCTTTTCAGCTACAGTTACAAATTCTTCCACTGTTGCTCCAGCGACACTTGCTATAATCGGTGTTTCATAGTGAGCCAATTTGGGCAGTTTGTCGGAAATCACTTTATCGACACCAGGGTTTTTTAATCCTACTGCATTTAATACGCCGCTTCTTAAAGGGTGGAATTTTGGATCTTCATTTCCTTTTCGAGGATGTTCGGTTGTAGATTTCAGGACTAAAGCTCCCAGTTTATTATAATTATATAGGTCTTGGTACATATCTCCAAATCCGAATGTACCGCTTGCC
This sequence comes from Marinilactibacillus piezotolerans, assembly GCF_900169305.1. Classification (GTDB taxonomy): domain Bacteria; phylum Bacillota; class Bacilli; order Lactobacillales; family Carnobacteriaceae_A; genus Marinilactibacillus; species Marinilactibacillus piezotolerans_A. Next base: position 189,474 of record NZ_FWDP01000004.1, on the reverse strand, counting down.
GGCATGATCGGGTTTTTCATTCTCAGTCCGGGTAATGTTACTGTTAATTGTCCCATATCCATTCCTCCATTTTTAATTCATTTTTTTATTTCATAATGCCAAAGTAGAAAAAGATCTGGACTCCAGCACTCTTAAAACAGCTGATACAGTGTCCAGAGAAGTCATTAAAGGTATCCCTTTTTCAATAGAAGCTTTTCGAATGTACAGACCATCATTAATGGCCGCTGCATTTTTTCCAATTGTATTGATCACTAGATCAACTTCCTGATTCGTAATCAGATCCAGCACTGATTCTTCTACATTTTTCTGACCTTTGCCTTCTATCTTCTGTACCGAAAGGCCTTTTTCCTCAAATATCTCTGCGGTTTTTGCTGTTGCAATAATCGTGTAGCCAATTTCCGCAAACCGTTTGCCTAATAATTGTCCTTCTTTTTTGTCTTCATCGGTTATTTTAAATAATACTTTTCCATGATCCAGCAAATGTGTCCCGGCTGCTTCAAAGGCTTTATACAATGCTTTTTCCATCGTATGGTCACTGCCCATTACTTCCCCTGTTGATTTCATCTCTGGTCCTAACGAAGCATCCACTTTATGCAGCTTGGAAAAACTGAACACAGGCGCTTTAACATGGACTCCATTTCCCGGCTTATGCAATCCGTTTTGGTAACCTTGGTCTTTTAACGACTGTCCTAGAATAATTTTTGTCGCTACTTGTGCCATTGGAATATTGGTTACTTTGCTCAAGAAAGGTACTGTACGACTAGCACGCGGATTCACTTCAATGACATAAACAGTCTGATCATGCACAACGAACTGGATATTCATTAATCCGATGCAGTCTAAACCGATACTCAGTTTTTGTGTATAATCTATAATTTTCTCGATAACATTGTCAGACAAGGCTTGCGGAGGATAGACAGCCATAGAATCCCCAGAATGGACCCCTGATCTTTCGATATGTTCCATGATTCCAGGAATCAAGACAGTTTCACCATCACAAATTGCATCCACTTCGACTTCTTTCCCAATGAGGTAGCGATCGATCAATATGGGATGTTCTGTCGAAAGCTTGACTGCACCTCGTACATACGTCATCAGATCTTGCGCATTATCTACAATCTGCATTCCGCGCCCGCCTAATACATAACTCGGTCTTACCAGCACAGGATATCCAATACGCTCAGCAATCTCTAAAGCTTCCGTTTCTGCTCTGGCTGTATCTCCTTCTGGCTGCGGAATCCCTAGTTCTTTTAACGATTTTTCAAATGAATCACGATTTTCAGCACGATCCAGATTTTCCACCGTCGTTCCTAAAATGTTCACACCACGTCTTTCCAGCGGCTCAGCTAAATTGATGGCTGTCTGTCCGCCGAATTGTACGATGACGCCTTTTGGATTCTCTAGTTCAACGACATTCATGACATCTTCCACTGTTAATGGTTCAAAATACAACTTGTCCGAAATTGAAAAGTCTGTTGAAACAGTTTCTGGATTATTATTCATGATGATCGCTTCATACCCTGCTTGGCGAATCGCTTTAACTGAATGGACAGTAGCATAATCAAATTCAACGCCTTGACCGATTCGGATAGGACCAGAGCCGAGTACTAAGATAGATGGCTTTTCTGTAACGATACTTTCCTGTTCCTCTTCATAAGTACTATATAAGTAAGGTGTAGAAGATTGGAATTCCGCAGCACAAGTATCAACTGTTTTGTAAACAGGTGTGAGCTGATTTTTCTTTCTGAGTTGGGCGGCTTCTTCTGCTGTACAACCCCAGCGATCAGCGATTGCCTGATCCGAAAAGCCATATTGCTTAGCATATCGCAGTGTATCGGCATCAAATACTGACTGTTTTAAAGTATTCTCGATTTCTGCAATGTGCAGGAGTTTATCCATAAAGAACAGATCTATCTTGGTCAGCTGTGCCAGTTCTTCAATTGGATACTGTCTTCTAATAGCCTCCATTAGATAAAATAAGCGTTCATCTTCGGCTTTTACGATTTTATCGATCAATTGGTGATCAGGCAGATCTGCACATTCAGGCAACTCAATATGCTGAGCACCGACTTCCAAAGACCGGACAGCTTTCAACAAACTTTCTTCAATAGTCCTTCCAATCGCCATCACTTCACCTGTTGCTTTCATTTGCGTTGTTAAGGTACGGTCTCCAGTTGCGAATTTATCAAACGGCCATCTTGGGATCTTTGCAACGACATAATCCAAAGCTGGTTCAAATTGAGCATAGGTTGTTTCAGTAACAGGATTTTTCATTTCGTCCAGTGTCAGACCGACCGCAATTTTAGCTGCCAGTTTTGCAATCGGATATCCGGTCGCTTTACTCGCCAATGCCGAAGAACGACTGACTCTTGGATTCACTTCAATAATGTAGTAATTAAAACTTTGAGGATCTAAAGCAAGCTGAACGTTACATCCGCCTTCAATTTCAAGCGCCCGAATAATCTTCAAGGAAGCGTCTCTCAACAGCTGATACTCTTTATCTGTCAGTGTCTGGCTCGGAGCAAAGACGATCGAATCACCTGTATGAATCCCAACTGGGTCAAAATTTTCCATATTACAGACTACTATGGCATTATCAGCATGATCCCGCATCACTTCATATTCTATTTCTTTATAACCGGCAATACTTCTTTCGACTAGGCACTGATGTACCGGAGAAAGTTTTATGCCGTTTGCAACAATTTCTCTCAATTCTGCTTCATTGTCGCATAAACCGCCGCCTGTACCGCCCATCGTAAAGGCAGGACGCACGATCAGCGGATAGCCGATTTGACCGGCGAAGTCGAGAGCTTCATCCACTGTATGCACGATTTCACTATCCGGGACCGGCTCATTCAATTCTCGCATCAAAGCTCTGAACAGCTCTCTGTCTTCTGCTTTATTGATAGCTGACAATTTCGTACCCAGCAGTTCAATGCCCAGTTCTGCTATGATGCCGCTGTTATCCAGTTCAATCGCCATATTCAATCCCATCTGGCCGCCCAATGTTGGCAGGATTGCATCCGGCCGTTCTTTTCTGAGGATTTTAGAAACAAATTCTAAAGTCAGCGGCTCCAGATAAACTTTATCGGCGATTTCTTTGTCTGTCATAATCGTAGCTGGATTAGAGTTGACCAGTACGACTTCATAGCCTTCTTCTCTGAGCGCCAGACAGGCTTGTGCCCCTGCATAATCAAATTCTGCAGCTTGTCCAATAATGATCGGTCCGGATCCAATAACTAATATTTTTTTGATATCCTGTCGTTTAGGCATGAATCATCCCCGCTTTCTGTGCATCCATCACTTCAATAAATTGGTCGAACAAATCGGCTGCATCATGCGGCCCCGGAGCAGCATCTGGATGATACTGAACACTGAATACCGGGTAAGCACGATGCTTCAGTCCTTCCACTGTTCCGTCATTGATTTCAACGTGTGTAACGCTTAATCGTTTTGGATCAACGGAGTCTGCCGCAACAGCATATCCATGATTTTGAGAAGTAAAAGCGATTTTGCCAGTGGCGATTTCTCTGACTGGATGATTAAACCCTCTGTGCCCAAAATCCATCTTATATGTTTTTGCACCATTGGCTAGAGCCAGCAGCTGGTGCCCTAAACAAATACCAAAAATCGGTATTTGCGGCTGAAGTTCTTTTATCATTTCAATAACGTCGGGTAAATCCGTCGGGTCTCCCGGTCCATTCGTCAGCATAACCCCATCAGGATTCAAGTTCAGAATCGTTTCAGCCGACGTATCGAAAGGCAGTACCATGACATGACAAGCCCGTTTATTCAATTCATGCAAAATACTGTGTTTTAAGCCAAAGTCAATTACTACTACTTTTCTGCCATTTTGCGGACTGACGTACGGTCGTGTCGTTGATACTTGGGCAACTTGGTTGGTCGGCAGTTTTTTCGATCGTACTCTTTGAAGACATTCCTCGATTGATGAATCTGTGTCTGTAAGCAGCGCCTTCATTGCACCATGTTCTCTAATTACACGTGTCAGTCTTCTAGTATCCACGCCTGTCAGCCCCGGAATGCCTTTTTCTTTTAAGCATTCATCTAAATTCATCTGGCTGCGCCAGTTTGAAGGAACTCTGGCAAACTCTTTTACAATCACAGCCTTGATTGTTGGAAAGATTGATTCATAATCGTCGCGGTTGATGCCGGCGTTCCCAATCAACGGGTAGGTAAAGGTCAAAAGCTGACCGTTATAGGACTGATCTGTGATGGATTCTTGATACCCCGTCATTCCTGTATTAAAAACAACTTCTCCGATTGTTTCCTTTTCCGATCCAAAACCGTATCCTTTAAAAACATTTCCGTCTTCTAATACAAGCATTCTTCTTTTCACTTATTTCCCCTCCTGATAGACCACTTGTCCATTGACGACCGTAAACGCTGCTGCACCATAAATCGTCCAACCTATAAAGGGCGTATTAGACGATTTAGAGTGAAAGAAGTCCTTTTCGATGCTGTTCTTTTGCTCTAAATCAAAACAGGCTATATCAGCCATTGACCCGACTGTAATCTTTCCAGTCCCCAGCGAGAATGTTTGAGCCGGATTAACGGTCATCCAGTCTATCAATTGTTTCAATGAAACTTTTCCAGTTTTGACCAGATAAGTATATAAAAGGGGAAAGGCAATTTCGCTGCCGATAATCCCAAATGGAGAACCTATCATTGAGCCTTTTTTTTCCGCTTCGCTGTGTGGTGCATGATCTGTTGCGATCATATCAATAGTCCCGTCAAGCAGTCCTTCGAGTAATGCTGCTTGATCTGATCGACTTCTTAACGGTGGATTCATTTTATAAAGACTTGAATCAGCTGGAATATCTTCTTCACAAAGCAGCAAGTGATGCGGTGTTACTTCTGCTGTTACATTGATGCCTGCTTTTTTAGCATCTCTGATGACTCTTACACTTTCTTTCGCTGATACGTGACAAACGTGATAGTGAACACCGGTTGCTTCAGCCAACAGAACATCTCTTGCAATTTGTGTTGATTCCGTTAGTTGAGACATTCCCGGCAGACCCAGTTCCTGATTTCGCTTGCCTTCGTGCATGACACCGCCGTCGTCAAACAATAAGGAGTTATCTTCTGTATGCGCAACGATCGGCACGTTGAGTTTCGCTGCTGTTTGCATGGCTAAATACATAGTAGCCGCTGTCTGAACCCCTACTCCATCATTTGTGAATGCAAATGCCCCTGCTTTTTTCAGAGCAGATTGATCAGTCAATTCATCTGAAGTCAGATCTTTAGTGATTGGTACGTAAGGTTTAACTTTCACTGCGGCGGTTCTTTGTATGATATTTTGTATATTCTGTAGAGCTTCAACAGTATCAGGCGCCGGATTGACATTCGGCATAGCACAAATTGTAGTAAATCCGCCTTTAGCCGCTGCTTTGCTGCCTGTTTCAATCGTTTCCTTGTATTCAAATCCGGGCTCTCTCAGATGCACATGCACATCAATCAATCCGGCTGTCACTAATTTTCCTTTCGCCTCCAGTACAGTATCTGCTTCATACGGTAGATCCTGACCAATGGCACTAATCGTTTTGTTTTCTATATAGATGTCAGTCAATTGACCCAGCTCAGTATTTAAGAGTTGCGCCTCTTTTATCAGTAATGTCATAAGTCTCCTCCTGTGATCATTGCAGTAGTGAATCGATAATAGCCATTCTGGCATAAACGCCGTTTTCCATTTGTTTAAATATACGAGAACGACTGCTTTCGACTAGGTTTGACGCAATCTCGACATCGCGATTAACCGGTGCCGGGTGCATAATAATGGCATCTGATTTCATTTTCTGTTCTCTGTCAGAAGTTAACCCATACTCTGATAGATATCCTTTTTTTGAAAAAGCCGAATGACTTTCTTTATGCCGTTCGTGCTGTACTCGCAGCAGCATCATTACATCTACCTTTCCTACCAGATCATCCATCGGCGCATATGATCCGAAGGTTTCGTAAGAGGGATCCATCCAAGCCTCAGGGCCCGTAAACCATACTTCAGCACCGAGTTTTTTAAGTATCCGACCATTGCTTCTTGCGACCCGTGAATGGATTAAATCTCCAGCTATCGCGACTTTCACTCCTTTAAAAGTATGAAATTCTTCATAAATGGTCATCAAATCCAGCAGAGACTGGCTAGGGTGTTCTCCAGATCCGTCCCCTCCGTTAACAATGGAACTGGTCAATAAAGGAGATTGAATAAGTTCTTCATAGAATGCTTCTTGCGGATGGCGTATCACAATCAGATCTACTCCGATTGCCTGAAGTGTCATTACTGTGTCAAACAAGCTTTCCCCTTTTTTCACACTGCTGGTTGAAGGGTGAAAATCCAAAAGCTGCATACCTAGTTTTCTTTCTGCCATCTCAAAACTTTTATGTGTACGTGTACTGTCTTCAAAAAAACAATTTATTGCATACAGTGAATGTCGTTTTTTCTCAGTAAACGGATGTTTCTTAAAATGAACGGCCCGTTCAATAAGTTGAAATAACTGCTTTTCTGATAGTGCATTCAGTGACAAAAAATGATTAGGATGTTTTATCTTGTGACGATTAACCATAGTCGCTTCCTTTCTTTTCGCTAAAAAAAGACCTGATGTAAAGAGGCATCAGGTCTAAAAGCTGTAGGCAATCATCGTCTACTTTTACCAGTGTAAAAAGACAGACTCATTCTCTTAATGAAAGAGAAGAGATGCATGTTTGCCTGCGACCTTTGATGCCTCTCTGGACAACTTTTAAAGTTCGGCAGTTATTGAGTTGGTTTATGAATAGTCACACGATCTTTTTCATCTATGTCTGTTAAAGAAACTTTAATGTCTTCTTCGCTGGAAGTCGGAATATTTTTTCCAATAAAATCCGCTCTGATCGGCAGCTCGCGGTGGCCTCGGTCAATGAGTACTGCCAGGTAGATTCTTTTTGGTCTTCCCTGATCAATGATCGCATCCAACGCTGCCCTGATCGTTCTTCCGGTATACAATACATCATCTACAATCACGACTTTTTTCCCTTGTACAGTGCAGTTCAGATCAGGTTTATGAGCAGAAGCAAGAGACTGCTGATCATCTCTATAATTTGAAATATCCAGTTCAGCTACTTCTACCGGCCGACCTTCCAACTGTTCCATTCTCTGCGCTATTCTGTGTGCTAAGTATACGCCTCTGGTTTTGATGCCCAGAATGACTAAATCCTCCACTCCTTTATTCTTCTCTATAATTTCATACGTAATTCGGGTCAAAGCTCGTTTAACTGCTTCTTCATTCATTAATTCGATTTCTTGCACCTGTTTTTCCATCAGAATACCTCCATTTCGTTTTGCACTGTCAGTTAACGACCCTTGGAGTCGGCAATCGAATGATTAAAAAAAGCTCCCTTATCCATATTAGATAAGAGAGCTTCCCAAAATATATTCAGGATTAGATATAGATGCAGAATAGATTCTGCTCCTATATTTTCAATCGCACTGATTTAGATCAATGCTGTATTGAACGCTTTTGCTCCTTATCAGCCTCACTGGACTACTTTTTAAAGGATATCGATTAACTTTAAATTTACTCTACAGGTTTCGCTTGTGAAAGTCAACACTGTTATTTGGAGAACTTTGTTTTGATTTCCATTACGACATCTCTCAGCTGAGCAGCCTTTTCGAAATCAAGCTCTTTTGCAGCTTGCTTCATTTCCAGCTCCATCGTTTCAATCAGTTCTCTTCTTTCTTCTCTTGATAATTTCTTGACGCTGTCTTCCGATAACCCTTCGCCATCTTCAACTACCGTAGAAATTTGAATTAGATCGCGTACTTCTTTTTTAATTGTTTTCGGAGTAATTCCATGTTCGCGGTTGTACTCCTCTTGAATCTCACGACGACGCTCGGTTTCTTCTATCGCCATATTCATAGAGTCTGTCCGCTTATCTGCATACATGATAACTCTGCCGTTCTCGTTACGCGCTGCTCGTCCAATTGTCTGAATCAGTGAACGTGTACTTCTTAAAAATCCTTCTTTATCTGCATCAAGAATAGCCACCATTGAAACTTCTGGGACATCCAACCCTTCCCGCAGCAAGTTGATTCCAATCAATACATCAAACTTACCGACTCTCAAGTCGCGAATAATCTGCGTTCTCTCTAACGTCTTGATATCACTGTGCAGGTATTGAACTTTTATCCCGACTTCTTTAAGGTAGTCGGTTAAATCTTCAGCCATTTTCTTAGTAAGTGTTGTAATAAAGACTCGTTCATTTTTTTCAATACGCAGGTTGACTTCTTCAATCAAATCATCAATTTGGCCTTCAATCGGTCTCACCTCAATAATTGGGTCCAGTAACCCAGTCGGTCTGATGATTTGTTCGACAACCTGGGAAGCTCTGCTGATTTCATAATCTGCTGGTGTTGCAGAGATATACGTAATTTGTGGAACACGTTCTTCGAACTCTTCTAATCTCAAAGGACGGTTGTCCAGTGCACTCGGCAGCCTAAAGCCGTGCTCAACTAATTGTTGCTTACGGGCACGGTCACCATTATACATTCCGCGGATCTGAGGCATCGTAATGTGCGACTCATCCACAACAAACAAAGAATCTTCAGGGAAGAAATCCAACAGTGTATAAGGTGCTTCTCCGGGCTTTCTGCCATCCATATGTCTGGAATAATTTTCAATCCCGGAGCAATAGCCCATTTCCATCAGCATCTCAATATCATAATGGGTTCGCTGATCCAGTCGCTGTGCTTCCAGTAACTTATGATCCTCATTCAATTCTTTGAGTCTGCTGTCTAATTCTGTTTTGATCGAATCAATGGCAGATCTTGTCTGTTCATCATTAGAAACAAAGTGGGTTGCAGGAAAAATCGCCACATGTGATAAGTCTGCTTTAACTTCCCCAGTCAATACATCTACTTCTCTAATCCGATCAATCTCATCACCGAAAAATTCCACACGAACGGCTTCGCTTTCTCTGGAAGCTAAAAAGATTTCAACAATATCTCCGCGTGCACGAAATCTTCCCCGCTGGAAATCTATATCGTTTCGTTCAAATTGCATGTCCACTAATCTTCTTAAAACAGCATCCCGACTAATTTCCATCCCTGCTCTTAAAGACAGCACGTGTTCTTCATAATCTTTAGGGTTAACCAAACCATAGATACAAGAAACTGAAGCGACTACAATGACGTCTCTTCTTTCTAAAAGAGAACTCGTCGCAGAGTGTCTCAACTTATCGATCTCATCATTGATCGAAGCATCTTTTTCAATAAAAGTATCTGTAGATGGAACATAAGCTTCTGGTTGGTAGTAGTCATAGTAGCTGACAAAATATTCAACGGCATTATTTGGGAAAAATTCTTTGAACTCCGAATATAATTGTCCGGCTAAGGTTTTGTTATGTGCAATAACCAGTGTTGGTTTATTTACCTCTTGGATTACATTGGACATGGTAAAAGTCTTCCCTGTACCTGTGGCTCCAAGGAGTACCTGTTCTTTTTGTCCGGCTTTTATCCCCTTTATTAGTTTTTTGATCGCTTCAGGCTGATCACCGCTCGGCTGATAGACGGAATTTAATTGAAATTTATTATCAGGCATTGTGGTTCCCCTTTCGAAACTAAACATACATTCGTATTAATCATACCATAAACCGCACAAAAAAAGCTCTTCCTTTTGACCAGGTCAGAAAGGAAGAACTTTTAATTCAATTAAGACATTATCCTAATTTTTTTGATAAACGAGACTTGTCGCGGGCAGCTTTGTTTTTGTGGATTAATCCTTTAGTTGCTGCTGCATCAATGGCTTTTGCTGCTTGGTTAAATAACTCAGCTGCATTGTCTTGTCCGTTTTCAACCGCTGTTAAATATTTTTTCTTAGCACTACGCATAGCGGATACTTGCGAAATGTTGTTAGCGTTCTTTTTAACATCTTGGCGTTGACGTTTGATTGTTTGCACCATATTTGGCATATTCAAAACACTCCTTTATAAGAAATTCTTTAAATCCGGCAGATTCATTATTCTACATAGATAGATTCTACAAAGAATGTTTAAAATCGCCTTCTCTATTCCGTTGATTTTCAACATTCTCCATTGTACATTATTCTAAAAAATTATGCAATATTTCTATGCATAAACTTTAAAGATTCTTTTGAAGTACTGGGGTCTGATCTGTAAAATTCAGTATAAACAGTTCTACTTGCAGCTCAGGATGCACTTGTCCGGATTTAATCCGGAAGTCAGCATCAATCAACTGGTGATGGGCAAGCGACAAGACACTCTGATCAAACTTCTTTTCTTTTTGAAGTGCCAGCTTTACTCTATAAGGATGCACTTTCAACAGCTTGGCAATATCTGCTTGCTGATACCCTTTTTTTCTCAGTATTTTTACCTGCAGCAGCAAACGAAACTGTCCGATCATCAAAGCAATTATTTTGATCGGATCTTCTTTTTGCATCAACAGATCCTGGTAAAGTTCAATTGACTGCTGTGCTTGTCGGCTTAAGACTAGATCATTTAGTTCAAAAATGTTCTGTTCCAATGTTTTTGGCACTAATGACCTCACTGTCGAAATAGAAATCCGTTTGTCTTGCTGATGAAAAATCATCAGTTTGTCCAGCTCCTGCATGCCTTTTGAAAGGTTTCTGTCTGTCAGTTTCAGTAGTTCTTCCAGAGCATCTGTGTCAATCGCAAAATCCTGTGATTGACAGGCTTGTTGAATATAAGATTTGATTTCATTTTCATTCATGGGATCTACATTGATGACCTCTGAATGTTTTAAAAGTGTTTTCGTCAGTTTTTTCCTTTTATCCAGTTTATCATAAGGTGCAAATAGGACCAGCACTGTAAATTCTGAAGGATTTTGAACATACTTTTCCAAATATTCAGTATTATGATCGGGTCCATTTGAAACAGTTTTCCCAGTGAGAAAAAAGGGATGCTGAATAAAAATCAGCCGTTTGTCCCCAAAAAACGGGAAGGACTCTGCTTCTTGTATCGCTAGGTCAATCGTTGTTTCTCGCATATCAAACTGCCCAAAATTAAAGTCTGTGGCTTCTTCATCCAAAACGGAGTTCAGTAATGCAAATTTTACCTTTTCACTTAAAACATGCTCCGTACCTTGGACGAGATAGACTGGAGCATGTTGTTTGCTTTTGATTTTTTGTAGCTGTTTATTTAATCCACTCATATTGAGCTCCTCACTCTAATTCATCTCAGCTGGTATTGCGGTCTTAAATGCTGTCTTAGGCTTTTTCTGCATAGGCAGCTGCAGATAAGTGAACATCACTGCCCCTTGCTGATCAGTTCGATACAGCTTTGCCTGAACTGCTTTCAATCGTTTGACGACTTCAGCATGGGGATGTCCGTAAAAATTATTCTGCCCACTGGATATAAGAGCGACAGCAGGGCTCACTTTATTTACAAATGTCTCCTGTGAAGAAGTTTTGCTTCCATGATGGGCAACTTTCAGTATATCAGCCTTTAACCCCGGGTAGTAAGATAATAATTCATTTTCTCCACCAGATTCCACATCTCCAGTGAATAACCACTTTTGTCCCCCGATTTTTCCGTATAAGACTAAAGAAGCATCGTTTTTACTGATTTCGTCTGTTACGTTTGTTTCTGTTAAAGGATATAAGACCATCAGATCTGGTCCAACTCGTTCTTGTTTGGCTGCATTGACTGCATTCAGACTAATAGACTGTTTTTTAATCAGCGGATAGCTCTCTTGTATAATTGGGTCCAACAGCGTACGTTTTGTTGCAGTGATCTCTGTTGTCGGCATATCTTCTAAAATGTCTTTTAATGCGCCAACATGATCTGTATCTGCATGGGTTAAAATCAGTTGATCCAAGTTAGGAACACCCAAAGATTTTAAAGAGGGAATAACTATATCATTCCCTACTGAATATGGCGCTTCAGCTTTGGCCCATTCTTCTTTTTCTTTCCAATCCACTGCTCCTCCTGTGTCGATCAGATAGTTGCCGCGACCAAAAGGCTCTTTGATCAACAACGCATCTCCTTGACCGATATCCAGCATGACAACTTTGCCGGCAGGAGAATAAACTTCAGAAAACAAGCCTATAACAATAAGCGAACCAGCTGCCCACCATTGCCAACGATTACACCTTTTGATAGATTTTTCAAAATTGATAAACAACCAGGTAACACCTATCAGCATTATAGTCATTCCAATTATGGATAACCTGCCTGTAATAATATTAAAGGATGCACTGCTGCTGATGGCTTCCACAAGCTTTTCCAGATAGTTCAAGCATAGATCGGCCATGAAAACTAAACCTTCCAGCCAAGGAAGGAACATTAAGACAGGAATACTGATCAAGAGACCTATCAGCAGCGGAAGCACTAGATAAGAGAATAAAGGTACAAATACTAGATTCAATAATAAAACAACCCAAGAAAACTCATAGAAATGATAGGTCAAAATAGGCAGACTGACTAATGAAATAAGCCCATTCAATAAAATAACCGATTTAACGGCAGGCTGTTTAATAAACCAGGTTTGACCGCTAAGGAATATGAGAATGCCGCTTAAAAGATAGCTTAACTGAAACCCAGCCGAATAGATTTGGTATGGATCGACTATTAATGCTAGAAGCATTGTATAAGACCATATATCCAGCGAAGAGATGTTTAGTTTCAGCAAACGGCTTCCCAGTCGCAACACCGCTTGAATCACTGCCCTAAAGACACTGATCCCAAATCCAGCCATTAGTCCATATACAGGAAGCAGACAAAAAAGAATCAAAGCTGTTTTCTCTTTTGTGACCGTTAATCGAAGCAGTATTTTTTCAACAAAAGCAATCAGAAATGAGATATGCAGACCTGAAATACTTAACAGATGAACAATACCAAGCGCTCGGTAATTTTCTAAAGTAGAATCATTTAATGCTCTTTTATCTGCAAACAGCAATGCCTTCAGATAGCTGGCTGGTTTTCCTTGTATATACTGATCAATAAAGTTAAAAAAATCAGATCTCACCTTATCGATCTGATAAGCAAGAGAATAAAGTGATTGATGGGCTTCTGCCGGTTCTATTTTTTCGGCTTTTAAGGTCCAGTAGATCTGTTTTCTTTTCAGGTAAGCACGGTAGTCAAATTGGTTAAAGTTTCTAGCTGTACTCGGTTGCTTTAAACCACCTGTGATTTTCAACATTTCAGGCATCTCTTTTGTTTGCCACCGTTCTTTTTCCTCTTGTTCTGAGAAACGATAGGTTACTACGATTTCTTCTGTCTGATTGTTTTGATTTTTTGTCTGACCTGTAAATCTTAACTGATCTCCATCTATTCTAACAGTTGTCTGCTCTACTGCTGTAATGAACACGGGTTGCTGATCTGTAAGAACACTTTCCTGCTTAAGCTGCTGAGTAAAGGTCAGCAAAAAAAACAGACTGCCCCAAGCTAGAGAGTGGCATACTATTTTTTTATTTCTCGTAAAAATGATTCTTAAACAAATCATACAGACTGCTATAAGCGGCAGCAGTGCGAACTGTTCAAGAACGAACACAGCAACCGCCAGAGAAAAGAGGGCCGGATAGATATAAACGCCTTTCAATAGAAATGCTTATCGTTCTGTTTCGGTAGTTAGATCTGAACTGTAAAAATGACCTATGGATTGAAATAAATCTTTTGGAACTTCAACTTGCTCGTATTCTACACGTGCATGCTCCAATAGTTCTATTGCATAAGGATTATTATGGTAGTCTTTTAGATAGTAGATTTTCTGTATGCCTGCCTGAATGATCATTTTTGTACATTGCAAACACGGGAAGTGTGTAACATAGATATCCGCACCTTCTGTTTTTACTCCAAATTTTGAGCATTGGAGTATTGCATTCATTTCAGCATGAACTGTACGGACACAATGACCTTCAACGACGTAACAGCCAAGTTCACTGCAGTGGACATCTCCGCTGACCGATCCATTATACCCGCCCGAAATCACTCGTTTTTCTCTGACGATAGCAGCTCCAACTGCTAGTCTTGTACATGTACTTCGCATGGCCAAAAGCATGCTTTGGGAAATGAAGTATTGATTCCAGGGAATTCTGTTTTTCATTTAGCAGTTTCCTTTCGATAAGATAGCTTATTTAAGTATCTCTATTCTCGGATAAAAGTTCCCGTGTCTATAGTATACAAGAGAGTTTTTTCCGAAGCAATTCTACATTGACTACTCTACCATAATTTCATTTTTTAAGTTTTCAAAAATCTTTTCACCGATGCCAGAAACGTTTTTAATTTCCTCAATCGTTTTAAATCCGCCGTTTTCTTCTCGATACTGGATGATAGACTGTGCTCTTACCTCTCCAATCCCATTTAAAGTGATTAGTTCAGATGCGGCTGCTTCATTTATATTGACCAGAGTTACTGTATTTGATGCAGATTCTGCTGTCTGTTCCGGTTGTATCGCAGGTTGAAAAGTTTTTTCACCCTTTTCGGGCACATAGATCATCATTTGGTCTTCCAGCAGTTTAGCCTGATTAACTTGCTGGTTTTCTGCATCCTTCGTTAATCCGCCAGCTGCTTTGACAGCATCTGCAACTCTGTCTCCAGATTGAAATTCGTAAACGCCCGGTTGATCAACCGCTCCTTTTATATCAACGACTAAAGCTTTATTTTCTAGAGCAGAATGTGGTGGTTGACTTTCAGTTTCGGATACTGTTGTTTCAGGATCGCTTGTCGGTTTCTCTGAAGATAATGTTGAAGACGCTTCTGATGATTCACTCAAAAGTGCTTCAACTGAATCTGTTTGTTCAGCTGAGGTTGCATTGTCTTCATTCTGCTGTATCAATAAGGTTATGCCCAGTAAACAGATTACTACCATTGAAAAACATATCACTTTTGTTTGAAGGCTAAGATTTTTTATCCATTCAATAACATCAGATTTTTCTGAAAATCCAAACATCTCTCCATCCCTCCTCAAGCAACCTCTATTAGATATATTATCCAATCTTTTTGAAAGTCATCAGTTAAAAATAAAAAAAGAACCAGACACTAAGGTCTGATTCCTCTATTGATTATGCAACTAATAGATTGTTTACCTGTTTTGAACTCGGCAGACTCGCTTCAACGCTGCTTTGTTCTAGATAGTCAATCGCATCATTCAACGATTGAACAGGAACGATTACCATATCCGTACCAATATCTTCTGCAGTATTAACGGCAATTTCATAATTGGTTTCATACTCAGGATATTGCTCTTTCAATTCCGGTTCAAGCTCATTGTGCGGAGCAAAAAAGATTACAGCACCTTCTTTGTCAGCAGCAACGATTTTCTTGTCGATGCCACCGATTGGTCCAACCGAACCATCATCTGCAATCGTCCCCGTACCGGCAATTCTTCTGCCGTCTTTTAGGTTTGATTGGGTAATCTGAGAATAAATCTGCAGGGAATACATCAAACCAGCTGAAGGTCCGCCGATTTCCCCAGAGTGTACACTGACTTCCGGATCGGTTTCTACTGTCGACTGGTCGACTAGAGTAATGCCGATACCTGGTTGTCCAGTTTCTTCTAACTGAACCAGCTCACCTTCTGAAACGTAGTCGGTACCATTCCGCTGATACTCAATCGACACCGTCTGTCCTACCTCTTGGTTTTTAATATACTCCATGAATGCTTCCGTATTTTCGAAAGTTGTCCCATCAATTCCCGTAATCACATCTCCCATCTGGAGACTCTCAGCAAAACTAGAATTCTCAGTGACACTCATCACATAGACGCCATTATAGGTTAAGTCATAAGGCTGCTCTGCTGCGTCAAAAGCAGCGACGACAGCAGAGTGAATGGAACTTTCCATATAATAGCGCTGCAGCATATTATATTGCTCATAATTTTCAATTTCTCCAAATAACGCGGACTCGGGTACTACATCTGTATAAGGTAAGAATTGCGATAAATAAGTAAAAGGCGTCGCTTGCATGATTGATACTGTCGTCATCATATAAGTACCCGGATCTTCTGCATATTCTCCATCTACTTCAATCATTGTATCTAACTCCAGTGCACCACCGGGACGTTCAATATAGTAAGGAATCGGTTGAAGGAAGAATAAGTAAAGCACTACAATGATAACGATTCCTTTAACCCAAATTGGAATTCTTTTCAATCTATTCGCCTGCTTTCACTATTACTGTAAATGATTTTGCAATTTTTCAAGTACGACCTTAGGCACTAATTTATTTAGATCTCCATCAAATTTAGCCACTTCTTTAATTAGAGAAGAACTGATAAAGCGGTACTTTTCATCAGACATTAAAAAAATCGTTTCAATGTCTGCAGCTTGCGTTTTATTCATTGAGGCAATATCCATTTCGTACTCCATGTCTTTTACAGAACGGATTCCTCGGACCAGAGCTTTTACACCCAGAGATCTCGCAAGTTCCACAGTCAGCCCGCCGCTATGCTTGATGACCGAAACATTTTGAATATTTTGTTGAGCCATTACACTGGAAATGATTTCTATTCTCTGATCCATTGTAAAAAGCGATTGTTTTGAGGTATTCTCACTAACTGAAATATATACTTCATCAAATAAGGCTGCGGCTCTAGCAACAATGTTTAAATGCCCGTAAGTAAACGGATCAAAGCTGCCTGCATATAGAGCTTTTATTTTCACGATAGTTCACCCGCTTCATAAACCGTAATTTTAGTCGTGCCGTACACTTTTTCTTTAATGACTTCCATTCCAGCTGAGCGCTGTGGAAGTTCAATTGATTTATCCGTTTCGCATAAGATCAGTGCTTTTGGACTAATCAGTTTTTTTGAGCTGAGTTCATTGATGATGTCAGAGATTTCCTGCAGCGCATAAGGAGGATCTAACAGGATAAGGTCAAAAGCAGTCCCTTTACTTTCTAACTCTGCAAGGGCTTGACGATCTTTCTTTTTTAATACCGTAAACTTATCTGGTTCTTTCGTCATTTGGATGTTTTCTTTTATAATCTGAATTGCTTTATAGTTAGAGTCAACGAGAACAGCATGATCCATTCCTCTCGATACGGCTTCGATGCCTAAAGATCCGCTTCCTGAATAAAGATCCAAGACATTCCCGCCATCGAAGTACGGACCGATCATATGAAATACTGCTTCTTTTATTTTATCCGTTGTCGGTCTAGTTGAATCACCCGGTACGGCTTTCAATCGTCTACCGCCATATTCTCCTGATATTACTCTCATAGGTCCCCTCAGTTCCATCCAGAAGAAAGCTGATTGAAAATAGAGATTTCTTTACTTTCCTCTTCTTT
Organism: Marinilactibacillus piezotolerans; assembly: GCF_900169305.1. GTDB lineage: Bacteria > Bacillota > Bacilli > Lactobacillales > Carnobacteriaceae_A > Marinilactibacillus > Marinilactibacillus piezotolerans_A. Next base: position 172,227 of record NZ_FWDP01000004.1, on the reverse strand, counting down.
TTTCCGCTGTGCTGCCAATATTCTGACTTCGTCTAATACACCGTCAAATGTTTTAGGCATCTCACACTGATAACATTCTTCTACATTTTTAACAAAATGCTGCTTCAATAAATTTTGCTGAGTAGTGTCTTTATCTTTTTTATCGACATACAGCAGCGCATAATTCATATTTTTTGAAACGTAATGGACCAGTCCGTATCGTTTTAATTTATTGATATATTTTGTAGTATAGACCCAAACAATAAGTCCGGTTCTCTCATGTTCCTGTGTTAACATTTTGCTTTTCTCCTTTATTCTAATTCGTCGAATTTATAAAAAAAACCACTCGAATAGAGAGGATTTTTTTATAACTTAATTAAAATCATTCATATTCACTAAAGGCATCATTCATCATATCATTTAGATGCTTTTCTAATTCACTAAGGAGCAGCTGACCTTCTTGTTCCTCAATCAAGTTCATGGTGATTGCAAACTCAACTTTTTTTGAAAATCCGAACATCTGCGTATCTATCACTTCTTCAAATGCAGGACAAGTCATACATAAATGTTTCTGGTTTAAAATTAAACTTGAAATATTGTTGGCATCTTCCATTAATACATCTTTAGCCAATGCATGTTGTAATCGATCCATATGGCCAACTCCTTTAGTCTACTATTATCTGTATTATATCACAAAAGTATTGGGTTACAAGGTGCTTCGAACACTGATCCTCTTACACACGCAAAAAACCAGCAGAGTAAAATCTGCTGGTTTTTTCCTGATTTTTAATTATTTAGAACGTTTGCTTGCTTTTTCACGCAAGTTTTTGTTTAGGATTTTTTTACGTAGTCGGATGGACTCAGGTGTAACTTCACAATACTCATCTTCTGCCAAGAATTCTAATGATTCTTCAAGCGTCAAGATTCGCGGACGTTTAATGACGTTCGTCTGGTCTTTATTTGCAGAACGAATATTTGTTTTTTGTTTTTCTTTTGTTAAGTTTACAGACAAGTCGTTGTCACGGTTGTGTTGTCCAACAATCATACCTTCGTATACTTCTGTACCTGGTTCAACAAAGATGACTCCACGGTCTTCCAAGTTCATGATACCATAAGTTGTTGCTGTACCATTTTCCATAGAGACCAGCGCACCATTACGACGTTCGCCAGCTCCGCCGGCTACCATTGGAAGATACTGATCGAATGTATGGTTCAAGATACCGTATCCGCGAGTCATTGAAAGGAATTCATTAGTAAATCCAATCAATCCACGAGCAGGTGCTTGGAAGATCAAACGAACTTGACCATTTCCAGTATGGACCATATCCTGCATTTCTGCTTTACGTTGTCCAAGGTTTTCAATAACAGAACCCATATACTCTTCAGGAGTATCAATTTGAACACGTTCAAAAGGCTCGTGTTTTTTACCGTTGATTTCACGGATAATCACTTCAGGACGAGAAACCTGCAACTCGAAACCTTCACGACGCAGGTTTTCGATCAGAATAGACAAGTGTAATTCTCCACGACCAGAAACGATCCATGCATCAGGTGAATCCGTAGGGTCCACTCGAAGAGAAACATCTGTTTGTAATTCCATGTTCAATCTTTCATTCAATTTGCTTGAAGTAACCCATTTACCTTCACGACCTGAGAATGGAGAGTTGTTGACCAAGAAAGTCATTTGTAACGTTGGTTCATCAATACGAAGGATCGGTAATGGATCCACATGATCTGTAGGCGTTACTGTCTCTCCAACGAAGATGTCTTCAAAACCAGATACGGCAATCAAATCACCAGATTTAGCTTCTTGAATTTCTTCACGCTCTAATCCGAAGAAACCAAATAATTTAGTTACACGGAAGTTTTTAGTTGTACCATCTAATTTACTTAAAGTAACGTTGTCTCCAACTTTGATCGTTCCACGGAATACACGTCCAATTCCGATACGTCCTACATAGTCATTGTAATCAAGTAAAGAAACTTGGAATTGCAATGGTTCAGAACTGTTATCTTCTGGTGCTGGAGTTTCTTTAAGAATAGTTTCAAAAATAGGATCCATTGTATCTTTTTGATCTTCTGGCTCATCAGAGAAGCTGCTTGTTCCATTCAAAGCAGAAGCATAGATAACCGGGAATTCTAATTGTTCTTCATCAGCATCTAGTTCGATCAATAGATCTAATACTTCATCCAGAACTTCTTTAGGACGAGCAGTTGGCTTGTCAATTTTATTCACAACTACGATTGGACGCAGTTTCTGTTCTAAGGCTTTTTTCAGTACAAAACGTGTTTGCGGCATTGTACCTTCGTACGCATCGACAACAAGAATAACCCCATCAACCATTTTCATGATACGTTCTACTTCACCACCGAAGTCGGCGTGACCAGGTGTGTCCAAAATATTGATACGAGTATCTTGATATTTTACAGCTGTATTTTTAGCAAGAATCGTGATACCACGTTCTTTTTCTAAATCGTTTGAGTCCATTGCACGTTCACCCATTTTGTTACGAGTATCAAGTGTATCAGACTGTTTTAGTAATTCGTCCACTAACGTTGTTTTACCGTGGTCAACGTGGGCAATAATTGCAATATTACGAATATCATTTCTTAATTCCATATTATTCTCTCCTTAATCGTTGCGATGAGGCTTTCCATTTATATCTTAATTCAACCTGTCCAGTGAAACCGAATGAATTTCCACACAAAAAAACACTTATTCTTGGTGTGACTCTTACGCAAGAATAAATGCTTAAGTCATTGGACCTTTGTAACCACTTCTTATTATAACAGCTATTTTCTGAAAAACATAATCTTTTTTCAAACTATTAAGAAATATTTGTCATAATTTCGTCGTAAGCACGCGGTGTTGCAAAAATTGTCTTGTTTCTATTCAGTAAATTAACCTCTGTACCGTCAAATTGCCTAATTTTAAATCCGAATTCTTCTAAAATGACTTTTCCAGGAGCAATATCCCAAGGGCTTAATTTGGAGGCAATATAGCCAATGACATTTCCTTTAGCTAATTCAATGACTTCGAGCCCAGCTGAACCTAACATTCTAACACCCATTGACTGATCAGCTAGTTTACGATATTCACTAAACTGATCTTTGGTCATCAGTTGACTGTTGGTAGCCAGCAATCCTTCTGTCAGAGATTTGTTTTCAGGTTTCTCGACAGGTTCCTCGTTACAGTAGACTCCTTGTCCTTTAACCGCATGGTACAAACGCTTTTGAGTAACATCGTAAATGTAGCCTTGCTGTCCAATACCATTCTCATAAACGCCAATCATAACAGCAAAATTTTCTTGTTGCAGAACAAAATTTAAGGTTCCGTCAATTGGATCAATAAACCAGACTGTTCCATCCAAGTCTTCTAACTCATCCCCAAATCCTTCTTCTCCACAAATCCGGTCATTTGGGAATTGGGTTCTGATTTTATCTGTCAATGCTTTTTCAATTTGCTTATCCATATTCGTCACTAAATCATTTCGGGCTGATTTTTCTTCTATGTTCAATCTTTCTGATTTAGCTGCTTCAATTTTTTCAGCAGTTTCTGCTATCCATTCTTTGATTAATTTATCTCTTTCTTGAATATCTGCCATTGCTTTCCCTCTTTTCTTCTTTCTCATTTCTATTGTAGTGGAATTCATTTGTCGTTTCAAAAGATAGGTCGCCGTTTATTTAGTCTATTTTTATTTATTCTATGTATAGAAAAATCGAGTGCCGGCGCCGACACTCGATCATCCAGATATTGAGTTCTTACATGTGGATTGGTAGTCCTAGAGCTGCTTCAGCAGCATCCATAACTGTTTCACCTAGAGAAGGGTGTCCGTGGATGGTCAATGCAAGATCCTCTGCATTCATCCCACTTTCAATAGCCAAGCCCAGTTCAGCGATCACGTCTGATGCACTGTGTCCAGCAACTTGAGCTCCAAGGATTACATGGTCTTCTTTTGTTGTTACTAGGCGTACAAATCCTTCAGTTGCGTTTAGAGACAGTGCACGTCCATTTCCTCCAAGAGGGAATTTAGTTGTCTTGATGTCTAAACCTTTTTCTTTAGCTTCTGATTCAGTTAAACCAACTGATGCGATTTCAGGATCAGTAAAGGCAACAGCAGGAAGTGCACGGTAATCAACAGCAACTTTTTTACCAGAAATTGCTTCTGCAGCAATTTTAGCTTCATAGCTTGCTTTGTGAGCAAGTGCAGGTCCAGGAACAACATCTCCGATAGCGTAAATGCTGTCAACGCTTGTACGACCTTGATTATCTACTTCGATTAAACCGCGATCGCTCATTTTAACGCCCGCTTGTTCAAGTCCAAGTTCATCAGTATTAGGACGACGGCCAACAGTAACAAGTACGTAGTCAACGTCAAGAGATTCTTCTTTACCATTTGCTTCATAAGTGACTGTAACGCCATCGTCGTTTTTAACGGCTTCTTTAGCCATTGCATTTGTAACGATATTTACGCCGCGGTTTTTAAAGTTTTTCTCAACTAACTTAACCATGTCTTTATCAAAGCCGTTAAGAATTGAAGGTAAACCTTCAAGGATCGTGATTTCAGTACCTAAGTTAGCATATACACCTGCTAATTCAGAACCGATGTATCCACCACCAACGATTGCCATTTTTTTAGGCACTTCAGTTAAGTTTAATGCACCAGTAGAATCTAATACACGATCACTGAATTTAAATCCAGGTATTTGCACCGGACGGCTGCCTGTGGCAATAATCGCATTGTTGAAAGAGTAAGTTTGAGCACTGTCTTCGCCCATAACACGCATAGTGTGTTCGTCGTTGAAGAAAGCTTCTCCCATAAGGATCTCAACTTTATTCTTTTTAAGAAGCATTTCTACTCCTTTAGTTAATTTGTCAACAACTTGAGTTTTTTTCCACTCTTGTGTTTTACTGAAATCAAGTGTTACGTTTTCAGTTGATACACCAAATACTTCAGAATCTAATGATTCTTGATATTTGTGACCAGCAGTGATTAATGCTTTAGAAGGAATACATCCTACGTTCAAGCAAACACCGCCAATATATTCTTTTTCTACAATGGCAACTTTTTGTCCCATTTGCGCAGCGCGGATGGCAGCTACATAGCCGCCAGGACCAGCACCAACTACAACTGTATCTAGTTCAATTGCGAAATCTCCTACAACCATTTAAATTTCACCTTAGCCTTCCATTAATAGTAAATCAGGGTCAGAAAGTAATCTCTTCAATTCGTTCATTGCTGCTTGACCAGTTGCACCGTCAATAATACGGTGGTCAAATACAAGAGACAATGGAAGCATTGGAGCAGCTACGATTTCACCTTCAGCATTTACGATCGGTTTCTTGAATGAGCGTCCAACACCTAAAATCGCCACTTCTGGGTGGTTGATGATCGGTGTAAAGAATTGACCGTTAACTGAACCAATGTTAGAGATAGAAATTGATCCATCAGCCATGTCGCTTCCTTTAAGTTTTCCGTCGTGTGCTTTAGCAGCTAATTCGTTGATTTCATCAGCGATATCAAAGATTGATTTAGTATTCGCATCAGCTACAACTGGAACGTAAAGTCCTTGTTCAGTATCAGCAGCAATACCAATATTAAAGTAGTTTTTGTACACAACTTCATCAGTCGTATCATCGATTGATGCATTCAATGCTGGGTATTTTTTCATTACAGAAATCAATGCTTTGACGATATATGGTAAGAACGTTAATTTAGTACCGCGTTCAGCAGCGATCGCTTTAAATTTAGTACGGTGAGCAATGACTTTAGTAAAGTCTACTTCGTCAAACAATGCAACTGAAGGAATTGTCAACGTGCTGTTGACCATTGCTTTAGCGATCGCTTTACGAGTCGTACTCATTTTCTCGCGTGTTTCTTGATCTGAACGACCAGATTTAAACGGTTTAACATCAGCAGAAACTGCTTTTGAAGAACCAGCAGCCTGAGAGCTTGCTTGAGCTTTTTCTTCTTTTGGTGCAGCTGTTTCTTGTGCAGGTGATGCTTGAGCAGAAGCTCCACCGCCAGATACGAAGTTATCGATATCTTCACGAGTTGTACGTCCGCCTTTACCTGTAGCATCAACTAAGCTGATGTCTACATCTTTTTCACGAGCGTATTGGCGTACAGACGGCATAGCTAGAACGCGTTTGTCAGGGTTTGAAGTTTTAACAATTTCTCCTGAAGTTGCGCCTTCAGAACCAGCTGGATCATTTTTGGCTGTTCCTGCTGCAGCTTCAGATGAAGACATTGCAGTTTCAGTCACTGTTTCTTCAGTTCCGTGTCCTTCAGCAGCGATTTCAACGATTGGGTCGCCTACTGCAGCTACTGTTCCCGGCTCTACCAAGAATTTTTGAATTGTACCATCTACTGGAGATGCCAGTTCTTCAACAGATTTATCGTTTTGAATTTCAGCGATCGAGTCGCCTTCTTCTACTGTGTCTCCTTCTGAGACTAACCAGCTGACGATTTCACCTTCTGCCATTCCTTCTCCAACGTCTGGAAGTTTGAATGTAAATGTTCCAGTTGAACCTGAAGCGTTGGATGATGCTTCAGCAGCCGGTTGTTCAGCTTGTGCCGGAGCTGAATCTTCTTCAGATTCATATCCTTCTGCATCGATTTCAACGATTGGATCGCCTACTGCAGCCACTGTTCCTGGCTCTACCAAGAATTTTTTGATTGTACCGTCTACTGGAGATGCTAGTTCTTCAACAGATTTGTCATTTTGAATTTCAGCGATTGAGTCGCCTTCTTCTACTGTGTCTCCTTCTGAGACTAACCAGCTGACGATTTCGCCTTCTGCCATTCCTTCTCCAACGTCAGGGAGTTTAAATGTAAAAGCCATGTTTGCGCTCTTCCCTTCTTAATTAATGATTTTTATCATATAAGGTTGTATTTACTTTGCGTTCTGCACTCTATACAACGATAGGAAGAAAAACCAAGTCAGACTGCCTAGGATGCTGGCCCAGTTTTTCTCCTCTTGTCGTTATAGTGTTTGTTTCGAAATCAGTATAACAAAATCAGGTTTAATTAAAAGTTAACTGCTTCTTTGATTGCTTCAGTAATATCATCTGCACTTGGCAACCAAGTGTTTTCGATTTGACCAAATGGATAGATTGTATCTGGTGCAGATACAAATCCGATTGGTGCTTCAAGTGAAAGAACTGCACGTTGAGAAACTTCAGAGATTACTGTGTTACCAACACCAGCTTGACGTTGAGCTTCTTGAACCATAATCATACGGCCGGTTTTCTCAACAGAAGCTACAACTGTTTCATAATCGATCGGAGAAACTGTACGCAAGTCGATCACTTCAACAGAAGTTCCATCTGCTTCAAGTTTTTCAGCTGCTTTAAGAGCTTCACGAACCATATATCCATAAGCTACAACTGTTACATCAGTACCTTCTTTAGCTACTGCTGCTTTTCCAATTGGAACAGTGTATTGTTCTTCAGGTACTTCGTCACGGAATGAACGATAAAGTTTCATATGCTCTAAGAATACAACCGGATCGTTTTCACGAATTGCTTGAGTTAATAGTCCTTTAGCATCATAAGGGTTTGATGGAATAACAACTTTCAATCCAGGAGATTGAGCCATTAAACCTTCTAAACTATCTGCATGCATTTCCGGAGTATGAACTCCGCCACCGAACGGTGAACGGATAACAACCGGCATATTCATTTTTCCACCCATACGGTAACGAGTACGAGCGATTTGACCAACGATTGAGTCCATTACTTCGAATACGAATCCGAAGAACTGGATTTCAGCAACTGGACGGAATCCTTGAACAGCAAGACCAAATGCCATACCGCCGATACCAGATTCTGCAAGTGGAGTATCGTTTACTCTATCTTCGCCGTGTTTATCGTAAAGACCTTGAGTTGCACGGAAAACACCGCCGTTTTTTCCAACATCTTCTCCGAAAATCAAGACTTTTTCATCACGAGCTAATTCTTGATCTAAAGCTTCAGTGATTGCTTGAATCATAGTTAGGTTCGCCATGCTTATTTACTCTCCTTTGCTTGATATTTCTCAACCTGCTCTTTGATGTTTTGACCAGGAGCATCATACATATTTTCCAAGAATTCAGAAACTTTCATTTTTGGTGCTTGGTCAGCTTGTTTAGCAGCTTGTTTAATTTCTTCTTTTGTTTGTTCGATCAATTCTTCTTCACGTTCTGTCGACCATAGGCCTTTTTCAGTTAAGAAATTGCGGAAACGGATTAGTGGATCGCGTTGTTCCCAGTAATCGAATGATTCTTGTTCACGGTAACGAGTAGGATCATCACCAGAAGTTGAGTGAGGTCCGAAACGAGAAGTAATCGTTTCAATAAGAACAGGACCATTTCCTGCTGCTGCCCACTCACGAGCTTGTTTTGATACAGCGTAAACTGCTAGAGGATCCATACCATCTACTTGGATACCAGGAATTCCTGCTGCTGCTGCTTTTTGAGCTAATGCATTAGCTGCTGATTGTTTTTCTCGCGGCGTTGAGATTGCATATCCGTTGTTTTGGATATAGAATACGATCGGCGCTTTGTAACGTCCGGCAAAGTTCATACCTTCGTAAACGTCACCTTGTGAAGAACCGCCGTCACCAGTATAAGTGAACGTTACTTCGTCTTCTTTACCAGCAAGTTTTTGTCCTACTGCATTCCCCATCGCTTGGATGTATTGCGCTCCAATGATGATTTGCGGTGGAATAGCTTTAAGATCTTCAGGGAAGTTGTTTCCTTCTACGTGTCCACGTGACCACAAGAACGCTTGTGATACAGGTAAACCGTGTTGGATCAATTGAGGGACATCACGGTACCCAGGATATAACCAATCTGTTTTCTTGAATGCGAAGTGACTTGCTAATTGAGATGCTTCTTGTCCCATAGTAGGTGCATAGAACCCTAGACGTCCTTGACGAGCTAAAGCCATAGAGCGATCATGTAACACACGTGACCACACCATTCTCTCCATTAATTCTACTAACTGTTCATCTGATAAATCAGGCATAATGTCTTCATTTACGACTTTTCCATCTTTATCAAGAATCTGAACCATCGGAAACGAAGCTTCAATTGAGCTTAATAGTGCTTCGTAATCAACTGGTTGCTTTGCCATAGACTACCCATTCCTCTCTTGTTATTAAAAGTTTTATTTTTGTATTGAAACAGCTCCAAATAACTGTATCAATTTTCTCGATTCCTTTTTTAATCTACCATGCATCCGTTTTTTTTGCAAGTCAAACCATTCATATTTATACGGCAAAACATTGATATTATAAGGTTATATGCAGTTTGTGAATTTAATCACTAAAATTGTGTTTCAATCTTAATTTTTTTTAAAACAGATGCTGAAAGAAATAAAAGTAATACAGAGTTTTCATCTGTTATATAATATTTTTTGAATCCCTTTATCTGTTTTTCAAATTCTTAAAGCTATACTACATGTGATTATTTTCACTATTTAACATATTATCTTTTTTTAGATTTTACACTTACCCATTTATACTGATGATTCCCAATTCAAGTCCAGACCAGCGTGCAATCAAATGCGAAACCTGTTAAACTATTACAGATGATTATATAATATACTGGATTCATTAAGGAGTGTTTGCATTGATTACCATGGAAGATGTTATCCGCGAAGGACATCCCACATTACGATTAACAGCTGAAGAGGTTGAAACACCATTATCAGAAGAAGTAATACAGTTAGCGGAAGATCTGTTACAATTTTTAAAAAACAGCCAAGATCCTGAAATTGCTGAGCAGCATGCTTTGCGTGCCGGTGTTGGAATTGCAGCTCCTCAAGTAAATGTCTCTAAACGTTTATTAGCTGTCCACGTTCCTTCTACTGATGAAGAATCTGACGAACCAGAATACAGTGCCATTCTGATTAATCCTAAAATTGTCAGCCATTCTGTTCAGCAGACTTGTCTGCCTGACGGTGAAGGATGTTTGTCGGTTGATCGAGAAGTACCAGGAATCGTTCCCCGACATAAACGCATTACAGTGGAATATATTGATCTTAACGGTAAAAAACACAAAGAACGTTTAAGAGGATATCCGGCAATCGTCGTACAGCACGAGATTGATCACTTGAATGGTGTCATGTTTTATGACCGTATTGATCCTGAGAACCCCCTTGCTCTTCCAGATGGCATCGACGTTTTAGGCAGTTGATTAAAAAAAGCTGAGAACAGATCGACTCACGCAGTTTAGAATGAAAGTTTTCTAGACCTGTGCAGTCGAGTTCTCAGCTTTTTTATTCTTTATTAAGACTGTTCTTGTTCTATTTCTTCTGCAGGATCCACCGGTTCTCTCATCTCGCGTCTTTTCTCTCTATGGTATTGAACAGCTTCAAGAAGCGGAATCATTAAAGCCGCTACAAAACCGCCAGCAAATCCATTGTTGTATAGATTAATCCCGCCGTGCAAATAACTGGTATTGCTGACAACAGTCAAATGGAGTCCTCCTGCAAGCATCCCCATTATCAGACCATACCTTCCGGCAATAGGAGCAATTGTTGTACCAAATAATCCAGCTATAATAACAGATGTATCACTCATATCATAACCATTTACATATCCAATCAGTGCTACTCCTAGTAAAATCGGCAATACATTTTTAACATGTTTTCCAAAAGCTCCGAAACCTACAACCGTTAAAATGCCGCCGATTGTCGGTCCATTCAGTTCTCCTCCAAGACAAAGTACAAACGCCATTGAAATAAACCCCAACAAAGACATATTGATCAGCGTTAGACTGAATCCTGTTTTATCTAAGTAATCCGTCGAAAGTTGTCCGGAATGTTTTGTGATTGAACTGTACCCTTTAAAGGACCATTCATTCAAATATAATCCATAAGCAAGACTGATAGCGAACAGCAGAAAAAACAGGATCGACAAAGGAACATTATATCCGCTCGATAAGAGGGAAACAGGTTCAATGACGACTCCGGTGGATCTCAGTATTGAAGTAAAAACGGTCCCGACGACACCGCTGGAAAATCCAATATTATATAAACTGAAACCTTTGGTGAATAAAACAAAATGATGAGCTAACGGAGGTAAAATGAATCCCGCTGCAAAGCCTGCTGCACTACCCATAAGGATACCGGGGACAATCGGCAATCCGATGTTGAATGTAATTTCATTAACGAGCGGTCCAAGAGCTGTTCCAAAAAGAGCAGCCAGCAGCGACTTCTTGGCAGAGACTTTTGTCATCCAGGCATATGAGAAGGCTCCCGCCACGATCGGCATAGAATTATAGAGGTTTTTTCCGAACAAAGAAAAGGCGGCAACAGTGAAAACAGCAGCAATCAAGGTTCCATTAATTCTGGCCTTTGTCATTTTAATGAGTAAAATTGCATGTATAGTCAGAATCCCTGAGTTAAAGAATGCTGCCCCTGCACTCGTTAAAGCAAAATAATCTGTCGTTAAATTTGAAGGGGTCGTCAGTATTTTTACTTGACCCATAATAATCTCTTCAACAGAATTGAAAAAGAAAGCAATGAACACAAATATACAAGCAAATCCTAGTAGGAATCTAAGCAGTGTCTTCTGTGACACATGACTATAAGGTAAAATCGACCTTTCACTATTGATATCCATAAACATCTCCTTTTTTATCATCTGACAGTTATTCTGATTAAAATCGATTAACTACAAATAGTAAGTGAATATTGATTATAACGAACGTTCGTGATCGTTTCAACAAATTCATGATATTTACGTCCTCTATACTGCAAGCCTTTACTTATTTAGATGTTCTCTCTCTGCTACTTTTTACTTTGTTTCTGTATGAAAAGCCTATGGATCATTTCTTTGGTAATGCGATTTAAATGAATGCGGTTCACTTGTTCGATTTGTTTTCTAATTTTGTCTTCTGATTATTTCTACTGTTTTAAAGCTTAGTCTTAAATAAGCTCCAGTTTCTTAAGTGCTTTGTAAATACCATCCTGATTGTTGGTATCTGTCACCATCTCAGCAACTTCTTTTACAATCGTTTCTCCATTGCCCATTGCTATACCTAATCCGACGTTTTTAATCATTTCGTAATCGTTCAATCCGTCTCCAAAGGCAATGATATCTTTTTTTGCGAATCCTTTATCCGTCGATAACTTTAAGATGGTCTCAAACTTAGAACCATCCGCCGGTAATACATCTACGCCGGAAGTATGCCATCTGACGAACCTGAACTCCGGAAACTGTCCGTCTTCATATAAGTGTCTTTCTTCTTCACTGTAAAAAACAAGCGCTTGAGTCAGAGAATGATTTTTATAGAATAATCGATCTTGTTCTGGAACTGCAAATCCAACATGGTTCATTCCTGCTTGAACTTCAGGATATATCTCTTGACTTCGTCTCTTTAGGGTCACGGCTGTTTCGTATATCAGCTGATGACCATTATGATCCGCAATTTTGATCAGACGTTCTACTGCATCAGGATCCAATGGATTAAGAAAGACTTCTTCATGGTGAAAGAATCCTGCTGCTCCATTGCAGACAATGTAGTTATGCATATCCAGTTCCTCGATCAGCTCTTTAGCCATCAATGCATTCCGGCCTGTTGCAATCGCTACTTCATGTCCTTTTTCTTGCAGCGATTTAATAGCCTCTCTGGTGCTGTCTAAAATAGTCTTTTCATCCGTCAGTAATGTACCGTCAATATCAAAATAAATAAATTTTTTAGTCATTGCGTACTCCTTAATTGATTTGTTTATGATCCGTTTATATCAGTATACACAAAATAGTTTACGGCGTGTAATCCATTTCACACAACCCTTGTTTATTTCACTTGCTGATTTCTTTATGATAAAACCGTCTTAATCAACCTTGTTATATGAGCCTCCCACGCTTCTTCTATACTTATTTACATTAGTATGGTAAAATACAATCAGCTGTTGGTAATCTTATACCAACCCATCGGACGGATATAAAAAGTGAAAAGGAATGAACGAGCCATTTTCTGATCATCTATCAAACTGGCTTTTTTCATAATATACAAAACCAGTCTATTGATGAACTGCCTTTGTATATAGGTTTATTTGTCTTAGAATAAACTCTTATAAAATCTGAATGAAAACAATGTTAAGAAGGAGATTTATTAATGAAGCCGAATATCAAAAACAATGAAGCGGCCATCTTTGCTCTAGGTGGCTTGAATGAGATTGGAAAAAACACTTATGGTGTTCAGTTCCAAGACGAAATTATACTGATCGATGCTGGAATCAAGTTCCCGGAAGATGATTTGCTGGGAATCGATTATGTGATTCCAGATTACTCGTATATTATTGAGAACAAAGACAAAATACAGGGACTATTTATCACACATGGTCATGAAGATCACGTGGGTGGTGTACCGTTCTTACTGAGACAGTTGAATATTCCTGTCTACGCAGGCAAATTGGCTTTGGCACTGATTCGCAACAAATTAAATGAACACCAACTATTGAGATCTGCAGAACTTCATGAAATCAATGAAGATGTCGTGATTAAGTTCAGAAAAACGTCTGTCTCATTTTTCCGTACGACACACAGTGTGCCGGAATCGTTTGGTATTGTTGTTAAGACCCCTAATGGTAATATTGTTCAAACCGGTGACTTCAAATTTGATTTCACACCAGTCGGTGAACCAGCTGACTTGCATAAAATGGCTAAGATCGGTGAAGAAGGTGTACTAGCCTTACTTTCTGATAGTACAAATGCTGAAGTACCGAATTTCACGAAATCTGAACAAATGGTAGGAGATTCTATTCAGAATCTGCTGAAGAAAATTGATGGCCGTATCATTTTCGCTACCTTTGCATCTAATATTTCCAGAGTACAACAAGTTGTCAAGGCAGCGAATCAAACTGGACGTAAAATCGCCGTATTCGGAAGAAGTATGGTGACTTCTTTAGAAACTGGTCAAGAACTAGGATATATTGAAGCTGAAGAAGGCACTTTCATCCACCCAAATGAACTAAAACGCTATAAAGATAACGAAGTACTGATTTTATGTACCGGTTCTCAAGGGGAACCGATGGCTGCTTTGAGTCGTGTTGCAAACGGAACGCACCGTCAGATCTCCATTCAGCCCGGTGATTCTGTTATCTTCTCTAGTTCACCGATTCCCGGTAATACTGTGAGCGTAAATCGTGTCATCAATCAGCTGCTTGAAGCTGGTGCTAACGTGATCCACGGTAAAGTCAATAATATTCATACTTCCGGTCACGGTGGTCAAGAGGAGCAGAAACTAATGCTTCGCCTAATGAAACCTAAATTCTTTATTCCTATCCATGGCGAACATCGTATGCAACGTATCCATGCAAATCTTGCGCAACAGACTGGTGTTCCAGAAGAAAACTGTTTTATCTTAGATAATGGAGAAATTGTTGCTTTTACCGAAGACAGTGCAAGAAGAGCCGGAGAATTCAATGCTCAAGATGTGTATGTCGACGGCAGCGGAATCGGAGATATTGGTAATGTGGTGTTGAAAGACCGTAAATTACTATCTGATAACGGATTGGTAGTTGTAGTAGCCACGATTGATACCAATAAGCGTACTGTTCTGGCAGGACCAGATATTATTTCTAGAGGCTTCATCTACATGCGAGAATCCGAGAAATTGATTCATCAAGCTCAGAAAGTTGCTTTTGAAAGTATTCAGCGTTCTTTCGAATATAAACAAGTCAATGAATATAAAATGCGTAATGATCTGATTGACGATATTAAGCAATTCTTATTTGCTGAAACAGAACGCAGACCGATCATCTTACCTGTTATTCTGACGAAATAAGTTGAACAAATGAAAAAACGCCTGACAGATAAAAGTCTGTCAGGCGTTTTCTGCTATTCTACTAAATCATGTCTGAAGGCATAAATGGCTGCCTGTGTACGATCTTCTACTTGCAGCTTAGATAAAATATTCGATACATGAGTCTTCACCGTCTTCAGCGTGATAAACAAAGAATCTGCTATCTCCTGGTTTGAATAGCCTTGAGAAATTAATTGCAGTACCTCTTTTTCTCGATTCGTCAAATCATCGTGAAGGATCATCTGCGGCTGACTAGTCTCGCGGTCCATTATCTTTTCTGTTACTTCTGTTTCAAAATAAGGATCACCGTTATATGTAGAACGGATCGCTTCAGCGATCTCGCTTGCTGAAGAAGTTTTTAATAAATACCCTGAAGCACCAGCCTCCATTGCCGGGAAAACTTTTTCGTCATCAATAAAACTGGTCAGAATAATAATTTTGGCTTCCGGCCAGTCTTGTAAGATCTTTTGAGTCGCTTCAATCCCATCCATTACTTCCATAACTAAATCCATCAGAATAATATCCGGTTTCTCTTTTAACGACAACTCGTACCCTTGTTGTCCATTCTCTGCCTCTCCGACTACAGCAATATCTTCTTGAATAGAAAAGTAAGATGATAATCCCAAGCGTACCATTTGATGATCATCTACTAATAAAAGTCGTATCATTTTTCTCCTCCTGTTACGATTGGTATGCTGATCTCTATGCTTGTCCCCTTTTCTGGGAATGAGATAATTTTGACGTTGCCGCCAATTCCATTGATTCTCTCGCGAATATTTTCCAGCCCATAACTGCCAGATTTCTTTTCACTCATATCAAAGCCGATTCCATCATCTATGACTCTTAATAACACTGTCTCTCGAACTGTCTTTAAATAGACTTCCAGTTCATCCGCCTTCGCATGTCTTAAAACATTGGAAAGCAGTTCTTGTACGATACGGAATAGATGATCTTCAATTCCATCTGCCAATCGAACATTTTCAATTTCAAACTTTATGTCTGTATTGATTTTAGTACATAACTCTTTCAGCAGCTGCTCGATACCTTGTTTGAGTGTTTTACCGTCCAGCTTAACCGGTCTCAGGTGGAGTAATAAGGCCCGCATCTCTGTCTGGGAATCATTGATGATTTTTTCAATTAAATTCAATTGCGTTTTCAATTGATCCTCTATTTGATCATATTGTTGATTCACGGCGCTCAACATCATAGAAGCAGCAAACAGCTGCTGACTCACCGAGTCATGGAGTTCTCTCGCAATGCGGTGTCTTTCCTGTTCAAGAATCTCAACTTTTGTTTCATTGTTCAGTTGTGTAGAACGCTGACTGGCACTGATGGCTTCTTCTGCCATTCCCATCAGCTTTTCATGAAGCTGAATAAATTGACGGTCAATTTCTTTATTAACTTGAAGCGGTGTATCTAAAGAGTACATATCCAAAAAGATTGAAGCAGAGTAATGTCCTTTCGACATCATTTTGAGCCCTTCTTCTACCTTTTTGAGTTTCTTTCTTTCGAATGATTTCATATAGGCTAACATAATAAACGTTAAAAATATAGAAAAAAAGATTAAATAGGAAATCAAAGAGAAGCCGGCAAAATGATACTGAAAAATCATGAACAACCCATTCTCATCTGTAAATACAAAACAGATAAATAAGGTGAAGAGAAAAATAAGAAGGAAAAATAAGAAAAAATATTTGCTGAACTGCATAGCATTTTTTCTCATATAAAAATCACCTCTACTTCACCCACCAATAAATTCAAGACTATCTTAATATTTCTTGAATTTTCAGCATAAGCTGGAGATTGCCATTTTAGTGTTTCGTTCTTAAGATCCAAAACGTCGTTATCTACCTTTACTTTGCCTAAAAGCAAAGAGACATCCAACGATACACCTGCTTCCTCAGGAATGAGCAATTTAATATCCCCGATTCCCTGTCTGATCATAACGATATTCTCTTTTTTCGGCAAAATCGTATTTCCCAGATCGACTACTGTGTCACCGAGCACTTTAGAAAAGTTCACATCTTCCCATTCGTAGATATCTTTACCGATCGAATGATCGCCGAACCATTTGTTTCTAGACATTTGAACAGATTCTTCTCGGTTTTCTTTGAACTTCACAGAAACAAATTCTTTTTCGCGCCACTTTGGCTGCTTCTTTGTCAATGGATCTTTTACTGTCTGGAACATTTTATGATCGTCTCCAACTTTAAAAATGAGCAGCACAATGAGAATGACCCAGGCAGCACTGGTAAAGAAGATAGAAAGAACAAAAATAATCAGACCGAGCCAAAAAAGATTCCCTTGTCGTTTGTTTGATCTTGATAGTCTGTCAGAAAACAGCATTAAGACGATTCCTAAAAAAAATAAAATTAGAATCGAACGAGTTGTTATGATATCAAACAACAGCCAGATTCCAAGCAAACCCATAATTAATTTGAATAATGGACGATTCATTTTACATGCTCCTTGCATTGGATTGTATGTATAGTATATCGAATATTGTCAGTAATAGCACTACGCTTTCTTAAAAATCAGTCTAAAGTATGACGCTGAATCGCAAAAAATGACGTCGGTGATAAATCACCAACGCCATCTTTAAAGAACTGATTTTAAACTGATTTTTTTAATATACTTTTGTAATTTCTACTTCCATAGATCCGCCCGGTGTATCAATAGAAACCTTGTCTCCTACTTTTTTACCTAAAAGTGCTTGGGCAATAGGAGATTCATTGGAGATTTTACCTGAAAAAGGATCTGCTTCTGCTTTACCGACAATCGTATATTCCTCATCAATACCATCTGGAAGTTCTTTAAAAATAACTGAACGTCCTAAAGCAACTTCTCCAGTTTCAGCATTTGAATTATCAATAATCTCAGCATGCTGAAGCATATTTTCAACCGTACTGATACGACCTTCAATAAAAGCTTGTTCATCTTTAGCTGATTCATATTCTGAGTTCTCAGATAAGTCTCCGAATCCACGTGCAATTTTGATTCTTTCTACAACTTCTTTACGTTTTACTGTTTTTAGTTCTTCAAGCTCTTTTTCCAATTTCTCTTTACCTTCTAAAGTCATTGGATATACTTTTTCTGTCATCAAGTGCTTCACCTCATCATTTGATTTCTTTATAAGATCTAAACAAACAAGCATTATACTATTGTACTATATTTCCATTGAACGATTCAAACGATCTGTTTGCCATCTCAATGGAAACAAGATACCACGAACTTAACATCTTGTAAAGCGTTTTTTTGGCAAATACTGTGTGTCTTTTTCCTATCAGAGAGAACGCTTTTTGAATATGGTATCGATTTTCGTCGTCATTAAATCAATCGCAACTTGATTTCTTCCGCCTTCTGGAATAATAATATCGGCATATTTCTTGGTTGGTTCAATAAACTGCGTATGCATGGGTTTTACTACACCAAGATATTGTTCGATAACATGATCTAACGTACGTCCGCGTTCCTCAATATCTCGTTTGATTCTGCGGATGATTCGAATATCGTCATCTGTATCTACGTAAACTTTTATGTCCATCATTTCTCTCAATCTAGGATCTTCTAAGATCAGGATTCCTTCCAGAATAATGACTTCTTTGGGGTCCTGGACAATTACTTCCCTGCTGCGTGTGTGCCGCTTATAATCATATACAGGTTTTTCGATTGTTTCATAGTTGACTAGTTTAAATAAGTGCTGAATCAATAAGTCTGTATCAAAGGCAAAAGGATGGTCGTAATTCGTACTTAATCGTTCTTCAAATGCAAGATGATCCTGATTTTTATAGTATGAATCCTGCTCTAACATCATGATCGATCTTCCAGGAAAATGGTTATAGATCGCCTGGCTTACACTTGTTTTTCCACTTCCTGATCCTCCTGTTACGCCGATTACGATGGGTTTAGTCTTAGTCATTTTTATGTTCCTTTCAGTTTGCTGTTTTACAGGGAAAAAACGATTTTGTTCTCAAGAAAAGCACTGAGTCTGAAGACTCAATGCTTTTAATTTAATTCCTCTTTTTTATCTAAATGCTGCTGATAGGTTTCTGAGAAATAGACTTCTTTGGTAGAAAGATCGGCGATGAAATACATATATTCCGTTTCAGCCGGTTCTACACTTGCTCGAATGGAATCTACCGCCGGACTATTGACTGGTCCCGGACCGATTCCAGTATTTTGATAAAGATTATAAGGAGATTCTGTTTCCAAATCATCATACGTGATTCGTTCTTGATGCTCCCCTAACGCATAGGTGACACTAACATCCGTTTGCAGCGGCATTCCTATTTCAAGTCTGTTGTAGAATACACCAGAGATAATTTTTCTATCTTCAAGGGTAATTCCTTCTCGTTCTATAAAAGAGGCCATTGTCAAGATATCATGCACCGTTTTATCTTGAGCTTCTATCTGTGAATAGAAATCCTGCATGACTTCATTGGTTCTAGCAAGCATATTGGTCACGATAGTTTCCAACGAAGTATCTTCATAGAGCTCATAAGTTGCTGGATAAAGATAGCCTTCTAACGTGTAAAGCGTCTGCTCTCTTACTTCATAGGCTGTCGTAAGCAGTTCAGGAAACTCTTCTGTTTTCTGCTGCAGAAAGGTTTCATCTTCTACTAATTCAAAAAAATCATCAATCGTGTAATCAGTTTGTTCACTAATTTCTGTGCCGATCTGCTCAATTGTAAATCCTTCCGGAATTATAACAGCTCCTATAGCATCTTCTGTAATCGGTTCCCCGCCTTCTTTCAGTCTTTCCACAATTTCATCAGAAGACATAGATGGCGATAACTGATAGTATCCTGCTTGGAATCCTTCATCACCATTGAACCTCAAGTGATAATTAAAGACAAACGCACTTTTAATCACGCCTTCTTCTTCTAATATCCTGGCAATTTGAGTACGCGAAGACCCTATCGGTATCTCTACCGGAATTTCTTCTATACTGTCTGGATCTAAGGGTTGTAAAGCAGACGTATAATAGCGATAACCAGAAAATCCTAATACAAAGATTAAGAATACTAAAATCGCTACAATACTCAACACGATTTTACGTACTGTATGCGTTGATTCATTATCAGGCATATTTGATCCATTCCTTTTTTTAATAGTTACATCTTTTTTATTATACACAAATCAATGAATCAATTAAAGACAATTTTAATAACCAGTATTTTGATCCGCTGTTTTTACTGAACGATTCGGTATCTCTATTGGTTTGTTCTCACTTTTACTGCAAAATAAAATAGCCATGAGAAATCTTGACCTCATTTCACATGGCTATTTTCAGACATTCTTCTATTCTTCTTCTTCTTCAATAAAGGTATTCAGAACTTCTTCAATCATTTCCCACTCTTCATCTGAATCAATCGTACTTAGAGTACCTTCTAAACCGCCATCAGCTTCTGTGTAAGAAAAAGCTGTTAATTCAACTTCTTCTCCCTCGCTTGTTCCGGCCGGGTATACTAAAACATATGACTTATCAAAATCTTCTGAATCGAATGTAAATAAGATCTCATAGAGTTCTTCATTACCTTCTTCATCAATAATAGTAATGTGTTCGTGGTCATGGTGATCATGTTCATGATCGTGGTTGTGTTCATGTGCCATTTACTCATTCATCTCCTTGTCATGTATTGGACTGTCTGTCTAGATAACTCTGCAATATCATTACAGCAGCTAATTTGTCAATTACTTGTTTTCGTTTTTTTCGAGACGCATTGCCTTCTTCAATCAGCATTCGGTTCGCTTGCATAGTCGTTAATCGTTCGTCTTGATAAATGACTGGCAAATCAAATGTCTCTTCTAATAGTTTACCATATTTCAGCGAAGCTTCTGCTCTGGGACCAATTGAACTGTCCATATTTTTGGGCAAACCTACAACAAAGGTTTCAATTTCATACTGGTCTACCAATTCGGTCATCCGCTCAATCCCATAGTTTTCTTTATGTTCATTGATCTGGATTATTTCAATCCCCTGAGCTGTCCAGCCCAGCGGGTCGCTTACTGCTATGCCGACTGTTTTTGAACCGACATCTAATCCCATTATTCTCATGTTTTATTTGTCGCTTTCTAGATACTTTGTTACTAATTCGTCCAGGATCTCATCTCGCTCATGCCGTTTAATCAGGTTTCTGGCATCATTATGTCTCGGGATGTAAGCAGGATCTCCAGATAACAGATAACCGACAATCTGATTGATCGGATTGTATCCTTTTTCTTCCAAAGCTTTATATACAATTTTCAATGTATCTTCTACATTGTGCGCTTCGTTATTGTCCACACTAAATCTTACTGTATGATCATTTGAAGTCATAACTGTCCCTCCGTACTTTATGAGCAGTTTAAAATCATTGATTACTGGTCAACAAGCTCATTTGTTACTATTTTACAAGAAACAAGAAGAAAGTACAATAACGATTGAAATGGTTTTCCAAAATTAATCGGCAGATCACAGATAAAATCGGCAATCTTCTTAATGATGCCTTTTTTTGATCTGCCGATCATTCTGCTTAACAGCACTGGGCTATCTGACAATCTTTACTTGGTTTTTTCGATCCAATTTGCAACAGCTGACAAAGCATCTGATAATCCATCTGGATTTTTACCGCCGGCTTGTGCCATATCAGGACGACCGCCGCCGCCGCCGCCAACGAGCGGTGCAATGGTTTTGATCAAGTCTCCGGCTTTATATCCGTTTTTGACCGCTGAATCACTCATAGCTGCAATCAAGTTAACCTTATCTTCATTTTTTAATCCTAACACTAACACATCAGAATATTGTTCTTGTTTCCAGTTATCTGCCAACTGGCGCAACTGATTCATATCTTTCACTTGAACCTCTTGCGCAATATAAGAAATACCAGCCTTTTCTTCTATTTGTTTGAATACATCATCTGCTTGAGCATTCGCAAGTTTAGCATTCAATGATTCATTTTCTTGTTTCAGTTCTTTCAATTCTTTTTGCAACTGTTCGATTTTATGCGGAACTTCTTCTATCGTTTGAGCTTTGACAGAAGATTGAGCTTCTTGAAGCAAACTTAGCTGACTTTCCATCCACTTGTAATAGCCTTCGCTGGTTTTAGCAATGATTCTTCTTGTTCCAGCACCGATTCCTGACTCTGATACGATCTTGAACAATCCAATATCTGAAGTATTTGTCACATGTGTACCGCCGCAGAACTCTTTTGAGTATTCGCCGATCATAACAACACGGACCTGATCGCCATATTTTTCACCGAATAAAGCCATTGCACCTAACTTTTTCGCTTCTTCGATGGAAGTCACAACAGTCGAAACAGGAACAGCATCAAAAATCTTCTGATTGACAAGTGTTTCCATTTGTTTTAATTCTTGTTCAGTAACTTGACCAAAGTGAGTGAAATCAAATCTCAGCTGATCTGGTGAAACCAGAGATCCAGCTTGATTAGCATGGTCTCCTAAAACATCTTTCAATGCCTGATGCAGCAAATGCGTTGCCGTATGATTTCGTTCGATCAGTTTTCTGCGTAAAGAATCTACTTCTAGGGTATACAGCTCTCCCGTTTTTATTTCAGCTAATACTTCTGCTTCATGAAGCGGCTGTCCAGCAGGAGCAGATTTCACGTTGGATACTCTAGCGACAACTTCTCCCAATTCATTCTTAATAACTCCTGTATCCCCGATTTGACCACCTTTTTCAGCATAGAATGGTGTAACATCGAAAATCAAACGTGCGGTTTGTCCTTTATCCGCTTCTTCAGAGAATTGGTCTTCTACAATGATCGTTTCCAAGGTTCCTTCAGAAGTCACGTTTCCGTAACCGATAAATTCACTTTCATCATTCAGATCCGTCAGCAAATCACTTTGAACAGACATAGAACCTTCATCGCTTCGCGCTGCTCTAGCTCGCTCCCGCTGTTTTTCCATCTCTGCTTCAAACCCAGAAAAATCAACTGTCAATGACTGCTCTTGAGCCACTTCTTCTGTCAATTCAATTGGAAATCCGAAGGTATCGTACAGCTGGAATGCATCTGCACCATTGATGACGGTTTGATGAGTTTCTTTCATTTGAGAAGTGATTTCATTTAAACGTCCCAGTCCCTCAGCAAGTGTTTCATGGAATCTTTCTTCTTCATTCAAGATGACTTTGGAGATAAATGCTGTTTTTTCCAGCACTTCTGGATAATGTTCCTGCATGATTTCTCCGACTACAGGAACCAGCTGCGTCATGAACGGCTTTTCGATTCCCAGCTTGCGTCCATGCATGATCGCGCGACGAAGAAGTCTGCGCAGTACATATCCGCGACCTTCATTGGAAGGCAGTGCACCATCGCCAACTGCAAAGGTGATCGCACGAACATGATCAGCAATGACTTTGAAGCTAGTCTGTTTTTCTGAACCTTTAAGATATTCTTCACCAGAAATCTCTTCTACTTTATGAATGATCGGCATAAACAGATCAGTCTCAAAGTTTGTCGGCACGTCTTGAACAACAGATAGCATTCGTTCCAGTCCCATGCCCGTATCAATATTTTTATTTGGCAGCGGATCATACGTATTATCTGGTTTATGATTATATTGAGAAAAGACTAAGTTCCAGATTTCCAGCCAGCGTTCATTTTCTCCACCAGGGTAGCTTTCCGGGTCATCTTCTGACAGATCATTGTATTCCGGTCCGCGGTCATAGAAAATCTCAGAGTTCGGACCGCATGGACCTTCGCCGATATCCCAAAAATTCCCTTCTTCTTTAATGATATGGTCTTCAGATAACCCAACTGTTTCATGCCAGATCTTATGGGCTTCTTCATCATTTGGATAGATGGTCACATACAGTTTTTCCGGATCCATCGCCATCCATTTTTCATCTGTCAAAAATTCCCATGCCCAAACAATTGCTTCTTCTTTAAAATAATCGCCAATTGAGAAATTCCCCAGCATTTCAAATAATGTGTGGTGTCTCGCTGTTTTTCCGACATTTTCAATATCATTCGTACGAATGCTTTTCTGAGAGCTTGCCATTCTAGGATTGCTCGGCTTGACAGTACCATCAAAATATTTTTTCATCGTTGCTACACCGGAATTGACCCATAACAATGAAGGGTCGTCTATGGGTACTAGAGAAGCGCTTCTTTCAATTTTATGCCCTTTCGCTTCGAAAAAATCTAGATAAAGCTGTCTTAGTTCAGAACTATTTAACATTTTCATATAATCTTTCCTTTCTTTTTCAGCCTAATTAATGATTGCAATTAAAAAGACTGAACAACGATCATTGCGCTCAAGGACGTCTACACGCGGTACCACCTTGATTGCAATGACGCTATTCAGTCTGCCATTACCTCTTAAGTCTTGTTAACGCCAAGAAACGGTATGATTTCTCATACAATTTGTTCAGGGAGCACGAAATGCAGGCTAATAATTCTCTTTCAGCGTCTGAGAACCTCTCTTATATTAGTGTAAACATTCAGTATATCCTGAACCCTTGCAGTTTTGAGTATAGCTTAGTTTATTGATTTAGTCAATATGAGGGTGCAAGATAGATTTCGCTTCTTTTCACGCTGCATTAACCTGGGAAATGTTCTTCTTCCATCTGAAATTGCTTATGAAGCGAAAACCCTCTTCCCAATACTTCGCTGGCACTTGTCGCTACAACGAAAGCATCTGGATCAGCTTTCAATACCGTTTCTTTAAGTAAGGTAAACTCTCTTTCTGGTATGACGACCATCAGCATCTCTTTTTCTGCATCATCAAATCCGCCGCGGACACCAAGATTGGTGAACCCTCGCTCTAGTGAATGTAATATCTCATGTTTTATATTTTCTGGACTGTCTGATATGATAAACACATTTTTATTCCGGCTGAACCCTAATTGAACCAAATCGATCGTACGCGAGATGATGAATAAGGCAATGACTGAATACATTACAGTTTCAGTATCAAAAACAATCAAAGCCGTAAAAATGACTGATCCGTCGACTAGTATGGTACTAACCCCAAAAGGAAGACGAGCATAACGATGTAAAACCTGAACTACAATACTGGTTCCTCCAGTCGATCCTTTTGCCCGAAAAATAATTCCCAGACCAATGCCGGTAAATACCCCGCCGAACAGTGATGCCAGTATAGGATCATTCGTTGCAGGAGAAACTTGTCCTAAAAAACTGAGAAAGAATGGCAGCAACAGACTGCCCAGTATTGTTTTATACCCAACCGCTTTTCCCAGCAGCAAGAAGCAAAGTACCAGCAAGGGAATATTCAGTGCATACTGGAAAACAGCTGGCGACCATTGATATAATGCATTGGCGACAATCGATAATCCTGTCACACCACCCGATACGATATTATTAGGCAACAAAAACCATTGAAACGATAAAGCTACGATCATACAACCTATAATGATATATAAATAATCTGCTAGGTTTAATTTGAAATGATTGGCTAGTTTATACATTTAATTCCTCCATTACAATCCTACTTAAGTGAACTCGAACCATTTTATCACTCTATTGACCTGAATCTCAACCCTGCGACCGCAACTATCAGTAATTTGTTATCTTCTCGAATTCTTTATTTTTATTTTTTTCAGGTTAGCGTATACTGTATTCATTACTAGAACGGAGAACATCCATGACTGAATATCCACATTTGATTATAATCTTAAATGAACATGCTCGAAAAGGCAGAAAGATTTTAGGTGAAATCCAGTCTTTTTTGAATGACTATTCCGGTACTCATCAGCTGTATCTTACTGAATATAAAGGACATGCTGCTGAAATCGCACAGTCTTTGTCTGCTTCACAGAATAACCATATGCGTTTAATTATTGTCGGCGGTGATGGTACCTTGAATGAGGTCATCAGCGGTCTGGAACAAGCCGGGCTTTCACTGCCTGTCGGCTATATCCCAGCAGGATCAGGAAACGATTTTGCCAGATCACATCAGTTATCATCTAAAGCAGAAACAGCCATTAACAGAATTCTTTCTCTAAAACATCCCAAATCTTTGGATATTCTGACGATTCTTCACGAAGAAAAGAAGTATGCAGCTGTCAACAGTTTTGGCATTGGTCTGGATGGACGGGTAAATGCTTCATTGGATCGGTCAAAGAACAAGTCTCAACTTGGTCAATTTGCTTATTTTGCAGCTATATTATCTGCTTATCGTTCTCAATCTCCTTTCTCTTTAAAAGCGCAAATTGAAAATAAAACTGTTCAGTTTCCGGAGATTTTACTAGCCGTCTGTGTGAATCACAAATACTTTGGCGGGGGTATTCCTATTCATCCAGAAGCAGATCCTGAAGACAGCGAATTCGAGCTGGTGGTTGCTGAAAAAGTCAATTGGGTAGAGTTGATGATTATTTTAGCCAGAGTATTAATGAATCAAAGTCATCTTTCGCATAAAAAACTGCACACTTTCAAAATCAGTGCTTGTACATTAAATACAGATACCTCTCAATATGGTCAGACAGATGGGGAATGGCTGGAAATGAATGGAAACTACCAAATACAAATAAAGCAGCGATTATTTTGGATTGCATGAAAAAAACGATCTGTATGGCAGCTGATTCATGCTTGAATCACTGAACAGATCGTTTTTTATTCTGCATTTATATTAACTATGATAAGGATCAATACCAGACATGCCGACCATCGGATCAACTGCTGCTTTCTCAACCATTTCAGGTGTCAAAATATAGCGTCTGTTTTGTTTTGTTCCTTCATCAGAAACAGCTGCAGCAGAATGACTGACTGCTTGAGGGGCCGATTGAGCACTCTTTTCTGTTTTGTCCATTTCTTCTGCTTCAGACGATTTGTTAAAAGCTGACTCAAAAGAATCGCTGTCCTCTGCTAACAGCCGTTCTTTCAATGTTGTTTTTCGAAGCATACTAGTAGAATGCAGGCTTCTCAGATAAGCTTCTTCTTCTCCACATAAAATCAGCAATTCACTCGCTCGAGTAATCGCGGTATATAGCAGGTCTTTTTTCAACATTCTCCTGTATCCATTGACCATAGGCAGAATGACCATTTTATATTCGCTGCCTTGAGATTTATGGATCGAACAGCAGTAAGCTAGTGTAATCTTATTCCATTCGTTTCTTAAATATGTGACTTCATTGCCTTCAAAATCAATCACCAGGTTATCCGTTTTAGATTCTGAATCTTTTGAAGGAATAATGCCTGTGATAATCCCCATATCACCATTGAAAACATTTCTTTCCGGGTCATTGACCAGCTGCAGAACTTTGTCTCCAATTCGGTAGACACTGTCTAGAAATTTCACTTCTTTTTTTTGATTATCCTTATTGGGATTGAACAGATTCTGTAAGTGCTGATTCAATGTATTGATACCAGCCGGTCCTTTGTACATTGGCGCCAAGACTTGCACGTCTTGAGCTGTGAATCCTCTCTCAATCGCTTTAGACACCACCTGAGTGATCACTTCCAGTACCTTCCCTGTAGAACACGGAAAGAAACTGCGATCCGCTTTTTTCGCTCTGAAATCATCCGGCAATTCATTGGCTTTGATCTTGTGAGCCAGTGGGATAATCGAGGAATGATTGCCTTGGCGATAAATATCTTTTAATTCTTTCTTGGGAATCTTTTCACTTTCCAGAAAGTCTCTCAAGACTTGGCCGGGTCCCACAGACGGCAGCTGATCCTTATCCCCGACCATAATAATCTGCATATCACTCGGTACAGCTTTAAACAATTGATAGGCCAGCCAAGTGTCTACCATAGACATTTCATCTATAACAAGCAAACGACCTTTAAGGTTGCGATCCGGATCATTATCTAAAGATTCTTCATCTTCCGTTGCAGTCAGCCCCAGCAAGCGATGGATCGTAGAAGCCGGCAGTCCAGTCGTTTCCTTCATTCGCTTCGCCGCTCTCCCAGTAGGCGCAGCCAGCAAAATCGGAAAGGCTTCGTCTTTATATTCCGTTGGATCAAGAGACAGATCATTGAGTTCTGCAAAAAGCGAGACAATTCCATTCAACACTGTCGTTTTTCCTGTACCCGGACCACCTGTCAATAAAAACACAGGTGAATTCAAGGCTTCTTCAATGGCTTTCTTCTGAGAATCGCCATACTGGATGTTTAGTCTTTTTTCAAGACGTTCCAGTTTTTTTTTGATTTTTTTAGCAGAATGCTTTTGATGTCCTGAAAAATCTTTCAGTCTTTCAACAGCTGAAGCAATACCCCATTCAGATGCATATAAAGACGGTACGTAAAATCGGTCTTCATCTTGTATGATTTCCTGACGCTTTACCAGTTCAATGATATTATCCGCTGCAATCTCTGGATCAATAATAAAAGAGCGGCTTGATTCCAGTATCTGAATACTTTTTTGCAGCAGCGGCTCTGTTAAAACGTAAGTATCTCCTTCTCCAATCGTCAGATCTTGTATGGAGTAAAGGATACTTGCCTGAACCCGACTTGGCGCATCAGCTTGTATGCCCATTTCTTCAGCAATCAGATCCGCACGGTTAAAGCCGATTCCTTCAATTTCTTTGATCAGCTGATACGGATTCTCCTGAATCACTTGCAGTGTCTGTCCTTCAAACTTCTGATAGACTTTATAAGCCAGCTGATTTCCCAGTCCATACTTATTCAACGCCAGAATGACCCGCTGCATCCCCTGCTCTTTTCCAAGAACATCCATAATTACCTGTTTTTTGGTTTGATTTAGTCCAGATACTTTGTCCAGCTGATCGGGGTCATCTAAAATCAGATCCAAAACATTGTCCCCTAGTGTATCAACAATACGCTCAGCGGTTTTCTTTCCTATCCCTTTAAAGCGGCTGCTGGATAAATAAGAAACCACAGCTTGTCCGCTTGATGGCTTTTCTTTTGCATATCGATCCGCGAGAAACTGCAATCCGTACTTTGGATGGTCTGTCAACTTCCCAAAGAATTCATAAGATTCGCCTTCATGAATCTGTCCGAAATTTCCCGTAACGGTAATTTGGGTACTGTCATATGTTGTATTGGTTTCTGTCAGTGAAACCAACATTACCTTATAAAAATTAGAAGGATTGGAAAAATAGATTGCCAACACTTCTCCTTTAATATATTTTTCTTCATTTACTTCTACTTGAAGTGTCTCATTTTCCATAGCCAGCCTCCTCTTTTCAGCACTTTTTATTTTAACGAAGAATCCTTTGTTTTTCTAGTCTTCTGATATTCTTTTCTGGTTTTTCAGTCGCAGTATATGTAAAAAAGGACAAACGGCGTACCATCTGTCCTTTTCTCTGTTCAATTAAACGTATTGCAGTTCTCTTTCTTCACTGTAAGCAGCATCGATTATACCGCCGCCGATACATTCTTCTCCATCATACAGTACAATAGCTTGTCCCGGTGTAATCGCACGAGCTGGTTCATCAAATTCGATTTTAGCTGTGCTGTCTTCTTTGTTTAAATGGACGGTCACACCAACATCTGATTGTCTGTATCTAAATTTAGCCGTACAGTGGAACGTTTCAGGCATTTCACTATGCGTTGTGAATGAGAAGTCACTGGCTTCCAAATGTGTTGCATATAGCGCAGGGTGTTCATACCCTTGCCCAACGTATAGCTCATTTTTTTCCAAATCTTTTCCAATGACGAACCATGGCTCGTTAGACGTTCCGTTCCCGCCTATGCCCAGTCCTTTTCTTTGTCCGATTGTATAGTACATTAATCCATCGTGTTGTTTGACAACTTCTCCATCCAGCGTAACCATATTTCCCGGTTGTGCTGGCAGATAGTTCATCAAGAATTGTTTGAAGTCTTTTTCACCGATAAAGCAGATTCCAGTAGAATCTTTTTTCTTCGCTGTAGCTAGACCCGCTTCTTCAGCGATTCTGCGTACTTCTTTTTTATCCATTTCTCCCAATGGGAACATTACTTTAGACAGTTGCTCTTGTGATAATTGGTTTAAAAAGTATGTTTGATCTTTATTGTTATCCACACCTCTTAACATGTGCGCTACGTTATTTTCATCACGTCTAACGCGAGCATAATGGCCGGTAGCCACATAGTCTGCCCCTAATTCCATAGCATAATCAAGAAAAGCTTTAAATTTGATTTCTTTATTACACATGACATCAGGATTTGGTGTTCTGCCTTTTTTATACTCATCTAAAAAATAGGTGAATACTTTGTCCCAATACTCTTTTTCAAAATTGATCGAATAATACGGAATGCCGATTTTGTTTGCAACGAGAGCAACATCTTTATAATCTTCTGTTGCTGTACAAACGCCAAATTCATCTGTATCATCCCAGTTTTTCATGAAGACTCCAATAACGTCATAGCCTTGTTCTTTTAACAGCAGTGCCGTTACAGAAGAATCCACTCCTCCGCTCATTCCGACAACGACTCTAGTATTCGAGTTGTCTGTCATTTGATCACCATCATTTCAGTTTAGATTCTGAATTCTGCACGAATTGAAGGTTCGTAAGGTTCAGTCTGTACCATTATACTTACTTAAAGAAAGAAATCAAGTTGTATTAAAAGACTTTCATACAACTTGATCACTTTTTTATCTTATTACGCTCTTTCCAGTACGTTTTCTTCTAAAAATGTTTCAAAAATCCCTTTGACCATCAGTCGAGCTTGTTCCAGGTTTTCATCTTTATGAATATCGACTTTTTTCAATCCGTTAGCTGACACGGTCACGATTTTCAACTCAGATAAATCTCTGGAAATCGTAATCTTCAATTTTGGAGCCGTACTATCCGAAACAGATCTGCTCAATGTTCTTTCATATTGAAAAGCACCGTTTTTTCCTTCAATGAAGCCATGGTCTTTCAGTGTATACCGTTTTGCCTCTTTATTTACTTTGTATTTATCTTTACTGCCCAACAATCCATCCATTGGTTTCGTTGCCATAATGATCTTCCTTTCAACATTTTAAGTTAATGAGTGAACGATTTTTGCAATTTCTGCAGCTGCTTGTTCAACTTCTTTTCGAGTTGAAGCAATGCCGAAGCTGACTCGAATGGTTTCAGAAATGGCAGGATGATCTTTACCATATAGAGCTACTAAGACATGGCTGGGATCTACATTGCCTGCAGTACAGGCGGAACCGATCGAAACAGCGATTCCCGCCAAGTCTAATCGAATCGAAAGTTTTTCTGCATCGACTCCTGGAAGATATAAGCTGACAATATGCGGCAAGGTATATTTTTCCGACCCATTTATTTTATATTCCACCTGACTTTCGGCCAGTTGCTCTAACAATAGCCTTTTCAGCTGAAGATAGTCGTTCTGTTTCGACTCTTTTTCAGTCACCATCTTCTCAACAGCTTTCTGAAAACCGATGATTGCCGGAATATTCTCTGTCCCAGCGCGTCGTTTGGTTTCTTGCTCGCCGCCTAAAATCAGTCCTGGCAAATCGATTCCTGTTCTGCAGTAAAGAAATCCGATTCCTTTAGGACCGCCGATTTTGTGGGCAGCAACTGAAAGCAGGTCAACATTTAAGGCTTGTACATCGATTTCCTGAGAGCCGTAAGCCTGTACTGCATCCGTATGAAACACGATATCTGAACGAAAGCTTTTGATGGATTCTCCGATTTCTGCAATCGGCATGACGGAACCTACTTCATTATTTCCGAACATGATGGAGACTAAAATCGTCTCTTCTGTCAGAGCGGTTGCCACTTGTTCCGCAGTCACTCTGCCATTTTGATCAACGGGCAGATAAGTGATATTAAACCCTCTTTTTTCCAGATATTGCATCGGCTTCAAAACTGCTTGATGTTCTACATTCGTAGTAATAATATGCTTACCAGAAGATTGAAACTTTTCAGCCGTTTTAATGATTGCCATATTGTCGCTTTCCGACCCGCCGCTTGTCAAAATGATTTCATTAGGTTTTGCGTGAATACTGCTGGCAAGTATGATACGAGCTTCATCCAGATAGCCTCGGCTTTTTCTGCCAAACTGATGTGTACTTGAAGCATTTCCAAAGGTCGAGTGCATTGCTTCACTCATGGTCTCGACAACTTCTGGGTACATGGGGCTTGTCGCTGCATAATCTAAATAAATGGCTTTTTTCATTTTTCCACTTTCTTTCTGTGAATTCCTTAGCGTCTGATTACCTTTAGTATAACTCAGGGAAAAGCATTTTTAAAATCTCAATGGTCAATCTTCTTCCCTTGCCTTGCGATACATACGTATGCATATGCATAGCAGGGTTGAAATTCGCTTCGATCACTGTATAGCCCGGTTCTCGTTCTGTACTTTCTTTTGTGTAATCGGGTATGATCAGGTCGATTCCTGTTACCTTTACTTTTATCTGTTCAGCCATTTCAGATGCCAGCTTTTTATAACTGTCATGCATCTTATCAGTGAAGTCGATTGAATCCCCACCGGTCGATATATTGGAATTTTCTCTCAAATAAACGATTTCACCATCATTCGGTACACTATCCAGTGTATAGTTCTGCTCTTTCAGCATCAACTTTTCAATGTTGCCTTTTTGGATTTTTTCCAATGGTGCGCGGTGATGTCTGCCTCTTAAAGGATCAGCATTTTTCTGATCGATCAGCTCTTCCACTGTCTGTCTGCCGTCTCCTTTAACATTTGCTGGTACACGAAGTAAGACAGCTTTCACTTCTCCATTTAGCACAAAGAACCGATATTCAGTACCGGCAGCATATTCTTCCACTAAAACTGACTGATCTTCTTTGAACGCAATGTCTAGTGCCTCTTTAAAATCTTCTGCTTTGGGTGCCTGTTTAAAGACGGAGATCCCTAATCCATAATTTGTGGATTTAGGCTTGACTACGATCTCTTGGTTTTTGAATAACTCAAACGCCGCCATGGCTTCATCGACTGATTGAAACTCTTCCCCTTCCGGGATATTGAATCCTTTACTTTTCAATATTTTTTTCGTCACAGTCTTATTTTCCATGATCCAGTGCGAGATATACGTATCCTGAGCCGTCATATTTCCATTTTTGACATATTCCTCATGATCTCTGTACTGAAGCTTCAAGAACTGATCCTGCTTGTCTAATATCTCTATCTTCAATCCTTTTTGCAAGGCATCAAAGATCAGCAGCTGCGTAGACATCTCCATTTCTTCAAACCCTCTTGTAAGATAAGGCTTGTCAAATGATTGACGTTTATATTGTCTGCCAAGCATTTCTCCAAATGCTAAATACTGTTCAGACGAATCAATTTGCTCGGCAAGTTGAGCAGCTAAGGTTTTAGATGGATCGTTAAACGCATCAATAGCTTCCTCGATACTTTTTTGCTGTTCTCTGTCCAGTTTCAAATGGCTGGCCATTTCTTGCATTGTCTCTAACAGGGTGAGACCTTCTTCATAAAATTCTGATTGATCAAATGGTGATTCCGCTGCTGTTCGTTCGTTTTTGCGCGTTCCTTCGAGAATCTGCTCTTTTCCTTTGGTATCCTCTAACCAAATCATCAGAACAAAAAACAAATGAATGAACTCTGCCTGTTTTTTCGTGATGCCCAGTTCATCAAATGGATTCAGATCAAATGGTCTGAATTCAACATACTCAACACCTGTTTTATTTAAGAAACTGATCTCTTTTCCTTTTCCTCGGATTCTAGCTGCCCCATAAAATTCTCTTTCTTCACTGAGTATGCCGTCTGCCACAAAACGCTCGATATCTTCAACATAATCCTCAAGCGAATCATAGTGAACAGTAATATCATTTGTATTATGGTATCCGTAGGCACTATTTCGTACACTTCTCATTGGATCAGCAATGCTTGTGTTTAATTCGTCTTTTCTATAAAACGAGGTATCGGCATAAGGGGATGCACCATACAAATAAGTCAGGATCCACTGATATCTTAAAAAGTTTCTTGCCATTTTCAGATGCAATTCATCTTTTACTTCTTGAAAGGATGAAAACACAGTTTGATTCTCATAAATTCGCTTGATGAATAAATCTGAAAAAGCAAAGTTATAATGTATTCCACTGATCAGCTGCTTTTTCTTTCCATACTTATCTGCCAGTTTTTCTCTATACTGGACTTCTTTCTGATCCTTTACCCGAATAATCGGAATATCTTCTGGTTCAGGCAATATAGCCGGCATACTGAATGGCCAGATATATTCTTCTTCCTGGACTGACCTTTGTACAACATCATTAAGTGCTTGGAGCCATGAAAAGGCTTCTTCTAAAGATGATTGAGGCGGTGTAACTAACTCTAATTGAGCCTCACTGAAATCTGTTTGAATATAAGGATGATAAGCACGATCGCCTAATAATGCCGGGTGGTCGGTAAGAGCCAGCTTCTGCCCTATTACTCTTATTCCCTCTTTTTCAATACCAAAGGTTCCTTGAAGTGCTAAGCTTTCAATCTGATTATTTTGAATGATTTCTTTTATATTGATCATACTTTACCCTCATCTATTTCTATTGTGAAACTAATTCAACTTACATATTATCATAAAGTAAGTAGATGAGACAGTAGAAGATTACATAGGTTTAAAAGCTTGCGCAAACACAAACAAACGTTCAAAGTGTTAGAGATATTATTTCAGCCATGCTATAATATTAAGGTCATTTACAGAAAGGAGCCACTACATTGAGCCAACCGCTAGCGTATAGAATGCGGCCGACTTCTATTGAAACCATTGTTGGTCAAGAACACCTTGTGGGGGAAGGAAAAATTATCTGGAGAATGGTTGAGGCAAAACGTCTTTCTTCTATGATATTATATGGACCGCCAGGAATAGGGAAAACCAGCATTGCCAGTGCCATAGCAGGTTCTACAAAGTATGCTTTTCGAATGCTGAATGCAGCAACAGATACCAAAAAAGATCTGCAGATCGTTGCAGAAGAAGCAAAAATGAGCGGCACAGTGATCTTATTACTAGATGAGGTGCATCGGCTTGATAAACCAAAGCAGGACTTTTTGCTTCCACACTTGGAAAATGGAAGAATCATTATGATTGGTGCCACAACTGAAAATCCGTATATATCGATCCACCCTGCCATCAGAAGTCGATCCCAGATTTTTGAGCTGTACCCATTGAATGAACAGCAAATCAAATCAGCACTGCAGCGTGCTATTTCAGATACTGAAAAAGGTCTTGGTTCATTGCCTCTGACAGTAAATGAACAGGCATTGACTCATCTGGCTAGAGCGACCAACGGCGACCTGAGAAGCGCCTTAAATGCTCTGGAGTTAGCTGCTGAATCAACTAAACCAGATCAAGATGGTCAGGTTTATTTAACGCTTGATATTATTGAAGAATGTGTTCAGCGAAAAGTCCTTACGCATGATAAAGATGGAGATGCTCATTACGATGTTATTTCTGCCTTTCAAAAATCCATACGCGGAAGTGATGTTCATGGTGCCCTGCATTATCTTTCTAGATTGATTGAAGCCGGCGAATTGCAGATTATCTGCAGGCGGCTGATGGTCGTTGCCTATGAAGATATCGGGCTGGCAAATCCTGCCGGTGCAGCCAGAGCAGTAACTGCTGTTCAAGCTGCTGAAAAGCTTGGTTTCCCTGAAGCAAGAATCCCATTGGCCAATGCTGTAATCGAACTAGCTTTATCTCAAAAATCAAACTCTGCAATTTCATCAGTAGACAAGGCCCTGTCAGATGTACGAAATGGAAAAAGCGGAACGGTCCCTGCTCATTTAAGAGATGCACATTATAAAGGCGCAAAAGAATTGAACCGCGGCACAACCTACAAATATCCTCACAGCTATCCAGATGCTTGGGTTGAGCAGCAATATCTGCCGGACAGCTTGAAGTCTGCTAAATATTACAGTCCAAATCCATCCAGTAAATTCGAGCAAGCTTTGGCAAAACAGTATGAAAAGTTCAACTCGAACCATTAATCAAACGATTGTACGATTACAATTATAATACCCGTTTATATTGTTTAAGTCGGTGGATTTTCTAGATTGACAAAAAGCAGAAGCCGTGCTAATATAAA
The DNA here is from genome assembly GCF_900169305.1 of Marinilactibacillus piezotolerans. GTDB lineage: Bacteria > Bacillota > Bacilli > Lactobacillales > Carnobacteriaceae_A > Marinilactibacillus > Marinilactibacillus piezotolerans_A. The sequence goes on along the minus strand of NZ_FWDP01000004.1, from coordinate 136,550 downwards.
GATAAGATTTCTGAGGTGTACGCGTTGTCGACTTACTGTGTTGACCGAACATTTTTATTAAAACTTGGGATTCTAAAGGAAGAATTGATGACATGCCCTATCACTTGGTAGTCAGATATTTTTCTGGGGAAGCCCACCTGCTAATTTGCGGGTTCAACCAAACACGACAATCTACCGGCACCATCGGATTTCTTATACTTAGTCTTTTAGCCGCTCTAATAAATAGAGCGGCTTTTTAGTTGCTCTATTTTAGTTTCCTTTACATATTGTTATAAGCTTTTCTTTTTTTCTTGTATAATAAACCTATAAAACATTTCTTAAAGGAGCGGATCAGTATGTTGCAGGAATATAAGAAAATATTAGTTGCCGTAGATGGTTCAGAAGCGGCAGAAAAAGCGTTCAAAAAAGCCGTAGAAGTTGCTAAACGGAATAACGCTACACTTATCTTAGCCCATGTCATTGATACGAAAGCCTATCAGTCATTTTCTACTTTTGACGGTTCCATTGCAGATAACGCACGTGAAGAAGCCCAACGTACACTGGATGATTATAAATCATACGCTGAAAAAGAATCATTAAGCAATGTCAAAGTCGATCTGGAGTACGGCTCTCCTAAAGTGATGATTGCCAAACAAATGCCTGAAACGCATGAAATTGACCTGATCATGTTGGGGGCAACAGGATTGAATGCTGTAGAGCGCCTTTTCGTCGGCTCTGTCTCTGAATATGTCATCAGACATGCGAACTGTGACGTACTCGTCGTGAGAACTGACCTGAAAAACGAAGCCATTGATGAATAATAGATAAATCCATGTAAAAAAGCTTCTCTTGTTTTTTCAAGAGAAGCTTTTTTACATGGTTATTTTACTTTTTTAGTTTTTCTACATCGCGAGCGATCATGACTTCTTCATCTGTCGGTACAAGCAAAACTTTGACTTTAGAATCATCTGTAGAAATGAATCGTTCTTTTCCGCGAACATTGTTTTTCTCAGTGTCGATTTCAGCACCTAGGAATGTCAATCCGTTAATAATGTTTTCACGGGTTTCCAAGCCGTTTTCTCCAATTCCGGCAGTAAACACAATAGCATCTACTCCGTTCATTGTAGCGGCATAAGAACCGATATACTTTCTAACGCGGTCTTCAAATATACGCAATGCTAAAGCCGCATCTTCGTTTGTTTCTTCAGCGTCTTCAAGGTCTCGCATATCGCTTGAAATACCAGAAAGCCCTTTAAGACCTGATTTGTTGTTTAAGATATAGATCATATCGTTAATATTGTCGATCCCTTCTTTTTCCATTAAGAATGGTAAAAGTGACGGATCAATATCTCCTGAACGAGTCCCCATCGTTACTCCTGCTAAAGGTGTGAAACCCATTGAAGTATCGATGGATTTACCACCATCAACCGCTGTAATTGAAGCACCATTACCTAAGTGACAAGTGATGATTTTAAGATCTTCAATTGGCTTTTCAAGCATTTCTGCTGCACGTTCAGCTACATATCGATGACTGGTACCATGTGCACCATACTTACGAGCATTGTATTTTGTATAATACTCTTTTGGAATACTGTATAGATAATTGACTTTTGGCATTGTTTGATGGAAAGAAGTATCAAAGACAGCCACAGATGTGATATCCGGTAAGATTTTGCGGAACGCCTTGATTCCAGTAGCATTTGCCGGGTTATGAAGGGGAGCAAATTCTGATAATTCTTCGATCTGTTCGATTACTTCATCATTTACTAAAGCAGACTCGTCAAAGATTTCTCCACCGGCAACTACACGGTGTCCAACACCCGTAATTTCATCAAAGTTTTCAATAATGTTTAATTCTGTCAGCTGTTTCAATAACATTTCAACAGCTACTTCATGGTCATCAATATCTAAAACTTCTTCATATTTCTGTCCATCACCGTATTTAATAGTGAAGATCGAATCATTTAATCCGATACGTTCTACAATACCAGAAGCTAATACTGTTTCTTCAGGCATTTCGAACAATTTCCATTTCAAGCTGGAACTTCCAGCGTTGATTGCGATTGTTTTAGTCATGCATGTCTCTCCTTTTGAGTTAAGATTTTTGTTTAAACTGTGTTTTTTTCCACTCAGTAATTTCTGTCATTAATTCTTGCATTGCCGAGATATTTTTAAAATCCGGTGCTGCAGCCAGCAGTACTTCTTTCGCCTGCTGGGTTTCCTCCCCTTTTTTCTGAACAATTAATATTGATTTTCGAGACTGTTCAGATTTAAACAATTCCTTAGGAAGACTGACCATTCCTTGAAAGTGCCCGGATTTTTGAATGTAAGAAAGCAGAGTTTTCGCTTCTTCCGATTCAAAAATATTTGACGGAACCAGATAAAATCCAAACCCGCCTTCTTTTAAATACTTCATGCCTTGTTCAATCAGCAAAAAGTGTGTGTAAGAATGTCCGGTTTCAAATGACGTTTCGAATCGCTTTGCCTGTTCGTCTATTGGATAATAGCCTACAGGAAGATCAGATACGATACTGTCTGCCGGCTCTGTCAGCAAGTTGCTTAAAGCGTCCTGAAGTGTCAATTTCACGTCGAGTTCCTGCAAAGCTGCACTGGTTGCCGCAATAGATAATAATAAATCATCATTATCGATACCAGAGAGGTTGATCGTTTTTCCTTCTTTATTCAAGAAGTGATAGATCGTATAGATTAGATTACCTGTCCCTACAGATAGGTCTAATAAGTGGTACGGTTGTTCACCGGGAGGGGCGATGATTTCGACTAGATAAGCCATTAATGAGCCGATGGAATCAGGAGTCATCTGATGATTGGCTTGTATAAAATCTTCCCGCATTCCCTTAAGAATGGCAAGTTGTACCCCTTGTCTTTTTTCGCTAGGAGATATTTCAGAAAGGTCAAGCTGTGTATAAAGGTGATTCAATGCCTTTACAGCTTCTTCTGAAGGCTTCCCGTCTATCACTCGAGCTGATTGATTTTCTAACAGGTTTTCTCCTGACTCGATCAAAGCTTCCAGATAAGAAGTCTGCAGCGCTTCTTTTAAGATCTCTGAAGACTGATCAAGTGTGTGGTAGACAGTTTCAATTCGTTCTGTCGACACTTTAGCCCACCTTTCTATATGCCCTTGTCTACAAGCTAAAGACCGGATAATCGTGTTTGGAATCGAGAAAAAGAATGGTTTCACGATCATACGGTCGATGACCTGCTTACTAGGTCATATCTATGAATAGATATCTCATTAACATACTTATTTTAACTGATTCTTAAGCTTTTCTCAAGGGTTTAGAAATCAGCTGACAGTAAAAAAGAACCGAACAGACAAGTGCTTGTCCTTTCGGTTCTTTTTGAATTCATTAGTTCGCTACTGGATAAACAGAAACTTGCTTTTTGTTTTTACCTTTACGTTCGAAGCGTACAACGCCATCGACCTTAGCAAATAAAGTATCGTCTCCGCCTTTTCCTACGTTAGCTCCAGGATAGATTTTAGTTCCGCGTTGACGGAATAAAATTGAACCACCTGTTACAACTTGGCCATCACCACGTTTAGCACCTAAACGTTTAGACTGAGAATCACGACCGTTGGTAGTAGATCCGCCACCTTTTTTGTGAGCGAAAAATTGTAGATTCATTTTCAACATAGTATTTGCACCTCCATCATTATCATTTAATTTGAGTGATTTTAATATATTCAGGGGACTCTTCCTGTACACTATTCAATGACAGCAATAAACTTTCCAGTAAAGTCTGGGCCGCTTGTTCCTGTTCGTCTGTTTGTGACTCAGGTAACCGAGCAGATAAGTATCCGCCATTTTCCTGATCCATCTCAATCTCCAGATCCAACTGAACGAGTTCTGTCAGACTATTGATCGTACCAATACTCAGCGCTGAGACTGCTGCACATACCAGGTCCTGTCCGTAAGGTCCGGATTCCGCATGTCCTGAGATCTCAATAAAGTTGATTTGATTATTCTTCAAACGATGAAACTGCGCTTGAATCATTTAAATCCTGCTTTCGCTAATTAGTTAGTCTTGATAGAGTTGATTGTCACTTTAGTGTAAGGTTGACGATGTCCTTGTTTAGTATGAGAGTCTTTTCTACGACGATATTTGAAAGTAGTGACTTTTTTAGCACGTCCTTGTTTTTCGATCGTAGCTTCAACTGAAGCTCCCTCAACTGTTGGAGTTCCAACTACTGCGTTGTCTCCTCCAACAAACAATACTTCATCAAAAGTGAAAGTATCTCCAGCTTCTCCGTTTAATTTTTCAACGTAGATAGATTTACCTTCTTCAACTTTGATTTGTTTACCACCAGTTTTGATGATTGCATACATGTTTGTTGCACCTCCTTATTTAGTAAAGCATTCTCATGCTTTCTATTGCACTTAGACTCGCCGTGATAAGTGACCTTAACGGTACTTCAAAACTTATAAACGAGCGGTTGTAGCTGTGGTGCTTCACAAATACAACATTAGTATTCTACCAGAACAGACAATACGAGTCAATTACTTTTTGCTAAATAACTTTTGCCAGAAAGATTTCTTCTCATCTTTTAAAGTCATCAGCGGTACCGTTTCACCGAGTATTCTTCTCGCAATATTTCGGTAGCCTTGTGAAGAGACATTATCCGGATCCAGCGCAACTGGGTTACCTTTATTAGAAGAACGCACAACTTCGTCATCTTCGAAAACAATTCCCAGCAGTTCGATGGATAAATGTCTGGTAATTTCATCGATGTCCATTACTTCACCTTTTTGCATCATTCGTTTTCGGATACGGTTGATGACTAGTTTCGGTGATCCGATTTTTGTTTGTTCAACTAAACCTATAATGCGGTCAGCATCGCGAATCGCAGAGATTTCCGGTGTAGTAATGAGTATGGCGTCGTCCGCAGCGGCAATGGAGTTTTTAAATCCTTGTTCAATTCCTGCAGGGCAATCTATCAGCACATAATCATAATCACTTTTAAGTTCTGTGATCAGTTCAACCATCTGCTCTTCATTGATCACATTCTTATCAGCATGCTGGGCAGCCGGGAGTAAGAACAACTGATCATTGAACCGTTTATCTTTGATAATGGCTTGGTGTAATTTAGCACGTCCCTCAATTACATCGACGATGTCATATATAATCCTATTTTCCAACCCTAATATAACATCCAAGTTTCTCAATCCGATATCCATATCGACCAGACAGATCTTATTTCCCTGCAATGCTAATGCTGTTCCGATATTAGCAGTCGAAGTAGTTTTTCCGACGCCGCCTTTTCCTGATGTAATAACGATGGCTTTACCCATTGATTAATCCTCCTGTTACATTTCCTAATTCTGGTCTCAACCGCTTGATTTCATTTAACGGTGATACTCTCAAAATATGTAAATCATCTAAATAAACGACTTCAAAATTAGCTGATACTGTTCTCTTCTCTACATCAGCCTGATCGATTACATGAACATGATCTGCGATTCTGACTTGTGCATTATAAGAAAAGTTTCCAATCACTACTGAACTTTCTTTACCATTCACTCCTGCATGTGCGATACCTTTTAAATCTCCTAGTACATAAATACTTCCAGTCGCTTTAACCGTTCCTCCTGGATGAACACTGCCGACCAGCAGGAGATCTCCTTCAGCTTCTATGATTTGACCGCTGCGAACCGTACTGACTTCCACTTTAGTGCTCACTTCATTGTGCCATTCCAGGGCTCTTTTAATAGTGACAACGTCAGAATCTATTGTTTTGATTTTAAGATGCGATTTTTCTTCAACTAATTGGGTTACTTCTTTTTTTTCTTCAGTTGTAAAGAGCCGGTTACCTGATTTAATCGTTAACTCAAGTGGATGATCAGCTGTCGCTTCTTTTCTCAGCGGTTCAACTAATTTCTTTATTTCATCTTTTATAATCTGAAAAGAAGCCGTCTGATCGATCATTAGCTGATACCCTTCTTTTGTCCCTTTTAATGTAACTATCTTCTGCACGTTTTTCACCTCTGTAATATAAAAAATTGGAATAAACTGCCTCACTATTTTTTTATATCAGTTCGGCAGCTGTTATTTAAATCTGATTTCCTCTTTTTGTACGATTTTCTGTGTTAGTTTACTGATCGGTATGGATAGTACCAGCATGACCAGACTGTTGAACAGGATCGTTACCCCAAGTCTTTCGACCATAAATTCCTGAATTGTCAATGTCGTCATATTAATGGCACGATAAACACCAAAAATAAAAAACTCTAATATGGTGATGACTATAATACTTAAAAGTGTATAGATCATAAAATTCGCTGGCAAGGCTTTTCTGCATTGCAACAAGATATAAACCAGTGCTGTAAAGGCGGTCATATAAATACCTAGAATCCCTGAATAATAGCTATCATACATAAATCCAATGACTAGAGCCAGCACAATAATATGCCGGAAGCTTAGGTAAAACGTCAATATCAATAACACAATCAAGGTCAAATGCGGAACAATTATTCCAATATCCGTTTTGAGAACGCCCTTCAACTGAGCACTTAATGCGCCATCCAGTAGTAAGGCGGCTACAAGCATGAGCAAAGGATAAAGGTGCTTTTTCCATTGACTCATTCTTGCACCCCGCTTTCAGCTGAACGATTGATAATCGTGACGTAGCGGATATGTTCAAAGTCAGCTGCCGGATCAATATAGACTTGCTGAGCTAATCCATGATCATCCATCGTCACTTCATCTACTGTTCCGATCACTAAAGACCGTGGAATGGTTCCGCCTAATCCTGAGGTAATGACTTGCTCTCCCGTCTTTATTTCTGCAGTAGAAGTGATTTGTGTCATAATCAGACGATTCGTTTCGGCATCATAGCCGGAAACCAGACCGTTAATGACCTCATCTCCCAGAATTTCAGCAGAAACTTGATTAGAAGTTCCATCTAAGCTGGTAAGCAAAACGACTTTAGAGCTAGTAGGGTTTACCTCGGTCACTCTGCCGATCAGTCCATTGTTTGACATCACAGACATTCCCTGCTCCAATCCATCTTGGCTGCCGCGATCGATAACAATCTGATCAATCCATGAATCTGGATTTCTAGAAATGACGGTTCCAGAAATGGTCTGGAAATCAGTCAGAGAATTTTTCAATCCCAGTTCTTCTTCCAGTTGTGCATTTTCATTTCTCAATACTGCTATTTCAGCTTGCGTTTCATAGATTCTATCTATTTCTTTCTTTAATCTCTGATTTTCTTCAAAAGTATCTTGTAATGTATTGATTGAACTAAATACGTTATTCACTGCATTAACTGGTTTAGAAAAAATGCGTCCTGTAACTGCTGTGATATCATTTGTAAATTGCTGTATGAATGTACCAGATCCTGATTGGCTTAAAGATAAAGACAACAAGGATACAAACAAGATGACACTGACCAGCAGGACAATCATTTTTTTATTTGTAAAAAATTGGTTCAATTGTTCCACCTCTAATGTTATAGCTCTGGTTATTTTACCACAATTAAATACAGATTCGTAGGCTTTCTAAAAGTAAAAATCCTAAAATTCACTTAAATGGCACAACTTTACAACTCATTCTCGCTGATTTTTGTCCATAAAGAAACGGGAAGAATTTCTTCCCGCTCAAGTATTATTAGAAAATGTATTTATCTGCTTTGCTTGCGGTATACCTCTATGTGATTAAGCGCTTCGCCCGTACCGATGGCCACACAATTCAATGGATCGTTTGCAACAAATACAGGTACTTCTGTTTCTTCTGCAATCACTTCGCTTAAATTCTTCAGTAAAGCGCCGCCGCCTGTTAAAACGATTCCTCTGTCAATGACATCAGCTGAGATCTCAGGAGATGTATCTTCAAGAGTCCCTTTTACAGCAACCACTATACTGTCTACCACTTCCTGAATAGCCTCTGCGATTCCTACAGCTGAGATTTCGATGGTTTTAGGCAATCCAGTCAACAGATCGCGTCCACGAATCTCAGTTGATCCTAAATCTCTTGCTGCTTCAATAGAAGCACAGCCTAATTCCATTTTGACAGATTCAGCAGTTCTTTCCCCAATCAGCAAGTTATACTTGTTACGGATATAGTGGATAATCGCAATATCCATCTGATCTCCAGCCATTTTGATTGTACGGCTGCTGACGATACCTCCAAGAGAGATTGTCGCAACATCTGTCGTTCCGCCTCCGATATCTACCACCATACTACCTGTCGGTTCATTTACTGGCAGTCCCGCACCGATTGCTGCTGCAAAAGGCTCTTCAATTAAAAAGGCTTCACTTGCACCAGCCATTTTTGTTGCATCAATGATGGCTCTTTTTTCGACTTCGGTTCCTCCGCCGGGAACACAAACAATAACGCTGGGCTTAGAATTTCTTTTACCTGTTCCTTTGCTGATAAAATAATCCATCATCGCGATCGTAGTGTCATAATCTGCAATGACACCGTCTTTCATTGGACGAATGGCAACGATACTGCCTGGTGTACGACCGATCATTTTCTGAGCATCTGCTCCTACCGCTACGACTTCTCCTGTTGTATTGTCTTTTGCTACAACAGACGGCTCTCCTAATGCGATCCCTTTACCTTCTACATATACATTTGTATTGGCTGTACCTAAATCGATTCCGATTCCTTTTTTATTAAACCAACGCACTTGTTTTTCCCCTCTCAAATAAAACATAACGATCTTTGTGTTTATGCTGTTTAGTTTTTAATTGCAAAGATTCATTGCTTTATTGTACCTTTTTATCCAAATAATTTCACTACTAGTTTATCACTTTAATTCTTTTTTTAATGATTTGACATGATTTTGATAGAAGATACATAATTTGTTGTTTTATTCTAACACAGGCGCTCTTGATTTATCTAATATTTGTAGATTGAAACTATGATTTTAAAAGTTAAAAGACCCTATATATGTAATTGAACACACTAAAAAACCGAGAGAACGAATATCGCTCTCTCGGTTGAAAATGTTAAATTAAATTAAATTTTTTCTACGTTAGCTGCTTGAGGTCCGCGAGCGCCTTCTTCGATGTCGAAAGAAACTGCTTGTCCTTCTTCTAGAGATTTGAATCCTTCTTCGTTGATAGCTGAGAAGTGTACGAATACATCGTCTGCACCTTCACGTTCGATGAATCCAAAACCTTTTTCTGCGTTAAACCATTTTACTGTACCGTTTTCCATGTTACTTTTTCCTCCTCGTGCCGTAAAGCACATTATATTTCACATTATTGCTATAGGTACGAATCGGAATGTTCTTACACATCTCTTTTTTCTTTCCCTAACAAAATGCTAACTAAACTATAACACGCTAAAAAAAATAAAGCAAGCTTAATGCTTAATTAATCTAAATTATTTTTTAGCTTTTTTTTGAAATTTATAAACTCTATTTCTTTCTTCTGCCGCTTAAACCAATCTAATTTATGCTAATAACTGAAAACGCTGTCCATAATTACAATATTCCTTGTTCCCTTAAACTAACGTAAGCTTCTTCCCCAATAATAATGTGATCAAGTACTTCGATTCCGATCATTTCTCCAGCTTGTGCCATTCTCTTCGTAAAGGACAGATCTGCTTCAGAAGGCTCAGGATTGCCCGAAGGATGGTTATGCGCAATAATGACTCTAGCGGCAGCGTACTTGACCGCTCCGCGGAATATCTCTCTGGGATGCGCTACCGAACTATTCAGCGAGCCTTTGAACACTGTTTCTTTTTTTATGATTTCATTTTTGGTATTTAAATACAGCGCCATTACATGTTCCTGGCTAAGCCCGCTTAGCTCGTCTAATAGTAGACTTCCTACATATGAACTGGAAGTTACAGTTCCTTCCTTTATTTGTGAAGCCCTGGCCACACGGTTTCCGAATTCGATCGCTGCAATCATTTCAATCGCTTTAGCTTTCCCTATACCGGATATTGCCATCAATTCTTCTGCTGTCACTTGTCTAAGCATAAATAAATCATCAAATTCAGATAATACATTCATACTAAGCTGCAGTACATTCATATTTTTAGTTCCTGTCCGCAGTAAAATAGCCAACAGTTCATGATTAGCCAATGCTTTGGGTCCATAATTTTCCAGTCGTTCTCTCGGTCTGGATTGAGTAGGTACATCTAAAAATTTTTGTGCGGGATTCATCAATTCTTATCCTCCTCTATACAATAAAAAGAGGAGCTCATAATGGCTCCCCTCAATATATATATTAGCAAGATAAAGTAAAAGTAATGTTTTTATTGTGATTTTTTTACTTTTTAATATATGAAATAACTTCAGTCAAATCTTCCAATACAGCTGTCGCTTTTTCTTGGGCTTCTCCGTCCGGATTCAACAGGTCAGGTACCATGATGACTGGAATTCCTGCTGCATGCGCAGCTCTTACACCGTTTAGTGAGTCTTCTAGTACAAGCGCTTCTGCTTTTTCTGCTTTGGTTTTGCTGAGTGCTTTAAGAAAAATAGCAGGGTCAGGTTTAGAGTTTTCAACTTCATCTCCGCCGACGATTCCACTAAAATAATGGGATAAGTCTGCATTTTGGATCAACGTCTCTACCAATCTGTGTTCAGTACTGGAAGCTACCACCATTTCGATTTCTTTCTCCTTAAGATAGTCCAGCAAAGCGCGCAGGCCTTTCTTTTGAGGCAGCGGTTTTGCTAATAATGCAGTCTCGATATCAATCTTGCTTTTCTCAATGAACAACTGAACCAGCTTTTCATCATGATGCTCATTGTGAAGCGCATTGAAAAAGTCTTTTTCACTGGTCCCGATATACTTTTCATAAAAAGCATAATTGAACGGCAGACCGATTGAATCAGCAGTGGCTTGATTGGATTGATAATAAATAGTCTCGGTATCAAACATTAATCCATCCATATCAAAAATTACAGCTTTTACACGGCTCATATTAAGCTCCTTTTAATCCTTTAAGTTTTTCAAGTTGCTCAGAAACGGCTGCATGACGCTGGCGATATTCTTCTCCTTTGCTGCGCTCTTCTTCGACAACTTTTTCAGGTGCATTCTGCACGAACTTCTCGTTTGCTAACTTGCCTTCAACTCGTTTGATTTCCTTAGACCATTTATCCAACTCTTTTTCTAAGCGTCCAATTTCTTCATCCACATCAACAAGTCCTGCTAGAGGTAAAAATAATTCAGCTCCGCTGACAACAGCTGTCTTCACTTCATCCGGTACATCGATCTCTGTATCAATTCTCAGTGTTTCCGGATTACAGAAGCGTTCGATAAAGCTGCTGTTTTCAGTAAGGAAAGCTTTCTCTTGATCGCTTTTCGCTTTGATCAAGATATCGATCGGCTTCGATAATGGACGATTTACCTCTGCTCTGATGGTTCTCACAGCACGAATCAGTTCGATCAGCATATCCATATTTGAGATAGCAATAGAATCATCAAAGTCTTCTTCTGGTTCAGGATAAGCTGCCACAACCAGTGATTCTCCGACATGCGGCATATTTTCCCAGATTTCCTCTGTTACAAATGGCATAATTGGGTGCAGTAAGCGTAATGTCTGATCCAGAACATGGACTAATACGCTTCTTGTTGTATTCTTCTCTTCGTCGGTACCGTTGAAGAGAATTTCTTTACTCATTTCGATATACCAGTCACAATAATCATCCCAAATGAATTTATATAAAGCACGTCCGGCTTCTCCGAACTCGAACTTTTCAAAAAGATCCGTTACCTGCCCGATGACTTCATTCAAGCGCGCTAAGATCCACTTATCTGCAATTCCTTTTTCGCCTGTCAAGTTGATGTCTTCATACTTGAAGTCTTCCAAGTTCATAATGACATAACGGCTGGCATTCCAGATTTTATTGATAAAATTCCAGGCAGCATCCATTTTTTCATAACTGAAACGAACATCCTGCCCTGGAGCAGATCCATTAGATAAGAACCAGCGCAAAGCATCAGCACCATACTGGTCAATGACTTCCATGGGGTCGATTCCGTTTCCAAGTGATTTACTCATCTTGCGGCCTTGTTCATCTCGGATCAGTCCGTGGATCAAGACATGTTTAAAGGGGCGCTCGTCAGTGAATTCTAAACTCTGGAAAATCATTCTGCTGACCCAGAAGAAGATTATGTCATATCCTGTTACCAAAGTGCTGGTAGGGAAATAACGTTTAAAGTCTCCAGCATCTATATCTGGCCAGCCCATGGTTGAAAATGGCCATAAAGCAGAACTGAACCAAGTGTCCAGTACATCATTATCTTGTGACCAGTTTTCTGCATCTTCCGGTGCTGCTTCTCCTACATAGATTTCTCCAGTTTCATTATGGTACCATGCCGGAATTCTATGACCCCACCATAATTGTCTTGAAATAACCCAGTCATGGACATTTTCCATCCAATTGTTGAATGTCTTTTCAAAACGTTCCGGTACAAAATTGACCTTATTCTCTGTATTCTGATTATTTAGGGCTTGTTCAGACAATGGCCCCATTTTAACGAACCACTGTGTAGACAATCTCGGTTCTACAACAACCCCTGTTCGTTCAGAGTGACCGACGCTGTGAACCATATCTTCAACTTTGATTAAATATTCTTGTTCTTTCAAGTCTTTGATGATTTGTTTTCTAGCTGCAAAGCGCTCCATTCCGGCATAGTCTCCAGCTTGATCATTCATCGTTCCGTCATTGTTCATAACATTTATCCGCGTCAGGTTGTGGCGATTGCCGATTTCAAAGTCATTGGGATCATGTGCGGGTGTAATTTTAACGACACCTGTTCCGAATTCCATTTCTACATAGTCATCTGCTATGATCGGCAGCTCTCTGCCGACTAAAGGAAGGGTCAGTGTTTTCCCGATCAGATGCTGATAGCGTTCATCTTCCGGATGGACCGCTACTGCTGTATCCCCCAGCATCGTTTCAGGACGAGTGGTTGCAATCTCTACTTCGCCTGATCCATCTGTTAAAGGATAACGCATATGATAAAAAGCGCCATTAACTTCTTTATGCTCTACTTCAATGTCAGACAACGCAGTCTGCGCTTTCGGATCCCAGTTGATAATATACTCGCCGCGGTAGATCAAGCCTTTATTATATAAGTCAACAAACACCTTATTTACAGCTTTATTCAGTCCTTCATCCAAGGTAAATCGTTCACGGCTGTAATCTACAGAAATCCCTACTTTTGCCCATTGATCACGTATGTTCCCTGCATATTCTTCTTTCCAATCCCATACTTTTTCAAGGAACTTTTCTCGTCCCAGATCATAGCGGGAAATACCGTCTTGAGCTAATTTTTCTTCTACTTTTGCCTGAGTTGCGATCCCTGCGTGATCCATCCCCGGCAGCCATAAAGTATCGTAACCCTGCATTCTCTTTTGACGGATAATAATATCCTGCAATGTTGTATCCCAAGCATGTCCAAGATGCAGTTTCCCCGTTACATTGGGCGGTGGGATAACAATGGAATACGGTTCCGCTGATGGATCTTCATTTGGCTTAAATAAATCCATTTCCAGCCATTTTTCATATCTGCCGGCTTCAACTTCAGTCGGCTGATACTTTGTGGACATTTCTAGTTCTTCTGCCATTGTCTATCGACTCCTTCATTTTCATTAAGTATTGAACGACTGCATTAAAAAAGCATCCATCCTAATGTTTTCACAATAGGACGAATGCTTCTCATTCGCGGTACCACCTAAATTGACTGAAACATTTATCCTTTCAGTCCTCTTCATAAACGGGGGTAATGACCCGTTACTTCAAACAAAGCTACTAATGTTCACTCTGTTGGCTCACAAGCTACTTCTCAAACCATTCTATACGGGATTTTCACCATGCACCCGTTCTCTATAACAGAATCTGTTCGATACTCCTCTTGATCATCGCTCAATGTGATTTTATTATGTTGTATATTCTATCAGACCAGCATTTGAAAAGAAAGCTTTTCTTTAAGACAATTCCGCTTCTTCATGTCTGGCAGCTGCAATGGCTTCTTCATAATTCGGATCTTCAGACATTTCTTTAACGACTTCTCTATAAACAATTTGACCGCTTCGATTCAAAACGAATACAGCTCTTGCCGTTTTATCCAGTTCTTCAATATACAATCCATACGCTTTAGAAAAAGATCGATCGCTATCATGAAGCAGATCCATATCGATTTGTTTAGCTGCACACCATTCTTTTTGTTCTTCTACAGTATTTGTAGAAATGGACAAGATACGGGTACTATCCAGAGAACTTGCCATATCATTGAACCGTGCCGTCTGTCTGGAGCAAGTACTTGTGTTGATATCAGGGAAAGTACTGATCAAGACAACCTCTCCTTTATGCTCTGATAAGGTGACTGTTTGATCATTCAGATCTTTTAAAGAAAAATCCGGTGCCTGATCCCCTTTGTTTGGAACGGTTGAATTTGTCGCAAGCTGTTTACCTTTCATCATTACATCCATGTGAACAACCTCTTTCTATCTAGTATTATATTTATTTTAACGTTCTAACTAGAGATTGTACAACAAAAACTACAGAAGATTCTCAAATAACTGTTTCTGTTTAGTATCCTGATTTGTGTTTTCAGAGATTTCTTCCATCTGAATACCAGCGACCGCTCTTTGCACCAGACCTTCGACGTCCATCTTTTCTTCAATTTCCAAAACATGTTTCAACTTTGGTTTTGTTCTAGGCTTTGGCGGTGTGAAAATCGTACAGCAGTCTTCATACGGTAAAATAGCTAAATCAAATGTATCGATTTTTTCTGCCAACTCAATGATTTCTGTTTTATCCATTGATATCAATGGTCTTAATATCGGTGCATGAGTAACTTCGTTGATGACAGCCATACTTTCCATTGTCTGAGAAGCAACTTGTCCAAGCGACTCTCCATTTACAATAGCCAGACCTTCTCTCTGCTCGCGCAATTGGTCCGTTATCCTCATCATCATACGACGAGTGATCGTCATGATATAGCCTTGAGGTACATGCTGCTTGATGGTTTCTTGGATTTCTGTGAATGGCACTTCGATAAAGGGTATCGGTCCAGAAAATTTTGTTAATTTTTCTGCAAGGTCTTTTGCTTTTTGCAGTGCCTGAGGACTTGTGTAAGGCGGACTATGAAAATGTACTGCCTCAAGATTGATTCCTTTTTTCATTGCCAAATATCCGGCTACTGGAGAATCAATTCCACCAGACAGCATCAACATACCTTTTCCGCTTGTTCCGGTCGGTAATCCTCCAGCACCCTTAGTAGAATCTACAGAAATAAATAATCCATCCAATCTGACTTCTACTCGAACATTGATAGAAGGATTTTTCATCTTAACTTGAATACCGGGAATGGCCTTATAAATATAGTCTCCTAATAGCTGGTTTACTTCATTTGTGTCATATTCCCAGTTATGGTCTGCTCTTCTAGTCGTGATTTTAAAAGACTTTCCAGGTGAAAATTGAGATTGTACTAAAAATAATGCGGCTGTTTTAGCTGCTTCAATTGATTTTTCCGTTTTAACGACCGGGGAAATCGTTTGAATCCCAAAGATCATACTCAAGCGTTCTATTACGGGTTCAGCTTCTTCTCCGTTCAGTTCGATATGCAGACGGTCTCTGTGGGCCTTGATTTTCAAATTTGGAGAGCCTTCAAAAGCTGCTCTGACATTATTGCCTAACTGTTTTATAAATTGTTTACGATTTTTTCCTTTTGTGGATAACTCACCGTATCTTGCCATTACTTCTGTAATCATGGTTTCCCTCTATTCTATTGGATCACTTTGAATGATTGATATATGGTATTGAATGTATCGACAAATCTATTCATTTCCTCTTGTGTATTCAAATCCGTCAGGCTAACTCGGATAGCCGTCTCAGCCACTGATTTAGGGATGCCCATCGCAGTAAGTGTACTGGATTCAGCTTGCTTTTTACTGGAGCAGGCACTCGTTGTCGAAACAAAGATCCCTTCTTTTTCCAAAGCATGAACGGTTACTTCTCCCTTTATTCCTTTTATGCCGAAGCATAGAATATGCGGTGCACTTTCTTCAGGGGTAAAGATGGTGACAAAATCTAATGAAGATAAATACTGACGAAGGGAATCCATCAACTTACGCATTTTTCCTTGCTTTTCGCTTTGCTGCTCCATCGCAATTTTCAAAGCTTTTGCCATGGCAACAATTCCTGGAACATTTTCTGTACCGCTGCGCTGTCCTGTCTCTTGACCACCGCCGCTCATTAAGGATTCCAGCTTGCGGCCTTGTTTCACATACACAAACCCTGTTCCACGAGGTCCATGAAATTTATGACCTGAAAAGACAGCCATATCTACGCGGCTATTCTCTCCTATGCGAAAGTCAACTTTTCCAACGGCTTGTACCGCATCTACATGAAAATGAACAGAAGGATAGTCTTTTAAAACAGTTCCTATAGCATCAATGGGTTGAATACTGCCGGTTTCATTGTTAACAGCCATTACCGAAACCAGAACCGTCTCTTCTCTTAAAGCGGCTTTTAACTCCTTGACTGAAACGACCCCATTCTTGTCAACAGGCAGATAAGTGACTTCCCATCCCATTCTTTGCAGCTGTTTTATCGATTCTTTAACTGCGGGATGCTCAATTTCTGACGTTATGAGATGTTTACCGTAGGCGGCTTTTTCAAACGCTGTTCCTTTTATAACCCAGTTATCGCCTTCCGTGCCTCCGCTGGTAAAGTAGATTTCTCCTTCTTTTACACCGATCAGATTGGCTATCAGTTTTCTAGATTGTGTCAGCAACCCTGTCGTCGTTTCCCCAAGGTCATGTAAACTGGATGGATTTCCGAAATAAGCTTTGCTGACTTTATTATAGGTATCCAATACAGAAGAATCGATTTTCGTTGTTGCACTGTTATCAAAATATATCATATCTGCACTCTTTCTATACTTCTTCTATTTATAACTTTCATCCGATGCTGTTAATTATCAAACGGTATACATTATAGCAAATTTTCAGAAAGCTTCAACTAGAAAAAAGAGCCTGAATGTGAAATTTATATCACATTCAGGCTCCTGAGCTTCTCTTTTAATTGAAATTTTTTTCTTTTAGATATTGATCCTTTACTTCTTGGAATGCACCTGGTTCAATAGCCTCCAGCTTTTCTCGGACCATTTTCAAAGAGGTTTCATAATCATACTCTTCTGAAAATAGGTTGCGACTATACTTAATGGTTTCCAATACTTCACTATGCTCTGTCTTATGTCGGTATAGTCGTTGACTGACTAATTCACTTAACACAGCCTGGTCTACCAATTCGTCCGTGTCTTTCGCTAGCTGCTCGACATCATCTTCACACATTTCATGCAGTCTGAACACTTCTTTCATATCCAGCTTCGGTGCAGCGATCGACTGACTCAATTGCTCAATATGATCTGTCGTGTAGAAGAAGAAGTCTAAATAACTTCCCGGTAAACCGGGTAAGTGTTTGCTCTCTACATAACGTTTCATTTCGCGCATGGCATTTTCCATTTCTTCCAGATCCGCCTTGATTTCCAGTTCGCTGTTTCGATAATCTTTCAGATTCTGGCTGACTGCCTGGATTTGATCATT
Organism: Marinilactibacillus piezotolerans; assembly: GCF_900169305.1. Taxonomy (GTDB): domain Bacteria; phylum Bacillota; class Bacilli; order Lactobacillales; family Carnobacteriaceae_A; genus Marinilactibacillus; species Marinilactibacillus piezotolerans_A. Next base: position 119,036 of record NZ_FWDP01000004.1, on the reverse strand, counting down.
GACCGTTTCCAGTTGATCGAATATATGGTTCAACTGCTGACTCGCTTCTGAAAAAGGCAAGCGATCTTCAGCAAGCAGCTCTGCAATTTTCATATATTTAGATTCTTCTGTTTCGATCATACGCTGAGATTGATCAGATTTTTCAGCTTCTTCATGATTCAGTACATAGCTTTGAGAAAGCCGATCGATTTCGATAAATAATTTTCGATTTTGTTCCTTCAAATAATGGAAGATTTTTCTTATTTGGTCGGTCAGTTCCTTTACTTCTTCTCTAGACTCTATTTCAAGTTCTAGTTTGTCATAAGTCTGATCAATTTTTTCTTCCAGCGAGCTGATTTCAGATCTAGCATGACTCACTTCCAATGCACCGATATGTGTACTGATACTTTCCAATTTCACGTAGACTTGAGCCAAATCTTCTTTTATAGAATCATCCGGAAATACATATCCTTCGTCTTTAAGAGATTGATATCCGCCTTCAAGCTCTTGAACCTGTTCAGATATTTCATCATCAATCACAGTTAACAGTTCAGGGATTTCTTCCATCAAGGTTTCCATATTGTCGATCGTTTCTTCCAGCTGTCTCAGCAGCTGATTGGCTTCTTCATGATCTCCTTCAGCTGTCAGATTAGAAAAAACAGAGAAGTCATGTTCCATCGTACCTAGGTTCTCTTCCAATGCATCGACGGCTCTGCCGAACGAAAAGCTTTTAGCTAGTAACTCTTTTCGAATCGTATGATACCGTTTTTTAATGTTTTCTATTTTTTTCAGATTGTCTTCTTCGCGCTTCATCAGTTCATCTAATGAGAGATTCAACGTCTTTAAAGCATCGCCAACTTCGCGTATTTTTCCTTCAGCCGCTTCTTGTTCCGTTCTGGACTTTTTAAACCGGTAACGATCAGTTGCTTGCTCTGCTTCAAATAGAAGGCTTTCGACCATTGGGAATTCTTTCGTTTCAATGCGGTCCCATTTAGCTTTCAACTCTTCAGCCGTTTCTTGAGACTGGCCAGTCATACTTTTATGATTGATCGACTGAATCTTTTCTATGGGAAATTCCTTCATGATTTTTGCTTTTTTTGCATCCAGTTCGTCAATGGTTCGATAATATTTTTTTCTGATTATATACGTTGCTATGTATAGTGCCACAATCAATAGCACTAAAACGATCACGACGATTCTTAACGTCATTTGTATTCCCTCCGACTAGGCTCTTGAAACATCTACACTTTCTGCCTGCTTTTCTCTTCTTAACAGTATATCAAACATTGAGGAAATATGTTATACTTACTAGCAAATTCTATTAAATAGCTTTACAAAAATTAAACATTTTTGTTGATAGCTTTAGTTATTGTATAAATCTGAATGAAAAGGTGATTAGATGTCAACTTCCACTCCTAAATATATGCTGAATAAACAGCTGGAAGCACTGCTTGAAGGCGAAAATAACATGATTGCGAATCTGAGTAATGCTTCTGCTCTGCTCTTCGAACAACTGAAGGATATCAACTGGGCAGGATTTTATCTCTGGGAAGAGGCAGATAAAGAACTTGTTCTTGGACCTTTTCAAGGAAAAGTAGCCTGTGTAAGAATCAAGAACGGCTCTGGTGTTTGCGGTTCTGCTTACAAAGACCAGGAAACTTATCTTGTACCTGATGTCCATGCTTTTCCTGGCCATATTGCTTGTGATGCTGCCAGCGAATCAGAAATTGTCGTCCCTGTGACTAAAGACGGCCGTCAGATTGGTGTGTTAGACATTGATGCGCCGATCAAAAATCGTTTTACCGAAGAAGATCAGGAAGTGCTGGAAGAATTTGTCCGCGTACTGATCAAACATATTTAATCTTGAATAAGACTAGTTTTGAGACTACTGAGTAGCCAAGCTAGTCTTTTTTTACGCTAATATAACTCCGTCCACTTCCAGTTTTTCATTACCGGATAAAAAGTTTCATTCATTCTTGATACTTCTGATATCGATACCCATTCGTAATAATCGTGCTCATCAGATAACTGAATGGCTTTTTCTTCATCGATCACTTTGCACAAATAGATTAACCCTGCTACTTGATGGTCTTTTGTATCGTTCATATAATTCCATGTATCGATGAGTTTGACTGGGGCGAATTCCAGTCCGAGTTCTTCGTTAACTTCCCTTATCAGCGTTTCTTCAATGCTTTCTCCATACTCCACTCTGCCGCCGGGCAATTCCAGCCTTTTGTCTTGAAAGGTTACTTTATGTACAGCAAGGAACTTTCCGTCTTTAAAAATCAGTCCCTTTACTCCAAAATCTAATAACATTTTTCTCCCGCTTTTCATCTAAAAAAAGCCTGCGCAAAAGCGCAGACTTTGTATAAATCAAGATTAACGGTTGTAGTATTCAACAATGTAAGAGTCGTCGATATCTGCAGGCATTTCTTCACGTAGTGGTAAACGTGTCAATGAACCTTCTAATTTTTCTTCGTCAAAAGTAACGAAGTCAGGACGTCCATATAATGATTCAACAGATTCTCTAATGACTTTAACATCTTTAGATTTTTCGCGAACACCAACAACTTGTCCAACTTTTACGCTGTAAGAAGGGATGTCAACGCGTTTTCCATCAACAGTGATGTGACCGTGGTTTACCAATTGACGAGCTTGACGACGAGTAGTCGCAAGACCAAGACGGTAAACAACATTGTCTAAACGTTGTTCTAGTAAGATCATGAAGTTAACACCGTGTTTACCTTCGCGGATTTTACCAGCTTTAACAAATAAGTTAAAGAATTGACGTTCGTTAACGCCATACATATAACGTAGTTTTTGTTTCTCTCTTAATTGACTTCCGTATTCTGAAACTTTGTTACGGCTTGTTGGTCCATGTTGCCCTGGAGCGTATGGACGACGTGCTAATTCTTTACCTGTTCCTGAAAGAGAAATGCCTAAACGACGAGATCTTTTCCAAGATGACCCTGTAAAACGTGCCATGATTGTATTCCTCCAATAATTTTTTTGGAGTAAAATAACGGGATAGAAATTCAGTAATACGTGCAGTTTCTCTGAACTTTCGCCATCGCAGCCGCAGGTTACTCATTAACTGACTTAAGAAACTGTTGACGCGGTTACCATTTCTTGCTGCATTATTTTACACAAAGGCTAGTATATCGGATATCCTTCAGTAAGTCAAGTTTTAGTCAAATAAAAAACTAAGCCGCTCCTTAAAGCTGAGCGACTCAGTTTTAGTTCAGATCATCTGGACAGTTTAGAATCTCAGAATAGCCGCGATACCTGTATCGGATGGCATGCTGGCTGTTTCTAAAACATAGACTTTCCCATTTGTTTTCAGTACATTTTGTACGAGTTGGTTAACATAGGCATTGATCTCAGCGCCTTCGTGATATTGTCCATTCTCGTCGATCGTTCCATTTACTTGATAGTGGTCTTCAATCAGCAAGGTTTCGATTTGTCCCTGGATACTCGCCATCGCCAAGTCGCTGTACTGGGCTTCCAGACGGTATTCCGGAGTCGTTTCATTGAAACGTTCGACTAATGATTTATAGCGGCGATCAATGATCTCATTGACTACTTCGCTTGCTTTGTCTTGAATCTCTGCAGTAGTCAACTGAGCCGTTGACCCTTCCACTTTTGTCTCATCTAAATGAGGATTCTTAGATAGTTTTTCAAAATCAGAAATATTTTCAGGTAAAGCAAAAATCACGAGCGGTAAGCCTGTCGGTTTACTGTAGTGTTCGAAGACATATTTGTCGACAACACGGAAATAATTATCCTGGTCAATTTGTACTTCATTACTTTTTTCATTATGACCATGGAACATTCCTTGTCCAGCAGAGCCGTTATAATCAGCAGCATTTAACTGTCCGCCAGTCAGTTCTTCCCCTAGTGCTTTTTCAAGATCTGTCGGTGCATCATCCGGCAGCGGGATTTCTTGCAGTTGTGCTCCGCGACCATTAAATAACCTGAATTTGTCATGGTTCAGACACAATAGGTGATAATAGCTGACATATTGGAAATTGGCAATCAGCGGCAGGACATAAGCCTGATTGGAAATCACTACACCATTGTCTATTGGAACACTCAATCTATAAAAATAAGCATCTGTTTTTGTAACGTAAAACACTACGCTGGCAGATATTCTGCGCCAGAAATTTGTATCATCTCTGACTCCTTTAATTTGATCTAAAAAGGTTTCACAAGTTTTTTCGTCATAAAGATCGCAGATTTTTTCTTTTGCCTCTTTTAATAGATTCTGAAATTGAATCTGATTGGCCTCTGTCTCAAATGCATTTGCTTGTGCATTTAAGGAGATAGACAGATACACCTCATCCGTCTGCAAAATTTCATCGGTTGGAAATGCAAATAATTCTTTCATATTTTCACCTTCCATTGTCTAATTTCCTTTATACATCGATACCTATATTTTGTATGGATGAAAAGGATGCTATAAATTCATCATACTGAATACGTTATTAATTGTCTAAAGATATGCAATGTCAGTTTATTCCCTGTAAAAAAAGCTTATATTCCAAGCAACAGGCGACGTACGCTCCTATGCTTCTTCTAACCGATGATGAGTATCCAATAATTGTTTATAGAGAGGCATTAATTGAGTTATCGTTTCTTCAATAAAAGATCGCTGGGCTTTTGCATCCATCAGCAGAGTGCTGGATGAAGAAATGATTCTTCCAACCATCATTTCTCCTTTTTTGACCTTCAGCATTCTTTCCAATAATCGTATGCCTGTCTGCTCCGTTAGCGGTTCTATTTTCGTTTTAGTATGGTCCCCAGAAATGACATAATCTTCTGATAGTTCATTCCAGTTTTCTTGATGATTCAGCAGCGCTTCTCCCATTTCTCGCTCGTATAAAGGTTGATCGATAATGGATACAAAGATAAAAATATACTCTTCGTTGATTCCGATCTGAAGATGCGGAAACTTTTTATAGCCTCGTTTATTCCCGCCGATCGCACTCCATGTCGACTCTGGCGGATTGGTTGTTCTGCGGATATGCTGAGCAATATGAAATGCGGCAGGATACCCTGTCTCTTCAGAAACCAGTGGAGCATATTGCTCACCTATACTCTGAAAAACGGGTTGGATATGCTCACGTATCGTTTGCATCCGTTCGTCTAATCCCTGAATGTCAAATATCTCAAAATCTTTTTTTCTGAATGTCTTATGCATAGAATCTTCCTTTATATTTTTCTAAGTAAATAACTCCGTATTCACTGTTTATCCAGTATACGGAGTTATTTTCAGTTAATACGTATTGAATTATGCTGATAGATTCGTTAAAAATTGCAGGACCATATCAGCAGACTGTTTCCCGGCTTGCTCAATAAAAGTATCAAAGGAAACTGAAGCTTCCTCGTCAGCTGTATCCGATAACGCTCTAATAACAATTACTGGAACATCGAACTGATAACAGGTCTGTGCAACGGCTGTTCCTTCCATTTCAGTGACCAGTGCTTCTGAAAATGCTGCTCTGATTTCTGATGTTCTCTTTTGATCTGCAATAAAAGAATCTCCTGTAACGATCAGTCCCTGGATAATGCTCCAACCAGTCTGCTCAGCTGCTGCAGCAACTTGCTCTATCAACTGAGCATCAGCCTGATAGCGGGTTGGCATTTGCGGGACTTGTCCAAAGTCATAACCGAAAACTTGGGCATCCACATCATTATACGTCAGCTCTGTTGAAAGAACGAGGTCTCCTACATGCAGACCTTCTTTAATTCCGCCAGCTGACCCAGTATTCATAACAGCATCTACTTTAAAAGTTTGAATCAACAAAGCTGTTGCGATTGCTGCATTGACTTTCCCGATACCTGACTGGACAACCGTTACCTCTTGATGATTGATTGTACCATTAAAGAAAGTCTGATTGGCGATCGTTTGTGTTTCCTTATGCTCAATATGGTCAACCAAAACTCTGACTTCTTGTTCCATAGCAGCTATAATGCCTATCTTCATTTATGTAACACTCCTTTTTTATACTGATTAAAACTATCCATAAAAAGCATATACGAGCACAATAGCTAACAATAAGGCGACAACGATAATGGCTCTGGTCAGTCGTTTTTCCACTTTTCGGTACCGTTCCATCTCGTCTAATCTCTTTTTGGTTGTTCTGCCTTGCTTAGCTAATTCCCGCTCTTTTTTACGGCTGTCCTTTTTCTGTTTTCTGGTTGCTTTAACGTCTTCTTTTTCTTGCTTTTTTTTCTGTTGTTTCAAGTCTTTTCTAGATTGCATATGCTCCTACCTTTTTATTTGAAATTTTGAAGTCTGGTCATTTTCCAATAAAATAATGCAAAAACACTTTTCGAGTCTCTCAAAGTTCCTTTTTCATATTCAGTCCATGCTTCTTCAAATGTGAGTGTCATCAGTTCAATCGTCTCGTCCTCGTCTTTTGGAAGAGGATTTTCCGCTAATTTCAGTCCTCTTGCTTCATAGATTTCAAGAAATTCATCTGTAAAACCAGGCGTGCTGTAAAATGAAGTGACAAAGTTCCATTGTTCTCCCTGATACCCAGTTTCTTCTTCCAGTTCGCGTTTAGCCGTTACCAAGCCATCTTCATCCTCTTCATCTTTCAAACCAGCTGGTATTTCAACACTAATTTGCTCAATGGCTTTGCGGTACTGTTTAACAAAAAGCATTTTGTCGTCTTCTGTCAATGCTATGACAGCCGCTGCTCCATCATGCCTTACGATCTCTCTTTTTGAATGCTGACCATTTGGAAGCAGCACCTCTTCTATTACATATTTAGTGACTTTCCCATCATAGATCACTTCACTGCTGAGGGTCTTTTCTTCAAATTCCATTTAGTTCACTTCTTTCCGTTTATCTGTTAAATTGAACTTATCATTAGAGCACTTACACACTTTTTATGTTCTAACTGTATTTTTGCCTACTCTAGTTATACTATATCCAGCAGCATATGAAAAGCCTAGTTAGATGATAAGCGGTTAAATCATCCTTAGGTCCTATGTCATAATGATTCAATTTTGTGATAAAATAAGGGTACAAATCAAAAGGACATTCTTATGGAGGAACTTAAAATGAAAAATAATCGATTAGCCGAAACATTGATTTATTTACTGACCTGTATAACCATCTTATTTATTTTCATCATGCTTGTTGCACTTGACTTCCCAATTATTCCTGCCGCTCTCTTCAGTACTGCTGCCGGAGTGCTGCTGCTATATATGCGCGGAAGAAAACACTTGTCGAATAATACAAAACAAAAGCTGCCAAAACTCTCTTCAGAAAAAGAAGCTTTCTATGAGTCAAAAGGATTAGGCAAAGAAGATATTCAATATTTCCGTCAAACGATGCAGAATGCAAAACACCAAATCAAAAAAATCGAGACGTATATGACTGCAACTGGAAAACTTAAAGCCATTGAAAACCGAAATAACACGATTCACTTAACAAAATCACTATTCAAAGAAATCATTAAAGAGCCCAATCGACTACATGAAGTCGATCAGTTCCTCTATGTCCACTTGCCTTCTCTAGCTGATCTTTCTGAGAAGTACGTGGAAATCGATAACCATCAGGCTAAGAGCAAAGCGACCTATGATATGCTGGATAAATCTTCCCAGACTTTAGATAAAATGTGCCAGCAGATCGCAGAAGATTATGTGGAATTCAAGTCTGATGATATCGAAGATATGGAAGTTGAAGTAGAGCTTGCAAAAAGATCACTGGACAAGGATAATGAATTTAACCATGAATCTATTCATAACGAAGAAGTATAACTTTTGAATATGTTCATTAAAACTGACGAAACTCTTTTCTGAAAGGATGTTACTTTTTATGGTGGATAATCAGAACCAGAATCCCACAAAAGTACAAGACAAAACAAATAGCGAGTTAGACGATCTGCTGGCTAACCCGTTCGGCAATACAATGGAAAATCCTCCAGCTCCTCAAATGCAGACCGAGGATACTTCTGCAGCTGAACAAGCTGAAAATAGAAAGCTGATCGATACACTGCCGGAAGAACGCCAGAAACAAGCACGTGCACTTTCCAAACAAATTGTAGATACAGATATCGACGCCGTTCTCAATTATGGATCGACAGCTCAGCAAAAACTGGGCGATTTTTCACACTCTGTATTGAACCACGTTCAAAATCAGGAAACAGGTCATATTGGTGAAACACTGAATGATCTGATGTTTCGCTTAAAGGAAAGTAATCCTGATGACTTAAGAGCAGATGATCGTAATATCTTTAAAAAAATGTTCCGTAAAATTAATCGTTCTATTTATGAGACGACCGCAAAATATCAAAAAATCGGTGCACAGATCGATAAGATTGCAGTAAAGCTAGACAAAGAAAAAGATTTGCTGTTGAAAGATAATGAAATGCTCGATGCACTATATGAGAAAAACTATGAATACTTTGAAGCCTTAAACATCTATATTGCAGCTGGAGAGGTAAAACTCGAAGAACTACAAAACCAAACGATTCCAGAAGCGATGAAAGCAGCTGAGAACAGTACCAATCAAATGGATGTTCAACGTGTTAATGACTTGAATCAGTTCCAGAATCGTTTAGAAAAACGAGTTTATGACTTAAAAGTGGCTCGTCAAATGACGATCCAGCAAGCCCCGCAGATTCGTCTGATTCAAAATACCAATCAGGCATTGTCTGAGAAAATTCAGACATCAATCAATACAGCGATTCCTTTATGGAAAAATCAGATTGTTGTTGCACTGACTCTGCTTCGTCAGAAAGAAGCCGTAACTGCTCAGCGTCAGGTTTCTGAGACAACCAATGATCTATTGACTAAGAATTCAGAAATGCTTAAACAGTCTTCTATTGAAACGGCTCGTGAGAATGAGCGCGGCATCATAGATATTGAAACGCTCGAGAAAACTCAAACAGATCTAGTTGAAACTTTAGAAGAGACCTTATCGATCCAGCAAGAAGGGCGTACAAAACGTCAAGAAGCTGAAAAACAATTGGTTCGTATGGAAGATCGCCTAAGAGATCAACTCTTGAAAATCAACGATCGTTAACCTTTAAACTCCTCGTATGATTATGAGGAGTTTTTCTTATAAGTTGAAATGTTTGAACTAAATATCTCAATGTTTTATAGTAGTAACATAAAGAAGCAAAGGAGAGGTAAAAATTATGTTAGGATTTATTTTAAGTTTGATTATTGGTGGTATTGTAGGTGCAATCGGTGAGGCAATCATCGGTAAAGAAGTACCCGGCGGTATCATCGGAAACATTATTTTAGGGTTCTTAGGTTCTGCTCTAGGTGGATTTTTATTAGGAGACTTAGGACCAAGTATATGGGGTATTGCTATCATCCCTGCAATTATTGGGGCAATTATTTTAGTATTCCTATATAGCTTAATTGCTAAAAAAGCCTAATCACCAAACTTTTAATAACTAAATTTAAAAACCTCTTTAAACCTGGTCTTTCCGGTTTAAAGAGGTTTTTTCAATTAGACTTTATTTACATTAGCAGCTTGAGGTCCTCTGTCTCCATCTACAATATCAAACTCCACTTCTTGACCATCATCTAAAGATTTGTACCCTTCGCTGTTAATTGCGCTGAAGTGTACGAATACATCTTCACTGCCTTCTACTTCAATAAATCCGAATCCTTTTTCTGCATTGAACCATTTTACGTTTCCTCTTGCCATCCTGCTTTTCCTCCTAAGTATATACTTGCAACAGACTTCAATGATATAAGAGCTGATCATCCGTTTCCATTCAACTGTACTGCATCTATTACACTTAAAAGTATACAAAAGATCACGAATCTATGCAAGGGCTTTCTTTGTTTTTTTGTTAAATGCTTAGCATTTATTTCCATTGTATCCCTATTCATTTTGGATTAACTCACTATTGAAACAGAAAAAAGGCCGAGATCAGATGATCTCGACCAATGCTTATCGCTTAGTTTTCGAATAATTCTGGAAAATGTTCTTCGCAGATATGGTGACATCTATGGCATAATTTTCCGACACCTTCTACTTCGATCAAGTCAGGAGAAGTAATTCGACATCTCTCGCAGACTTCACCTTCCATATGCTCTACTTTAATCGATAATCCCTCAAAGTCTAGGACTCGATCATCATCTTCTGGCTTATCAGACAGATTTTTGATCGTAATATTTGAAGCAATCAGGATTTGACGCAAGTTGGTGTCCAGTGACTCAAGTAATTTTTGTACCTCACCAGAAGCATATAACGTTGTATCTGCTTCAAAATCTTTTCCGATTATTTTATTTTCTCGTGCAACTTCATTTGCTTTCAGAATATGATCTCTTAAGTCCATGAACTGATCCCATTTTTCAACAAGCGCTTCTGATCCCGGATAGTCTTCGACTTGAGGCATCTCTGTTAATTGAGCATAAGCCTCTTCTTCTTGAAGATAAGTCCAGAGCTCTTCGGCAGTATGTGGAATAATAGGTGTCAATAGTTTTGTCAGTTTCACGATAACCTGATAGAATACAGATTGCATTGCACGGCGTGAGTGCGCATCCGGTGCGTCAATATACAAAACATCTTTAGAGAAGTTGACGTAGAAGTTAGACATGTCAACTGTACAGAACTGATTGATTTCTTTGTATATATCAGAGAAGTCGTATTGGTCATACGCTTCAAGTACATTTGAAACGGTCTTATTCAAGCGATTCATCATATACTGATCTACTGTACGCAATTCTTCATAAGGTACATTATTTTCAGCATAAGAAAAATCTTCAGTGTTTTGAATCAAGAAACGTAGCGTATTTCTGATTTTACGGTAAACTTCAGATACTTGTTTCAAGATTTCCATGCTGACTCGAACGTCAGCTTGAGCATCCACGCTAGATACCCATAAGCGGACAATATCCGCACCCATTTGTTTAATGACTTTGTTTGGCACAATGGTATTTCCAAGTGATTTACTCATCTTGCGCCCTTCGCCATCTAATACAAATCCTTGAGACAACACAGATCTGTAAGGCGCTTCTCCATTGATTGCCACACTTGTTGTCAAGCTTGAGTTGAACCAGCCACGATACTGGTCTGATCCTTCCAGATACATATCAGCCGGGAAAGTCAGATTATCTCTTGTTTTCAATACAGCTTGGTGAGAGGATCCTGAATCAAACCAGACATCCATAATATCTGTTTCTTTAGTAAAATGTCCATTCGGACTTGCTGGTGATTCAAATCCTTCTGGCAGAAGATCTTTTGCTTCTCTTTCAAACCATACATTTGATCCATGTTCAGCAAACAATTTTGAAACATGTTGAATGGTTTCCGGTGTTATGATGGCATCGCCGTTTTCACCATAAAAAATTGGGAGCGGTACGCCCCAGGCTCTCTGACGAGAAATAACCCAGTCTCCTCTATCGCGAACCATGTTGTAGATTCGCTGCATTCCCCATGGCTGCAGCCATTCAACTTCTTGAATAGAATCCAAAATGTCTTCACGGAAATCTTTAATAGAAGCAAACCATTGTGGTGTTGCACGATAAATAACAGGTTTTTTCGTTCTCCAGTCATGCGGATAACTGTGTGTAAAGAAATCGATTTTCAGTAAGGCGTCTTTTTCTTTTAACCATTCTGTAATCATCTTGTTGGCATCATCGTAGAATACACCTTCAAGACCAGGCGCTTCTTTTGTGAAACAACCTTTCTCATCAACAGGAGAAAGAACTTTAAGACCATATTGTTGAGCCGCGATAAAGTCTTCTTCACCATGTCCAGGAGCTGTGTGTACTAATCCAGTACCGCTTTCCAACGTAACATGATCTCCCATGATCACTAAAGATTCACGGTCGTAAAAAGGATGTTGAGTAGTAGCACGATCCAGCTCAGATCCTTTAACCTCTTTGATCAACTCAACGTTTTCCCAGCCTAATGTTTCAGCGACTTCTTCAGCCATTTTTGAAGCAACAACAAATTTGCGACCGTCAGCTTTAAGCACTGCATAATCGAATTCAGGATTCAATGCGATAGCTAAGTTTGCAGGCAGTGTCCAAGGTGTCGTCGTCCAGATGATCAATGAAGTTGCTTCATCTAAAATGCCTTTGCCGTCTTTAACAGGAAAAGCAACATAGATATTCGGAGATTTAACATCTTTATATTCAATCTCTGCTTCTGCTAAAGAAGATTCACTTGAAGGAGACCAATAAATGGGTTTAAGTCCTCGATAAATGTATCCTTTTTCAGCCATTTTTCCAAATACCTTGATCTGTTCTGCTTCATACTCTTTATTCAAAGTAATATAAGGATGTTCCCATTCTCCACCAACACCTAGTCGTTTGAAATCAGCACGCTGTGTATCAACTTGCTCCAATGCATACTCTTCACAAAGTTTTCTGTATTCAGCTGTTGTCATAGATTTTCTATCAACACCTGCATTTGTGAGTGCTTGTTCGATCGGCAGTCCGTGAGTATCCCACCCAGGTACATAAGGCGCACGAAATCCAGACATTGATTTGTATCTTACAATAATGTCTTTGGAAACTTTATTCAATGCATGTCCCATATGGATATTTCCATTCGCAAATGGAGGTCCATCATGCAGGACAAATGGTTTCTTATCTTTATTCAGTTCTTGTCTTTTTTCATAAATATTTAGTTCTTCCCATTCTGCTTGGCGGTCTGGTTCCTTATTCGGAAGACCTGCGCGCATAGGGAATTTTGTTTTCAATAAATTCAATGTATCTTTTACTTCCATGTTTTACCCTCTTTTATTCATATTTTCTTACATTAAAAAAAGACCTCATCCTAAAAAAGGACGAAATCTCCGTGGTACCACCTTACTTCAAAAACAAAGTCTGCATTTATACTGAAGATGTGTCTTCCTTAATGTACTTTGTTTTTCTCGACTCTTTAACGCAGAGTAACGTTTTCAGTTACTGGCATTCACTGAAAAAGCTGCTGAAGGATGATCGGTCAAAAGTTACTGCTGAGTTCACACCCTCCTCAGCTCTCTGTCAAGTTCTTTTGACTATCTTGTTTCAGTTGATCGCTATTTATATTAGTATTGTTAAAAACACCTTATACATTCGGTAATTCTACTGCTGGTGTCATACCTTCTTGGTACAGAGGCTCTTTTGGTTCATCTTCATTAACCGATTCTTCCGGGATATCAGCTGTCTCCGTTTCATCTCTTTCATCAAGTTCAGTTTTCACTTCGTTGATCACATTTGTTTCAACTTTTTCAGAAGCAGGTGGCTGCAGAAGATCATCCCACTCTTCCTTTTTTACAAGTTCAAGCTGTGACTCGATCATCAACTGTAATCTCTGACGAAAAATACGACTCTGTTTACGTAAAGCTTCTGTTTCTTCTTCGATTTTTCTAGCTTTTCCAACCGCTTCTTTTAATAACTCATCCGCGTGGTCCTCTGCATCCTGACGAACATGAGCCGCAGTATTTTCTGCTTCTTTTGTAATCATTTCCGCTTCTTTTTCAGCATTTTCTTTTAGACGATCTGCGGCATCTTGTGCTACAATGATTGATTTATTCAGAGAATCTTGCATTTGGTCATAGTTCGCTAGTTTTTCTTCTACAAGAGCCAATTTCTTTTCAGTTTCTTTCTTTTGTTTCAATAACAATTCATAATCCTTGATGATCTGATCCAAGTAATCATTTACCTGGTCTTGGTCGTAACCTCTCATCTTGACAGAAAATTCTTTGTTATGTATATCCATTGGAGTTAAAGCCATTGTCGAGTCCCTCCGTAATTTTTTTATGAACGATTTATTTAAAAATGACTAGGTTAGATTTGCTTATTAGTATAATGAATATCCTGGATTAATACAAGACCTTATTGATTCCTGTCCAGGATATCCAATTCTAATCTGATTTTTTCCTTTTTTGTTTTTCCTTCGATCGATTTTAGCTTTATTCTGCCAAATCCCCGAATTGAAAGGACGTCTGAAATGCCCAGTACAATATCCGGCCGGTCGATTTCATTCCAGTTTACTTTTACTTTACCAGAAGCAATCAATTCTTTTGATCGTTGTCTGGATAAGTTAAAAGCATTGGCTAAAACAACGTCTATTCTCAAAGAAGAAACGATGACACTCGTACTCTCCCACTTATCTTTTGGAACAAGTATATCTTTGTATGCTTTTTCTTCAAGATTCACTTTGATTCGACCAATGCTGTCGATTTGGCTAATTAGAAATGGCATGATCGTTTCGTCAACGAAGCATTGCCAATTGAGACCATCTGTAACAATATCTCCAAGGGTATCTCTGCTGATCCCTGCTCCAATAAGCGATCCGAGAATATTACCATGAGATAAGTCAGCAAACTTCACCGGATAGCTGATTTCACAAATAGAAACCTTAAAATCTTCTTGCGCCGGTTCATAATAAGCTGGTGCAAGGAAGATCCGTCTGCGTTCTGCTGCCTCATATCCGCCAAAACTATGCAAAACAATCTCACTATTCTGACCAGCAACGGATTCAACCATGAATTGTTGTCTTGGATCGAGGAAGGGCGTTAAATAAGGTGTATACTGTTCTTCTACTTGACGGACCCAGTCATACACTGAGTCGATAAAGAGCTGTTCGTCTTTTCTGAAATGCTGGTATACATTATCCATATCTGCCTCACGATATCCCTAGTTGATAAAGCAATTGATAAATAATATTAAAGAGTGGGCCTAATCCCATTTCGATTAGAGATAAGGCAAGTAACGCAACTAGCCCAGCAAGACTGAACATACCGATCGGCGGAACGAATCGACGGAAAAATGATACATAAGGTTCGCAGATCCGGGCCAACAACTGTCCTAAGCCAGATTGATAAGCTCCTGGGAGCCATGACATTAAGAAATAAACAACCAGCAGCAGTCGATAAATATTGATTAGACTGCTTAGCAGATTATAGATCGAAATTAAAATTTGTGACACCATTTAATAAAGTCTCCGTTTCTGTTAAAAATCCTGATTTTTCAAAGCCTGCAACTCAGCTCCATCAAGTTCAACAGATTGAGGAGTACAAACAAAAATTTCTTCACCGATTCTTTCAATATCGCCTTTAATGGCATAGGTAGCCCCCATGAGAAAATCAATAACTTTTTTAGCTTGATCTTTTTCCATTCTTCTAAAGTTCAAGATAACAGACTGATTATTCAGCAAAATATCAGCTACAGCTTGTACTTCAGAATAAGTGCGCGGTTCCATCACATGAATACGAGGTTTTTTCATTGCTTGCTGTTGATTGATCGCGACAACATTTTGATTTTGAACGGTTTTTCTAACAGGTTGACTTTTATTGAGTACAGGCTTGGCTGCTTTAGGCTTCGGCTGTTCTTTTTTTGATGAAACAGCAGACTGTTCAGCTGGCTCTTCCACTTCTTCAGAATCTTCTTCTAAAAAGAAAAAGTTATTTAACTTGTCTTTGATTCCCATTTATAAGACTCCTTTCGAAAAGACCTGATCCTTATCTCTTTCTTCTTCTTCTAAAAAACGGCGGTGTATCGACTTCATCATCTGATCCAGAACGATTTGATGCATCATCTCTTGAAAACAGATCTTTTTCTTTGGTTTCTTCAGGCGCTTCTTTTGCTTGATCAAGATCAGCATTGTGACGGTCTCTTAAGTTAGGTTCTTTTCTGATATCCCAGTTTCCGAAAGGGTCGTTCTCTGCTTTTTTCGGTGTACTTGCTTGAGTATTGATTTTATTTGCTGCAGAAGGTTTCTTCGTCTCTTTCTTCTCTCCATCAATACCTGTTGCAATAACTGTTACAACAACTTCGTCTCCCAGTTCCTCATTAATAGATGTACCGAAAATGATATTTACGTCGCTTGTTGCTGCTGCAGAAACAATATCGGAAGCATCTTGTGCTTCGAAAAGCGTCAAGTCTGATCCACCTGTAATGTTCAGCAATACAGATTCGGCTCCGGCTACAGACACTTCCAGCAATGGAGAAGAGATGGCTTTCTTCGTTGCTTCTGCTGTTCTGTTTTCCCCTGTTGCAGTTCCGATTCCCATTAAGGCAGAACCTTGATTTTCCATTACAGTTTTAACATCAGCAAAGTCTAAGTTTACATATCCTGGATTTGTAATCAAGTCTGAAATTCCTTGCACACCTTGACGCAGTACATTATCGGCTTCTCTGAATGCTTCCATCATTGGAGTCTTCTTGTCTACAATCTCAAGCAGACGATTATTTGAAATCGTTACTAAGGTGTCAACATGCTCTCTCATTGATGCAATTCCTTCTGCTGCAAAACGCCCTTTTTTCGGCCCTTCAAAGGTAAACGGACGAGTAATGACACCAACTGTTAAAGCGCCTTGTTCTTTTGCGATTCTAGCTACAATACCAGCAGCTCCTGTTCCAGTTCCGCCGCCCATTCCAGCAGTTACAAATACCATGTCTGCTCCGCTTAGCGCTTCTGCGATTGCTTCTTCACTTTCTTCTGCTGACTTTCTTCCAACTTCCGGGTTCGCGCCGGCGCCCAGACCTCTTGTTAATTTGGGCCCTAATTGAATTTTAGTTTCAGCTCTCATCATATCCAGTGCTTGCACATCTGTATTGGCAACAATAAATTCTACACCTTGTACGCCGTCTTGGATCATTCGGTTGACCGCGTTACCTCCGGCACCTCCAACACCAATAACTTTTAATACCGCACCTTGCGATGCAATCGTATCGAATTCTAAATCCATTCTTTTTCCTCCTGTTTACGATATTTAATCAAAAAATGTCGAGAAAAAGTTTTTAATTTTTTCTGTGAAAGGTTGTTTTTCTGACGAATTTGATGAATGTGCATTTGTTTCGTTATGCGATGAAGATTGAGTATACTCAGACTTTGACTGAGGCTGCTGGATTTGACCAGCAGAAATCAACCCATGATTAGATAAACTGACTTGATTGATCAGTTTTTGAATACCCTCTAATTTCCCTTCGTAGTACACTAATGAAATTGCGTTTGTAAAGGATGGGTACCGTACACCCATATAATCTGGTATGTACACTGCTACTTCAACTTCGAATATATCTTCTGCCAGTTCTCTGATTCCAGGAATCGCTGCTGCTCCACCTGTCAACTTCACTTTTCCAGGCAAGGAAAGTGCCCCGATCCGGTTCAGCTCAGCCTTTAATGTTTCAAATATTTGTTCCACTCTAGCTTCAATAATTTCGGCGATATAGGACTCTTTAACTCTGACCGGTTCTTTTTCGCCCACTACATCTACTAAAACTGTCTGATCTGCTGATGCTTGAGATGAAAAAGCGTATCCAACTTCTCTTTTTAGGCTTTCTGCATTTTGCAGAGAAGTATTCAAGACTAAAGAAATATCTTTTGTAATGAATTCTCCGCCTTGCTGTTCAACATAGACGTATTTTAATTGATGGTCGTGGATCGCAGAAGCGGTTGTCTGTCCGCCGCCGATATCGATCTGTACAGTACCGAATTGTCTTTCATCTTCAGAAAGTACGAGCTGAGCCATTGCTTGCGGCTGCAGAATCAAATCCTGGATTCCATGACCTGATTTTTGAACACATTTTTTGATGTTATGGACGATCGATTTAGGAATGGCCAACATTGTCCCATATAATTCCAGTCGTTCTCCCACCATACCGCGCGGATCTTTGATTTCATCGAATCCATCGACAAGAAACTCTTCAACCATTATAGAGATCATCTCTTTATCAGAAGGTACCTTTGTCAAACAGGTTTCTCTGATTAATTGTTCGACGTCTTGATCAGAAATTTCCTGGCTGCTGTCGTCTATCTGGATATAACCATTAAACGGGATAATCTCTACACCATTTGCAGGTATTCCTACAACTAGATCTTGTATCTCTAACCCTGACTTTTCTTCCGCCTGCTTTACAGCATGGGCAATCGCGTTG
Organism: Marinilactibacillus piezotolerans; assembly: GCF_900169305.1. Classification (GTDB taxonomy): domain Bacteria; phylum Bacillota; class Bacilli; order Lactobacillales; family Carnobacteriaceae_A; genus Marinilactibacillus; species Marinilactibacillus piezotolerans_A. The sequence continues at coordinate 101,204 of NZ_FWDP01000004.1, read as the reverse complement.
CTGGTTTCATCGATATCAACGATCATGCCTTTGTTTATTCCTTTAGACTTTTCGCTGCCGACTCCAATTACATTCATTTGATTATTGAGGACTTCAGCTACAATGACTTTTATAGAAGTCGTTCCAATATCTAAACTTGTATAAATTCCATTTTCCATTGTTGGCTAACCCTCCATTCTCTATAGGATAGTTTTTATTCTGTTAAGGACAAATCTTTTTTTTCTAATTGTACATTTATAATGCCTCGAATCCAAAAATTGGATCCGAGTTGATTTTTTCATGAAGTTACTGCTTATTTTACCACACATCGCTAGTGTTATTGAAGATAGTTTGGAGATTTATCCCTTCAAAAGATAACGATTGTGTAACAGTCTCTGAAATATATGAACTTATTCAGAAGTCTCATTTAGATCAACCTGGTTTTCTTCATCATAAGATTGTTCATCTTCAGAAGCAAACGGGATGAAATAAGCTCCAGCTTCCAAATCGAACAGACCATTTTCGCCTTTAACCGCTTTTACCAACTGTGGATAATGCTGCATTCTTTCAGAAAAACTCGGAATCGAAGCAAGGATTTCGTTTCCATTGTTCATATAAGCTTTGATCAGCAGCGAGTTCCTTTCAGATTCCACCCATTCAACTTCAGAAATCATTGCTTGAACGGATGTACTTAGTGTATTATATTCTGCCATCATCTGTTCCAGCACTTCACTATCATTGAAATTCCGCATAATAGGCAGACCACCATTCGTATTCGGATTGGCTTCTTCAAGTACAGCACCATTTTCCAGCACTTTATAATATTGGTCATTTTTTATCAGTAATGCTACCGTCTGGTATTCGCTAACTGCAAAATTCAATTGATTCAATCCGCTGATATTCAACTCTATGCTTTCGACCTGCGGCAGTGACTCTTTAACTTTTTGAGAAATGGCCTCTCTCTCCAGATAGGTTTCCCATAAGGATTGCCCAGATTGAATTTCACTGCTCTCTATAATTTCTTGGTCAAGCACTTCATTTGAACCTTGGACCGTCAGAGTATCAATTTTGCTGTATGGGGTAAGAAAATACACAGAGATCAGCAGCATCATCGAAAACAGAATCATTAGTACAGACCATTTTAACTTGAGTCTTTTCCCATATTTGTCTTCATGACGAGGAGAGTTATGATTTTTTTTTGAATAAAGATCTTTTATATCCGTTACGGTAGACTGTACTGGTTGTTCTTGATTCTGCTTCAACAAACTCTCCTCCTATTCGTCTCAAGTTTTTTTGATCGTATTTATAACGGCAATCAATTCGTCTGAAGCTTTTTGTTTCCCAATTTCTTTTGAGTGGACAGCCATTTGTTTTCTTCTATTAGAGTCGCTCATCAGTTGACTGATTTCTTCCACAAACCGCTGTTTTGTCAGTTCCGATTCCTTTATCATGACAGCTGCATCTTTATCTGCTAGACTCAATGCATTTTTCGTCTGATGGTCTTCGGTAACATTCGGACTGGGAATCAAGATGCTCGGCATTCCCAGAGAAGTTAATTCTGCGAGAGTTGTAGCACCGCTTCTGCCGACAACCAGAGAAACTGCCGCAAAGACTTTAGGCATTTCTTTGATATAAGGCACAACCTTCACTGTGTCAGAAGGGTAGACAGAAGGATACTTCTGCTTGAGCTTATTTGAGATTTCCTCAAAGTGCACCTCACCTGTAACATAAAGCACTTGATAGTGCTGTTCTTCAAGCAAGTCAAAACTTTCTATAAAGGCTTGATTGATTTTTTGAGCACCTCTGCTGCCGCCAAAAATCAACACTGTTTCTTTTACAGGATCTAGATCAAACTCTTTAAGTATAGGCGACCATTCAATACCTGCTACTTCCTGTGCTCGCGGATTCCCGGTATAGACAACCTTTGATTCATTGCCTTTAAATTGATTTGCTGCTTCCTCAAAACAAATTGCAACTTTGTCTACATAGCGTGCCAAAAATTTATTGGTGATTCCTGCGACACTGTTCTGTTCATGAATCATTGTCGGAAAACCGGCTTTTGCAGCCGCATAACAAACAGGAGCGCAAACGTAGCCGCCAGTTCCGATCACTATATCCGGTGAAAATTCTTTTACAATTTTTTTAGCCTTGCCGATACTCGTCAAGAACAGTTTCACAGTGTTCAGATTATAGAGTATGCCGGATAGATTCAGTTTCCGTTTAAACCCCTCTACTTCAATCGCTTTAAATGGAACCTGATTGTCTGGAACTATCTTGCTTTCTAGACCTCGACTGGTTCCTATATAAAGAAATTCTGCAGTTGGATAGATTTCTTCAATTCTCTTTTTGAGAGCCAGCGCCGGATAAATATGTCCGCCGGTGCCTCCGCCTGTTAAAATGACTTTCATGCTTTACACACACAAGGTGCTTTATGCCTCCTCTTGCCGGGATCGGATAAATCGTTCGATGCTTTCCATATATGCATTCCCTCTCACTTCAAAGCTCGGATATTGATCCCAACTTGCACAAGCCGGAGAAAGCAAAATAATATCATTAGGATCACTGAGTTTATAAGCTTCTGGGACTGCCTGTTCTACATTGACGACTTTCATGGTTTTTGAGACGCCTGCACGTTCAGCAGTTTCTACTATAGCATCCGCAGTTTCACCAAATGCCAATACCGCTTTGACATGCTCTCTCATTGACGGAATCAATTCATCAAAAGAAACCCCTCGATCTAAACCTCCGGCTAATAAGATAATCGGCTCTTTAAACCCTTCTAACGCATTGATCGTTGCTAAAGAATTGGTCGCTTTAGAATCGTTGTAGAACTTCCTGTCTTCAAATGTACATACAAATTGAGTACGGTGTGTAACCCCTCTGAATGCACTCAGTGCTTTTTTAATTGCATCATTGGACTGTCCAAGCAATTTAGCGACAGCTATTGCAGCCAATGCATTCTCTAGATTATGTTTCCCCGGCAGTAAAATGTCCTCAACCTTCAAAACAGCTTCAGTATTATAGTAGATGATACCGTTATTGATATATACACCTTTTTCCAGCTGCTGTTTTCTTGAAAAAGGAACCAGCTGAGCCCGACTATGCTGACGTGCCAATCCTGCTAATTCACTCTGATCCGCATTATAGACAAAAAAATCGTCAGCATCTTGGTTATCTGTAATCTTCAGTTTTGCTTTAACATATTCTTCTCTTGTCCCATGGTAATCTAGATGCGCTGAATAAAGATTTGTGATGACTGATATAGCCGGCTTCAGTTTACGCGTGCCAAGTAACTGGAAACTAGATAATTCTAAAACAGTCACATCAGATGCTTCTGCTTTCATCGCTACTTGACTGGCCGGTGTCCCGATATTTCCAGCCGCAAAAGCTCTGCCGCTCTGACGGTCTGTATTCAAAATATCCGTTACCATTGTCGTTGTGGTTGTTTTTCCATTAGTACCGGTAATTCCGATCATCAGGCTTTCGTTGACTTCATAAGCCAGCTCGACTTCGGTAATGATGGGAATGCCTTTTTCAATCCCTTTTTTCACAATTGGATTGGAGTAAGGAATTCCCGGATTTTTGACAATCAATTCAAAGTCTTCATCAAGCAGATCGATTGGGTGTCCACCAGTAATGACTTTCAATCCTTCGTTGATCAACTCTCTGGCAGCTGGATTATCATCTAGATCTTTATAATCATTAACGGTAACCAATGCCTTTAAGCTATGTAATAACTTCGCTGCGCTTACACCACTCAGCGCCAGTCCCAGCACGAGTACTTTTTTATTGGTATACTTGTCGACTTGTTTCATTTCATATTCCTCTTTTCTAAACACTGCCTTATCTCGATGGCCAAGTAAAATAGTTTAAAAACTGGAAGCAGATTACTCTACGTCCAGCTTTTTTTATCAATTCATTATACCAAAATCAGCAATACGACCAAAGCCATAAGAAATCCGATAGTCGAAAAGATTCCTACGATCTTCCATTCACTCCAGCCATCCATTTCAAAATGATGATGAATCGGGCTCATTTTAAAAATTCTTTTTCCTCTTAATTTAAATGACCCCACTTGCAGCATCACACTTGCTGTTTCACAGACAAAAACCAGTCCGATCAGCAACAGTGTCCACTCTTGATTCAATAAAATCGAGACACCTGCTAATCCAGCACCTAACGCTAAAGAACCGACATCTCCCATAAAAATCTTTGCCGGCTTTTTATTGAACAAGAAGAATCCAAGCAGTCCGCCAAATACGGCTAACGTAAATACCATTACATCCCATTGAGATTGAATCGCTGCGATGATCGCATATGCTGCATAGGCAATCATTCCTGTGCTGGCCATCAATCCATCAATGCCATCTGTTAAATTTGTTGCGTTAGAAAACCCAACCAGCCAGAATAAAATGAATAGACTATAGAATACCCCAAGTTCAAATGTTCCGATAAACGGCAGGGTTAATGCCGTCGGATATCCTAATAAGTATATTCCGATGAAAAAAACGATGGCTCCGATTATTTGACCAATCAGCTTCTGCAGACTCGTCAGCCCTAGATTCCGCTTCATAATGACCTTGATGTAATCATCCAAGAAGCCGATCAATCCGTAAAGAACGAGTATGAATACTAGTAAAATAAGACCGGTCGTTAAGACATTTAGTAAATAGCTTGCAAACAAGATTGTTGCAGAAGCAGCTATCAAAAACGAGACACCGCCCATTGTGGGAGTCCCTGATTTGCTTTCATGCCATTTCGGCCCTTCTTCTCTTGTTACCTGTCCCAATTGTTTTCTGCTAAAATATCGAATGACAAACGGCATTGATAAAATTGTAATCAGAAAACTAACTAAAACTGGAACGATGACTCTCAATAAATTCAACATATGCTACCTTTTCTCCTTTAACCCATTTCATTAATTTGTTATTCTTGAATTTCCGTTACCGGCCGCAAAGTAATTTCAATATTTGTACCGGTTTCTATAAATGAATGAGGGTCAAGCGATTGATTCGAAACATACCCTTCCCCTTCGAATTCAGCAGTTACTCCAGTCATTTCCGATAATTTCATTACATCGCTTCTTGACCATCCAGTCATATCCGGCAGGGTCATTGCTCCATCTGTCAGGAGCAGAATGCGCTGGTCATCATACAATACTGTCCCTGCGGCAGGATACTGCTGCACAATTTTATCGCCGGAACCGATGACTGCACTCGGGTATCCAAGTTCTTTTACTTTTGCTGCAGCTTCTTTAGTGCTTTGATCTATTAGATTCGGCATATCTGTAGTTTTCGTTTCTTCTGAATCAGCGGTTTCTGCACTGATGGACTCCAGCGCTCTTTTCATAACTGGATTGAAGATTTTTTGTACAACTTCACTTCCATGTCCAGACCCATTCAGTTCTGGTTGTTGGACTGTTACATAAAAAATGAGCTCGGGATCTTCTACTGGCGCCATCCCTACAACAGAATAAACGTAGTTGCTGTTTCCTGAAAAATATTTTCCGGTTTCCGGATTGTACAACTGAGCAGTTCCGGTCTTAGCAGCAATATCATAGCCTTCAATTTTATACTTTTTGGCTGTTCCATGCTCATTAGTAACCGTTTCGGTCAAATAATCCAGCGCTTTTCGAGCTGTTTCTTCACTTATCAGACTTTCTGTATATTCCGGTTCAAACTGTGTTGTCTCGTTGGTGTCAGGATCGGTAATATGGTCGACCAGATAGGGTGTAACCATTTGTCCTTTATTGGCAATTGCAGAGAAAGCTTTCAACATCTGTGCTGGTGTAACACTTAACCCTTGACCGAATGAAGTATTGACTTTTTCCAGCGGCCATTCATAGTTGTTGTTCCCACTGTACTCGTTAGGCAGATTCATTCCAACTGCTGTTCCGAATCCGAAGTTGTCCAGATATTTCTTCCATGTATCATATCCCATTTCTTCTACTTGATGAACAAATGCCACGTTACTTGAACGAGCTAGTCCTTCTAAGTAGCTGATAGTACCCCATCCGGCCGGGTTAAAATCATGTACCGTTCCTCCGGCAACAGAGATTTTACCTGATTCATAAAAATCTCCAGGTCGAAACGTTCCTTCCTGGATTGCAGCGGCCAGAGTCATCACTTTCATTGTAGAACCTGGCTCAAACGCATATTCTACTAACAGATTCTGCCAGGACTGATCAATTCCCTCTTTAGTCGTTGCATTAAAAGAAGGTCGTTGAGCTGTAGCCAGAATTTTTCCTGTCTTAGCATTCATCAGTGTAGCAGTAACTTTTTCAGGAGAATGGGCTTCTTCGACTTCATCCATAATACTCTCCAGATATATCTGCAGACGACGATCAATTGTAAGATACAAGTCGCTGCCGTCAACAGCTGCCGCTTCCTCCACTTCCTGTCCTGGGATTACGTAACCATAACGGTCCTTTTGATATTCGATTGACCCATTCGTACCGCTTAGAACATCATCAAACGTTTGCTCTAATCCCATAATTCCAGTCAGCTGCTGTTCACCGCTCTCTTCATCCGTACTTTGAGATTGTGCTAATCCGATCGTATGAGAAGCAAACGTTCCATTTGGATACAGTCTAGTCTTCTTGTCTTGGAATGCGATTCCGGTAAGATCTTGCTCTTTTAACGCTTCTTCTATATGGCTGACTATATCATAGGACAAGTTATTGCCTGCCGTCCCAAATTCAACCTGAGCTGCATCTTGGTTTAGCCGTTCTAAAATGTCTTCTTTACTTATCGATAGATATTCAGCCAGCACATCAGCAACCTTTTCCGGCTCCTGTACATGCTGAGGTCTGGTTGGGCTGGACCATTCATCTGTCAAGACTGCAATAATCTTATAAGAGTTTGCATCCATTGCGATCGGATTGCCATCCTTATCATAAATGGTTCCTCGATTCGCCTGAATGACACTGCTGCGGGTATAAAGTTTATCTATATTTTGAAGCAGATTTTCTCCATTAATTTCGCCTTTGACCATGATCCAAGAAAAACGAAGAGCTACAAATCCAAATAGAATAAAACATGCGGCATATAAAAATATGGCAATCATTTTACGATTACGAAATGGATTCGTAGCTTTTATTTTCTTACTGATTTTTTTCATTGAGAAACATTCCTAATCTGTTCTTCGTTCATCTTTAAACCGTTCTCTTCAGCAATTTGAAATACTCTGTCATATTGAGAAAGTTCTTGAATATTTTGTTCCAGATTCGCATTAACGACTTGAATATCAGCAGATTGCTGCTGCAGATCTTGAGCAGAACGGTTGGTAGTCGACAGTATCATCGCCATACTGATGTTTGCTACCAGCAGTCCAAATAAAATAATACCGAAAAAGCTGACTACCCAGACTTCTAAACGAGTAATGCCTCGTTTTACTGTTTTTCTAGTATGTAGTGTACCAGGCTGCGATTCTGGCTGCTGCACTGGATTCGGCATGACTTGCATATTGACTTTTCTTGCCAGGTTATCATTCATGGCCATACAAATTCTCCTTTCCTAGGTTTGTTTGTTTATTCTTTTTCTGTTTGCTTTTCTGCAACTCTTAATTTTGCACTTCTAGCTCGATTATTCTGTTCAAGTTCCTTTTCGCTTGGTAGAATCGGCTTCCTGTTGACCAGTTTCAGCGGTGGTTGTTTAAAGTCAGGCATGACAGGCAATCCTCTTGGTACATCAGGCAGCTTAGAATAATCTTTGAATATCTGCTTCACAATACGATCTTCTAGAGAATGAAAGGTGATTACACTGATTCTTCCTTTAATATCAATCAAATCAACCGCTTGCTCTAAAGAATCTTCTAGTGCACTGAGTTCATCATTCACTGCAATTCTAATTGCTTGGAATACTCGCTTGGCAGGATGTCCGCCTTTGCGTCTGGCTGGTGCCGGGATAGCTTCTTTTATCAAGTCAACCAAGTCTTGAGTTGTCTCGATCGATTGCGTTTCCCGATAAGTTTCGATCTTTCTGGCGATCTGTTTAGAGAATTTTTCTTCTCCGTATCGGAAAAAGATTCTGACTAGATCAGAATAAGACCACTTGTTGACCACATCATAGGCACTCAGCGCTTGCTCTCTATTCATTCGCATGTCCAAAGCAGCATCTTGATGATAGCTGAATCCTCTCTCTGCTTCATCCAGTTGTGGCGAAGAGACGCCCAAATCATATAGAATGCCATCCACTTTGTCGATATTCAATTCCTGTAAAGCTTCTTTTATGTATCTGAAATTAGATTGTACAAAAGTTACTTTTCCTTCATCGACTGCTGATTTCAATTGACTTTTTGCATGTTCAATCGCTGTGCTGTCTTGGTCGAAGGCATATAGGTGTCCTTTATCACTCAACTGTTCAAGGATCAATGAACTATGTCCAGCTCCACCTAATGTACAATCGACATAAATACCATCAGGTCGAATCGCAAGCCCATCTGTCGCTTCTTTCAGCAGAACTGTTTCGTGTTCAAACGCCATCGTTCACCCTCCTGTCTTTTTCTCTTATTTATAAGATTGAAATTTTTAAATATTATCGTTAGAACCCAAAGTCAACCATCTCTTCTGCCATATCTTCAAATGAACCTTCCGCTTCTTCTGAAAAGGCCAGCCATCTTTCTTCACTCCATATTTCAAAGCGTTCAGATACTCCAACAACATAACAGACTTTTTCCAAGTCAGCATGCTGTCTTAAGGTTTGTGGTATATTGATACGACCTTGCTTATCGAGCGAACATTCTGTGGCAGCAGAATAGAAAAATCGAGTAAATGCTCTAGATTCTTTTTTTGCGAGCGGTAATTGTTTCAGCTTTTGTTCAAGAATCTCCCATTCTTTTTGGGGATACCCAAACAAACAGCCATCCAATCCTCTTGTGACAATGAAATATTCTCCCAAATCATCTCTAAATTTGGCTGGAACTATTAAGCGTCCTTTTGCATCAATGTTATGCTTAAATTCTCCCATTAACATTTCACTGCCCCCTCTCCCCACTCATATGGCATAGTCTACCACAATGCCCCACTTTCTACCACCCAATATCAGGAAAATCATTAAAAAATATGTAATTTTTATAACTCTCAACCAATAATAATAACTGGTGTTCCCTTTATGACTTTATAAGCATTCGTGAAGGTCTCCACTCACTTGTAAGATATACAAAAACGGTATATACGTTCCCATAAAAAAGAGCGCTCATAAAAATATGAACACTCTTCCCCACTCAAGATATTAATAATTTAAATCAGTAATCAAATCATAACAACATGATGATTCCCAAATAAATATGCAATATTAATGCACAAATAAACACGTACCTCCACCATACTCTTAAGCATTTAATCATTGACAAACGTTTAAGCTTGAACGTAAAATAACTGGTCAATAATATTCCGATTACTGCAGCCGCAATGAACAAATACGGCAGATAACTGCTGCCCGTTATCAACATACTGAATACGTGATTCATTAAAATCAGTACAGGCGTCACGACATCTACAACTTTGATAGAAACTCTCTGTTTTCTGAATTGTTTATTTACCCATTTACTTGGAAGCAGCAGCAGAAATGGGCTCAGGTAAATCAAAATAAAGGTTAAATCAATATGCGGTTCTTGCAATTTGTCACCTACTTTGTTCTGGATAAAAAACTTACACTCTCTATGTACAAATCCTATCACGTTCTTTATATGAAATCATACTAAAAAACCTCTATTTATAAGTAAATAGAGGTTTTTGAGATCAAATGATTATTTTGCTGTTTCTTTTCCAGCGTAAAATCCGCAAGACGGGCATACGTGGTGGTTACGTTTAACTTCTCCACATTTTGGACAATCGCTCATGTTAGGAAGATCCAATTTAATGTGCGTACGTCTTTTTGCTTTTCTAGATGTAGATGTTCTTCTTTTAGGTACTGCCATGTTCCAACACACCTCCTTAAAGGTAACTTAGATACTCATTATTAATGCTTCGTTTAATAACATGATCTTAAAATAAATGATCAACAGACTCTTGCAGCGTTACTCATCTTCTTCAGAAAACAACCCTTTAAGTGCTGCGAATCTCGGATCTTCTTTCTCTGATAAACGCTCTCTTACACCTTCACCGTAGGCATCTTCTGAAACAACTTTCCAGTCGCTGCCGCTTGGCATTTCCCCGCTTTTCAGCTCTTCTGGAGTGAAAACCTGAGTTGGGATAGCTGTAAGAACTGCATCTTCGAGTGGTTTGTGCAAATCAAGTGTTTCTGAATCGAGCTCAACGATGATCTCTTGCTCACCATACTTTTCAGGATCAATAACTGTTCCGGAAGTAAGATAAGTTTCAGAAAATGGAATACGCAAATCAACCTCAACAGGCTCAAGAGAACGTGAAGACGGAAGAACTAAACGGATTTCCAAGTTAAGATCAACCAGAAACTCATCTGCACTCTCAACCGTTAATAAACCATCCATTGTTAAAGGCGCTGCATCAAGAATCAACTGATTTCTATTTTTCAATGCCTCAGTCAAGTCTACTTGACCAGACAATGTGATCGATTCTTCTTTAAATTTTTTCAGTTCGTTCAAAGCCCATTTGATTTTCATGTGTCATCACCTCTTAGCGTTATTATAAATGGTTTCTTCAGGATCAAGCAACTATCGCTGTCCAGGTTGGCTTCACCTGTAATAGTTGTTGAACTCATACAAAGTCCCCACAGTCTTCAAGGCAACAAAAATTATTATACTAGGGATGAAGTTTAATGTCAATATCTTTTACTGGGATTCTCGCAAAATCCTGTTGCTGATCACCCATCTGATCGGCAAGCTGATACACATTCCCCGCTTTTATATCCAGTCGCCAGAATTTTTTTGTCTTTTTATCAATCTTCGTAAGCAAGTGTACTCCTGACTGATCTTTTATTTTACCTAAATACTGCTGCCCGACTGAACTGAACCCCAATATTCTAGTAGCTGGATTTGAATGAGCTTCCAATATATCTTCTTTCTTAAGATTCAGCAAGACGTATGTGCACAGACGTTGTAATCTAGTCCGTGTCATCCTTTTACTCTTGATGGCCTCTATAAACCCTTCAAAAGTCTTTGCTGATTGTATAGCCTTTTTAAGCAGAAATTCAAGTCCTTCTTCCATTTGATAAATTGTTCTCAATTCTTCAATGGACGAAGTCAGAATCTGATATTTCAACAAATTCCAGTATTTTTCCCAATACATGTATGAACGATTCGACAGCAGTTGAGCCGTTCTGTCAGGAACATAGGAGAAAGCTTCATGGGGTACTGGCTGCTCGCACAAGAGGGCTTTACGGATAGCTGTTGCGCTGGCGATCGTTCCTTGGCTATTTAACGACTGGTCCAGGTATTCCGCTTGCACTCTTGTAATCACTTCCAAATCAAGAAACTGATCACTGCGTGCATTTTCTTTTGCATAGGCAATTCCTAGCTGATTGTTGGGACGATTAACATCCAGAGAAAAGTTCGGCAGCACTTGATTTACAGCTGTTTCCATTCTCGCAGCATATGGTTGGCTCTTTGGAGTTGCTTCCTTAAATACGGTATCGATTTGTTCACTGTGATCCAGCAGCATTTTTGCAGCTTCTTTGAACTCGTCTCCTGTCCCTGATTCAGCTCCAAAGCTGAGTACGGTACAGTCCAACGCTTTTAATATTTGTACAGCTCCTCTGGCAAAGATATCTGCCGGTTGTACACTATAAGCGACAGGCAATTCAACCACTAAGTCTGCTCCGCCTGCAATCGCCATCTCAGCTCTCCTCCATTTATCAACCAGCGCCGGTTCTCCCCGCTGCAGAAAATTCCCGCTCATAACCACGATAATGAGATCCGCACCGCTTCGTTTCTTGGCTTCTGACAATTGATAAAGGTGTCCGTTATGGAAAGGATTATATTCTGCTATAATACCGCAAGCTTTCATCCTTTGCCTCCTACTTTTTTGCTGCAAAAAACCAGCGCTGGCTGGTTTCAGTCACGTCCTGCTGGAAATCAGCTGAGATTTCTACAGAACGGAATCCGGCACTTTTGAGCAGTTCAACGTATTCTTCCAATGGATGCGTCCATTCTTTATGAATTTCTTCGAATCTCTCATAGCTTCCATCCGGCTGTTCTACAAAGAAAGTCAATTCATGTTCAATCGAATAGGGGTCTTCTCCAGCATAACTGTCCCACATAAAAACAATATTTTCCACTTCATCATGATAAGAGAACTGATCAAACTGTTCCATTTGATAGACTGAATGGACATCGAACAGAAAGTGCCCTGATTCATTCAATTTCTGGTAGACTTCTTTAAAGATCTGCAGTTTTTCTTCGGCTGACTGGATATAACATAAAGCATCGCTATAACAAATGACACCATCAAAAGTTTCCAGTTCCGACAAATCACGCATATCCATTTCTATCAGAGGAAATTTGATCCCTGTCTCTAATTGACGATTGTACGCTAAACTCAGCATGTCGTCGGATAGATCCAATCCGGTTATATCATATCCAGCCTTTGTCATTTCTATTGCCAAGATACCTGTTCCGCATCCCAGCTCTAGTATATGATCTGATTTATCTAAATATTGATCAGTATAGTCTGCCCATTTAGCATAGAGCGAATCGTCCATCAGCTCATCATAGACTTTAGCAAACCAGTTGTAGTTCACTGTTCTATCCACTGTGAAACATCCACATACTCAGCATCTGTCCAGAGACGTTCTAACTGATAAAACTCTCGTTCTTCTTGGTTAAAGAGATGAACGATGACATCTCCAAGATCAATCAAAATCCATCTTCCGCCGTCTTTTCCTTCTACTTGTTTGATTTCTATATTGTTTTTATGTGCAGCCTCAACAATGGCATCCGTAATCGCACCGATTTGTCGATCATTGTTTCCATGAGTTACAACGAAATAATCTGCTAGTAAAGATACACCTTTCATATCCAATACCATAATATCTTCTGCTCTTTTATCATCTGCTGCTTTAACAACAAATTCCAGTACTTGTTCTGCTGTTTTAGTCATATAATTCCTCCTGTTTATTGAACTACCCATGCATTATAAGTTTCAATTGCTTTAGGATAGATCTTTACTTTTTTATCAATTAAATGCTTGATTGTCAACAACGTTGCAAAAGCAGTCGCTTCTTCTAAACTATTCTCTGCTAGCGCTCTCGCTTTGTCGACGCCTTTAAAACTGCGGTTCGGTTCAATAAAGTCAGCCAGATAAATAATCTGCTCTACAAGATCCATATTCACAGAACCGACGGTGTGGTGTCGAATTGCATCTAATATAGAAGTCTGTTCTACATTAAACCGTTCTTTAGCCATTACAGCAGCAACCGGTCCATGCCAGATATTATTACCATACTGCAGCAACTCAAGATCCATATTCTCACTGATGATCATATCCCGCATCTCTTCATCGGACTGCTCTTTGGCGTAATCATGTAAAAGTGCAGCAATGCTGACCATTTCCAGATCAGCGCCATACCGATCAGCCAACTCCAAAGCCGCTTGTTCTACACCTCTAACATGTGTAAATCGCTTGCTGCTCATAACTTGACGAACAGCTTCAAGGAGCTCTTCTCTTGAACGATCTACATAGTTTTTCGTGTATGTTAAAGTTATAGGGTTAGCCTTCATCTTGATACAGTCCTTTCTCCTCAATATACTCAATCACTTTGTTGGGAAGCAGATACTGAATGGAACATTGATCAGCAACTTTTTGCCGAATCACACTAGAACTGATTTCGATATTAGGTACATCGATAAAAATCAGTGGGAAAGGAGTCGCAACTGAATAAGCCGGACGGTTGACTGCAACAAACTGGACCATTTGCAGCAATTCTTCTACTCTATACCAAGATGGCAGATCTTCTACCATATCTGCTCCAATAATAAAGTAATACTCGACATCAGGATTCTTCTCCGTCAATGCTTTCATCGTATCATACGTATAGCTCTTGCCTCCGCGATTGATTTCCGCCAGTTCCAACTCGAACTCGGGCTCTGCTTCAATCGCTTTATTGACCATCTCAATACGATGCTCAGCAGCAATAGTTCTTTTGCCTTTTGCATGAGGCGGGTTGGCAGCCGGAAGAAACAGAATCTTCTCTAACCCTAACTGATCTTTTACTTGATCAGCAATAATCAGATGTCCTAAATGAGGAGGATTGAATGTCCCGCCTAAAATACCGACTTTTCTTTTCTTATCCATTTGTATGGATTCTACTTTTACTTCTGATTCAATTATTGTGGACGTTTTTCTTGTCACCTTTATTCGCCTACCTTAATCGATTTGTTTCTGAAATAGGTTTTATCAATAGGGTAATTTCGTTGAATAGTTTTGATACTTTTCTTTTGTCGACGGCTTGAACAGCACTAACACTTTTCCGATCGTCTGAACAACATTGATCGATGAATGCTCTTCGATAAAATCTTTTGCTTCCTTTGGTTCTACATCTGTATTTTGCAGAAGCTGTACCTTCATCAGCTCGCGATTTTCTAACGCTTCTTCAAATTCAGCAACCATCTCAGCTGTCAGTCCATTCTTTCCGATCTGGAATAATGGAGACATTTCATTGGCTTGTGCTCTTAGATAGCGTTTTTGCTTTCCTGTTAAGTTCATTGTTTGTTTCCTCTCTTCTTTCAACTATACGATCAAATCAGTGACTTTCTAATCAGAACATCTACACCTTTTGGTGCCCATCCTGCTATTTTTGTACCCGGCTCTTCAATAGAAATCCAGCCTAAACCAGAAAAAACAATATCAGACGGTTCTTTGATTAGAAACTCATACCTTTTTAGTTCTGGCAGATTATTCAGATTTTCTTCGAAAGGCGGTGTCAACAGTTGTCCACGCTGATTCGCATAAAGAACATCAGCTTTTTCAAGTTTTGTCCGGTGAATGGTTAATTCATTGGAAAGATAGCAGACAAAGGATTGTTTACCATCACCTGAGAGATAATCTAATCGAGCAAGACCGCCAAGAAACAGCGTCTGCTCTTCATTTAACTGATAGACCTTCGGCTTGATTTCTTTTCTCGGTGTGACCAGTTTCAACTCTTTTGGTGTTAAATAATGAGCGATTTGGGAAGACTGGATAATACCTGGTGTATCGACCATGACTCGATCATCATCTAATGGGATTTCGATTTTCCCAAGTGTCGTTCCCGGGAAGTACGAGGTTGTGATGACATTCTCTGCATCAGTTGCCAATTTAATGATTTGGTTGATCAAGGTGGATTTCCCAACATTGGTTGTCCCAACAACATAAACATCCTGCCCTTTTCTCTCTGTTTCGATCAGGTCCATTAACTGCTTGACAGATTCGCCTCTGACGGCACTTGTCAGAATAACTTCTTTAGGGTGTACGCCCGCTTCATGTGCTCTTTCTATCAACCACTGTCTCATTTTGCCTTCTTTTAAAGATTTAGGCAGCAGATCTACTTTGTTTCCAACGAGAATCACAGGATTTTGACCAGCAAATCTCTGTATTCCGGAAATAAAACTTCCATTAAAATCAAATATATCCACTATATTAACTATCAAGGCGTTTTTATCGCTGATTTCATGGAGCATATTAAGAAAATCATCATCCGTGAGTTCTACGTCTTGCACTTCATTATAATGTCTTAAGCGGAAACATCTTTTACAGTAAATGTCTTCATCTGCGTTCGCTTTTTTCAACACTGAGGCTGGTAAGAAACCGGCTTTTGTTTCATCTTCTGACTGAAGAACTGCACCGCATCCAATACAAATCATTTCTTGATCAGTGTTCGATTGGTTCATCTAACGAATCTCTCCATTTCATATCTGGATTTTTTTTGATCAAATAATTCATGATTCTCAGTTCAATCATTCTATTGAATCTTGTATTCCATGCATCTGAATCTAGAATCGGCTTAACCAATACACTGCGGATTCCCGCATTGTTAGCGCCTTTGATGTCTGTGATGATCTGATCACCGACCATCAATAAGTCTTTTTTTGTCAAATCGTAGATTTCCTGCGCTTCTTTAAACCCTTTTTGAAAAGGTTTCCGGGCGTTAGGAATAAATTCTAAATCTAAGATCGTCGCTACTTTACTGACTCTTTTTGCTTTATTGTTTGAAATAATGATAACTTTTATACCATGTTCTTTCATTCTTTCGATCCACTCTAACGTTTCTTCTGTAGCTTCAGGATTATTCCAAGCTATTAACGTATTATCGAGATCCGTCAGAACTGCTTTGATTTTGTTTTGTTTCAACTGCTGTGGCGTGATCTGATAAATTGATCGGACCATCCATGTTGGTTTAAAGCTGTTCAGCATCCTCTTCGTCCTTTACTATTTGTGAGATAACAATTTATTATATACGATTTTACGGCATTTGTTGAGAAGCATTCATATAAAATAAAATTCAAAAAAATAGGAAGCACTGAAAAGCACTCCCTATGTGCATGACATTAGTCCTCAGTCGAGCTGGCAGGCTGCACGAGCTCTAAAATCTCAACAGCGACATAGTCAATATTATCAAATTCGTACGTTTGGTCACTCGTACGATCTTCTAACTCATACATGCGAGAGGCTTTATCATAACGAACGATACATTGTTCTTTACCGTCTTTTTCAAATCTTCTTACTTGTACTTCGTCGCTTTCATCTTCTCTCATCGCATCTAATCTTCTTATAATAGGTATAAGTTGGGATGGTTTCATTTTGTATTCCCCTTCCTGCTTCTCTTGATACTTTCACTTACTCATTTTACCAGATTCTGGGATAAATTACAGTAAGATAGCTGCTTCTTTTTAAAGAGAGATTTTTTCATGAAAATTTTTAAATAATATCCTCTTTTTTTTCTCATAATATGGTAGAATAGTTCCTAATACCATTAAGGAGGATGCACAATGGATATGTCTAATCTACATAAGCTCTTCAACGCTCAAACACAGGAAATCGAAATCTCCGGCATCAGACAGTTTGATGAGGCCGTTGCTCCAATCGAAGGAATGATCCGCTTGACCTTGGGACAGCCGGATTTTCCTACTCCGCAGCATATCAAAGATGCTGGAATTGAGGCGATCAATAACAATTTTTCATTTTACACGGGTATGGCCGGAGATATTCGACTAAGAGAAGCTCTTGCTCATTTCGTCAAAGTAAAATACAATATCGACTATGATCCCGAAACAGAAATTCTCTCTACTGTTGGTGCTACTGAGGCACTTGCTGCTGCTTTATTCGGAATTTTAAATCCCGGAGATAAAGTTCTGATCCCTTCTCCCTTTTTTTCACTGTATGAACCTTTAGTTATTTTGGGCAAAGGTGAACCTGTATTCATTGATACATCGGAAAATGGATTTATTTTATCTCCTGAAATGATTCAAACAGCCATGGATACACATGGTGACAAAGTAAAAGCAATCGTGCTCAATTATCCTACCAATCCAACAGGTGTCACTTGGAATAGAGAAGAAGTGATCGCCATTGCCGACACTTTAAGAAAGTATCCAAATGTATTTGCCATCAGTGATGAGATTTATAGCGAACTCGTTTACGAAGGTACTCATGTCTCTCTCGGAGAGTATTTACATGATCAGACTATAGTCATTAACGGATTATCTAAATCACATGCCATGACAGGTTGGAGGCTTGGGTTTACCTTAGCGCCGAAAGAGATTACGGATCAAATCAAAAAAGTTCATCAAAATCTCGTTACGAGCGCATCCAGTATCACGCAATATGCTGGAATAGAAGCATTGAAAAACGGAATGGATGATGCAGTTCCGATGCGGTTAGAGTATCAGAAACGTCGAGATTTTATATTCGATACGATGAGTCAGTTAGGCTTTCAGATCGCCAAGCCGAATGGTGCATTTTACATTTTCGCCAAAATACCAGATGGCTATATACAAGATAGTTTTAAATTCTGTTATGATCTGGCTGAAAAAGCAAAAATCGGCTTTGTGCCCGGTGTAGCTTTCGGAAAAGCCGGTGAAGGTTATGTACGACTGAGTTACGCATCCAGTATGGAAGAAATCAAAGAAGCCATGGAACGCCTTGTTCTTTATATGAAAGAACAAGCTACAAACCATTAAAAAGCAAGCAGCGAATGACTCGCTGCTTGCTTTTTTTACGATTCCTCAGTTTTCCCACCATAACTTAATCAAAGCTTGTGTCCCATCATCTGCGTGACCATCCTCTTTTAATTGGTCATATAGTCGTTTAGCATTTTCCGTCGCAGGAAGATGGATGCCCAGTTTTTCTGCTTCAGCTAAGGCAATGCCTAAGTCTTTAATGTAATGCTTAACGAAAAAGCCAGCTGAATAATCTTCTTTTAAAATACGAGGACCATAATTTTGAAGTGACCAGTTTGCGGCACTTCCACCACCGACAGTTTTAAGCACTTTTTCCAAATTCAATCCTGCCGCCTTTGCATATACTAATAATTCTGTTAACCCTGTCATTGTACCGGCGATCATGATTTGATTGGCCATTTTGGTATGCTGACCGCTTCCCGCTGGTCCTTGCAGTTCCAAAGTTCCAGAAAACGTCATGAAGACAGGTTTTACTTTTTCGAAAGCCGCTTCGTCTCCTCCAACCATCGTTGTAACCGTTCCGTTTCGAGCTCCCAGATCACCGCCGGATACAGGTGCATCCAGGGAAGAAACACCCTTTTCTTTTGCCGTTTGATAAATTTCCTCTGCAAGGGATGGTTTGCTTGTCGTCAAGTCTACAAGAATACTGTCAGGCTGTACACCGTTAAATATCCCGTTTTCTCCATAATAAACTTCCTTGACATCCTCTGGAAAACCGACCATGGTAAAAATCAGTTCACTTGCTTCTGCGACTGATTTGGGGGTTTCTTTCCAAACAGCACCTAAATCGACCAGTTCATCTGTTTTAGACTTCGTACGATTATAAACGTTTACCTTATACCCGGAAGAAAGCAAGTGCTTGACGATTGATGCACCCATGACACCTGTTCCAATAAATCCTATTGTTTCCATTCAGTCCACTCCTTATACTCGTTTCTTTTTATTATAGCATTAGTACTCAATGATATTGAAATCATTACGAAAAAACACCTTAAAAGACGAATTCGTCATTTAAGGTGTTTTTAAGGATATGATTATTGAGCAGTATATTGTTCAACTAGTGCAACCACTTCTTCAGAAGTTGTACATTCGTTTAATGCTTTTTCGCTCAATTCTTTCATTTCATTTGTATCTAAGTGTGTTAATAAACTGCGTGTTTTCAATACGCTGGTAGCGCTCATTGAAAATTCGTCAAGACCTAGTCCAACTAGCAGCGGTACTGCTGTTTGGTCTCCAGCCATTTCTCCACACATACCTGCCCATTTACCTTCTTTATGCGCAGCATCGATCACGTTCTTGATCAGACGCAGGATTGAAGGATTGTATGGTTGATACAAGTAAGAAACGCGTTCATTCATACGGTCAGCTGCCATTGTGTATTGGATCAAATCATTTGTTCCAATACTAAAGAAGTCAACTTCTTTGGCGAACTGATCTGCTAGAACCGCAGCAGCTGGGATCTCAATCATGATTCCTACTTGGATATCATCTGCTACTTCAACATTATCTGCAGTCAATTTCGCTTTTTCTTCTTCTAAAATCGCTTTAGCAGCTCTGAATTCTGGAAGAGTAGCGATCATTGGGAACATGATTCTTAACGTTCCGTGTACAGATGCACGTAGTAGCGCACGTAATTGTGTACGGAAGATGTTGTCTTGATCTAAACTCACTCGAATAGCTCTGTATCCTAAGAAAGGATTCATTTCTTTCGGCAATTCTAGATAAGAAAGCTCTTTGTCTCCACCTATATCCATTGTACGGACAACTACTGGTTTACCATCCATACCTTCCAGCACAGCTTTGTAAGCCGCATACTGGTCATCTTCAGAAGGCAACTCTTTAGAGTCCATGTACAAGAACTCAGTACGGTAAAGACCAACAGCTTCTCCGCCATTTTCTAGAACACCTTTCAAATCTTTAGGCGTTCCGATATTTGCAGCAAGTTCAACATGTTTCCCGTCTTTAGTGACACTTTTCTCGTCTTTCAGACGTTCCCATTCTTGCTTCAGTGCTTCGAAGTCAGCCGCTTTCTTTTTGTAGGTTTCTTTTGTTTCTTCAGAAGGGTCGATGAATACATCG
The DNA here is from genome assembly GCF_900169305.1 of Marinilactibacillus piezotolerans. Classification (GTDB taxonomy): domain Bacteria; phylum Bacillota; class Bacilli; order Lactobacillales; family Carnobacteriaceae_A; genus Marinilactibacillus; species Marinilactibacillus piezotolerans_A. Next base: position 81,074 of record NZ_FWDP01000004.1, on the reverse strand, counting down.
CCTTCCATACCGTCAACGACTAAAAAGTCTCCTTCTGAAACCATTTCCGTAATATTATTTGTTCCTACAATCGCAGGAATTTCCAATGAACGAGCCATGATAGCAGAGTGAGAAGTACGTCCGCCGACATTCGTCACAAAAGCCTTTACAAATTGTTTATTCAATTGAGCAGTATCACTTGGTGTTAAATCCTCTGCGATAATGATCACTTCTTCATCAATCGTCGCAGGTGTCGGAAGTTTAACATTCAGCAGATGAGACATCACACGTTTTCGTACATCGCGAATATCTGCTGCTCTTTCTTGCATATATGGATTATCTTCCATTGCTTCAAACATATTGATGAACATATCAGATGTTTGTTGTAAAGCAGCTTCAGCATTGATTTGCTGATCTTTGATCACAGTGTTGGTTTGATCGATCAAGTCTGGGTCAGAAAGCACCATAGTATGTGCATCAAAGACTTGTGCTTCTTCTTCTCCTAAAGATTCAGCTGCGATAGAACGGATATTGACCAGCTCTTCTTTCGCTGTATCGATAGCGGCCTGTAAACGAGCAACTTCAGAATCTACATCTGAAACTGTCTTTTTATCAAAAGATAAATCAGGTTCTACTAGCAAATAAGCTTTAGCTTGAGCAATTCCATCACTTGCAGCAATACCTGTTACTTGTGATGCCATTATTCAGCCATTCCCTCGTTTTTGATAGTTTGGTCGATTCCTTCGATTGCTTCAGATTCGTCTGCACCTTCAGCAGAAATGGTTACATCTGCTCCTTGGCCAACGCCTAGAGACATAACACCCATGATTGATTTCAAGTTAACAGATTTTCCTTTGTATTCCAAAGTAATATCTGAATTGTATTTGCTTGCAGTTTGTACAAGTAAAGTAGCTGGACGAGCGTGGATACCTGTTTCTGCTGTTACGTTGTAAGTGCGTTTTTCCATTGTAAGTTTCCCCTTTACAAAATAGTAGTTTTGAAAATAGCAAAAAAGACTTATACCTTCTTAGTGTATAAACACTATAGAATAGGCATATTAAGCCATTATTCACCTTTCTTCCTATACAGATTACCATTTTTTCCCAAACCCTACAACTATTTTTTACTATTTCGAGGGATTTAACACTTGAAAGTCAAAATAGGTCAGAGTATAATATAAATTAGCAATAGGTCAAAATTGGTCAAAACGCTTTTCAGATTATAAGCAGCTGACTTTCCTTACTGTTCTGTTACAGAATAGATGGTATTAACTGACCTTTTGCTTCAATCATTGTATAATGAAGTTAAGATAATATTTAAAGAAAGGTTGTGCAGCAGCATGATTTGTCAAAGATGTATGCAACGCAATGCAACTATTCATTTAACAACAAGTATTAATGGAAAAAAACGAGACATTGACCTTTGTCAGAGATGCTATAGAGAAATCAGACAACAAGAGGAGCAAGGTAGAATGAATCAAGGATCAGCACAAGACCCATTCGGATTCGGTAATTTTGATGATTTGTTCAGAGCGCTTTCTCAAGGCAGTCAGCAGCCTGGAAATCAACAAACACCGCCTAATCAACAAAACTTCCGTGGCAACGGACAACAACCCCCTCGCAATCCAAACCAAGGACGCGGCGGTTTATTAGGTGAATACGGAGTAGATTTAACTCAAATGGCAAAAGAAGGTAAAATCGACCCAGTAATCGGACGCGATAGAGAAATTGAACGAGTCATAGAGATTTTAAATCGCCGCACTAAAAATAATCCTGTTCTTACAGGAGAAGCTGGTGTAGGTAAAACAGCTATCGTTGAAGGATTAGCTTTAAAAATCGTCAATGATGAAGTACCGCAAAAATTATTAAATAAAGAAGTTATACGTTTAGATGTCGCGGCCCTAGTTCAAGGCACGGGTATTCGTGGTCAATTTGAAGAACGCATGCAGCAATTGATAAAAGAACTTCGTGAGAATGATTCTATTATCCTATTCATTGATGAAGTCCATGAATTAGTAGGAGCTGGATCGGCAGACGGAGGCAGCATGGATGCAGGAAACATCTTGAAACCTGCGCTTGCTCGCGGCGAACTGCAGATGGTTGGAGCGACTACACTGAATGAATACCGTAAAATCGAAAAAGATCCGGCATTAGAGCGTCGCTTGCAGCCAGTAAGAGTTGCGGAACCTTCTGTAGAACAGACTGAAACCATTCTTAAAGGTATTCAGAAACAGTATGAAGATTATCATCATGTCAAATATACAGACAAAGCGATCAAAAGTGCTGTAGAGTTATCTCACCGCTATATCCAGGATCGTTTCCTGCCGGATAAAGCCATCGATTTGTTGGATGAAGCAGGTTCTAAAAAGAATCTGACAATCCGTACAGTTGATCCTGCTGCTGTTGAACAGAAAATCAATGAAGCGGAGCAGCAAAAACAAGAAGCACTTGAACAAGAGGATTACGAAAAAGCAGCCTTCTATCGTGATCAAGTTGCAAAACATAAAGAAATGTTGAATCAGCAAACCCCTGATTCTGAATTGCCGGAAGTTACAGAAACTGATATGGTAAATATTATTGAACAAAAAACCGGTATCCCTGTCGGAGACTTAAAAGAAAAAGAACAAGAACAATTACGCGATCTCGAAGATTCCCTGCGCAAACATGTTATAGGACAAGATAACGCTGTTGAAAAAGTGGCTAAAGCAATACGCAGAAACCGAATCGGTCTGCGCCAGAAAAATCGTCCTATCGGTTCATTCTTATTTGTCGGACCTACTGGTGTCGGAAAAACTGAGCTGGCTAAAACGCTGGCCCAAGAACTATTCGGAAGCAAAGAATCTTATGTCAGATTAGATATGAGTGAATTTATGGAGAAACACAGTACGTCTAAATTAATTGGTTCTCCTCCTGGTTACGTCGGATATGAAGAAGCCGGTCAATTGACCGAAAAAATCCGCAGAAATCCGTACAGCCTGATTTTAGTTGATGAAGTTGAAAAAGCTCATCCAGATGTTTTGCATATGTTCTTACAAATTCTGGATGATGGTCGGTTGACAGATGCTCAAGGCCGCACAGTCAACTTTAAAGAAACGATCATTATTATGACCAGTAATGCAGGAACGACAAACGTAGAATCCAGTGTCGGTTTTGGAGCTCAAATGAGTGGCCGCCAACATTCTCTATTGAATAATCTAGGCGAGTTCTTCAAGCCGGAATTTTTGAACCGATTTGATGGCATTGTAGAATTCCACTCACTCACTAAAGAAAACCTGATGGAGATCATCACTTTGATGCTGAACGATATTAATGATGCATTGAAGCAACATGATATTACTGTCACTGTAGATGACCAGGCAAAAGAAAAACTCGTTGATCTTGGATACGATCCAAAAATGGGTGCTCGTCCGCTACGCCGAGTTATTGAAGAACAGATCGAAGATAAAGTAGCTGAATACTACCTGAACCATCCAGAAACAGGACAAATCATTGCTACCGTTGAAGATGACGCGATTGTTATTAAGAAAGCTTCAGAATATCGTACAACTGAATCTTCCTCTGATGAATCTAATCAATCATCAGATAACAACCCGCAAACTGAAGAAGAATAATCTTAAATACAAAAACCTGCTTGTTTCGGAAATCTATCCGAAACAAGCAGGTTTTTTTCACTTATTTTATTTTTTACAATAATGATGTCAGTTCTACATCTGGATATTTATCACTGAACCAGCGTTCTGCAAATTGGTTCTCGAATAAAAACAGCGGACGATCGAATCGGTCTCTTACCAGCATATTCCGGCTAGAACCCATATTCTCATCCAGTTGTTCAGGGTCTATCCAGCGCGCAATCCTGCTGCCGATGGACGTCATCACTACTTCTGAATTATACTCATTCAGCATACGATGCTGGAATACTTCAAACTGCAATTGTCCCACGGCTCCAATAATATACGTTTCAGTATGGTACGTTTTATATAACTGGATCGCACCTTCTTGTACAAGCTGCTGAATCCCTTTATGGAATGATTTTTGTTTCATTACATTTTTCGGTTCTACTTTTACAAAGAGTTCCGGTGTGAATTGAGGCAGACTTTCAAACTGAACGGATTGTTTCCCTTCATAAATCGTATCCCCAATCTGGAAATTCCCAGTATCATATAGCCCGATGATATCTCCAGCAACCGCTCCTTTGACTGACTCTCTGTTCTCAGCCATAAACTGAGTCGAGTTGGATAATTTCATTTTTTTGTCGGTTCTAGCCAGTGTTACATCCATTCCACGTTCAAAATCTCCAGAACAGATTCTTACAAAGGCAATACGGTCTCGGTGCTTAGGATCCATGTTGGCTTGAATCTTAAAGATAAATCCTGAAAATTCTTCTTTGGTCGGTGCAATTTCTTTACCGTCTGCATCAATATGCTCAGCTGGTGCTGGAGCAAATTGCAGGAATGTTTCTAAAAAGGTTTGAACACCGAAATTTGTTAAAGCTGATCCGAAGAATACCGGTGTCAATTCTCCATCTAATATAGCTTTTTCAGAAAAGTCGTTCCCAGCTTCTTTTAGCAGCAGGGCTTCTTCTAAAACTTGGTCGTATAGGCTCTCTTGTTTCAGAGGATGATCTCCTTCAATCTCCCCTTCATCATTTAAAGCCACAAACCGTTCTCCTTGGTTAGATGCTTCCGGACGGAACATTTCAATTCTATTGTGGAACAAATCATATAATCCCAGGAAATTTTTTCCAGAACCAATCGGCCAATTCATAGGATAAGCATCGATTTCCAACACTTCTTCCAGTTCTTCTACTAATTCCAGCGGTTCTCTACCGTCACGATCCAATTTGTTCATAAATGTAAAAATAGGAATACCGCGCATACGACAAACTTTGAAAAGTTTTTTCGTTTGCTCTTCAATCCCCTTTGCGCTGTCCACTACCATGACTGCCGCATCCACTGCCATCAAAGTACGATACGTATCTTCTGAAAAATCTTCGTGACCAGGGGTGTCCAATATATTGATTCTTTTTCCGTCATAGTCAAACTGCATAACGGAACTGGTAACAGATATTCCACGCTGCTTCTCGATTTCCATCCAATCTGATTTAGCAAATTTTCCGGATTTTTTTGCTTTTACCGTTCCAGCTTGTCTAATAGCTCCGCCGAACAGTAAAAGTTGTTCAGTAATGGTCGTTTTCCCAGCATCCGGGTGGGAAATAATCGCAAATGTGCGTCGTGTATCCACTTCTTTTTTCAATTGTTTATTTTCTTTTATCTCACTCGACATAATAACTTCCTTCTTTTATAAATTGCTTGTTCTTATAAGAGTTTCTATTAAGAGTTTCTATAATTTTCAATTTTACATTTTCTGCACCTGCACCATTATTTTTTTATTCGGTTAAAGTAATCTTTTTTTCTTTATTGATTTTCAATATATACACTACAACAGTTTTGATAATAGCAAAGACAGGCACACCAATTAACATCCCTAGAAGTCCTGCAATATTAGCCGAAGCCAGTAAGATTAAAATCACTGTTAGAGGATGTATGGATAAAGATTTTCCCACTAAGAATGGTGTAAACAGATTCCCATCCAGCTGTTGAACAATCAGTACGAATACTGCTGCCAGCAGTGCTTTTCCTGGAGAGTCTATCAAACCGACCACAATTGCAGGAGCTGCACCTAAAAATGGACCGACATAAGGGATAAAATTGGTTATCGCTGCAAATACAGATAATAAAAATGCATAAGGTATGCTTCCCAGTGTGTACATAATAAACAGTATAACACCGACTAGCAAAGATGCCATTCCTTTTCCACTAATATAGCTGGCAATCGTGTCATTTATCTTTAAGACCAACTCTTTTGAATACTTTTTATATTTTTCAGGACTGACATTTTCAATATATTTCGGAAATTTATGACCATCATACAACATATAAAACAGAATAACCGGAATAGTAATGAACATAAAAAGGAAATCTGTTAAACTTTGTATGACACTGCCTACACTGGTCATCACACCGCCTAACAAGTTAGACCCTAAGTTGCGCAGCCATACATCGATATTCATAAGAATCGTGTCGAAGTCTACTTGTGCCATATAAGGTTCTTCTGCCAGTTTATGGAAGTAAAAATCTAACTCATTAATGAATTCTGGAATTCCTGCAATCAGCAGACTAGTCTGCTCTACTAACATCGGAATACCAAGCAGCACCGTTAGGACCACCACTCCAATCAAGAGAATCATAACGAGCGATATCCCATAAATTCTTTTTACTCTTATTCGCTCTAAAAGTCTTACAATGGGATTTAACAAGTAAAATAAAAACCCTGCAATTAATAACGGCATAAACAATGAGGTTAAAATAGCAAGTACTGGATTTAAGATGAAATCAATTTGTTGGAGTATAAAGATCAGCAAAGCAACAGCCAAAAACCATACCGTCCAAAACATTATTTTAGAATTTTTCCAATTGACCACTTGCATTTCTCCTCTACGCTTTAGTAAATCGTATAGTACACTTCATTATATGACAGCTGTCACCTAAATTAAAGAGGCAGTTGTTGCGATTCTTTGACTAAAAACTAAAAAAAGTGATAAGATATTAAAAATCAGACTTGATAGGAGCGGATCAGATGGAGTTTAAGTGGACTGAAGATTTAGCCAGCGATGTATACAAAGAAGCGGTACATATTCGAAAAGAGGTATTTGTAAAAGAACAAAACGTGCCGGCAGAGTTAGAAATTGATGAATTTGAAGACAAAACAACACATTTAGTCGGTTATATTGATTCAACACCTTCTGCCACAGCCAGAATATATGAGAAGACACCCGGTGTGTTTAAAATTCAGCGTGTAGCCGTCATGCAATCTGCAAGAAAAACTGGAGCAGGCAAACAGTTAATGGCAGAGATCGAACGAAAGGCTCGATCTCTTAGTGGCAAGAAACTGATACTAGACTCGCAGGATCATGCGAGTCCGTTCTATGAAAAATCCGGCTTTACCGTTGAAGGCGAAGGATTTATGGATGCCGGAATTCCCCATCATTTTATGATTAAGCTGCTTGACTAAGCTTTAAAATGGCACTGTTTTGTGAAATTCTGCAAAACAGTGTTTTTTTTGGGTCCAACTAACCTGACACTTCTATTATCACTGTTGTATTATTGTCAAAATTTGCTTTTTTCATTGCTATTTGTTTACTGATTTCCTTAATTGTTCAAGCAGCTTTTGCAGATCACTCGGCAACAAGGCCGGAATCGTAAGCTCTGCTTTAGTGAATGGATGCTGAAATGAAAGTTCATCACAGTGCAGGGCTTGGCGAGCGAATTGTCCGCTGGTCTCTCCATAAAGATCATCACCTATTAATGGATAACCCATATGTGCAAAATGGACTCTGATCTGGTGTGTCCTACCAGTATGGAGTTTGACATTGACAAGAGTCGCATGGCTGAATCGTTCTTTTATCCAATACTCTGTTAACGACGGCTTACCGTCAGTTCTGACTTTTCTGGTAATGATTGAATCTTCCGTTCTTCCTATGGGAGCGTCAATCAGTGCGTGTTCCTTGGATAATTGATTAGAAACAACGGCTTGATAATGTTTATGAATTTCCCCTCTTCTTAACCTCAAGTCAATCATTGAATGCGCAAAAGCATTTTTTGCAAACAGCATGGCTCCTGACGTTTCTCTATCTAACCTTGTTACAACATGGACGGTTTTATGGGAATAATTTTTCTGCTCAACATATCCTCTTACCCGGTTAGCCATCGTATCTTCTCTATGGGTCGAGGATGGAACAGAAGCCGTACCGGCAGGTTTATTTACAACAAGAAAATGCTCATCTTCAAAAAGGACAGATAACGGCTCGTAAGAAGGAATCAAGTAAGGATTAGCTGGTTCAACGGGGATAGACATTTTCACTGTGTCTCCGGTATGCAGTGTTTCTCTAACACGTACAGCCTTACCATTTACTTCCAATTCTCCTCCTCGAAATTTCACTTTAGCCAGCATTTTTTTAGAAACTTCTTTTTCTTTTAAAAAGGTTTTTAAGGGTTTTGGTTCTATTTCTTCGTATTTCCATTCAATAATCATTACTAATTCTCTCTCCTAAATAAACACTTGCTTCTTTAGTTTTTACAATGACAACTATTTTAACATATCTTCTCTTACTTACTCCGTATTTTTTGTAACAATGATACTCTATAACATCTCAAATTTCCCTATTGAAAATGTATGATAAAAAAACTGAATCCACTTCTCCTATCGCTGCAAGAAGTGGATTCAGGATTCAGCTTTCTATTCAATACATATGTAAAGAATCGACATGAAAATACTATCACGATTTACTTTGTTTGGCTCCTAAAAAGGCGTCTTCAACTCTGCTCCAAAAATGTGTATGTTGATAGCGAGCAAAACGGATTCGTTCAGTTGCTATTTTGAATCTCAGCTCTTCAACTTGAGTTTCGTTTGTAACAACCTGATCAATGGTCAGTACAAAATCATCTGTATCTATAGGACGAATCTTGATCCATTCATCCGGTGCGATGACCATAGGAGAGCTTAATGTACGGAAAACACGGTTATTCAAGGATGCCATCTCCGTCAGCTGCAAGGCCTCAAGCCTTGGATGCAGAACGGCTCCGCCGATCGATTTGTTATATCCTGTGGATCCAGTCGGAGTAGAGATACAAAGTCCATCTCCCCTGAAACGCTCAAACTGTTCATCGCGAATATGCACATCGCAAACCAGAGTCCCATCCACTCTTTTGATCGTAGATTCATTCAGAGCCAGAAAGTGAGTAGGGTTCATTTTATTCTTATAATAAACTTCCACATCCAGTAAAGGATACTGTACATATTCTCCATTATCGGTTTTTAGACTTTCAATCAATTCACCGATATTATACTCTCTCCAGTCAGTATAAAAGCCTAAGTGACCGGTATGAACCCCAATAAATCTCACTTTATCGAGTATATGAGCATACCGATGGAAAGCTGACAATAAAGTTCCGTCTCCGCCAATCGAAATGACAATGTCCGGCTGCTTCTGGTCGATCGTAAACTGATTTTCTTCGAGCATAGCTTGAAGTTTTTTATAAACTTTATTTGATTTCCCCGTTGAGTTATATACGATGGCTATTCTCACAATAACTAGTCCTTCCAATGAGTTTGATCATGACGAGGCTCTTGCTCTTTGAAGATAAAATTTCGCTGAGCTTCTTTTATTTCTTCGCGAATGGTAGACATTTCTTCATCCAACTGAAAAGCCGATTCAGCTGCTTTTTGCAGTCTTAAATTAATTTCTTCGGGAAACTCTCCCTGATACTTATAATTTAGAGAATGCTCTATAGATGCCCAGAAGTTCATCGCTAATGTACGAATCTGGATTTCAACTAAAACATACTTCACTTCATCAATCAATTGTACAGGGTACTCACAGATTAAATGATAAGAACGGTAGCCGCTGTCTTTTTTATGCGAAACATAATCTTTTTCCTGCACAACTTTTAAATCGTGCCGCTGTTTAAGCAGTCTTACAACATCATGGATGTCTTCTACAAAAGGACACATAATCCTAATGCCAGCAAGGTCTTCCATATCAGTTTCCAATTTTTCTAAGGATATATTGCGTGTTCTGGATTTCAGCAAAATACTATTGATAGGTTTCACTCGACCAGTCACAAATTCAATAGGACCATGCATTTTATTTAGCTGATAAGTCGTTCTGATACCTTTTAGTTTTACTTTTAATTCATTTACCGTTTGTGTATAAGGAAGTAAAAACAGTTCCCAGTCTCTGTCCATTTAAATAACCTTCTTTTCATTTCCTTCTTTCATTCTTGTCAATTCTATTGTACCATATTTAAGGATAAATCCGTAACAGAGACGACAAAGCGAGGGTACTAATGAATCAGAATATTGAGATTGAATATAAAAATTTATTAACTGAATCAGAATATGCTGGGTTATATAAAACGCTGAACTTTGCAGAAGATAACTCTTTTGTACAAGAAAATATTTATTTTGATACGAAAGATTTTTCTTTAAAACAAAAACGATTGGCTTTAAGGATTCGTATTAAAGATCAGCAGGCCGAGATGACTCTAAAATCTCCTCATAAAGGTCATCTGTTAGAAACCAACCATATGTTGCAGTTAGATGAAGCAAGAACTCTCATTAAAAATAGAACTTTAAAACCAGAAGGGAAAATTGCAGAAGTCTTAACCAGTTATGACATCGATTTAACATTACCAATACAAGTCTTTGCACAGCTGAAAACAAAACGAGTCGAAAAAGCGGAAAAGAATAGTTTAATTGTTTTAGACAAAAGCTGGTATGCCGATCAAGTAGACTACGAACTTGAAGTAGAGAGCTCTACTGCTGCAGAAGGAACAGAACTTTTTGAGCAGTTACTCAAAGAACTCCATATACCTAAACGGGAAACTCCGAATAAAATCGCTCGAGCATTTGCTGCCTTAAATATAGAATATTAGTGCTTTTTATGGTTTCGATGTTATTTGTGACGAAATTGTCACAGCCTGTAGAATTTTATGACAAAATCCGTGCAGATAATTATTATTCTGTTATGGTCTTTGTTAATCTATTAACTGTAAAGGACAACCCGTCCTATTAATAGACGCTAGATTAACAGACAATATACCGAGTGTTCAAATAAGTAACACACTCAACAAAAATCTATAATATAAGGTGAGTTTAATGGCTTTAACTAATACAATCGAAATATTTTTATTTATCAACCCTTTAGGCAGAAAAAGTTTTGAAGCAGAAGAAATGATTGAATCATTTTCAAAAGAGCGCGAAGAAAAAGTCAAAGTTCGCTTCATCCCGCTTTTGAATTTCCGATCTGTTAAAAAACAACTGCTGGATGAAAAAACAAATCCAACATCTGTCGATCACCGCAACAAGTTATATACCGATTCTTTTAATGCTAGTCTGGCATTTGCCGCTGCTTCTATGCAAGGTAAAAAGAAGGCTCGAAATTTCTTGATGATCCTGCAAAACAGTATCATGGAAAATAGAAATGTATTATCCAGAAATGTAGTAATGGAAAGCGCGCAATCTGCAAAGCTTGATCTGGAAATGTTTGAGGAAGACTTGAACTCTGATTTAGCAAAACGCGCATTTACAAAAGATCAGAAGTTAGCTCAAGAGATGGCTGTACAGGATACACCAGCTTGTGTACTCTTCAATGACTCTGATGAAGAATATGGATACCGCATCGACTCTGTCATTTCTAAACAACTTCTGCACGGTTTATGTTCCGATCAAGCACTTTCTACAGAAGATTCAGATATAAAAACCAAATACCGTTTCCAAACGGTTTAATAGAATCATTAAAAGCCCGGAAAAAATCCCGGGCTTTTTTTGTTCTTCTTATATTAAAGGTTTAGTTCTTTTAAAACACTTTCCAGTTCATTCAGTCTTTCTTCAAAAACCTTCATTGCTTTTTCAATGTACGTTTTATTTGTCATATCCACACCAGCTTTTTTCATAACTTCAATTGGGAAGTCGCTGCTGCCAGCTTTCAGATAATCAAGATATTGTTCTAATGCACCTTCTTCTTCATCAAGAATCTTGTCTGCTAGTGCTGTAGCTGCACAGAAACCTGTTGAATATTGATACACATAGTAATTATAGTAGAAATGAGGGATACGAGCCCATTCATATTGAATTTCAGGGTCTTTTTCAACTGCTTCTCCATAATATTTGCTGTTGATTTCTGCATAGTTCTGGCTAAGATATTCAGCTGTCAGAGGCGTTCCTTTTGCTGCTTCTTCATGCATAAAATGCTCGAATTCAGCAAATTGTGTCTGACGGAAAACAGTCCCTTTAAATCCATCGAGATAATGATTTAATACATACGCTCTTGCCTTAGGGTCATCTGTTGTTTTCAATAGATAATCTGTCAGGATGTTTTCGTTGGTTGTAGAAGCAATTTCTGCTAAGAAAATAGAGTAGTCCCCATACACAAACGGCTGATTCGAACGTGTAAAGTAACTGTGGGCACTATGTCCTAATTCATGAACTAATGTATACAGATGATTCAATGAATCGTGCCAGTTTAATAAAATATAAGGATTAGTATCATAGTCTCCTGAAGAATATGCACCACTGCGCTTGCCTTTATTTTCTACGACATCGATCCATCTGTTATCGAAAGCCGTCGTCAGTACTTCTTTGTACTCGTCTCCTAATGGTGCCAGTCCTTTTAAGGTTTCGTCTTTTGCTTCTTCATAAGTGTATTTCAGACTTGCTTCCCCTGTAATCGGTGTATAAAGATCATACATATGCAATTCTTCAACATTTAACAACTTTTTACGCAGTGCCATATAACGGTGCAATAAAGGCAGATGATCATTGACAACTTCTATTAATGTATCATGTACTGCTTCAGGAATATGGTTAGCAGATAATGCTCTTTCACGTGCAGACTTGAAATGATGCACTGATGCTTGGTAATTATGATTTTTAACATTAGCAGATAATGTACTGGCAAAGGTATTTTTTAACCCTTCATAAATTTCATACATTTTTTTGAAAGCTTCTGCTCTTACTTCGCGATCTGTACTTTCCAGCAATTGGCCGTACATCCCATGTGATAATTGGACTTCTTCTCCGTTTTCTCCTTTGACCTTTGGAAAACTCAAATCAGCATTGTTCAAAACACTGAATGTCTGACTGGAGGAAGAAAGAATATCACTAGCTCCTGCCAACAGAGCTTCCATTTCAGCGGACAGCACGTGCTCGCGATTAGAAGTCAACGTTTCGACGTAATGTTTATAAAGCTGCAGAGAAGATTCTTCCTCAAAATACTGTTGAATCGTTTCTTCAGATAAGGAGAGTAATTCAGGTTCAAACCATGAAGTCGCTTCACCGGCTTTTGTTGCTAGTAATCGGGCGCGGTCATTCATCGCTTGATAAGTACTGTTAGATGTATCCTGGTCATTTTTCAAGTGTGCATACACATAAACAGATCCGAACGAACGATAGACGTCCAACAAAGTTTCAAGAGCTTTTAAGAATGCTCCTGATCCATTGCCTAAAGTCCCTTTCAAATCGGAGATTGATTTAACTTTTTGTTCTGTTTTCTTGATTGCTTCTTCCCACTCAGCATCTGATTTGAAAATGACGGTTAGATCCCATGTTAATTCTTTTGAAACTTCTTCTCGTTTTGGCAATGTTTTCACTTCTGACATTGAAGTCCCTCCTAATATTTAACTATAAGATAATCATAACATAATTTGAAAATCATTAGAATATGCAAATGATTATTATTGTTTATTCAGGATCTATTATTATAGTCAGCACAGAGTTTCTGGAATTTTCTTTCTTCATTGTCGTATCGCTCAGCAAACTGAGAAAGTCTCCACTTGCCTTTCTTAATTTTCTTCAACACGCCGCTTTCACTTAATTGATCTAAATAGTGTTCTGCAACTTGCACAACAAACCATGGCGAAAGCTGTACATTTCTTATCAGCTTCACCTCTGCTGCTTCAACCCACTGACATAATTTATGCTGCAGCTTTTTATAGGTAATAATCGTTCTTGGCGGATACGACTCGACCCACAACAAGAGCAGATATTTCCATTCAAAGGCAGGCGTTTCAATGAGCCATTCATGATCCACTGCCCAATATAGTTCGATCGGCATACTCATAATGGTTTCATTGTTGATATATAAGCGTTCACAAAAAGACCTTATGGATTGATCTGAGGAACGAGCTGCTCGCAGCAGTTTTTTATGCCTTTCCAGCACATTCTCTTTAGAAACTTTGCTTTTCACCGCAGATAACGTGTTATCGGATTGCCCAAGCAATTGTATCAGAGTCTGAATTTTAATACGTTTACTATTGTACTGCCAATTTTGGGAATATTTTTTTGAAAGATGACTAAGTAAAATCAATTTCTGTTTAGTAGATGAGTACTGCAACAGATAAAAAGCATAATCTGGAGAATACTGAATGAACGATTTCTGCAAAGTTGTAAGCGGCATGCCTTTTCTGAATAGTTTTTCACCAAGTATCCAGCAGACTGTGTATCCGAATCGATTATACTGCACTGTTCTTTCAATCATTCGTTCAATCGGCAACGGACTGCACTGGTATTCTACTGCAATTTTCTTTTCTCCAACCACCATAAGGATATCTGGGCGTTGTTTCAATTCCTTTAAATAAGCTTCTAGTTCTGCTGGGTATCCTAAATTTTTAAAATGAGTATACAGTTGTGTTTTCCCATTTAGATGTTCTAACGTTTCTCCTTCAGAAAAAGTATCACAGGCTTCTTTTGCATAATGAGCAAAATGAGGAACTTTGTTCTTTCCATTTTTCAAAAACACCCTGTTTTTACAACCGGGACACCATAATTGTTCTGTTCTATCTGCTTGTAGATCACTTGCCATAATAGATTGATTTTTTTCTGTCATTGCCATTAACATATCCGTCACCCTTTTTACCTGTTTCTAGACTATTGTCTTTTTCAGTAAAAAGTCATCAAAAAAACCGCAGAAGAATCTTCTGCGGTCCCTATTTTACTTAAAATAATGTCTGATTAATTCCAAAGCGCTTGTTTCCATAATTTTTTCAGCATATTCGTCTAGAACTTCTCCAGAGATAGTACTTTTTTCGCCAAACTCTAAGGCTTGAGCTACTTCTTCATCAACTGTTTTGAACGTCATCTCTTCTACAAAGAATACTAAGTGAAGATAATATTGGTCCTTGAATTTGTACAGGTTAGACAGTCCGCTTTCAAGATAATATTCTTGAGCCATCATGATCACTTGTTCGAAATTCTGAAACACGAATACGACTTCTTTTGTTTTCGTGTCTTGTGCATTCATATACTCTTCTACTCCGTCTTCTTTTGTATTTTGAGAAAGTTTCTCGTTTAACATTTTAACAGGGTCCACCATAGAAGATTCTTCAATATTACTGTTCAATTCATCTCTAAACTGAGCACCTTTGCTAATGAATAATTCTAATCCATTGTTATTGGGCATGACTTGGAAAGTAACAGCATCAGACTCCTGAAATTCTTCATCAATATCAACTTCTTCTAAAATGCTATAAAAAAAGCTTTCAATCTGTTTCTGGTTCCCTAATAAATCAAGAAAAGTAATGCCTCTTTCTTCGAGGTCCGTATTTTCTATTTTGACACGGATCGTGTCTTCATTAATGTGTTCGATCTCCATATTTCCAGCACCTCATTCCTTCACTGATTGGTAGGCATTAAACTTCATGTTACTGTATTGCCTTTCGTAGGACAGGGATTCTATTAAAATTTCTATAACTCCATTGTAGAGGTTTTTGTATAAAAATAAAGCTAAAGCCTCTAAATATTTAGAGCCTACGCTCTTGATATTATACAAAATGACGCCGGTGAATACAAGTGACTGAAACAGAGAATATAAAAAGATTCGACTATGCTGTCAACAAAGTCGAATCTTGCCAATTCAATGTTCTTTATTGCGAATCATCGATCACTTCTGATCAACTGTTGGAAAGTGCCACTAGTCTTTGAGCTTTCTGAAGTTCTAATGCTCTGACTTCTCTTGGTATAAATTGACGAATTTCATCTTCATTGTATCCGATCTGCATACGTTTATCGTCCAGAACAATCGGTCTGCGTAATAAACTTGGTGTTTCTTGAATCAGTTCATACAATTCTCTCATTGATAAATCATCAATATCCACATTTAATTGCTGATAAGCTTTAGAACGAGTGGAAATGATTTCCTCTGTTCCTTCCTCTGTCATACGCATAATTGATTTGATTTCATGGATGCTGATAGGTGTGGAAGCTATATTTCTTTCTTCATAAGGGATTCCGTATTCTTCTAACCATGCCTTTGCTTTTCTGCATGATGCGCAACTCGGTGATGTAAATAATGTGACCATTATGTATTTCTCCCTTCAGTTGTTCTGTATATTTTAATCATTGGTTTGTTTGTTGACTACATTGATAACTATAAATGAATTGTGAACACTTGTAAACCCCTTTTTGTCATTTTTTTGTCAAAATATATATTTCTTTTGTGTAACTTAAATGTAAATAATAATATAAAATGCTTAATGATAATATGTAAAGCCTTTTCTTAAATCTAAATTACTTAAATCAATTATTTGTAATCATTATAATTTAGATATTTTCTTTGTCACAGTTACTAAAAAATATCACTTATGAATTCAGTAAGAATGCCTTTACTGCAAAGTAATGATATGCATTATAATGAAAGAAAAACCACTGCTGGTCAATCAGCAATGGTTTTCTTCTACACTTTTAATAAAATAATTGAACTAATTCTTCTATGTCAACTTTACCAAAGTATTTATTAAGATCAATCTCTGTAAAAGTTTCTCTAATTGATTTTTCTTCATAGGTTTTACCGATGAACTTTTCTTCTACATCTGAGATTTCTCCTAGACCGAAAAAGTCCCCATAAATTTTAATATCTTTGATTGTCCCTCTATCAACATTTAATTTAACTTCGACAGTTCCGATGGAAAGACGTTCGCTGCGCTCTAAGTCGAATTTTGGTGATTTCCCATAATTCCAATCCCAGTTCGCTGTGTATTTCTCAGCAAACTTATCGATCTTATTCCAGTCTTCTTCAGTTAATTTATATTCTTTTACTTCAGCAACATTGTCGACATCAAATATATTCAGCAGTAACTTCTCTTTGAAGTTCTTAGCATTCATATATTGATAGTCATCATTCAAGTAAGGCTTGATATTTGTAACTCGACTTCTGATCGATTTGATTCCCTTAGATTCTAGTTTGTGTTTCTTTGGTTTCAAAGCACCGACAACAGCTTCAATTTCAGAGTCAAACATCAATGTCCCATGAGCCGTTAATCTGCCGTTTTTAGAATACATTGCATTTCCAGAAAATTTCTTATCATCAATAACAAGATCATTTCTTCCTCTGAGCTCCGCACCTTCTACACCCATTTTATGCAGGGCATCTATCACAGGTGCTGTGAATTTTTTGAAATCTCGGAATGAATCTCCGTCGTCTTTTGTTAAAAAGCAGAAACATAGGACACCTAAATCATGATATACTGCTCCGCCGCCTGAAAAACGTCTGACAACCGTTACGTCGTGCTTATTGACATAATCTGTGTTCACTTCTTCAAATGTATTCTGATTTTTCCCGACAATGATCGCATTATCATTGATATAGAACAAAAGAATCGGTTCATCTAATTCGATTTCATTGAGTAGATAGTATTCGATTGCCAGATTGATTCTTGCGTCATGAATTTCTTTTCCATTTCTTTCATTTTTTACATAATACATCATTCAGACTCCTTTTCAGACGATAATTTCTAAATCTTTTTCTGCTAAAATTGTTTTGGTCTTTGGCGCTTCTTCAGCTGCCTCTTTTCTGAGCTGGTCCAGATTCCCTTGTTGCGGCAAATGACTCAGTACTAAAGTTTTAACATTTGCTTTATGCGCAATCTGTCCGCATTCTTTAGAAGTCATATGCACCAGATGATTTTCCATTCCTCTAAATAAATTTGTATCTGTGATCAGCAGATCGGCATTCTCAGAAAAAGGGATCAGTTCTTCAATGAAACCAGAATCTGCTGTAAATACGAATACTTTTCCTGTATTTCTTTCAACAATTCTGAAAGCATAACATGTCACTGGATGAAGGGTTTTTAAGTGAGAAACTTCAAATGGCCCTATTGTAATCTGGTCACTTTCTGTGTAATCAACCCCTTGACTGACATCTTCCATTGTTGTTTTTTCGAACGCTTGCTCATCATCACTGTGTCCGTATATCGGAAGTATAGGTGCACGGTTTCCATGCTCGTCTCTTTTCAGTTGTCTTGTAAACTGCAAAACACCAAGATCTGCAATATGATCATGATGATAATGAGAAAGCAGTACTGCATCTAGTGCTAATGGATCAACATGATGCTCCAGCGCTAACAATGAACCGCTGCCTGCGTCTAATAATAAATGATACCCTTCCGACTCAACTAGATAAGAACTCGTTCCTATGTCTCGAGTAGGATACCCGCCATAATAACCTAAAACTGTTACTTTCATTTTTTTCTTCCTTTCTATTTTATTCCAGAATACTCCACTTGAAAACAAAAAAACAACTAAACCACTATATTACATATAGTTTAGTTGTTTTTCACAGTATTATTCAATTAATTGATACTATTTTGTTTTTTTAAATGCTGAATCACTAGCTTACTAACTTCATTTCCCTGCTCTATACAACTGTTAATTCCGAATCCGGCAATACCGTTCCCAGCTAAAAACACACCTGGGTATTGCTGATTCAGGACATTGGTCAACTCAACGGTCTCTTCCTCGGTCTTGAAAGCAGAGTTAAGATAAGAATTCGTCCAGCGCTTTAAGATATGGTAAATGGGTGCTTCTTTAATGCCCAGTATTTTTTCTAAATCTTTAAGAAGCAGCTCTTCGATTTGCTTGTTGCTTAAAGAGAGCATGATCTCTTCATTCCCTCTACCAAAATAGACACCGATCATTTCTTCTTCTTTATTTTTCAAGCTTTCCCATTTTTTGTTCAGCCAAACGATACTTGAAATATGAGAGTCATTTCTTCGAGAACAGAAAATCCCATTTCCTTCAGGCTTGTTTTCAATCGATCCTTTTGGAAAACTGAACATTGCAAACCCTACGGAACTGGACTTAATCCCTTTAAACTGGTCCATCAATTCAGGATCATTAAATAGTTCACGATAAGAACCAGGGTCGGTAGCTACAACGATTGCACCTACTCTGACTTGCTCTTTTTTGTTAATATCCAATATATACGTGCCTTCAATACTTTTTTGGATCTCTGTAACCTTTTTAGAGAATAATACATGCTCTTTGACTTCGTCTAAAAGTGCTGTAATGAGGGTTTCAAGTCCACTTTTAAATGAAATCTGGTTGCCATTTCCATCCAGCAATTCAGGATTCGCTTCAATTGCATTCGTCAGATTTCCATATTCCTTTTCCAACTGAACGATTTGCTTGTTCAATACTTCAATACTGGTTGTTTCCATATCATTGACATAGATTTCAGAAAAATAAGGTTCTGCTACATACTCAGTTAATTCAGAGCCAATTCTCGTTTTTAGATAATCCATTACACTTGTATTTTTCTGAACTTCGCTTGAAGAAAAATAAGTATCTCTTAAATAAGAGAGTTTGCCTTGGAAAGATAAGATATCATATTTCCAGATATCCGAACGCCTAGCTGGAATACCGTTATAAGAAGGATTATCAAAATGATATAACTTATTGAATGCATAAATATCCTGTTTCCCAGACTGACTATAAGTAACTTCATTATCTAAATTCAGTTCTTTGATCAGTTCCATTGCAGAACCGGATCGTATATCAATGGACTCCGCTCCAAGATCCACATACTCTTCACCAATTTTCATTGTATGGATCTTTCCGCCAGGACGAATCGTCCCTTCCAAAACGATTAGTTCAAAAGGCAGATGGTATTTCTTTATCGCTTTTTTCAAGCGATAAGCAGTGACTAACCCCGTAATACCGCTGCCTATTATCGCGATTCTTTTCTTTGATCTTCTCATAGCCTCATACCTTCCGTATCTATATAAGGGAGTTTCTTGTTGGCTGATCGTCTCTTAAAGCTTTTCCATGTATCTATGATAGCCATGCTAGATAATGAAGTTTGACTCTCTGCTTCATCATAATTGACAATCGACCTCATAGCACACTTTAGGCAGAAAGCGGGTTGGTCCAACTTCATAAAGTATTATTCTACATATTTATACAATCAGTTTTTAATTCTATGTATTGCAATGCAAGCTGTAATAAATCAATAGGCAGGAATTCACCCACCTGAAATTCTATCTGTGCTTATCAATGCCTTACCTTTTAATCCTCTTTCATTATAACATGAAATAGACATTTTATCCGGTCTTTTTAAAGAGGTTATAATATTGTAATACAGTAATACGTTTTTATTCAACAGACTATGAATTTATACAAACCTATTTATATTAGGATTTTTCATCTAAAGAGCCAGATAATAATATATGTCTCCTGTGCCGTTCAGCTTTGTGAAATCATAGTCTCGCGTATTGAAACCGCCTATTTCAAAACCATACTTCAAATAAAAACGGTTAGCTGCCAAATTGTCCGTTTGGGCGACTGTAGTGATGCCCTTTTGCTTTTTTTCTATTACGATTTCTTTGACTTTATCCATCAAGAAAGATGCTGCCCCTTGCTTACGGTAAGTTTGATTGATTTTCAGATCGCTGAGATAGACATACTGGTTCCAGCGATATTCTAATACTGCTAAGCCGATACACTGTTCTTTGTCATAGAGTCCTACAGCAAACCCCTGTTCTGCAATAGATTCATATGAATAGTTTTCTTGTGGGAATTTTTCTGTTTTATTATGTGTCCACAGCTTCTCCGTGTACGTCCATTGATGATCCATTCTATTGACGATCATTTCTCCAAATTGTTCAAAGGATTCGTTTGGAAGTCTCAAATCTTTTTCATTTTCTTGATCAATGATCCTAACATGTAATGTATTCATACTATTCCTTTCTAAATATCGATGCTTGATCCTTCACAATCTCTGATGGATGTGTTCTCCTTGTCGATAAAGTTGTTATCTTTATTGTATCATAATAGCGTAACCTTTTTTCTTTTTAAATCGACTGTTCAACGAACGGTGAGCGTTATCAGTGAATCTAACTATTATGTAATTACATAAAGACCCTGCTGTTACCAGCAAGGTCTTTAACAGAATTATTATTTAGATAGTGCTTCTTTAGCTTGGTCAGCCAAAGTTGTAAATGCAGCTGCATCGCTTACTGCTAATTCAGCTAACATTTTACGGTTCATGTCGATCTCAGCAAGTTTAAGTCCGTGCATAAACTTAGAGTAGCTTAAACCGTTCATACGTGCTGCAGCGTTGATACGTGCAATCCATAATTTACGGAAGTTACGTTTATTTTGTTTACGGTCTCTGTATGCATATTGATATGATTTCATTACTTGTTGTTTTGCAACTTTAAACAAGCGATGTTTCGCTCCGTAATACCCTTTAGCTAGCTTTAAAACGCGATTACGGCGTCTGCGAGTAACGACTCCACCTTTAACTCGTGCCATTGTTGATTTCCTCCTTAGTTACGCTGCAATAGATCCGCAGCGCGCTTACCATTTCTTATTTCATTTTTGCAAGTTGTTGTCTGATACGTTTGTAGTCACTTTGTGAAACTAAAGTAGATTTGCGCAAGTGACGTTTTTGTTTTTGAGTTTTGTTTGCAAACATGTGGCTGCGTTTTGCGTGGCTGCGTTTTAGTTTGCCAGTACCTGTTCTTTTGAAACGTTTTGCTAACCCTTTATGTGTCTTTTGCTTAGGCATTGTTGATTTCCTCCTACACTTATCTTATTTCTCAGATTTCGGTGCAAGCATTAAGAACATGCTACGACCATCCATTTTAGCTTTCGATTCGACTTGTGAAATGTCAGACGTTTCTTCCGCCATACGTTCAAGTACTTCACGACCGATTTCTTTGTGAGTAATTGCGCGTCCACGGAATCGAATAGATACTTTCACTTTATCGCCTTTGTCCAAGAATTTACGAGCGTTACGCAATTTCGTATTGAAATCGTGGTCATCAATAGTCGGACTCAAGCGAATCTCTTTGACGTTAACGATTTTCTGATTCTTTCTTGCTTCACGTTCTTTTTTCTGCAGTTCATAGCGATACTTACCATAATCCATAACACGAGCCACTGGCGGTTTAGCGTTTGGTGCAACTAGAACTAAATCTAAATTGGCATCTTCAGCTAACCTCATTGCCTCGTTGCGTTGGACTACCCCAATCTGTTCACCGTCTTTGCCGATCAGACGTACTTCTCGAGCACGAATACGATCATTGACAATCATGTCTTTTGCTATGGTGGTTCACCTCCAAAGTATTTGCGAGAAAGCTCAGACAGAAAAAAAGACGGAGCCTTTATAAAAAGCCCCGTCTTTATCTCCGCTATCAGATCATAATCTGATATTCAAGACAACCAAATGACCTGCATAAGGCTGCCTTGAGTTATATACGTTCGATATCTGCCCTAGGACCAAAATCCTAAAGGCGAGAAGCGGGTGCTTCTGCTTTGTTTTCTCAACTTTTATATCTTACCACTTATTCATATTTTTGTCAACAAGTGTTTTTTATTTTATTATTTTATTGATTCTGCGACAATCTTTTTAATGAAATCTTCTTTAGAATACGTCACCGTTTCTTTTTCACCATACTTACGTACGCTCACACTGTTATTTTCGACTTCATTATCTCCAACTACGATTTGATACGGGATCTTCAATGTTTGAGCATGGCGAATCTTATAGCCCATTTTTTCATTGCGGTTATCAATCTCAACTCGTAATCCTTTAGACTGCAGTTCATTGTTCAATTCATTAGCATAATCAGCATGGATATCCAAATTGACCGGAATGATTTTCCCTTGGACCGGAGCCAGCCAAGTTGGAAATGCACCTTTGTATCGTTCAATCAGGTAAGCTACGAACCGTTCCATTGTTGAAACAACTCCGCGGTGGATGACAACTGGTCTATGAGTATCATTTCCATCTTCCCCAACGTATGTCAGATCAAATCGCTCAGGAAGCAAGAAGTCTAGTTGTACGGTAGATAGTGTTTCTTCAATACCTAAAGCCGTTTTAACTTGTACGTCCAGTTTTGGTCCATAAAACGCTGCTTCTCCTATAGCTTCAAAGTACTCAAGTCCCATTTCATCTAATGTATCTTTCAACATGGATTGAGCTTTGTTCCACATAGCATCGTCATCAAAATATTTTTCTGTATTTTTGGGATCACGATAACTTAAACGGAAACGATATTCATGGATATCGAAATCTTCATAGACCGCCAGCATTAATTCTACTACGCGACGAAATTCTTCTTTGATTTGATCAGGACGGACAAAAACGTGTGCATCATTCAGTGTCATCTCACGAACTCGTTGTAATCCAGATAAAGCTCCGCTTTTTTCGTAACGATGCATTTGACCAAGTTCAGCAATACGAATCGGCAAGTCACGGTAACTTCTAACGTCGTTTTTGAAGACCATCATATGATGCGGACAGTTCATCGGACGCAGTACCAGCATTTCCCCATCTCCCATGTCCATTGGCGGGAACATGTCCTCGTGATAGTGATCCCAGTGTCCGGATGTTTTATAGAATTCGACATCTGCCATGATTGGAGTATAAACATGCTGATACCCCATGCTGATCTCTTTATCTGTAATGTAGCGTTCAATGACGCGACGGATCGTTGCCCCTTTAGGAAGCCAGAAAGGTAATCCTGAACCAACTTCTGAAGATAGCATGAAAAGATCTAGTTCTTTGCCCAGCTTACGGTGGTCACGTTCTTTTGCTTCTTCACGCATCTTAATAAACTCTTTTAATGCTTTTTTATCAAAGAATGCTGTACCGTAGATACGCTGCATCATTTTATTGTCAGAGTTTCCTCTCCAGTAAGCACCTGCTAGTGATAACAGTTTGAATACTTGGATACGGCCAGTTGAAGGAACATGAATCCCGCGGCATAGATCAACAAATTCTCCTTGTTCATATACAGAGATGACTTCTTGATCCGGCAGGTCTGTAATCAATTCTACTTTATAAGGATCGTCTTTGAATAATTCTAAAGCCTCTTCACGAGAAAGTTCTTTACGAACGATTGGAAGATTCTCTTTTACGATCGTCATCATTTCTTTTTCAATTTTTTCAAGATCTTCATCTGTGATGGGTGTTTCAGTATCTGTGTCATAGTAAAAACCTGTATCGATTGATGGACCGACACCGAATTTCACATCAGGATAAAGACGTTTGACAGCTTGCGCCATCAAATGAGCAGTGGAGTGGCGCAAAATGCCTAGTGCATCCTCATGATCAGGAGTAATGATTTCCAGTTCTCCATCTTCATATAAAGGTTTATTAAAATCAACCTGAATTCCATTCCACTTTCCAGCTAGACCTTTCTTTTGAAGTGACTTGGCAATACTGCCGGCAACATCTTTTGGTGTTGAACCAGCTTCAACAGTTTTTACTGAACCATCTGGTAATTTAACGGATATATCTGACATTCAATTTCCTCCTATAGTGAGTTTATTCTGTTATTTGGACTAAATCTTTTATAACTGCAAATAAAAAGTCCCATTGAAAAAGAATAGTTCTTTTTCAATGGGACGCAATGGTTTACGTGGTTCCACCCAAATTTATAGAAAACAAGGTGATTCCTGTTTCTATCTTCTTTCAGCTCTTTAACGCAGAGAGACGGCCGTTTCTACTTCATTCAAAACAGCACTCGAAAGGGGTCGATGATTACTCATTTTAGAAGACTTGCAGCAACTGTCTTCCTCTCTAGGAAAATGATAGGAAATCAAAGATGTCTTTCTCAAAGTTTTTTCTTTCAATTAATAATAGTAGAATATCATGCTTGTTGTAAAGTTTCAACCGTTATTTCTATTACCCATTTCTACGGTTGTCCCCTGTCATTTCCACTTCTTCTGCCAGGAATTTGATCCGTTCCATAATACGTTTGGCTTTCAGCGGTTCAGTTTCTCCACGTTGAGAAACACGGAAATGTTCTTCTTCCAAATGGGCCATATCAAAGTTAGAGGAGAAAAAGGTCGGCAGCTGTTCCTGCATCCGATACTGGAGAATAACGCCTAGGACATCATCACGAATCCAACTGGACATTGAATCAGCACCTATATCATCAATCATCAAAATATGCGCTCTTTTAAAGACATTCAACTTTTCTTCTGTTGTATTCTGTCCAATAGAGTTTTTCATTTCTACTGCAAATGTTGGAAAATGTACGAGCGTAGAGGCATGCCCCTGCTCTGAAAGCTCATGAGCGATGGCTCCAAGTAAGAACGTTTTTCCTACTCCAAATTTCCCATGCAGATATAATGCTTTATGAAATTTGTTGGGATCTGTCAAGAAATGGTCAATGAAATCGTAAGCCTTCTGGACTGCATCGACTCTTCCAGCTGTACTTTCAAACTGTTCCATACTAAACTGTTTGATATCTTTAGGCATATACATTGAGTGGATCCGCTCTTGCACTGCTTCCAGTTTCTGACGATTCAATAAATCCGCAGAGGGTTCGTAAGCAACGTCCACTCTTCGGTTATTGATCAGCAGTCTAGGAACATATCCCGGCATTAATTCACCGCTTTTGGCAGCCGCCTTCTTTTTTTCAATGACGAACTCATATAATTTGGCTGCACTTTTTTCGATTGCTTCTTTATCCAGAATATTTTTATGTTCTGCAATAAACTGGCGAACATCAGGATCAGAGAACACTTCATTCTTCATAATTTCTCTGAAGCGCTGATTCATTTTACTCGTATCCATCATATTTTCCAGTTGGCTGCGAATACTTTCCATTATTGCTCACCACCTTTGTTCCGATTTCGAATCCGTTCCAGTCGTTTTCGGAATTCTGCTTGTTTTTCCAGGTCAATCTCTTCCCCTTTATTTTCTTCGGTCGCCCATTCAGGAAGCGTTTCTTTTTTTGCATTTGATTGATTCTTATATCTGGATGGATGTTTTTTCTGAGTTTTCCGTTGCGTATTGTTTCTGGACTCAGCGTATAGTGTTTTTACTTTTTTAAGCGCCGCTTCCGGGGAAGCAATTTGATTTTGAGCCCAGTCATTGGCCACTTTAAGAGCCAGGTTCTTTTCCAGTACAGGAGCGTTTTTCCCGATCAGAATATAGTTGATCAAGATATTCACTACGGCTGAGGGTAAAGACGACTGTTCGACCAGCTCTTTGATGACCCACATTTCATTGCTTGAGACAAACCCGCCTTTTTGTGACTTGATTGAGCTGAGATATTCGCCTGGTTTTACTTCTTCTGCGTGAAGGATCACTTCAATCTCATGATCATTAAACCCCTCTTGCGTCAACCGGTAGCGGCGATTGGAAGATTGTGTTTGTTCAGATTGGATTGTTTCGCCTACATAATCATTCAACTGAACTCGATTGGCTTGCTGGCGATGAAAGGCTTGCTGTACAATTTGCGCCAATTTATCCTGATCTACTTTTGAGGTCTCAATATTCGTTGCCTGCAAAACGTATTTTTGCAAATCCAATTCGTTCAACCCGTAAATCTCATGAAGGGAAAGGATCACGGCTCTGACTTCTTGGTTAATAGAGCGCTTGTCAATAAACTGACGATTCAGCCCGTCCATAAAAAATTTCCAGTCAAATTCACTTTGTTCGTTAAGTTGACTGCCGGGTGAAAAATCCGGCTTCTCGTTCAAGATCGGCTTGATTGGAATCGTGTTCAGTTGATTATGTTTCTGTATATTAAAATGGTAAACATCCAGAAACGATTTTGTAATTTCTGTATAGTCTTGTTTATTCGGTTCATCTATTTCAAACTGGCTTCTGATTTCATTGAATAGTCGTTCACCGACTTTTTCAAACAGAATCAATCTCATCATATGATCGTTGAAAAACTGAACAGCAGACAATGGCGGCTTCAGTTCAAAAAGATAATGATCTGTTTCCTTATTGCTTTTATATACATTCAACAACCCGAGTCCTTCTAAACGGATACGAGCTTGATACAATTCAGGAATCCCCATATCTAAAACCGCCAATAATGTAGATAGCGGTTTTGGTTCCGTCCAGCTGTTTGCTGAATGGATAGCAGCTTTCAGCTGCATATACAGTGCATAAGCTGCATTTCCTATAAGCGGCTGATAAATCGCCGTTAATACCTGAACATCCTGATCAGAAAGGGGAATTGACTGTTTTAATGTGTAATGATCTTTTGGACTAACATATTGCCATGGGTAATTCATTTCTTTCCCCTTTCTTTGAGGTTGATTAAATATATTTCTTACTCATGTTCTTTTCGTTTCTTATCTAGTTCCTGCATTTCTTTCATGAATACTTCAATATCTTTGAATTGTCTATAAACGCTTGCGAAACGAATATAAGCTACATCATCTAAATCGGCCAGTTCTTCCATTACGTATTCTCCGACTTTTGTAGATTTCACTTCGCTTTCTCCATGGTCTCGGATCTTGTATTCTACTCGATTGACAATCCGCTCTTGTTCTTCAGCTGTGACAGGACGTTTTTCGCATGCTCTTCTTAATCCACGCAGCAGCTTTTCTCGGCTGAACTCTTCTCGGTTGCCATTTTTCTTCACCACTAATATTGGTGCTTGTTCCAATCGTTCAAATGTTGTGAAACGATATCCGCATTTTTCACATTCTCTGCGTCTGCGAATGGCTTTTCCATCATCTGCCGGCCGACTATCGACTACTTTGCTTCCGTTATTTTGACAGCGAGGACATTGCACAGTTATCAGTCCTTTTCTATGATCTTTCCGATAATTTGATAATGCCTATTATACCACAGGTTTATTCGCTGTAATACCCTTTATGAATAAGCCAGTCCGTTACTTGCGCTTCTGTTTCGGCAATGGTTCCATCATTATGAATCACTGTATCAGCTTTTCTTGCTTTTTCAGATAGCGGTATTTGCGCTGAGATTCGAGCTTTAGCCTCTGCTGCTGTTAACTGATTTCTTTTCATTAAGCGGTCCATCTGCGTCTGCTCATCTACATAAACAACCATTACTTCATCAACTTCCTGATCATACCCTGCCTCATACAGCAAAGGAATATCTAGAATAATCAAGGATTCGTGATTTTTTATATGTTTATTTTTCTCTTTGATAATCCATTCCTTAATATAGACTGCTAAACATTGATCTAGCGCTTTCCGTTTTACTGGGTCGCTGAAGACCATCTGTCCTACTTTATTTCGGTCCAGCTGACCTGTCTCTAACAACACTTGGTCTCCGAACAGCTTTCTGACAGCTTCCAGCCCAGGTGTACCAGGTTCCAATATCGCTCGAGCACCTAGATCGGCATCGACGATTTTAAATCCGTGCTTAGAAAATAGGCAGCTGACTGTTGATTTGCCTGTAGCAATTCCGCCGGTTAACCCCAATACATATGACATACTTTCCCACCTTCGACCTGCTCAATATAAACCTGCACCTTAATCAAAACTGCTTAATCCTGACAAACAGGACAAAAATGCGTGCCTCTTTGAGCGACTTTGATTTTTTCAATTGTATTTCCGCATCGCCGACAATTTAAGCCACTTCGTCCATATACGTTTAATTGTGCTTGATAGGCACCCGTTTCTCCAAAAGCATTCTGATACGTACGAATTGTTGTTCCGCCAGCAGCTACCGCTTTCCTCATAACATCGAGGATCGCCGTCCGCAAGGTTTGCACTTCTTCAACCTTCAGTGAATCAGCATATCTTTCAGGATGGATGCTGGCTTCGTATAAAATCTCATCCGCATATATATTCCCAATACCAGCCACAATCGTCTGGTCCAACAGAACAGCTTTGATCGATTTTTTCCGTTTCTTTAAGTTTAGTTGAAATGGTTCAATAAGCAACCCTTCTTCAATAGGCTCGGGCCCTAATTTTTTCAAGGAAGGATGATTTTCCAGCTCGCTGTGCTCAATCAATGACATGCGTCCGAACTTCCTGACATCCAAGTATCTTAATTCCGCTTCTTCATCCAGTTCAAGAATCACATGCGTATGCTTAGAGAATGGAACTTCTTTCTTTTCTATACGATACTTTCCTTCCATTCTAAGGTGAGAAATCAAAACATCTTTACTCAAATGAAAGATCAAAAATTTCCCTCTTCTATCAATGGAGTGAATGGTTTGTCCAACGATCCGTTGCTCAAAGTCTTCTATACGGTTGGGTTCCGCTATGATCCGGGGCCATAAAACTTTGGCATTCGTAATCTTTTTACCTTTGATCAATTTTTCTAGACCTGTTCTGACACTTTCTACTTCTGGTAATTCAGGCACTGCTTTCTTCCTTTCTTTTTCAGGGTTCAAAGGGAAAGAAGCAAGAAAAAGCTTAATATTCCGCTTTGATTCTTGCTTCTTTTATTTAATTATTTTGCTTCATACCAGCTGTCTCCCCAGCTGCTTTCTACTTTAAGCGGTACAGATAAATCAACGGCCGTCTCCATGACTTCTTTGACTAAGTCTTTTAATACGGGGATTTCTTCTTCCGGAGCTTCAAAAATCAGTTCATCATGAACCTGGAGCAGCATTGTAGCCTGCAGTCCTTTTTCTTCAATTTTATCTGCCATATTGATCATTGCTACTTTCAGTATATCGGCAGCACTCCCTTGAATCGGCGTATTCATCGCCGTTCTTTCTGCGAACGTCCGCAGATTGAAGTTGCGAGAGTTGATTTCAGGCAGATACCTTCTTCTGTGGAATAAGGTATCTACAAATCCTTTATCTTTGGCTTCTCGTATAATATTATCAATAAATTGTTTAACACCAGGGAATCTGTCAAAGTACGTATCAATATATTCTTGCGCTTCTTTTCTGGTAATATTCAGACTTTGAGATAAGCCGTAATCACTGATTCCATAGACGATACCAAAGTTAACGGCTTTTGCATCTCTGCGCATATTCGCCGTTACTTCGCTGGGATCCTTCAGATCAAAGACTCGCATAGCTGTACTGGTATGGATATCTTGTTCTTCAATAAATGCTTGCTTCAGATGGTCGTCATCTGAAATATGCGCTAAGACTCGCAATTCGATTTGTGAATAATCTGATGCGAAGATTTTCCAGCCCTCTTTTCTAGGAATAAAAGCTTCCCGGATCTTTCGGCCTTCTTCCAGACGCACTGGAATATTTTGCAGATTAGGATCTACTGAACTTAACCGTCCTGTACGAGCTACTGTCTGCAAGTAACGAGTATGGATCTTGCTTGATTCTGGATGAATCACTCTCAACAAGCCTTCAATATAAGTAGACTGAATCTTGGCAATCTGTCTGTACTGCAAAATATATTCAACGATCGGTGCTTCGTCTTTTAATTTTTCCAGAACATCTTGAGCTGTAGAGTAACCTGTTTTTGTTTTCTTAATAACTGGATATCCCATTTTTTCAAACAAGATTACGCCCAATTGTTTAGGGGAATTGATGTTGAATTCTTCGCCAGCTTCTTCAAAGATTCTTTCCTCGATTGAAGTTAATGTCTCTGCAAATTCTGCTTTCATTCTTTCAAGACGGTCGGCGTCTACTGTGATTCCTTGAATCTCCATCTCCGCTAATACAACTGCCAGCGGAATTTCCATGTCTTTCAACAGCTCTTCTTGCTGATTTTCCACTAGTTGAGCATTCATCTGGTTAGAGAGCGTCACAATTGCTTGTAATTTTCGTGCAATATGGTCTCTCATTAATGATAAATCATCAGGGACTTTCTTCTTTTTGCCTTTTCCATAGACCACTTCATCTGGAGAAACTGCTTGATAGTCATGTTTATTAGCGATATCCGCTACATCTCCGCTGCTGCTGTCTTCTGCTGTGAGCAGATAAGAAGCAAGCAGAATATCAAAACTTGTTCCTCTTAACTTCAATCCTTTACGATTTAATGCTACATAGGTCCGCTTTGTATCGTATACAGCTTTTCGGATCGTTTCAGACTCTATCCATTTTTTGAAAGCCTCTGATTGGAAAGCTTGAAGCGGTTCCGCAACGAACCGATTTTTTTCATTTCCCCATCCGACAGAAACGATTTCTGATTGATGGTAATTATCGTCCAGCATTTCAATGTAAAGTGCCATATCCGGTTCAAACATATCATCAGTGATTTCGTGCACATACTGATACTCAATATCATCCACTTCATCTGCTAGCTGTTCCATATATTCAGCTGTGTCTAGTTTGTTCAAGTGAGATTGGAAGTCCATCTCTTTATAAAAAGCAATCAAATCTTCCATATTCATTCCAGCGTAAGCCAGTTCCTGCAAGGTGATCTCGATTGGAGCATTGACATCGATCGTAGCCAGCTTTTTACTGAGCAGTGCAGTTTCTTTTTCATTGATCAGGTTTTCTTTTCGCTTGGACTTTTTCATTTCATCTATTTTTTCATAAAGTTTTTCGATAGAATGATACTCTTTCAACAGTTTCAGAGCGGTTTTCTCTCCAATATTAGTTACACCAGGGATATTATCGGATGAGTCTCCTGCGAGCCCTTTCATATCCACAATCTGATACGGCTCGATGCCCATTTCTTCCATAATCGAGTCTGCTGAGTATTCTTTTAAATCACTGACGCCTTTTTTGGTAATATCAATCCTGACTTTATGAGATGCCAGCTGTGTCAAATCTCGATCTCCTGTCAGAATCACTACATCAAACCCTTCAGCTTCAGCCTGTTTCGAAAGTGTTCCGATAATATCATCCGCTTCATAATTGACAAGCTGATAAGATTTCAAACCGAAACCGGCAAGCAGATCTTTAATAAAAGGAATCTGCTCGGCGAATTCCGCTGGCATACTGGATCTTCCGCCTTTATAATCTTCAAAGTATTCATGACGAAAAGTCGTTTTCCCGGCATCAAAGGCCACTAATGCATGCGTTGGTTGTTCTTTGTCTACAATTACTTCCAGCATATTATGAATACCATATAATGCATTTGTGTGTAGACCGTTTCTGTTTTTCATTCGTTCTAACTGGCTATGTAAGCCGTAAAAAGCACGAAATGCTATACTATACCCATCAATTAATAATAATTTCTTTTGCTCAGCCATCAGCTTCGACTCCTCATTTTATCCGTTCAATTAAGACATCATTTTACTTATTTTATCAAAAATGGATACTTTAAAAAAGAGAACGTCCTTATTCTGCAGCTTTATTCATTCAAGAGATGACAAAACTGGTTTTTAGCCACAAAAAAACTACCTCTAACGAGATAGTTTTATGAAAATAGCCATATTTATCTAAACATTTTTTTAATATTGTGCTTTTGTCTGACTTAACAATGATTCAAAGGCATGCTCAAACTTCTCAACATCCCCAGCTCCCATAAAGACAAAAACAGATCCTCTATGTTTCAGCAGCGGGGACATGTCTTCTTCGCTGACAACAGAAACACCTTTTTCTGTTTTATCCAGCAGGTCTTCAATCGTGATCGTACCCGACTGTTCTCTGGCAGAAGTGAAGATTTCACAGAGATAAACAAAATCCGCTAAATCCAGTGCTTCACCAAACTCGCTCAGCAAAGCTACTGTTCTGGTGAATGTGTGCGGCTGGAAAACAGCAACGATTTCTCTGTCAGGATATTTTTGACGTGCTGCGTCCAAAGTTGCTTTGATTTCTGCAGGATGGTGAGCATAATCATCTATAATAACTGTGTCCATCACTTGTTTTTCAGTGAATCTTCTTTTAACTCCAGAAAAACTTTTCAGACGTTCAGCCACTTTATCCTGGTTGACTCCTTCGTAATGGCAAAAAGCAATAACGCCTAATGCATTTTGTACATTATGCTTTCCGAAAGAAGGAATCGTAAACTGGCCATAATAATCTCCACGCACATAGACATCAAAGGAAGATCCTTCTGTAGTGCGGACCAGATTTTTTGCCTGAAAATCGTTATTATTGCCAAAGCCATAGAATACAACGGGGACAGCTACCTGCAGGTTTTGTAACCGCTCGTCATCACCGCAGGCAAATACTGCTTTTTTAATATGCGAAGCGAAGGTCTGGAAAGCTTCTTCCACATCTTCAATGCTCGTATAATAATCTGGATGATCAAAGTCGATATTGGTAATCAGTGCGTAGTCCGTCTGATAAGCCAAGAAATGTCTGCGGTACTCGCAGGCTTCTAATACAAAGTATTCTGCATCTTCTTCGCCATGTCCTGTACCGTCTCCAATCAAGTAACTTGTCTTTTCGATTCCGCTCAAAACGTGAGATAATAGCCCAGTTGTACTGGTTTTACCATGTGATCCGGTAATAGATACACTTGTGAACTGATTGCTCAATTCTCCAAGGAAGTCGTGGTAGCGAATGACTTTTAATCCTAATTCTCGTGCCCGAACAATTTCTTCATGTGTGTCAGGAAATGCATTTCCTGCAATAATGATCATATTTTCTTTAATATTGTTTTCATTAAAAACATAAATTGGAATGTGAGCTTTTTCAAGATTTTCTTGGGTAAAAAAGAACTTGTTGACATCTGAACCCTGTACATCAAATCCTTTGTCGTGCAGAATCAGCGCTAACGCACTCATTCCAGAACCTTTAATTCCAACAAAATGGTAAATTTTCGATTGATCCATTTTTAAAATCCTCCAAATATTTGCTATACGCTGATCCGCATAGTCTCTTGCCTATGGCATAAACTAGATTAATTACATACGATTGTATACTATAATGGAAAAAGTTCAAAAAATCTAGTCTTTGACACATTTAAGAGATAAGACTTTATTCATTTTCATCAGAAAAAAATCCTGGAATATTCCTTTTTTTCTCATTATTGCCTAACTGTTCTTCTTGGATGATATGCATCAGTGATCGTTTCAAGCGCATTCTTTTGTTATTTGGATTTTCGCTGCTTTGGGTATCTTTTGAAGAAAACTGTTCTTTCAAAGTTTTAGGCTGCTGACTATACTGCAATTTTTCAGCGTTTTCGAACGACTGACTTTTCTCTGAATCCCGCTGTCCTTCTTTACTCCACTGTTGACGCAATTCAGGTGTCGCAAATTCTTCAAACAAGATAAAGTCTTCTGCCGGTTTCTCAAGCTCTTGCTTTAATTGTTCGTAACTCCATTTTTCTTCTTGCTTTAACGCCGGTTGTTTATAACCAAAGATGGGAGAAGGCACTTTACTGGCTTCAAATGGCGGTTCGATATAATGCTCTGAACGTATAGACGCAGGATTGCTTTTTCGCTCATTCAAATACTCCTGGAACCCTTTCTCAATATCATTTCTTTTTTTAATCTGGCTGGGAAGCGTATGAGCAGTTTTTTCTTTGAACAGCTTCCGATCATTTGCTTTTTCATCTTCTGTCTTAAAAAGCCCCATATTATTTTTTAGACGTTCTGTAGAAGTATGTTCTATCTGCTTATAAGTGTGTTTTAAAAAACTTGGTCCATCGTAGTCTTTCACATCGCTTCCTCCTTTCGCATCTAGATTAAATTTCTGTTAGCTTAACGTTGTGCGGTAAAAGGTTTACCCGTTTCTTCTGAATCTTCCAGTACTAAAATTCCTTTGGTTGTTTGTTCCATACCTAGTTCTTTTGCAGAACAGATCATGCCGCTGCTTTTTACGCCGCGTAGTTCACCTGGCCAGATCACTAATCCGTCCGGCATAACAGCTCCTGGTTTTGCGACGACTACTTTTTGCCCTTTTTCGACATTAGAAGCTCCGCAGACAATCTGAACAACTTCGTTATTGTCTATTTCTGTTTGTGTAATATTTAAATGATCTGAATCTTCCATAGGGGTACATTCTTTAACAAATCCAACCACAAATTTCGGTGATTCATCAGCTGTCAATGTGTCTTTCCAGCCGTTCGCTTCTATTTGTTGATTTAAAGCCGATACTTGAGATTCCGTTAAAGTAATGGGACCATTTTCAGCAACTTCTATAATAGAAGATGCATCAAAAAAATTATAACCTGCTGTTTCCCCTGTCTCTTTAATGCTGATTTTTGTTACATTTCCTTTTCGTTCTGCTATTTGTTCTTCAACAGAAATTTGTTTCAGCTGAACGGTCAATACATCGTTCATTCCTTTATTGTTATAACTGCTAATTAACATAATCTACTCCTCTTGCTTTCTTTAATCTTCTTTTTAATGATTTCTCAATGTTTCCAGTGTTGACTTGTCTAAAGATTTGATGACTTGAATGACCATTTCTCTTGCAGCTTCGTAATCTTCAATATTAAATAACGTCTGATGTGTATGAATATAACGAGCACATACTCCAATAACGGCGCTAGGGATTCCGTGATTCATCTGGTGAGCAGCTCCAGCGTCTGTTCCGCCTTTAGAGATAAAGTACTGATACGGAATATTATGCGTCTCTGCAGTATCCAGTAAGAAGTCACGCATTTCTTTTGAGAGTATCATTCCTGGATCTTGTATCCGCAGTAAAAAGCCTTCTCCCAGTTTTCCATAGGCATCCGGTCCGCCGGCAATATCATTCGCAGGGGAACAGTCAACTGCCATAAAGACATCTGGATCAAACTTCGTAACAGCCCCTTTTGTTCCTCTCAATCCAACTTCTTCTTGAACATTTGCACCAGCAATCAATGTATTCGGAAGATGCTCTCCTTGCACAGCTTTCAGTGCTTCTAATACAACTGCAACACCATAACGGTTATCCCAGGCCTTGCCCAAAATCGTTTTTCCATTTGCCATTTTAATGGTTTCTACTTGCGGAACGATTGTATCTCCTGGTCTTACGCCATATTCCATCGCTTCATCTCTTGATTCGAATCCGGCATCAAATAAAATATTTTCAACTGAGGGTGCGCTAGCCGTTTTCCCTTTCAATAAATGCGGCGGGATAGAAGAAGAAACCACAGGATAATTTCCTTTACTTGTCTGCAGTGTAAAGCGCTGGGCAGAGACGACATAAGGGTTCCATCCTCCAAGCGGTACAACTTTAAACAAGCCTTTTTCTGTTATAGCTCCAATCATGAACCCGACTTCATCCATATGAGCCGCAATCATCAGTTTCGGTGCTCCTGTATTTTCGGACTGCTTGATCCCAAAAATGCCACCTAGGCCATCTTGTTCTACCCGATCTACAAGCGGGGTCATTTCTTCTTTCATATATTGACGGACGGCATGTTCAAATCCGCTGGTCCCTTGTAGTTCTGTTACTTTTTTAATCAGTTCAAACGTTTGATCTCCCATTATTCTCGCCAGCAACCTGACTGGCTTTCCTCCCTTTATGTCAATTCTAGAATACTCAAGCTTACTGTTCACAGGTTTGCGCCGTTCATTCTTTCGCTGTTCTAAAGGATTAGAACGATCTTTTTAATTATACACAAAAAATCTTTTCTTTTTAAGTCTCTTTCATTTATATTCTATTACGATTATTCCATATGTATGTTAAAATACAAGAGAACCTATTTAAGTAAACACAATCTGGAGGCTGTACAATGGAAAATAAATTTACTCAAAAACAGACAACCTATCTTCTGGGCGCAATCGGATTCATTGTTTCTTTCCTGTTAGGTTTTCTACTGTATCCTAAGGTTTCAAAAAAACAGACGATTCATGCGGATACAATCTTAGAACAAGTGAAAGATCAGTTTCGTGAGGAAGGACCGATTGATGGTTCTTGGATTGAACTGACAAAAGTGCCTTGGAAGAAATTCGCTTATTCTACCGATGTCTACTATGGCGGAATTTCTCGCTTAGAAGAAAATGTACTGGTACAATACGAATTTATTGCCGATGCTTATACTGGCAGTCTGATTGATCTATATAGAGTATAAATCAAAAGATAAAATGCAGTGAGCACTCTTCATTTAGGAGAGTCCTCACTGCATTTTTTATCGCTTATTGTTCAGTTGGAAAGTATGCAACGGTTTTATAGATACGATTCCCTTTTTTAGAAAATTTCTCTTCATACTCAGTCATAATGTTGCCTTCTACATCACTATTGTGCAGATCCAGATACAACTCTTTCAAAACCATCCCTTTTTGAGAAAAGCTGATCAGCGAGTATTCAAACAAGCCCTGATTATCTGTTTTGAAGTGCAATTCACCGTCTTCATCCAGAACCGTTTCATAGCTGTTCAAGAAGTCTCGATAGGTCAACCGTCTTTTTTCATGTCTGTTCTTTGGCCAAGGATCGGAAAATGTTAAATAGATACGATCTATTTCTCCCTTTTCAAAAAAAGACTGCAGATTTTGTGCATTGACCTGAAGCAGCTGAACATTTGGAAGCTCTTCTTCAATTTGTTTATCTAAAGCGGAGACGATCACACTGGTCTGCAGCTCGATCCCGATGTAATTAATGTCCGGATGCTGTTTCGCCATTTCCATAATGAAGCGGCCTTTCCCCATACCAATTTCTATATGAAGAGGTTGATTTTTTTCAAACTTTTCTCGCCATTTCCCTTTCCACTTTTCGGGATCGGCTACGACATATTGACTGTATTTCTGCAGTTTTTCTTCTGCTCCTGGTTTGTTTCTTAAACGCATATTCTTTCTCCTTTACGTAAAAATAGGGACAGATGGATTGATCTGGCCCCAAATGAACTGTATAAACTGTCGATAATATAATTGCTGTACTTTATTTCAATAATTGGTCGATTTTAATGATCGATTTATTCATTTTGAT
This sequence comes from Marinilactibacillus piezotolerans, assembly GCF_900169305.1. Taxonomy (GTDB): domain Bacteria; phylum Bacillota; class Bacilli; order Lactobacillales; family Carnobacteriaceae_A; genus Marinilactibacillus; species Marinilactibacillus piezotolerans_A. Next base: position 43,858 of record NZ_FWDP01000004.1, on the reverse strand, counting down.
AAACTGTCTTTTGCGATGAGCTTCTTTTACATCCATCAATAAAGTCATCAGTACATACCAGTTAATTCGTTTCAAAAATACTTCTGAAATTTCAGGGTCATATTCTGCCAACCAGCCAGTCCATTGTTCTTTTTCAATATAGCGGCTGAACAACTGACCAATATCATAGGCAGGATCCGCGAGAATCGCTGAGTCCCAATCAACGAGATAAAGCTGATCTTCTTCGGACAGCAGCCAATTTTTTCTTGAAACATCTCCATGACAGACGGTGATCTCCGCATTATTTTTAATTTCGGATTCTGTATCACTCAGCCACTGAAACGCTCTTTTCAATTGAGGATGCTCTGCCAAGTCGCTTGAAAGCATCAGCTTATAATCTAAGAGCAGGCTTTTAGGTTCAATCACTTTACCGCCGAGACGTTGCAGCATCCGTTTAAGGCTTTCAGAACGGTGCACTTTTTTCATTATGGTAGCGACCCTCGAAGAAAGCATTTCACCTTTATATAAATTTCTCCCATTGCACCACTCTTGTGCAGTCAAGACATCTCCATTACCGATTCTCTTTGTCCAGATGAGTTTAGGTGAAATCCCTTCTAACGATAAAGCAGCTAAAAAAGGAGAAGAATTGCGTTTTAAAAACAACTTTTCTTCATCCTTTATGCCCATATATGCTTGTCCCGTGTCCCCGCCGATAGGATGTAGTTTCCACCCCGATTCTCTCTCTAATTCCATGTATACTCAATCCTTTTATCCATAATCGCTTTTACTCTTTCCTGTTGTCATTCTCCATTCCATTGTAGAAAGAAATCATGGAATCGTCAAGCGGATAGATGTTCTTTTTCAATAAATAAGATCGTAAAAAAATTTAACAACTGTACCGGTTTGTATCTTTAAAGCAGCAAAACTGCTTTGAGTCTTTAAACAGTACCACAGTGTTCTTCGATTTTTTGTTTGAAAGCGTCAGCTAACTGACGAGTAATTTCTCCACTTTTACCATTATTAACTTTTTCACCGTTAATGGTATGTATCGGCATTACTTCAATTGTGGTGCTGGAACAGAACACTTCGTCGGCTTCAGCGAGCTGATTCAATGTAAATGGCTCTTCTCTCACTTCAATTCCTAATGCTTCAGCACATTTCAGCCATACAATTTTTGTAACACCCGGTAAAATCAAGTTGCCATCTGGATGAGTATAAATCACGCCGTCTTTTACGATTGCTGCATTAGATGCAGAACATTCTGTAACAATGCCGTCTCGATGAAGAATCGCTTCATCTGCGTTTCTTTTGTGTGCTTCATGCTTGGCCATGATATTCCCCAGCAGACTGATTGATTTGATATCACATTTCAGCCATCTGATATCCGGTTCTGTAACAGCTGTGATACCTGAAGCAATTTTTTCAGCATCTCTTGGAACGATGGTCATATTGCCGGTAATCGTCGGTAATACACTTAAATCAGGGTACACATGATTTCTCGGAGAAGCAATGCCTCTAGTAACTTGCAGATACAGATTGCCTGTTTCTACTCCGCTTTCTTTCAGCAGCTGGTTCATTAATGACTTCATTTCTTCTTTTGTTTGCGGAATCGCCATCTCAATTTTTTGAGCGCTGGAATATAAGCGGTCGATATGCTCATCTAAACAGAAAAAAACACCGTTATAGGCTCTGACCACTTCATAGATTCCATCTCCAAATTGATAGCCTCTGTCTTCTGGATCGATACTGACTTCTTCTCGTTCAACAATTTGACTGTTCCAGATTACTTTCATAACTGATTCCTCTTTTCTCAAATCTCTTTTATGTCATGCGTTTTAATCGTTTAGGGATATAATATCGAGTAAAGACTGTGATAAACAGTAGACCAGCCGCCAAAATAATAACGCTGCTGATGATTCCTTGCGGAATGTTTGCAGCAGTAAAAACCAAAGCTGCAGCTCCAAGAATCTCTGTTATGATTCGCTGGATGGATTTTATTTTACCAGTCTCTTCGACTGGGTACAATTGAAAATAAAAATTATTTTTGAACTGTTGATAAATCGGTATCAGCTGGAATCCAATCAAATATAAAAAGACGATGGATAATATCAATTTCAGTAAGATACCGGGACTGAACATGATGAACAGGGTGCCGATCAATACCAATCTCAATACAAGGCCGCTATAAGATGAATTTCGATAAAAGGACCTCAGAATATAGAAATAGTGGGCATCTGCCTGACTTCTTGACTGCAATGCGATCCACTGATCCAGCCATTTCAGACGTCTTGGATGAGTCTCAATAAATGAAACTTCTGTAAACAAGTTGATAAATCGGAATAACTTCTGTACTCTATTGGCTTCTTTTTCAATCAGGTAATGCCACTGCAGACTTTTCTGCTGCTCTATTCTATTTAAAAGAATAGTAGAGATTACACAGACTGCCAGGCTGAAGGCTAATCCTGCAAACAAGTCGATAAATACACTGATAAGCAATCCGACAGTACTGATAACTTTCCCTAAACTGTTTAACATCATTCTTTTACGGTCGTCAGGTTCCAAGCAGGCTGAAAACTGAGCTCTTAAATCAATAAATTTGTAGCTGACTGCTGTGATTAAAAAGACAGGCCACCATTGAAAACCGATCCCCAGTGTCGCTACAAGCAGCGGCATAGCGGCAGCAGCAGCAAATCCTACAGGAAATGCTAAAAGCAGGAAACTGTATCCGTTCCGCTTTTTCAGTTCTTTCCGTACACCTTCTTCCATTGGCAGGAGAAAGACAGCATCTGCTGATTGTATCAGCGTAGAGATTGTTCCGGATGAGATGACAACAACCATCAATACGACTAAAATCAGTCTTGGAAGCACTGCTCCGACAGTGACTGTCTCAACATAATTGGAATAGGCGAATCCCCCTGCTCCAAGCATGATCAGCAGAGCTAAGACCATGTGATCATTTAAGACATATTTAGCATACCGAGAAATCTGCTTGTTGTAAATTGAAGCCCTTTGTTTGAATAAAGAAGTAACTGTCATACCAAAAAACCTTCTTCATCTGCAAGATGACCATAAATTTCATCCAAGCTGGCAGTCGGCATACCGAATTGCTGTCTTAAATCTTGTAATGTTCCTTGAGCATAAATTTTTCCATCATGTAGTATAACAAAGCCGTCACACATTTTTTCAGCATTGTTCAAGACATGCGTCGACATTAAAATTGAAGCTCCATCCTGCTTTTTCTCTTCAATTAATTTTAAAAAATCCCTAATGGCTAAAGGATCAAGTCCCAAAAAAGGCTCATCAATCACATACAAGCTCGGTTCTATGATAAAAGCACATACGATCATGACTTTCTGTTTCATCCCTTTTGAGAAATCAGACGGAAACCATTCTAATCTGTCGTGAAGGCGAAAAATCTTCAATAAAGGCTCTGCACGATCAAAAGCTGTCTGCTCCTCAATTTCATATGCCATAGCCGTGATTTGAATATGTTCTTTTAACGTCAGTTCATCATATAATACCGGTGTTTCAGGAATAAATCCGATACTTCTTCTGTATTTTTTACTGTTTGAATGAATCGTTTCATTATCGACCGTAATTTTTCCTTCAAAAGGATTCAACAGTCCCATAATATGTTTAATGGTTGTGCTTTTGCCTGCTCCGTTTAATCCAATCAGGCCAACAAGTTCACCATCCTTAACTTTAAAAGAAATGTCTTGCAGGACAGGTCTCCTCGTATATCCGCCTGTCACATGTTCGATCGCTAAACTCATAGTTACATTTCCTTCCTGTTTTAGTTCTTTTCATTTTACCATAAGTCTATTCAGACAAAAGGAAGTTTTATGCTTCTTTTTAACAATTTGCTGTTTTCTATGATAAACTAGAAGACACAAGTACTTGAATACGTAATAGAGTAGAAAGAAATGAGGAATGAATATGACAGACAGCGTTTTTTCTAAAATTATCGCTGGCGAAATCCCCGCACGTAAAATTTTTGAAAATGATCATGTGGTTGCTATCATGGATCTTTCCCAAGTAACCAGAGGACATACTTTAGTGATCACGAAAAAGCCCGTTCGAAATATTTTTGAATATGATGAGGAACTGGCTGCAAATGTATTCGCCAGTATTCCGCGTATCGCCAAAGCGGTTAGAAATCACAATCCTGACATTAAAGGATTGAACATCTTAATGAACAATGAAGCGGCAGCATCACAGACCGTATTTCACAGCCATTTTCACTTGTTGCCCCGTTATGGTGAACAAGATGGTTTCGGATTGAAATGGGAAGATCATTCGAGCGATTATACGGATGAAGAACTTGATCAAATCAAAGCAGATCTCATTAAAGCATTGGAGGAGACAAATTCATGAAACATTTCTTACTAGGTACACTAAGCGGCATTGTTTTAGGCGGTGTGTATGGATTATTAAACACACCACGTTCTGGAAAAGAAAATCAGGAAATGTTCAAAGCCTATATCGATGACAATACTGAGCAATTCAATGATGTTCAAGACAAGTTAAAAGATCTGAAAATGGCCATTCAAAATGTAACCGATGAAGGTATGAAGCTTCAGACGGAGTTCATGACTGATATTCAAAGAATTTCTAATGATTACTTGTATGAAGCTCAGCCAAGAATGGATCGTATCAAACGAAAAACCGATAAAATCAACAAAGATGTCGAAGCAGCAACCGTCAATATCAAAGCAACGACTACACAATAAACAGCGTACTAAAAAAGGAAGAAAGATCTGAATTCAGGTCTTTCCTCCTTTTTTGCTTTTATTTTAAAATCTTACTCATTTAAATCTTATTCAGCGTCTTCTGTGCTAGTGTCATTACTTTCATCAGATGTTGAGTCATCTGTTGTTTCTGTTGATTCTTCTTCAGTCGTTGTATCTTCTGTTTCTTCTGTTGTATCTTCTGTTGTATCTTCTGTTTCTTCTGTTGTATCTTCTTCAGTTGTTGTTTCAGATTCAGCTGGCTGCATATAAGCGCTCATTGCATTGCTTAAGTCTTCATCTGCGATTTGAACATTGGCGTCTGCAACTAAACTTGAAATGACTTCTAATACATATTCCTGATCAGCTAGTCTTTCTTCTACTAGTGAATCAATAACGTTTTGACGCTCTTCTTCAAGTGTACCTTTTTCACCTTTTTCAACTAATTTGATGATATGGTAGCCATAATCTGTTTGAACCGGCTCTTGAGTGATTTCGCCTTCTTCATCCAATGCCATTGCAGCTTCTTCAAATTCAGGAAGGAACTGCCCTTCAACGAGCTCCATTTCCCCATTGTTAGCTACTGAGGCAGTATCTGTAGAATACTCTTGTACAAGCTCAGCGAAGTCTGCACCATCATTCAATTGTTGAATAATGTCGTTAGCTGTCTCTTCATCTTCAACTAAGATGTGCGCAACTGTACTGTTCACAGTATATTCATCATAGGCTGTCTGGATTTCTTCGTCAGTAAAGTCAGCATAAGAAATAATGGCTTCTTCTACTAGTAAAGAAGTACGGATAGACTGTTTCAAGTCTTCAGCCGTCATTCCTTGCGCAGTGATCAATTCTTCAAAGGCATCTACTCCACCGTATTGTTCAGCTTCGGTTTCATATTCTGCATTTACATCTTCTTCAGTTACAGCATCACCATGTGCATTTTCAAGTACATCTTCTAAGATCATCTGCTGAAGAACTTGTTCTCCGAATTTTTGACCGCTGCTTGTTGTTTCATTTTTCATGCGTTCATAGAACTCATCTTGTCTGATTCTGCCATTTTCAGTAGAGGCAACTTCCGGGCTGCTCGAGCAGCTTGCTAATAATAATGTTGAGCAGGCCATCGTAGCCATTAACCATTTTTTCATGTTTTTCATATTTCTCAATACACATCCTATTTTTAAAAGTTGATTGTATAAACAAACTAAGACGATACCGGTCCGGCAAGATTAAGCTGCCTGTTTGTTTTAATCATTATACTTTGAATAATATAACACAGCATTGAGAAATTTTAAACCTAAGATCCAAGTAAACCACTAAGTTTCATTAAAACATCATAGTTTTATACAATAAATGTAAAATCTCAAATAAAATTAGAAGATTTATCTTTTATCCTAGTTTATTTTTCTGTGAAATTCGGTTTATAGAATGACCGATTTTCCATTGCCCATAGTCTTTCTGAAAAAGAACCTTTTTCAGTTTTTCTCATCGCAGCTTGCAGCATATTCATCCTTGCATCAATCTGATCAATATAATGCAGAGCCTCTGCTTCCGGTACTTGCGGACGTACTGGTGAACCATACTCTAATTCTCCATGATGAGACAATACCATATGCTTTAGTAAAACGACATCTTCATTGGCTTCTTCTATTTTTAGCTGCTGACAAGCCTTAGAGATTTCTTCATGAATAATCACAATATGACCGATCAATTTCCCTTCCAATGTGTACTCGGTTGCTGTTGGTCCTGACAGTTCTATTACTTTTCCTACATCATGCAGGATCAATCCTGAGAATAACAGCGACTTATCCAGAAATGGATACTGATCACTGATCGAACGAGCAATATCCAGCATGGAAATCGTATGGAAAGCCAGACCGCCTAAGAAAGCATGGTGATTGGTCTTGGCTGCAGGACTTTGAAAGAAGTCTTTCTGATATTTATTCATAATAAACCGAACGATTCGATTCATATTCGCATTCGTAATATCAAATATGGCTTTATTGAATTGTTCGATCATCTTTTCTTTTTTAATAGGTGCTCTTTCAACATATAGTTCAGGATTTGAAGGTTCTCCGTCTTGCGCTGGGCGGATCTGATTGATCCGGAGCTGCGGGCTTCCTTTATACTCTTCTCTTTTACCAGTGAGTTTCACAACTGTACCAGGGCGATAGCGTTCAACATCCTCTTCAGATGCATCCCAGAAGTTTGCTGACATCTCTCCACTCGTATCTTGGAAGGTAAATGCTAGATAGGGTTTCCCGTTTCTGGTCGTTTTTTCTTCCGCTGATTTGATCAATAAAAACAAATTGACGGTTTCGTCCATATGATGTTCATATAATTTTTTCTCCAAAGTCCTCTTCCTTTCTGGGATGACCAGGGTTTATTTTTTTAACTGTGTTTTACTATACTCTTCCAGAACTTCAGAAGAAAATAAATCAAACGAAAAATAGATGACTTGTGTCGTCTGGCTGATTTCTTTTAGTAAAGTATACATTTTATTCCGTCTTTTCTGGTCCAGATTTACAAATCCATCATCGATCAGCAGCGGCATTTGAATCATATCGCTGATATTCTGGATAAATGCCAGTCGCAGCGATACATAAAGGGGTTCCGCTGTACCTCTGGATAGTTCTGTTGCTTCAAAATAACGACCTTCAGCATCCAATACATGCACATTATCCTCTTGAATAACAATTTTCTGATAACGACCTTCTGTCAGGTAGCTGAAAAATCGTTCTGCATCTTTAATGGTTTCGGGCAGACGATCTTTCCGTGCGTATTGAAGGGTTCTTTCAATCATATAGGAAGCGAGCTGCTTAGCAACCCAATCGTTCACGAGTGTCTGAAGACTGCTTTTTTCGTTTTCGAATTCTTGCAGCAGCGTTGTATACTCACCGCCTTCTTCTAATTTTTTGATATGAATCTCAAGTTCGATTCTCTGTTCTGTCTTTTCTTTGATGTCTGCGCTCAACTGCTGTTTTTCTGCTGCTAGTTGTTTGCGTTCCTGCTGGATATCCTCAATAGATCGACTGTTGATTTGTTCGATTCCTACCTTCAGCTGCTCTTTTAAGACTGTCAGCCGTTCTGTCTTTTCGTTCTTTTGCTTTAATATACCATATAAATGTCTGAATACCTCTTCTGAGTCCGCTCCAGCTTCTTGCAGCAGCGTTTGCTTTTGATTCAAAAGATTTTTTTCAGATTCGAACGATTGATTGAGAATACGTCGAACTTCCTGACTATCTAGGACATACTGCTGCAGCTGATTTCTCTCTTGCTTCACCTTGGTATAAAAAGACTTGAATCGGTCAAATTTCTGTTCAGGTGTTTCATTTGCTGTAAACAACTCAGAAACTAAATCAAACTGTTCAGATTTAAGAAAAACAGCTGTCTCTAATTCTGAAATGCTGCGCTGCAGCTTAATCAGCTCTTTTTCCTCTTTACGCAGATTCATCATGTTTTCTTCATACTGCAATGCTTGGCTGAGCTGCACAGATTTTGGAATATTTTTATCTTCTTGTATTTTTTTCCATTCTTCAGTTAATTGCTGTAACTGTATCTGCTTTTCCTGTATTGTTTTTTCGTTATGCCTTTTTTCTTCTTCCAGCTGGTCAATGGCAAACAAGTATTGACGCCACTGTTTACGCAACTCTTTTTGCTCTATAAATGTCTCATAGTCATCATATTCTTGACTCTCTTGTTTTTGAAGACGACGTTTACGCAGCAGATTAGCCCCGGTTGCTGCAATCCCTAAAACTCCTAAGAGATAAATCATTCCTGAGAATGGCAATTCCAAAAATACATTTCCTAATAATACTATTGTCAAAACACTGATCAAACTCACTTCTAAAGTGGCAGATTGTTTGATATCTTTGTTCCTGTTCTCTTTGGAATGATGGTCTTCTGCTTTCTTAAAGGCTTCATTGGACCATAACCCTTTTTCCAATTGATCAATCTGATCGACAGTTGAACTGATTCTATATTCCAATTTTTGCTCGTTTTCTTTTAAGGTTTGACATTCTGTTTCCAGCCTTAGAACGGACGTCTGGTTCTGCTGGATCTTTTCCTTTTCAGCTTGAGTAATAGCTTTAGAGAGTTCATCGTCGATATCGAGACCTCCCTGCAGCTTCATTCGTATCAACTGTTGTTCTAAACGATCAGCTTCTTTTTTAATAAACTGTTTTTCTCTGATCATTTCATTGATGTCTTCTACTTGAACAGCAAGCGTCTCAATGCTGCTTTCGTTTTCTTGATAAAGCAACAGCTCTTTTGAAGGTTCATAAGCTTGTTGAAATGCTTTTAATTTTTCTTGATAATTACGAATTTCACTTCTATTCTGTTCAATAGAACGATTCAAATGATTTAAAGCATACAAGCCGTTTTCAGATAAATCAGCAGTATCTAACTGCTTGATCTCTTTTTCAATAGATTGTATTTCCTTAACCAGTTCCCACTGCTGTTCCATCGTTTGAAGCTGCTCCAGTGTTTGCTGGATAGAATCGATTCGCTGTTCTGTTTGAGCAATATGCGCTTTAAACTGTTCTGCTTCTTCCAGCCAGGCTAGGTATTGAGTGTTTTGATTTCTTGCTGCCTCTAAAGCTTTTTTTTTCTTTTCCAGCGATTTGACAGCTCGGTTGATTTTAGGCACTCTGCCAGTGGGTTTGTATAATTTATTTGCTTGCTGCTTGAGCTGATCGGCCCGCTGTAAAAACTGTTCTGTTCCTAAAGCTCCTGCACTTAAGAAATATCGATTCAGCTGCTCTTTCGTCATTTCTTCTACTTGTTCAATGCCTCTTAAATGAAAAGAAAAAACAGACTGATATAAATTTCGGTCTATACCCTGCAGGACAGTATGCAATAATTCTTCTGAGCCAGTAGCACCATCTTCCAACAGAACGGTCACATCTCCAGTAGATTTTCCTTGAATCCGTTCTATACTGACCTCTCCAAATCTGTGGTCCTCGATAATCATTTTTCCGCCATATCGGCTGCTGTCCTTTGGTTCATATCTAAGTAAGGCACTGTGTCGAGTAGGAAACCCAAATAAAATGCTATGAATAAAAGACATCAATGTCGATTTACCGGCTTCGTTTTCCCCGTAAAATAAATGAAGATCAGAAGAAAGATCAAAAGTGGTGTCCACCCATTTTCCATATCCGTATATCACTAAGCGTTTAATGATCACTGTTTTCTGCTCCTCTAATCTCTGGTCTCATATTTAATTCTGATAATGCCTGTTTGATCAATTCTTCTCGGTAAAAGTCTGTTCGTTCCTTTAATAGAGAAGCATACTTTGATTGTTCGAAGAAATCCGCTGTGATGTCAGAAAACACAGATTCTTTAGTGACATCTTCTAGTACCATTGTCCAAGCCTCTGGGAATAAAGCACTCAGATCCATCTTCTGGTCTCCGTTTTTGCTGGAAGTCACTGTATAATCCGTAATCCAGATAAACTGATCTTGGTTCACTTGCTGGTGCGCTTCAATAAAATCTGGGCGGCTTATTTTTCTTAGCAAGCTCTCTTCAATTTCTTCAGAAACTAGCACTTCTAGTGAAACCAAGTAGTTATAGCTTGTCTTTTTAGGTAATGCTTCCTGAATTTTACGATAGTATTCATCCATTGTAGAAGTCTGCAGCACATCGACCACTACTCTCTCCCATAGGATAGGCGCGCTTGGAATAAACGCAACCTGCGCTCCAGACTGTTTTTCCAATTCGACCATTAGAAAACCTTTTTCTCCAGTTTCTTTTTTGTTTCTTCCTTGAAGATTTCCTGGATAATATGCCAAAGGGAATTCTGCTACCTTTTCTCTTGTATGAATATGGCCAAGAGCCCAATAATCATATTGCTTTTCTCTCAACTCATTGATTGTAAACGGTGCATAATGTGCGTGCTCACTGTTCAGTCCTTCCTGATATCCGTGCAGCAGACCAATATGAAAATCAACTTGGTCTGCTCTTTTAGGATAGTCAGCAATCATTCTGTCAGTAACCCAGCGTTTACCGTAACTAAATCCAGATATTGCTGCTGCTTGACTATTCTTGGTGGTTAACCTTATTGTTTCAACCGATGTTCCTAGAATGCGCACATTATCCGGCAAAGATAAATGCAGTGTCTCATTTCCGATGAAATCATGATTGCCGTGAATCATTATGACAGGAATGTCCACCGCTTGAAGCCTCTCCATTTCTCTTTTGAATCTGACCTGTGCTTTTACACTGCGGTCTTCCAGGTCATAAATATCTCCTGAAAGTAAAACAAAATCTACTTGATTATGTATAGCTGCATCCACTAGTCGGCCAAGTGATTGAAAAGTTGACTGCTGAATAGCTGCTAGAAGTTGTTTCGGGAGCTCTTTCAGTCCAGAAAAGGGGCTGTCTAAATGCAAATCTGCCGCATGTATAAATCGAATCATTTAAATCCTCCTATCTATCCCTATCCACAAACAGGGTACGTATGTTCTTTTTAGAATGAATGAAAAGGACTTACTGCATAAGCAAGTCCTTGATCATCCGCTTTACGCTTTAATTGTTTTATTGATATAACTCGCGAACAGGCTTTAATACTACCTGATTAATATCGTCGATCATTTGACCAACTTGTTTTTCAGCTTCCAACAGATTGGAAATAATGTCATTTTCACCAATTTTCGCTGAAATAGCTTGTGCATTTTGTGCTTCTTCTTCAGTGATTTCCTGACCAGTCATTTGTTTTTGCTGAAGGACTTGCTGAACACTTCTGAATTCTTCAAAAATCTGGTTTGCTTCTTCATTACTTTTAACTGCTGAGAAAGCTTCTTTCAGTGCAACAAACTGATCCGTTTCTCTGATTTCTCTTTCTAATTGGTTAGCCGTGTCATAAATATTGACAGACATAATCTCATCCCTTCGTTATAAATCCGCAATTATATGCCGATTATTTTGATATTTCCAGTTTATCATGAATGTGTTTTCTATACTAGTCTCAACCATATTTCTATATATCAAGCTTCATGCACAGCGGGTTTCTGCTAATTGTTAAAGAAATCAATGACTTTGCTGGCACCATCCAGGAAGTAGGAAGTTCCTTTTCGAATAAATTCTTTTGTACCTTCTATCCCCTCAGTTACTTGATTCAAAAAGTCATCCGTACTTTCTACTGCAGCCATTTCAGTGTTGGCAGCTTCTATCGCATAGGCGGTCTCCTCGGTATACGGAAGAATATGTTCCAGCTCAGACTTCATGACCATTCCTACCCCTTGAGAACTATTATTTTCAAGATAATGTTCATCCGTTGTTTTGTCAAAGCCCATCCAGCTGGTCAGTACGATATCTGGTGTCATTCCGACAATCCACTGATCTGTAGCGCCTGTTCCTGTACTGGTCTGAGTAGTTCCTGTCTTGCCAGCTACAGTATATCCATAAGGCTGGTTGCTGCTTGCTGTTCCAGAAGAATAGACACTTAATAGCATTTTATTCATTTCTTCTGCAGTTTCTTCAGACATGACTCGTTTTGTATCTGGTGTAGTATTGTCAACAATAATTGCACCTGTCGCATCAACGATTTTAGTAATAAAGTGCGGTTCAACCATTACACCATTATTGGCAAAGGCAGAATAAGCACTTGCAATTTCTAAGGGAGAAACACCTTTTTCCATTCCGCCTAGTGCAATAGCACCCAGAGTATTATCTTTTCCTGTTAATGGCAGACCAAACTGTTTAAGTTTATTGATCCCTTTACTTATACCGATCTCATTTAACAGCCAAACTGCCGGAGCATTAATACTATGCGACAAAGCTTCATACATCGGTATTTCTCCTGAATAAGTTCCAGAAAGGTTTTCCGGTTTATAATTGGTATCTCCATATGAAATCAATTCATCTTTCAGCATGGAGTCAATTTCATATCCATTCTCAAGTGCCGGTGTGTAAACGCCAAGCGGTTTGATAACAGATCCAGGCTGTCTTCTCATCTGAGTGGCACGATTGAAGCCTCTGAAAGTGTATTCTCCGCGTCCGCCTACTACTGCAGCAACGCCTCCGGTTGCCGGGTCAATCGCAATGGATGCACTCTGGACGATCGTACCATCAGACGCATCCTGAAATAGCTGATCATTCTGATAAGTTTCATCCATCTGAATCTGATAGCGTTGATTCAAGCTTGTATAAATCTTATATCCGTCATTTAAAAGTGCTTCTTCTTCAAACCCATAACGATTAACGGCTTCATTGATTACAGCATCAAAATAATAAGGAAACTGATAATTATCATCATTGACATACCCATCTGCAAGAGCTAATTCTGTTTGCTGAGCTGTCTGTGCTTCTGCTTCTGTAATCTTTCCAGTGTCGACCATCAGGCTTAAGACAACATTTCGTCTTTCGATTGCTCGGTCGTAATGGTCTAATGGATTGTAATGAGACGGTGCCTTCAGCATAGCTGCAATCACAGCAGCTTCTGATAGATTGAGCTCTGAGGCTGTCTTGTTGAAGTATTTATGTGCTGCATCTTCGACACCCCAGACACCATTACCAAAATAGACTTTATTTAAATACATTTCCAGAATTTCATCTTTAGTGTACTGCTTCTCAATTTCAATTGCCAAAAATAGTTCTCTCAGCTTACGGATAATCGTTTGGTCAGCAGACAAGAAGCCGTTTTTCGCCAATTGCTGCGTAATCGTACTTCCTCCGCCGCTTATACCGCCGCTTGTCAGAAACCCAACAGCAGCTCGACCGATTCCGATCAAGTCATACCCTCGATGCTCATAAAACCGCTGATCTTCCGTTGACGTGACGGCATCTTGAACAACTGGAGCAATCTGGTCAAGTTCTACGAAGGTTCCTTTTTGATCGTATAATGTCCCTGCTTCTTCTCCTTGAGCATCCAAAATAGTTGTTACTTCCGCCATCCCCGCTTGGAAAGTTCCCACGTTAGCTGATTTAGCCAGATAAGCAAGATAAACGCTGAATCCTAACGAAACCGTCAGTACAACAAGTATGATGCTCTTGGTCAAATGGTATTTTTTCCAGATTTTACGCAGAGTTATCATAAATCGCTTAAAAATCGGCAAGAGCCGCTTATAAAAAACAGTTAATTGTTTCTTGATTTTTTCTACTATATGATTTTGTTTCATAACTTATCCCTCAATTATCTATTCACTTATATCAGCAGACAATTTTCTTATTTTTTATCCAGTTTACAATATTTTACATCTCTGGCATTCTCAGTTTAACAGAAATAAAGCTTACTGATATCCGACTCAAGTAGGAGTTATGAAAATCGGCTTACTTGGATGATTCCCAAGAGTCAGCAGCTTGCTTCATTTTATTTAGAATCGCTTCTATTTCTTCTTTATCTGCTGCATTAGCGCCGCTGGCTAATGGGTGGCCGCCTCCATCATGCTCTTTAGCAATTTGATTGATCACAGGTCCTTTTGACCGCAGACGGCAGCGATAATGACCATCAGTCTGCTGGACAAATATCCCCCAGGTTTTTACCCCTTCTATAGAACCCGGCAATGATACAACACCATTTGTATCCTTGTCTTCGATACCCATTTCTTTCAGGGTAGATTGATCGATTATAATGTGGCCGACGCCTTCTTCTGATACAGAGAATTGGTCCAATACATACCCCATCAGTTTAGCAAGGGGCGGTTTGATCACATTCATTTCATTATTCAAGTCTGTATGTGAAAAAGAATATTTCATCAGTTCAGCAGTAATTTGCATCGTATAAGGCGATGTACCATTATATAGAAAACGATTCGTGTCCCCAACTATCCCTGCATACAACAGTCTTGCGGCTTCTGTCGTCATACTCAACTCTTCTGGAAAGGTGATCCAAAGATCTGCAATCATTTCACTGCAGCTGCTGGCTTCCGTATTGACCCATTCGATTTCTCCATAAGAATCATCAAGAGGGTGATGATCGATTTTGATCCACTGTTTTCCTAAATGGTAATCTTTCCCATCAATTCTTTTAACGTTTGCTGTGTCTGTAACGATGACTAGAGCATTTTCATAGTCTTCCTTATCCGGTGGTGTCATATCCGCCAAGAAAGACAGATTTCCGGTACTGGATCCAGCAGTGAATACTGATTTTTCAGGAAAATTCGCCTTGATCAATTCTGCTAGTCCGCATTGCGATCCGATAGCATCTGGATCCGGTCTTTCGTGACGATGAATAATGATCGTATCCCATTCTTTGATAATATTTAATATCTCCAGTTTTGTTTCCATATCTTTCATATTCACAGTTTGTAAAGCCACAGTATCTCCCTTTCCGTTTCTGATTTTTTTGTATTTCGTTTAATGCCTTACTGTTTCTGGAATAACTGACAAACGACCAATGCTTTGGCAGCCAGTCCGCTTTCTGAAAATACTTCAATATCCAGTCTAGCTGATCGACGGCTCTTATCAAAGATTTTTGGTCTGATAACTAGATCGCTGCCCAATTGAATCAAGTTCAAATAATGCAGTTGAATCTGCTCTACTACAAGATTCCGCTTGTTCTGATTCGATAAAGTCAGATGCGTCGTTTCATTTATAATCTCGCTTAACACACCAAACGATATCGTACCTGTTCCATTTGTCATCTGGGGAGTAACATTGAATGTATAAGCTTCCTCTTCTACTTCTTTGATTAATTGATTGATTTGATCGGCAATCGTCTCTCCCGTTTGAGGTTGCCGCTGCTGAGTCTGCATTGCTTTCATAATATCCTGCCGAGAAACGATTCCAAGCAGTTTCATTTCATCTGAAACAACTGGCATTACCTCTAACCCGTCCCAGATCATCGTATGCGATATACTTGCTACACTCATATGAGTAGTCGTGTAAGCCGGTTCTTTTGTCATCACTCGTTTGATAGAGACGGTATCTTCTTTTCCAATAATATCTTTGGCTGTAACAATCCCTACTAGGCGATTATTTGGTCCTACTACCGGAAAACGCGTATGTTGACTGCTCTGATTAGCGATACGATAATCATAGATCGTATCGTTGACAGATAAGTAATGGGTTTTTTTCAAGCGGGTGTAGATAGATTCAATCAGCATAATTTCTTTTTTGATCAGCTGATCAGTCATAGCCCGGTTGATCATTGACCCCACTGTAAACGTGTCATAGGAAGTTGTCATAATCGGCAAACCTAACTGATCCGATAAAGCAATAATATTCGGATCGGCTCTAAAACCGCCTGTAATTAAAACAGCTGCTCCATTTTCAAGCGATAAGCGTTGAGCAGATTCTCTGTTTCCTATAATCATTAGAGACTCTTCTGTAATATAGCGCAGCATAGCATCTTCGGTCATTGCGCCAATAATAAATTTATTTAACGTTTTATTCAGTCCGTCTTTACCACCAAGCAGTTCGCCGTCAATGATTTTTAAAATTTCTTCAAACGTTAGATTTTCAATGTTTTCTTCCTTTTTTGTTTCGATACGGATCGTACCGACTCTTTGTATAGTCGTGACTAGTCCTGTATTTTCCGCTTCTTTGATCGCCCGGTAAGCTGTCCCTTCACTGACATTCAGTTCTTTCGCAATCAGTCGAACGGACAGTTTGCTGCCGATTGGAATCGACTCGATAAATGATAGGATTTGTTCATGTTTAGTTGCCATCTGGCGCTTCTTCCTCCTCTAATTCCTTGGCTTTGACCCACAGTGGGAGCGGAATATTTTCGAAAAGTACTGAATCTAAGTTGGTTACCGTTATGCCCAGCAGTCTTATTCCTTTTGCAAGCGAACCTTCTTCCTCAAATATTCTCAACGCAATCACAAACAGTTCATCTGCATCCTGAATATAATTCGGAAAAGTTTTTCTTCTGGTCAGAGTACTAAAATCATTATACCGTATTTTTAAGACTACAGTTTTTCCATGTTTCTGATTTTTCTTTAAAGCATTAAATGCAGAATGAGCAATTTGCCGCAGGGATTGTGTGACTTCTTCATCGGACTTTAAATCTTCCAGAAAAGTTCTTTCTTTTCCGACTGATTTACGGTCGCGGTCTGCTTCTACTCTGCTGTCATCGATTCCACGAACTTTCCGGTAAAGAGAATGCCCCATCTTTCCAAAATGGCTGACGAGTTCCATTTCTGATTTATCGTATAAGTCCTGGCCTTTGAAAATACCTAATTCATGCATTTTTTCTACAGACTTTCTGCCTACACCATGATACTTTTCAATTGGCAGTTCTACTAAAAAATGATGTGCATCTTCTGGCGGAATGACCGTTATGCCAGATGGTTTCTTGAAGTCTGATGCTAGTTTAGCCAGAAATTTATTATAAGAAACGCCAGCAGAACAAGTCAGCCGCAACTCTTGATAGATTTCTCTCTGAATACGTTGTGCAATCAGTGTAGCGCTATTCAACTGAATTTTATTTTCTGTAATATCAAGATAAGCCTCATCCAGTGACAAAGGTTGTATTAAATCAGTATATCGGCTGAAGATCGCTCTAATTTCCCTGGAAATAGATCGATACAGTTCAAAGTTTCCGGAGACAAATATGCCGTCTGGACAGAGTTCATATGCCTTTTGGGCACTCATTGCTGAATGGACACCATATTGACGGGCTTCATAACTGGCCGTAGCCACGACTCCTCTGCCGCCATTTTCTTTTGGGTGGCGAGCGATAATCACAGGCTTTCCTTTTAGAGAGGGATTTTCCCGGACTTCTACAGAAGCATAAAAAGCGTCCATATCGATATGAATGATTTTTCTAGAGATGTCTCTTTTCGGTTCATCAAACGTCAATATGCCATACTTCATCGACTTACCTCTTTTCAGCCTTTCCTGCTATTCTTTAATAATAATATTAATGTATTGATTTTAACATTAGATTCAAAAGATTCCTCTTTATTATACTAGAAATTTTGTTAAATCACGAATTTCTTTCGAATAAACGTTCTCACTGATCGCAAAAAAACAGAGAACGGATTTCCGCTCTCTGCTCAATAGATTATCCCAGCAAATCTTCAAGTTCCATTTCATCTAATGATGAAACATTGTAGACCTGTGCTTCCAGTGAAGCAAAATTAAAGTAATCATTTAACGTAATGTCCATAATTGCTTTCACTTCCTGATGATACCTCTCTGGACGAGAATGTTTCCACAAAAAGGTATTGCAGTACTTCCATAGATCATCTACCGTTACCTGATCGTATCCATGCATCGAAAATTCTTCCTGCTTCATTCTTAACCAGATTTCATAGTTAAAAAAAGACTGCTGTTGATAGTCCAAAAAGAACCCCTCCTCTTACGATCAAACGTGCAACGGATTACTTTTCTTCGTCCGTATTATCCGGTGTATTTGTTCCTAATTCTTCTGTTGCTGGACTTGCTGCACTGTCTGCTTTTGTAACGATTCGTGCAATAGCACGGCGTTCAAACGTTAAGTAAATCCCTTCGCAATCAACGACAACCGTCTTGCCGTCTGCTTGTACTTCATCAATCACACCGTGTAAACCGCCGATGGTTACAATTGAATCTCCCTTTTGAAGTGAGTTCAACATATCCTGTGCTTCTCTAGCACGTTTTTGTTGCGGTCTGATCATCAAGAAATACGCAATTCCTATAATGACGATAAAAGGACCAATCGTCCCTAATAATCCTACTAATGCTTCCATTTGTTTTCCTCCATTATTTAATTCTATAGTCGAGAATTCATTGATGAAAAAAGTGACTATTGTACATATACTTGCTTTTTTCACTTCTCGGTTACGTACGAATGAGATAACCCATGGCTATTCATCTAATGACACCTATAACCTTATCAGATTTTGTAAGCGAATGCTACTAAAGATTTGTTCGAATTAAAAGTTTTTAGGATTGGGTTTATTATATCCATACTCTTCAAAAAAAGCTTCCTTGAATTCCAGCAAGTTGTCTTCTCGGATAGCTTGACGGACTTTTTTCATCAGATCCAGTAAGAAATATAAGTTGTGGTAGCTGGTTAATCTCAATCCAAACGTTTCATCTGACTTGATCAAATGGCGAATATAAGCACGAGAATAATTGCGGCAAGTATAGCAATCGCAATTTTCATCTAATGGACGAAAGTCTCTGGCATAAACTGCATTTTTGATGACTACTCGGCCTTTACTGGTCATTGTCGTTCCATTTCTAGCAATACGCGTCGGAAGAACACAGTCGAACATGTCTACGCCTCGCATGACCCCTTCAATTAAAGCGTCCGGCGTTCCGACGCCCATCAAATAACGCGGTTTGTCTTCAGGCAGCAGCGGCGTAGTGAAATCTAATACTCGATACATTTCTTTCTTTGGTTCGCCAACGGACAGACCGCCAATTGAATATCCTGAAAAGTCCATACTGACAAGGTCTTTGGCAGACTGTTTTCTCAAGTCTTCAAATCCGGCCCCTTGAACGATGCCGAAAAGTCCCTGCTTGTCAAATTTCTGATGTGCCTGCAGACCGCGCTCAGCCCATCTAGACGTACGTTCTACTGATTTTTTCACATAATCATAGCTTTCGTCAAACGGTGGACATTCATCAAAACTCATCATAATGTCAGAACCTAAACTATTTTGGATCTGGATGGCTTTTTCAGGAGATAAGAACAGCTTTGATCCATCTAAATGGCTTCTAAAGTGTACACCTTCTTCTTCGATATTTCGCATATCGGATAGTGAAAACACCTGAAAACCACCTGAGTCGGTCAAGATTCCCTTGTCCCACTGCATAAACTCATGCAGTCCGCCGGCTTCTTCTACAATATCTTCACCCGGGCGCAGCCACAAATGATAGGTGTTGCTCAAAATAATCCCCGCACCCATTTCTTCTAGTTCTTCAGGTGCGATAGTTTTAACACTTGCCAGGGTTCCTACCGGCATGAACATCGGAGTCTCAAAAGTGCCATGAGGTGTTTCGATTTTTCCTAGTCTTGCTCCAGTGTGCTTTTCTTTTTTTTCTAAATGATATTTAATTGGATGGTCGATCATTCTATCCCTCGATTTCTATTCATTTCTTGCATTATTTTTTCAAGAACATCGCATCACCAAAACTAAAGAAACGGTATCGTTCCTCAACCGCATGATGATAAGCGTCTAACACAAATTCTCTACCTGCAAAAGCACTCACCAGCATAATCAGCGTAGACTTCGGCAAATGGAAATTCGTCAAAAAGGCATCAACCACTTTGAACTCATAGCCTGGTGAGATAAAGATATCAGTCCAGCCACTATCTGCTTCCAACTTCCCGTTGAATTTCGTTCCGATGGTTTCCAGCGTTCTAATGGATGTCGTTCCAATTGCTACGATTTTGCCTCCATTTTCGTGCGTTTTATTCAATGTTTCTGCTGCTTCTTCTGTCAACTGATAAAACTCTTCATGCATCTTATGTTCATCAAGGTTTTCCACATTTACAGGACGGAATGTTCCAAGTCCAACATGCAAAGTCAAGAAAACAATGTTTATTCCCTTGTCATTTATTTTCTGAAGAATTTCCTCAGTAAAATGCAGCCCTGCAGTTGGTGCAGCAGCAGATCCGTTTTCTTTTGCATAGACAGTCTGATAACGATCTGGATCATCCAGTCTTTCTTTTATATATGGCGGTAGCGGCATTTCTCCCAGCGACTCTAAAGTTTCTAAGAAAATCCCTTCATAAGAAAATTCAATAACTCGGCCGCCATGCTCTAATTCTTCTGTTACAGTACCAACTAATCGGCCATCTCCAAAACGAATATTGGATCCGACTTTTGCCTTTTTAGCTGGTTTCGCTAATGTTTCCCATCGGTCTCCTTCAATATTTTTCAAAAGAAGCAGTTCAATGTGTGCTCCAGTTTCTTCTTTCTCACCATATAACCTTGCCGGCAAGACTCGAGTGTTGTTCATTACTAGAGCATCTCCAGCATCCAATTCTTCTATAATATCTTCAAAGGTTTGATCTTTATACGTTCGACTGCTTTTAGAAAGCACCATCATTCTCGAAGATGCCCGGTCTTTTAGTGGTGTTTGTGCAATCAGTTCTTCCGGTAATTCAAAATCAAAATCTTCTGTTACTAATGCCACGTTGTTCTCTCCTCTTTTGACTGGTGACAGTCCCTTTTATTTCATCGGAATATTAAAATGCTGATAGGCTTTTAAAGTAGCGACTCTTCCTCTAGGTGTCCGCTGTATGAACCCTTCTTTCAGTAAGTAAGGTTCAACCATATCTTCGATCGTCGTCATTTCTTCTCCGATATTCGCAGAAAGGGTGTTTAAGCCTACTGGTCCGCCACTGTATAGTTCAATCATCGTTTTCAGCAGTCTTTGATCTACTCTGTCTAGTCCATGACTGTCTACATTCAGTAGATTCAGTGCTTTCGAAGCGATTTGTTCCGTAACAATCCCTTCACCTACCACTTCAGCATAATCCCGTACGCGTTTTAATAGTCGGTTGGCAATTCTCGGTGTTCCTCTTGACCGTCTTGCCACTTCTATTGCTCCTGTTTGATCTGTTTTAGTATTTAATACATCAGCAGTTCGTTCGACAATGTTGGTCAGATCAGAAACCGCATAGTATTCCATATGTGCCAAGATACCAAAACGATCTCTAAGCGGTGCAGAAAGATTTCCAGCCCGTGTTGTTGCACCAATCAAGGTAAATGGCGGAAGTGGAAAGTGAACAGGATGAGCTGTCTCTCCCTGACCGATAATAATATCGACATAATAATCTTCCATAGCCGAATACAGCATCTCTTCCACCACTCTTGGCAGACGATGAATTTCATCAATAAACAAAATCCCGCCTGGTTCCAAATCATTTAACAGCGCAACTAAATCTCCCGGTTTCTCGATAGCTGGTCCGCTGGTTGTTCTGATTGCCGTATTCATCTCGTTTGCAATGACCATAGCCATTGTTGTTTTCCCTAAACCAGGAGGGCCATAAAGCAATACATGATCCAATGCCTCTTCTCGGCTCTTAGCAGCTTCAATATAGATCATTAATTCTTCTTTGATCTTATCCTGACCGATATACTGGCGGAAATACTGCGGACGCAGCGATTTCTCCAAAGAAAGCTCTGTCGGATTGATTGCTTCGTCCGAGATCACTCTATCCTCATGTTCCATCTTTTCACCTCCATAAAGCGAGTGTTGCTCACTCAGCGTTCTTCACTACTTCATCAACAATTTCAGTCCTTCTCTAATATAACCATCTGTCGTTGTTTTTTCCATTTTTTCTAGAGCTTTACTCACTTTCGCGACTTCTCTTTTAGCATATCCTAAAGCGTACAGTGCTTCAATCGCCTCTTCCAAGGAAAGATTCTGCTTAGGATCGTCCAACTTCAATTCTTCTGATAATTGACCAGTAAATTGATCTACACTTAATTCAGACAGCTTTCCTTTAAGGTCCAAAACGATTTGAGAGGCTGTTTTCTTCCCTACACCGGGAAACTTCTGCAGAAATGCTGTATCTTCTTGTTCAATTGCCCGTATCAGACCCAAGTGATCCTCATTTGCTAAAATAGCCAATGCACTTTTAGGACCAATCCCAGAAACATTGATCAGCTTAAGAAACAACCCTTTTTCTTCATGAGATTTAAAACCAAACAACTGTATCGCATCTTGAGTCACATTCTGATAAAGATAAATCATGACTTCTTGTCCGTGATAGTCTGTATATCTAAATGGATTTGCCATTAAAAGATGATACCCGACACCATTTGTCTCTACAACCAGATAGCTGGGATAGATATGCGTCAAGATTCCTTTTATGTATTCATACACATAAGTTCCCCTTTTCAAAATAGATTCTTGTCTATTGTAACACAGAAATGCCCAGCCCAAAAAGGTTCTTTGAGCTGGACAGTTCGGATAAATTAATTGAATTCTGGAAGATACTCTTCGTATCCT
Source organism: Marinilactibacillus piezotolerans (assembly GCF_900169305.1). Classification (GTDB taxonomy): domain Bacteria; phylum Bacillota; class Bacilli; order Lactobacillales; family Carnobacteriaceae_A; genus Marinilactibacillus; species Marinilactibacillus piezotolerans_A. The sequence goes on along the minus strand of NZ_FWDP01000004.1, from coordinate 21,320 downwards.
TCTTCTTTTAATTTTGATTTTGGTACAAATCTCATTGCAGCTGAGTTGATGCAATAGCGTAGTCCGCCTTGATCCATTGGTCCATCATTGAAGACGTGTCCCAAATGAGAATCAGCTTCAGCACTTCTCACTTCTACTCTTTCCATACCGTGTGAGGTATCACGAAGTTCTGCAATGCCTCTTTTTTTGATCGGCTTAGAAAATGACGGCCATCCGCAGCCAGCATCATACTTGTCGTTAGAAGAAAATAATGGTTCTCCGCTGACGACATCTACAAAGATACCCTCTTCATAAAAATCGTCATATTCTCCTGTAAATGCTCTCTCTGTTGCGCTGTTTTGTGTCACTTCATATTGTTCTCTAGTCAATCTCTGTTTTAATTCTTCATCTGAATATTGTTTAGCCATACAACATCCCTCCTCGTAGTCTATATTGTATCAGCAACGTCACAAGATTTAAAGCTATTGACACAGCTGCCCGCTTGATTAATGCGGATCCTGAATCCTTTTAAACATTTTCTCCATATCTTTGTTTGTCAGTTTCACTAAAACTGGACGGCCATGCGGACAATTGTATGGATTTTTAGTTTGTTTCAAGTCTTCAAGCAATGCCCTTGCCTCCATCGGTGTCAGATAATGATTAGCCTTGATGGATCGTTTGCAGCTCATCATAATGGCTGTAGCTTCTCTGAATTTTGCGATCGACAACTCTTTTGTTTCCAGTAAAAAATCGATCATTTCTCTAATAATAGACTCCTCTTGTCCAGATTTGAACCATGTTGGATGGTGACGGACCAGAAAACTATTTTGACCGAACCCCTCTAGTTCTACCCCGGCTTGTGCCAGTTTATCTAGATTTTCTTTTATGGTAATGGCATCATTTGAAGGATATTCTAAAACGATTGGAACCAACAGTTCTTGTTTGGCAGTTCCTTGATGTTCAATTTCTTTTCTGTAATATTCATACTTGATTCGTTCTTGAGCAGCATGCTGATCAATAATATAGAGCCCTTCTTCATTCTGAGCGAACAGATACGTTCCATGCATTTGACCTACATACTCAAGCAGTGGGAATGTTTGACTCGCCTCTGCTTCTTTCAGCGTCTTATTGGCCGTCTGAAGCGGCGACTCTACATCATGTGCCTGATCAATAAGCGGTTCGCTTGTTCTACCACTGTATGTTGCTTGAGCAGTATATATCTCCTCAGATTCTCTTTCAAAAGTTGAAGCACGTCGTTCGTTAGGTTCTGACTTCATTGGTTCTTTCAGATTATCTGATTTTGAGTCTAATTTGTTCAGCGCAACTTCTATTGATTCTCCATCATCTGACGGTTCTGCCGGCATGGTCTGATTCTCAGCATTTATGATATCTGCCTTGATTCGGTTGGTTTCTTGGACTTCTGAGCGACTATTCCAATCCAGCACTGTCTGCTCCAGCTTATAGTCTTCGGATTTTCTTTTACTGGAATAAATATTGTTCAAAGCATTCGGGATTCTCTGTTCCTGATCCATAACTGCTTTTACAGCTTGTTTGATCAATTCACTTAACGCTTTTTCATTACTGATACGAACCTGCTGCTTGGTTGGATGCACATTCACATCCAATAGCAGCGGATCCATATCTAAATTAATAACTGCTATCGGGTATCTTCCTACCATGAGTTTTGACCCGTAACCATCAACAATAGCTTGGGCCAGACTATAATTTTTAATATGTCGCCCATTCACAATAAGCGTCAGGTAGGATTTACTGGCTCTAGTCAATTCCGGCAATGAGATATAACCGCTCACCTTAAAATCAAAGTTTTCTGCTGTGATCGGCTTCATTTTTTTGGCTGTCTGCACTCCGTAAACACCCGCAACCGCTTGACGAACATCTCCATTTCCTGAAGTCTTCAGCAGAACCGCTTGGTCGCTGACTAACCGAAAACTGATTTCAGGATGTGCCAATGCCAGTCTGTTCACTGTATCGCTGATATGGGCCAATTCTGTTTTCAACGTCTTAACATATTTAAGACGAGCAGGCGTATTATAAAACAGCTGCTCTACTTTGATCGTTGTTCCTCTTCGTGATACAGCCGGCTTGTTGTCTACGACTTCTCCGCCTTTTAGAGATAAAGCCCTGCCCGGCTGATCTTGTTGGGCGGTTTCGATTGAGATCATCGAAACAGAGGCAATACTGGGCAGCGCTTCTCCTCTAAATCCAAGTGTTCGAATACGAAAAAGATCTTCATTGGAAATCAATTTGCTTGTAGCGTGGCGTTCAAAAGCAGATTCGACCTCCAGAGAATGGATACCTTCTCCATCATCTGTAACTTGTATTTTTTTCAAGCCCGCTTCTTCAACTGTAATATCAATTCGACTGCTGTTTGCATCAATCGCATTTTCCACTAGCTCTTTAACAACTGAAGCGGGTCTTTCGATCACTTCTCCCGCGGCAATTTGATTAGCTAGTGTAGCAGACATGATTTTAATTGCACTCATTTTGCGCCCCCCTCTCTATTTAAAAGTGGTCTAATACACATTGATCTACTTTTTCAACTGGCTCTGCAGCTGGTTGAGCAGATTGATGGCTTCAAGCGGTGTTAAGTTTAATAAATTTGTCTGTTTCAATTCTTGAATCACAGACTCTTCAACTTCTGATTCAGCTGTAGTAAACAACGTCAGCTGTTCATCAACCGTGTTGTCTATATTTTCTGCTTTTTTATTTTTCTCTTTTAGTTCTTCTATTTCATAAGGTTGATTCTGCTCAACTTCAACGCTTGGTCTAACAGTTTCAAATAACTCGTCCTTCTGGTCCTCAAGGTGCGTCAATATGGCATCAGCACGCTCAATCAAGGAATCAGGCAACCCTGCCAGCTTGGCGACTTGTACGCCATAACTTTTATCAGCCGGTCCTTCCAGCATTTTATGCAAGAAGACCAATTTACCGTTTTCTTCGACGGCTCCTACATGAATATTCTTCAGTTTCGTTAAGCGTTCATCCAGTACTGTCAACTCGTGATAATGTGTTGAAAAAAGGGTTTTTGCACCGATATTGTCATGAACATATTCAATAATCGCTTCTGCTAAAGCCATTCCATCATAAGTCGCTGTTCCGCGTCCGATCTCATCAAATAACAAAAGACTTTTTGAAGTAGCATATGCTAAAGCATGATTTGTTTCCATCATCTCCACCATAAATGTACTTTGTCCACCAATCAAATCATCCATTGCACCGATTCTAGTAAAAATGCGATCGAATATAGGAAGTTCAGCTGACAGGCTTGGTACAAAACAGCCCATTTGTGCCATAATGACCGTTAGAGCCAGTTGGCGCATGTATGTGCTCTTCCCTGACATATTCGGACCTGTGATCAGCAAAACATCTGTACCCTCTCTTAATTCAACATCATTGGGTACATACTTTTGTTCTTTCATGACTTTTTCAACGACTGGATGGCGTCCTTCTTTAATCATAATATCTTGCGAAGCAGTATTAAATTCGGGTCTTGTGTAATTATACATTTCGCTTATGACTGCAAACGACTGCAGACTGTCAATTTCCGCTACGATTTTAGCTAGACGCTGCAAGCGGTCGATATGGGTTTTGACTTGCTCTCTTACTTCAGCAAAAAGAGCATATTCCAATGCTTTTGACTTTTCTTCTGCTTCCAGAATCAAGGATTCTTTATCTTTTAATTCCGGCGTGCTGTATCGTTCTGCATTTGTAAGCGTCTGTTTTCTCTCATAGCGTTCATTATCAATTTTATCCACATTGGCTTTTGTTACTTCTATAAAGTAGCCGAACACTTTATTAAAACCAATTTTAAGATTCTTGATTCCGGTTTCTTCTCGCTCGCTGGCCTCCAGACCGGCAAGCCATTTTTTACCATTGATCATCGCATCTTTATATTCATCCAACTGCTCATGGTAACCCATTTTGATGATTTCACCATCTGTCACAGACAGCGGCGGTTCCTCTTCGATCGCTTGTTCAATTAATTCTGCAACTTCTTCAACCGGATCGATTTTTTCTAATAAATGATCCCACTCACGCTGATCATTCATCGAGTGAATGATCGCCATTAAAGAAGGAATCTGATTCAATGACTGTTTTAATTGAATCAGATCTCGTGCATTGACAGATCCAAAAGCAACTCTTCCCGCCAATCGCTCCAGGTCATAAATCTGTTTTAAACAATCTGATAAATCAGTCCGTTCGAAGAAGTGATCCATCAGTACACCGACAATATCTAGTCTTGCTTCAATAGCTGTTTTCGAGATCAGCGGCTTTTCCAGCCATTGTCTTAACATTCTTCCGCCCATTGCTGTTTTAGTTTCATCTAATAACCAAAGCAGTGTTCCTTTTTTTGTCCCGTCTCTTAGAGAAGTCGATAGCTCAAGATTTCTGCGTGCCTCTTGTCCATATACTAAAAAGTGTGAAATCTCGTATTGCTCAGCTGCCTGGAGATGATCTAAACTCCGCATTTGCGTGCTCGACAGATAAGACAGCAGTAAATCAATGACCGCATGCAACTGCACAGATTCACACTTTTTCTTCAAATAATCAAAGGACTCTGATTCTTTGTTCACTTTGCTGTATGAGATAACCAGTTCCAGCTGAGTCTTTAAATTTTCTTGAAAATCAGGTTGATTTTCTTTTTCAAATACAACTTCTTTTATTTTTAAGGACTGCAGTTCCGTTCTCACTTCTTCTTGGGTATGCAGCAGCGCTGTTTTCAGCTCTCCAGTAGTAAGATCCGCATAAGCAAAGCTGTAAGTGTTATCCGTTTCTAAAACAGCTGCAATATAATTGTTTTCTTTTGCTTCTACGGAAGCAGCATTCATCACTGTCCCTGGAGTAATCACTTGTACGACTTCTCGTTTAACCATTCCTTTGGCTTCTTTTGCGTCTTCAACTTGCTCGCAGATCGCCACTTTATGCCCCATTTCGATCAGTATATTGATATAGCGTTGAGCTGAATGATGCGGCACTCCGCACATTGGGATTTGTTCAGCAGCATTTTTATTTCTGCTGGTCAATGTCAGCTCTAATATCTGAGCCACTTCCACAGCATCATCAAAAAACAGTTCGTAAAAATCACCTAGCCGGTAAAATAAATAAACATCCGGATACTGTTCTTTGATCGTTAAGTACTGCTGCATCATTGGGGTATGTTTTGTTACTTGAGGCATGCTGCCTCACTCCTTTTATCTAACTTTTCTTTATCACTTTTAATGGATCGATTGCGGTTTAAAGGTCAAAAGGGTGATCATCATCAATACGAATAGATTCAATATGTTTGGTCTTCCCTGTCTGATTATCGAATTCTATAAAGCAGCCATTCAGCCGTTTTCGACCGTTTTCCGGCACTTCAAACCGATTGGGAAGCTGAGTTAAAAATTTATTCAGTATCGGTCCTTTTTTCATGCCCAGGATTCCATCATAAAATCCTGTCATGCCGACATCCGTCATATAACCAGTACCAGACGATAAAATTCTCTGGTCATTAGTCTGGACATGTGTATGCGTACCGACGACAGCGGATGCTTTACCATCCATAAACCATCCCATCGCTTCTTTTTCGCTGGTTGCCTCTGCATGAAAGTCAATCAGAATATGAGGAGTCCGTTTCTTTGCTTCTTCAACAAGCTGTTCTCCGACTCTAAAAGGATCTTCAAAATCTCCCATAAATGTGCGCCCGTGCAAGTTGATCACAGCCAACTCTTGTTGATTGATTTTGATGTAAGCAATGCCTTTTCCAGGAACATCAGCAGCTGCTGGATAGTTTGCTGGACGAATCAATTTCTTTGCATCATCTATAAACTCAAAGATTTCTCTTTTATCCCATGTATGATTGCCCATCGTAACAGCATCCACGCCGCACTGGAGAAACTCTTTATAGATCTTTTCAGTAATTCCTCTGCCGCCAGCGCCAGCATTCTCACCATTTACTATAGTCGCTTGCGGTTTGAATTTATTTTTTAACTTTGGTACATAGTCTTGAATCATCTCGCGACCCATCGACCCTACAACATCTCCAATAAACAATACTTTCACTGCTATTCCTCTTCTCCATTAGGTACTTCCTATTTTACCAGTATTCTGCTGTATAAATCAAAGTGAATCAGCCATCTCTTTTATCTTTAAATATCATTATTTTGGAGTATGACCCTTAAAGCTTGTCATTTCTGTTATATTTAAAAATTCTCATCAGACTTTTACTTACGAAGCTGCTCACAAATCAAGTATACTGATGAAATGATTTGAGAAGAGGAATGTATAAATGCCTGCAACAAAGAAAGAATCCATCATTTTTGGAATGATTATGTGTTTTGGCATGGTACTAGTCATGTCACTTTACAATCTATATTTAAATGGGATATTAGGTCAGATGACTTTTATGGAAACTACCTTAGAACTTGTCGTCGGATATGTCATTGCGTTACTGCTCGATATATTTGTCGTTGGACCTAATGCAAAAAAAATCGCTTTGAAGTTGACTGAACAAACAGAAAAACCTTTGCATAAGATTTTAGCAATATCCATTTTTATGGTGCTTGGAATGGCCTTTTTTATGTCAATTTACGGACTCATCACTACTTATATTCATGTAAGTCCTGTTTCAGATTCGATGATACTAGATTTTCTTGTGATATTCGGTAAAAAACATATTGTAGCAGCTCCGCTGCAGATTATTATTATGGGTCCGGTCGTACGTTATATCTTTAAAGCTTTTGTTCAACAGTAAACTGTAGATTGTTTATTTAATAAATTGTATACAGTAAACCAGGATACTGCTAACTACCGGCACTCTAATGAGTTGTCGGTTTTTTGCTATAAAAAAGATTTGCAGAAAACGCACAAAAAAACTAGAGCGCTGGAAGCTGCTCTAGTTTTCGAATCATTCTATTAATATTATTTTGCGTATTCAACGGCACGCGTTTCGCGGATTACCGTTACTTTAATGTGGCCCGGATAGTCCATATCTTCTTCAATTTGTTGACGAACACTGCGTGCTAGTTTGGCAGACATGCTATCATCAAGCTGATCCGGTCTTACTATAATACGAACTTCTCTACCTGCTTGAATAGCATAGCTTTCTTTAACCCCTTCGAAACTGTTAGAGATTCGTTCAAGGTTTTCAAGTCTTTGCAAGTAGTTTTCCAGAGATTCGCTTCTAGCGCCAGGTCTTGCGGCAGAGATGGAATCTGCTGCTTCTATTAATACCGCAATAATTGAACTTGCTTCGACATCACCGTGGTGAGAAGCAATGGCGTTAATAACCGTTTCATTTTCTTGATATTTCATTGCAATTTGTGCACCGATCTCAACGTGAGAGCCTTCAACTTCACTGTCTAAAGCTTTACCGATATCATGTAGTAATCCAGCACGTTTAGCTAATTGAATATCTTCTCCTAGCTCTGCTGCCATAACACCAGCTACTTTTGCAACTTCAATTGAGTGGTTCAACACATTTTGACCGTAACTAGTTCTAAAGTGTAAGCGTCCGATGATTTTAATTAAATCAGGGTGAATCGAATGAATACCTAATTCAAAGACAGCCTCTTCTCCGATTTCTCGGATGCGCTCATCCATTTCTTTACGTGACTTCTCAACAGCTTCTTCAATACGGCCTGGATGGATACGTCCATCAGAGATCAGTTTTTCAAGAGCCATTTTTGCAGTCTCGCGTCGAATAGGATCAAATCCGCTCAGAACTACTGCTTCTGGTGTATCATCAATAATAAGATCCATTCCTGTCAGACTTTCCAGCGTACGAATATTACGTCCCTCTCTACCGATAATACGACCTTTCATATCATCATTTGGAAGATTGATTACACTGACTGTCGTTTCCGTGACTTTATCAGCTGCAGAACGCTGGATTGCTTGAGTAATCAAGTTCTTAGCTCTGCGGTCTGCTTCTGTTTTCGCTTTGTCTTCATATTGTTTAACCATAATTGCTAACTCTCGAGATAGATCTTTTTCAGTGTTGGATAATACGATAGATTTTGCTTCTTCTTGAGATAAAGCTGCGATTGAATGCAGTTTTTCTTCTTGCTGTTCAATCAGTTCATCCGCTTTTCTTTCAAGTTCTTCGATCGTTTTCTGTTTGCTGTTTAATCGATCTTCTCTGCTCTGTAAAGCACTTTCCCTTTTATCCATGGTATTAGCTTTACGTTCTAAGTTATCTTCTCTCTGGTCCAAACGATTTTCTTGACGAGCTACTTCAGAGCGTCGTTCTTTCAACTCCCATTCTACTTCTGTACGGTAAGAATGGATTTCCTCTTTTGCCTCCAGCAACGCTTCTTTCTTCAAGGTCTCAGCTTCTTTATTCGCATCTTCTACGATATTCTCAGCTGTTTTTCTTGAATCAGCTAGTCTTTTTTCAAAGCTTTTTTTATTAAAATATGCTCCTGCAACTATTCCGATTATTAAAGTAACGATAGCGAAGGCAAAGGCTATTACGTAAAATAGAGTCATTTGGTCACCTCCGTATCATTATTTAGTTTTACATTTTATTCATGTATAAAAATAGTCAGGTACTACTTATGTTAATCAGACCTTTATTAAAGAACACGAATAATACTGATATTCTTTATTTATTCTTAACATAATACTGTAACAGACAATTTAATTTTAAAGGTCTTCCGTCACTGTGTCAATACAGTTTGAAGAAAGAGAATGAATTTGCGGTCATTTTTTGAAAAATCGTTAAAATATGCATATTTTCAACAAGACCGATCTCTTTCGGGACCTGCAAAAACAGGATACGCAAGCTGGTTCGGCCGACGTATCCTGTAGTATATAAATTTATTCAGATTAAACGTCTAGTGTTTCTGGTTCTGAATGAGTTTCTTCAGTATCAGTATTACTATCAACTTCAGCGGCACCTTCAGATTGAGTTGCTTCATTTTCAATCCGCACCTCTTCTTCAGTTCCAACACCATAGGCTACACGGACTTTTCTTTGAATCTCAGCTAACAGTTCTGGATGTTCAACCAGATATTGTTTGGAGTTCTCGCGTCCTTGACCAATTCGTTCATCGCCATATGAATACCATGCACCGGCTTTATCAATAATTTCTGCATCTGCACCCATATCGACAAGTTCTCCAACTTGAGAAATCCCTTCACCGTACATAATATCAACAAGCGCCACTTTGAATGGTGGTGCAACCTTGTTTTTAACAACTTTAATTTTTGTTTTATTCCCAGTCATGTCTTTACCGGACTTGATTGATTCTCCACGACGTACTTCAAGACGAATTGTTGAATAGAATTTCAACGCACGTCCACCGGGGGTTGTTTCAGGATTTCCAAACATTACACCGACTTTTTCACGGATCTGATTGATAAATAAGGCAATCGTTTTCGTCTTGTTGATGGATCCAGATAATTTACGAAGCGCTTGTGACATCAGTCTGGCTTGCAACCCAACATGGGAAGCACCCATCTCACCATCAATCTCAGCACGAGGTACTAGTGCAGCAACTGAGTCGACTACGATCATATCTACAGCACCACTAGAAACTAAAGCATCAGCGATTTCAAGAGCTTGCTCGCCAGTATCCGGTTGAGATAGCAGAAGCTCGTCAATGTCTACGCCTAATGCTCGTGCATATTTAGGATCCAGCGCATGCTCGGCATCAATAAATGCTGCAATTCCGCCGTTTGCTTGTACAGAAGCAATTGCATGTAAAGCAACCGTGGTTTTACCGGAACTTTCCGGACCGTAGACTTCGATAATACGACCTCGAGGATATCCGCCTATTCCTAATGCTACATCCAGTGCCAGCGATCCACTCGGAATCGTTTTGACTTGAGTATCGACTTTTTCTCCCATTTTCATGATGGAGCCTTTACCAAAGTTCTTCTCGATTTTCTTCAATGCAGTTTCTAACGCTTTTTTACGATCATCTGTCATTAATCAGTTCTCCTCCTATTAATTCAGGACTATATACTTATACTCATTCTTCTTAATTGTGTTTAATTCAGAACCTGAGAGACATCCTATAAACCTATATAGATCAATAAGAAAAGTTCTTTTAATTTCTGCAAAATTACAAGTCTGTATTCTCTCTGCTACTTCTATATTATACTGTTTTCAGATATAAAAAGCAACAGTAAATCGAACATTCATTCGCAATAATTCTGATTCATTTTACTAGTTTTCTTTCGACTTGTCTTCTCCGAAATAGACTGACTTTTCAACTGAAAGTCCCAACAACACTCGTCTTACCAGGTCCATTGCATTCTGTACGGCCAGTCTTCTATTCTTGTTTCGTCTATACGCAAAGTGATAATGTTTGGCAAAAGACTCTCCATCATTATGCGCAATACCGATCCAAACGGTACCAGGAATATTTCCTTCTAGTGATCCGGGTCCTGCTACACCTGTCAAGGAAACTGCAATATCAGCACTAAACATGTCTTTAGCTTTTTCAGCCATTTCAATTGCACACTCAGCGCTGACTACGCCATATTCTTCAACAATCTCTTTTGATACACCCAGTGATTGAATTTTCTGTTCTGCACTGTACGTTACGATCCCGCCTTCAAATGCTGATCCGGCGGCTAGATTACTAGAGATACTGCTCAAAAATGCTCCACCAGTCAAACTTTCTGCTGCTGTAATTGTCTTTTTCTGATCAATCAGAATCTCCTTGACCACATCCGACAATCGGTTTTCTCCGTAACCGAAAATGTATTCACCAACGATCTCCTCAATGGATGAAGCGACTTTGTCGAGCAGCTTCTCACACTCTTCTTCAGTTTCCCCTTTAGCCGTTACACGAACAGTCAACTCTCCACTCTCTGCATAAATGGCAATAGTAGGATTGGTTTGTTGTTGAATCATTTCTTCAAGTTCAAGAGCCAGCTTAGCTTCTGTAATGCCGAAAATTCTTATTACGCGAGAAACTAGCTTATGCTCATTTAGCACTTGCTCTACTAACACCTTTTTTAAATGATTGTTTACCATCGGCTGCAGTTCATCTGGCGGACCGGGAAGCAGTACATAACTGTTTTTCTCTTTTTCAAGAAACATGCCGACTGCTAAACCAGTGTCATTAGGCAGAGCAATAGATCCCATCAGCATAAGCGCTTGCAGTTGGTTGTTCTCCGGCATTTCAAAATCTGAATTTTTGTGATAGGTGATAATCTTATTTTCTGTTTCTTCATGAAGAACAAGGTCAACACCCAGATGTTCAGATACCACCTTTTTTGTAATATCGTCTTCAGTCGGTCCCAGACCGCCTGATAAAATAATCGTATCTGCTCTAGCTTCTGCTACCTCTATCGCTTCTTTCAAGCGCTCTGCATTATCTCCAACGGTTACTTGATGGTAAACTTCAATGCCTAATAAAGAGAGTTCTTTTGCCAAAAATGCCGCATTGGTATTCACTACTTGGCCCATTAATAATTCTGTTCCAATTGAAATAATTTCTGCTCTCATCATTATCCTCCTACTATATATACTGACAAACGATTGAGAAAGTCGCGAAACTTTCTATACGTGTCATCATTTTATCATAAGCTGAACGTTCTCACTCTTTTTTTGATTACAAAAAAAGGCAAGCAATCCTTAGACTACTTACCTTGAAAAATAATATATTATGCACAGTATATTAGGAATTAAATGTTCCTTTGAAGACATGTTTGGCATTATTGAAATAATCAACACCAGAATAAATTGTAAAAATCAGACTGATGTATAGTAGAATCGTTGCAACGGGTATCCCAATACCATTAAAGGGAAAGTTATTTAATAATAATAGGATTATGGCAAACATCTGTGTAGTTGTTTTGACTTTTCCCGGCCAAGCTGCCGCCAACACTGTCCCGCCTTGCTCTACTAGCAACAGTCTCAATCCGGTAACTGCTAATTCCCTGCAGACAATGATTGCAACGACCCATGCAGGTGCCAAACCTAATTCTATCAAAAGAATCAAAGCTGTCATAACCAGCATTTTATCTGCTAATGGATCAGCAAATTTTCCGAAGTTGGATACTATATTCATTTTTCTGGCTAAATAACCATCCAGCCAGTCTGTGAAGCTGGCTGCAGAAAAAATGATCGCTGCTAGTAACAAGCGCCATTCGATTACAGAACCCAATACATCTATTGTACCCAAGTTCCATGGCAGCACAATTAATAAGATGAAAATCGGTATCATAAAAATTCTGAGCAAGGTTAACTTATTCGGTAAATTCATTACGTCCTCCTATGCATCCAAATGAAAGACCAAAGATAAGCCTAAAAATTTCTTACTCTCCCGGTCTTTCATCTGCATGGATGTTCTAAAAATTATTCAAACTCAAATATAAGCTCTTGTCTTACTGCATTTGCAGATTCTTCAGCTGGTTCAACAGGTTGACCATTCAATTGTACAGAAGTCACCGCAGCATTACCGATAACGACTGTGACGGTTTGAATCCCTTCACCTAATGGAGCTGTTAGAGAACCTCCGGCTTCAAGCAGCTGCTGGTCAACGGTTGTGCCGTCGACTGTTACACTGACCCAAGAATCTCCGCCTTCTGCAGAAAGTGTTATTTCTTGATCAGGTGTTTGAGTACCTGTTACAGAATAAGTTGTTTCTCCGCCAGTACTGGAAACTTGAGAAACCGTCAATCCTTCTTCTTGTTCTTCCTCTTGCTGCTCTTCAGCTGCATTTTCATCTGTCTCTGTGTCACTAGGTGTCTCGTCAGATTGTTCATTCTGATTTGTTTCTTCAGATTCATTTCCGGTTGATTCATCATTTGAAGCTTCTTCGTTACTTCCTACTTCAACACCCTGGTCATCAGCAGTTTCTTCTTGATTGATAACAGGTTGCGTATTTTCACCGGAATTATTAAAGGCAAATATATAAAACACGACAACGATTGCAAGCACCAGTAAAACAATCAGTATGGTGGGAAGACTATCTTGAATGGTATTCATCATCCCATTACTCTTTTTCTTGGACCTTGTCTGAGTTGTTATAACCTTTTCAGTATAGTCCTCCCCTTTGGTATCTGGAATGCCAGAGTGCTCTTTTAGCAGCTGTTCTCCGTTTAACCCAACAGTATCAGCATATTGCTTGATGAATGCGCGAGCGTAAAAATTTCCAGGCAACACATCTAAATTGCCCTCCTCAACAGCGATCAAATATCTTTTTTGGATTTTCGTCATTTGTTGTAAATCATCTAATGTATATCCTTTGGCTTTTCTAGCATCTTTAAGCTTTTCGCCTACTTCATTCAACCTTGTCACCTACCCTAATGTTGTTTCTTTGTTGAACCATGATAAATAAACATCTATTAACCGTCTTTTTTAGTATAACAAATAATAATATTGTATGGTTTGATTTTTTAATGTTCTTCTGCTTCAAAATACTTTTTTAAGATTCTGAATATGCTTTTATAGAAAACGCATATATCTAGTAGAAATATAACATCCTTCTACGTTTCATTTCTAAAAGTATACCATACGAAAAACATTGAGTATAGGGTGATTCCCCGTATGAAAGCAGTTAATCCTTAAGATTTCATTACATATCGCTGAGCGTCTTACTCTGATTCCGGCAGTACTTGAAACGTTGAAAAACACTCTTTTAACATGTAACTTGCCACAACACTTTTAACCTCATCCAATTGAATTTCTTCCATCAAAGGAACAACATCAAAAATCGTAGCATCTCCAAACTGCAGATCACTGAAACGATGTGCAATAAACTCTAAGGAATTTAATGACTGCAGCACTTGACCAATACTTCTTTTCTTAACTGTTTGAAAATGCCGTTCATTTAAGTCTGGATTCTCAGCAGCATTTTGCAGCAAGTTTTGCAAAATATCAGCCAGTAAATCCGGTTCTTTAGTATCACCGCCAACGCTGATATAATCAAAGCTTCTTTCAAAAGTATAGTCATAATCGAAACTGTCGTCGATCAACCCTTCATCATAAAGTCTTAAGTAGGTTGACGAGGTTTCACCAAATAACAGTTTCAGCAGAAATTCTATTAAAATCACTTGTTTCAGCGCCATTATTCCCTTTAATTTATGCTGCTTCCCCTTTACACCTACCAAGACTTTCGGTTTGTTTACTGACATTTCTATTTTATTAAAAGAACAGACTGTACTGCTGTCTTCAGGCACTGCTTTTATGATTGGTTCAGGCGGTGAAAATACTTTTGAGGCTTGGTTGTCCTTTATCCAATTTAAAGTCTCTTCAGGATCAATATTGCCAGTAATAAACAGCTGCATATTGCATGGATGATAAAAAGTTGAATAGTTCTGATACAACATCTCTGCCGTAATGTCCTGTATGCTCTCAACGGTACCGGCAATATCGATGCTGGCCGGATGATTCGGATATAAATTTTCTAATAATCCAAACAATACCCTCCATTCAGGTAAATCATCATACATTTGAATCTCTTGTGCAATAATTCCTTTCTCTTTTTTAACGGTTTCGTCAGTAAAATAAGGTTTTTGAACAAAATCCAATAAAGTATGAATATTCTCCTTTAATCGGCTGGTACTGGAGAATAAATAGCCTGTATTTGTAAAGGAAGTGAAAGCATTCGCTGAAGCTCCCTGGTTAGAAAAACGATCGAAAACATCCCCTTCTTCTTTTTCAAACATCTTATGCTCTAGAAAATGAGCGATACCATTTGGAAACTGAATCAACTTCGAATCATTGAGCGGTTTGAATTCTTGATCTATCGATCCGAAATCTGTACTGAATAATGCATAAGTTTTATAATAGTCCTGTTTCGGCAGCATAAATACTGTCAAACCATTTGCCAGCACTTCTTTATATAATGTTTCTTTTAAGTGATCGTACTGAATAATATCCAAACTAACCCTTCCCTGCTAATAAAAATTTTGCTTTATAGAAGATATGATTTGCAGTCGCGGCAACCTCTTCTTTAGTGACTGCATCAATATCTGCTATCCATTTTTCTAACTCAAGTTCCGGCAGCCCAGCTAGTTTGCTTACGTATCGTCTTTCAATCTGACTGCTCGCACTATCTTCAGACTGATAGAAATCGTTTTTCAATAAAGCTTTAGTCTGGTTTAAAGCATCATCGCTGAACTTCCCTTGCCGAATATCTTCTAACTCTTTTAAAATCATACGCTCTACTTCGTCAGCTCTGCTCTCTTCAATTCCAGCTTCTACAAACATTGTGCCGGTGAATGTATCTAAACCACTTGAAATCGAATAAGCGAGGCTCGCTTTTTCTCTGATATTTACAAAGAGTTTCGAATGTGCATATCCTCCGAAAAGGCCATTGACAATTAGTCCTGGTAAATAACTTGCTTGACGATAATAAATATCGGTTACAAAGGAAAGATTCAGTTTTGTCTGGGTAATCCTCTGCTTCTCAGTCTGTTCTTTCACATTATTATTTTCAGGATGGCGGTAAAAGAGCTCAGTGGTCTTCAAGGCTCTATCGTTAAATTCAAATTTTTCAAAAACTTTTCTTATTTTTTCTTCTTCGACTTCACCTAATACGAAAATTTCAATTTCATCCTTTGAAAGCATCTGTTGATAGACTTCATATACTCCCTCTGCTGTAATCTTTTGGAGATCAGATTCTCTACCGAAAGATGGCAATTTTTGAGCTTCAGAATCAAAAGTCAGTTCATTCAATTTAAGAGAAGCATAGTCTTGCTTATCATCATAAATGGCTTCATACTCATCTCTAAGATTCTCGATTTCTCTTACAGTCGTTTCACGATGAAAAGCTTTTCCATATACATTAGGATAGAATAAAATATTCTGTAAAAAAAGAAGTGCTTTTTCTAATAGATCTTTTTCCTCTACAAATTGTTCGTTTACGACTCTCATATCTAACGAGAGAATATGGACATTTCCTTTTTTAGAAACATCTGTTGATAAAGAAGCTCCATACAGATCTGAAAGGACTTTTCTGAAATCAGTTTGTGTTGGATAATGGAGACTATTTGTATTCAGTAAATTAGATATCAATGTCCTTGGTGTTACATCTTTTGTCCTTAAGAGTGATTTGAATTTAAATTTGATCGTAGTTGTTTTAAATTTGTCTGTTCGAATAATATTCAATGTGACACCTTCTGCTAAACGCACTTGCATGTTTTCACTCCTATTGACACTTTATCTGTCTATCTTAGTAAATTCCAATCAAAATGGAAAGAATTAACTATCTTATTGTTGATTCTTTTAAAACAGAAAAAGACTAGAACACTTATGCTCCAGTCTTTTTACTGCATGATTCAGCTTTCTAAATGGACAATAATTTTTTCAGCTGTTCTGCTTTGTCCGTATTTTCCCATGGCAGTTCAATATCTGTTCTGCCGAAATGCCCGTAAGCAGCTGTTTGTCTGTAGATAGGTCTTTGAAGATCCAGCATTTTGATAATACCAGCTGGTCTCAAGTCAAATACTTGACGAACTGCTTCAATGATTTCAGAATGTGCTGCTTTTCCTGTTCCGAAGGTATCAACGGCTATAGAAACTGGATGAGCTACCCCAATAGCGTAGGCCAGCTGAACTTCTGCTTTGTCTGCAATACCAGCAGCAACTAGATTTTTAGCAATATATCTGGCTGCATAACTAGCAGAACGATCGACTTTAGTAGCATCTTTCCCTGAAAATGCACCGCCGCCGTGACGAGCATATCCGCCATACGTATCTACGATAATCTTACGTCCTGTCAAACCGGCGTCTCCTTGAGGTCCGCCTACGACAAAACGACCAGTAGGATTAATATAGTATTTCGTCTCTTCATCCAGCCATTTTTCGGGAATGACTTCTTTAATCACATGATTGATAATGTCCTGTTTCAATGTTTCGTATGGTACTTCTGGTGAATGCTGCGTACTAACCACTATTGCATCAATACGTTTTGGCTGATCTTGTTCATCGTATTCTACTGTGACTTGAGCTTTTGCATCAGGTCGCAAGTAACCGACTACTCCTGTTTTTCTGATCTCAGCAATCCTTCTGGTTAGTTTATGACTCAACGATATCGGTAACGGCATTAACTCAGGCGTTTCGTTTGAAGCAAATCCAAACATCAAACCTTGGTCCCCTGCACCGATTTTATTTAATTCATCTTCACCGTCTGTTGCCTTAAACTCTGCCGAATCATCTACACCGATAGATATATCCGGAGACTGATCATCAATGGAAACCAACACAGCACACGTATCTGCATCAAACCCATACTTCGCACGTGTATAACCGATTTCTCTAATCGTATCTCTCGCAATTTTCTGCATATCTACGTAAGTATTGGTTCTGATTTCACCGGCAATTAAAACTAAACCGGTTGTGACCATTGTCTCACAGGCAACACGAGCATCAGGATCTTTCTCTAATATAGCATCCAAAATAGCATCACTAATCTGATCCGCAATTTTATCCGGGTGACCTTCAGAGACAGATTCTGAGGTAAATAATTTTCTTTCTTCCATTGTAGTATTCCCCCTACATTATTATCGGTTACAAGGCTTCCGACCAGGTCTGTGGCCGTCCTATCGGGAATTCATTGTAAACCTATACTAGTTTACCATAATATTATGAAACAATCATTCTTAAATTGAGAATATTGAGATAAGAATAAATCAATTATGTTATGATAAAGCAAAAGACTTTTAAAGGACGGAAAGAACTATTGAAATCATTGAACATTATTAAAAATCCGCTGTTTTTATCATTTGCTCTTCCAGGACTCTATTTATTATTTGGTACAATTTATGCTACTCCCTATTCTTCAATTAATCTATTTTCATTTTTTGTTTTTTATCTCTATCTCATACTTAATCAGACGATAGAATCCAAAATGCGCCGATACTTTATACTAAAAAAAGATGCACTAATCAATCAGTACTGGCTCACTGAATTTCTGATTCTGATGTGCCTGTCATACTTCATGCTTGTTCATTCTTTGACCGCTGGGCTGCTGCTTTTCAGTTACACTCTATTCGCTCAGGGTAAGTATCTGTCTATTTACTATAAACTAGATTTATTATCCATTATTCTTTTACCACTGCTCAAAACTTTCTTATTGAATAGTTTCAGCTTTTATATCCATACCGGGTTTATTCCTAATCAAGTCCTCTATATTGTTGTTCCACTACTGATCCCTGCTTTTTTATTAGAAGCAACAAGCTGGCAAGAAATACGTTCTAAAAGACTCATGCTTGCTTTACTGATTATGACCTACTTTGTCACATTGATGATGACCTGGCCTCATTATGCTTGGTGGAGTTTGATTTCTTTAATATCAATGGTTACGGTGCCAATACTGTGGAAACACCCTTCTTATAAAACGACATTATTTTTTGTTTTTTGTTTCTCTGCCAATTATTTAATACTTATTACAATTGGTACTCTTTTCATTCATTAATTTAACATTTAGGAGCGTGTAGCTTTATGCTGACTGAAATGACAATCAACGCGGTTCATCTTGCTGCAGTATTAGCCAGCCAGCTCTGGCAATCAACAACAGAGGAAGAACTGACTCATGAATTTACCCAAGTCACCCATAATGAATCTGAAATAATTTATCTGTATCTGGAAGCAAACGAAGCCATCGGGTTTGCTCATGCCTCCCTCCGAATGGATTATGTAGAAGAAACATCGACCACGCCCGTCGGTTATTTGGAGGGCGTTTATGTCCTCTCAGAACATCGCAGAAAAGGGATTGCTCAAATTCTGCTTTCTGCCTGCGATTTCTAGGCAAAACAAAATAACTGTAAAGAGTTTGCCAGCGATTGTGAATTGAACAATACAGTCAGCGCAGCCTATCATTTACAGATGGGGTTTGAAGAAGTCACCCGTATTATCTGCTTTAAAAAAACACTTTAATCTTCATAATTTTTCGATACATCGACTGTAAGATTTAAGGAATCGACCTATATTGGTAGAAATCAATCACTATAGCAAAAAAAGTGTTTCAACTCTCTTAATCGAGTTGAAACACTTTTTTAAATAGTCATGATTTTTAAGCGAGTGACGAGAATCGAACTCGCGACAACAGCTTGGAAGGCTGTAGTTTTACCACTAAACTACACTCGCAGCATTAAATGGCGCAGGACAGAGTCGAACTGCCGACACACGGAGCTTCAATCCGTTGCTCTACCAACTGAGCTACTGCGCCAATACAAAAACGGTCCCGACGGGAATCGAACCCGCGATCTCCTGCGTGACAGGCAGGCGTGATAACCGCTACACTACGGGACCATTTTGTTACAATAACCCTTTTGTTAAGGAGGATGTGGGATTCGAACCCACGCGCGCTTTTACACGCCTGACGGTTTTCAAGACCGTTCCCTTAAGCCGGACTTGGGTAATCCTCCAAAAATACTTCTATACTTTAGTGGTTATCCACTAATGACCCCTACGGGATTCGAACCCGTGTTACCGCCGTGAAAGGGCGGTGTCTTAACCGCTTGACCAAGGGGCCTATTAATTTTAAAGAACGGAGAAGGAGGGATTTGAACCCTCGCGCCGCGTAAACGACCTACACCCTTAGCAGGGGCGCCTCTTCAGCCACTTGAGTACTTCCCCATACCAATATAATATTGATACGAAATGGGCCTAAGTGGACTCGAACCACCGACCTCACGCTTATCAGGCGTGCGCTCTAACCAGCTGAGCTATAGGCCCCAAACAAAAAGCGGGTGACGAGAATCGAACTCGCGACAACAGCTTGGAAGGCTGTGGTTTTACCACTAAACTACACCCGCATTAAGTTAGACGGTCCCGACGGGAATCGAACCCGCGATCTCCTGCGTGACAGGCAGGCGTGATAACCGCTACACTACGGGACCTTTTGAATGAAAAATTTAGATGAAACATTGAGAGGTTTCGCTCGATTGTACCATGGCTGTACGTTGCTGAAGCAACTACAAAAATGGCAATTGCGGGGACAGGATTCGAACCTGCGACCTCCGGGTTATGAGCCCGACGAGCTGCCAGCTGCTCTACCCCGCGATAATATAAAGTGTAAATGGACCTTGCAGGACTCGAACCTGCGACCGGACGGTTATGAGCCGTCTGCTCTAACCAACTGAGCTAAAGGTCCGCGAACTATATCCATTATAGCGGCGGAGGGAGTCGAACCCACGACCTCACGGGTATGAACCGTACGCTCTAGCCAGCTGAGCTACACCGCCATGATCCTATGTAAGAAAAATATAAACGGTGTTTTCTTCATAAGAAATCGGGAAGACAGGATTCGAACCTGCGACCCCTTGGTCCCAAACCAAGTGCTCTACCAAGCTGAGCTACTTCCCGTGTCTTTAAATGCACCCTAGAGGAGTCGAACCTCTAACCGCCTGATTCGTAGTCAGGTACTCTATCCAATTGAGCTAAGGGTGCTTATTAAATTAAGTGCCGAGGGCCGGAGTCGAACCGGCACGGTGAAAACTCACCGCAGGATTTTAAGTCCTGTGCGTCTACCAATTCCGCCACCCCGGCTGATATCAGGGTATGAAAAACTTTGTAGATCAAAATTATTCGATTGCTTGATTACTCCAAAAAGTAAACCAAGCGGAAGACGGGATTCGAACCCGCGACCCCCACCTTGGCAAGGTGATGTTCTACCACTGAACTACTTCCGCTGAATGATGCCGGCTAAAGGAGTCGAACCCTCGACCTACTGATTACAAATCAGTTGCTCTACCAACTGAGCTAAGCCGGCATTAAATGAATTGAAGAAACTACATGCGGATGGAGGGACTTGAACCCCCACGCCGTGAAGCGCTAGATCCTAAATCTAGTGCGTCTGCCAATTCCGCCACATCCGCGTTGTGATCTTCATATATAATTAACACTTAACGTGTTATGAGACATGCAGGGTTCGAACCTGCGACCCTCTGATTAAAAGTCAGATGCTCTACCGACTGAGCTAATGTCTCGAAAAAATGGAGGTTAACGGGCTCGAACCGCTGACCCTCTGCTTGTAAGGCAGATGCTCTCCCAACTGAGCTAAACCTCCGAATTAAGATAAGAGCTGCACGGCAACGTCCTGCTTTCACAAGGGGAAACCCCTCACTATCCTCGGCGCTGGGAAGCTTAACGGCTGTGTTCGAAATGGGAACAGGTGGATCCTTCCCGCCATCATTACCGCACAATGACTCTTTTCTATTGTAAGAGAACCTTGTTCTCTGAAAACTAGATAGCTGATCTTGCTCACTCACATGTTTGACAACACCGCATACGCTTAGACCAACATTGTTCTAGTTTCACTCGCCAGGCTCCTCTGAAATACTTCGTTTCTATTTGTCTGTCTGACGACAGCCTAAGAGAAACTCTTGTATTTCGAGAGAGCCTGAACGGCTCGTTCCACTTTACTTGTTTGGT